>NZ_JBNPTT010000006.1:0-615547 GCF_051167795.1 Bradyrhizobium sp. HKCCYLS1011 | reverse complement strand
CGCTTCCGCTTCATCTGTCCGTCCTTCGTCAGGGCGGACTCTAAATCCTTCTGGAGGAAATTCTTAGGGGCAGGTCAGCGTCAACCGCGAATCGGCAGTCGTTGTTGGGTGCCATGATGTTTGGAATGGTGCCGCAAGCAGGCTTGGACCGGCGGGGCCAATACTGTCCTGACCTCGCTGGTTAGAGCTGGCCGGCCATAACAGTCTGATTACAGGTTCCAGGCCTGCCGGGATCGCCAGCTGCAAAATCGACTGTGCGGACACTTTGAAAACGACTCGATTTGCGGTTTAAGAACGACTCGTTTTCGTTTTGAAAACGACTCGATCTCAAATCCCACTGACACTGCTAACGAATTTCGGCTCCATTTTTTCGTCGATTTTTGAGCTCGAAAGAACCGAGGGGGTCTTTCGCCCGCCAGCATCCGCCCGTGGCGTTTCCGGCAATCAGGCGATCGCGGAAGTCCGGGACATCCTGAATTCGATCGGCGACACCTGTCCGGAGCGCCCGCCGGAGGATTGAAGCCCTCGGGCGAGGCACCGGAGCGGTTGCCGTTTTTCACTTCTGCTTCGAAGTATCCTGCGCGTTCGCGTTGTTCGGATCCTTCTTATTCGCTTCGTTATGGCCGACAGCGCAGCCGGCCGCCGCGCCCAACTTGCCGTGTCCCGCCATGTGGCCGGCGACGCCGCCGACGATAGCACCCTTGATGCATCCTTTGGCGTCCGCCGCGGGCGCGAAAGCAAGCGAAATCGCGGCCGCGCAGGCCGCCGTCATCATCCATTTCATGTCCGTACCTCCGTTGCTGAAGATTGGGGACCAACGCGATCCGGACCAACTCCGTTCCGGCAGACGGGGAGCCTCCCCGCGCTACTCCCGCGAGCGCCGAAGCGCCGCGTGCAGACGCTCTCTTTCCTTTTCCCAGCGTTCGTCCTCGCCCGGGTGCGGTTCTCGAACCGCGAAGCCTTCGAGGAAGCCCGCACATCGCCACCCTTAAACTAGGCCAAAGGGGGAAGACTCATAGACCTTACCTCTTGGCGCGTGCCGGATCGGCTGTTCGACGAGGCCGACGAATTTCTCAACTGGGCACGTTTGGCTCTGGCTGCGGCCCAGAGGGTTGCCGTCAAGAGGAAGCCCTGAATGCATCGGACTTCGGACCTAGCAACGGCCGCGACGACTCCTGTTGGCTTGTAGCGGATATTGCGGCGGCGCTGGCTGATGTCTGAAGGCAGAATTAATGGCTCGCTGCCGCAAACATCTCCCTGATCTCCACGCGGATCGGAGTCGGATCGAAACCGTTGCAGGGGTTGTTGACCTGGGGACAATTCGAGATCACGAAGAGCACCTCCATCTCGGCGGTCACGTCGACGTAGTTGCCCGGCGCCGACGGGCCGTCCAGTACCGTGAAATTGCCGGTGGGCTGGATCGGCACGTTCATGAAGAAGTTCAAATTGGAGACGATGTCGCGTTTGGTCAGACCGTGGCGCGACAGCTCCAGGATGAAGTTCTCCCGGCAGGCATGCAGGTAGCGCGTGGCCTCGCCGAAGCGCACGGCATTGCTCTCGCAGGAGCAGCAACCTGCCGAGGTATCGTGGCGGCCACAGGTGTCGGCGGTGATCCGCGCCATCACCCGGCCGCGATTGGAGATCAGCCGCGTGCCGAGCTCGATATAGGCGGAGCCCTGGACGCGGAGCGTGTCCTGCGCGCTGTAGCGCTCGGCGGTGTCAGCGGCGACGTATATCAGCGCGTCCACCGCCTGCTCGCCTTCGCTGTCGATGATGCGCAGGGTCTGGCCCCTCTTCAGCACCCGCGACCAGGGCTGCTCGGCGGGAATGTCGAAGGCACAAACGATATGGCCCGGATCGCCTGATGACATGATCACGCTCCTCAGGCGAACAGCTCATCGGTGAATGTGTAGGCCCGCCTCGCTTCCGGGGACGCCGTGCGGCAGACGTCGCCGGCCGCGGGCGGCGGCAGCCGGTGCCGGATCAGCGTGATCGGCGAGGTCGCCGCGGGCCGCGCCGGATCGAGCGGATGGGCGCAGTTGGAGACCGCCACGATCAGGTTCATCTCGGCACGAAGATCGACGAAATCGCCGGGGCGCTTGCGCGCGGCGTGCCAGATGAAGCGCCCGCTCGCGTCCGTCGTGACGGGAGCAAAGAAGGTCACGCAGGGCGGGATGTCGCGCAGGCCCAGTCCGATCTTGGCGGCGGCCGAAATGAAGTTCGCCTGCGTGTTACGCGTCACCTCGCCATAGGCCTCCAGCGTCGAATCGGCAGTGGAGCCGCCGACCAGCAGATCATGCGCGCCGGAGGTATCCTCGATCACCGACAGCAGCACCCGCCCCATGTCCGAGAGGATCATTCGGCCCTTCGACAGTGCTGCGCTCCACTGCACCTTCACGGTGTCGGCGCAGTTGATGCGCTCGCTCGGATCCTCCGTGCGCCACGCCAGCAGCGACACGCTGGAGCGGCCAAGATCATCGCGGAGTCGCAGCGCCTCGCCGCGCGACAGCCGCACCGTCGCGTGCCAGCCGGGCGGCACCTGCTCCGTCTGGACGATCGCGTCCGTTGCTATCGGAGCGTCGTCGAGCGCCGTCGGCGGTGGCAGTTGCTTGAGCTCCTGCCCCGCTGCACGCAGCTCCTCATAGCGGCGGCGATTGGCGGCGGCCCGCTCCGCCTTGCTCTCTCCCATCATGCGTCGGTCACCGTGAAATGCGCCTCGACCGGCTTCCCGGACTTACCGTTGATCGGCAGGATGTCCTGCGGACAGGCGGAGAATGCGATCACCAGATCCATCTCCGCGCGCAATCGCACATGGCCGCCGGGAACCGGGCGCGGCGGCGCGGCGAAGCCGAGCGTACCGTCGCCGTCCCACGGAATATTCATGAACAGATTGAGCGGGCTCGGCACCTCCGGCGGAGTCAGGCCGAGCTCAGCCATGCCGGCAGACAGATTGTCGGTGCAATTGTCGTGATGGCCCTCGTGCCCGAGAAACGCGTAGCGATAGCGGTCGCAGGCGGCAATCAGAGTGTCGTGAATGCCACCCGAAGTATCCTCGACCATCGTCAGGATCGGACGGCGCATGTTGGTCCGGAGCACGTCGCCCGGCCGCGGAACCAGATGCAGCGAATGCGCTCGTGTGTGCTCGTTCGACATGAACTCGGACAGGTCGGCGCGATTGAAGGCCCAGGTGTCGACCACCTGCTCGCCATGGGTGTTGATGACGGTGACCACCTGGCCGGCCGTGACGAACGCCGCCTTGCCGCGCCGCGCCGGAATCTCGATCAGAGACATTGCACTCTCCCTCAGGGCTTGTAGGCAACCATGTCGATCTCGACGATGCCGCCGCGTGCCAGATCGCAGACTCCGATCGTGGTCCGGCCCGGCCGGCGCGCATCGTCGAAATGGCTGGAGAAGATCGCATTCACGGCCGCGTAGTCGCGCTTGAAATCGGTCAGGAAGATGCGGGCGAACACCACGTTCGCGAAGCTCATGCCGCAGCCCTTCAGCACGCGCGCGAGGTTGTCCATCACCTTTCGGGTCTGCGCCTCAATACCCTCGGGAAGCGGCAGCGCAACGTCATCGGGATCGGTTGCGAGCTGACCGGTGACGAACAGAAACGGACCGGCCTGCACCGCATGGCTGTAAGGCGTGACCGGCTTCGGCGCATCCGGGAGAAGATGATAAATCGGATCCATGGCCTATGCTCTCTGCTTTTTCTGGCTATCCGGCGGCGTAGCGCTGGATGAATTGGCGCGCGCGCTCGGTGTCCGGGCTGACGAAGAAGCGAGCCGGCGGCCCCGTCTCGACGACGCGACCGCGATCGAGAAACAGGATGCGGGTGGCGGCGTCGCGCGCAAAGCCCATCTCGTGGGTCACGATCACCATCGTGCGGCCCTCGCGGGCAAGCTCGCGCATCACCAGCAGTACCTCGCCGACCAGCTCCGGGTCGAGCGCGCTGGTCGGCTCGTCGAACAAGAGAACCTCCGGCTTCATCGCCAGCGCGCGCGCAATGCCGACGCGCTGCTTCTGCCCGCCGGACAGCCGCGCCGGAAACGCATCGGATTTGTCGGAAAGGCCGACCTTGGCGAGCAGCGCCATCGCCTCCTCGCGCACCTCGGCCACGGGGCGCTTCTGCACTTGCACTGGCGCCTCCATGAGATTCTGAAGTACCGTCAGATGTGGCCATAGCGCGAAGTGCTGGAACACCATGCCAATCCGGGTGCGGACCCGCGACAGCTCGCGGTCGGACATCACAACGCCGCCATTGTTGACGCCGATGCGGTCGCCGTTGAGATAGATCTTGCCGGCGTCGGGCTGCTCCAGCCAGTTGATGCAGCGAAGCAGTGTCGACTTGCCGGAGCCGGACGGGCCGAGCACGCAGACCGTCTCGCCGCGCGTCACTGTGAAGCTGATATCCGATAGCACCTCCAGGTCGCCGAAGCGCTTGGAGATGCCGGCGACGTCGAGCACGGCCATGTCGTCGGTCATCCCAGGCTCCTTTCAGCGCCGCGCCGCCGCCAGCCGGTCGATGCCGCTGACACCCGCCTCGATCACCAGGCAGAGTCCCCAATAGAGGACCACGGCGGTGATGAAGGCGGCGAACGGCACGTAGTGACGCGACTGGATCGAACTTGCGGCATGCGTCAGCTCGGGCAGCGCGATGATGGTGAGGAAGGCGCTGTCCTTGACGATCTGGATCATCTGGTTGCCGATGACGGGACCTGCGGCGAGCAGCAGCGGCGGCAGGATGATGCGACGGAACAATCGCGGCCTGGAGAAGCCGAAGGCCACACCAGCCTCGATCGGCTCGCGCGGCTGCGCCGCCCAGGCGCCGCGCAGGATCTCGGCGAGATAGGCGGCGTGATAGACGGTCAGCGCGACCAGCCCCGAGCTCCAATTGTCGAGCCTGATGCCGAACGAGGGCAAGCCGTAGTAGACGATGTAGGCAAACAGCAGGAACGGCACGCAGCGCATGCCGTCGACGAAAACTCGCACCGTGAGCGCAAGCCAGCGCCGCTTCGACATCAGGGCCGGCGTCAGTACGAAGGCGATCACGAGCCCGGCGATGGCCGACAGCACCGAGAGGATCGTGGTGTTGCCGAGCCCGCCCAGGAGCAGATCCCGCTCGCTCCAGACGATGGCGAAATCCCGGATCATGCGGCCTCGGCTGCAAGCTGGCGCCGCTCGATGAAGCGTTGCAGCGAGACCAGCGCGAACACGATCGGCGCGTACATCGCGATGGCCACCAAGAACGGCGGCAGCGGCTCATAGGTCTCGGCGCCGATCCGCACCGCCGCGCGGGTGATGTCGACGACGCCGACGACCGCCAGCACCGGCGTGACCTTGATCAGCAGCGACATCTCGTTGATGAGGCCGGGCAGACTGACCCGAAGAATCTGCGGCAGCACGATGCGGCGGAAGCGCAGGCTCGCATGCATGCCGACGGACTGCGCGGCCTCGTACTGCTCTTTCGGGAAGTTCATCAGCGCGGCGCGCCAGACCTCGCAGTTGAAGGCCGAGGTGTTCATGACCAGCGCCAGGATCGCCGCCGACACCGGGCCGATCGCGATCCCGACATTGGGCAACGCGAAGAACAACAGCAGCAGCAGGGTCACGAGCGGCGTCGCGCGCAACACCGAGACATACGCGGCGACCATGCGGGCGACGATGGGAACGTCGGCCCAGCGCAGCAGAGCAAGCCCAAGGCCGATCGGCAGGCCGATCAGGATGCCGACGAAGGACAGCGTCACCGTCACGACGGCGCCTTGCAGAATGGCGAGCACGTCGGCCGCACTCATCGGCATCCATCCGTGCCGGCCATCCCAGCGCCCTGACGGGTCACGTCACCGTCGAGCGCACCGGCACGCCGGGATCGGCACCCGCCCATGGGCTGCACCTCGATCGCGACCTCAGAATTCCGGCTCGAACGTGACCGGAAGATCCGGAAAGGCCTCGCCGAACCACTTCTTCTGCAACTCGGCGAATCGGCCGGTTTCCTTCTCCTTGGCGATGAAGCCGTTCAGGAACTCCACCAGCTCGGCATTACCCTTGGCGACCGCCCAGGCCGGATAGGATTTGCCGGAGACGGGCTCGCCGACCGCGAATACGTTCGGCTTCTCGGCGACCAGCGCCTTGATGTTGATGATTGTGTTCACGACGTAGTCGACGCGACCGAGCGCGAGATCCTGATAGGCTTCGGGATAGGAGGTGTATTCGACCACCTTGCCGAGCTTGCCGCCCTCCTTCTCCAGCATGGCCTGGAGCTCGGGCAGACGGCCGAGCAGCGCGCTGCCGGCCTGCACGCCGACGGTCTTGCCGCTGAGATCCTTGATGGCGGAGATGCTCTTGTCGTCCTTGCGCTTGACGTAATAGTGCGTCGCGTCGGCGATCGGGCTGGTGAAATCGAGCGACTTCTTGCGCTCCTTGGTGATGATCGCCGCAGTAATGGCGACATCGTACTTGCCGGTGGAGACGCCGGCCAGGATGCCGGTCCAGGGGAGGATTTGCTGCTTGATCTCGAACGGCGCATATTTGCGCAGATCCTCGATCAGCTCGTTGTCGAAGCCGGTCGGCTTGCCATCCTTGACGAACTCGAACGGACGGAAATCGTCCTCGGTGGCGACGATCAGCCCGCGCTTCTTGATCTCGTCGAGGCTGCCAGCCTTGGCGCTGAACGCGGCAGGCAGCGTCAGCGCGGCGGCCAGCAACGCGAGCGCGAGGCGCCGCGACGGGGCCGGTAGGCGGGGAAACGATGGTTTGGTCATCTCGGATCTCCTCATATGAACTGATCAGTCGAAGCTGAAGCCGTGCGCGCGCAGATAGGGCGGGAAGGCCGCCCCCTCGGCCTTGGCGGCCTGACGCGCCTTGTCCTCCGACCAGCCGTAGAATTCGACCTCGCCAAACTCGGCATTGCCGCGCTGCTGCTCTTTCGGAATCGCGTGCCGCGCATGACGCCGCCGGTCGTAGTCGTCGAGAGCAGCAGGCAACGCGTCGTCGCCGTAGCGGTCGACATGCGTGGTGATGCTGCGCGGCAGCCGCAGGCTGACATGTCCCTCCGCGGCGGGATAGCCGAGACACAGCCCAGCGACCGGAAACACCATGTCTGGCAGCTCCAACACCTTGGCGACCGTGTCGATCTCGTTGCGGATCACGCTGATTGGACAAGTGCCGAGCCCCGCGGATTCCGCGCACAGTATCATGGTCTGTAGCGCCAGCGCCGCATCGACCGAGGCATTGAAGAAGCCTTCCAAGGTACCGTTGTTGACCGGCTTGCCGCGCAGCACGCCGATCCGCTGCAGCCGCCGCGCGTCGCCGAGAAACACGAAGAAGACCGGTGACGCGCCGATCCATGGCATGCTCGGAAACAGCCTGCCGATCGCCGCCCGCTTCTCGGCATCGCGCACACGCATGACCGAGGCCTGCTGGAAATCCGACTTGGCCGAGGCGCTCAGCGCGCAGGCGACGAGCAGGTCGAGCAGCCCTTCCTCCGGTATCCGATCGCTATAGCGGCGGACCGTCTTGCGTGACAGCACGCTGCGTAAAAATGCATTCGCCTTTACGTCGCCGCCATCGGGTCCGCCGTCTCCGAAGCGCGTTGCGAGGACATCAGCATGCTCCGACATCACGGCGCCTCTCTTACGTCACGCGAGACGCACCACTTCCAACGAACGTCGTTGGCCAGAGCAATGATCGGCGGGTCCCGCCGCGGCAGACATCGCATCGCTCACCCCACGCGCTGCGACACGGGTGTCGCCGCCCCGGATTCATTTCGCCGCGACTTTGCGCAGCTGCCGCCACTTTGCGCAGCAATTATTGGAGATGTCAGCAAGGGACATGCCAGAACTCGTGGAGTCCCGCACGGCGCAGCGGCTGCGCACCCGCTCCCGCGACGACCTCCGCCGAAATTGAGTAGCCGAATGCGCCGTTTGCGGACAAAACGCCGCAGCGCCGAAATGCGGAGCATGCTTCGTATTTGGGGCAGCCGAAGACACGACCGGATACCGCGCTTCGACGATGCGCTGCTTTTCGGGCAGCACCATGCCCATTATGTAATCGTAACTCGTCGCGATGGCCTGCGGTCAGCCCAGCGATCTTGTCGCATCAAGGCGTTGCCCCTGCGCCTTGACGATTGCCTGCATCATGGCAATGAACCGCTTCTGATCGGCCTTCGTGAGATCCGCGACCGTCGCGAGATGCGCTGCCCGGGCCCGCCTCTCGATCTTGCGCAGCAATGCCGCGCCAGAACGGGTCAGGCGGCAGGTGCGCGACCGCCGGTCCTGCGGTCCGACATTGCGATCGACGAAGCCGCGCGCCTGCAGCCGCCTCAACGCGCCGGTCGTGGTGGTCCGGTCGAGGGCGATGTCCTTGGCCAGCGCTGTCTGATCCGCCGTCCCGCGTTTTGCCAGCGCCGTCAACAGGCTGTACTGCAACGGCGTGATCTCATAAGCGGCACATTTCTCCTGGAACAGCGCGACGTGGATCTGGTGCAGCCGCCTAATCAGATAGCCCGGACGCTCCTCGAGCGGCCACGGCACATCTGCTTTCGGCTTAGTCCTTCCGGACATTGAACGGCTCCCGCATAAGCGCTGATCACGCTGCATCAATTTGAAGGTGTCTATAGGACGGATCTTGATGTAATGCGAAGTGTGCTTTGTAAATCGGTCGGCGCATCATCCGTGCCGGTTGTCGAGGAAGGCTTTGACCGGGACGAACACACTGCCCGGAAAGGAGACCTTGCATGTCTGTGAGCGCCTCGATCGACCTGCTGCTGCGCGGAGGCCGCGTCGTTGACCCCGCTGAAGGATCTCGCCATCCGCGATGGCCGCATCGCCACCGTGTAGTCCGATATCCTGCCGACCAGCGCCAAGGACGTGGTCGACGTGACCGGCCAGCTCGTGCTTCCTGGACTGATCGACACCCATGCCCATGTCTATCAGTACATTACCGGCCGCTTCGGCATGAATGCGGACACGGTCGGGGTGTTTCGAGCCTGATCGACCAGGGCGGCCCATCCTGCATCACCCTGCCATGGTTCCGGCACTTCGTCGCCGAGCAAGCGCAATCGCGCGTCTATGCGTTCCTGTCGGCTTATCTGGTCGGCGGCCTCAAGGGTCACTTCTATCCCGATCTCTACCGGCCCGTCGCGTCGACATCGACGCGACGGTGATATCGGCGGTCGCCAACCGCGGCACCGGCGGCACATAAGTCAGTGTCCGAGCAAAAACCGAGACCAGTAAGAGGACGACCGGAAGGTGAATTACGAACTGCAAGAAAGTGAACCCAATAATGTCGCGCGCCCTTATCGCAAGGACTCTAACCAGTGGCAGCATCCAGAATGGATTGATGAGGTTCGGTAAGGCTTCTGCCGCGTTGTAGATTTGAACGGTCCATCCAAGATGAATATGCAGATCTTTAGCCGCCTGAATGACGTATCGAGCTTCAATAATCCATTTTCCACCCCGCGATGCCATCGGTGACCGCCAAGCGCAAATGCCCCGATCTGATCTTCGTCAGGCCGCGGTTCGAAGTCTATAAGGCCATCAGCCTGGAGATCCGCGACATCTTCGCCGAGCACACCGCAACCATCGAGCCTCTCTCTCACTCGACGAGGCCTACCTTGATGTGACCGACAACCTGCGAGACATTCCCGTTGCCACCGATATCGCCACCGCAATCAGGGCGAAGATCCTGCGCGAGACGCACCCTGACCGCCTCCGCCGGCATCTCCTATAACAAGTTCCTGGCAAAGCTCGCCTCGGATCACCGGAAGCCAAACGGCCAATTCGTGTTCACCCCAAAGATGGGACCAGCCTTCGTCGAACAGCTCCCGGTCGGGAAATTCCACGGAATCGGTCCGGCGACCAATGCGAGGATGAACAGGCTCGGTATCTTCACCGGCATGGACATGCGCAATCAGACCCTTGAGTTCATGAACGCCCATTTTGGCAAGGCCGGCGCCTTCTACTACTGGATCTCACGCCGTATCGACGACCGCCCCGTTCGCGCGAACCGTATTCGGAAGTCTGTCGGCGCCGAAAGCACCTTCTCCGGCGACCTCAACGAGTTCGCCGCCCTGGTCGCCGAGCTCGCCCCTTTGATTGACAAGGTCGGGCGTCACTGTGAAAGCACCGGCAATTTCGGCCGCACGGTGACATTGAAGGTGAAGTTTTCCGACTTCGAGATCATCACCCGTAGCCGGTCGGTCGCATCAGCAATCACCAGCCGCCAGGACCTGGGACGCTTGGCGGTTGGCCTTCTCGAAAGCGAGCTGCCGGTTCCGAAGCCGGTCAGACTATTGGGTATCTCGCTGTCGTTGTTGCAGACCGAGGCAGAGTGCGAACCTCAACTGGACTTTCCGATCTGAGCGATGCGCCGCTTGTTTTCGGCTCGGGTCCAGCCGCGGCCGCGCTAGACGGCGATGCGATCAAAATCTTTGGCAACCCGGCTGTTCGGGAAGATCGCCATGGCCTCCGCCAGAATCTCCTCGTCTGGGTAGCGACCGGAGATGTGGGTGAGGACGAGCTTCTTGACGTTGCTCACGGCCGCGAGCGTGGCTGCTTCCCTTGCGGTCAGATGTCCGTAATCACGCGCAATGGCTGCGTCGCGGTCCAGGAATGTCGCCTCGATCACCAGGACATCGGCATCGGAAACATGCTCCGCCAGACCATCAATGGTTTCGGTATCTCCAACGATCGCGAGCTTCTTGCGACCCTCCGGCGGGCCGAGCACCTCTTCAGGGTCGATCGTTGTGCCGTCTGGGAGCATCACTGGCTTGCCGTCGGCTAGTTCCTTGCGTACCGGGCCGTCCGGTACGCCGAGGGCCGCAAGGCGATCCGGCCGAAGGTGCCGGCGGGCGGGGCTTTCGAAGGAAAAGGCGAAGCTGTCAGTGTCGCGGTGGCGCACCGGAAAGCAGTTGATGGCGAATTCACCGTTCGCAATCGCCTCACCTGCAGTCAACTCAACGAGTTGCAGCGGAACGGGCGCCCTTCTCTCACCCCACAAGCCTGCGAGCATCCGGACAATGACTTCAAGGGTGCCCTGGCTCCCGTGAATTGTCATGACCTCGGCGCTCCGCCGCAGCCGCAGGGTCGAGAAGAGACCGGGAATACCGAGCACGTGATCGAAATGCCCGTGGGTCAACAGCAGGCGGTCAAGCCTTCGAAAACCGGCTCCGCTGCGCAACAGCTGGCGCTGCGTCCCCTCCCCGCAATCCACCAGAATGCGTTGATTTCCCGCCTCCACGAGAAGTGCGGGATGATTGCGTTCGGCGGACGGGACGCTTGCTGACGTCCCCAGAAAGGTGAGCGCAAACATTCGTTACCCGAAATCTCTACAATCCGTAAAAGTCGTCCGAGACGCTCGGCCGCTTGTCGGCACTGCGCAACGTCGGCACCTGGAAACGGCCGCGATTTTGCGGCGCCAACGGTTGCCAGCGCGCATCCACGGCGGACGGCTGACTGAGCGGATGCCCGTTGGTGAGAAAGCCGTCATCGAACAGCTTGTGTGTGATCTCATGGAATCTGGCGGCACTACCAGAGATGTGCCGCGCGGCAATCGTTACGGAGGAAGACGCGGTGCGGCCCATCAGTATCCCGAAAACGGCAGTCACGGGCCCGTGAGACGAGTCCCGTCCAAGACTTCATATATACACCAGGAGCCTTGTGAGGACCTGGAGCGAAATCCTGGCGTTAACTCATCATGGGAGCGAACGGTACCACGTATCTTAGCATCGACAGCGGCGGAACTCGTTGCCGCGCGCGGATCGAGGACGAAAACGGCAGGGTGCTCGGTGAAGCGAGCTCGGGGCCTGCCAGGGCCCGGATTGGCCTTGCCGGACTGCGCCGCCGGGGCGCGGAAGCGGCGTTCAACCAGGTCTCGCATCCCTTTGGGTCGGTCGCTTTCATCAGCGACGGCCTGGCGGCCTGTCTCGGCGCCGATGGCGGCCCGGACGGGGCGATCGTGGTCGCCGGCACGGGCTCGGTGAGTGTCGGCCTGATCGACGGCCGTGACATCCGTGTCACCGGTAACGGCTTTACCGTGTCGGACGAACGCAGCGGCGCCGATATCGGCCTGCAGGTCGTTGGACTTGCGGTGCGGACCGAGGGTCGCCGGGGCGAACTGACATCATTGCTTTCGGAGGCGCTGGGCGCGTTCGATCATGATCCTTATCAGGCGGTGGCCTGGTCCGAGGAAGCCAGGGGCAACAGATTACGCGGCATTCGCGCCGATCGTGATGCGACATGCCAATCAGCGCGATCTGCCGCCCGAGGGGTCCTGACGCCAACGCGGCCGCCGGCGCGTTACTGGTGGCACGAGGGCGGTTCGACTTGCCAAGCCCGACTCGCCCAAGCTCGACGGGCCCAAAAGAGAAACTGATCATGAACAGGATTCGAAATTCCGCGTTTGATCGCGCTCGGATGAACAATATGACAACCGAAGATGTCGATCTCCGTTTTGCCGATCTTGATGCATGGCCGCTGGGGTCGGCGATGGAAGCGATGTGGGAGGGCCAGCTTGCGGCCGTCGCCGCGATCGGCCATGCCCTTCCCGCAATCACTGCGGCGGCCGAAGCGGCCAAGACGGCGCTGGGCGATCACGGTCGCATTGTCTATGTCGGCGCCGGCACCTCGGGCCGTGTGGCAGTCCAGGACGGCGCCGAGCTGACGCCGACCTTCGCCTGGCCCGGCAAGCGCGTCCGCTTCATCGTCGCCGGTGGAGATAGCGCATTCGTCACCAGCATCGAGGGTGCGGAAGATGATGTCGACGATGCGGTCAGGCAGATCAACGCCGCGCGGCTGAAACCGCAGGACGTGGTGATCGCCGTTGCCGCCAGTGGGACAACACCATTCACGGTCGCGGGGCTACAGAAGGCAGGCTCTTTTGGAGCGGTCACGATCGGTCTCGCCAATAATCCCGGCACCGCCCTGCTGGCATCCGCAAAGTTTCCGATCTTGATCGAGACCGGCCGCGAGCTGATCGCCGGCTCCACGCGGATGAAGGCAGGCACAGCGCAGAAGATCGTGCTCAACCTGATCTCCTCCGGGATCATGCTGCGCCTTGGCCGGGTGTATCGCGGCATGATGGTGAACATGCTGCCAACCAATGCCAAACTGAAGCGGCGTGCCGAAGCCATGGTGGCGAAAATCGCGAGCTGTGATCCGCCGCACGCGGCTCGCTCGCTCGAGCAGGCCGGGGGCGACATCAAGACGGCAGTCCTGCTGGCCTTGGGCGTCGACAGGAGTGACGCCGAGGCCGTTCTGAAAGATTGTGACGGCAATCTCCGGCGCGTGTTTGCCGAGTTAGCCGCGGATGTTGACGACAATCGCGAGCGCAAGCAAAGCGTGGCGAACAAGCCGTGACGACATCCGCGATGGCGAGCGAAATCCGGGAAAGCGCTGACGTGCGTCTGGACAAGGGTCGAAGCCGAACTTTAAAGATATTGAGCTCTTGTCTCCTTTTGGCGCATTCTTGCCATCAATGTCGCAGCGGTAGCTTTCGGAACGGCCTACCGCGCTTGATCAATGTGCGAAGAAAACACCGCTTACTAAAAGCAAGCATTCCGAATGGAATCAAAATCGGCTGCCGTCTTGGTCGAGGAAGCCGGTTAGCCAAGCGTCAATGCCGCCGCTTCTCCGCGCTTAATACATTTGAACAATTCGCGAATTTCCGGAGATGGGACCGTACAGAGAGTTCGATACGAATCCAACAAGGCCTACCAGTAAGTCAACGACTTTGGTCGCCGCCCACGAGAATATGACGGTGGCCGGCCTCGCCCCGCTATCTGCAGGAACCGTCCGTCACCGCTTGCCACGACGGGCCGCTGACGCGTGCGGAAGCAGTTCTCAACAACGGCTCGCGACCGAGTGATGACCCACGCTCAGCCGATCAGGCGTTCCAACGCCTGGCCGCGGGCTTCTGGCGTCGACATCGTTCGGATCGCCGCAGCCCTATTGAGCAGGTCGTCGACATCGCGACGGGTCAAGTTGAGATTCCCGATCTCTCTGGCGCTGTCCGGCTGACCAGCCAGCACCAGTGTCACCACCGCGCAACGCGTGTGATGCTGTTCAGCTCCTGACCGAACGACCTGCGAAGCCAGCTCGATCGCGCGTTCACCGTGGCCGACCAGTGCCTCTGCCAACGCAAGATTGCTCAGGATATCGGGATTCCTTGGGTTCAGGCTGCTGGCTCGTGCGAGCGAGTCCCGTCCAGCCGCAAATCGTCCCGCCAGTGTCTGCGCCAAGCCGAGTTTGTCCAGGACGCCGGCTGTTTCACCATGCGATGCAGCCTTTTCGAGCACCGCAATCGCATCTGTCAGCGCCTTTTTGCGGACCAGCGCCGAGCCGCTGCCATTCGCTGATCGAGAGCTGGGACTCGTCCTCAACCGAAGCGCCGGTCATAGGCGAGCACGGCTTCAAGCAGCACCTGCGCGCCGCTGCCACACTCGTCAAACGAGGTGGATTCGGATTCGTTGTGGCTGACGCCGCCGGCGCAGGGGACGAAGATCATGGTGGTCGGTGCGACGCGCGCGATATAGGCGGCGTCGTGGCCCGCGCCGGACACCATGTCGCGGGTGGCATAGCCGGCTTTCTCGGCGCCGCCGCGCACGCAGCCAATCATCTCCGCATCGAAGCGCACCGCCGGACTGTCCCAGATGCGCTTCTCTTCATAGGTCAGCCCGAGCGGCTCGATCGTGGCATTCAGCGCAGCGCGGAACTCCTGCTCCATCGCCTCCAGCACAGCTTCATCGGGATGCCGGAAGTCGACGCAGAAGAACACCTCGCCCGGCACCACGTTGCGCGAGTTGGGCCGCACCTCCATCAGCCCCACGGTGCCGACGGCATCGGGTGAATGCTTGATCGCGATCGCGTGGATCTGCTCGACCATGCGCGACGCGCCGAGCAGTGCGTTCTTGCGCAGATGCATCGGCGTCGCGCCGGTGTGCGCAGCCTGACCAGCCACCGTGACCTCGTACCAGCGCATGCCCTGCACGCCGGTGACGACGCCGATGGTCTTGCCTTCCGCTTCCAGGATCGGCCCCTGCTCGATGTGCAGCTCGAACATCGCGCCGATCTTGCGCTGTCCCACCGGCTCGCTCCCCTTGTAGCCGATACGGGTCAGCTCGGCCTCGAACGCCTTGCCGTCGCGGTCGCGGCGCGAATAGGCGAACTCACGCGTGAAGGCGCCGGCGAACACGCCAGAGGCCAGCATCGCCGGCGCGAAGCGCGAGCCCTCCTCGTTGGTCCAGTTGACGATCTCGAGCGGCGCGTTGGTCTCGTAGCCTGTCGCATGCAAGGTGCGCAATACTTCCAACGCACCGAGCACGCCCAGCACGCCGTCGAACTTGCCGCCGGTGGGTTGCGTATCGAGGTGCGACCCCATGCAGATCGGCGGCAGGTCGGTGCGCTTGCCGGGACGGCGTGCGAACATGTTGCCGCAATCATCCACGGTGACCGTGCAGCCGATCGCCTCGCAGGCGCGCTTGAACCAGTCACGGACCTTGCGGTCGTCATCGGACAGCGTGAGCCGGCAGATGCCGCCTTTCGCCGTGCCGCCGAAGCGCGCCGTTTCCATCAGGCTGTCCCACAGCCGCTGCGGATCGATCGACAGATTGGTGCGGTCGGCCTTGGCCGGAGTTGTCGCGGTCTCGCTCATGGCACCACCGGCATGCTGCGCGACACCGGCCTGGGCGCCGAGAATTCCTTCCAGGTGCTGTTGGCGACATGCGACGCCGGGAATGGCGGCCGGGCAATGAACTGTCCGTCACCCTTCTCGGCGCGCAGCTCGCCGTCCTGCCAGGCGATGCGGCCGCCTGAGAGCGTGATGCGCGGCGCACCGGTGCAGGCGATGCCGTCGAACACGTTGTAGTCGATCCGGCTGGTCTGGGTTTTGGCCGAGATGGTCTTGCTCTTGGCCGGATCCCATATCACGAGATCGGCGTCCGAGCCCACCGCGACCGCACCCTTGCGCGGATAGATGTTGAGGATGCGCGCGATGTTAGCCGAGGTGACTGCTACGAACTCCTCTTTCGTCAGCCGTCCCGTGTTGACGCCCTTGGTCCACAGCACCGGCAGCCGGTCCTCGACGCCACCCGTGCCGTTCGGGATCATGCGGAAATCGTTCAGGCCGAGCCGCTTCTGCTCGCGCGTGAACGAGCAGTGGTCGGTCGCGACCACCTGCAGCGAGCCGGACTGCAGCCCGGCCCACAGCGAGTCCTGATGCTTCCGCGGCCGGAACGGCGGTGACATCACGCGCGCCGCCGCGTAGTCCCAATCGGGATTGCGGTATTCATCCTCGTCGAGCACGAGGTGCTGGATCAGCGGCTCGCCATAGACGCGCTTGCCGGCGGCGCGGGCGCGCGCGATCGCCTCATGCGCCTCGCGGCAGGAGGTGTGGACCACATAGAGCGGCGAGCCCGCCATGTCGGCGATCATGATGGCGCGGTTGGTGGCTTCGCCCTCGACCTCGGGCGGCCGCGAATAGGCGTGATTTTCGGGCCCGGTCGCGCCCTTGCCCATCAAGGTCTCCTGCAGGCGGAAGACGACGTCGCCGTTCTCGGCATGCACCAGCGGCAGGGCACCGAGCGCGGCGCAGCGCGAGAACGAGTTGAACAACTCGTCGTCGTTCACCATCAGCGCACCCTTATAGGCCATGAAATGCTTGAAAGTGTTGATGCCGTAGGTCTTCACCACGGCTTCCATGTCGTCATAGGTCTCCTTCGTCCACGACGTCACCGCCATGTGGAAGGAATAGTCGCAGGCCGCCTTCTCACTCTTGTGGCGCCAATCCTGATAGGCTTTGAGCATCGACTCGCCGGGAGCGGGGATGCAGAAGTCGACGATCATCGTCGTGCCGCCGCACAGCGCCGCCTTGGTGCCCCATTCGAAATCGTCCGCCGACACCGTGCCCATGAACATGAGCTCCATGTGGGTGTGCGGGTCGATGCCGCCTGGCAGAATGTCGCAGCCGCCGGCCTCGATCACCTCACAGTCCGTCGGCGCCGACAACTTCTCGGCCACTGCTGCGATCTTGCCGTCCTCGATCAGGACGTCGGCGCGGCGGGAATGATCATGGTTGATGACGGTTCCGCCGCGAATGAGAATGGTCATGAGCGCTCCTCCGGCTGGATGGCGTGGTCGTGTCGAGCTTGGTGATCAGGAGTGGATGGCTGCAGCACCGTGAGGCGCTGCAGCCGAGATTGCTGGTGATGGCGCGTGCTTACTTCAGAGCGGCGTCGATCACGGCGTGGGACCAGGCGCCCTCCGGCTTCTTGGTGATGACCGGCTGGTCGCCGCCCGCACCGAGCAGCGTCGTCACGGTGCGATCGAAATCGGCCGGATCGAGCTTGCCGTTGGAGCCTGCGGTGAGCTTGTTGATCTCGCTCATCATACGCTTCTGATGCGCCTCCGTCTGGGCACCGGTCGCATCGTTGTCGAGCACGATCTTGACCGCCTCGTCCGGATTGCTGCGCGCGAATTCCCAACCCTTCATCGTGGCCTTGACGAACTTCGCCATGTTGGCGGTGAAGGCCGGGTCCGACAGCTTGCTCTCGAGTACGTAGAGCCCGTCTTCCATGGTCGAGACGCCCTGGTCGGTGTAGTTGAACACCACGAGCTCGTCGGGCTTTAGCCCGGCGTCGATCACCTGCCAATATTCATTGTAGGTCATGGTCGAGACGCAGGCGGCCTGCTTCTGGATGAGGGGATCGACGTTGAAGCCCTGCTTGATCACCTTGACGCCGCCGGCCGAGCCGTCGGTCTTGTAGCCGAGCTTGGCCATCCAGGCCATGAACGGATACTCGTTGCCGAAGAACCAGACGCCGAGCGTCTTGTCCTTGAAATCGGCCGGGGTCGCGACGCCGGAGTCCTTGCGGCAGGTCAGCATCATGCCCGAGCGCTTGAAGGGCTGGGCGATGTTGACCAGCGGCACGCCCTTCTCGCGCGCGGCGAGCGCGGCCGGCATCCAGTCGATGATCACATCGGCGCCGCCGCCGGCGATCACCTGCGGCGGAGCGATGTCGGGACCGCCCGGCTTGATGGTGACGTCGAGGCCTTCCGCCTTGTAGAACCCCTTGTCCTTGGCGACGTAGTAGCCGGCGAACTGCGCCTGCGTCACCCATTTAAGCTGCAAGGTCACCTTGTCATCGGCCGACGCAGGAGCCGCAATTCCCACCAGCAGCGCCGCGCCGAGTATCAATCTCTTCAGCATCCGTCGTCTCCCCTGTTCAACACCACTAACCAACAAACCTCGTCTCAACCCCGGTTGGACGGGTGCCAGAAAGTCACCCGTTTCTCGAGCAGCACCAGCGCGCCGAAAAAGGCGGAGCCAGCGATGGCTGCGATCACGATCGTCGCCCACACCATGTCGAGCGACATGCGGCCGACCTCGGTCGAGATGCGAAATCCCATGCCGAGCGTCGGCGTGCCGAAGAACTCCGCCACGATCGCGCCGATCAGCGCGAGCGACGCGTTGATCTTCAGCGCATTGAACAGGAACGGCATCGCCGCGGGCAGCCGCAGCGCCAAGAGGGTCTGCAGCCAGGAGGCGCCGTAGCTGTACATGAGGTCACGCTCGAGCCGGCCGGCCGCGGCAAGGCCTGCGACCGCGTTCACCAGCATCGGGAAGAAGGTCATGACGACGACCATGGCGGCCTTCGACTGCCAGTCGAAGCCAAACCACATTACCAGGATCGGCGCGATGCCGATGATCGGCAGCGCCGAGACGAAGTTGCCGATCGGGATCAGGCCACGGCGCAGGAAGTCCGAGCGGTCGCAGGCGAGCGCGACCAGGAAGCCGGCGGCCGAGCCGATCAACCAGCCTGGCACGGCCGCGCGGACGAAAGTCTGTACGAAGTCGGCGCCGAGCGTCGGCATCGACGCGAACAGCCGCGCCAGAATCAGCGACGGCGCCGGCAGCAGCACGGTCGGCACCTTCAGGCCGACGCAGATCACTTCCCACAGGAACAATAGCGTCAGTCCGAACAGCAGCGGCACAGCGGCCGGGGCAAGCCGAGTCAGTAGCAAAGGCAGACCTTCCGAGCGGCTCCAGATGACGTTGGCAAACCAGGCGATGGCCCAGGACGCGAGTGCGAGTGTGATCACGACCGAGCCCGATGCGCCGCGATGGGCGAGCATCAGTGCGAGGGTGGCGAGCAGGCTTCCGGCCGCGAGCAATGCCATCAGTGACATCGCCGGCTTGCGATCGCTTGCGGCTGACGCGATGGCGCTCATGGCCGCGTCCCCATTGCCTTCAAGGTCAGCCTTTCGGCGAGCGTGATGAGCGCCACGAGGAGCGCAGCGAGGAGCGCGGCCATCACCAGCGCCGACCATATCTGTACGGTCTGGCCGTAATAGGAGCCCGAGAGCAGACGCGCGCCAATGCCAGCCTGCGCGCCGGTCGGCAGCTCGCCGACGATGGCGCCGACCAGGCTGATCGAGATCGACACTTTCAGGCTGGCGAACAGCAGCGGCACCGCGGCCGGCCAGCGCAGCTTGGCGAAGGTCTGCGTCGCGGACGCGTTGTAGGTGCGCATCAGGTCGAGCAGCATCGCGTCGGGCGAGGTCAGGCCCTTGACCATGCCGATGGTGACCGGAAAGAACGACAGATAGGCCGAGATCACGGCCTTCGGCAGCAGGCCGACGATGCCGATCGAGCCGAGCGCGACGATGATGATCGGCGCGATCGCCAGAATCGGAATGCTCTGGCTGGCCACAATCCACGGCATCAGGCTGCGGCGCAGCGCATTGACGTGCACGATCGCGACTGCCAGCGCGATGCCGAGCAGCACGCCGATGACGAAGCCTGCGAGAGTCGCAGAGATTGTCACCCAGGCGTGGGTGAGAAGATTGCGCGGATTGAGCACGAGGCCGCCGGCGGTCTCGCGCAGCAGCCGCGTCCCGATGGTCGAGGCATAGAGCTCGCCGATGATCTGGTGCGGCGCCGGCAGCACCGGCCGCTCCAGGCTCCAGGCCACCTCGTAGCGATTGGCGAACCCCTCGACACGCGCGAGCTGCGGCAGGTCGCGGTTCATCGGCAGACAGGCGAGATACCACACCGCCAATACGATCGCCGTCAGCGCCAACACCGGGACCAGTCTGCCGCGTCGCAGGGCGTCCCACGTCCGGTGGGACGCCGAAGCTTCGCGCGGTGACCCCAGGGCGACGCTAGTCATCGTAGCTGTGGCCGGCGCGCAGCCCCTCCCTGACACGGTGGGCGACTTTGAGAAACTCCGGGCTTTCGCGAATGTCGAGCGTGCGCTCGGCACCGAAGTCGCAATCGATCACGTCGATGATGCGGCCCGGGCGCGGCGACATCACCACGATGCGCGACGACAGGAACACAGCCTCGGGAATTGAGTGTGTGACGAAAACGACCGTCTTGCGGGTCTCGTTCCAGAGCTTGACGAGCTGCTCGTTGAGCCGGTCGCGCACGATCTCGTCCAGCGCGCCGAACGGCTCGTCCATTAGCAACAGCTCAGGTTCAAACGACAGCGCACGCGCGATCGAGACGCGCTGCTGCATGCCGCCGGACAGCTGCCACGGATATTTCTTGGCAAAGCCAGACAGCCTGACCATGTCGAGATGCTTGCGCGCCCGCACACGGCGCTCGGCTTTCGGCAGGCCGAACACTTCGAGCGGCAGCATCACATTGGCTTCGACCGTGCGCCACGGATACAGCGCCGGAGCCTGGAACACGTAGCCATATTGGCGCTTCAGACGCGCCTCACGTGGCGCAAGGCCATTGACGGCGATGCTGCCGGATGTCGGCTGCTCGAGATCGGCGATCACGCGCAAGAGCGTGGTCTTGCCGCAGCCTGACGGGCCGATGAAGGAGACGAACTCGCCCTTCGCGATTGTGAGATTGGCATCGGCGAGCGCGTAGACCGGACCGTCGCCGGTCTGGAAAGTCAGCGACAGATTGCGAATGTCGATGGCCGTCTGCGCGCTCACCGCTCACCCTTCCGTGGTGCCGCTCGATCGCGCGCATCGAAGCAAGCCGTATGCCATGCGCTGCTCCCTAACGTAAAAGGCATTACTTGCGAATGCGTCCAATCCGCCCGCGCAAGATTTGACCATCTGGTCAGATCTGATGCATGCTGCCTGCGGACCAATCTACACGATCTCATCGATTTGCAACGGACTGTCTGATGGCGGCGCGCACGATCCTGAAACGCAAGGCCCGGAAAACGGCGGCTCCTGATACGGAGACTCGGGCCAAGACGCGCGGCGGCGAGGCCAATGTGCAGCGCATCCTTGATGCCGCGCTCTCGGTATTCGCCATGGACGGCTTCGCCGGCGCCCGCATCGACGCCATCGCCGATCTGGCGGGCCTGTCGAAGCCGAACCTCTTGTATTACTTCCGCACCAAGCAGGATCTCTATCTCGCGGTGCTCAAGCGGACGCTTGACATGTGGCTGGTGCCGCTGGCGCGGATCGACGCGCAGAGCGACCCGCGAATCGCACTGACCGACTACATCACCGAGAAGCTGGAGTATGCCCGCGACCATCCCAAGGCATCGCGGCTGTTCGCCATCGAGGTGATGCGCGGCGCACCGGTGCTCGGCAAGGTGCTGCAGGACGACCTGAAGCAGCAGGTCGACAGCAAGGTGAGCTTGCTGCGGCGCTGGATGGCGCAGGGCAAACTGCCGCGACGTGATCCGCATCATCTCATTTTCATGATCTGGGCCACGACACAGCATTACGCCGATTTCTCCACACAGGTCGAGGCCATCACCGGCCGCACGCTTGATCATCCCGCCTTCTTCACCGCGGCACGGCAGTCGATCCTGCACGCCGTGCTCGGGCCGGATCAGGATTGAGCCGAACTACTCCGCGGCATGTTTGGCGGGCTTCGGGTTTGTCGCCATCGGGTTGTTGGGGTGTTCGAGCCAGGTGCGGTGGCCGCCGACCTTGAGGCCGGTGCGGCGATCGACCTCGCCTTCCCTCAGCGGCACCATGGTGATGCAGTTCTCGATCGGGCAGACAACAGCGCAGAGATTGCAGCCGACGCATTCCTCCTCGATCACCTCGAAATGGCGCTGGCCGTCCTCGAGGCTGGTGATCGCCTGGTGCGAGGTGTCCTCGCAGCCGATATGGCAGCGGCCGCATTTGATGCAGAGGTCCTGGTCGATATGGGCCTTGACGATATAGTCCAGGTTTAGATGCTGCCACTCGGTCTTGCGCGGCACGGCAAGGCCGACAAAATCCTCCGTTCGCGCGTAGCCCTTCTGGTCCATCCACTCCGACAGGCCGGCAATCATCTCCTCGACGATCTTGAAGCCGTAGACCATGGCCGCGGTGCAGACCTGCACGTTACCAGCGCCCAACGCCATGAACTCGGCCGCATCACGCCATTTCTCGATACCGCCGATGCCTGATATCGGCAGGCCCTGCGTCGCCGGGTGGCGCGCGATCGCCGAGACCATGTTGAGCGCGATCGGCTTGACGACCGAGCCGCACATGCCGCCATGCGTGCCGTAGCCGTCGATATGGGGCCACGGCGCCATCTGGTCGATGTCGACGCCCATCAGCGCGTTCACGGTGTTGATCAACGACACCGCGTCCGCACCGCCGCGTTTTGCCGCTTCCGCCGGCGGCAGGATGCTGGCGACGTTCGGCGTCAGCTTCACGATGACCGGCATCCGCGTCGCCGCCTTGCACCAGCGCGTGACCATTTCGATGTACTCGGGCACTTGGCCGACCGCAGCGCCCATGCCGCGCTCGCTCATGCCGTGCGGACAGCCGAAATTCAGCTCGATGCCATCAGCGCCGGTCTCTTCGACCCGCTTGATGATCGCGGTCCAATTCGGCTCCTCGCAGGGCACCATCAGTGAGACCACGACGGCGCGGTCCGGCCAGTCGCGCTTGACCTGCGTGATTTCCTGCAGGTTGACCTCGAGCGGACGGTCGGTGATCAGCTCGATGTTGTTGAAACCGATGACGCGGCGGTCGCTGCCGTGGATGGCGCCATAGCGCGGACCGCTGACATTGACGATCGGCGGATCCTCGCCGAGCGTCTTCCAGACCACGCCGCCCCAGCCCGCCTTGAAGGCGCGGATGACGTTGTAGGCCTTGTCGGTGGGCGGCGCCGAGGCGAGCCAGAACGGATTAGGCGAGGTGATGCCGGCGAAGCTGGTGCGGAGGTCGGCCACGACTCAAGCTCCTGCGTGCTCGGGCACTGCAGCGGACTGCAGCGCCGCGACGATGGACGCCGCGGCCGCCTTGCCGTCGGCGACCGCGGCCACGGTGAGATCGCTGCCACCGACAACGCAGTCGCCGCCGGCCCAGACGCCGGGAAGGCTGGTGCGGCGCGCAGCATCGACCGCGATGCGGCCGTTCTCGAAGCTGACACCGCTATCGGCGAGGTCGCTCGCGAGCAGAGTCTGGCCGATCGCGGTCAGCACCTGATCGGCCGCGAGCGTGACCCGCTCGCCGGTCGGGACCAGCCGGTCGCCCTCGCTACGCGTCCGCTCGAAGGTGACGCCGCTGACGGCACCATCGGCCCTCTCGAACGCAACCGGGACGAGGTTCTCGCGGATCAGCACGCCGCGCACCTGCGCCACGTCCTGCTCATAGCGCGAGGCCGGCATCTCGGCCTTGGAGCGGCGATAGGCGATGGTGACACATTCCGCGCCGAGCAGCTTGACCTGGGTCGCCGCATCGATCGCGGTCATGCCACCGCCGATCACGATGACGTTGCGCCCGATCGGCAGCACGGTCTTGTCCGGCGCCTGACGCAGCGCTGCGATGAACGCCACTGCATCGCTGACGCCCGCCGGCACGTCGCCGAAACCAAGCCCGTTGGTGCCGCCAAGGCCGAGGCCGAGAAACACCGCATCATGTTCCGCTCTCAGGTTGGCCAGGGTGATGTCGCGCCCTATCGCCTTGCCGTATTCGATCGTGATCCCGCCGACGGCAAGAACATAAGCAAGCTCCGCTTGCGCGATGGCGCCGGTGACCTTGTAGGCGGCGATGCCATATTCGTTGAGTCCGCCGCCCTTGGGACGCGCCTCGTAGATCGTCACCTGATGACCGGCCCGCGCCAGCGCGTGCGCGCAGGACAGCCCGGCGGGACCGGCGCCGACCACGGCGACGCGCTGTCCTGTTGGCGGACCGGCGCGATAGAGCTGGCGCCCGCTCCCGAGCAGCGCGTCAGTCGCATGGCGCTGCAACCGTCCGATCTCCACCGCCCGCGCCTCCGAGGACTCGCGCACGCAGGCGCCCTCGCAGAGATTTTCAGTGGGACAGACGCGGGCACACATCGCACCCAGGATGTTGGCATCGAGGATGGTCTTGGCAGCAGCAACCGGAAGACCATTCGCGATCTGCCGAATAAAGAGCGGAATGTCGATCTTGGTCGGGCACGCCGCGACGCAAGGCGGGTCGTAGCAGAACAGGCAGCGCTCGGCGGCGACCCTCGCCTCGTTGGGATGGAGCGGCGCGACCAGGTCCTTGAAATTCTCGCGGCATAGCTCGGCAGAGATTCTGTGGCCTGCAAGGCCGGCAGCCGGTTCGTTGCTCAACCTAGTCCTCCTGCAGTCCCGGTCGCTGTAGCGACCTGTCCGAGAACGATCTTGCTCCGGAAGATTTGACCAAGTGATCAAAATTGTCAAACGCCGACATGCGTTGCGGCCGCAAAAAAGATGTCGGCGCGCGCCTGAACACGGCCTCTGCCCGCGCGACCGGCGCACTGCCGATTCCCATGGCAATGATTGCCCTTGGTTTGAGCGATCCGGCGGAGCTTGCAGATCACAAGGCGACAACGACAGGCGCGTCTGCGTCCATACAGAGTCACGCGAGCGGCAGCGGAAGTCTCGCCAGGCTAGGCGCGCGGTCACTCGCCCGGGACAACGACCATGATCCAGACCCGATCAGGACCCGTGATAAGGACGCCACGCTCCTATTAGGTCCATCTCACCGAGATCAGCGGCGCGTCGATCGTGACGCCCCATGCGAATTTGATGAACTACAAAACATCAATCCGGGGCTCGGCCAGCTCACTCGCCCCCGCGGTCTGCGGAGCGGCGCGATGATTTTGTGTTGCGTTGTGTTTGGGCTCCTGTACGAGCCTCAACGTTATCCATGATCCACATCCTTTCCTCGATCGCCAGCATAATGATCCACAATCACACAGATTGCCGTGAATCGGATTTCCGAGCTAGCTAGTTCAGATGTGACCGGGTAGTCGGTCGGGCTACTCGTTCTGTGCAAGAGGAAGAAGCGGAGAAAGGCAGCACTTCTTGCTGTTCGTACTTTACGGCAGCCAACCGAAATTCGCAGGAGGAAAAATGCGCTCTCTGGCCGCGTCGCCGAGCCAACCGGATCGGTCCTTTTTTTTGGGCCATGGCTATTCAGGAGTCGCACCGTGCACGTAATCTCCCTTTTTTGAGCAGCCTACGATCTTATTCGGCTCAACTTATCCAGCTTAGGATGGAGGCCTGTGCGGCAGAGGCGAACGGCTCGGACCGAAGTATTTGGCTCGCCATCTTGGCATGCCACCGCTCGGGACGTCAGAGTGGCGAGCATACTCAAGCAACGAGACTAGCCATGAGCCCCCCTCGCGCGCATGCGCAAAGCTGAAACCGTGCCACGCGTACACTTGGTTCGAGACTCAGCAAGCGATTGCAAACAAAAAGCGCCGGATCGCAAATGCGGGCCAAAGGCGGGCCGGCGACAGAAAGCCTCTGGACCAATCAACTGATCGCCGGCCTGACCGGCATCGTTGCGGCCGTGCTGTCGCTGATGATCGCCCGGCGCCTGGCGCCCGGCGCAACGAGTGCTCGCCGCGGCGTAAGGCGCTTTCCGGATTCGAAGCGTCGCGTAGCCGGTCAGCGCAATAGTGCAGGTCCGTCGGTGCGAGTTCGCTCGGAAGAGAATGAATAACTTGTCCGCACGACTCCAACGGAACGGCCCCGGTCTTTGCGGTGCCATGCTCGCCGCGCCCGCACCGGCTGGCGACGCGTGGACCAGCGGCCGACGCCGT
This sequence comes from Bradyrhizobium sp. HKCCYLS1011, assembly GCF_051167795.1. Lineage (NCBI taxonomy): Bacteria > Pseudomonadati > Pseudomonadota > Alphaproteobacteria > Hyphomicrobiales > Nitrobacteraceae > Bradyrhizobium > Bradyrhizobium sp. HKCCYLS1011. Next base: position 589,570 of record NZ_JBNPTT010000006.1, on the reverse strand, counting down.
TGCCTATGCCGGCAGCACGATCACCTTCGTCTTGACGGGCGTTCGCGAATAGAGGTCGAGCATGTCCTGACTGAGAAGGCCGGTGCAGCCGCTCGTAATGCCGTTCCCGATCGTTTCGGGGTCGCTGGTGCTATAGATCGTGTAAAGCGTGTAAACCCCATTTTGATAGAGGTAGAGCACGCGGGCACCAAGTGGATTGTCGAGACCTCCCGGCATGCCGCGAGCATATTTGCCCGCCTCCGGCTGGCGCGCGATCATCTCCTTGGGTGGCGTCCAGGTAGGCCATTCGGCTTTGCGCCCGACATAACCCTCCCCGCTCCACCGAAACCTATCGCGGCCGACATTGGCGCCATAGCGGGTCGCGTTTCCCTCGCCTTCGATGCGGTAAACGTAGAATTTGCTGGGATCAATGATAATCGTACCGGGCGCCTCATTGCTGTCGTAGTGCACTGTCTTGCGAAAGTATTTCGGATTGATCTTGCTAACATCGACCGCAGGGATCGGGAATTTCTCGTCGGGCACAGGCCCGTAGACCTTCTCTGCTTCGGCCATACTCATGTAGTCGGATGCGCAGCCGGCGAGGCCCAGTGCGGCGAGACCGGCAGCGGAGCCGAACAGAAACGCTCGGCGGTTGAGAAAGCGGAACGGTGATGATGTCATGGAACCGAATTGTTTTCCGCTCCGACTGCTGATTTTCCAACGGTTGCAACCGACGCTCGGTTGCGCTCGCAATGTGGTGGTCCTGATTCACTCCCAACCGTTAGAGAGAACCTCGATAACGAAGGCAATGGGAGACGTGTTGCGAACCGGAGCGCCCAAACATTCAGCCGGCCTATGTATTGCGGACGGCTCTCGCCGTGCAGGGAGGGGCGTGAAATGCGGCCAAGCGCTGTTGCTAGCGCGGGCTATTCTAGCTTGTAATCAATTGAAAGCCTTAATGGCGTCCCGTAGGGATTCGAACGACCATACGCTTGTTGGGCGCAGACAACTGAGTGGCACTTTCGAAAGAACAACTAGCCGCTGTTCGAGCCCCGGCTTGGCCGAGCCCTGCCGATCACATTGTCGCGAATAGACGGCCCGCCGGCGTTCAAAAACACCGTTTGAAAAACCGTTTTAGTTTTGCCTTCTCAAACGGTGGATCCAGCTAAGCCCTTGGAATGCTTGGTGGGCGCACTAGGGCTCGAACCTAGGACCCGCTGATTAAGAGTCAGCTGCTCTACCAACTGAGCTATGCGCCCGGAGCTTGCGTCCGGAAAGACCTTCACAAGAGCCGGTCGTTTAGCAAAGCGATTCCCGGATGTCCAGCAAGAGAAAGGGATTTTTCGCATTCCCGGACCGGGAAAACCGGCCGTTTCCGGCGGTTTTCCCCAGCGTGCTGCAGAGCAGCCGATTCCGGACGAACCGCCGGCAAATTTCCGGCATCAGAGCCGACCGGAATCGTGCTCCTCGTCCGGCCCGCCCATATGATCCGGGGAAGGCCCCATGAGGCCCATCGGGCCCGTGCCAGACATTGGCCCCATACCGAAGTGGCGTCCGCCAAAGCCTCGTCCGTCGGGACCATTCTCGCCCCGCTCCATCCAACGGTGCCGCCAACCGTCCGGACCGAACCTCCCGGCGTGATGGGTCAGCACGGCCAGCCGGCGCTTCTGGGCATCGTCGAGGGTCTTGTAGAGCGGGTCGGCGGCATCCGCGATCTTCTTCATCGCCTCGGCGGTCGCCGCCATCGTGTCAGCGCGCTCCCGCAAGCGGGCCACCGGATCCTCCGGCGTCTGCCCCTCCTGATTGTCGTCCGCCGCCTTCATCCGGGCGTTGGCGCGATCAACGCGCAGCTTGACCAGGTCGCGCACGGCGCTCTCCACCGGCGGCCACAGTTTGTCCTGATCCTGCGTCAGCTTCAGCCCGGCATGGACGGCAGCGATCCGCGCATCGAGGAATGCGGCGCGGTCTTCGGGACTCATTCGCACGTGGTGCATATGATCGGAAAACCACGAGCGCTGAGCGTAAACCGCCGTCGAGCCCGCGATGGCGAGCGCCGCGACTGCGGCAACAGTGAACCTTTTCATGCGAACCTCCATCGGAAAGGCCGGACCAGCATGAGGGCCTTCGATCTCGCGATCAACTTACAGTTTGGATAGAGTCCTCCGTATCACGCCGATGTAACAGTCTGACAGCACAGCAAAATCTGGGCGATTTGTTTCAGATCATTGCAGACTGCTTCAAATCATGCCGAGCAGCTTCGGCAACCAGAGCGAGATCTCCGGCACGTAAGTGATCAGCCCCAGGAAGACCAGCATCGCGCAAAGCCACGGCAGCACTGCGATGGTGATCTCGCTGATGCCCATCTTGGCAATGCTCGATGCGATGTAGAGGTTGAGTCCGACCGGAGGATGGCACAGGCCGACCTCGGTATTGACGATCATCAGCACGCCGAGATGCACGGGATGCACGCCGAGCTTGGTCGCCAGCGGAAACAGGATCGGCGCCATTATCAGGAGGATCGACGACGGATCCATCACATTGCCGGCGAGCAGCAGGATGACGTTGACGACCAAAAGGAACATCCAGATCGAGAAATGCTTGTCGACGATCCACGCCGCCATCGCCTGCGGGATCTGCTCGTGCGTCATCAGGAACGAGAACAGCACCGCATTGGTGATGATGTAGAGCAGCATCGAGCTCATGCTCGCGGCCTGCAGCAGCACCTTGGGCACATCGACGAGCTTGAGCTCCTTGTAGACGAACACCGTGATGATGAAGGCGTAGACCGCGGCGACGGCGGCGGCTTCAGTGGGCGTGAAAATGCCGCCATAGATGCCGCCGAGCACGATGCCGATCAGAAGCAGGCCCCACAGGCTCTCACGGAAGGCGGTGAATTGCTCGGCGAGCGTCGCCCGCTTCAGCTTCGGGTAGCCGTTGCGGTAGGCAACGAACCAGGTCACCGCCGCCAGCATCAGCGCCAGCAGGATGCCCGGCACGATGCCGGCCATGAACAGCGCGCCGATCGAGGTGTTGGTGGAGACGCCGTAGAGCACCAGGATGATCGAGGGCGGCACCAGGATGCCGAGAGCCCCGGAGGTCGAGATCACGCCGACGCCGAAGCGGCGCGGATAGCCGTAATCGACCATCGCCGGCATCATGATCGAGCCGATCGCGACCACAGTGGCGACGCTGGAGCCGGAGATCGCCGCGAACATCGCGCAGGCCGCGACGCCGGCAAGGCCGAGCCCTCCCGGCAGATGTCCGACCAGCGAGGTCGTGAACGCGATCATGCGCCGCGCCACGCCGCCGCGGGTCAGGAACGTGCCGGCCAGGATGAAGAACGGGATCGCCATGATCCCGAAATTGTCCAGGCCGGAGAACAGCTTCAAGCCGACGCTCTCGATCGGCACTTCCGTCATCGTGAACAGGAAGGTGAGCACGGTGAGGCCGAGCGAAATTGAGATCGGCATGCCCGTCAGCATCAGGGCAAACAACAGTCCGAAGATCAGCGCCGCGCTCATCAGGCTTCTCCGAGCGCGATCGGCGCCTTGGGGCTGACCTCGATGTCATCGACATGGGAGGCGTCGTGATGCGGCAGGTTGCCGGTCCAGAAATAGGCCCACATCACCTGAATGAAGCGGAAGCACATCAAATAGGAGCCGAGCGGGATGCAGGCATAGACGATCCAGCTCGGGATCTCGAGATCCGGCGAGACCTGGTCGGTCTGCATCAGCTCGATGACGAACTTGGCGCCCATGGTGCCGACGATGAAGGTGAACACCACGCCGCCGAACAGGCCGAACAGGATCACCCATTTGCGCCAGCGGTCGTTGAGGCGATTGATCAGCACGTCCACGCCGACATGGATGCCGGTGCGCACGCCATAGGCGGCGCCGAACTTGGCCATCCAGATGAACATGTAGATGCAGAGTTCCTGCGACCAGGCCAGATTGATCTGGAACAGGTATGGATAGAGCACGGGCACATCGACCAGGAAGCGATGCGCCACGGCGATGAAGGTGATCAAGGTCGCAGCGCCCATCAGGCTCGCGATGATGATCTCCTCCAGCCGGTCGAGAATGCGTAGCAGCATGAAGGTCCCCAACAGGCGATCGGACGGCGCGCGACCGCCGTTCGATCATTCACCGGACCGCGGCGCAGAAGGCCGCGGCCCATCTTCGCTGTCTGCAGGCTGGATTTGCCGCCTCAGTTCATCGGGCTGCGGCCGGTCTCCTTGAGGAATTCGTCGATCAAGGGCTGACCGACCCGCGAGGCCACGTCCTTGTAGACCGGCATCATCGCCTTGCGCATCGCTTCGTCCTGCTCGGGCGTCAGCGTGACGATCTCGGTCTTGGCGGCCTTCTTGATCTCTTCCAGCGCGTCGTCGTTCTCCTTGGCCGACTGGCTGTTGCCGAAGTCGGTCGCTTCCTTCATCGCCTTCTCGCAGGCCGCGCGAATGTCCGGCGGCAGGCCGTCCCAGAACTTCTTGTTCACGACCACGACGTAACCGATATAGCCGTGATTGGTCACGGTCGCGTATTTCTGCACCTCGTGCATTTTTTGCGTGTAGATGTTCGACCAAGTGTTCTCCTGGCCGTCGACCACGCCGGTCTGCAGCGCCTGGTACACGTCGGAGAACGCCATGACCTGCGGGATCGCGCCGAGCGCGCGGAACTGCGCCTCCAACACCTTGGAGGACTGGATGCGGAATTTCAGGCCCTTGTAGTCGGCAGGTACCACCAGCTTCTTGTTGGCGGTCATCTGCTTGAAGCCGTTGTCCCAATAAGCAAGCCCGGTCATGCCCTTGGCATCGAGCAGCTTGAGCAGCCTGGCCCCGAGCGGGCCGTCGGTGACCTTGCGCAGGGTCTTCAGGTCGGGAAGGATGTAGGGCAGATCGAACACCTCGAACTCCCTGATTCCGATCGGGCCGAATTTCGAGTTCGAGGGTGCCAGCATCTGCACGGCGCCGAGCTGCAGCGCCTCCAGCTCTTCCTTGTCCTTGTAGAGCGTCGAGTTCGGATAGACTTCGACCTTGACCTTGCCGTCGGTGTATTTCTCGGCCAGTTCCTTGAACTTGTCGGCCGCCTTGCCCTTCGGCGTGTCGGACGCCACGACGTGGCTGAACTTGATCACGATCGGATTGTCGGCGGCCGCGGCCGGCCCGACCAGCGCGAGCGCGGCAAGCGAGGCCGCGAACATCACATGACGTTTAGTCAGCAAGACTTCCTCCCGAAGTTTCTTGGGGGGCGCTTGCGATGACGCCCCCGCTTGTATGCCAGAGCATCAATAGCGGTAAGGCGGACGGATTGCCATTCACCGTTAGCCGCAGAGGCGGAAATCCCGTGCTGCGATGCGAAAGCCTTGCATTCCCTTCCCTGTCATTCCGGGACGGTCCGTCAGGACCGACCCCGGAATCTCGATTTTGTTAGCACCTGTGCGGCCGAGCTCGGGATTCCGGGTTCAGCCGCTCCGGCGCAAAATCGCTTAGCGATCTTGTCGCCAGCGGCTGCCCCGGAATGACAACATCGGATCAGCTCGCAGCAACCGCCGCGGCGGACTGCTGGGCCACATCGCGCTGGCGCTTCATGACCAGCTTGTTGAGCGCGCCGAGATAGGCTTTCGCCGACGCCACCAGCGTGTCGGGATCGGCGGCGCGTGCGGTCATCGAACGGCCGTCCTGCGACAGCCGCACCGAAACCTCGGCCTGCGCGTCGGTGCCTTCGGTCACTGCATGCACCTGGTAGAGTTCCAGCTTGGCCTCGTGCGGAACCAGCGACTTGATGCAGTTGAACACGGCGTCAACCGGTCCGTTGCCCTCGGTCTCCTCGATCCGGGTCTCGCCGTCGACGTCGAGCTTCATGGTGGCGCGCTGCGGCCCGCGGGTGCCGGCGATCACGCTCAAGGACACCAGCTTGATGCGGTCATGGGCATGCACCATGCCCTCGTCGATCAGCGCTTCCAGATCCTCGTCGTAGATGTGCTTCTTGCGGTCGGCCAGCGCCTTGAAGCGGACGAAGGCGTCCTCCAGCTGGTTGCCGGAGAGCTTGTGGCCCATCTCCTCCAGCTTGTGGATGAAGGCATGGCGGCCGGAATGTTTGCCCATCACCAGCGAGGTCTGCTTCACGCCAACCGTCTCCGGCAGCATGATCTCGTAGGTCTGGGCGTTCTTCAGCATGCCGTCCTGATGGATGCCGCTTTCATGCGCGAACGCGTTGCGGCCGACGATCGCCTTGTTGTACTGCACCGGGAACGAGGTCGCCGCCGACACCACCTTCGAGGCATGGGTCAGCTGCGTGGTATCGATCTTGTTCCAGAACGGCAGCTTGTCGTTGCGCACGCGCATCGCCATCACGACCTCTTCCAGGGCCGCATTGCCGGCGCGCTCGCCGATGCCGTTGATGGTGCATTCGATCTGCCGCGCACCGGCGCGGATGCCGGCCATCGAGTTGGCCACCGCCATGCCGAGGTCGTTGTGGCAGTGCACCGAAAACACCGCCTTGTCGGAATTCGGCACGGTCTCGCGCACGCGCTTGAATAGGTCGAAATATTCCTCCGGCACGGCGTAGCCGACGGTGTCGGGAATGTTGATCGTGGTGGCGCCGGCCTTGATCGCGGCCTCGACGCAGCGGCACAGGAAGTCGAACTCGGTGCGGGTGCCATCCTCCGACGACCATTCGACGTCGTCGGTGTGGTTGCGCGCCCGGGTCACCGAGGAGACCACCAGCTCAAAGACCTGCTGCGCTTCCATCTGCAGCTTGTATTTCATGTGCACCGGCGAGGTAGACAGGAAGGTGTGGATGCGACCGCGCCTGGCGGGGCGGATCGCTTCCGCACAGCGATCGATATCCTTCGCACCGGCGCGCGACAGGCCGCAGACCACGGCGTTCTGGGTGCGCTTGGCGATCTCATTGACCGCCTCGAAATCGCCGTCGGAGGCGATCGGGAAGCCGGCCTCGATCACATCGACGCCCATCCCGTCCAGCATGGCGGCGATGTTGAGCTTCTCCTCGAAGGTCATGGTGGCGCCGGGGCATTGCTCGCCGTCGCGCAGGGTGGTGTCGAAAATGATGACGCGGTCCTTGTCGGACTTCGGTGCGGTGGACATCGCTTGAGTTCCTTGTTCGCTGGTGCGCTTATCTGGAAGGCGCTGAAGGGTTTTCGTGATCTCGCGCGAACCCCTGAGTGCCCAGGCGCATCGCGCCCAGCCGGCCCTCAGGGGCAGCTAAGAAGCAGCAGCCCGAGCGAAAGGGTCGGGGTAAGGGTGAGCAGCAGCGGCGCGGCAGCGATCGTCGGTGCGGAAACCGCTCCGTCGATTGCTCCAATCCTTGCGCCACGAATCAGCATTGCCAGACCCTTCGAGAACACCACTAGCGTGCGGCAAAACCATTGATGCTTGGTTGCCGGCGCGTTCTCTAGCCCCTTTTTAACCGAGAAAACCTAACCACCGCAACGCCGAATAAGGGTCAGGAGGGGTGACGTATTGCGGCCCATTCCCAGCCGTCACACCCGCGCAGGCGGGCAGTACACCGCACTGCCGGAGGTAAAGCACGAAGGCCTCTGGAATACTGGATCGCTTCCGGCTTCCGCGGACGATAGCCCTGAAAATTGTGGCTTCGACATCGCACCTCTCCTACGTCCAATCAGACACACCTTCGCCGTCCCGCGGCACGGCGTGCCCGGGTGATGCCGATACCGAAGCCCTCGAAGTCGGAGGGCGCAGGGATGGCCGGGAGCTCGCCGCCCCCATGGCCCCCGTGCGGAAGGAAATGCACGGGGCAGGAACCACAGGATCGGCCTAAGACATCCCGGCCTTCCCTGCGCGAGTGGTTTACGGCTTATACGCGCTCTCCCAGGGGACCGGCTTTCTTGCCCCCTCTGCGCAACGCGTAAACGCGTTGCGCGCGGCGTCAGCACCGGGACGCCGGGACCACACGACTTCACCGTCCGCAAAGGCGCCAGTCGTCTACAGGCGCCTTCACGTCCATCGCAGCCCACCTCCACGTATCGTGACGACGCGTACGTCCCTTGTCGACGAGGCGGGATGACGAGATAGAAGCACGATTTCGGAAAAAAAGAAAGAGAAATCTTGGCGCGAAGTCCTAACGCAGACTGCCGGCTCGATCAACTGGAGCAAATTCGTCTTTCCGCGCAGGCACGCGTCAGTCTCAACATCGCAGGCGACCGACAACTTCGGCTTGCGCAGTTTCCGTCCCTGCATCACACTCCAATTTTCGTCCCGTCAGACCAAACGAGCATGACCCTCGCCCTGAAGATCATCGACCAAACCCCCGGCGCTCATGCACCGGTGACGCGCCACTTGCGAGTGGCAAGCGAGCGCATCACCCTGCGCGAATTGATCACGCGGCGAATCGAAGACGAAGTCGCCGTGCTCAACGCCGCCGGCGACGCCCCACTGACGCCGCTGATCATGCCGACGGATTGGGAGCGGCGCCTCAACGACAAGCCGCCGAAGCCACGGACCGTCGACGCGGCGCGCCAACTGGCGGCAGCGTTGGAGGCATTCCAGCGGACCCGCATCCTCGTCGTGGTCGACCGCCGGCAAGTCATGGACCTCGACGAGCCGCTCACGGTCACGCCGGAGTCGGAAGTCCGATTCATCAAGCTGGTGCCGCTGGTGGGCGGCTGACACAATGGATTTCCTGAAAAGACTGGTATCGACCCTCGGAGGCGAGAGGTCGGCTCACGCTGATGTCCGCTCGCCCGCGGAGTTGGTAGCTGCCTTCGAGCAGGAAGCCGTGTCGTCGAAACTGTCCTTCACTTTTGGCTATCTGCCCGCCGCGAGGGCCATCCTGGCCAGGCCTCGCTCCGACTGGCCGGAATTCGCCGTTATCGCCATCCAACGGATCAAGCAGATACTGGACCAGAATCAAGAGCTGGCCGAACAGAATGAGCATCAGATCTCGCCGCGTCTGGATAGTCTCGGCTCTCTGATGCATCAGCTGCTTCGTGAGAGAATCCCTTGTACGGAATTGCAGCTTGCGACCGTGCTCCGCATCTGCGGTGAGAACGTCCCTCAATTGCGCTACAGGGTGCCGTTTGAGGGGCTGATCCGACAGATCAAGCCGCTGGCCAAGCGGGCAACTGCCGATGACGATCTTTCCGCCGCCATCACCGACTTTGCCGCTGCTGCGCGGTCGTCGGGACTGCTGGGCAAGACCCTTCTTGTCCACCTGGAAAGGCTTGTGCCGCGAGACACGCAGGGACCGACGCTGCTCTCGAGCGGCTGGGCCACAGCGGTGCTGGCACAGCCGCTGTCTCAAAGCCGATATCGGGTCATCGCCCATGCGATCGGCGCGGCGGACAAATCGAAGCCGAGCGCGAAATTCCTCAAGACCGCGCGCGAGTTGCTCACCGAGGACGGCGGCATGGCCGAACAAGTCATGAGCTGGATCGAGGCCTACACGCCCGATCCGCAAGCCGCAGACCCCAATGAGGACACCATCCGTGGCCTGATCTGGATGCTGTCGGCCGCCGGGCAGGACTTTGTCGCGGTCCGTCTTGGCCGCTATTGCGAGCTCTGCTTCAAGAAGGTTCCCAATGTCGGTGCGCGTTCCGTCAAGCTCGGCAATGCCGCGATCCAGGCACTTGCCACGCTCGCCACCCCGCATGCGATCGCGGAGCTGACCCGGCTGAAGAGCCGTCTGCGCTATCCGGTGGTGGTGCGCCGGATCGCGGCGATGCTGGACGATCTCGCGGCGCGACTGCACGTCAGCGCCGAGGAGCTCGAAGAGATGGCGCTGCCAACCTTCGATCTGGCACCAGATGGCGAACGCCGCCTGCCCATGGGCGAGGGCGCCGCCATTCTGCGCATCACCGGCAGCAGGGAGGTCTCGCTGTCCTTCGTCGGCAGCAGCGGCCGCGAAGTTGCTTCGCCGCCCGCCGCGCTCAAGGAAGCGGCACCGGAGGTGCTGGCAACAGTGCGCCGGCTACGCAAGGAGATCGAGGCCACACTGGCGGGACAGTCCGCCCGGATCGAACGGCTCTATCTTTCCGATCGCGCGCTTCCGCTCGCGACATGGCGCGAGCGCTATCTCGATCATCCTTTGATGGCCGGCCTGACGCGACGGCTGATCTGGCGCTTTGGCTCGCCGACCGGCGCGGTCGCCGGCTTGCCGCGCGCCGGAGGCGAGATCGAGGATGTCGAAGGCCATCGTCTCACGCTCGGCGCCGGCACCAATGTGTCGCTCTGGCATCCGATGACCAATGAGGCCGCGCATGTCCTGGCGTGGCGGCGCCGACTCGCAGCGCTCGGCATCAGCCAGCCTTTCAAGCAGGCCCATCGCGAGATCTATCTGCTCACGGATGCGGAGCTCGCGACGGAGATCTATTCCAACCGTTTCGCCGCCCACATCATCCGCCAGCACCAGTTCAAGGCACTATGTGACCAGCGCGGCTGGACGTACCATCTGATGGGCGACTGGGACTCGCACAACACGCCGACTCGGCCGTTACCGGACCGAGACCTGTTCGTCGAGTTCTGGGTGAATTGGATCCAGGACGCGGAGACCGGGCAGACCGGCGTGTATGAGCTGATCGCGACGGACCAGGTCCGCTTCGTCTCATCCGCCGGCGAAACCATTCGCCTAGTCGACGTGCCTCCGCTTCTGTTCTCCGAGCTGATGCGTGACGTCGATCTGTTTGTCGGCGTGTGCAGCGTCGGTAACGATCCTAACTGGGGCGATCGCGGCCCCGAGGATCGGTTCCGGACCTATTGGCAGTCCTACGCGTTCGGCGACCTCGGCCTGTCGGCCAAGACGCGCGCGGAGGTGCTCGCGAGCCTGCTGCCCGCACTCGTGATCGCGGACCGCTGCACGCTCGACGATCGCTTCCTGATCGTGCGTGGAAAGCTGCGCACCTACAAGATTCATCTTGGCAGCGCCAACATCCAGATGGAGCCGAATGGCCAGTATCTCTGCATCGTGCCCGGGCGCGGCAAGTCGGCCGGGCCACCCCCGGAGCGATTGGTCCTGCCGTTCGAGGGCGACTCCACCCTCTCGGTGATCCTGTCCAAGGCGTTCCTGCTCGCTAATGACAACAAGATCAGCGATCCCACCATCTTGCGTCAGATCAGATGAACCGATCGCACTCGCGCATTCTCGCCTGAGATGAATTTTCGCTGTCACCCGCCGAAGAGAGTCTCCGCGACCTGATGCGCACGGATACGCGGACTTCGAATGCCCTCCACGAGGCCGGAGTAATGGGCCTACAATTTGTCACGACCAGAATGGTCCGCCGCGTATCAAGCAGGCGGATCATGGTCGACCACGAGCAAGGCGGCGCCTGGATGCGGCGGCGTCATCATGTCGGCAAACACGGCATCTACCTGGTCGTCGAGACTGCTCATTGATCGGCTCCGTTGCGAATTACTGCGGTGTCCGAATCCGTGTCCCCCGCATGTCGCGGCCGCCCTGATGCAACACGACCGCGACCACGGCACCCTGCTCGCGCTCGAAATGCAGCTCAGCCTCGACGACCTTGTAGAAGAACGCGTCAGGCGCGCTGGCGAAGATCGGAAAGGCCGCCTGCCCCGTCAGCTGCGCTTTGAGGCCGTTTCCATCCAGCCTGACATCGAGCACCGCGCCGAAATCGAACCTGTATTGCCCGACATAGTTGGACAACACGGCGGCATCCGGCGTGATCTCCTGCGGCTCCGGCGGGATCTCGGACGGCGACAGCTTCGGCGCCCAATGGTCGCCGTGCTGATGCAGCACGAGCCCAGTGACCGCGCCCTGAGCATCGCGCGTGAAGGTGATGCCGGCGTCGACCGGCTTGGCGAAGAAGCTATCAGCCGCCGACGGGAAGATCGGGAGGACGGCTTGGCCCGTCGCCTGCGTGACGAGGCCGCCATCCTTGCGGAAGACCTTGAGCAAGAAGCCCTCACGCAGCCTGTAGGTGCCGACATAGTCGTCCAGTTCGGCATCGGGCAGCGTCACGGGCTTCAACCCGGTGCGCAGCGACGCTGCATCGTCAAGCGCAGCTCTCCCGAGGTCGTCGATGTCGATGGCGGCGTTGGTGAGAACTACGACGCCCCGCTTTCGATCGGCGGTCATCCCGAGAAAGCTGTGATAACCGCCGGTGCCGCCATTATGCCAGAGCACGCCATTCGCGCTGGTCATCCAGGCAAGGCCGATGCGCCCGAGGTTCGGGACGTCGCGGCGAGGCTGCTGAGCGGTTGCGATTGCATCGGCCAGAGCCGGCGGCGTGAGCCGCATATTGGCCTTCAGATAACGCAGCATGTCGTTGGCGGTGGAACGGAGAGCTCCGGCCCCGGCGAGCACGTCGAAATCCCAATCCTTGACGGGCTTTCCGTTCGCATCGTGACCGGGGGCGAGATGCGCCCGCATCTCGTCCGTCAATGCGACCCCGGTCATGGCCATGCCCAGCGGCTTCAGGAGCTTGCGGTCCACCAGGTCCGGGTATGTCGTCCGGTCGGCTTGCGCGAGCGCGTAGCCGAGCAGGCCATATCCAAGATTGGAGTATTCGTAGGACGCACCGGGATCACGCGGCAATTGATAGTCGGCGAGAAAGGCCTTCAACTTGGCAGCATCGTAATCGGCATAGGGATTGGCTGCATCGACCGGCAGCAGGTTGAGTGGAAGCCGTGGCAGCCCGGAATACTGCGTAGCGAGGTCGAGCAGCGTGATCTCCTTGCCGCCACGCGACGGGATCCTGACATCGGGCAGCAGCCCCGCCACCGGCGCATCGAAGGTAAAGCGCCCGGAGCGCACCGCATCAGCAAGCAAGGCCGCCGTGAAAGTCTTGGTGATCGAACCGATCTCATAGACGGTGTCACCATCTGCCGCCCTGCCATCGTCGAGCCGGCCGAACGCGGCGATCTCGCTGTCGTCGCCATCGACTACCGCGAATACCAGCGTTGGACAGAAGCCGGCGGCGATGCGCTCATTCGCGGCCGTCGCGACCCGTTCGGGCAATGCGCCAGCGCGCGCCGAAGCAACGGATGTCATCAGCAGCACTCCCGCCAAGGCTCTTCTAAATCTCACCCTCGCCTCCATCTCGATCGAGGCGCCCGAGACTGATGGCGCCGCGATATTACTGGCAGCATGGCTCGAATGCTTCTGAGGCAGCAGATCGTCACAGCCGTGCGCAGCAATCTAAGCCTTCCGTCGAGATCGTCACCGGCTTATACGCCTTCTCTGTTACGAATTGTAGCAATTCGCCATCTCCTCGATAACCCGTCATGACGCAGCGGCGTGGGCGAAACGTCCGGCTCAGCAAGCGCCGCTTGCAAGCCGTCGGCGTGCTATAATGGCGCCATGACCAACCGCATCCTCCTCCATGGCGTGCCGAACACGCCCGCGATATGGGGACCCAAGGAGGCGAACTGGCGATGTCCGATGGCATGCTGGCCCGTCGTGAACTGATGGCGCTGCTGTCGGCCGTCGGCATCGGCGGGTGGCTCGGCGGCGGCGCCGGACGCAGCGTGGCAGCTCCGGCAGCATCCGCGCCCTCGCCAGGCCCGGCCCGTGCCGATGTCAGCGTTCGCCTCGACCGCGACAGGCCCGGCGCAACGCTGACCAGCCGCTTCGCCGGCCTGAGCTATGAGAAGGACAAGCTGCCACAGCCGATGTTCACGGCAGGCAATGACGCCCTGCTCGGGCTTTATCGGTTGTTGGGACCGGGCGTGCTGCGCATCGGCGCCAATGCGGTGGATCGCTGCGCCTGGCTGGGCGCGACGCCGAAGCTCACGCCGATCCTGCCCGCGATGGTCGACGCGCTCGCCGGCTTTGCCAGACAGGTCGATTGGCAGGTGATCTATGGCATCAACCTCGCTAACAACACCACCGAGCTCGCCGCCGCCGAGGCCGCCTACGCGGTCCGGGCGCTGGGAGATAACTTGCTGGCAATCGAGATCGGCAACGAGCCGGACCTCTATCCTCACAACGGTCATCGCCCGCGCGGCTGGCGCTACGACGATTATCTGACGGAGTGGCGTGCCATGGCGAGAGCGATCGCCGCGGCTGCGCCCTCGGCCCGCCTTGCCGGCCCGGTCGCGGCCTCGTTCTCCAGCGGCTTCACCCTGCCCTTCGCGCGCGATGCCGCCGCGCAGATCAGCCTGCTGACGCAGCATTACTATCGTGCGGACGGCCGTGACCCGGAGTCCACGCTGGATCTGCTGCTGCAGGGCGACCCTAGCCTGGCCCAACAGCTGCAATCGGTCAGCCAGGCCGCGCACGACAGCGGGGTGCAACTGGGCTGGCGCATGGCCGAGTGCAATTCCTTCTTCAATGGCGGCGCGCCCAATATCTCGAACACCTATGGCACCGCGCTGTGGGTGATGGATTTCATGTTCCGCTGTGCGCTCAACGGCTGCAACGGCGTGAACCTGCACGGCGGCGGGCATGGTCCCGGCTACACGCCGATCGCCGACGACAAGGGCGAGGTCGTCGAGGTGAGGCCGGTCTATTATGGCCTGCTGCTGTTTGCGCTTGGCGCCCAGGGAAAGAACGGAGGACAGAACAGGGGAACGACCGTTCCCGCAACCGTCGAGGGCCCCGCCGGCCTGCGCTTCAGTGCCTACGGCGTACTGCGCGACGATGGCGGCGTGAACGTGCTGATGATCAACAAGGAGGCCGAGACCGTTGTTGATGCAGAGCTGTTGCTCGACCAGACAACCTCCACGCTGGAGCCGTTCTGGCTGAGCGGTGCCGACCTCGCCGCGACCAGCGGACACAAGCTCAATGACGCGCCCGTCTCTGCGCAGGGTACCTGGACGCCAATGGCACAGGCCGCCGTGCCCGTCGCCGCGCAAGCGGCGCGGATCCACATGCCGCCTGCGAGCGCGGTGCTGCTGCGCTCGCGACCGTGACCTCTAGCGATTGAACAGCCACAGCACCACGCTGACGAGGACGCTGAGGATCAGCGACGTCATCAGCGGGAGATAGAAGGCGAAGCCCGGGCGCTCGACAACGATATCGCCAGGCAGTCGGCCGAGGCCGAGCTTGCCGACATAGGGCCACAGCAGCCCGATCGCGACGAGGATGAAGCCGAAGATGATGAGTGCGCGTGACATTTGCATGTTTCCAGACCGCCGCGACGGACTGATCGCCGTGCTTCACCTGCGCATGCCGTCGCGAGCCTTCCCGCATCATCTATGAACTCGCGCGACTTTTTCCACCGCAACTGGCCTTTTCGCTGGCGGGCGATCGCATCTCACCGAAAACCGGCGCGTGCTCATGATTCTCCAACGATGCGAGCGGTTCGCCGAAGTCATTGAAACCGACACTCTCCGTGGTAGTATAGGCAGGGGCCCGCACTGTAGCCATCTCGTTCCCTTCAATCGGATATTGCAGATGTTCAAGAACAGGATCGGCTGCTTGCAGCTTGCGCTTGGTCTCGTGCTCGCCGGCCTCTTTGCTCAGAACGCATCCGCCGGGGACAGCAAGCCGACTGTCTGGCCCGTCCCCGACTGGCAGAGCGCCGCGCCGGAAGAGGAAGGCATGGATTCGGCGGCGCTGGCCAAGCTCGTCGCGTCCGGCAAGACGCTCAGGCTCGACAGCCTGCTGATCGCGCGCCACGGCCGCATCGTGCTCGACGCCGCTTACGCGCCCTACAAGGCCGACGAGCTGCACATCATCAATTCTTCGACCAAGGCGGTGGTCGCCACGTTGATCGCAATGCTGCAGAAGGATGGGGTGCTCGACAGCCTCGATCATCCGGCGCTTGATTTCTTCCATGATCGCAAGATCGCCAATGTCGACGAGCGCAAGCAGGCGATCACCGTCCAGCATCTGCTCAACATGAATTCGGGCCTGGACTGGGACGAAGGCTATAACGGCGGCCCCGAAAAATCCGTTTTCGAGCTGGGACGAAGCGCCGACTGGGTCCAGTACATTCTCGACCAGCCGATGGCGCACGCGCCCGGCGAGGCATTCTACTACAACAGCGGCAACTCGCATCTGCTCTCCGCCATCATTACCAAGCTCACCGGCCGGAGTGCGGAACAATTCGCCGCCGAAAGGCTGTTCGCGCCGCTCGGCATCACGGACCACGCCTGGTTCAAAGACCCCCAAGGGGTTTCGGGCGGCGGTTTCGGCCTGGCGCTGAAACCGCGCGACATGGCGAAGATCGGCTATCTCTATCTCCGTGGCGGGCGCTGGGGCGAGCAGCAGCTGCTGCCGCCCACCTGGATCGACGCCGTCAACCACGCCACCATCAGCATGAACGCGAAGTTCGAGCCTGGCCTGCGCTATGCCAACCAGTTCTGGGCCCTGCCGGACCGCAACGTCTTCATGGCGGTGGGCTATCACTGCCAGGTCATCATGGTGCTGCCCGATCCGAATATCGTGGCGGTGATGACCGCGCGCGACTTCTGTCCGTTCCGCAAGCTCGCGAACGACATTTCAGCAGCGGTCAAATCGGACGGGGCGCTGCCCGCCGCCCCCGAGGCCGCGGCGGACCTCGCTGCAGCCGTCCGCGATGCCGCGACGGAGACGCAGAGTGCGGTCGGTGCGGTGCCGGAGATCGCGGCGACCATCTCAGGCAAGACCTACACCTTCCCGCCCGGCCCGCTCGGCGTCAACGCCATCACGCTTGAGCTCACGGGCACCGATCCTCATGTTGCATGGGACATCCCAAGGCCGGGCCCTGGTAACAATATTCTGCACCTGCAGAATCCGATCGGCCTCGACGGCACCTACCGCAAGACCGCGCAAAGCCATCCCTGGCAACCTTACGCCTACCGGGCCATGAAAGGCAGCTGGATCGACGCCACGACATTCGCGATCGACGTGCAGTTCATTGGCCAAGGCGAAGAGCGCACATGGCGCCTCACCTTCGATGGCGACAGGGTGGTGTTCAAAACACGTGGCCGATACGGCAAGGAACTGGCGGTCGAAGGCGAAGTCCGCAACTGAACACGCGCGACGGTCCCGGCGCATTCTCGTCTGTCGCCGGCGGCATGATCAATCCCTGTTGTAAGTAGAACTCTGCTTCGAGGCTCGCGTTGGTGTTTCGCACAGCCGGTCCCACACGACCGGCAGGGAACGCGAGGAACCAGCATGTCGACCTCGAGCAAGACCAAAGCGAGCATTCGCCAGGGCGGCCCTGGCGCGTCGCATGAGAATGCCAAGGAACCTTTGCATATCGAGAAGCCGCCGGCGGACGACCCGATGCGGCGCCGCAGCCGCGTCTCCGGTGGTGGTGGCGAGCACGATTCTCATCACACCCACGAATCCGAAGCCAAGGGCGGGAACACGCATCCGGCGCATGGAGGGTTCAAGCGATGAGCAACAAACATCCCAAACTGCCAAAACCCACCAATGTCGATCTGGTGCGCAATCCGCTGATCGGCGCCTCCAAGGGCGTCACCATGGCGCAGGCGAACCTCGATGACCTCGAGCAGATCGAAGGGGCCAACACGATCGAAGGCGACGTCGAGAACGACACCAATGCGCTAGGCGGCATCGACAAGGCCGAGGTGATGGACCGGCGTCGCGCGCCACCGAAGCCCGAGCATGGCGGCCCGCCGCGGCACATGCAGCTACAGGGCCGCAAGACCCACGAGCAGCAGCTGCGCATGCTCGAACGCAAGCCGGATAATCCCGATTCCAACGAACTCGCCCGGGAGATCGAACGCGAGCTGGATCGTAAGACCGTCCCGCAGAGAACCAGCCGCGACTCAGCGGCCGGTCCGCACCTCAAAGGCAAGGGAGACGGCTCGGGCGGCATGACCAACCTGCAGGATGATCTGGTCGGTGAGAACATGGTGCTGTCGAACCGCGACAAGGCGGCAAGCTCGCGCGAGCGCGGCGAGGACGGACGATGGGTGCAGACTGAACAGTTGCAGGATCACGTCGACAACAAGGGACGTGGATAGCGACGTCTCCGGCCATGCTGTCGGGAACGGCGACCTCAGCGCGAGGTTGGTGTCGCCTCCCGAAACGAAAGGACATGACATGAAGTTCACCACGATCGGATTGGCGGCGGCGCTCGCACTGACCGGCTCGCTCGCACTGGCGCAAGGCACGGGCAGCACGGGAGGCGGCGCAGGCGGCAGCACGGGCATGTCGGGCACGACATCCGGAACGACGAGCGGTCGCACCGCCGGCACCAATCTCAACGGCTCTTCGAACGGCGCCGGCACCGTCGGACGCGGCACCGGCAGCAGCACCGCCACGGGCGGACGCACCGGCAGCAGCACGGGCATGGACGATGACGTCACCAACCAGAACGGCACGATGAGCCCGCATGCGGGAGCAAAGGGACGTTAGCGCATAATCGTCGCTGAACGCGAAGGACCAAACCGGCAAAGCCAGCCCCTCTTTCTCAGGCGAGAAAGAGGGGCTTCTTATTTGCTCTCCGTCAGCGCGCTCTGCCATGGCCGCGAGACCAACGACACGCGCTCGTGCTGCTGAGGTTAGCGGAACCAGCCGCCCGCGTTCAGGAGCCGGCTTTGTTGATGCCGTCCAAGCGCTCGCGGAGCCGCTTCAACGTCGCCTCCGACGGCGGGGCATTCTGAAATTCGCGGATGGCGCGGGCCAGTTCCTGATCAGTCATCGGTTGCGCAGGCTGCTTGAGCCGACCGTCGGCCAGCGCCTCGGCGAGAACGTCGACGTGGGGGCTGCTCGTACCGAACAGCTGACGAATGCGGTGCAGGAATGCGATGTGCGGCACGGTTCATCTCCCGGGCGCGACGCCTCCGCCTGCCCATCATTCCTCCCCCATTTGCGGAGCGTAGGCAGGAACCGATGTCCGTAGCATATCATTTGATACGGAGGCCAGCTGACGAAGGCGCTTTCATGCGGAACGTGGACCGGATCCTGTTGAGAAAGCTCAAGCGGCATTCGCGGCTGTCCAGCGACGACGTCGCGGAGGTGAACGGCTTGAGCTTCGCGGTGCGGGAGCTCGCCGCCAATGAAGACCTGATCCGGCAGGGCGACGATCCGGATGTCTCGGCCGTCGTCGTCTCCGGCTGGCTCGCGCGCTACCATCTGCTGTCGTCCGGCGCGCGGCAATACATCTCGTTCCACATGGCCGGTGATTGGCCCGACGCCCAGGCCCTGTTCCTCGACCAGATGGATCATGCCGTGTGCGCGACCGGTCCGGCGGCGGTCGCGACCATTCCGCACCAGGAGCTGGTGCGCGCGATCAGCCGCAGGCCAACGCTTGGGTTCGCGATCTGGCGCGAGACCCTGATCGATGCCGCGATCTTTCGCGAGGCGATCACCAACAACAGCGCGCGAGCCAAGCCCGCCCGCATGGCGCATCTGTTCTGCGAATTGTTCTATCGCGCACGCGCCTTGGACCTCGCCGACGACAACGCGCTCGATCTGCCGATCAGCCTGCCTCAGCTCGGCGAAGCACTCGGCATGGCGATCGCGACCGTCAACCGGACCTTGGCGGAATTGCGCGCGAGCCGCGCGGTCGATTTTCGCGGCGGCTTGCTCACCATCCACAGCTGGCCGAAGCTTGTCGCCATCGGCGAATTCGAGCCGGGCTACCTGCATTTGAAGAAGCCGGCGCTGTGAGGGGTATGACCCCGCTGGTTTCGCGCCGCTCACATCAGATGCATAGTCCGAGCACCTTGATGTTCAGGTGGCAATCCTTCGGCGGCGAAGCGCCCCATTTGTGCGCCGATTCGGACTTTGGCTCGGACTTGGCGGCAGATTTGGTCTCGGCCTTGGCCTGCGCCACGACAGGCGGCTTGCCTCTGGTCTTGTCTTTGCCCTTGTCGTTCTTGACCGGCGGCTTGGTCTCGTAATCGCCGGCGATCACCATCGCCCAATAGGTGCGCTTGCCGCTGGCGTTCTTGGCGCTGGCGATGCCGACCTTGGTTGCGTTGTGCAGCAGCAGGTTCTTGCGATGCGGCGGCGAATTGATCCACTGCCCGAGCGTCTTGTCGAAGCTCTCATAGCCGTACGCAATGTTCTCCGCCGCGCGACCGGCGTTGGACGGCGCCACGCGGCGCGTGAACGGCCCGAGCACCTCGTGGCTCAGATCGTCCTTCGCAGCCATCGCCCGCGCCTGCTCGGCAGCGATCCGGTCGAGCGTTGCATCTCTGCTGACACGGACCTCACCATGCTTGAGGCGGAACTCGGAGATCTGCTCGGCCGGTGAACCCTCGGCCGCAATCGCGGTGTGGACCGAGACGGCCAGGACCAGCCCGGCCACCATCGCGCGCCATGATCGGAACATCATCGATTGAATGCCCCATTTGGACGATAAAGCACGGCCGTATCGATATCGGCCCGCGCTTCTCTCAAGTAGGGCTATCGCTATAAAGAGCTTTTCGACGATCGGAAAGTCCGAGCCTGACCGCCGTCTCAGCGTCCGCCGGCGGCACGCAGGCCCCAGATCACGCTCAGCACCGCCGGAATGGACAACACCGCCCACGATATGGCGTCCCAGACGCCGTCACCGAACAATGCGAAGGTCAGGCCGGCAGCGGCGGCAAGGCCGACGGCGAGCGGTGCCCGGAACACCTGCCAGGTGCTGCGGGGCCTGAAGTGCGGCGAGGCCGTTCGGCCGGGTGCGATCCGCATCATGACGTTACGGCCTCGCGCGCGGCAACTGCAGCCGCGAGCGACGGATTTCGCCGCGCGACGCGCTTGCGGGCCGCCCATAGATAGACCCCGCTGCCGAGCACGATGATCGTAATCAGGTCGAACAGTGCCCAGATGATCTTCAGCGGCCAACCGCCATAGTCGCCGAAATGCAGCGGACGCGACACCTGCAGGCCCTGCAAATACCACGGCACCTCGGGCGAGACGATGCGCTCGGCATTTTCCGCCTCGACCAGCACCGGCCGGAACATCCGGGCCGAGAACGGCGTCCGGCCCTTGGTCCAGACGATCAGATGCTGCGGGCTGCCAAACCGCGCGGCGGTCGGCAGGGTCACCGAACTGATCAGCCGGTCCGGAAACCGGGTGCGCACTGCGGCCACCGCGGCTTCGACCGAAGCCGCCTTCGCAACCGGCCTGCCCTGATAAGGGGCGAGCAGGCTCGGAAGCAACTGCGCGCGCCAGAGATCGAACAGCGGCGTGGCCAGCGTGTTGATGGTACCGGTCAGCCCGACCGCCAGCATCCAGGTGACGGTGAGGATGCCGAGCAGATTGTGGGTGTCGAGCCATCTCAGCCGCGGCGAGGCGTGGCCGCGAACGGTGCCGAAGGCGAGCTTGCGCATGAACGGACCATACAGCACGACACCGGAGATCAGCGACAGCACGAAGACGAGCCCCATCACGCCCAGGAACAGCTCGCCGGGAAGCCCTGCGAACATCTCCTTGTGGATACGCAGCACCACGTCCATCAGGTCCGGATGCAGCGCCACCTCACCGAGCACCGCAGCGGTGCGCGCGTCGAGGGTGACGCGATGAAACGCGCCCGGCGCCGGGACCGGCGTCGGCGATAGCGCAACCGTCACCAGTGGCTCGCTCTGCTGCAGATTTGCAAACAGCACGTGTTGTCCGGGAAAGCGCGCCTGCGCGGCTGCAATCACCCGGTCGAGCGAGACGCGCGGCGTATCGGCCGGCATGTCCGGCGCAGCGATCTGCGGCTCGAGCCAATCGTCGATCTCGTCATGGAAGATCAGCGGCAGTCCGCTGATGCACAGCATCAGCAGGAACAGCATGCTTGCCAGCGACGTCCAGGTATGGACCGACGACCACAGCCGGATGGTGCGCGCGCGTGCCATGCTCTGTCCGACCTCCCCTACCAGCGATAGCTGATCGTGCCGGTAATGGTGCGCGGGCTGGTGTATTGGCAGCCGCCACTGGTCGTGCAGGCCGTGGTCACGCGGTCGGCGATGTTCTTCACGTTCAGCGCCAGATTGATGCCTTTGGGCTGGCGATAATGGATCCCGGCGTCGAACACGACATAGCCGTCGTTGACGATGGTGTTGATGTTGTTGGCAAAGGTCTCGCCCGTGTAGCGGATGCCTCCGCCCAATCCCCAATTGGCGAGGATGCCGGTCTGGAGCGTGTAGTCCAGATAGGCGGACGCCATGTTGGCCGGCACCAGTGTCGGCACCTTGCCGATCTCGGCCGCGGTGGAGCTCTGCGTTACCTTGACGTCCTGGCTGGTGAAGGTCGCGACCGCGTTGAGGCCGGGCACCAACTCGGCGAGCGCCTCGAACTCGAAGCCGCGCGAATTGACCTCGCCGAGCTGCACCGAAAAGGCGATATGGTTGGGATCCGTGGTCAGGGAATTCTGCCGGGTCAGGTCAAAGGCGGCCGCCGTGACCAGGAGCCTGCGCGAGGGCTGGAATTTGACGCCGACCTCGTGCTGCTGCGCGGTCGTGGGCTTGAACGGCGAGCCGCTGAAATCCGTGCCGGGCGTCGGCAGGAACGATTCCGAATAGCTGTAATAGGGCACGAGCCCGCCGTCGAACTCGTAGGCGATGGCGCCGCGCTTGGTGAAGGCGGTGTTCTCCGTCTTTGTCCGCGTCGCTGTCGCCACGCCGTTGGTCACCAGGCTGAGCGTGTCCTGCTCCGCGACATCGAAGCGACCGCCTAGCGTCAGGATCCAGTTCTGGACCTTGATCTGGTCCTGCAGATAGACGCCGACCTGGTCGATCTTCTGGTCCGCCGATCCGGTGTAGAGCGTGGTCGGAAACGGAATGGCCTGACCGTAGACCGGATTGAGGCTGTTGAGCGCCGGCACGCCGGCGGTCGCCGTAGTGGTCCGATCCTGCAGGTTCAGCATCTGGTAATCGACCCCGGACACGACCGTGTGCTGGAATGGCCCGGTGCCGAGCTTGGCAACGACATGGTTGTCGGTCGCAAAGGAATCGCTGGTCACGTCGACGCGATTGGCCCGCCGCGTGAACGACGTCAGCGTATCGAGCGGATTGGCCAGATAGGTCAGATAGCGGTAGTCGAGCTCGGAGTGCCCATAACGTGATTTCGATTCGAAGATCAGATTGTTGCTGAATCTGTGCTCGAACTGATAGCCGACCCGCGCCTGCTCCTGTTCGAATGTGTTGTAGCTGGGATCGCCGAGAAAGATCGGCAGCGCCTTCACGCCGGTGATCCCGGCCGAGGTGACATGCAGCACCGACAGCGGAAAGGCGTTGCCGGTGACATCCTTGGTGTAGTCGGCGAGGATCGTCAGCGTGGTGTCATTGGTCGGCTTCCAGGTCACCGCCGGCGCGATATAGGTCCGGTTGTCCTTCACGTCATTGGAGAAATGCGCGATCGGGGCGTCGGCGTCCCGGAACACGCCGGTGACGCGATAGAGCAGCGCGCCATCCTTGGTAACGGGGCCGCCGACGTCGAAGGCGCCCTGGTAGCGGTTGTAGTTGCCGAACAGGCCGACCACCTCGCCGAAGGCCTTGTCGGGCGGACGCTTGCTGATGCTGTCGACGAGCCCGCCCGGCGCGCCCTGCCCGTACATGACCGAGCTCGGACCCTTGATCACGTCGATCCGTTCCAGGCCATACGGCTCGGTGCGAAACAGCGAGAAATAATTGGGATCGCCGACCTCGCGCAGGCCGTCGCGATAGTTGCCGTAGCCGTTGATGTCGAAGCCGCGGATCTGGACGTTCTCGAAGCGCGGATCGGTGCCACCGGTCTGCACGGCCAGCCCGGCGACATATTGCAGGCCTTCCACCAGGGTCGTGGCCCCGCTAGCATCGAGCTGGTCACGGCTGACGACGGACACCGACTGCGGCGTCTCCAGGATCGGCGTGTCGGATTTCATCGCCGCTGAGCTCACATTGGGCACAAAGCCGCGGACCGGATCAGTGCCGCGTTCGAATGCGGCTGACGACGGCGACCGGGCGCCCTGCGTCGCGGCCTGCGCGGATCCTCGCCCGCGCTCGCGCGCCGCACTGGCCGCCGGACCTGCCCTGCGCTGGGGGCGCGCCTGACGCGGACGAGCCGTCGGCTGCTCGACCGTCACCGGCGGAAGAGTGCGCGCCTCACCCGCCGCCTGCGCATGAGCGGCGCGGGACTCGAGCATGAAGAGTGGAAGAAAACAGACACTCGCAAGCAAACAACCATACGCTCGCGCACTGCTGCACGCGGGCGCGTTGACAACAACGCCTGACATGACGTCCCCCGAAATTTCTTAGGAGTACGTTGCCGCTGCGTTGACGACGCATCAACGGATTTTCGGAACCCGCGCGCTGGAATTGATACAGAATAGAACGGTTAAAAATCGCCAGCTCATTGCTGCCGCCGCACATCGACAACCTCTACACCAGGAGACGATTATTAGTTCTGCTGCGATCGAATCGCTTGGCGCGCGATCAGCGGAGCCGCCTCCCCGCGCGAGGACGGTGCGCACGCGGGCTTACCGTATCTGCTCTGCCACATCCGATCCGGGATGCCGACCTGGTCGTTGTGGCAACACGATAATCAATACCACCATGGCGACGAGGATCACAGCCGAGGCCAATGGTCGGCTTAGAGCAAGGCCACCATGGTTCATCGGCTTGTCCAGGAAATCTCCGACCGTCGCTCCCAGCGGCCGCGTGAGAATGAAGGCAGCCCAAAACAGGAAGACGCGCGAGATTTCGGTCCAGTAATAGAGGGCTGCCAGCACCGCGAGGCCCAGGCAAAAGACGAGCGCGCCGCCCTGATATCCCAAGCCGGTATCGTCCGCCGTCCAATCGCCGAGTGCCGTGCCCAGGGTTTGCGAAAAGGTGATCGTCACCCAGTAGAAGATCTCCACCTTTGGTGTCGTTACCGTTTGCACGGCGATCGAGCCGAGACTGAAATACCAGATGGCGAGCGAGCCGATCACGCATCCCAACAAGATGGATGAGCCGCCCGCGTATCCGATGCCCAATGAGCGATCGAACAGATCAGCCATCGCGGTACCGACTGTCGTCGAGGCCACGATCGCCAACCAATAGACCCAGGCATTGAACCGCGGGACCGAGATTTGTGCGATGACGGCTGCGACGAACACGGCAAGAAAGATGCCGGTGCCGATCAAGTAGCCTCCACCTTGAGGGTTCGTGTCGGCGTGCAACCAGCTCATCGTCACCGCGTCGCCGCCGGTTTCACCAAGCGTGGTCGCCAGAATCTTAATGATCCAGAATCCTAGCGTGACGGCAGGGACTTTACTGACGCCATTTTCTAAAGTGCTACTCAACGGCTTCAACATTTGCTCTTTCCGTGGACGTGAGCGGCCAGCATTTTTTTGTGGATGAAGGGCATCAGCCCTTCATCTGATCTATGACCGACAACAGATCGGCGAGGGCCTTCATTTGTCGGCGTCTGGCGGGCCTTCGCGCACGGCGTCGAGTGCACGGTCGATGGCCTTGTCGACCTTGTGCCAATCGGAAGCCGCTCGCGGCTTCAAGCCTGGTTCCGCCTCATCCCATTTGGTCTCGAGATCCTTGATGCGCGTCTTGGCGCCTGGAAAGTCGCCCTTATCGACGAGAGCTGCGACATCGGCGGCAATGCTGCGGAATGGCGTCAGATCGCCGAGCTTCGACTGGGCAGCCTCGGCGCGAGATACGAGTGAAGCGCCTCGCTGAGCATAAGGCACAACTTGGGTGATGGTCACAGCAGCGACCGCCACCAGGAATTTGGTGAATCTCATGTTGCACTCCTTTGGTGATGATTTCGCGGGGATCGAGGATCAAGGCAGGCGGGGCGCACCTTCAGTCGCTCGTAAGGGCTTCAGCTTTGCGGCTCCGGTCCCCCTCGAAAGTCAGCCAGGCGACCAGCGCGACAATGACGGTGAGAAAGGCGAGGCTGGTGTAGATCGTTCCAAGGCCAAGCCCGCCATAGTCACGCGCCTGAGACAGCAGATCGCCCAGCGAAGCGCCGAGCGGGCGCGTCAGGATGTAGGCCAGCCAGAAAGTCAGCACGGCGTTGCCGTTGAGCGCATAGGCGGCTCCGATCACTGCGATCAGCGAACCAAAGGCAATGACGCCGACATCAAAGCCGAGACCAAGGGCTTCCGTGGCAAGGTCGCCGGCGGCTGTGCCGAGTGCGAAGGTGAAGAGGATCGCCGCCCAGTAGAACAGCTCACGCCGCTTCGTGATGATCGTATGGATCGAGAGGGTCCGCTCCGCCGCGTACCAGGCGACGAAAATGGCGGCCAGCACGACCGCGAATGCCGACGTGCTGACGTAAAGACTGATTTCCAACTTATCGGTCAGGAAGTCCGTGATCTCTGTACCAACGATGCTGACCAGCACCACCGTGACCCAATAGATCCAGGGCATGTAGCGCCGCGCCCTCAATTGCAAGCTCAGCGCCAGAAAGAACAGCGTGGCCATCACGAGATGGGTTGCCGCGACGCCCAGCCCCACATGAACAGCGAGATAGTCCGCGCCCGTTTCGCCGACCGTCGTCGACATGATTTTGATCACCCAGAAGATGAAAGTTACTTCCGGGACCTTGTTCAGCATCTCATACGTGAGGCGCAGCTGCTGTGGCACGTCGCGAAACTCCTTTTCGGGGCGGATCGAGGAACCCGCCGAAATCCGGAGTCAACCTGCGCGCATGGACTTAGCCCCGGCTTAGCGGCCGGTTCTGGCGACGTCAGGCATCCTAATTCGTTCCTAAGTTGGATCAGTCATACTGCCCTTGGCCTCCCTCTCGGACTTGGCTTCGGACTTGGCTTCGGACTTGGCTCTTGGCTGACGATGCCGTACGAGGTCGGGTGGTATCATCGCCGTGTGGATTTCGAAAATCGCCGCCATGCGAGTTCTGTTAGCCGAAGACGATAAGATGATTGGCGCCGCCGTGGTCGAGGCGCTCAAGGATGCTGCCTATGCGGTCGATTGGGTCCGCGACGGCGGCCTTGCCATCGAGGCGACCCGCAGTGAAAGCTATCACCTCGTACTGCTCGATCTTGGCCTGCCGGCTGTCGACGGCCTCGATGTGCTCAAGACTATTCGCGTCGCCAACATCAAGCTACCCGTCATCATCCTGACGGCGCGTGACGCGCTTGATGATCGCGTCCGTGGTCTCGATCTTGGCGCCGATGACTACCTGATCAAGCCGTTCGAAATCCAAGAGCTGCTCGCCCGCATGCGGGCGGTCATCCGCCGGGAAGGAAGCGGCGCGTCGCCAATCCTGGGCAATGGAAGGCTTCAGCTCGATCCCGCCACCCGTGAAGCCAGCTTTGTCGGCGAGAGAGCCATTCTCAGCGCGCGAGAATTTGCCCTACTTCAGGCCCTGCTGCTGCGGCCTGGCGCCATCCTCTCGCGCGCCGATCTTGAAGGGCACATCTATGGTTGGAACGAGGAGGTCGAGAGCAATGCCGTAGAGTTTCTGATCCACACCATTCGCAAAAAACTCGGTGCGCTTGCGATCAGGAATGTCCGTGGCGTCGGCTGGATGGTGGACCGCGCATGACCCGGTCGCTGCGCGCCCACCTTTTTATCGGATTGACGTCGATCGTCATTTTGACGGGCGCTATCGGTGCGACCTTCGCTTATCTGTGGGCCTACGACGAGGCTATCGAGATCCAGGACTCCGTCCTGATCCAGGTCGGTGCATTTGCGCTCGGTGCTCCTTTCAAGGAAAATCAGGCCGTCAACGGCGTCGACGTCGATTCAGAAATTGCGGTCGTCGAGCTCGGCAACGTGCCGCGCGGTCCCTCGGACATGCGCCGGCTTTGGGCTTTGCAAGATGGGTTGCACAACGATCGCTATCAGGGCCAGGCGGTCCGCGTTCTGCTGCGTACCCGGCCGGACGGAAGCCGCCTCGCAGTCACTCAGAGCGGCGAAATCCGTACCGAGCTCGCGGGCAATATGGCGCTCCGCACCTTGTTGCCGATTGCAGCGCTCGTGCCATGTCTGATGCTGGTGATAGCGATTGTGATTGCACGCTCGCTCGGTCCTATGGTGCGCCTGGCCGACGAGCTTGATGGGCGCAGAGCCGACGATATGAGGCTGCTCGCGACCGAGGGCGCGCCGAGCGAGCTACAACCGTTTCTGGCCTCGATCAA
This sequence comes from Bradyrhizobium sp. HKCCYLS1011, assembly GCF_051167795.1. Taxonomy (NCBI): domain Bacteria; kingdom Pseudomonadati; phylum Pseudomonadota; class Alphaproteobacteria; order Hyphomicrobiales; family Nitrobacteraceae; genus Bradyrhizobium; species Bradyrhizobium sp. HKCCYLS1011. Next base: position 561,694 of record NZ_JBNPTT010000006.1, on the reverse strand, counting down.
CGGATTGCTGGCGAGGGTCTACGCGATGGTGGATCAACAACGGCACTTCATCGCCGATGCCGCTCATGAGTTGCGGACCCCAATTACAGCGTTGAGCCTGCAAGCCGAAAATCTCGATTCCGTCGACATGTCTGCCGCCGCGCGCGAACGAGTCAATGCTTTGAAACGCGGTATGCGGCGGACCAGGCAGCTGCTTGAGCAACTCCTCGTACTTGCACGTCAGCAGTCAGGCCTGTCTGACAAGACTGAACGCGTGTTTCTTGACAGAGTTGCGAAAGGCGTCGTCGCCGATCTGTGGGAAGATGCTGCCGCCAAGGATGTCGAGCTTGGTTTCGCGGTCGCTGACGAAGTCGAGGTAGACGGCAACAGTTTTGCTCTGACCTCGGCGATCCGGAACGTTGTTGAAAATGCGATCAAGTTTTCGCCCGATGGTGGCACGGTTGATCTTGGCGTCACCCGAGAGGGTGCCATGGCGGTCGTACAGATTGAGGACAGCGGGCCTGGCATCCCGCCGGCCGACATCGACCGCATATTTGAGCCCTTCTTCCGCGGCAGCCAGCCGAGCGGCGAGGGCTCCGGGCTCGGTCTTTCGATCGCCAGGCGCGCCATTGATCAGGCAGGAGGTGTGATCGAAATCGAGAATATCGTCGGCCGGGATCGGTCGGGGCTGAGGGTCACGATCAAATTGCAAGCGGCACGGGTCGAGGCCTCTCAAGCAAGAGCAGCCTGCAACGAAAGCCTGCCGTGATGATGCGCGCCTGAGCATCTCGAGAGTCCAGGTTCGGCCCTGACGGGCTGCCCCGGAATGACGGTGGCCATGACGCAGTCAAACTAATCGATCACTTCGATCGGGTAGACGTCGATCGCAGGCTCCTCGTAAGGATGCGCGGCCCGGATCGCCTGCAAGGCATCGCGCAGGCGATCCTCGGCGCAGACGGTCTCGATGCGCTCTTCCTCGACCGCTTCCAGGCGTCCCACAGCTCCGATCGTCGGGTTGGCTCCGGCAAGCGGCCGGAACCGGCCGGTGCCCTTCACGGTAAACGAACAGTAATCGTAATTGCCGATCCGCCCCGCCCCGGCCGCGCCCATCGCCGCGCGGACCGCGTCGCCTTGCGCCTCCGGGACATAGACGACAATCTTGTAAATCTTCATCCCTGCAACCCGAGCCTCGATCACGCGGGCGGTATCACCGCGGCTGCGGGAACGCAATTTGCTTGCGCAACCCGTCCTGCTCACAATGGCGCCAATGGGTTGATGCCGTTGGGCTGCCATTCCGAAACGTGGGTTGTGCACCGCAACAAAGCCAATCAGAATCGTTCGCATCCTAAGCATCGAATATGGAAGGCTCTCGACTTGGCTGACACCAATGCCGACACCATCGCAATCGTCCGCCACCGGCCGATGGGGTTCGCCGAATTCGTCATCGTGATCGCGACCATCATGTCGCTGAACCCGCTGGCCATGGACATGATGCTGCCGGCGCTGCCGAATATCGGCTCGGCCTTCCATATCGATGTCGCCAACCGGCTGCAGCTGGTGCTCTCGGCCTTCATGATCGGGTTCGGCATCGGTCAGTTCGCCATCGGTCCCTTGTCCGACAGTTTCGGCCGCCGCCCGGTGTTGCTCGGCGGCATGGTGCTGTATTCCTGCGCCAGTGTGCTCGCCATCGCCGCCCCCTCGTTCGAGACGCTGCTGCTCGCGCGCGTCCTGGAGGGTCTCGGCACCGCGGCCACGCGCGTGATCGCGACCTCGATCGTGCGCGACTGCTACGCCGGGCGCCGGATGGCCAGCGTCGTCTCGCTGGCGATGATGGTGTTCATCGCAGTCCCCGTGGTGGCGCCGTCGTTCGGCCAGGCAGTCCTGGTGTTCGCGCAATGGCGCGGCATCTTCGTGGTGCTGACCGTGTACGGCCTGGTGGCGCTGGTCTGGACCATGACGCGGCTGCCGGAAACCCTTCCCGCTTCCGAGCGCAAGCCGTTCGCCGTCGGCGAAATTCTGGACGCCTTCCGCAAGACCCTGACCAACAGGCAGACGCTCGGCTATGCGCTCGCCGCCAGCGGCACCTTCGGCGCGCTGCTCGGCTATGTGTTCTCATCGCAGCAGCTGTTCACCGGCGTCTATCACCTCGGCCGCTATTTTCCGCTCGCCTTCGCCGCCATCGCGGGGTCGATCGCCGTCTCCGCCTTTCTCAATGCCCGGCTGGTCGGTCGGCTCGGCATGCGCATGATCTCGCACAGCGCGCTCATCGGCAGCGTCGGAACCGCCATCGTCACCTTTGCGGCGGCCCGCCTGGACATGCTGCCGCTGTGGCTGTTCATCCTCCTGTCCGCCGGGATGATGTTCGCGTCCGGCCTGATGTTCGCGAACTTCACGGCGCTGGCAATGGAGCCGCAACGGTCCAACGCGGGCACCGCCTCCTCGCTCTACGGCTCGATCACCACCCTGCTCGGCATGGGCGCCGGCGCCGTGGTCGGCCAGGCCTTCGATGGCACGCCGATTCCGTTCGCGACCGGCTTCCTGGTCTGCAGCTCCGCGGCGCTCGCGATCGTGCTGGTCACGGAAAAGGGCCGGCTGTTCCACTCGCACCAGCCGGGCACGGTCTAGCGTCAGCTTAGAGACACGGCCCCTGGCCGCGCTGCGGGCAGAGCTTCACCGCGCTGGAGAGTGACAGCAGGAAGCGGGCGTTGCGGGTGTCGTTGTCGGGGGCGCGATAGGACAGCGGGAAGGCGACGCCGAGATCGGCGCGCCATTCGTTCGGGAACGTGAAGCGGATGCCGGCGCCGACCGAGGTCAGTGCGACGCCATCGGACGGGCGGAAGCCGTCATTCCAGACCAGGCCGGCATCAGCGAAACTGTAGAGCTGATAGCCGAGGAGATAGGCCCAGTTCAGCTTCTGGTCGAAGCGCAGCTCGAAGGTGCCGGCGAGGCCATTGTCGCCGCTGATCTCCGCGCTGCGATAGCCGCGGCCGAAGGCGAAGCCGCCGAGATAGAACTGCTGGGAATTGTAGAGCGGCCCCGAGGCGACCTGTCCGGCGCCGGCGATCTTGATCGACCAGGCCTCCGACAAGGTCTGGTAGCGCGTGAACCAGGCATTGACGATCGAGAAGCTCGGCGAGGCGCCCGCGCGCGACGCCAGCGGATCGTTGAAGGGCGTGGCGTTGAGAATGTCGAGGCCCTGACGGTAGGATACGGTCAGATAGCTGTCGCCGCCGAACCGATCACCCCAGCGATAGTCCGAGGTCAGCGTGAGAAAGCGGATATGATCCTGATAGATCTTCCCGAACACGTCGCGCTCGGACACCTCGCTGAAGGCCATCGCCGCGGTCAGCACCAGCGATGATTGCTGCGACTGGATCGGCGCGACGCTGCCGTGCAGCTCGTAGGTCTCGGTTACGGTATTGTCGTTGAAGAGCCGGCGGATGTCGCCAGGCCGCACTTCGCTGTAGAGCGCGGCGGCGCCGATCCGCGCGCCGTCGGTGCCGACCGGCGCGTCATACGACAGCCGTCCGAAACTGAGCTGGCGCGGATCGCCCGGCGTGGTCGACAGGTTCACGGCCAGCGTATCGCCCGGCAGCAGATAGGAGTTGAACGCGGCCGTCGCATAGCTCTGCCAGGGGCCGACCGTCGACGAGCCGAGATTGTCCAGGCCTGTAAAGCCGTAGACGTGCCAGGTGGTCAGCTCGAGCACCAGGCGAAAGTGCCCGGTGGCGCCGCCGATCTCCTCCAGCGAGGAGTCAGCGATGCGTACGCCGCCGCGGCTGTTGATCAGCAGCAGCTGGCGTTCAAGCGTCGCAAGACGTGACGGCTGCTCGGCCAGCACCGCATCGAGCATCGGCCGCACACCGAACTCCTCGGCGCCCGGACCTTTCAGTGTCACTTCGGTGATGCTGCCTTCGATCACCTGCAGCCGGACCCGGCCGTCGCTGATATCCTGCGGCGGCACGATGGCGCGGCTGAGATGGAAGCCGGCCGCGCGGTACTGCTCGGTGATCCCGGCCGCAATCGCTGCCAGATCGTCCTGCGACACCGGCTTGCCGAGGTAGGGCTGATAGGCCGTCGCCAGTTGGTCCCGTGCAAGCGTGCTCGCGCCGCTCAGAGCAACGCCACGCAGTACGAACAGCGGCCTGCCGTGGCCGCGCAGCTCCGGCTGGGGTGCCTGCGACAGACGAGGTCGAACCGGGGCGGGAGCCGGTCGCGACTGCAGATCGTCGAAGAACTTCTCGGTCTGCCGCGGATCGAACGCCGGCGGGCTGGCCGGGTCTGCCTGCGCAGGCACGGCACTTGCGGCCGCCAGAAGCGCTGCCACGACGGGCGCTGCCACGACGATTGCGCGCGTGCGGTTCCGGCCAAGCCCGATGGTCAGCCAAGCGCCTGCATCGCTTGAGACAGCAAATCTCGTTAATGCCGGGACGCATGAGGACCGCATGATTTTTATTAATTTTTTATGGTCAACGAAGGGTTAAGCCGTCAGGGAAAGATTAGGCTTTGTCCTAAGGGTCTCTTGAAACATTTCCGCTAGTTTGCAGCCTCGGCAACTATCGCGAGAGGCCACCATGCTGGGCACTGGCAGTCTGAAACGAGTCCTGACCGCCGCATTCATTGTCGCCGCGGCTCAAGCCGCCTGCGCGGCTGATGGCGAGCCCTGGTCGGTGAGCAAATTCTCTGGTGAGGTGTGGGTCATCACGCCAGGCGCGGCCCAGGTCTCGCTCGGCAGCGACAACGTGCTGAACCCCGGCGACACCATTCGCACCGGCAGCAGCGGCCGCGCCCTGCTGACGCGCGGCGCCGAAACCATCCTGATCGCGCCGAACTCGGTCGTTGGCCTACCCACCGAAGCCAAGGACGGCATGGCGACGACCATCCTGCAGCGCGCCGGCTCGATCCTGCTCGATGTCGAGAAGCGCAATGTCCAACATTTCGAGGTCGAGACGCCCTATCTCGCTGCGGTCGTGAAGGGCACCCAGTTCAGCGTCACCATCGAGGCTAGCAGCACCAAGGTCGAGGTCAGCCGCGGCCAGGTCGAAGTCGCAGATTTCAAGTCGGGCCAGATCGCGCAAGTGATGGCCGGCCAGGCTGCAACCGCGTTCGCCCATGGCAAGGCAGGACTGAGTCTCAGCGGCTCCGGAAGCTTCAGCCCGATCGAGCAGGGCCGCCCACGCGCCTCCTCTATCGATCGCGTTCCGGTCCCCAAGGGAGGCCTGCAGGCGCCGCGCGGCACCAACAGCAGCGTGATCCACGCGCTCCAGTCGGTCGGCGGGTCGATGAAATCCGCCGCGGTGTCCTCGGGCACCCAGCCCGGCACCGCCGCCAACCTTGCCAGGCCGAATGTGGTGCGGATCTCGGCGCCACTCGGCGAAGTGAAGCTCAATGTGCATCAGGCGACCCATGGGCTTGCACATGGCGGAGCCACGCCGGGCATCCGCAGCGGATCGCACAGTCATACGGTCTGGAGCGATACCAACGCAGGCGTAAGCAGCGCGAACAACAGCAGCAGCACCAACGCCAGCAGCAACACCAGCAATGCGACCGGAGACGCTTCGGTTGCGGCAGCCGTGACGGCGGCAGTCGGCTCGTCCAGCGGATCGGCCGGCAGCAACGGCAACAGCTCGAACGGCAATGCGCTCGCCAACAACGGCAACGGCAACGGCAACGGCAATTCCGGCGGCAATGGCAATAACGGAAACGGCAATGCCGGCGGCAACGGCAATAGCGAAAACAGCAATGCCGGTGGCAACGGCAACGGCCATGCGTATGGGCACACCAAGAACTAGCTGAGGCCGGCGAGAGGCTGAGACACGGTGCGCGCGCAAGGTGCACGCACGAATGGGGACTTAAGGGGGATGCTGAAGCATTTGCGGCCGCACGTTCTGGTGCTGATTGCGCTTCTGACAGTCGGCGTCTCCGGCTGGCATGAGGTGCTGCGCAATGGGCTCAGCGACCTCAGGCTCACATGGGACAAGCGGCAGGCCAGCGGCGAAATCGCCATCGTTGCCATCGACGCGCACTCGATCGAGCAGATCGGCGTCTGGCCGTGGCCGCGGGGCCTGCATGCCGAATTGCTGCAGCAACTGACGCGCGCGGGCGCCGAGCAGGTCGCGTTCGATGTCGATTTCAGCGCGCCGTCCGACCCGCCGTCCGACCAGGCTTTCGGCGAAGCACTGCAGCAGGCCGGCGGATCGGTGCTGTTGCCGGCGTTCAGGCAACCGGCCGCGGCCGGCGCCCCAGGTGCCGTCCATGTCAACCGCCCCTTGCCGCAATTCGAAGCCAATGCCTGGCCGGTGCTGGTCAACGTCACCGTCTGTCCCGACGGCAGGGTCAGGCAGTATGCGTTCGGCGAACAGCTTGCGGGCGGCCTGGTGCCGTCGATGGCCGCGGCCCTGACCGGTCGAAGCTTCGCCAGCGACGCGTCGTTCCTGATTGATTTCGGCATCGATCCCGCATCGGTGCCGACGATCTCCTATGTCGATGTCATGAACGGCGACCCGGCAAAGCTGGCGCAGCTCAAGGGCAAGAAGGTGATCGTCGGCGGCACCGCGCTGGAGCTCGGCGACCGCTTCAGCGTGCCGAACGGAAAGATCGTCTCCGGACCTTTACTACAGGCGCTCGCCGCGGAATCGATGCTGCAGGGACGCACCCTGCAGATGACCTCGAACGCCGTGACGCTCGCGGGCGTCGTCATCATCCTCATGATGATGATCATGTCCTGGCGCCGGCTCGGCGCCTTCTGGCGCGTGCTGTTGCTGGTGGCGACGAGTGCCCTGGTCGAGGCTGCGGCGCTATGGCTGCATGCACGCTATGCCGTGGTCCTCGACAGCTCGCTGCTGCAGCTCGCCATCCTTGCCTATCTGGCAACGATCGCGCTCGACGAAATCGATTTCCGTGGCCTGCTCCGCCGCGTCGCTGAGAACCGTTTCCAGCGCATCGCGATGTCGCTCAGCGACGGGCTGGTCTGCACCGATGCAAACGGACTGATCACGTTGTGGAATCCGGGTGCCGCGGCGATCTTCGGCTACCAGGCGGACCAGATCATCGGCCAACCGTTCCGGACGCTCTGCGTCGACCCTGATGATGCTGAGGCGCTGTTCGCGATTCGAGACGCCGCATGGGTGGCGAAGCTCGCGCCAGGCGGATCGGTGATCGAATTCGATGGTCGCCGCAACGACGGCGAGGTGTTTCGGGTCGAAGCGAGCGTCTCTGCCTGGCAGGGCGCCGACGGATTGCAATATGGCGCGATCCTACGCGACGTTTCGCTCCGCAATCGGGAGGCCGAGCGCATCCGCTATCTCGCCGAGCACGACGCGCTCACCGGGCTGTTCAACCGCAACACGCTTCAGGCGCGGCTCACCGCGCTGCTGAGCGCCGAGGACGCGCTGTCTCGCGACATGGCGCTGCTGGTGATCGGCCTCGACGGCTTCCAGCAGATCAACGACATGCTCGGACAGAGCTATGGCGACCTCGTGCTCAAGGCGGTGGCCGATCGGCTGACCGCGGAGTTCGGCTGCCAGGGATTGGTCGCTCGCTTGAGCGGCGATGAGTTCGCCGTCGCGGTGCCCTACGTTGCCGTCGGAGACACCGTCACGGAGCTCGCCGAGCACGTCGCTCGGCTGTTCGACGTTCCCCTGCAGGCGGGCCCGCGCCAGCATCATGTCAAAGTGAGCATCGGCGTCGCGGTCCACCCGGAGGGCGGACGGACCGCAGACGAGCTCCTGAGCAACGGTCATCTGGCGTTCTGCCGGGCCAAGGCGATCCGCCGCGGCCGCCATGTGATCTTCGAGGAGACAATCCGCAGCGAGCTCGAGGCGCGCCTGACCCTGGAGGCGGAGCTTGCACTTGCGATCGAACGCAACGAGTTCGAGCTGTTCTATCAGCCGCAGGTCAACCTGCTCGACGGCCGCGCGATCGGCGCGGAAGCATTGATCCGCTGGCGCCATCCGGTGCGTGGCCTGGTTCCGCCCGCCGCCTTCATTCCCGTGGTCAACACATCGGCCCTGTCCGAGACCGTCGCAAGCTGGGTGCTGCAGTCGGCCTGCCGCCAGGCCCGAACATGGGAGCTCGCCGGCACTCCGGTCCGAATCGGCGTCAACCTGTCGCCATCGCAATTGCATTCCGGCGATCTTGCCGCCCAGGTCGGCAGCCTGCTCCAGGACACCGGACTCTCGCCGGCGCTGCTCGAACTCGAGGTGACGGAGGACATCCTGCTGCACGACGAGGCCCGGGCGCTCGACATTTTCAAGCGCATCGAGGCGCTCGGCGTCAGCATCGTGTTCGACGATTTCGGCACCGGCTACGCCAGCCTCAGCTATTTGAAGAAGTTCCGCCTCGACGGTCTGAAGATCGATCGCTCCTTCGTGTTCGATCTCCTGACCGATGCCGACGATGCGGCGATCGTCGGCTCGACCGTGAGCCTCAGCCGTCAATTGGGGCTCATGGTGATCGCCGAAGGCATCGAGAACCAGGCAACCGCCGACCTGCTGCTGCGGCTTGGCTGCGAGCACGGACAGGGCTACTTCTTCGGCAAACCGATGCCGGCCGCCGATTTCGAGCGCCAGTTCCTGATGGCGAAAGTTGCTGGCGGCGAGGAGCAGCGCGGCGCCGCGTAAGCTTGCGATGTCGTAGCCTTCCTTTAGAAGTCTTGCCGCGGCGCTTGAATATCGGAAGATGAGGCGCGGCGCACATGAATGCGCCCTCTCCCTTTGTGGGAGAGGGCATATAGGAAATCGCGGCAAGCTCGGTGGGGTGAGGGGTATACCTCAAGGAGCGTAGTTCGCGGAGAGAAACCCCTCACCCGATCGAGTGCGTGGATGGTCCGGAGATGCCCTCTCCCGCAAGGGGAGAGGGCGCTGTATCGGACGGCGCAGCGCTGACCGACCTCACTCAGTCAATGGTGGGCAAACGCGGCGTAGCCACCGATTCACGGTCAGAGGTCCGGTGGGCACGGCGCCAACGCCTTTTGCCCATCCTACGCTCCTCTCGCAATAACGAACCCAAAGATCGGATTATCGCTACTTCTTCCGCCCCTTGCCCTCGGCTTCCAGCGCCTTGCGCACCGCCTTGAATTCCTTGAGCGAGGCCGGATCGGTGCGCGGAAAATGCAGATCGAGGCTCTCCAGCGTCGCCACGATGGCCGAGCCGATGACGACGCGCGCAAACCATTTGTGGTCCGCCGGGACCACATACCAGGGCGCAAAGGGCGTCGACGTGTGCCGCAATATTTCCTGGTAGACGGCCTGGTAGCGTTGCCAGCGCGCCCGCTCGGTGACGTCGTTCATCGAGAACTTCCAGTTCTTCGCCGGCTCCTCCAGCCGGTCGAGGAAACGCTGGCGCTGTTCCTCCTTCGAAATATTCAGGAAGAATTTGAGAATGATCGTGCCGTTGCGGGTCAGGTAGCGCTCGAAGGCGGAAATGTCCTCGAAACGCTCACGCCAGATGTTCTTGGTGATCAGCTTCGGCGGCAGCTTCTCCGCCTTGAGCAATTCGGGATGCACCCGCGTCACCAGGCACTCCTCGTAATAGGAGCGGTTGAAGATGCCGATGCGACCGCGCTCGGGCAGCGCGAGGAAGCTGCGCCACATGAAGTCGTGATCCAGCTCCTTGGACGTCGGCTGCTTGAACGACGTCACCTCGCAGCCCTGCGGGTTGACGCCTTCGAAGATGCTCTTGATCGCGCTGTCCTTGCCGGAGGCATCCATGCCCTGAAAGATCACCAGCAGCGACCAGCGGTCCTGTGCGTAGAGCTTCTCCTGGAAATCGGCGAGCCGCTTGCGGTTTTGCTCGATGATCGCCTCGCCTTGCTCCTTGTCGAGGCCGCCCTTGGCCTTGGTCTTGTGCGACTTCAGGTGAAACCGCTCGGCGCCGTCGACACGGAACGGCGAAACGAACGGGTCGAGCTCAGCGGCCAGCAAGCGCGGCTTGTTCATGGGGATAAGGCTTCGCTGTCTTCGAATTGCGCTTCGAGAAAGGCGGTGACGAAGCGCGGCATCGTCGCCGTCAGATCGTCCCTCGAGCGAACCAGCAGGATCGCGGAAAGTTCCGGCTCGACCTGCGTGGCGAGATTGGCCTCGATGCGGCGTTGCAGCGCCTCCCCCTCGCTTCCGACGTCGAGCAGGCGCATCATCGCGATCGAGGCGCCGGTGACCACACAATCCCAATGCGCGCCGGCCTGGTAGTCCGACGGCGACAGCCCCGTCTCCTCTTCGACCTCGCGCGCAACATTCGCTGCGATGTCGAGGCTGCCGTCGTTGACATCCTCCGGATCGGGCGTGCCGGCCGGGAAATAGATCCTGCCGGCATTGGCGGTCTGCCCGCCCATCACGCCGAGCACGAAGGCGCCGTCGGCCGTGCGCAGCGCACCCATGCCGAAGCCGTTGAAGACGGAGCGATCCGGAAAACCCCAATCGCGCCAGGCGAGCAGATTGGCGAAGTCGGTTTCGAAATAGCTCGCGCGCAACTGCCCGGCGGCGAACACGGGATCACGTCCGAGCAGCACGCGACCATTGAATAGCGCCGGTATCGCGCGCTGCCTTTCCTTGAAATGCGCCGCGATGTCGGCATGCCGTTCACGTGCAAACGGCCAGTCCCAGGGCTCGACCTTGAAGTCGAGCCCGGTCACGCGATGAATGACGACATCGGTCATGCACACCCATGCTTTCTATTTGGAGCTTGCGCCCGTGGTGCCCTTCGCCCTGTCGACGAATGTGTTGGTGTAGGTCTTGCTAACATCGACATTGGCCTTGGCGACATCAGGCGAGCCCGTGCTGAACACGGCGAGCACGGCCTCGGCCCCCTTCGGGTCCATCTTGCCGGTCTCCGAATACATCGGAATCGTATTCTTCAGCGCGGCAAGATAGAGCGCCTTGTCCTTACCGACCATCTCGTCGGGCATCTTCGCCATGATCTCTTCCGGCGTGTGCGCATGAATCCAGACGAGCGTGGAGAGGATTGCATTGGTCAGCGCCTGGGTCTCGCTCGGATGCCCGGCGACCCAGGCTGCGGTCGAATACAGCGCGCCACCCGGATACTCACCGCCGAACACCTCCAGCGTATCATGCTGGGTGCGGGTGTCGCTCAGGATCTTCAGGTCCGGATGGCTGCCCTGCAGCACCGTGACCGAGGGATCGAGCATCACGGCGGCATCGATCTGACCCTGCTCCATCGCCGCCACTGCAGTCGCGCCGAGACCAACGCCGATCACCGCGGTGCCGGAGGGATCGAGTCCGTTCTTCTTCAACAAATATTTCAGGAAGAAATCGGTCGAGGAGCCCGGCGCGCTGACGCCGACCTTCTTGCCGGCGAGATCCTTGATCGAGCTGATCTCCTTGTTATGTGACGGCGCGACCACCAGCACCAGGCCGGGATAGCGGTCATAGACCACGAAGGATTGCAGCTCCTGCTTCTTGGCGGCGAGATTGACGCAATGATCGAAATAGCCGGAGACGACGTCGGCGCTGCCGCCGAGCACCGCTTTGAGCGCATCCGAGCCGCCCTTGAGATCGACGAGATCGACGTCGAGCCCCGCTTTCTCATATTCGCCGAGCTGCTTGGCCAGCACGGTCGGCAGATAGCACAGGCAGGCCCCGCCGCCGACCGCGACCGTCACCTTGCTCGCGGCCGACGCGAGGCTTGTGGTCAGGGTCAGAGCGAGCAGCGTTCCCGCGAGCTTAGCGAAAATCGTTTTCATTGTTTCCTCCGTTCAGATTGTCTTTAGCCTAAAGCGGCGAGCCTGGATTGAGAAGACCGCCACGACAAACACAGCTGTCGTCCCCGCGAACGCGGGGACCCATAACCACCGGCCAGCGTGGCTCGCACGTGATCGTCGACCAGCATCGTCCCACGATAGGTTCCGCGGTATGGGTCCCGGCGTGCGCCGGGACGACACCGGTTCTTGTCGCTCACATCTCACGTCGATCATCGTGCATCCACGGCATCCGGCCGCCACACCAGAAGCCGCCGCTCGACCAGCGTGACGCCGATATCGATCAGCACCACGAAGATCGACAGCACGAACATGCCGGCGAACACGCCGGCGACGTCGAACACGCCTTCGGCCTGCTGGATCAGATAACCCAGGCCCGCGGCTGAACCGAGATATTCGCCGACCACCGCCCCGACCACGGCAAACCCCACGGACGTATGCAGCGAGGAGAACATCCAGGACAGCGCCGAAGGCCAGTAGACGTGGCGCATCAACTGCCGCTCGCCCATGCCAAGCATGCGGGCGTTGTCGCGCACCACGATCGAGACTTCCTTGACGCCCTGATAGACGTTAAAGAACACGATGAAGAAGACGAGCGTGACGCCGAGCGCGACCTTGGACCAGATGCCGAGCCCCAGCCACAGCGTGAAGATCGGCGCCAGCACCACGCGCGGCAGTGCATTGGCCATCTTCACGTAGGGGTCGAACACGGCCGCGACCAGCGGTTTGCGCGCGAACCAGAAACCGACCAGCACGCCGCCGAGCGAGCCGATCACGAAGGCCAGGATCGACTCCCACAGCGTGATCGCAAGATGCTTCCAGATCACGCCGGTCGCAAACCAGTTGATGACCTGGGAGAACACATCCACCGGATTGGAGAAGAAGAACGGCGGCAGCAGAATGCGGCCGAACACCGGCACCGTGGCGAACACCTGCCACAGCGCGATGATGGCGACGGCGACCAGCATTTGCAGCGCGAACAGTCCGACGCGGGACATCAACGAACTCCGCGTTGGGTGCTGAGCGCGGCGCTGCCACCGCTCGGGCGCTGCACTTCCCCTCCCCCTTGCGGGGGCGAGACGAGCAAAGCTCGTTCTGAGGGGTTGGGGGTGGGGGTAGCACAGCCAACAGTCCTTGCGTGGTACCCCCCTCCCCGACCCTCCCCCGCAAGGGGTGAGGGAGCAGACCGCACTTGTGGTGAGAGTTTGCGCAAAGGCAATAAGGCTCTCGTTGGCATGAGTCCGATCATCGTCATGCTGCCCCCGCCTGCGCGTAGCCCTTAGCCACCTCGGCCTTCAGCATGTGCCAGATCTCACGATGCAGCTCGTGGAACTCGTGACGCAGCCGGACCTCGAAAATATCGCGCGGCCGCGGCAATTCGACCCGCCAATCGCCGATGATGCGCGCGGCCGGTCCAGCCGACATGATGACGACACGGTCGGCGAGCGCGATCGCCTCCTCGAGATCATGGGTAACGAACAGCACGGCCTTGCGATCGTCGCTCCAGAGATCGAGCAGCAGATTGCCCATGATCTGCCGGGTCTGCGCATCGAGCGGGCCGAACGGTTCGTCCATCAGGATGATCTTGGGATTGCGGATCAGGACCTGGGCAAGGCCGACGCGCTTGCGCTGGCCGCCGGAGAGCATATGCGGATAGCGGTTGCCGAAGCTGGCGAGGCCGACCGAGGCCAGCCAGGCTTGCGCGCGCTCACGCGCCTCGGATCGCGGCGTGCCCGCAATGTCGAGCCCGATCGCGACGTTCTCCAGTGCCGTCTTCCAGGGAAACAGCGCGTCGGCCTGGAACAGATAGCCGGCCTCGCGATTGAGGCCGGCGAGCGGCCGGTCGAAGATCCGCACCGTACCACCCGCGGGTTTCAACAGCCCGGCAGCGAGGTTGAGCAGCGTGGATTTGCCGCAGCCGGTGGGCCCGACGATGGCCACGAACTCGCCATCTGCCACGCTGAGCCGGGCCTTCTCCACCGCGGTATAGACCCGTCCGCCGGCGAGACGGAACGCCACGGTCGCCTCCTCCAGCGCGACGGCCGCGGACCTTGCCTGCGTCACTTCATGGTCCTCCAATTGCGGACGATGGCTTAGCGTCTTGAGCGGCGAAGTTCAACGCGGCCCCGCGACGTGCTACGTGAGAGGGAGCGGCGACGTCTTACCCTCCCCTGGAGGGGGAGGATCGGCTCACATTGAGCGAAGCGAAATGTGAGACGGGGTGGGGTGATCTATCGAAAGGAGCCCCTACCCCGACGCTCATTCCATTCGCGTCACAACCTTCCCCTCCAGGGGAGGGTGGGAAAACCAGTCGAACCGTCGATGCCAGGCACGCCGCTGATCACCTACGCTCATGTCTGCAAGAGCTTCGCCAACAACGGCGCGCGCGTACGCGCGGTCGACGACGTGTCGCTTGCGGTTGCGGAGGGCGAATTTCTTGCCATCGTCGGCACCTCCGGCTCCGGCAAGACCACCCTGCTCCGGCTGACGAACCGGCTGACCGAGGCCGACTCCGGCGCGATCACGATCGCAGGCGAGGATGTGAGCAAAGTTGATCCGGTGACCCTGCGCCGCCGCATCGGCATCGTGTTCCAGAGCGGCGGCCTGTTTCCACATCTGAGCGTGGCCGCCAATATCGGCATCACGCCCGCTTTGCTCGGCACGCCGGCCGATGAGATCACAACCCGTGTCGATGAGCTGCTCGACCTGGTTCGCCTGGATCGTTCCGCCTATCGCGACCGTCTGCCGCATGAGCTCTCCGGCGGTCAGCGCCAGCGCGTCAGTGTTGCGCGCGCCCTCGCCGCGAGCCCGCGCATGGTCCTGATGGACGAGCCGTTCGGCGCGCTCGATCCGCTGACGCGCGATGCGCTCGGCGATGATTTCCGCGCCCTGCACGACCGGCTCAAGCTGACAACGATCATGATCACCCATGACATGACGGAAGCCATTCTCCTGGCCGACCGCATCGCGGTGATGCGCGCCGGCCGGCTGCTCGCGACCGGCACACCGGCCGAACTCGCGGCCAGCCAGGAGCCCTACGTGACCGAGCTGCTGCAGACGCCGCGGCGACAGGCCGAGCGGCTGAGGGCGCAGCTTGCGGAGCGCGGCACCGCATGAGCCTGCTTTCCGATCCGCGCTTCATCGAGGCGTCGTCGCATCTTGCCGATTATCTCGGCAGCCATTTGCGGGTCAGCATCGCGGCGCTGGCACTGGGGCTCGTCGTCAGCTTTCCGCTGGCGCTGATCGCGCGCAACCGGCCGGTGCTGCGCGGCGTCCTGCTCGGCGCGGCCAGCATCGTGCAGACCGTGCCGGGGCTGGCGCTGCTCGCGCTGTTCTACCCGCTGCTGCTTGCGCTCGGCGCGCTGGCGATGCGCTGGCTCGGCGTCGGCTTCTCGGCCTTCGGCTTCCTGCCGGCGGTGCTGGCGCTTGCGCTGTATTCGATGCTGCCGGTGCTGCGCAACACCATCACCGGCCTCAACGGCATCGAGCCGGAGCTGATCGAAGCGGCGAAAGGCGTCGGCATGACCGCGCGGCAGTCGCTCACGACGGTCGAGCTGCCGCTGGCGCTGCCGGTGATCATGGCTGGAATCCGCACCGCCGCCGTCTGGGTGATCGGGACGGCGACGCTGTCGACGCCGATCGGGCAGACGAGTCTCGGCAACTACATCTTCGCCGGGCTGCAGACGCAGAACTGGGTGCTGGTCGTGTTCGGCTGTGTCGCAGCCGCCGTGCTGGCGCTCGCGGTCGACCAGCTGCTGGCGTTGATCGAGACCGGCCTGCGGAATGGCCATCGCCTCCGCGCCGGTCTCGGCGCGGCCGGCATTGCGGCGATGGTTGCCGCCAGCCTCGTGCCGGCGCTCGCCGGATCGGGCGCGCGCTACGTCGTCGGCGCCAAGACCTTCACGGAGCAATATGTGCTGGCGGCGCTGCTCAGCGAGCGCCTGCAGGCAGCCGGGCTGCCGGCGACGACGCGCGCCGGGCTCGGCTCCAGCGTGATCTATCAAGCCTTGCGAAATGGCGATGTCGATGTCTATGTCGATTATTCCGGCACGCTGTGGGCCAATCAGTTTCATCGCAGCGAACAGCTGCCACGCGACGCACTGCTGGATGCGTTGAAGACGCAGCTTGCGCAGGAGCACGTCACCCTGCTCGGCGAGCTCGGCTTCGAGAATGCCTATGCGCTGGTGATGCCGCGGACCCGCGCCGAGGCGCTTCATATCCACACGATCGCCGATCTCGCCAGCCATGCCGGCGCCATGACCATCGCCGGCGACTATGAGTTCTTCTCGCGGCCGGAATGGGCGGCGTTGCGCGAGGCCTATGGCCTGTCGTTTCGGGCGCAGCGCCAGATGCAGCCGGACTTCATGTATGCGGCGGTCGCCTCCGGCGAGGTCGACGTGATCGCGGGCTACACCAGCGACGGGCTGATCAAGAAATACGATCTCATCGTGCTCGACGACACCAAGCACGCGATCCCGCCCTATGACGCGATCCTGCTGCTGTCGCCCAAGCGCGCGGGCGATCAGGCGCTGCAGAAGGCGCTGACACCCCTGCTCGGCAAGATCGATATCACAGCGATGCGCGAAGCTAACCTGCGTGCCTCCGGCAGCGATGCGGATGCGTCGCCGGAAGCCGTGGCGCGCTGGCTGTGGGAGACGGTGACCGCGAAGAAATAGCGCGCAGTCATCTTGTCTCGTCACCACCGAGCAGCCGCTCACTCACCAGACGTGCCGCACCGCGCCCCCAGGAGTAGTTGGCGCCCATGCGAAGCCCGCTGTCGCCGGCGGCAATGACGGCCCCACTTCTGGTATCGCGGAGCTGGAATCTGATCGTGTATTCCGTGCGGCTGACCCGCCCAACCACGCCGGTCAGCGCCTGATCCGCGCCAAACTCGCGGGCGAGCCGCAGGTCGCAATCATCACAGCCGGTCTGCGGCTTTGCCGCTGCCGCCGCATCCACCTCGACGAGACGATAACGGCCGGACTGATCGAGGAGCTGACGCACCGCTTCGGTCGCATCAGCCAGTCCCTTGATATCGGTCTCCGTCGCGCCGACCGCCCCGGCTCCGGCGCTGCTGTCGTCCAGCGTGAACGGGAGCAGCGCAATCCGGACCGGCGCCGACGGAGCCGCCATGGCATCGCGAATCTGGCGCGATATGAAGATCTCGGCCCGCTGCCAGGCCTCGTCATCATCACCGCGGAACGTGAACAGCTTCTCGGATATCACGCGGTTGGATGCGACTTCGACGACGTCGGTCCGCGCCCACTGCACCAGCGTGCTCATCTTCTGAACTGCACCGACCACGAGAAACCGCGCCCCGGCCTCGGTTGCGATATGGCGGAGTCCATCCATGGCTGTCGCATCTGCGAGACAGGACGGCGCACAGGAGGGATCGACCAGGCGGAGACGCTGGTCTGTCGCCAGCTCGCGACGGAGCGCGGCCATGAAGGCCTGGAGCCGCCGCTGATGAGCGGCGCTCTGGTCGGCCGGCTCGCCGGAGGTATCGACATAGCTGAAATCCGCGACCACCACGGCCGGGGCCGGGCCGGACGGCTGGGCCGGCCACGCGCGGCCGAAACCCACGGCAAACATCAGGCTCGCAATCGCGAAACGGCCAAGCAAACGTGAGCTGCGGGTCATGAGAGCTCCTTTTCAGAAAAGGTTGGACCCGAACGCTAGGATCGCGGTTTGCTGGCCGAAACGGCTGATATCCCGGCCGGCTACGGGAAAATTTCACGACGTCACCTCTCGTCCGGTGGCCATCCTTTTCGCCGCGCCGGTTCTGCCGTTAAATGCGCGGGCTGCTTTAACCTGATCCCACGCGTGAGGCCGAGACGATGTGGACCCTCGCCAACAGCGATCTCAAATACCGCCTGACCTTGCGGATATCGGCGGTCTCGGCGATCTGCTTTGCCGCGATTTCCGCGGTTGTCCTGTGGGACATCGACCGGGCGACGCGCGTCGAGCTGAACGACATCGCCGACATTACCGCCAGGACGCTGCAGCTGCAGCTCAACAAGACGCGCTGGGTGAACAATCCGGGGGCGACCTTCCCCGACCTCGACAGCATTGCCTCGCTGGTGATGCGGCCGGGCCTGTGCATCGCCTACCGCGCCGGCAGCGGACAAATGGTGCAACAGTTCTGTGGCGGAGCACAGACGCAAAACGAGCCGCCAACCGCCTTTGCCGTCGTCCATCGCGCCATGTTCGATCACGGGCGCGAGGCGGCGCGGCCGGTGCTGTTTGGCGACAGACCACTGGGCGAAGCCGTGGCCTGGATCGATCCAGCCGTTCTGAGCGCCGATGCATGGCGCGAGCTGAGCCGCCTGCTGCCGGTGCTGGCGGGCGCGCTCGGGCTGCTCTGCGTGCTGAGCTACGCGGCGCTGGCGCGGGCGCTGCGGCCGACGCAACTGATCCGCGCAGGGCTGGAGCGGATCGCCGCCAACGACCTCGCCGCGCGGCTGCCGCCGTTCGATCTCGCCGAGCTGTCGGCAATCCGCGATGCCTTCAACCAATTGGCCGAAAACCTCGCGACCTCCATCGCCGAGCGCAACGAGCTGACGCGGCGGCTGATCGCGCTGCAGGACGATGAGCGTCGCCATCTCGCCCGCGAGCTTCATGACGAGTTCGGCCAGTCGCTTGCCGCCATTCGCGCGCTGGCGTCCGCGGCCGGCCAGAGCGCGGCCCAGACCTCTCCGGAGCTATTGTCCGAATGCGACAGCATCGCGCGCACCGCGAGCGACATGATGAGCACGCTGCGCGGCGCGCTGTTCAGGCTGCGTCCGCCCGACATCGACGAGCTTGGCCTGGGCGCAAGCCTCGAAGGCCTGGTCACGGGATGGAGCAGGCGCCAGTCCGGGCGGACGAGGTTTGAGATCAGGCTTGCAGGCGCTGTCGACAGCCTGCCGGAGACGATCGGCCTGAACCTGTATCGCATTGCGCAGGAGGCGTTGACCAATGCAGCACGGCACGCGGACGCCACGCAGGTGCTGCTTCAGTTGACGGTGCATGACGGAAGGAACGCGCCCGCTGCGATCGAGCTCACCGTCGAGGATGACGGCCGCGCCGGCGATCAGGCGGTGAGGCCGGGAATGGGGCTGCTCGGCATGCGCGAACGCGTGGCCGGGCTGGGCGGACAATTGAACTTCGAGTCGAGACAGGACGGCGGCTCGCGCCTGCATGTCGGCATCCCCTTCGCTACGAGCAGCAACCCGCCACTCTCCGACCAGCGCGTGCTTGAGGAATGCGCGGCGTGACCAGCCCCGGCGGAGCCATCATGCTGGTCGACGATCATGCCGTGGTGCGCGAAGGCTACCGGTCGGTGCTGCAGAAGCAGCCGGGCTTTCGGGTGGTCGCTGAAGCCGCCGATGGCGCCGAAGCCTATCGGCTGTTCAAGGAGGTGAGGCCTGATCTCGTCATCATGGATGTGACCATGCCCGGGGTCGGCGGCATCGAAGCGATCCGCCGCATCCGGCAATGGGATCGCGAGGCCAGGATCCTGGTGTTCACCATGCATGAGAATGCCGGCTTTGCCGTGCAGGCGATCCGTGCCGGCGCCAAGGGCTATGTGACCAAGAGCAGCCCGCCGGAAGCGCTGGTGCAGGCGGCGCGGGACGTTCTCGCCGGACGCATGGCAGTCAGCCCGGACATCGCCCAGGAACTCGCGCTCGGCCGGCTCGCCGGTGAAACCGCGGCCGCCGACGTGCTGACGGCGCGCGAATTCGAGGTGCTGCAGATGCTGCTCGCGGAGCGAACCACCGACGAGATCGCAGACGCGCTCCATCTCAGTCCGAAGACGGTCGCCAACGTCCATTCGATCATCAAGGACAAGCTCGGCGTCGGCTCGGATATCGAGCTCGTCAGGCTCGCGCTGCGGCAGGGCCTGCTGTCGCAGCCCATGCCGCCGGCGTGAGGACAAGCCGCAACCGGCTCACATGCCCGGCTCGATCGGCTTCTCGACCGCGCCGCCGCTCTCGGCCCAATCCTTGAACGCGCCGACATTGTAGACCTTGTCGTAGCCGAGATCCTTCAGCGTCTTGCCCGAGAGCGCCGAGCGGCCGCCGGACGCGCAATACAGGATCACCGTCTTGTCCTTGGCAAAGTTCTTGTCGTGGTAGGGCGAGCCCGGATCGGCGCGGAATTCCAGCATGCCGCGCGACACATGCACCGCGCCGGCGATCTTGCCACTCTTCTCGACCTCCGGCGCATCACGCACGTCCACGATGAGCGTGTTGCCCTTGGCGATCATCGCCTTGGCTTCGCCCGGCGTGATCTTTGGCACTGCGGCGTTCGCCGCTTCCAGCATCTGCTTGACCGTTGTTGACATCTCGGACCTCCGGCAATGGCCGGCATTATGCCTGCGATCGGCGCCATGCGCCCTCACAAACAGCTGACGTCCACATAATGGACTAACTATCGATTTTTGATCAGATATGTAGACAGAAGGGTCGGAATGTCCCATTCATATGGACATGAGCATTCTGAATGATCCACAGCCGGCCGCCATCCGCCCCCTGCCCGTCGAAATCATGCTCGCCGACAGCGCCGGCGACGCTGCCTTCGCCACCACGCTCGCCAAGGGCCTGATGGTGCTCGAGGCGTTCAAGGCGGGATCGCCCGTGCTCGGCAACATGGAGATCGCCGCGCGCACCGGCATTCCGCGCCCCACGGTGGCGCGGCTGACCCACACGCTCGCCGAGCTCGGCTATCTCGACTACGACGCGGAGCGCGCCAGATATCGCGTCGGCATCCGCGCGCTGCGCATCGCCCACCCCCTGCTTGCCGACATGCCCTTCCGGCAAACCGCGCGCCCCCTGATGCAGGAGGTGGCGCAAAGCGTGCGCGGCACGGTGTCGATCGGCCTGCTCGACGGCACCTCCATGATCTATGTCGAGACGGCGCGCTCAGGCGATGTCGGACCGCATGTCCCCGACATCGGCATGCCGATCCCGGTCGTCAGCACCGCGATGGGCCGCGCCGCCGCGTCCTTGCTGCCGACACACGATGCCCTCTCGCTCGAACAGCGGCTGGAAGCATCAGACACGGAGCAATGGTCGGCCTATCGCGAGGCCTATCGCTCCGGCCTCGCGCAATGCGCCGAGCGCGGCTTCTGCACCTGCTTCGGCGAGTACATGGCCGCGATCCATGCGGTGGCCGTGCCGCTGTTTCACAGCGCAACGCGCGCCTTTTCAATCAATTGCGGCATTCCCGCCTTCCGTCTGCAGCCCGGCCAGCTCGAGGCCGAGATCGGTCCGCGCATCCGTGCGCTTGCTGCCAGCATTCGCGCGCTGATCGGCGCAGCCGAGCCGGTGGTCGGCGCGCCCGACACAAGAAACAGAAAATGAGCTGCAGAACATGCGCAGGAGCGAGAGTTGAGCGGGCCGCTTGAAGGATTGAAGGTTCTGGATATCGCGACCATCATCGCCGCACCGCTGGCCGCAACCCTGCTCGCCGACTATGGCGCCGAGGTGCTCAAGATCGAGATGCCGGGCCATGGCGATGGCGTCAGGTCGTTTCCGCCGTTCAAGGACGGCAAGCCGCTGTGGTGGAAGACGGCCAACCGCAACAAGCAATTCGCGACGCTCGATCTGCGCACGCCCGAAGGGCTTGCGCTGTTCAAGCGGCTCTTGCCGCGCTTCGACGTGCTGATCGAGAATTTCCGCCCCGGCACGCTCGATCGCTGGGGCCTGTCGAAAGAGGTGCTGTGGTCGATCCAGCCGCGCCTGGTCATTCTGCGCGCCACCGCCTTCGGCCAGGACGGCCCGTATCGTGGCCGGCCCGGCTTTGCGCGGATCTTCGAGGCGATGGGCGGACTGACCTACATCACCGGCGAGACCGCCGGCGAGCCCACTCATCCCGGCTATCCGATGGGCGACGCCATCGGCGGCCTGTTCGGCGCGCTCGGCGTGCTGGCCGCGCTGTGGAAACGGGCCAAGGACAAGGATGCGCCGGGTGAGGAGATCGATCTCGCGCTAACCGAAGCGGTCTTCCGGCTGCTCGATGTGCTGCCAGTCGAGTTCGACCAGCTCGGCTTCGTCCGCGGCCGCATCGGCAATGCCAACGGCTATTCGGCGCCGGCCGCGGTCTATCGCACCCGAGACGATCATTGGGTGACGCTCGCGGGCTCGACCAACGCGCTCTACGCCGCCAATTGCCGTGCGATCGGCCGGCCCGATCTGATCGAGGACCCGCGCTTTGCCAACAACGCTGAGCGCGTGAAGCACGCCAGCGAGCTCAACGACATCTTCCAGGCCTGGTGCGCGACACACACGCTCGATGAAATCCTTGCGGCCTTCAACGCCGCGCAGGGGACGCTGGCGCCGATCTACGCGATCGACCAGATCGCCGCCGATCCACAGGCGCAGGCGCGCGAGATGATCACGCGCGTGGCCGATCGCGATTTCGGCTCGGTCGCGATGTCCAACGTGGTGCCGCGTTTCATGGTCGATCCGGCGCGGCTGCGCCACGCCGCCGGCGATGTCGGACAGGACAATCGGATGGTCTATCAGGACTGGCTTGGCCTCTCCGAGGCGGAGATCGACGCGCTGAGGCGAAGGGATGTGATCTGACGGCCAGACGCAGCGTCCCGACTGAAAACCAACAATCAGAAAAAAGGGGAGGATGACAATGACAGTGACGAGCGGCCATGCCGCGCCTCAATCCAGGCGGGCCTGGATCATCGTCGGCATGATGGTCCTGTTCATGCTGATCAACTTCGCCGACAAATCCGTCATCGGCCTCGCGGCAGGTCCGATCATCAAGGACCTCCATCTCACCAACGAGCAGTTCGGCCAGATCGGCAGCGCCTTCTTCCTGTTGTTCTCGATCTCGGCGGCCTCGGTCGGCTTTTTGGTCAATCGCGTCTCGACCAGGTCGGTGCTTGCCGGCATGGCTCTTATCTGGGCGATCAGCCAGCTGCCGATCCTGGCTTTCCCATCACTGGCCGTCCTGCTCGGCAGCCGCATTGCGCTCGGCGCCGGCGAAGGCCCAGCCTTTCCGGTCGCGCTTCACGCGATCTACAAATGGTTTCCGGACGACCGGCGCGCCTTCCCGACCAGCTTCGTCTCGATCGGGGGCCCGCTCGGCATTGGCCTCGCCGCGCCGCTGCTGACCTGGATCATCCTCACCTATAGCTGGCACGCCGCATTCGGCTTTCTCGGCGCGATCGGCTTCGTCTGGGTGGCGCTGTGGCTCATGATCGGGAAGGAAGGTCCGCTCGATGCGCGTCATGTCGAAGCCGGCGGCGCCGGCCTCGAACACGTCCCTTATTCGATGCTGCTGACCTCGCGCACCTTCATCGGCGTGACGCTTGCCGGCTTCGCGGCCTATTGGGCGGTGACGCTGGCCGTGGTCTGGCTGCCGTCGTTCCTGGTCAAGGCCGGCGGCTATTCACCGATCGCGACCGGGTGGATCGTCATGCTGCCGCCGATGCTGCAGGCCTGTCTGTCGCCGACCCTCGGCTATCTGTCGCAGCGGCTGCTCGCCCGCGGCGTGTCGAGCCGCATCTCGCGTGGCGTGCTCACCTGCTGCTGCGTGATGCTCGCGGGTGTCGCGATGATGCTGCTGTCGAAATCGACCGGTGAGCTCGTGCAGATTCCGCTGGTCATGGTGGCTTTCGCGGTCGGCAGCGTCACCTATGCGCTCGGACCGCCATTGATCGGCGAGATCAGCCCGGTGCACCAGCGCGGCGCCATGCTCGGCATCTGCAACGGCACGTTCACGCTGGCCGGCCTGATCGCGCCCTGGCTGATGGGTCACATCGTCGATGTCGGCGTCAATCCGGCGCAGGGCTTTCGCGACGGCTTCATGTTCGCAGGGCTCCTGATCGTGGCTGGCGGCGCGCTGGCGATGCTCATCATCAACCCGAAGGACGACCTCAGGCGCTTCGCGCGGCGCGAGGCGGTGGCAGCCGCGGAGGGTGTGCCGGCCGTGCAGACATAGCAGCGACGAGCTGTTTCGCATCATCTCACGCGCGAACGTATCGCCGGCGGCGGCGGCAACTTGACGCACAATGAACAACAAGGGTGAGGAAAGACGGTCATGAGTATCAGCCTCGGAAACATGGTCACGGCGAGCGCGCTTGCATGGGCCATCTTCTGTTCGTCCGCCGCAGCCGAGAAGAAATACGACCCCGGAGCCAGCGACACCGAGATCAAGGTCGGCCAGACTATCCCGGCGAGCGGCCCGGCTTCCGCCTATGCCACCATCGCCAAGGCGCAGGCCGCCTATATGAAGATGATCAACGACCAGGGCGGCGTGAACGGCCGCAAGGTCAATTTGATCCAATATGACGATGCCTACTCGCCGCCGAAGACGGTCGAGCAGGTGCGCAGGCTGGTCGAGAGCGACGAGGTGCTGCTCACATTCCAGATCATCGGCACCGCGCCGAACGTCGCCGTGCAGAAATATCTCAACAGCAAGAAAGTGCCGCAGCTGTTCGCTGCGACCGGCGCCGCCCGCTTCACCGATCCCAAACACTTCCCGTGGACGATGGGCTTCAATCCCTCCTATCTGGTCGAAGGCCGCATCTACGGCCAGTACATTCTGAAGACCTATCCCAATGCCAAGATCGGCGTGCTCTATCAGAACGACGATCTCGGCAAGGACTATCTCGCCGGGCTGAAGGCCGGGCTCGGCGACAAGGCCGCCAAGATGATCGTGGCCGAGAGCTCCTATGAGATCACCGAGCCGACGATCGACTCGCAGATCCTCAAGCTGAAGGACGCCGGGGCGGACCTGTTGTTCAGCGCCTCCACCCCGAAGCAGGCGGCGCAGGCGATCAGGAAGGTCGCCGAGCTCGGCTGGCATCCGGTGCACATCGTCGACATCAACGCCAACTCCTTGACCGCCACGCTGAAGCCGGCGGGTCCGGAGAATGCCAAGGGCCTGATCAGCGTCAACTACGTCAAGGATCCGCTGGAAGAGGCCTATAAGAACGATCCCGGGGTGCAGCGCTATCTCGACTTCATGGCAAAGTATTATCCCGATGGCGACAAGGGTTCGAACTTCAACGTCTATGGCTACATCACCGCGGAGCTTCTGGTTCATGTGCTTAGGCAGTGCGGCGACGATCTCACCCGCGAGAACGTCCTGAAGCAGGCCACGAATCTGAATCACGTCGAGCTCGGCCTGCTGCTGCCGGGCATCACCATCTCGACCTCGCCCACCGACTACCGCGTCAACAAGCAGCTGCAGATGATCCAGTTCGACGGCGAGCGCTGGCAGAATATGGGCGGCATCATCACCGCCGAGGGGACGGAGTAGCCCTGCTTGACTCGCGATATCGGCAGGTGGCTCCTCCGGCGCCACCGCCCGCGCGGGCATCGCCAGGGGCATGATGGCGCGGCGTGGCGGCCCGCTCCGCCAGCCCCGGTATTCGCGCTATGGATGCGGAGCGCATCAAATACACCGCAAGCTACAATTGCCGAATCGAAGTTAATCGGCGTTTAGCAATTTGCTCCCTAGCCTTTTCTTTTATCCTCATTGTCGGGCCCCGTAGCCCACAAGGCGGGGCCCCCGCATTGCCGGAAAGGGTCCACTGATGAATCAGGCGGAAACCAAGTCTCGCATGCAATTTGAGTCAGCGGTCGATCACCCGCCCATCAAGCCGGTGCGGTCCATCGATACCGGCACGGCCAGCCGCGCCGCCATCCAGACCTGGACCGGCAAGGCGATCGCCGAGCAGATTCACGGCAAGCCGTTGGGAGAGGCCTATCGGCACTGGCTCTATCACCGCGCCACCCGCCAGCCGTGTCTGCGCGACATGTACTCGAAATCGTTTTCCGCTTATGGCGACACGCTGCTCAATCTCAAGCTCGGCGACGAGCACGTGGTCATATCCCAGAGCGACAGCTACATCCGGGATGTCGGCCAGGACCTGCGCGGCACCCGGCTGCGAGAGCTGAAATTCGCCACCGCCAACAGCCTGCGCGAGATCTACGATCAGTCCCTTGCGACCCGGCAGCCGATCTATGCCCGCTACATCTCATCGCTCTCCGACCAGAATGTCTATTGGGAGACCGTGGTGCTGCCGCTGGCGATCGACGAGCGCAGCGCACCGATATTCACCTTGAGCTTCGTGGCCATGCTGAGCGAGAAGATCGACGTGCTGCAGATCCTCTACGACCGCTCGCCGATCGGCATCGTGGCTGCCGTTCCGGTCATGAACGGACAGCACGGGCAGCACAAGATCGAGGATGCGCGCATCCTGACCCTGAACACCAAGGCGCGGGGTCTCCTGCGGCTGGAGCCGTCGCGCTTCCAGATCCACACCGTCGGCGAGCTGATCCGGTATCTGGGCGAGCCCTTGGGCTGGACCGCGACCAAGACCTTGCGGGAGGGCCACGCCACACGGATCGACTATCACGATCCGGACGGCAACCTGTTCGCGGTGACAATCGAGCTCGTCAACCAGATCGTCTTGATTTCGCTGGCCGAGCAGAGCCGGTTGGATGAGGAGGCTGAGCAGCCACCCGAGGTCAACATCGCCGGCCGCTTCGCGCGAATGATCGGCCTGCACTGAAGGCACTGCGCCGGTCTCGAAGCTCGCCTCTATCGCGGCCGTCTCGTCGCGACCTTCGGACATTATGATCCGGGTGCGGCCCGAGTTTGAAGCCGATGCCGGACGCGGCATGGCATTCAGACTCGTCGTTTCGGCGCGCGCGCCGCTCTTTCGTACCCCCAGTCGTTGCCGGGTCTCATGAGCGATCGCGGCTCACGTTTATGTTAAGTTAAACTTATAAGTTTATCTTTACAGCTAGACTGAAATCTCATATTCGTCCCGCATGAGCCCTTCCCCCGGCAATCCCGCGCCTGGCCCGCGCGCCTCGGCGCTTGCAGCGGAGCTGCGCGGCTTGATCGGCAAGCTGAAGCGACGGCTGCGCGAGCAGGCCAATGTCGGAGATCTGACGGTCTCGCAGATCGCCGTGCTGTTGCGGCTCGAAAAGGACGGCCCGGCGACAGCGTCGCAGCTGGCGCGCGCGGAGGGCATGCGCGCCCAGTCGATGGGTCCGATCGTCGCCTCGCTCGAGGCCGCGGGCCTGATCAAGGGCGCGCCGGACCCGAACGACGGACGGCAGACGATCATCGCGCTGACGGAGCAGTGCCTGGACTGGATCAGAGAGGGCCGCGCCGCACGACAGGACTGGCTGTCGCGCACGATCGAACAACGTCTGGCCGCCCACGAGCAGGAGCAACTGGCCGCGGCCGTCCTGCTGCTGAAGCGGCTGATCGACTGACAACGCGTGCACGCAGGGCGTATTTATCGAGGAGAGATGATGGCGCTGACGATGCTCGATCCCAATACCGCTCTCATCATCGTCGATCTGCAGAAGGGCCTGCTCGGATATCCGTTCATGCATCCGATCAATGAGGTCGTGGCGCAGGCCTGTGCGCTCGCCGAGGCGTTTCGGGCGCGCGCACTCCCGGTCGTGCTGGTCAATGTCGCCGGAACCGCACCGGGCCGCACCGAGCAGCCGCCCCGCATCGGCGCCGTTCCGGACGGATGGACCGAGCTCCTGCCGGAACTGAACCGCCACGCGGACGATATCGTCGTGACCAAGCGCACATGGGGCGCGTTCGCGAGCACCGATCTCGAGCGCCAGCTGAAGGCACGGAATGTCACGCAGGTCGTCGTGGCCGGCGTCGCCACCGGCACCGGTGTCGAGTCGACTGCGCGGCAAGCCTATGAGCAGGGCTTCAATGTCACGCTCGCGCTCGACGCCATGACCGACGCCCGTCCCGAGGCGCACGAATACAGCACGACGCGGATCTTTCCGCGGCTGGGCCAGACCGGAACGACCCGGGACATCATCGAACTCTTGAATGCGAGGACCGCCTGAGATGACCTTGCCGCATCTTGTCTCCTATTTCATCGGCGGTGCCTTTCTCACCAATGCCATGCCGCATTTCGTCAGGGGCGTGACGGGCCTACCGTTCCAGACCCCCTTCGCGTCGCCGCCGGGCCGGGGCCTCTCCACCTCGACCCTGAACGTGCTGTGGGGTTTTCTCAATCTCATCGTCTTCTATCTGCTGGTCTGCCAAGTCGGCGATTTCGGACTGCGCGATGCAGCCGACGTGGCTGCGCTCGGCCTCGGCATGCTGGCGATGGGCCTGTTCGCAGCCAGGCACTTCGGTCCGCTGCATGGCGGCGACCTGCGGGCGCCACAATGAGACGCGCGGCGACGGAGATGTTCCGTTCGCTGCGCAGCCGCAATTATCGCGTCTGGGCCGCCGGCGCTTTGGTCTCGAATGTCGGGACCTGGATGCAGCGGACGGCCCAGAGCTGGCTGGTGCTGATCCAGCTCACCGACCGCAACGCATCGGCGGTCGGCATCGTGATGGCGCTGCAGTTCGGACCGCAGCTTCTGCTGCTGCCGTGGACGGGCTATGCGGCCGACCACTTCAACCAGCGCAGGCTTCTCGTGGCCACGCAAGCCAGCATGGGCGCATTGGCGCTTGCGCTGGGACTGCTCACCGTCAGCGGCGCGGTCCAGCTGTGGCATGTCTACGGCTTCGCCTTCCTGTTCGGCTGCGCGGCCGCGTTCGATGCGCCGGTGCGCCAGACCTTCGTAGGCGAGCTGGTCGGCGATGCCGACCTGCCGAATGCGGTGGCGCTCAACTCGACGTCGTTCAATGCCGCCCGCATGATCGGGCCTGCGATCGCGGGCGTCGTCATTGCGGGCGCCGGTACCGGCTGGGCCTTCCTGATCAACGGTGCCTCCTTCGTCGCCGTGCTGGCCTCACTGTCCCTGCTGCGCAGCTCCGAGCTGCGCGGCCATGCGCGGGCGCCTCGCGACCAGGGCAGCCTCGGGAGCAGGCTGACCGGCGGCCTGCGCTACGTGTGGTCGCGCGCCGACCTCAAGGCCATCCTGATCATGCTGTTCCTGATCGGCACCTTCGGCCTGAACTTCCAGATCTTCATCTCGACCATGGCGACCCGGGTGTTCCATGCCGACGCCCGCGGCTACGGCCTGCTGTCGTCGGTGATGGCGGTCGGCACCGTCGCGGGAGCGCTGCTCGGCGCTGCGCGGGCGCGGCCGAATTTCGCCGCGCTGCTGGTCGGCGCCTTGCTGTTCGGGCTGGGCTGCAGCTTCGCCGCGCTCGCGCCGACCTACTGGATGTTCGCTGCCGCCCTGGTGCTGATCGGCCTGGCCGCGCTGACGGTCACCAACACCACCAACAGCCTGATGCAGCTGTCGACCGAGCCCGCGATGCGCGGACGGGTGATGGCGCTGCGCGTTGGTGTCGCCCTCGGCGGCACCCCGATCGGTGCGCCGATCGTCGGCTGGGTCGCAGACCAGTTCGGCCCGCGCTGGGCGCTCGGGGTCGGCGCCGCCTCCGGCTTCGCCGCCGCAGCCGTCGCGATCCATGCCATGCTACGACATGACCACCGGCAAGCCCGGGACCAGCTGCCCGTTACGCGCTAAAGCGCGATGAGATTGGGACGAATCGTCATCGCGCTTTAGGTTATTGTTTGAGCATGATCTCCGCGCAAACGCGTCCGCGTTTGTCGCGAGGAAAACCGCTTCGCACTTTTCCGGATCATGCTCTAAGGACGGCACCGAGCTTTGCGGGAGGCGCAAATCTGGTTGCCTGCCGGGCCGACCGGCTACGTAGCGATGCCCATCGCTCGGCGCGCGGCTATTTGGCGATTCCGCTGATGAAAACATCCAAGGCCTGCTCGGCGATGCGCTCGACCTGCTCCGGTTGAACACCCCAGCGCGGGAAGTGGCGGTCGATGTTCATCCGCGCCAGGCCGTAGACCAGCGCCCGGCCCGCGATCTGGGTGGCCTTGAGATCGACAGATCGAAGCTGCCCGCTTGCCGCCGCTTGCGCCAATAGCTGTTCGCTCAACGCGATCGCGTCGGCATTGTCGCGCGACACCGCGACGGCGGCGTCGTGATCGAACCACCGGCCGGTGGAGATGATCTCGAAATGCGCGGGGTTGCGCATCGCCCAGCGCAGATAGGCCATGCCCAGCAGCTTGAGCTGCCGAAGCGGCCCCTCGGCTGCCGTGCCGGCAAGCGCGGCATCGATCTCTGCACGAAAACGCTGCTGTGCCTCTTCGGCGACCGCCGTCATCAAGGCCTCGCGGCTATCGAAATGCCGGAACGGCGCGCCCGGCGAGACGCCGGCCCGGCGTGCCGCCTCGCGCACACTCACTGCAGACGGGCCGCCCTCCGCGGCGAGCGCGAGGGCGGCATCGATCAGCGCGCGCCGGAGATCGCCATGATGGTAGGGAATGACCGCAGCGCGGCTGCGTTTTTTCACGGATTTGGCCATGGCTGTCGGTCTAGCATCACCCGATCGTGAATGTAAGCATCGATTACATGATTGATCCCGACACCCATCCAAATGTAATCGATGCTTACATTTGGATGGAGACATGCATGTCCCGATCTCGACAAGACAGGTTCGAAGACTGGTTCGAAGGCAACCGGCTGCTCGCCCTTCTCACCTTGATGCTGATCGCGCTCAGCCTCTGGCTCGCCTCCATGAGAGGCTTCGAGGCCGAGGGTGTGCGGATCGTGATCCGCTTCACTGCCAAGACATCGCTGGCGCTGTTCTGCCTCGCCTTCTCAGCCGGCGCACTGGCACGCCTGTGGCCGAACGGCTGGACCGGCTGGTTGTTGCGCAACCGCCGCCAGCTCGGATTGACCTTCGCGGCTTCGCACGCAATCCATGCGCTCGCCATCCTCATCTTTGCGCGGATCGACCCGGCGGGCTTTGCCGCCGCAACAAGCCCTGCCTCGTTCATCTTTGGCAGCATCGGCTACGCCGCGATCATCGCGATGACGGCCACGTCGTTCGACCGCACCGCCGCAGCACTTGGCCCTCGCAACTGGCGACGGCTGCATCTGTTCTGTGGCTATTACCTGCTGCTGCAGTTCATGGTCTCGTTTGGCAAGCGCGTGCCTGCCATGCCGCTCTACGCCCTGTTCCTCATCCCTCCGCTCGCCGTGCTGATCGTCCGTCTGGTCGCGCGAGCGTCCGCACGCCGCCCACATCGTGCGACGACAGTGACGACAGCCAATGAGGCAGGGACCTAGGCGGATCCGCCGGTCGGCTCGGATTGGTCCGCGATCAGGTGAAATTCGCGGCCCAACCTGCGTTGCACGCTCATCACCGCGCGGTCGACATCGCTGATCAGGCTGTCGCCGAGCACGACCTCCGGGATCTGCCAATTGCGCCCTTCGCGCACGTGCGGCAACGGCGTCACCGCAAGAACCTGCACCGTTTCGCAGCCCGGTTCGCTCCGGATCGCGTCCTCCACGAGACGGGTCAGCTCGGCCTGCGTCTTGCCGATCGGCGCCATCAGCAGCCGGCTCCAGGACTGAGATGCAGGCGAATACCGCAGATCGTCAGCGGTCTAGGCCGGCCAGCGATGATCGTCGAGGGCATGAGGATCTTTCTGCGAAGCGCCGGCTGCGAGACCAACGCGCCTCGTCGCGAAGCGGCAGCAGAGCCAGTCCCAAGAATTTGCATTAAAGCACAATTCTTCGGAGGCTTTCATCCGAAGTGAGCGGGGCTTCGATCAAGGAAGAGGATGAAGAAACCCGGCTTCGTCCCTGATCTGACAAGCGCTTTGCGCTTGGAGGTTGCTATCGAGCAAGCCGCACGAAGAACGCTGATCAATCCTCAGTTCTTCGCCGTCGCGGCTGTCGGCACGTGTCTCACAACCAAACTCTTCAGTTGCTGACAAACTGTCCGAAGCGCTGCATCCGAAATCACCAGACGAGGCTAGCGCGCCGAGCTTAATTTTTCCTCTCTTTTTTCCGGGTTTCTACGGAGCCGCGATCTAACGCGTTGTTATCTGGATCGCGCAAGACTCCTGCCGCAAGCGATACGGCCATCGCAGCCAGACCGCGGCTCGGACAACGGACATCCAGGCGACCATCATCGTGCAGCAGCCAGAACAGCTCATGCTCTCGGAGCATTCGATCATTGCCGAGCTCGAAACCGCGGTGCGCAGCGGCTCCTCGGAAAAGCGCGTCAACACGCTGCGCCAGGTCACCACGCTGTTCCTGCATGACGGCGAACGCCTGAGCGAGGAGCAGATACAGGTATTCGACAACGTGCTGTGCATGCTGGTCTCGCGGGTGGAGGCGCGAGCGCGTGCGGAACTGTCCAAATGCCTGGCGCTGATCGATTACGCGCCGATCGACGTCATTCAGCGGCTTGCCCGCGACGACGAAATCGCGGTCGCCGAAAGCGTGCTGAAGCATTCCACCCGGCTGACGGAGAACACGCTGGTCGAGGTGGCCTCGACCAAGGGCCAGGCGCATCTGATGGCGATCTCCGGCCGTGCGCATCTGACCGAAGCCGTCACCGACATCATCGTCGACCGCGGCGAACGCAGCGTGCTGCGCAAGCTCGCCACCAACGCCACCGCGCGATTTTCCGAGGACGGTTATTCGGGGATGCTGGCGCGCGCGGAGGACGACGACGAGCTGACCGAGCTCATCGGCCTGCGCGTCGACCTGCCACCGAAACATTTGCGCGATCTGCTGCGCCGCGCCACCGAGACGGTGCGCACCAAGCTGATGGCGCAGGCCAGCCCGGAGCTGCAGCAGGAGATCCAACGGGTCCTGAAGACGTTCACGGACGCGGCGCGTGCCGAAACCGGGCTCTCGGCCCGAGACTTCGCGCTCGCCGAAGAGGCGGTCAAGCGCATGAAGGGCCTCAACGAGCTGAACGACGCCGCGATCGGCTGGTTCGCCGAAGCCCGGCGCTTCAGCGAGATCGCCGCCGCGCTCGGGCTGCTCAACAATGTGCCGACCGAGCTGATGGCGAAGGTGTTGGAAGGTCCGCGTGCCGACCTCGTGCTGATCCCCTGCCGCTCAGCGGGGATCGGCTGGTCCGCGGTCGCAAAGATCCTGCGCTTCCGACCCGTGAAGCACGGCATCGACCCGGAAACCCTGCGGCTCGCCGAGAAGGACTATAGCCGGCTCTCACTCGATACCGCCCAGCGCACGGTGCGGTTCTGGATGGTGCACAACAAGGTCGGCAAATAGCGCACCACCGGACGCTCAGTCCGGAGCCGGATCACTTCGCCTCAACGTCGTCACCCAAAGCACGCGGGCCACCCGCTGGGTCGGGTTGTCGAACATATGCGGCACGATGCTGGGAAAGCGGAAGCTGTCGCCAGCTTCCAGCACATGGGCCTCGTGATCGAGCCAGAGGCGAAGGCTTCCCGACAGGATGTAGCCGGCCTTCTCGCCCGTGTGCTGGACGAAATCGGTCCCGGACGAACCGCCCGGATTGAGGGTCAGCTCGTAGAATTCGAGCTCGCCCTTCCCGGCCGGCGTCAGCGCCTCCTTGACGACGCCGCTGGAGGTGAGCCGAAGCAGCCGCCGGTGGTTCTTGCGCACGATGTAGCGCTGGGGCGCAGGCGCAGCGCTGTCCTCAAAGAAATAGGAGATCGGTACGTCGAGCGCGACGCTGAGGAGACGCAGCGTGCGGATCGAGGGCATCGCACGCGCCCGCTCCAGCTGGCTGATCATGCCGGTCGAGAGCCCAGTGCGGTTGGCGACATCCTGGATTGACAGGCCCGCACGCTGGCGGAGCAGCCGCACCGTCTCGCCGAGGCGCTGGTCGCCCGCCTCCTCTGCCTCCGCCGGCTGACTGTTCCTGGTGAGCTTGGTCGGCCTGTCGCCGCTCATATCCTTCGTCCCTCGTTGCTGCCCAAGCGATCAGCATCCTGCGCGGATTAATATCATTGAAAGCGAGTGCAATGGTCATCAGTGACATTGACTCGCATATTTAGCCATGATGAAATTTCTGTCGAGTGATTTAGGTGTGCTGAAGAAAAGCCTTGTCCTGCGGTGGGGGAGTGCGGCGCTCCCACCGCAGCAGGCATCTGGCATCATAACGGAGGGGAGTCATGGCGGACGCTTCGAATCGACCCGGCATTCCGGCGTTGGATCATTCCCCGTTCGGGCGTCCCAACCGCCGCCGCTTCATGATGTTGAGTGCCAGCACGCTTGCGGGGGCCAGCCTCGGCCTGTCGAACGCATTCGCCCAGTCCGAGGGACCGGGCAAGCCGCCGGAGAAACCGCGCGGGCAGGTCATCGCAGCGCTCTCGCAAGAGCCCACCGTGTTTCACCCGCTGATGCCCGCCATCGAGGTCGATCAGGGCCTCTGGTGGCAGGTGTTCTCGCCGCTCTGGTTCATCGATCCCGACGGCAAGCTCGTGCCCGACCTCGCGCGCGAAATCCCGACCATCGAGAATGGCGGGCTCTCGGCGGACGGACTGACCTGGAAGATCAAGCTGCGCAACGACGTGAAGTGGCACGACGGCACCGCGTTCACCGCTGACGACGTCAAGTTCTCGCTCGATCTGGTCAACAATCCGGATTTCCGCGCGCGCAGCCGGGTCGGCTTCAGCCTCGTCAAGAACATCGAGGTGGTCGCGCCCGATGAGATCCACTGGCGGATGGAATCCGCCTATTCGCCCTTTCTGTCGATCCTGTCCCTGACCTTCATGGTGCCCAAGCACATTCTGGAGAAGGTCTCCGATCCGAACAGCTCCCCATTCCACAACGCCCCGGTCGGGACCGGGCCATTCCGCTGGGGCGAGCGGGTGCCCGGAGACCATATCCTCCTGAACGCCTATACCGGCTACCACGGCAAGGGACCGTATCTCGAGCGCGTAGTCTTCAAATACATCCCGGACCTGACGGTGCTCTACACCCAATTCCGCACCGGTCAGGTCGACTACACCGGCATGCAGGGCATCCTGCCGAACTTCGTGCAGGAGGCGAAATCGCTGCGGGGCCGCAAGGTCTTCGTCTCCTCGACGTCGTCGGTGGAGCATATCGCGCCCAACCTGCAGTTCGGCCCGTTCGCCGACCGCGCGGTGCGCGAGGCGCTCTATCTCGCGATCAACAAGAAGGCGATCATCGACGCGCTCAATTATGGCCTGCCGACGCCGACCGAGAGCTTCGTGCCGCAGCAGGCCTGGTCGTTCCAGCAGGGCCTGCCGCAGCACGCTTACGATCCCGCCAAGGCCAACGCCCTGCTCGATGCGGCCGGCTGGGTGCGCGGCTCCGGTGGCATCCGCGAGAAGGGTGGCGTCAAGCTCGAATTCACCAACTCGACCACGACCGGCAACGCGGTGCGCGAGCAGACCCAGCAGCTCCTGATGCAGGATTGGCGCGCGATCGGCGCGGCGATGCGCGTCAACAACATGCCGGCAGCCGTGATCTGGGGCGACTTCTGGCTGCAGTCGAAGTTCAATTCCGTTCTGGTCGGGGTGAACTTCATGCTGGGAAGCGATCCGGACGTGACGCCGCGCTTCGGCTCCGGCGCGATCCCCGCCAAAGGCGGCCGCGGCTACAACACCTATCAGTATCAGAGCGCGGAGGCTGACCGGCTGCTGGCCGAGGGCGCCAAGGAGTTCGACCTCGGCAAGCGCAAGACCATCTATGGCGACCTGCAGAAGCTCGTCCGCAACGATCTCGCCATCCTGCCGCTGTTCCAGGCCACCATCAGCGAGGGCGTCAAGGAGGGATTGCAGGGCTTCCGTCCCAACATCAACACCTCGTCGAACTGCTGGAACATCCGGGAATGGTATTGGACCTGACGACGGGCGGGTGGGGCAGCGCGTCGCCATGTATCTCGCCAAGTTGATTGCGAGCTCGCGCACCGATGACGGTGCGCCCCCTCTCCCCGTTCTTTACGGGGAGAGGGTTGGGGTGAGGGGCAGACGCCCGAACGGTGTGAGTGTTGGGACCTGTACCCCCTCACCCGGATTGCATCTTTCGATGCAATCCGAGCTCTTAGCGCGAGCGAAGCTCGTCGCGTCCCTGCAAGCGGGGCGAGGTTGGCACCAACCGCATTGCGAGATCGCAACGATGCGTATCGACATTCGAACCGAGGACATCGCCTGAGATGCTCCGCTACGTCGTCAATCGGCTGCTGCAGGCGGTGATGCTGCTGGTGATCGTCTCGGCGATCGGCTTTGCGATCCTGCATCTGGCACCCGGCGGTCCGCTGTCGCAATTCGCGGCGTCCTCGCAGATGACGCAGGAGGATCTCGACCGCGTGACCCGGCAATTGGGCCTCGATCGTCCGCTGCCGATCCAATATCTCGACTGGCTCGGCCGCATGGTCCGCGGCGACTGGGGCCACTCCTATCGCGACGGCGAGGCGGTGCTCTCGGTGATCGGTTCGCATCTCGGCGCCACGCTCGAGCTGATGGTGACGGCGACCATCATCGCGGTCCTGCTCGGCGGCTGGGTCGGAGTGATCGGGGCGGTCAGGCGCTATTCGCTGTTCGACCAGCTCGCGACCGTCGGCGCGATGATCGCGCTGTCGATCCCGACCTTCTGGTTCGGGCTGGTGACGATCTATGTGTTCTCGATCCAGCTCGGCTGGCTGCCCGCCGGCAACCGGGAGACGATCGGCGACGGCTCGATGCTCGACCTTTTGCACCATTTGATCGCGCCGGCGATGGTGCTGGCGCTGGTCGAGACCGCGATGTGGGGGCGCTACATGCGATCCTCGATGTTGGAGGTCATCAACCAGGATTACATCCGCACCGCGCGCGCCAAGGGCCTGCCGGAGCGACGCATCCTGGCGCTGCATGCGCTGCGCAACGCGCTGCTGCCGATGATCACCATCGCAGGCCTGCAATTTCCGACGCTGCTCGGCGGCGCCCTGGTCACCGAGACCGTGTTCACCTGGCCCGGCATGGGCCGCCTGTTTCTCGATTCCATCGGCTATCGCGACTATCCCGTGGTGATGGGCATCCTGATGTTCTCGGCCATGATGGTGCTGGTTGGCTCGCTGCTCGCCGACATTCTCTATGCCGCGGTCGATCCGCGGATCCGGATGGAATAGGCGATGAGCATCGTCATCTCGCAGAGCGCCCACCCCACGCCCGGCCATGCCGCCTGGCGGCGTTTCCGCCGCCATCGGCTCGCGATGGCGGGCGCGCTGATCATCATCCTGCTCGCGCTTGCCTCTGCACTTGGCCCGTATCTGCTGCCGTTCGACGACACCTATATCGACATCATGAAGCGGTTCGCGCCGCCTTTGTCGGGGGCACATCTGCTCGGGACCGATGAGCTCGGACGCGACGTGCTGGCGCGGCTGATGATGGGAGGACGCGTCTCGCTCTCGATCGGCATCATCGCCATGGTGATCGCGATGGCGATCGGCATCCTGGTCGGCGCATTCGCCGGCTTCCATGGCGGCGCACTCGGCGCGGTCCTGATGCGGCTGGTCGATGCCGTGCTGTGCTTTCCGACCATCTTCCTGCTGGTCACGCTGGCCGCACTCACAGAACCCGGCCTGCTCACGACCACGCTCCTGATCGCGGCGACCTCCTGGATGAGCGTCGCCCGCGTGGTCGAGGCGCAGATCCGCGCGCTGCGTGAGCGCGATTTCGCGGTCGCAGCCGTCGCCTTCGGATCATCGAACCTGCGCATCATGTTCCACGAGCTCGTGCCCAACGCCATCGCTCCGATCGTGGTCGCCGCCACGCTGAACGTCGCCACGGCCATCCTGCTCGAATCCTATGTGAGCTATCTCGGCTACGGCATCCAGCCGCCTGCGGCGAGCTGGGGCAACATGCTCAACAACGCCCAGATCTATCTGACCAGCGCGCCCTGGCTCGCCATTGCGCCGGGCGTGGCCATCACGCTCGCCGTGACCAGCTTCAACTTCCTCGGCGACGGACTGCGCGACGCGCTCGATCCGCGCATGAACGTCATGTGATGAACCCCACGTTTCAATTGTCTTTGCTGTCAGGAGAACGCCATGTCCCCGCCGCTCAACCGCATCGCAAGCGATGAACGCTTGCCGGCGCAGGCCGATGTCGTCGTCATCGGCGGCGGCGTCATCGGCGTCTCGGCAGCCTATCATCTGGCAAAGAAGGGACTCTCGGTTGCGCTGATCGAGAAGGGGCATGTCGGCGCCGAGCAGTCCAGCCGGAATTGGGGTTGGTGCCGCCAGCAGGGCCGCGCCCGCGCCGAGATCCCGCTCGCGCGCGAGGCGCTGCGGCTGTGGGAGGACATGCAGAACGAGGCCGGCGTCGATGCCGGCTTCCGCCGCACCGGCGTGCTGTTCCTGACCAAGAACCCGGAAGAGCTGGCCGCCTGGGAAAAATGGGCCGCGATCGCGCGCGAGCAGCAGGTGCACTCGACGGTGCTGTCGCCCGCCGAAGTCGCCGAGCGCATGCCCGGCAACACCGATCACTGGGTCGGCGGCCTGCACACGCCGAGCGATGGCCGCGCCGAGCCGTCAATGGCGGTGCCCGCACTGGCCATCGCCGCACGCAAGCATGGCGTCACCATCCACCAGGACTGCGCGGCGCGCGGGCTCGAAACCGAGGGCGGACGCGTCAGCGCCGTGGTCACCGAGAAAGGCCCCATTCGCACCGGCGCCGTGCTGCTCGCGGGTGGCGCATGGTCCTCGCTGTTCTGTCGGCGCCATGGCATCGAGCTGCCGATCGGGCTCGTCAACGCCACCGCCTGCCGGACCACGCCGGGGCCGGAGATCACCTCCGGCGCGCTCGGCACCGATCTCTATTGCATCCGCCGCCGCCTCGACGGCGGCTTCACGCTGGCGCTGCGTGGCCGCGGCACGGTCGAACTGTCGCCGGACCTGTTCCGCTATGCGCGCGCCTTCCTGCCGACCTACAGAGAGCGCCGGAAGGGGCTGAAGCTGTCGTTCGGCAAATCGTTCTTCGATCAGATCATCCGCGGCACCCAGTGGAGCCTGGACAAGCCGTCGCCGTTCGAGGCCGAGCGCGTGCGCGATCCGGCACCCGACATGTCGCTGGTCAACTCGGCGCTGGCCGAGCTGATCAAGGCGAATCCCGACTTGAAGGAGATCAAGATCGCAGAAGCCTGGGGCGGCACCATCGACACCACGCCCGACACCATTCCGGTGATCTCCAAGGTCGATCCCCTGCCCGGCTTCTATCTCGCGACCGGCTTCAGCGGTCACGGCTTCGGCATCGGTCCTGCCGCCGGCAAGCTCGCCGCCGATGTCGTCACCGGCGACACGCCGCTGGTCGATCCGGCCGCTTACAGTTATGCGCGCCTCGTCGACGGCCGGCCGCTCGCGCCGGTTGGCCTGTTCTAGCGAGGCGACCCATGACCTTCCTGTACAAGGCCAATACGGAGCGCGGCGCGGAGTGGGCGCGCTTCTTTGCGGCGCGCGCGCCCGAACTGCCGTTCCGCCTCTGGCCTGACGTCGGCGAACCTAAGGACGTGCGCTATCTCGCGGCATGGATGCCGCCTGAGGATGTAGGCACAGCCTTCCCGAATCTCGAGCTGATCTTTTCCGTCGGAGCGGGCGCAGATCAGTTCGATCTCTCCAAACTTCCCCCGCACATTCCGCTGATCCGCATGATGGAGCCCGGCATCGCCGAGAGCATGGTGGAATATGTCACCATGGCCGTGCTCGCCCTGCACCGCAATCTCGTCAACTACATCGCGCAGCAACGCGAGCAGAGCTGGCACGAGATCCGGATCACACCGGCGGCCAAGCGCCGCGTCGGCGTGATGGGGCTCGGCATGCTCGGCCAGGCCGTGCTCGACCGGCTTACATCGTTCGGCTTCCCGCTGGCAGGCTGGAGCCGATCGCCACGAACCATCGACGGCGTCGACTGCTATGCAGGCGCGGATGCCTTGCCGGACTTCCTGGCGCACACCGATATCCTGATTTGTCTGCTGCCATTGACCGAGGAAACGCGCGGCATCCTGAACCAAGCGCTGTTCGCGCGGCTGCCGCGCGGTGCCAGCCTGGTCAATGTCGGACGCGGCGGACATCTGGTCGAGGCCGATCTGCTGGCGGCGCTGTCGCAAGGGATGCTGTCGGCGGCCGTGCTCGACGTCGCCGAGCGTGAGCCGCTGCCTGCGGACCATCCGTTCTGGAACCACCCGCGCATCCTGCTGACCCCGCACATCGCCAGCATGACCTCGCCGGCGGCGGCGGTGGACTACGTGCTCGATACCATCGCACGCCACCACCGCGGCGAGGCCCTGCCCGGACGCGTCGATCGTGACCGCGGCTACTGACGATCCGGACTGATGATGACGAGCCCTGTCCCGCCAGCCTGCTCCGACGCCGTCGCAACACCGGTCCTGTCGGTCACGGGACTGACCACGTCGTTCAGCCGCGACAGGCAATGGCTTCCCGTGGTGCGCAACATCTCCTTCGATGTCGCCGCGCGAGAGACCGTGGCGATCGTCGGCGAGTCCGGCTCGGGCAAGAGCGTGACGGCGCTGTCGATCATGCGGCTGATCCCGCAACAGAGTGGCCGCATCGAGGGCAGTGTCCGGCTTGCGGGGCGCGAGCTGCTGACCTTGCCTGAGCAGGCCATGCGCGAGGTCCGCGGCAACGAGATCGCGATGATCTTCCAGGAGCCGATGACGAGCCTTAATCCGGTGCTGACCATCGGAACGCAGATCTCAGAGGCACTGGTCTATCACCGTGGCCTGTCACGCGCCGCGGCGGAGGCCGAGAGCATCCGCCTGCTCGATCATGTCCGCATCCCCGCCGCCATTTCGCGGTTCGCCGACTATCCGCATCACTTCTCCGGCGGGATGCGCCAGCGCGTCATGATCGCGATGGCGCTGGCCTGCAAGCCCAAACTGTTGATCGCCGACGAGCCGACCACGGCGCTCGACGTCACGATCCAGGCGCAGATCGTCGAACTCTTGAAGGAGCTGCAGCAGGACGAGGGCATGTCGATCCTGTTCATCACCCATGACATGGGCGTGGTCGCGGAGGTCGCTGACCGGACCGTGGTGATGTATCACGGAGAGGCCGTCGAGACCGACCGGACTACACGGATCTTCACCGCACCCTCACATGCCTATACGCGCGCGCTGCTCTCGGCGGTGCCGCGCCTCGGCTCCATGGCGGGGCGCACGCAGCCCATGCGGTTTCCGATCGTCGATAAGGTCACCGGCGGGTCTGACACGCCGGTGGAGATGCCGGACACGGTGGCGCGCACCGAACGGCCGGTGCTCGAGGTCAAGCACCTGACCACGCGCTTTCCGATCCGCTCCGGCCTGTTCGGCAGGATCGCGGGCCGCGTGCACGCCGTCGAGAACGTCTCATTCAGTCTTCACGCCGGA
Organism: Bradyrhizobium sp. HKCCYLS1011; assembly: GCF_051167795.1. Lineage (NCBI taxonomy): Bacteria > Pseudomonadati > Pseudomonadota > Alphaproteobacteria > Hyphomicrobiales > Nitrobacteraceae > Bradyrhizobium > Bradyrhizobium sp. HKCCYLS1011. Next base: position 520,906 of record NZ_JBNPTT010000006.1, on the reverse strand, counting down.
GAGACGCTGGCGCTGGTCGGCGAGTCCGGCTGCGGCAAGTCGACGACCGGCCGCTCGATCCTCAAGCTGATCACCCCGGACAGCGGTTCGGTCGTGGTCGACGGCGAGGATGTGCTCGGCATGGGCGCGCGCGAGCTGCGCGCCTTGCGCCGGCGCATGCAGATCGTGTTCCAGGACCCGTTCGCGAGCCTCAATCCGCGCATGTCGGTCGGAGCGGCAATCGCCGCGCCGCTCCACGCCAACGGGCTTGCCGCGGCGTCGGAGGCCCGCGACAAAGTCGCCGATCTCCTGGTCCGCGTCGGACTGAGCGCGGACATGGCACGGCGCTATCCGCACGAATTCTCCGGCGGCCAGCGGCAGCGCATCTGCATTGCCCGCGCGCTCGCGCTTCAGCCCAAGCTGATCATTGCGGACGAGGCGGTGTCAGCCCTCGACGTCTCGGTCAAGGCGCAGGTGGTCAATCTGATGCTGGAGCTGCAGGACAGCATGAAGCTGTCCTACCTCTTCATCTCGCACGATATGGCGGTGGTCGAGCGGATGAGCCACCGCGTGGCGGTGATGTATCTCGGCGAGATCGTCGAGATCGGTCCGCGCGCGGCGGTATTCGGCGAGCCGCAGCATCCCTACACCAAGAAGTTGATGGCTGCGGTGCCGATCCCCGATCCGGCACGCCGCACCACCAGGCGCGGCATATCGAACGATGAGATCAGGAGTCCGGTCCGCGCGCCCGACTATCAGCCGCCGGCGCGGCAGTATCGCGAGGTCTCGCCGGGGCATATCGTCCAGCTCTGGGACGCGTAGAAACGGCAACGGGACCACGGCCTGCCGCAGTTCGGGGACGTCCTGCCGGCATCGCATCTGTCCGCGGACGGTCCTCGAGTACGAGGGCAAGGCAAAGGGTCGCGATCCCGAGCGGATCCATTACTTGGATTGGGTCGGCGCCGGTTGCCCATTTGCGGACTGCTGCAAGCCGTTGTGCACATTGGCCGGCAGGACATCCATCACAAAGACCGATACTTTTTCGTCGGGACCGAACGGGCCGGGGACATCATGCCTCACCGGCGGCAGACTTTGCAGATATGCCGCGATGGACAGTGCGTCCGTCTTCGTCAACTGTGCGTAGGCTCTCCAGGGCATGGCAGGGGCGAGCACGCGACCGTCCGGCCGCTTGCCTGTCGTGATGGCGGTGGCGATCTGCTCTCGCGTCCAGGAACCGAGGCCGGTCGCCTTGTCCGATGTCAAATTGCGGCCCACAAAGACTCCCATGCCCGGAATCGCAAAGCCTACATCCGAACCAGCCAGGAATCTGGTCATGTCCGGCTTTCCAAGCAGATGGCCGGGCGTATGACAATCGGTGCAGCCGCCGACGGTCACGAGATATTTGCCACGGACCAGTTCGGTATCCTCAGCCCGCGCAGGAGCGATAGCGAGACTCAAGTTCATCAGTGATCCAATCATAAGAAACGAAACTTTTTGGACCGCGCCGCGCCTTCCGTTGTTCGGCCTCATTTCAATCCTCTCCAGCTGCTTGTTAGGTTGTCCGACTAACAGGCAGCTTGGTAGCCGGGCCGACCCGCGTCTGTATTGTAAGAAGCCGACGTGCGTGGCCCGCGCTGATTGTTTGATCGCGAGGTCTCTCAGGCGATGATGCAGCTCATCAGTTCCTTCCGATCGAGAAGGCGCGCGGCGCCGGCGGCGCTGGATGCCAACAACCCGATGCATCTATCCCCACCGCTTTCGCGCGGCATCAGCTCAGTCGGCATCGGCCGGGGTTCCGTCAAACGAGCGAACGCTCGATATCATCAGCGGATTATTTCAGTTGTAACACGCGATAGCACCGGCGGTTGGGAGGGGATCGACAGCATCCTCGCAGCTCTGACGGCCGCCGCCCTGGCATGTGATGCGTCCCTCAAATGTCTGCTTTATACAATACGGACCGCTCATAAGTTGCTATGTTGAGTGGTCGTCGACGCGTCACAGAACGCTCAACGATGAGGCGGCTTCATACCCCAGGCCAATCGAACCATATCACTTGTCGAGGCTCCCTTGTCCGGGTTCAAATTCTTTGCTCCGCACCCGAAGATTGCCGACGTGGTCGATGTGATTTGGGACGTTGACCTTGCCCATCCGGAGCTGGCACGCGGCGTTTCGTTCAAAGTGCTGCCGTCCGCTGCACCGACATTGTGTGTCCACTATCGGGCTCCGACAGAATCGGACCAGCGCATCAATCCCGGAAATTCCCGGCAAAGAATGACAGGGGTCCAAACCGGAACGATTACGATACGCCCCACCGGACCGGTCGGTGCTCTCATCATTCACCTGAAGCCGGAGGCAGCTTCGGCGCTGACGGGTTACGGCCTCAACGAGTTCACAGACGCCAATATCGGGCTCCGCGATCTTTTTGGCCCCATCGCGGTATCTCGGCTCGAGGATATGCTGGGAGAAGCGAGAGATGGATCCGAGCGAGCGCGATTGATCCAACGTTTTCTGTTGAGTCGTATCCGTCGAGACACGACAGATCTCATGGTACGACGCGCCGTGCAGACATTGCTGCATCATCCCAATTGCTCGGTGCGAGACTTGGCCTCAGGCCTCGACATCGGCGAACGGCAACTGTCCCGCCGATTTCACACCCTGATAGGAACGAGCATCAAGCGCTTTGCCCGGATCGTCCGCCTCGGAAAGGCCGTCACCGCACGTCGCCGCGGCGCGAATTGGGCCGAGATAACCTACGCCTGCGGCTATTCCGACCAGGCTCATCTGATTCACGATTTCAAGCTCATGACGGGCCACCCGCCCGATGCGCTGTTGAGGTCCACGTCGGCGGCAAAATACGGCAGTCTGAATGCCGCGCTCGCCATGTCCGGCTTTTCCAATACATTCATCGTCTAGCGCCGCTACTCTGCGAAACAAGCCGGTCGTGCGCAGCTTCGCGCCGCCGGCAGCACGCGAGTGTGAGGTGAAAGCAATGATGACGATTCCGGGCGGCCCGTCCTCGGATGGCGACTTGATAGTCGAGAAAGACGTACCCATTCCAATGAGCGACGGGCACGTTCTCTGCTGTAATATCTTTCGTCCACGCCATGTCAGCGGCAAGGTTCCGCCGATACTTGCGTTTACGCCCTATGGGAAAGACTCCGATGTCGCGGTCGACTTCAAGAGGTATTGGGACATTGTCCTGCGCGACCATCCCGAAATCGTGCGCGGCGACTCTGACGGCAGATATCTGACCTGGGAAATACCCGACCCACAGCGCTGGATTCCGGACGGCTATGCGATCGTGGTTATCGACGCACGCGGCACCGGAAAGTCCCCGGGCTTCTACGAGATGATGTCGCCGCTCCAGACGCGCGATTTCTATGACGCGATCGAATGGGCTGGCGTTCAACCCTGGTCCAACGGCAAAGTGGGTCTGCTCGGGGTGTCCTACTTGGCCGTCAAGCAGTGGCAGGTCGCCGCTCTCCAACCGCCGCACCTTGCGGCAATGATCCCGTGGGAAGGCCTGTTCGATCACTATCGGGACTTCTATCGCCATGGCGGGATCTTTTCGTCGGCTTTCCTCAAGCTGTTGTGGGACACGCAGATCGCGGTGAACCAGAACGGCAATGGCACAAGCCCCTATCGCGATCGCTTCACCGGGGAGCGGTCGACAGGCCCCGAGATCAATCCGAAGCTGCTTCCGGGCAATCTGTCGAATGTCTATTCCGCCGGCCAGCAACATCCATTCGATGATGCGTATTTCAAGCTGCGCACGCCCGTTGCAGCTCGCATCAAGACACCGTTTCTGTCCGCCGGCAATTGGGGCGGACTCGGTCTTCACCTACGCGGTAACATCACGGGCTTCACCGAGGCCGCCTCGCCCGAAAAGTGGCTCGAATTGCATACGGATACGCATTTTGCCTCGATGTATCTGCCGCAGGCCGTCGCGCTGCAGAAACGATTCTTCGATTACTTCCTGAAAGGAAAAAATAACGGATTTCACAATGAGCCGCCGGTTCAGCTGACGATACGCGACCCGCGTGGTCATTACCGACGCAAGGCAGATACGTGGCCGCTGCCACGAACAAGGTGGGACAATTTTTATCTCGACGCCACAACGATGACGATGTCGACGGACCGGCCTGCGTCGCCATCGTCAACGGCATATCGCGCGCTCGAGGACGAAATCATCTTCCTCACCGCGCCGTTCGCGGCAGATTCGGAGTTCACCGGTCCTGGTGCTGCAAAACTATTCGTGTCATCCTCGACGACGGACATGGATATCTTCGTCACGCTTCGCGCCTTTGATCCCGACGGGACAGAGGTCGTCTTTACGGGTGCCAACGATCCAAAGGCCCCCGTATCGCAAGGCTGGCTTCGCGCCTCGCAGCGCAAGATCGATCCCGCTCGATCGACGCCCTATCGTCCCTACCATCCCCATGATGACAGCGCGAAGTTGCGCCCCGAGGAGGTATATGAGGTCGATGTTGAGATATGGCCCACCAGCATCGTCTGTCCGGCCGGCTATCGACTCGGGTTGACGATCGGTGGCAAAGACTTCGAGCGGCCCGGAACGAAGGGCCTGATGAAGGGATCGGGTCTGTTCCTGCACAATGACTCAGCCGATCGGCCCGCGGCCGAGTTCGGAGGCGTCAACCGCATTCATACCGGCGCAGATCGACAGAGCCGGGTTGTTCTGCCGTATATCGCCTGACCGCCGGGTGCGATGCGCTTCACCACAAGGAGCCGCTCGCGGGAGCGCGAGCGACGCTCGTCGCAGCCCAGAAAGAACGGAGAAAGGGAGTGCAACGAGTTTCTGCAAGATAGCTCGGAACTATCATCCCGTTGAGGACGGACAAACGACAACGGGATCGCAGGCGAACCCACGATCCCGCACCTAGCAGAGATAACCGACTTAGTACTTGCTCTTGTCGACCAAAGCGCCCTTCTTGATCATCGAGATCGCGCCTGCGCGATCTCGTGACCAAGAACGGGGATCAAGCCTCAGTTCTTCGATTTGTCGACCAGCGCGCCCTTCTTGATCCAGGGCATCATGTCGCGGAGCCGAGCGCCGACTTCCTCGATCGGGTGCTGGGCGAGCTTAGCGCGGGTGGCCTTGAACGAGGTCTGGTTGACCTTGTTTTCCAGCATCCAGTCGCGCGCGAAGCGGCCGGACTGGATGTCGTCGAGCACCCGCTTCATCTCCTTCTTGGTCTCGGCGGTGACGATGCGCGGCCCGGTGACATACTCGCCGTATTCCGCGGTATTGGAGATCGAGTAGTTCATATTGGCGATGCCGCCTTCGTAGATCAGGTCGACGATCAGCTTCACCTCGTGCAGGCACTCGAAATAGGCCATCTCCGGCGCGTAGCCGGCCTCGGTGAGCGTCTCGTAGCCGGCCTTGATCAGCTCGACCAGGCCACCGCAGAGCACCGCCTGCTCGCCGAACAGGTCGGTCTCGCACTCTTCCTTGAAGGTGGTCTCGATGATGCCGGCGCGGCCGCCGCCGATCGCCGAGGCGTAGGACAGGCCGAGGTCATGGGCGTTGCCGGAGGAATCCTTGGCGATCGCGATCAGGCAGGGCACGCCGCCGCCGCGCTGATATTCCGAGCGCACGGTGTGGCCGGGGCCCTTGGGCGCGATCATCAGCACGTCGAGGTCTGCCCGTGGATCAAGAAGATTGAAATGCACGTTGAGGCCGTGGGCGAACACCAGCGCCGCGCCCTTTTTCATGTTGTCGTGCAAATGCTCGCGGTAGATGTCGCCCTGCAGTTCGTCGGGCGTGAGCATCATCACGAGATCGGCCCACTTCGCGGCCTCAGCGACTTCCATCACCTTGAAACCGGCGGCTTCCGCCTTCTTGGCCGACGCGGAGCCCTTGCGCAGCGCGATCGCGACCTCCTTGACGCCGGAATCCTTCAGGTTCAGCGCATGGGCGTGGCCCTGGCTGCCATAGCCGACGATGACGACCTTCTTGCCCTTGATCAGGTTCAGGTCGGCGTCGCGATCGTAGTAAACACGCATGGTCGTTCCTCTTCAGTGGCCGGAATTGGCTGATAGTCCGTTACAGTTGAAACTCAGGCGACGGCCGCCCGATAGAAATTCGGCCGTTGTCTAGAGCATTTTGGCGCGCATGGGAAACCCTCAATCCGCATGGCGAGAACCTCCCTCATGCGTCCATGAAGACGGGATAGAGCGAGGCGAGTAGTAAAATCGCCATCACGATGTTGAAGGCGCGCACTGCGCGTTCGGAGTTGAGCAGCGGCCGCAGCGCGGTCCCGAACAGCGTCCAGGTAATGGTCGAGCCGACCGCCATCGCAAAGCTGATCGCGCTCTGCAGCACGATATTGACGGGAAAGCGTGCGATCGCGGCATAGGCGGTGATGGTGCCGATCACCATCACCCAGCCCTTGGCATTGACCCATTGGAAGATCGCCGCGCCCCAGAAGGTCATGGGGCGGCGGCTCCTGCTCTCCTCCGGCTTGGTCGAGCCGGACATCGCGATCACGGCTGCGAGATAGATCAGATAGGCCGCACCGAGATATTTCAGGACAGTCTGCAGCACCGGATAGGCGATGAAGATCGCGCCCAGGCCGAAGCCGACCGCGCCGACCATGAAGGCGAAGCCGAAGCTGACGCCGAGCATGTGCGGCACGGTGCGGCGGAAGCCGTAGGAGACGCCCGACGACAGCAGCATGATGTTGTTCGGCCCCGGCGTGAACGCCATCACCAGCGCGAAGATCACGAAGGCCCAGAGCAGTTGCTGCGACATGGCGCTCAGCCCTGCTCCGCCGGCTTCTGCAGCAGATAGGTGCCGTGCAACGGCGCATGATAGTCCGCCGAGATCAGGGTGAAGCCGGCCTCGGTCAGCAGCCGCTCCATCACCCAGGCGAAGGTCGAGTTTTCGTCACGCATATGGGTGATGACGCTGTCGCGCGAAAAATCATGGTTCTTGATCGCGAAGTCGGCCCATTGCTCGATCGAGCGCTCGGTTCCGTCGGGCATGCCGACATAGACGATGTCACGCAGGAAGAAGTTCGCGCCGGGCTTCAGCGCCGCGAAGATCCGCGCCAGCGCCACTGCCTTCCAGAAGTCCGGCAGATGATGCAGCGTGAACTCGCTGACGATCAGGTCGTAGGAATTGGGCTCATAGGCGAACGACAGCAGGCCCGCGGACTGGGTGCGGACGGCGGCGCGGCGATCGCGGGTATAGAGTTCGGCAAGCGCGAGCATCGCCGGCGAAATGTCGATGGCGTCGACCTCGGCCCCGATCAGCGCGGCTTCGCAGGCGAGCACGCCATTGCCGCAGCCGATATCGGCGACGCGCCAGCCCGGCTTCACCCCGAGCATCTTCAGCGCCGCGCGGGCGCGCAGATCGGCGTCGTCGGCCGCGCCGCAGATCGAGGCGACCGCATTGTCGAGGCCGATCCTACTCCGCTCGTTATAGTACCAGTCGCGCGCCAGCATGACTCACATCCCCTCGGGTCCCCGTCCGATCGCAGCCACGCCCGTTCGCGACACTTCGACCAGACCGAGCGGACGCATCAGGTCGATGAACTGGTTGATCTTGCCGCTATTGCCGGTGATCTCGAACACGAAGCTCTCGGTAGTGGCATCGATCACCCGGGCGCGGAACGCATCCGCCAGCCGCAGCGCCTCGACGCGGGGCTCACCGGTGCCGCGCACCTTGACCATGGCAAGCTCGCGCTCGATCGCGCGCCCCGACAGCGTCATGTCGACGACGCGATAGACCGGAATCATGCGGTCGAGCTGATGCTTGATCTGCTCGATCACCATCGGCGTACCCGTGGTGACGATGGTGATCCGCGACAGATGCTTCTGGCTCTCGGTCTCGGAGACCGTGAGACTCTCGATGTTGTAGCCGCGGCCCGAGAACAGGCCGATCACGCGCGCCAGCACGCCGGGCTCGTTCTGCACCAGCACCGCAAGCGTGTGCGTCTCGTTCGGATCGTGACGGTCTTCGATGAAATAGGCCGATGCAGGCTGGTTCATGTGTTTCCCCTTATTCTTCCGTCATGCCCGCGAAAGCGGGCATCCAGTAATCACCAGCAGTCGTGGGACTCACGACCGTCGCGGCGTACTGGATCGCCCGATCAAGTCGGGCGATGACAGTTGTGTTTGTGGCGCGCTGAGTGCCCGTCATGCGGCACCCGCCTTCTCTGCAGTGACGGCAGCCGGCATCACCCAGCTCCTGAACAGGTCGAGATCGATGTTGCCGCCGGACAGCACCAGGCCGACGCGTTTACCGGCGAGCCTGCCCTTCTCCTGCAGCGCGGCCGCGAGCGGCGCCGCGCCGGCGCCTTCCGCGAGATTATGCGTATCGGTCCATAGAATCCGGATCGCATCCGCGATCTCCGCGTCCGTGACCTGCACGATGCGCGAAGCCCCCTTCAGGATGATCGCGAGCGCATCGGCATCAGGGCTGCGGGTGGCGAGGCCGTCGGCGTGCGTATTTGCGCTGTTGGTTGCAACCACGGTGCGCGCGGCAAACGACAGCGCGTAGGACGGCGCTTCGGTCGACTGCACGCCGACGATCTCGGTTTTCAGCCCGAGCAGGTCGCGCGCCAGGATGCAGCCGCAGGTGCCCGAGCCCTGCCCGACCGGCACATACAGCAGGTCCAGGTCGGGAGCCGCGCGAAACAGCTCCAGCGCGTAGGTGGCCACGCCGAGCACGATATCCGGATGGAACGACGGCACCATCTGCAGGCCGTCACGGGCGGCGTGCCGGATGGCCTCCTCGCGCGCCTCCTGGAAATCATGGCCATGCTCGATGAGCTCGGCGCCGAACGCCGCCATCGCACGATTCTTCTCGACCGAATTTCCTTTCGGCACATAGATCGTCACCGGCAGACCATGACGGCGTCCGGCGAAGGCGACGCTCTGGCCGTGATTGCCGCGCGTGGCCGTGATCAGCCCGCGCGTGTCGGGATGCGCACGCTTGAGACGATCGACGTATGTAAGCCCGCCGCGCACCTTGAAGGCGCCGGCCGGCGTGTGGTTCTCGTGCTTGACCACGACGTGAGTGCCGAGCCGCTGTGCGAGCAGCGGCCAGGCATGCGCCGGCGTCGGCGGCACCGCGGCGGAGACGATGGCGTGGGCGCCTTCCAGCTCAGCGAGGGTGAACATGCCGCCTCCCCCCGACGTCATGCCCGCGAAGGCGGGCATCCAGTAAACACCAGCAGCGCGCAAGGCAACGCTGGCTCGGCGTACTGGATCGCCCGGTCCCGTCTCCGCCGAGGCTCCGACGCGGCCACGAGCGCGAGGCGCGCCGAAGCTTTAGCGAAGGCGGCAAGCCGGGCGATGGCAGCGTTCTGCGTGATGTGCTTTGTGCTTTCATGACACTGCCGCTCCACTCTCAAACCAGCGCCTTGCCGCTGGCAAAAAAGGCGGCCGGGTCCGCGGCCTCCGTCGGCAGGATCATCTCGTTATGCGCCTTGCCGGAGGGGATCATCGGGAAGCAGTTCTCCAGCGCCGCGACGCGGCAGTCGAACAGCACCGGCTTCTTCACCGAGATCATCTCCAGAATCGCGCCGTCGAGATCGGCAGGCTTGGAGACCTGCAGGCCGACGCCGCCATAGGCCTCCGCCAGCTTGACGAAATCCGGCAGCGCTTCGGAGTAGGAATGCGACAAGCGGTTGCCGTGTAGCAGCTGCTGCCACTGCCGCACCATGCCCATGTAGCTGTTGTTGAGGATGAAGATCTTGACCGGCAGATCGAACTGCACGGCGGTCGACATCTCCTGCATCGTCATCTGCACCGAGGCATCGCCGCCGATGTCGATGACGAGGCTGTCGGGATGGGCGACCTGCACGCCGATCGCGGCCGGCAGGCCATAGCCCATGGTGCCGAGACCGCCCGAGGTCATCCAGCGGTGCGGCTCCTCGAAGCCGTAGAACTGCGCCGCCCACATCTGGTGCTGTCCGACCTCGGTCGTGATGTAGGTGTCGCGCCCGCGCGTCAGCTCAAACAGGCGCTGGATCGCGTATTGCGGCATGATCACGTCACGGTTCGGCTTGTAGGCCAGCGACTTGCGCGCCCGCCAGGTGGCGATCTCGCCCCACCAGCCCTTGACATCAGGCTTCTTCGCCTCGGCCTTGAACACCTGGAGGATGTCGCCGAGCACGTCGCCGCAATCGCCGATGATCGGGATGTCGACGCGGATGTTCTTGTTGATCGAGGACGGATCGATATCGATGTGGATCTTCTTCGAGCCCGGCGAGAACGCGTCGGTGCGGCCGGTGATGCGGTCGTCGAAGCGCGCGCCGACGCACAGCATGACGTCGCAATCATGCATCGCCATGTTAGCTTCGTAGGTGCCGTGCATGCCGAGCATGCCGAGCCAGTTCTTGCCCGAGGCGGGATAGGCGCCCAGGCCCATCAAGGTCGAGGTGATCGGAAAGCCGGTGATCTCGACCAGCTCGCGCAACAGTTTCGAGGCTTCTGGCCCCGAATTGATCACGCCACCGCCGGAATAGATGATCGGGCGCTTGGCGGAGGCGAGCAGCGCCACCGCCTTGCGGATCTGCATCGCGTCGCCCTTGACGCGCGGCGCGTAGGAGACGTGAACGTCCGACTTGCGCGGCGGATGATAGGTGCCGGTCGCAAACTGCACGTCCTTGGGCACGTCAACGACGACGGGACCCGGACGCCCTGAGGTGGCGACATAGAAGGCCTCGTGCAGGACCTTGGCGAGATCGTTGACGTTGCGGACCAGCCAGTTGTGCTTGGTACAGGGGCGCGTGATGCCGACCGTGTCGCATTCCTGGAAGGCGTCGTTGCCGATCAGATGCGTTGGCACCTGGCCGGTGATGCAGACCAAGGGAATCGAATCCATCAGCGCATCCGCCAAGGGCGTCACCATGTTGGTGGCGCCCGGGCCCGAGGTCACCAGCACGACGCCGGGCTTGCCGGTGGAGCGCGCATAGCCCTCCGCCGCATGGCCGGCACCCTGCTCGTGGCGGACCAGGATGTGCTGCATCTCGGTCTGCTGGAAAATCTCGTCATAGATCGGAAGCACCGCACCGCCGGGATAGCCGAAAATGTGCTGCACGCCGTGGTCGATGAGCGCGCGCACAATCATTGCGGCGCCGGTCATCTGGTTCGGATCGTGGCTCTTGTCGCTCATGGCTGGCTCCGGATCGCTGCTGTCAGCGGCTTTCGATGGTATCAGGGTGGTCTGTCGGCTTCGTGGTGGTTTGGGCAATAAAAAAGGGCCCCAAGAGGCCCTGCGCACCGCTCGGATTTCAGATGGCCGCTAGCCATCCCCGGCGGTGCGCCTGGGTACGACGGCGATAAGGAGAATGGCAATAAAGTTGCGCATGATGCCGAGCGGACTTCCCAAAGGTTGCGCGAACATAGCCCGAGATGCCTCAATGTCAAGGCACAGCGGCGCCATCAGCGCGATTTTGTCAGGTTAACGCGGATTTCGGCATTCGGCGAGAGGGAATTTGGCCGATGCCGTCATTCCGGGGCGGCGCGCCAGCGTCGAACCCGGAATCCCGAGATGACCGCGCGCGATGGTGAACCAGACCGGCAGCCTGCCCCAAACTTCTAGGTTCCGGGTTCGCGCTTCCGCGCGCCCCGGAACGACGGAGAATGGGGGGCAGGTAGAATCGCTGAAACTTTACGAATGGCCTGCCACCCACCCTCGGGCCGCCTCCGGCGGCATCCATTGGAACTCCGGTAGCTGGTGCCGGAACCAGGTGAACTGGCGCTTCGCATAGTGGCGGGTATCGGCCTTGCCGATCGCGGCGGCTTCCTCCAGCGTCAGCTCGCCCTTGAGATAGCGGATCAGCGCCGGCACGCCATGCGCCTTCATGGCGGGCAGCAGCGGATCGAGCCCGCGTGCGGCAAGCCGCTCCACCTCCTCGATTGCACCCGCTTTCAGCATCGCGTCGAACCGGGCGTCGATCCGCGCGTAGAGCGTCTCGCGACCCGGTGCCAGGAACAGTGCCTGGTATGCACCTTCGTGCAGCAGCGGAGGCTGCCCCTCGCAGTGCCAGTCGGCGAGCGGCCGCCCCGTCGCTTCGATCACCTCGAGCGCCCGTGCAATTCGGGTGCGGTCGCGCGGCTTCAGCCGTGCGGCGGCCTCGGGATCACGCTGCGCAAGTTCCGCATGCAGCGCCTCGACGCCCGCGCGCTCGAGCCTGTTCCGCACCGCCTCTCGAATCTCCTCCGGCACCGGCGGGACCGCGGACAAGCCACGTGTCAGCGCCTTGAAATACAGCCCGGTGCCGCCGATGAAGATCAGTCGCCGTCCCGCGCTCACCTCCTCTTCCAGCACCTTGGCGGCATCGGTAACGTAAAGCCCGGCTGAATAGTTCACGGCAGCATCGACATGGCCGTAGAGGCGGTGCGGCAGCTGGGCCTCTTCCTCGGGTGCCGGCCGGGCCGTCAGCACGCGCAAATCGCGGTAGACCTGCATGGAATCGGCGTTGACGACCACACCGCCAATTTTTTCTGCAAGCTCGAACGCCAACGCCGACTTGCCGCTGGCGGTCGGCCCTGCGATAAGCACGGCTTTACTGTCGGTCTCCGAAGTCACCTGATGTCTCTCGTCGCCACCTTCATCTGCAATCCCGCCGATCCCGCGCTCGACACCACGATCGTCGAGGCATTCCTCGCCGTGCTGCCATCGCCCGGCACACCCCAATGGCTGTTCGACGAGGTCGCGATCGACATCCCCTTCGAAGGCGAGGGTGAGGTGCATGCGATCGAGGCCCGCCTGCGCGATCTGCGCGGTGACATGCCGATCGACATTGTCGTGCAGCCTGCCGCGGCCCGGCGCAAGAAACTTTTTCTCGCCGACATGGATTCCACCATGATCGGCCAGGAGTGCATCGACGAGCTCGCCGACTTCGCCGGGCTGAAGCAGCATGTCTCCGCCATCACCGAACGCGCGATGCGCGGCGAGATCGCGTTCGAGCCGGCGCTACGCGAACGCGTCGCATTGCTGAAGGACCTGCCGGTCAGCGTGGTCGACGAGGTGCTGCGGAAGCGGATCGTGACCACCCCGGGCGGGCGCGAGCTGGTGATGACGATGCGCGCCCATGGCGCCTATACCTGCCTGATCTCCGGCGGCTTCACCCTGTTCACCAATGCGATCGCGGCCAAACTCGGCTTCCAGGAGAACCGGGCCAACGAGCTCGTGATCGACGCCGGCAGATTGACCGGCGAGGTGCGCGAGCCGATCATCGGCCGCGCCGCCAAGCTTGCGACCCTGCTCGAATTGCGTGAATCCTTCGACCTCGACGAGATCGATACGCTCGCGGTCGGCGACGGCGCCAACGATCTCGGCATGATCGAGGCCGCCGGCCTCGGCGTCGCCTATCATGCCAAGCCTGCGGTCTCGGCCGCCGCGAGCGCGCGCATCGATCATGGCGATCTCACCGCCCTGCTCTACGCTCAGGGCTACAAGCGCGACGAATTCGTAAGCTGATCAGTCGCCGTCCGCTGGGCAAAGCGGTGCGCAAGCACCCATGTCAGTAGTTATCCGGATCACCACATGAGCATTTTTAATGATGCTCGCCACACTATTGCCTAGCGGCGGCCTTACAGCGATCGCGAAATTTGCCAACAGGCGCAAATTGGCGCCCGGCGCAGTTCCGGCCGGCCCTTAAATATCGGGCCACCAAAGCGGGGAACTAATGCGATCGGGAGGGCCCTATGCCCACGACAACTCGCAGAGATTTCATCGTGTCAGCCGCCGTGGCCTCGGCTGCGTTCGGGCTTGATGGCTGGCTGAGCTTACCGACTGCTGCTGCCGCGCGACACCGGCACCACGCGCGACACAAGCATCAAGCGCAACACGCGCAACAGGTGCGCGCGAAGACACCGGACCCGCCCCGCGGTCATTTCCGATATACGGTCGGCGAGGCAGAGATCATCGCGCTCTATGATGGCATCTGGGAAAAGGTCCATGACCCAGCCTATTTCAGCAATGCCAGCATCGATGAGACAAAGCAGGCCCTGGCAGCCGGTGGATTTACAACCGACTTCGTCACAATTCCGATCACCGTTTTCGTCGTCAAGTTGAAGGGCAAGATCATTCTGTGCGACGCTGGCGGCGGTGATCAGGTGCAGGCGTTCAACCCTCAATCGGTGTTCGTCTCCGGCAAGATGGTCCGGCACCTGAAGGAAGCGGGGATCGATCCCAAGCAGATCGAAACGGTCCTCGTCTCGCATTACCATCCCGATCACATATTTGGGCTGCTCGGAAAGAACACTGATGCGCCGGTATTTCCTTCGGCCGAGATCATCGTTCCGGCGGCCGAGCACAAGTTCTGGACCGATCCGGCGGTGATCGATCGACTGCCGGAGGCGCGCCGACCGCTCGCGCGGCGCATTCAGGCCGTCGTGGCCATGTGGAAGAACGTGCTTCCGGTCGATGGTGAAGACGAGGTCGTGCCAGGAATCCGCTTTGTGAGCGCGCCAGGCCACACACCGGGGCATACGGCGTTCCACCTTAGCTCCGGGAACGAACAGCTGATGTTTTCCAACGACACCGTCTATGTGCCGGCTTTGTGCGCGGCACACCCGGGCTGGCACGGCGTTTTCGACCAGGATGCGGTGCTTGCCGAGACCAGCCGCCGCAAGCTGATGGATCGGGTCGTTGCAGACAGGATGCTGATCTGCGGCACGCATTTCCCATGGCCCGGACTTGGCACGATCGCCAAGGATGGCGCCGGTTACTCAGTCGTCCTGCGAACGGCGTGACGGCGGTCAAGACTTCGGTCAGAGCACCTTAAGTGCCTTCAGGTCTTCGTCGCCGAGGATCGTGTCTAGGCGCGAATGGCGTTCGTCCTCGTCGACCCGAACGCACCGCCGTCCGGATCACATCTGCATGAACTGCGCGGTAGGAGATCACCATGCTGTTCCATAGTCCGCTTCGCATTGATCGAAACGATACTGTCAGCTGGAAATACCTCAGCGGCGCCATTGCTGTGGTGATATTCGGCGTCGCCATGGTTGCACAGCTCGTCTGGATTCCGGTAACCAGCATCGTCGAAGGTGAACATGCGACGAGCATCGGGACGAGCAGAGCTGATGAAGATACCGGACAAGCACGGATCGAGGTCGCTGCTGTCCCACCCGCGCCAATAACGGCCAGCGAGCCACACGACCAGCAGGAGACGGACGCAAACGCGCTTCAAGGCGAGATCGAGCAAGCGATAGCTGCGTTCGATCGGGCGATTGAACGCAACCCGCGTGATGCGACCGCTTTCAGGAAACGCGCCAAGGCCTGGGAATCCAAGGGTGATACCGATCGCGCGCTCGCGGACTATGATGCGGCGATTCGTGTCGCTCCAGACGACCCCACCGCGTTTCGTGATCGAGGCGAGCTATGGCGACGGCTCGGCGCACTCGATCGTGCCCTCGCCGACTTTGATCGAGCGATCCGATTCACCTTCGCGGACGCCGGGATCTATTGTGATCGCGGTCTGGTCTGGAACAAGAAGGGCGAGCACGACCGAGCGATTGCCGACTTCAGCCATGCTCTCAAACTCGATCCGCGCCGCGCCTGCGCCTATATGGGCCGCGGGCTGGCTTTGCTGGGCAAGGGCGAACTGGCTGATGCCCGCGCCAACATCAATGAAGCGATCCTGATCGATCCGAGCTTGCGCTCCATCGTGGGACGCTCGCTGTTGGAATTGAAGTTATCGCTGGAGGAGGATTTGAACGGGAAACAGTGAGCGCGGGCGGCACCCTCAGAGGCAGGGGTTCATCACAGGCGGTCGCTTGACGGACAAGAGCCTATTCAGATTTAAAACCCGCGCGTCGTGAGACATCGACCTCAATGCGAGACTGATCGGACGAACAGCGTCCGCTTCGCATTGCTTGGTGCGATCGCCGTTGGACCGCCCGCGCACAGCCTCTCCAACCTGCCGCTTGCGTTGCCCGACAGCATCCTGAAGCTGCGACTTGGTCACCGGGACGAGGCTGTTCTCGACAATAAAGTCATTCATGCGCTTGATCGCATCATCCAGATCAACTTCAAAGGTCCGATCTTCACCCGGGACGCATGCTTCGACGTAGGATCGGACCGCGACATAGATCTCCCAACTGCATTGGACCGCTCCAAGGCCGGTATGGTCGCTCCCCATGCTGGTGATTTGATCTGCATGCCGCTCTAAATCGAACGACACCCCCGATGAGAGCTCGATCCGCCGCGTCGGCTCGCCCTTGTCGCTGACACCATCAATGACCTTTGCATCGGATCGTGCCGCCAATTCATCCCAAAATGGAGACCAATGCGCGTCTTGGGCAGGGGCAGCCGCTGCCGAGACCAGGATCACGACGGCGGAGCGGATCACAGTTCGGACGGCGGGCCATCCGCGATGAACGACCATATCCGATCCTTCTGATCGCAATTTCACCATGAACGCAGATCTGCGGGGACGAGAGGTCAGCGGGTCCCCGGCAAGATTAGCGGGCCGTGTGCGATTCGCGATCCCAATTAACTGATGGATTCCGATTCGCTTTCGCGCGCGTGCCGTTGTGACTCCGGGCGACGATCATCACAGATCGCAATCATGTCATTCGTAATCCGAATTGAGACAGGTATCTCACTGCCTTTTTTGTTGCATCGCAAAACAATGAATTGTCAAACGGGGCCCGCGTAACTTACAAGCAAACCAGGTTTAGGGAGCGGTCAAGGAAGGCGGAATGCGATTGCGGATCACGCGATCGAACACTTCGTCAACCAAAGGGCTTCCCATGACCTTCGCGAAATATCTGATTCCGGGCACTCTGCTCGCTTTCGCCACGCTGCAGGCGGCCGCCGCCGGCGAGCTTCCGACCTACGAAGTCTCGTCCTTCCCGGCGACCCAGCATCAGCTCACGGTTATCGGCGCTTCCGCCGCCGACCAGCAGGCGCCTGTGGCAACGCTGACCCGCGCGGACATGCCCGCCACCCCGGTCCAGCTTTCGGTGCTCTCGCCGCACCACCGCAGCGCCTCCGCCGAGGCCGTCACCACGGTCGGCGCTGTCCGGAACTGATAGCGCCCCCCGCTCATCCTGCTGACACCATCGATGTGCGGCGACGCGCTCGCCGCTTCGTCTCCCCTCCCCCTTGCGGGGAGGGGTCGCGGGTAGCGGCCAATCAAACATCTCGCAGCGGAGCGACGTTTCAATCCGCATCTGCGATCCGACGGGCAAATCGGAGCGACGTGGTGACGGAATCACGGAATGCCGACGCCGGCGAGCCCGCTGGATGCCCGCGCGTAACAGCCAATTTCAGCTGCACCTTCAGGCTGATTTGCCCTGTCCAGCCCCTCGGCGGAAAATAAACTTCTTTCGCTTTTTCAGAAAACCGGGATTACTGTCCCCATCCCGCCTCGACGAGAGGGGCGTTGCGCGCGATCGTCACGACACGTGAGGCGGGGATGCGATGGACGTGAGAGCTCGCAGCGCATTCTTGATGCGCGGACGAACGATGCTGTTGCGGACGTGAAGTCGTAGGGTCCTGGCATCCCGGTGCTGATGCCTGCGCAATGTGCCTTGGCGCGTTGTCGCTACGGGGGCAAGAAAGCCGGTCCCCGAGGAGACTGCGTATAAGCGTTAAAACCGTCGCGCAGGGAATGCCGGTTGATCGGCTGCACCTGTGGTACCTGCCGCCTGCATTTTTTCCGCAGGCGGGCCATGGGTGGGGCCTTCACCCGGCATTCCCTGCGCCCTCTCGATGTTCGAAAGGGCACATCGATCGCAGAGCTCGGGCGCATCGCCGCCGCGAGAATGCGCTTTTATGTGCTCATTGCTGTTTGAGACGTGAATCTGGTGAGAGATGGTGGGTGCGGTGCTCGCCCGAGCCACCGTCGTCTCCGCGAACGATGCTGGGCTGCTTGTCGCAGCAAAAGCTGTCGTCCCGGCGAACGCCGGGACCCATACCGCGTGATGTTGGTTGGCGAAAACAGGCCTGGGGCCATCGTCCTTCGTCAGCACGAGCGCCGATGGTTATGGGTCCCGGCGTTCGCCGGGACGACACCTTCTCCTAGAGCCGGCAGCAGCGCAGCAAGCTCGACCAGTGATTACTGCAAGCTCAGTGCGACGAAACGCAGCTCGCCGTCGGCATTGGAGACGAGCAGCAGCACCGACTTCTTGCCGTCCTTCTTCAGCTGGTCGACGCGCTTCTTGATGTCGGCGCCTGATGTCACCGCCTCCTGCGCCACCTCGACGATGACGTCGCCGGCGGAGAGCCGCTTGTCGGCGGCATCCGAGCTCGCGTCGACCCCGGTGATGATGACGCCCTTGACGCTGTCCTTGATCTTGTAGCGCGTGCGCAGATCCTTCGAGAGCGCGGCGAGATCGAGCCCGAGCGCCTTCTGCGTCACCGGCTTGTCGGCGGGCTCGTCCTTCTTGATCGCAGCCGGCTGCGCCTTGTCGGGATCCTCGAGCCGACCGAGCGTGACCTTGCGGGTCTCCTCCTGGCCCTTGCGGATGATGACGACATCAACCTCCTTGCCGACCGCGGTGTCGGCGACGATGCGCGACAGGTCTTTCGGCTCCTTGATGTCGTGACCGTCGAACTTGACCACGACGTCGCCGGGCTCGATGCCGGCGGGCTTGGCCGGGCCCTTGTCGTCGACGCCCGCAACCAGCGCGCCACGCGCAGGCTTGATGTTGAGGCTCTCGGCGATCTCGTCGGTCACGCCCTGGATGCGCACGCCGAGCCAGCCGCGGCGAAGCTCGCCGAACTGGCGAAGCTGATCGACCACACCGGCCACGGTCTTCGACGGGACAGCAAAGCCGATGCCGATCGAGCCGCCGGAGGGCGAGATGATCAAGGTGTTGACGCCGATCACCTCGCCATCGAGGTTGAACAGCGGGCCACCGGAATTGCCGCGGTTGATGGCCGCGTCGGTCTGGATGTAGCTGTCATAGGGGCCGGAGGAGATGTCGCGGTTCTTGGCCGAGACGATGCCCGCCGTGACCGTGCCGCCGAGACTGAAGGGGTTGCCGATCGCGACCACCCAGTCGCCGAGCCGGAGCTTGTCGGAATCGCCGAACTTGACCGCGGTGAGCGGCCGCGGCGGCTTGAACTTCAGCACGGCAAGGTCGGTCTTCTTGTCGATGCCGACGATGTCCGCCTTGATCTTGGTGCCGTCGTTCATGATCACGTTGATTTCGTCGGCGTCGGCGATGACGTGATTGTTGGTCACCACGATGCCGGACTCGTCGATGATGAAGCCGGAGCCGAGCGAATTGGTCCGGCGCGGCGTCAAGTCGCCGCCACCCTTGCCACCGGGCCCGCGGCGGTTCTTGAAGAAATCGTCGAAGAACTCCTCGAACGGCGATCCGGGCGGCAATTGCGGTGCCGCGCCCCGGCCCTCGCCGCCTTTGGCCTCGACGGTCTGGGAGGTCGAAATGTTGACGACGGCGTCGATCACCTTTTCAGCAACATCGGCGATGCCCTCGGGCCCCCGCGCCGACGCCGGCGCCGACACCAGCGCGCCGGCCACAGCGAAACAGGCCGCGGTCAGGATCGGGCGCAAGCGCTGGCTGAAAGCAAGGGTGGGTGTCATCGGGGCGGATCTCCAAAAAGGGGCGAAATACGGCAACCAGACTGCGCCCGAACCGGGCAGCTACGCAAGCGCCTCCGGCAGGCGCAGCGGATTTGTCATTGAAGACAACCTAATACGGCAAAACCGCGCCGCCAGCGCCTCACAATGGCGTGGATGCACCGACCGTTCCTAAGTCCGAGGCATCAGCCTATCAGATCGGCCGGCGAGCCACCCAGATCAGGATCAGGCCGGCCACGGCCGAACCGATCCCGACGACGCGCAGCACATTGTCCGGCGTGGTCAATGCACTCTTCATTGCTTTGCGCATCCACTCCGGACTGGCCGCAAACATCAGCCCTTCCAGCACGAACAGGATTCCCAGGCCGATGAGGAAATCGGTAAACGCAAATGACCTCATCGTACCGCGACCTCCCGTTAACCTTTGTTAGCTGTTGGGGGCGAAGCAACGGCGTCGCCTCGCCCCTGTCAACTGTGTTGTGCCCAAGTTCGTGATCACGCCCGTGATCAAGGCTTGGCGGGCTGTGCGGCGGCGGTATTCGCTGGCGCGGCAGCCTCGCCGCCGGCAGGCTTGCCGGAGGGGTTTGCGAAGTAGCGCAGGAAGTCCGAATCCGGTCGCAGCAGGAAGCGGGTCTCGCCGGGCTTGAGGCCGGTCTCATAGGCCGTCATCGAGCGGTAGAAGGCAAAGAAATCCGGGTCCTTGCCGTAGGCCTCGGCAAACAGCCGGTTGCGCTCGGCGTCACCCGTACCGCGGATCTGCTCGGCCTGGGAATTGGCCTCGGCCACGATCACGGTCGCCTCGCGATCCGCCTTCGACTTGATCTCCTGCGCCTTCTGGCCGCCGAGCGCACGGAACTCCGCCGCCTCGCGCTGCCGCTCGCTGTTCATGCGGTCATAGACCGCCTGGCTGTTGGCGTCAGGCAGGTCGGCGCGGCGGATACGGACGTCGACCACCTCGATACCATAGGCATCGGCCTCGTGGTCGAGTTGATCGCGGATCTTGCGCATCAAGGCTTCGCGCTCATCGCGCACCACCTGGATGAAGGTCACTTCGCCGAGCACACGGCGGAGTGCCGCGTTCAATAGCGTTCCGAGCTGCAGATTGCCGGTCTGGATCGAGCCGACCGTCTGGTAGAACTGCAGCGGGTTCTTGATGCGGTAACGTGCGAAGGCGTCGACCACCAGCCGCTTCTGATCCGAAGCGATCACCTCCTGCGAGGGATTCTCCAGGTCGAGGATGCGCTTGTCGATCGAGATCACGGTATCGATGAACGGCGCCTTGAAGTGCAGGCCGGGCTCGGTTGCGACATCGACCGGCTTGCCGAACCGCACCACCAGCACCTGCTCGGTCTGCTGCACGGTGAAGACGGAGCTGTAGCCGACGATCACAGCTACGAGCACCAGGACCAGTGCGACGATTCCTGCGACGGGAGACCTCATCGGACGCCTCCGCTCTGGGACGCACTCGATCCGGTGGTCGCGCCGAGCGTGCCGGTCACGCCTTGCCGGCGCGGCGCGAGATCGCCGAGCGGCAGCAGCGGCACCGGACCACCGGACTGGCCGCTGTCGAGCACGAGCTTGTCGGAGCCGCCGAGCACGCGCTCCATGGTTTCGAGATAGATGCGTTCGCGCGTCACGTCGGGCGCCTTCTTGTATTCGTCATAGACCTTCAGGAAGCGCGCGCTCTGGCCCTTGGCTTCGGCGACGGCCTGCTCCTTGTAGCCTTCGGAGGTCTGCACGATCTTGGCGGCCTGGCCGCGCGCATCGGGGACCACCTTGTTGGCATAGGTCTGCGCGTCGTTCTGCGCCTTTTCGAGATCGGCGCGCGCCGCCTGGACGTCGCGGAACGCCGCGATCACCTGCGCCGGCGGGTCGACCTTCTGCATCTGCACCTGCGTCACCTGGATGCCGGAGCCGTAATTGTCGAGCGTCTTCTGCATCAGCTCTTGCACGCTCTGCTCGATCTGGGTGCGGGCGCCGGTCAGGATCGGCTGGATGTTGGAGCGCCCGATGACCTCGCGCATTGCGCTCTCGGCGACCGCCTTCACGGTGCCTTCCGGATTCTGGATGTTGAACAGGAAGTCGGCGGCGCCCATCGGCTTGATCCGCCACAGCACGGTGAAATCGACATCGACGATGTTCTCGTCGCCGGTCAGCATCAGGCTTTCTTCCGGCACGTCGCGCCCGCCCCGGCTGCGCCGCGACGGGTCGTCGCCGAGCGTCACGCCGATCGCGATCGTGTTCACGCGCAGTGCCTTCGGCAGATACACGGTTTCGATCGGATACGGCAGGTGATAGCGCAACCCGGGCTGCTCATCGCGCACATATTTGCCGAAGCGCAGCACCACGCCGAGTTCCTCCGACTGCACCCGATAGAAGCCGGACAAGAGCCAGATCGCGATCGCACCGAATACGATCAGCGCCACGCCGACGCTGCCGAAATGACCGCCCGGCAGGATCTGCTGCAGCCGGTCCTGGCCGCGCCGCAAAAGATCTTCGAGATCGGGCGGCCTCGGACCGGCTGGTTGCGGTCCTGAGCCCCAGGGACCCTTCGGACCTGGCCCCCAAGGGCCCCCGCCCTGATTCTTCCACGGCATCGATGATCTCCTTCGAGAGGCGGATGCGCCTGAGGCAACCAGCCTCGCAACGTCGGCGGGCTTTATAAGGGACGGTCAAGCCCCTTACAATGTAGCGCTCCAGCTAAGCCCGAACCGGGTTTTGTCAATGTAAACAGGGCCACGGCGCTGGTTTGCCGCGGCCTAACACTGGCGTCGCACCAGTCAATAACGCAAGTTCATCCTTAACGGATTGCCTTTTGGGGGGTGCTCGCAATGCGGTACGCGGCGCGCTCAGCTCACCGCTTGCGGCGGTAGGTCACATAGGAAAAGGCGGCGTGATCGTCGGGCCCGGAGGAATGGGTTTCGCGCGCCGTCTCCTCCCATTGGGAACGATCGATTGGGGGAAAGACGGTATCGCCGGGCGGGCTCATATGCACTTCGGTGATCTCAAGCCGGTCGGCCAGCGGCATCGTCTCGGTGTAGATCTCGGCGCCTCCAACCACCGCGATCTCCGCGACCGAACGCCGCAGCGCGTCGCCTCGGGCCGTCGTGAGCGCCTCGGCGACCGAGTGGGTGACGATGGCGCCGGGCGTGCGAAAATCATGGTCGCGGGTGACGACGATGTTGGTGCGCCCCGGCAGCGGCCGGCGCGGAAACGACGTAAAGGTCTTGCGGCCCATCAGGATCGGCCGCCCCATCGTCATCGCCTTGAAGCGCTGCATGTCGCTCTTCTGCCGCCACGGGATCGCGCCCTGCGCGCCGATCACGCCATTTTCCGCGATGGCGACGATGAGCACGATCTCGATCATGGCGCTTGCTCGGCCAGCTTGCTCAGTGCGGGTCCAGTGACCTTGCACAGCGTCCACTCGTCCATCAGCACCGCGCCGAACGATTTGTAGAACGCGATCGAGGGCGCATTCCAGTCGAGCACCGACCATTGCAGGCGCGCCCAGCCGCGCGCGATGCATTGCTGTGCGAGATAACCCAGCAGCGCCTGCCCGATGCCATTGCGGCGGAATGCCGGCCGTACGTAGAGATCTTCGAGATAGATGCCGTGCCGGCCGGCGAAGGTCGAGAAATTCACGAACCACGCTGCAAAACCCGCGACTTCGCCGTTCCATTCCGCCAGATCGCAGAACAGACGCGGGTTCTCCCCGAACAGCGCCGCAGCGATCTCGGCCTCGGTGGCTTCGACCTCGTGCGACAGCTTCTCGTAGTCGGCCAGCTCCTTGATCAGTGAGAACACGACTTCGGCATCATCCGGGCCGGCGCGGCGGATCACAAGCGGCATGCGCTACACCGCGACTTCGGCCTTGATGTGCGGATGCGGGTCATAGCCCTGCAACGAAAAATCTTCGTAGCGGAAACCGAAAATGTCCTTCACCTCGGGATTGAGCTTCATCACCGGCAGCGGCCGCGGCGCCCGTGTGAGCTGCAGACGCGCCTGCTCGACATGGTTCGAATAGAGATGCACATCGCCGAACGAGTGCACGAACTGACCCGGCTTCAATCCGGTGACCTGAGCCACCATCATCGTCAGCAGCGCGTAGGACGCAATGTTGAAGGGCACGCCGAGGAAGACGTCGGCCGAGCGCTGGTAGAGCTGGCACGACAATTTGCCGTTCACGACGTAGAACTGAAACAGGCAATGGCAGGGCGGCAGCGCCATCTTCTCGACATCGGCCGGATTCCAGGCGGTCACGATCAGGCGGCGCGAATCCGGATTGCGCTTGATCATGTCGATGACGTTGGCGATCTGGTCGATGTGACCGCCGTCAGGCGTCGGCCATGACCGCCATTGATAGCCGTAGACCGGGCCGAGATCGCCATTGGCGTCGGCCCACTCGTCCCAGATGGTGACGCCGTGGTCGTGCAGATATTTGATGTTGGTGTCGCCTTTGAGGAACCACAACAGCTCGTGCACGATCACCTTCAGCGGCAGCCGCTTGGTGGTCAGAAGCGGAAAGCCGGCCGCCAGATTGAAGCGCATCTGATGGCCGAACACCGAGAGTGTCCCGGTGCCGGTGCGGTCGTGCTTTTCCGCGCCGTCGGCGAGGATGCGTTCGAGCAGGTCGTGATACTGGTTCATGGCCGGATATGCCGTTTTCAAAGGCGCAGGTTTAGCGGAGCCACGGCCGCACCGACAGCTGCGACTCGCGCCTCTCCCCAACAAATATACCCGGAAAATGCGGGGACCAGCCCGCAAATCGCGTCGCGGAACCCGACGGGCGGCCGGCCGGCGTCTCGTCAGGATTCCACGAACACCTCGTCGCGCTTGCGGCGCAAGGTGGGCAGCACCGCCAGCACGAGGAGCACCGCGGCCACGGCCAGGAGCGAGGCCGACAGCGGCCGGGTGAGAAACACCGACCAGTCGCCGCGCGAGATCAGCAGCGCCCGACGCAGATTCTCCTCCATCAGCGGCCCGAGCACCATGCCCAGCAACAGCGGCGCGGGCTCGAAATCGTGCTTGATCAGCCAGTAGCCGAACAGGCCGAAGGCCCCTGCCAGGATGACGTCCACCGGTGCATTGTTGATGGAGTAGATGCCGATCGCGCAGAACACCACGATCGAAGGGAACATCAGCCGGTAGGGCACGCGCAGCAGCCGCACCCAGATCCCGACCAGCGGCAGGTTGATGATGATCAGCATCAGGTTGCCGATCCACATCGAGGCGATCATGCCCCAGACCAGGTCCGGCTGCTTTTGCATCACCTGCGGCCCCGGCACGATGCCGTGGATGGTCATCGCGCCGACCATCAGCGCCATGACCGCATTCGGGGGAATGCCGAGCGTGAGCAGCGGAATGAAGGAGGTCTGTGCCGCGGCGTTGTTGGCGCTCTCTGGCGCCGCGACACCCGCAATGGCGCCGCGGCCGAACCGCGACGGGTCGCGCGCGATCTTCTTCTCGAACGTGTAGGCGGCAAAGGACGCGATCACGGCACCTCCGCCCGGCAGGATGCCAAGAATCGAGCCGAGCACCGTGCCGCGAAAGATCGCAGGCGCGGATTCGATCAGATCCTTCCGCGTCGGCATCAGGCCGGTGATCTTCTGCTGCACCAGTTCGCGATCGCCCTCCGCGCCGGCATCGAGGTTACGGATGATCTCGGCAAAGCCGAACACGCCCATGGCGACGGTCGCGAAGCCGAGCCCGTCGGCGAGTTCGGGAATGTTGAACGCCATGCGGGAGGCGCCGGTCTCGATGTCGGAGCCGACCATCGAGAGCAGCAGCCCGAGCGCGATCATCGCGATCGCCTTGAGGACGCTGCCTTTGGCGAGCACCACGGCAAAGATCAGGCCGAGCACCATCAGCGAGAAATATTCGGCGGGACCGAACGCCAGCGCGATCGAGGTGAGCGGTGCTCCCAGCACCGCGATCAGCACGGTCGCGGCGCAGCCGGCGACGAACGAGCCGATCGCGGCGATCGACAGCGCCGGTCCCGCGCGTCCCTGCTTCGCCATCTGAAAGCCGTCGAGCGTGGTGACCACCGAGGTGGCCTCGCCCGGGATGTTCACCAGGATCGAGGTCGTTGAACCGCCGTACTGCGCCCCGTAATAGATGCCGGCGAGCATGATCAACGCGCCGACCGGAGGAAGCCCGAAGGTGATCGGCAGCAGCATCGCCACGGTCGCGATGGTGCCGATGCCGGGCAGCACGCCGACAAGCGTGCCGACCAGCGCGCCGATCAGGCAGAGCATCAGGTTGATCGGGCTGATGGCGACGGCAAAGCCGTGCGCGAGGTTGGCGAATAATTCCAACATTCAAGCCCTCACGGCACCAGGAAACGCGGGAACAGCGGCATCGGCAGCCCGAGGACATAGGGAAACAGCAGCGCACAGCCGATCGTGAGCGCGATGCCGACCACCAGCGTTTCGCCCCAGCGCGTCTCCGAGGTGCCGAGTGCCGAGATCAGGAAGCTGGCAAGGCCTGCCACCACCAGGCCCAACGGACGGATGGCGACCGCAAACGTCAGAATGGCCAGGGTGACGAACAAAGGGCCACGCCAATGATAGGGCGCGATGTCCGCCCCGTCGGCGATCACACCGGTCGCGGCAACCACAGCGCCCAGCCCTAACAACAACACGCCCAGCATACGCGGCGCCGTACCGGGGCCGAATGAAAAGCCGCGCATGCCCTGCAGATCGCTCGAGGCCCACAGCGCGAACAGGGCAATGGCCATCAGCGCGATGCCGCCATAGTAATCCTGCGGCGCACGGATGCGGACCAGCCACGTGAACAGCGCAACGGCGAGCAGCGGATAGGTGTAGATCACCGCCAGCAGCACATCAGAGGACAGCGCTGTCCTGCCCTCCCCTGCCGCTTGGCGCGCCAACGTCGGAATCGCCTGAACCAGCGCGGCCGCATGGGCGGACAGGACTTGCGAGGGGGTCCTGCCGGATGTCTGAACGATCAATCCGGCGAGGGCGATCAGGAGTTCGACCAGCTGTGGTGCAAGAGCGAGCAGCAGGATGATCCATGCGCCGGTCAGATTGCGCGCGGACGGCGCCGCAGCCGCTCCCCCCGGCAGATGGCCCGTCGTGTCGGCCATGTCCGATGTTCCTCCCCCGATCGACCGTTGCAGCCGATGTCCAGCATCTTCGTTTGCTGGCCGCCCTGGACTGGATGAGCAACCATTGCATTCTGCGTAGCGGCTTTCCCTAGAGAAGGCCAGCGAAACCCAAACAGCCGCCGGCCAGAAGCAGCCAGAGCGGGTTGAATCGTGTCAGCGATGCGACGAGCGCAGCAGCAAGCGTGATCAACACGGCCACCCAGGTCCGGTCGGAGGTTTGCGCCAGAACCAGCGCGCTCGCGGCCATCAGCCCGATCGAGAGCGGGACCAACGCCGCCTGCAGGATCGCAGGCCAGCGCGCCTGACGCACATTGGCGAGCCATCGGCTGACAAAATAGGCGAGCGCCGCGGTGGGCCCGCACATCGCGATCGTTGCGACCACCGCACCCGTCACACCCGCCACCGCGTAGCCGATCAAGGTGACGATCAGAACGTTAGGGCCCGGCGACATCTGCGAGATCGCAAAGGCATCGGCGAACTGCTTGTCCGTCATCCAGTGCCGCACATCGACCGCGATGCGGTGCATCTCCGGGATCGCCGCATTCGCCCCGCCGACGGCGAACAGCGAGAGCAGGGCAAAGGTCCAGAACAACTGGAACAGCGGATTGCCGTCCTCGCTCATTTCGCCCACCGCAGCTTGGCATAGGTCGCCGCAAGACTGACGGGGACGGCAATCAGCAGCACGGCCGGCAGTGGCAGGCGTAACAGCCCGATCGCGACGAACACCGTCAGCATCACGAGCAGACCCAGCACGTCACGCTTTTTGAGCAATGGCCACATCATTCGGAACACGGCCGAGACCAACAAGCCGACGGCTGCACAGGACACCCCGGCCAGCACCCGCCTCAGCGCTTCGACCTGGCCGAAATGGCTGTAGATCGCGGCCAAGGCCGTGACCAGCAGCATCGGTGGGCCGACCAGGCCAGCAAAGGCGGCCAATCCTCCGGCGATGCCGCGAAACCGGGAGCCGAACACGAGCGAAAGATTGACGATGTTCGGCCCGGGCAGGAAATGGCAGAGCGCGAAGGTCTCGTTGAATTCGTCCGCCATCATCCAGCGATGCTCCTCGACGATGGCGCGGCGGGCGAACACGAGGACCCCGCCGAAGCCGGAGAGCGACATCTTCGCGAATGCGACAAAGAGCGCGGCCAGACTGGGCGGAGGGTTATGGAGATCCGGCGCATCAGCAGCCGCCGGCGCGGCTTCGGAGGACATTCGGCCAATCTAGGGCGGCCCATTCTCGCCGGCCAACCCAATTCGGCGTGTTCCCGCACTCACCCACATTTTTGTCGGCCAATGCGGCGCCGCGGGCACTGTCATTCTCGGCGCTCGCCGCCTATATTGGGGGTGCCGGCTTGCCGGCTATGGAAATAAATCGCCGTCGAAATAAACCATTCGGACCCGGGGGCGGTACCCGGCGCCTCCACCCAAGCCCGCGGCTCGTCGCGGGTTTCGGCGGGGGCGAAATAGGATCGACGAGGGCGTAAAGGGCGAGCTTTTTCCCGGTATTGTTCCGCCGTTATCGGGCTATTGCAATAGTTGCCAACGACAACTTTGCTCCGGTTGCTCAGGCTGCGTAACGCAGTTTGAAAGACCACTCTAAAGTCCTAGCGGGTTAAGCTCCGTTAGGCGGGGTTCGGAGGCACCTGGCAACAGAAGCCTCCACTTTCTTCCTGCGAGTGCCGGTTTTGGCTGTCGCTTCCCGCTAGTGTCCGGTTTTGGCAGTCGGGACCCGCGCTCCCATATCTCGGTGATCATCCGACAAGCGGGCGTTCGATGGATACTGACCTCGGCGCCCCGCCGGGTTACGATAGTGAAAAGCGCGAGTCGGGCCCCCTTTAGGCGCGAGCCGGCTTCCGGCATCATCTGAGTACAGGACCGATCATGGCGACGGATCATATTCGTTACGACGTGTTGGCACGCGAGGCGTTGCGCGGCGTGCTGCGCCGGGTGTTGAGCGACGCTGCCGCCCACGGCCTTCCCGGTGAACACCATTTCTTCATCACCTTCGTTTCGAAGGCCGAAGGGGTGAAGCTTTCGCCCCGGCTGCTCGCCCAGTACCCGGACGAGATGACGATCATCCTGCAGCACCAGTTCTGGGATCTGGAGGTCACCGAGGACCGCTTTGAGGTCGGCTTGTCGTTCGGCGGCATTCCGGAGCGGCTGGTGGTGCCTTTCCATGCGATCAAGAGCTTTTTTGATCCGTCCGTGCAGTTTGGCCTGCAATTCGACGCCTCGGAGGCAGTCGGCGAGGCGCCGCCTGCCCCGAATTTACCGGCCGCTCCTGCTCCCTCCGCGGTTGCCGCTCCGGCCGCGGCTCCAGTGGCCGCATCCGCGCCGGAGAAGTCCGAGCAACCGGCGCAGCCGAGCGAGGGCGCTGAAGTGGTTCGACTGGATCGTTTTCGTAAAAAATAGGCCGCGGAACGGCCGCTTCTTCAGTTAATTGAAGCATGCTTGAACCGGCCATCGCCGGTTCGTGACCAATTATGGGCATGTTTCATGGCGCAGTCAGCTCAACCAACGCAACGTCCGGCCACCCGCACGGAGACGGACAGCTTCGGCCCGATCGAGGTGCCGGCTGACCGCTATTGGGGAGCACAGACCGAGCGCTCCCGACAAAACTTCCGTATCGGCCAGGACCGGATGCCGCCGCAGATTGTGCGTGCGCTCGCCATCGTCAAGCTCGCCGCGGCCCAAACCAATCTCGAACTCGGGCTCCTCGATCAGACGCTGGCGGACGCGATTGCGCGCGCCGCCCAGGAGATTATCGACGGCAAGCTCGACGATCATTTTCCGCTGGTCGTCTGGCAGACCGGCTCCGGCACACAGACCAACATGAACCTGAACGAGGTGATCGCCAATCGCGCCAACGAGCTTCTCGGCGGCGAGCGCGGTGCGAAGCAGCCCGTTCACCCCAACGACCACGTCAATATGAGCCAGTCGTCGAACGACTCGTTTCCGACGGCGATGCACATCGCAGCCGCCCGCGCGATCGCCGACCACCTGACCCCGGCCCTGACCGAGCTTCTTGCGGCGCTGCGCGCCAAGGAGGAAGCCTTCGCCGATATCGTCAAGATCGGCCGGACTCACACCCAGGATGCAACGCCTTTGACGCTGGGGCAGGAGTTTTCCGGCTACGCGGCGCAGGTGGAGAGCGCGATTGCGCGGATCGGCGCGGCCGCGAACGACCTCTTCCCGCTGGCGCAGGGCGGCACCGCGGTCGGCACCGGGCTCAATGCTGCACCGCAATTTGCACAATTGTTCGCTAAGCATGTTGCCAAAATCACCGGGCTTCCTTTCACCAGCGCGGCGAACAAATTCGAGGCGCTGGCATCGAACGACTCCTACGTTTTCGTGCACGGCGCGCTCAACTCTGCAGCCACCGGGCTGTTCAAGATCGCAAACGACATTCGCCTGTTGGGATCCGGACCACGCTCCGGACTTGGCGAACTAATCCTGCCCGAAAACGAGCCGGGCTCCTCAATCATGCCGGGCAAAGTCAACCCGACACAATGCGAGGCGATGACGATGGTGTGCTGCCAGGTGTTCGGCAACCACACGGCGATCACGGTGGCCGGCAGCCAGGGTCATTTCGAATTGAACGTCTACAAGCCGGTCATGGCTCATTGCATGATGCATTCAATTCAACTGTTGGGTGACGCGGCACGTTCGTTCACCGAACATTGCGTGACCGGCATTCGCGCCGACGAAAAGCGGATTCGCGAGCTGATGGAGCGCTCGCTGATGCTCGTCACCGCACTCGCGCCAAAGATCGGCTACGACAATGCCGCAAAGGTGGCAAAGGCGGCGCATCAGCGCGGCACGACGTTGAAGGAGGAGGCAACACGATTAGGTTTCGTATCAGAAGATGAGTTCGACCGCCTCGTACAACCTGAGAAGATGACCAGGCCTGGCCGATCATGATGGTAGTCCCGTAGTACTACGGGGGCTGATGCAATTGTAGCCGTTAACTCGTAAAGGATAGTGTCAAATAGATAGTTCTGCTGTGTGCGCGAATAAAACTATGTTCGTCTTTCGCAAAGCGGGATCGGAAGTTCGGTGTATCAGGAGCGATGACATGATGGTCTACATCCCGACTGAGTGTGCGTGCTCGGCTCGTGCTCTCGGATTCATTGTCGGGATGTGATTGTCGCGCTCTGCGATCTCTTTGATGATGGGAGTGAGCATGGGGGATGTAATCAACTTGAAGCGTTTTAAGAAGCGCATGGAGCGCGATGAGGCTGCGAAGACAGCCGATGCAAATCGCGCACGCTTTGGCAGGACCAAGGCCGAACGCGCGACCGACGCACAGCGGAAAATGCGTGCCGAGGAATTACTGGATCAACATCTCATCAAGGGCGAGGACGCGTGATGAAGTCGCCGGTCGTTAAACGTTCAATCGTCGTCGCAGGTCACAAGACCAGTGTCAGCCTCGAGGAGGCGTTCTGGAACGGCATGAAGGAGATCTCCGGTCTCCGGAACATGACGCTCTCTGAACTGGTGGGAGAGATCGACAACAACCGCCAGCAGGGCAACCTGTCCTCCGCAATCCGGCTCTTCGTGCTCGATTACTTCAAGAACCGGGCGACCGGTGCATCCGGCGAAACAAAGCCTGCGGACGGGCGCCATCCCGCCACAGCTGTGGCTCCTTGAGCCAGATCAGACGGTCCTCCGCCGGACCTGTTTAAAATCGCTCTAAGGTGCGGCTGCATCACGCATGCCGCGCTTGACCTTCTGCCGAGCGATTGAAAATACAGGTCATGAGCGAAATCTGCGATAATCGGCCGCATCTGCCGCTGGGCCTGGCCCGGCGTGGCTATACCGGGACGATCCAACACCTGGCGGCGAGCGGGACCAGCTCGTCCCTGCCGGAAGTCGAGCTCGAAAGCCGGCTGATCGAGCTCGGCTTCGTCGAAGGCGCGCGGGTCGAAATCTTGCACGAGGGCATCGTCGGACGCGATCCGATCGCAGTTCGGGTCGACAACACGACCGTTGCCGTCCGCCGACGCGAAGCGATGGCCGTCATCGTGGCGTAAGCGCCGGGGCGCAGTGAATGGAAAGTGCGTTGATGCATGTCGCCCTGGTGGGCACGCCCAACAGCGGTAAGACCTCGCTGTTCAATGCGCTGACCGGCAGCCGGCAGAAAGTCGCCAATTACCCGGGTGTCACGGTCGAGCGCAAGGAGGGGGCCTTTGTCACCCCGCAGGGACGCCAGGTCTCGGTCGTCGACCTTCCCGGAACCTACTCGCTGCGCGGCCGCAGCCCGGACGAAGAAATCACCCGCGATTTCGTGCTTGGACGCGCCACCGGCGAAGTGTTGCCCGACTTGGTGTTGTGCGTGGCCGACTCCACCAATCTGCGGTTGACCATACGGCTTCTGCTCGAGCTGAAGAACACCGGCCGGCCGCTGGCGCTGGTGCTGAACATGTTCGACATCGCCAAGCGTCGCGGCGTCGCCGTTGACGTGCCGCGCCTGTCCGAGGCCCTCGGGGTGCCCGTCGTCACCTCGATTGCCGTGCGCAAGGGCGGCACCACCGACCTGCTCAGGCTCACCGACGAGTTGCTGGCGCCAAGCCCCGCCCCGGATCGGCAGAACACCTGGCGGCCGCTGACCGTATCGGAACTGCGCGCCACCCAGCGTGAAGCCGATCGCATCATCGCCTCTGCCGTGACCCTGCCGGAGCGCCCGGACACCTGGACCGCGCGGATCGACGCCGTCGTGCTGCACCCCGTCGGGGGCCTCCTCATCCTGCTGCTGATCCTGTTCGTGATGTTCCAGGCCGTGTTTGCTTGGGCGCAGCCGTTGATGGAGCTGTTGTCCTCGGGCTTCGATACGGCCGGTCAGTTCGTCCATGACAAGCTACCGGCGGGCCTGCTGCAGAGCTTCCTGCAGAACGGGGTGATTTCAGGCGTCGGCAGCGTCATCGTCTTCCTGCCGCAGATCATCATCATCTTCCTGTTCATCCTGCTCTTGGAAGATTTCGGCTATATGGCGCGCGCCGCGTTCCTGATGGACCGCATCATGGGCGGCGCGGGGTTGCACGGCCGCGCCTTCATTCCGCTGCTGTCGAGCTTTGCCTGCGCCATTCCCGGCATCATGGCGACGCGCGTGATCGACAACCGTCGCGATCGGCTGACCACCATCCTGATCGCGCCCCTGATGACCTGCTCGGCGCGCATTCCGGTCTATACCCTGATCATTTCCGCCTTCATCCCGCCGACGCAGGTCTGGGGCTTCGTCAACCTGCAGGGGCTCGTGATGTTCGGGCTCTACGCGGCCGGGATCATCAGCGCGCTTCTGATGTCCTTCCTGATCAAGTTCTTCATGATGCGCGACTACCAGCCTGCGCCCTTCATGCTGGAGTTGCCCGACTACAAGATGCCGCGGCTGCGCAGCATCGCGATCGGCATCTACACCCGCGCCAAGATGTTCCTGCAGCGTGCCGGCACCACGATCTTCGCGATGATGGTGCTGATCTGGTTTCTGGCCTCGTTCCCGCAGCCGCCGGAGGGCGCCACCGAGCCTGCGATCAATTACAGTCTCGCCGCGATGATCGGACAGGCGATCGCGCCGCTGCTCAAGCCGATCGGCTTCAACTGGCAGATCGCCGTCGCCCTGGTCCCGGGCATGGCGGCACGCGAGGTCGCGGTCGCAGCTCTCGGCACTGTCTATGCCATCGAAGGCGGCAAGGAGGCCGCCGAGCAGATCGGCCAGGTGCTGGCGAGCAAATGGAGCCTGGCCACCGCGCTGGCGCTGCTCGCCTGGTACATCTTCGCCCCCCAATGCGCCTCGACGCTCGCCGTGATCCGCCGCGAGACCGGCAGTTGGCGCTGGATGGGCGTGACCTTCGCCTACATGCTGGCGCTTGCTTACGCCGCGAGCTTCGCCACCTATCACATCGCCGTCGCGCTCGGCGCGGGTTAGCGTCCCGCGCCTCGCGCAGCCGTCAGCCCGCGGCATCGTCCATATGCAGCGCGAAGCCGCGCGCATCGGGATCGCCGAGCTCGGCTCGGAGCTGCATCGCGGGGATCAGATAGTCGCCATGGTTCTGCCGTCGATACGGAATCGGTTTCGCGGTGAACAGCGTGCGCATCCGTTCACGAAGCTGGTCCGCAATCACCGTGAAGCCCGCGTCATCGAAACGATTGACCCGATGCGCCACGAACGCCGGCAAGACATCGAAGCCGGGATAGAACAGGACGCCGTGATTGATCGGAAACAGCAGATCCTCGATCGGGCCATTGATGCCGCGTGCTGAATAATGCTCCTCCCATCCGCCGGTGGTCACGATGAGCATCGCGCGCTTGCCTGCGAACACGCCCTCGCCGTAGCGGTCGCCCCAACGCTTGTCGCTGTGCTCGCCGACACCGTAGGTGAAGCCGTACGAATAGACACGGTCGACCCAGCCCTTCAGGATCGCGGGCATCGTGAACCACCACAACGGAAATTGCAGGATCACGGCATCGGCCCACAGCAGCTTTTCCTGCTCGGCCCTGACATCGTCGGTCAGCCTGTGCGCCTTGAAAGCCTCGCCGGACGCCGTCGCCACATTCAACCGGGCATCGGGCGCGAGCTGCGGAAAGTCGGCGCGATCGACGGCCGCCTTCCAGCCCATGGCGTAGAGGTCTGAGATCCTGACCTCATGGCCCTGGTCCTTGAGTTCGGCGACGGCGACATCGCGCAAGGCGCCGTTGAGCGAGCGCGGTTCGGGATGGGCGAAAACAAGCAGAACATTCATGGTATCGATCCTTCGGTGGAACCGGGCCATGACATAGACGCGTACCGATATATTCACTATATGTCGGTTATCGATAATATTATGCCGATTTATGGATAAATCAGACGTCAGCTTCGCGCATATGCGCAGCTTCGTCCGGGTCGCCGAACGCGGCAGCCTGTCGGCCGTGGCGCGCGAGCTTGGGGTCGGGCAGTCCACGATCACGCGTCACCTGCACGAGTTGGAGGATGCCGTCGGGGTGCCGCTGCTCAGCCGCACCACCCGTCGGGTGACGCTCACCGACGAGGGCAGCCGCTACTACGCGAACTGCATTCAGATCCTGCGGCTGATCGAGCAGGCCGGCGATGAGGCACGCGGCACGCAAGGTGCTGCGGCAGGCACCATCCGACTGTCCTGCACCGCGGCTTTCGGCGTCCTGCACGTGACCGGGCTGATCTTCGGCTTCCAGGACCGCTATCCCGACATCGCCATCGACCTGAGCCTCACCGACGAGCGTATCGATCTGGTGCGCGAGGGCGTCGACATCGCCCTGCGTCTGGCGCCGCTCACCGACAGCTCGATGAGGCTGCGCACCCTTGGTCATTCGCACCGCCTGCTGGTCGCCGCCCCCGACTATCTGGATCGGCACGGCGAGCCGCTGGTGCCGCAGGACCTGATCGGTCATGAGGGCATCCGCATGTCGAATGTCGCCGGCAGCGACGTCCTCACCCTGCAATCGCCGGACGACCACCGCGAGACGGTGCCGTTTCTCGGCCGTTTCCGCGTCAACCACGGACTTGCCGTCCGCGAGTGCCTGCTTGCGGGCCGCGGCATCGCCGCCGCGCATCGCTGGCTGGTCGACGATCTGCTCGCCGACGGCCGGCTCACGCCGATCCTGCCGGACTACATCCTGCCCTCCGTGCCGCTCAGCATGCTGATCCTGCCCGAGCGCGCCGGCATCGCGCGCGTCAGGCTCCTGATCGACTATCTCGCCCGCGAGATCGCGCGCCTGCCTGGCATCACTCCCGTCGCCGTGGCTTAAGGATTCGAAAGCTGCGGCGTCAGCACCAGCGGCGGCCGCGGTCGCGGCCTCGCCGGCGCCGCGCCAGGCGCGGGCTTGATCTCGACCGGTGGCGGCAAGGGAGCAATCTGCTGGCTGGCTGCAACCGGCGGCACCGTCGCGGGCGCCGGCGGTCCGGACAGCGGCGTCTGCGCCGGCACCGTTTGTTGGCGCGGCCCACCGAGCTTGGCACGCGGATCAACCCGCCGCGGATCGCGCCCGGGTGCCGGCACATCGGTCAGGCTCGGCGGCGCAGGGCCGGCATCGGAGGGGCCCGGCAGGGACGCAGTGGACGGTGGATAGGGCGGCGGCATCTCGCCGCGCGCAATGGCATCGAGCCGGCGCGTCTCGCGATCGATCGCGCGCACCGCAAGCCACGACGACAGCGAGGTGACATCGACACTGCGACTGAGGCCGTCGGGTGTGCCTGCCGCAAACAACCCGATCTCAGGGCGGCTGTTGGCGTTGCCGATCACCGTCGTGATCAGGCTCGCGCGGATATCGGCCTGATCGGCCGGGATGTCATAGCCTCCGGAGACGATGGCGCGCGCATCCTTGGCTTCCAACGTCGTCGCACTGACGCGCATACGCCCGTCGCGGATGACGAACGGAATCTGCGCCGAGGCCACCGCCAGCGATCCGGCAGTCAACGGCGGCTCGATAATCTGCCGCAGCTTGACATCGTCGGTGATCTGGCCGGCATCGAAGGCGCGCAGTGCCACGTCGAAGGCACGGGGATCGAGACCGGGAATCGACGCGCCGTCCAGCGTGACCGTGCCGTTGCCAGACAGCGCGCTGGTCAGCGCCTGCAGGCTGCGTCCCTCGCTCGCGAGCGCCATCTGCGCAGAGACGCGGCCGGCTGGCATCTTCAGGCTGCGGTAGTGCAGCGCATTGCCATCGACGTTTGCCAGCTCGATACGGCCGCTCATCGCTAGCCCGTTGGCGTTCGGCCGCGCATCGAGGGTTGCCGTGACGTCGCCGCCGCCGAGCCGGCCCTTGAGATTCTCGACCGTCAGCGTCTGCCCGTCGCTCTTGATCGTGCCGCCGATCGGGCGCAGCTCGCCACCGCCGGGCATCGCACCGCTGAGCGCCTGGAATGACAGCCGGCCACGCCATCCCTTCAAGAGCCCCGGACCGAGCGGCTCCGCGGCGTCGCGGCCGCTCGCGCCGATCGCGAGCGCAAGCACTTGGGGCACGTTGAGCGCGTCGAGCCCGAGTTCGCCATCGAGTTGCTTATCGTCCTCGAGCGTCAGCGCGAGGCGGCCACGGAGCCGCGCGCCACCAGCAAGACCATCGATGTCGTCGAACGTCATCCGGCCCGCCGACAAGCCGACACGCGCGGATAGCCGGACGTTCTGCGCGGCCGCAACCTGCGGATTCAAGCCGACCATCGGCGCCAGATTCACGTTGCGGAGGCGCAGATTGAGATTGGCCTTGAGCAGATCGGCTGCGGCCAAGCTCAGGGCATTGGTCCAGGAGCCCGACGTGGATTCGACCGTGCCTTGCACCTCGCCGTCGAGACCGACGCCTGAGATCTTTGCTGTGACACGCAGCGGCGCATGCCAATTTCCGCTGATATTGGTTTCGAGCAGGCCGGGCCCGTTGCCGGTCGCGGCGAGCCGATCAAGACCGAGCAAGGTGAGCAGCAGGCTGCCCTGCTCGGCTGAAATCTTGGTGTCGAGACCGACATCAGTCCGGCTGACCGCGTCGAGGTCGAGATTGCGCAGCGCCGCCGCAAGCGGCTTTGCGGTCAGCGCGGCCGTGCTTTTGAGCTGCGGAGCGTCGAGATCGAGCACGGCTTTGGCCTGCGCGCGGTCGGAGCTTGCCGGATCCTTGGCCAGATCGAGCGCGAGCTTGAGCCGCGCCGGCCCAGGGAGAGTTGCGGCCTTCTCCAGGCGCGCGGCAACGTTCGGCGCCAGCGGTTGGAGCAGCGCGGTGATGTCGCGCAGCGACGCAGCGCTCGAGGTCAGGGCCAAGCGGCCGGTGGTCTCCGCGCGGTCGAAACGGCCGGATCCCTCGGTGGAAACGCCACCTTGGCCGAACTTCACCTGATCGAGCACGATGCTCTTCGGCCCGTAGGACAGCTTGGCGGTCAGCGGCCGCAAATCCTGGCCACTCCAGGTGGCGCGCGCAATATCGAGCGAAATGTCGGCATCCGCCGGCCACGCACCGTCAGGACCAGCCAGCGAACGTGCCAGCGCCATGGCGGCGTCGATATCGAGCCGCTCGCCCTTCAATGCCGCCTCGAAGCGCGATGGTGCGCCGGACGGCGTCACCAGCGCGACCCTGCCCTCGACCGCCCCGCTCTCCATCTCGGCCTTCAGACCTTCGAGCGCGAACCGGTCGGGCCCGACGCTGACATTGCCACGCAGGCGCAGCGGTCGCTGGCTGCGATAGGTGGTCTCGGTGCGGCCCTGCAGCCAGGCCACCAGCGCATCGGGATCAGACGAATCGAGATCGAGCGCGCCGGAGAAACCCGATGTGGCTGAAGTAGCCGCAATGGCTGTCTTGAACGTCAGATGCGTCGCGCCCGGCGCGCGCAGATCGACCTGCTGCAGGCTCCACGCCGTGGGCTCGCTGTGCAGCTTTGCAGTCACGTCCTGCACCGGACGTCCCGCCAGCGTGATCTGCTCGGTCGAGAGCTGGACCTCGGCAGGCAGCGGCAAGGTGGGAAGTCGCGCCAGCCACTCGCGCAATTCGGGCAGCGCGCGCACCGGCACGGTCGCCTTGCGGTCGGCATTGTCGTCGACCCCGAGCAGCCGGTCGGCGTCGAGCCGCCGCGCCGACAGCGTGGCCCGCAACAGAGGCGCTGCGCCGAAGCGCACCTCGCCGGTGCCGGCAAATTTCAGCGCCCGCTCCTCCTGGCCGAAGCTCACCTCGACCTGATCCAGCTTGGCGGCGGCGGGATCAGCCGCGACCTTGGCCGTCATGCGCCAGGGGGCATCGGTGATAGCTTGCTTGCCGGCTCGCGCGCTCGCCTGATCCTTCGCCTCAGCCGGCTTGATCTTGCCCTGCTCCTTCGACTGTTCCTTGTTCGACTGTTCCTTGGGGGGCGGTGAGGACAAGGTCAGCGCCCCGGTAAACTGCGGCGCGCGGTTGGCAAAGCTGATCAGGCCCTCGACGTCGGCAACCACAGGCCGCTCGCCGGGATCGATATTGAGGTGCACGCGCAGGCCGCTGGAATCCCGGTCCTGGCTGGAGGAGACCCGAAACGGATAGCGGGACCCCAGAATAGAAACGGCGCCGTCGCCGCGGAGCGAGCCGGCCAGCGAGCGGACGTCGCCCGAAAATACGATGTCGTTGAGCTCGAGGGTGGAGTGGCTGGTCGCATCATGCAGCGCGACGCGGCCGGTCAGATTGAGGCGATCGATCGACAGCGCCGCCAGATTGAACCTGCCGCCCCCGCCGGCCAGATCGACGCGGCCCTTCGGGTCGAGCCCGAGATCGGCGGACATGCCGCTGACGGTGAGCTCGTTAGCCCGCCACTCGCCCCGCATCAGATCGCCGAGGCTGAACTCGACGTCGAGCTTGTCGGCGCGCAGCTTGCCGAGGTCGTTGGCGCCACCGAAGGTGACTTGGCGCAGCCGCAAGGTCGGCGTCGGCAGCAGCCGCGCGTCGAGCGCGCCCGCGACCCGCACCGGCACGCCGATCACCTGGCTGGCCTCGGCCTCGAACTGGGGCCGGAACTGGTTCCAATCGACGAAATATGGCCCAATCAGCGCGGCAAGAAGCGCAAGGATGAAGGCAATCGCCAATCCGAGCAGGGTCGTCTGCACGGGGTCTCCCTCAAAGCACAACGCTCCGGCGCCCTGGCCATCAATTCGCAGGCGGCCGCCTCCCCGCCACATCGCAATGCCGGAGCGCCAGATCATATAGGACGAAGTGCGGCGAAGTCACAGCATCATGCGATATTTAGCGGGCGCTGCACAACACCGTTCGCGGAATGGTTACCAGCGGGCCGGCAGCCGCTTCAGGCCGCGCAGCACGAAAGTCGGCCGCCATTCCGGATTGTCGGGATCGTCCAGCTTCAGATCGGGCAGCCGCCGCAGCAGGGTGCCGATCGCAACCTCCGCCTCGATCCGGGCGAGCTGGGCGCCCAGGCAATGATGGATGCCGCCGCCAAACGACAACGGCTTCACATTGGGCCGGGTGATATCTAGCTGTTCCGGCCGATCGGGATAAACAGCGGGATCGCGATTGGCCGAGCCGAGCAGGCAGAGCACGCCCTCGCCCTTGGGGATCCGCCTGCCGCCGAGATCCTCGATATCCTCCAGCGCGACGCGGCCGGTGAGCTGCACCGAGGAATCGTAGCGCAGGAACTCCTCGACCGCATTGGTGATGAGGTCGGGGCGCGCCTTCAACAATGCCAGCTGGTCCGGATTGCGATGCAGGGCCAACAGCCCGTTGCCGATCAGGTTGACCGTGGTCTCATGGCCGGCACCGAACAGGAGGATGATATTGGCGGTCAACTCCTCATGGCTGAGCTTGGCGCCGTCCTCTTCGGCCTGCAAAAGTTGCGTGGTCAGGTCATCGCCAGGCTCGCGCCGGCGCAGCTCGAACAGATGCTGGAAATAGGCCGTCGACACCGCGTTGCCGGCATTGCCCTCGGCGATTTCCGCAGGCGACAGCGGCACCGGCTCGAGCAGGCGGCCGCCTTCGCGCGAGCTCTTGTAGAAGCTTTCGCGATGCTCCTCCGGGATTCCCAGCATGTCGCAGATCACCGTCACGGGAAGGCGGAAGGCGAAATCCTCGATCAGATCCATCTGGCCACGCGGGATCACCTGATCGAGCGTCTGGTCGACGATCTCCTGGATGCGCGGGCGCATGTCCTCGACCCGGCGCGCCGTGAAGGCTTTCACCACGAGGCCGCGCAGGCGCGTGTGGTCAGGCGGATCCTGCTGCAGCATCCAATGCCCCATGCTGCTGAAGATCGGCTCCTCCATGATCTTTGGCCCATAGCGGCGCATGCTGCGGGCGACGAAATCCTTGCCGAAACGCTTGTCGCGTAGCACCAGGCTCGCTTCCGCATGGCGGCTGGCGAGGAAGGCGCCGAACGGTGTCACATGCATCGGATCGGTTTCGCGCAACTGCTGATAGAACGGGTAGGGATCGCGGATGAATTCCGGCGACAACGGATTGAACACCGGCGCGGCCGGTTTCGCCTGGACATGCTCGTTCATGGACGTTCCTTTCCCGTTTTGAGCCGATTAGCCCATTCTGACATGGCCGAGGCAAGACAAAATCCGATCGCGACCGAACAACCCGATCATACCACCTCCACAGCCGGCCGCAGCCGGTGCAATTGGCCGGCGACCGCGCGCACCTTGCGTGGCGCCGCACACCAGACGGCGATCGCCGAAAGCAGGCTTGCGGCCATCGCGATCGCGAATCCGGGCGTGTAGCTGCCGGTGAGATCGTAAAGCACGCCGGTGACCCAGGGGCCGGCCGCGCCGCCGCACAGAGCGATCAGCATGATGGTGCCGAAGATGGCTCCGAAATGCGGTCCCTGAAAGATCTCCAGCACCACCGCCCCCATCACCGAGGTGAGGCCGTAGCCGAGCACGCCCTGGCTCGCGACCATGACATAGACAAGCAGCAGGGTCGGCGAGGCCTTGAGCGCAATCAGCGCCACGAAGCAGATCGTGAAGCCTAAGCAGCTGAAAACCCACACCGCCTCGCGGCCGATGCGGTCGGAGAGATGGCCGAGCGCGATCTGGCCGGGAATGCCGAGCAGGCTGACCGCGCCGAGCGCCCACACCGCGACATTCGGGCTGAAGCCGATCTCGAGCAGATATTTGGTCTGGTGAACCTGCACGGCGTACCAGATGTACAGGCCGAAGAAGTAGCCGATCGCAAGCCACCAGAACTTCATCGTGCGCAGCGCCAGCGGCAAGGTCCAGTCGATGGCGGCCCAGGCGGGATCGACGATGTTGGAGACGGGCTTCGCGGCTGAGGAGGCCGGCGCGGCATCGCCATCCGGCCGCAGCCCGAGATCCTCCGGTCGCTTCCGCAACAGAAGATTGATCGGCGCGAGCGCGATCAGCACGAGGAGACCCATTGCCGTGCACGCAGCGCGCCACCCTTGTTGCGCGATCATATGCTGGACCCAGGGCAAGAGCGTCACCGAGCCGATGCCGACGCCGGCGAAGGCGATCCCGATCGCAAGCCCGCGGCGGCGGATGAACCAGTTCGGCAGGAACAGCGACTGGCCGGAATAACCGAGACAGACGCTGCCGGCCCCGACCATCACGCCGATCGTCACGTAAAGGTGCCAGGGCTGTGACGTCAGCGGCGCCAGCAGCAGGCCGCCGGCCATCAGCGCCACGCCAAGCTCCATGACCGCGCGCGGACCGGTGCGGTCCATCAGCCGCCCGATCAACGGGCTCACTATGCCCGACACCACGAAGCCGAAGGAGAACGCGCCGGCCGTGATGCCGCGTTCCCAGCCGAACTCGGACAGAATGGGCGGAAAGAACAGTGAGAAGGCGGTCCGCGCGTTGACGCCGATTGCCATCGTGGCGAAGGTCACGGCGACGACGACCCAGCCATAGAAGAAGGGCAGTCGCATTGTTTGGTTTCTCTCCCTGATGACCGTTAGCATCATGTGCCTACGAACGGGTCAAGGATTTTGTGCGCGACGCCGTGCATTGTCACTTACGTCGGAGGTCAAGGGAAAGTTTGCGCAAAAATCGTTGCGGCGCACGCTCTTTGTTCCGTTTCCCACGCACCTGCCACAAACGAGACGTCATCGCCCGGCTTGACCGGGCGATCCAGTATTCGGGGACAGCGATGATTTATCGAGAAGCCGCGGCGTACTGGATCGCCCGCTTTCGCGGGCGATGACGTCGGAAGGCTGATCGACTGCTCGCTTATTTCAAATAGACGTAGCATCACCTTCTCGCGGCGCGCTTGGCGTCCGAGCTTTGCTTGTTCGCTCCCTCTTCGGGAAAGAGGGCACAGGGAAGGCCGGACCTCGACTGAGGCCCGTGGCCCGCCTGCGGAAAAAAATGCAGGCGGCAGGTACCACAGGTCAGCCGGACGATCCGGCCTTCCCTGCACGATGGTTTTAACGGCTGCTTCGCGTTCTCCCCGGTGCGCCGGGCTTGTTGGCCACCGTGCTGCGACAACGCGCTAGACGCGTTGCGCAGGTGATACCAGCGTCGGGGTATCAGGACCGCGCGACTTGACCGTCCGCAAGCACATCGTTCGTCCGCGAAAATCCGCTGCGATACGCTCACGTCCACCGCATCCCGCGCTCAACGTTCGTGACGATCGCGAAGCGCCCCTCTTGGCGAGCACAGGACCCGCGAATGATCGTTGTGATTTGCCCGACACGGCAAGCGAAATCGGCTGCGACACGTTGGCACGACGGGCAAAACGCGTCACAGCCGGCTCGCTGGCCAGCACCAAGCCATGAAACCATCAGGCCGTGGCCGCGCCTCCGATCGAGCTCACGCGCTGCCGATCATAATCCGGCTTGGCCATCGGCACCGCGGCGGGATCACCGAGATCGCGCACCGGGAGCCGATAGGTTTCGCGCGCGGATGCCGCAGCGACCGCCGCGACGATCGTGATCGCAAAGGTGATCGCGCCGATCGTGAACGGGATATGCGCAGCGCCGGGCGGCGCGACGGCAGCGAACAAAGCCGGCAGCAGCGCGGTGATCGTCGTGCCCGTGTTCTGCGAGATCGCCATCGCCGAGACCCGCGAGCGGGTCGGGAACAGCTCGGGATAGAAGCTCGGGAAGACCGCGTTGTACCCCTGATAGACGAGGCCCCACATCAGGATCGAGAGCAGAATCGCGAGCGGCACGTCCTTGATGCTGATGGCGTAGAGATAGCCGAAGGCGAGCAGGCCGGAGCCGAGCGCGCCGACGATGATCGGCGGCCGGCGGCCGATCCGATCGGAGAGGCTGCCGACAAAGGGGATCACCAGCACGGCGGCGATATTTCCGAGCACGGGGATCCAGAGATAGACGTTCTTTTCGAAGCCGATGCCATAGGCCGGCTGGACCGCATAGGC
The DNA here is from genome assembly GCF_051167795.1 of Bradyrhizobium sp. HKCCYLS1011. Classification (NCBI taxonomy): domain Bacteria; kingdom Pseudomonadati; phylum Pseudomonadota; class Alphaproteobacteria; order Hyphomicrobiales; family Nitrobacteraceae; genus Bradyrhizobium; species Bradyrhizobium sp. HKCCYLS1011. The sequence goes on along the minus strand of NZ_JBNPTT010000006.1, from coordinate 477,463 downwards.
CGCGCCGAAGATGGTTGCCACGACGGGAATGACGTTCATCAGCGCCATGCAGACCACGCGCAGCATGTCGCGCCAGCCGGTCTGGAAGGCCTGCACGATCGGGGCCTTGGGCACCCTGCCCTGCTCCTCCTCCGCACTGAAGGCCGGCGTCTCCTCGACCTCGCGGCGAATGACATAGCCGGCGATGACGACGAAGAAGCTGAGCAGGAAGGGCACGCGCCAGCCCCAGCTCATGAAGGCATCCTGTGACATGTAGGCCGCGATCGGCAGGAACACGGCGGCGGCAAGAATCTGCCCGGCCTGCACGCCCTGTAGCGCGAAGCTTGCATAGAAGCCGCGGCGCCCGAACGGCGCATGTTCGAGCACCATGGAGCTCGCGCCGGAAATTTCGCCCGCCACGGCGAAGCCCTGAATCAGCCTGAGCACAACCAGCAGGATCGGCGCCGCGACGCCGATCTGCTGATAGGTCGGCAACAGGCCGACCGCCATGGTCGAGATACCCATTAGGAACAGGCAGACCAGAAGCACGGTCTTGCGACCGTGGGTGTCGCCCCAATGTCCCAGCACGAACGCGCCGATCGGACGCGCCACATAGCCGACGCCGTAGGTCGCGAGCGACGCCACGATCGCGGCGGTCGGATTGGTGGAAGGAAAGAAGATCTGCGGAAAGACCAGCGAGGCCGCGGTGGCGTAGATGAAGAAGTCATAATATTCGAGCGCCGATCCGATCCAGCCGCTTGCCGCCGCCTTTCTCGACTGGCTCTTGCCGTGCGCAGTCGCAGCTGCTGCGATACCCATGCGATGTCCCTCCCCTTCGACGCCAGCCCCCTCGCGCGCACCCGGCTCCGTCGCTGCACTGCCCTCGAGCGGAACAGGTCAGACGTCGTCGAGCGGGCGGCGCGCGATGCGACTGGCCAACACATCTGTTCGTGAGAATCATTTAGGAGGCATGCGGTGCCTTGCCCGCTGCGCTCCGGCCGATTCCCTCCCGCCCCGGCGATGCTCATTGCACGGCGCCGCTCGAAGCATGGGCGAGATTAACAGACAAAGCTGCGGCAGCAAGGCGCTTTCGCCGCGTGCGCTGCGTCATCGGAATTCTGCACGTTCGCTTCGCGCAGCATCATACCAACGCGTCGTCATCTGCGTCGCGCGAAACACGGCTTGCTTCACGTCATCGGGGCGATGCGGCAGTTCGTAGGATGGGTTGAGCGCGAGCGAAACCCATCGCCTCATTCACCTCGCTCGCCAAACTCCCCGCTGTCATTCAAGCTATCGCCAGCCCAATCCTCCGGATAGGCACCTGACTTGACCATCCGATGGAACGAAGAAGGCATCCAATCGCGGACACGTGTCACCAGGCCGTGTTTGACTGGATTGATGTGGATATAATCGACATGCCGCGCGAAATCGGTCTCGTTGCGAATCGTATGCTCCCAATAACGTCGCTGCCAGATGCCCCGCTCGCCTTTGGCTACCCGGCTGGCTGATAGCCGTTCGCCACCGGCAATGTTGCGTGAGAAGCTGGACTTGATCAGGCGCCAACGGGTCGCATGGGCGGCGTCACCCTCCGGAAGAGTCCAGAGCGTATGGAGATGATCGGGCAAGATCACGATTGCATCGATCGTGAAAGGATGACGCTCGCGCGTTTCTCGGAACGCGGTCCGCAATATTTCAAGATGGGTCGTTAAGAGTGCAAGTTTGCGATCCGCCAGATTGACGGTGAAGAAGAAGCTCCCTCCGGGGATAAAGTTGCGGCGATAGTGGGTCATGCGAGCACCATAGCATTTGGCCGGCATGATGGGTTTCGCTTCGCTCAACCCATCCTACACATCGTCACGCCATCACGGCCGCCTGGTCCAATGCTCTGCATTGACGGCGCCGACTGGCGCTTCGCTTTTGATGATGGACGCGACCTGCCGCACCGTCTCGGCGGCCTGATGCTCGATCGCCTGCGGCGTCAACCCGCCGATATGGGGCGTGGCGATGACGTTGGGCAGGCGCGCCAGCTCCGGCGTGGGCATCTGGTCCGGGGCGCGGCCGACATCGATCGCGGCGCCCGCGATCCGCTGCTCGCGCAGCGCGGCAGCCAGTGCGGCCTCGTCGACGAGATTGCCGCGCGAGAGATTGATGAACACCGCATGCGGCTGCATCCGCGCCAAAGCCGCCTGACCGATCAGATTCTCGGTCTCTTCATTGGCGATGGCGAGACAGATGACGTAGTCGGCACGGGCCAGCAGATCGTCGAGCGCAACATGCTGGATGCCGGCCTCATCGATGGTGACGTAGGGATCGGCGACGAGCACCTCCATGCCGAGCGCCTGCGTGAGGGGTGCGAGATAGCGGCCGATGCTGCCATAGCCGATGATGCCGATGCGGCTGCCGGCGAGCTGCCGGCCCATCACGATCTCGGGCTTGCGCCCGGCATGATAGTCCGCGGTCGCACGCGAGACGCCGCGGGACAGATCGACCATGAAACCGATCGCAAGTTCAGCCACTGCCGGCACGAAGCCCGGCGAGGCCCGCGTGACCAGTACGCCGGTGCTCGACGCTGCTGCGACGTCGACGTTGCGGATGTCGACCGCGCAGCGCACGAACGCGCGCAAGCTCGGCAGCCGCGGGAAGATCTCGCCCCGGCCCTCGGTCACACGGTCGGCGACGATGATGTCCACGCCCTCGGCGGCGCGAACCAGAGCCGCGGCGTCCAGCGGCACATCGGAATCATGCAGGCGCACCTCGGCCAGAGCCTGCAGACCCTGCAGGCTGCGCTCTCCGTAATATTGCCGGCGGAATTCCGGCGTGTGGGTCAGCAGCACCTTCATGAGCTGTTTCCTTCAAACCCGATGAGCTTTCATCCAACGATGCGGCATTGCGTTCCCTCCCACCCTCCCCCTCAAGGGGAGCGTCGGACCTCCTATGATGCACCTGTATTGAGCTCAACTCAGGCCCTCCAATTCCTCAATACCCGAGCGCGCGCGGCAGCGCGGTGCTGATCGACGGCACGAACGCGACGACCAGGAGGCACAGGAACAACAGGCCGAGGTAGCCCGCGATCGGCTTGATCGTCTGCTCGATCGGCACCTTGCCGATCAGGCAGGCGCCGTAGAGCCCAAGGCCCAATGGCGGTGCAAAGAGCCCGATCCCCATCGCAATCACCAGCACCACGCCGAAATGCAAGGGATCGATACCGAGCCTGACCGCGACCGGCAACAGCAGCGGGCCGAAGATGATCAGCGCCGCGGCGCCCTCCAGCACCGAGCCCATCACGATCAGCACCGCGATCGACAGCAGCATGAACAGCCACACGCCGTTGGTCTTCGACAGCGATAGCATGAGCTCGCCGACCGCATGCGGCACCTGCTGCAGCGTGAGGATGAAAGCCAGCGACTGCGCCGCGGCGACGATGAACAGCACCAGGCCCGAGCGCGTCGCAGCATGGATGAAGCTCGCGGTCGCCGCCTTGAGGCTCAGCTCGCGAAACATCGCAGCGCCAACCACGATCGCATAGAGGGCGGCGAAAGCGGAGATCTCGGTCGCGGTGGCGAAGCCGGTCTTGAAGCCGGCGAAGATCAACACGATCAGCCCGAGCGAGGCGATGGCGCCGCTCCACAGGCCTGAGACCGCCGGCCCTTGCGGCCGATCGACAGGCTCCGGCCGACGGCCGAACAGGATGGAGACCGTGATCAGAGCCAGCGCCATCAGTCCGGCCGGCAACAGGCCTGCGACGAACAGGCCGCCGATCGAGAGATTGGCGACGAAACCCAAGATGATCAGGTTGATGCAGGGTGGAATGGTCTCGGCCATGACCGCGGAAGCCGCCAGCAGCGCGACCGCGCCGCCCGGATTCTGCTTGGCGCGGCGCGCGGCCGGAATCAGCACCGAGCCGACCGCGGCGACGTCGGCCATCTTGGAGCCGGAGATGCCGGAGAACAGCACCATCGACGTCACCATCACGACGTTGAGGCCGCCGCGCATGTGCCCGACGCCGCGCTGCAACAGCTCGATCAGCCGCACCGACATGCCGTTGGCTTCCATCAAATAGCCGACCAGGATGAAGAACGGGATCGCCAGCAGCACGAAATTGTCGATGCCGCGCGCCATCTGCTGCGCGAAGATGACGCCGGGCAGCGTGCCCTCGACCCAGATGAAGATCAGCGCGGCCAGCGCCAGCGCAAAGCCGATCGGCAGGCCGCCGAACAACGTGACGAAGAAGCCGATCAGCATCAGCACGCCTGATGACGGCACGCTGTCGGGTGCCATGGTGTCCCAGGCGAGATAGAGCCCAGCCATGATCGCCGTCGCAACGACGCCTGCGACCATGGCGCGGACTGGACGTGCGCGAAAAATGTCGAGCGCGAAGACGGTCATCAACAGCGCGCCGACGCCCATCGGATAGAAGGTCAGCTCCAGCGGCAGCCCGGAGCCGGTGGTCTGGCCGGCGGTGAGCGAGCCGAGCTTCAGCGCATTGAAGGCGACGGTGGCGGATACGAGCACGACCAGCACCGCGCCGATCGCATCGATCACAGGCCGGATCTTCGAGGGCAGCAGGTCGGCAAAGAAGGCGACCCCGAGATTCTCGGAGCGGGCGAGCGCGCTCGCGGCACCGAAGAAGCTCGAGCCGACCATCAACCCGCGCGCGACGTCGTCGGACCATTCGACCGGCGCATTGAACAGGAAGCGCGCGAGCACCGAGCCGCAGACCACCAGAAGGTCGGCGGCCAGCAGCACCGCCGCGATCGCATCGCTGAGGATGAGGAGCGACGCCACCAACCAATGACGCCGTGTCGGGGCGGCGGCAACCGTGGTCATGAGGGACTATCAGGGTTGGAGTCAGAGCTGTCACACCACACGCGCTCGTCATGCCCCGCGCAGGCGGGGCATCCAGTACGCCGCAGCCTATCGATCAGTGCGAACGTCTGTGCAATACTGGATCGCCCGCCTTCGCGGGCGATGACGGTTGCGGGCGAGGAAACCATCTGAGTCAGATTCACAGCAGCTTCACGCCTGCGTCGATCGGATCAAATCGATCACGGGCTTCGCCTCGGGACGCGCCTTGATGAAGTTGTCGGTCTGCGGCGCCACCCGCTTGCGGAATGCCTCCCGGTCGCATTTCACCACGCTCACGCCCTTCTCGGCCAAGGCCGTGAGCGCCTCCTTCTCCACTGCAAGCCCGTGGGCGCGGGTATCGACCGCGGCCTTGTTGGCGGCATCGAGGAAGCCCTCGCGCAGTTTCGGATCCATGCGGTTGAAGGTCATCTCGCTGAAATAGATCGCCAGCGGTGAGAAGATGTGCTGGGTGAGCGCGTAGTTCTTCGCGGTCTCGTAGAATTTGCTGGCGAGAATGGTCGGCGGATCGTGCTCGAGCCCGTCAAGCACGCCGGCCTGCAGCGCGGTGTAGATCTCGCCGAAGGCGAGCGGCGTCGCCGCCGCGCCCATCAGCCGCAGGCATTCGGTGATGATCGGATTGGGCAGCGTCCTGATCTTGAGCCCGGCGAGATCGTCCGGGGTCTCGACCTTCTTCTTCGCCAGCACGCTGCGCGAACCGAAATTATAGGCCCAGGCGATGATGCGGATGTTCCCGCCCTTGAGCAGCGCCGCCTCGATCGGCTTGGCCGCGCCGGCATCGAAGGCCTTGGTCTGCTGCGGAAAGCTGGTGAAGAGATAGCCGAGGTCAAAGGTGCCGACCAGCGGCACGAGATTGGCCGAGATCGACGACCCCGACACCATGAGGTCGATGACGCCGAGCTTGACCGAATTGATGACGTCGATCTCCTGGCCGAGCTGATTGTCGGGAAAGAAGGCGACATCGACCTGATCACCGAGACCGTTCGCCTTCAGGCTCTTCACCAGATTGTCGTAATAGACCCGGCCGTTGGCGAATTTCGGATCGTTGGGCAGCGACGACGAGCATTTCAGTTTCAAGGTCGCGGCCTCGGCACGACCGATGATCGCAGGGCTGGCCGCGAGCCAGGATGCGGCGGCCGCCGACGATTGGATGAACCTGCGGCGGCTGACTGACGCTGATGCCATGACGCTTCCCCGGACTTGTTCTTGTGCGCTGCGCTTCAGGGACGCAGCCGCTTATGTCTGGACTGTATGATCAAAGCGCAGCCGCAGGCAAGGCCGGCCCTCGTCACCGCGCCGATGCAACGAAGGCTGCTGACACTCACACCATGGTGCAAGTGCGGTGGTTCCTCACACCGCGGCCATCTCGCGAATTTGCCGCGTGGCGGCCTGCGCGATCAGCTTGCCGAGCGCGGCGAAGTCGTCCTTGCGCGGCGAGGTCCTGCGGAAGGCGAGCCCCACCACGCGCTTCGGCTCGGGATCGGAGAAGCGCATCAGCTTGATGTCGCCGCGGCGGCATTCGAGATCGACCGAAAGTTCGGGCAACAAGGTCATGCCGAGCCCGTTCGACACCATCTGCACGATGGTCGAGAGGTTCGACGCACCAAACGTGTCGATATTGTCGACCCGGCGCAGGTTGCAGAACGACAGCGCCTGGTCGCGCAGGCAATGCCCTTCCTCCAGCAGCAGCAGCCGATCCTGCTGCAGGAGTTCCGGCGTCGCACGCACGCGGCTGGTCGAGATCTCGCGCGATTTCGGCAGCGCCAGCAGGAAGCGGTCGCTGAACAGGCGGATGGTCTCGATATCGGGGTGATCGACCGGCAGCGCCAGCAGCAACAGATCGAGCCCGCCCTCGAGCAGCCGCTCGACCAGCGCCTGGGTCTGGGTCTCGCGCAAATGCAGGTCGAGATCTGGAAAGCGGCCACGGATCAACGGCAGTGCCGATGGCAGCACGTAAGGCGCGAGCGTCGGGATCACGCCGAGATGCAGCGCACCCGCGAGCGTGCCGCGCTGGCGATGCGCCGTATCGATGATGTCGCGGACATTGGCCAGCACGCGCTCGGCGCGCGCTGCAATCTCGCGGCCGGCCTCGGTCAGGATCACGCCCTTGCGGCTGCGCTCCAGAAGCTGCACGCCGAGCGTCTGCTCCAGATCCTGGATCTGCATCGAGAGCGCCGGCTGCGTCACCGCGCATTGCTCGGCCGCCTTGCCGAAATGCGACAGCCGCGCCACCGCATCGAAATAACGCAGCTGCTTGAGCGAGATATTCATGATCAGAATTCCTTATTATGACTTAAAAATACTACGATTGGAGCTGATCAGCAATGATCGATACGCTCCAAATCGCCTCGGGAGACATCACTCATGCGCAAACGGTCGATCAGTTCTCGCGTCCTCGCAGCCGCCGCCGTGGCGAGCATCGCCGCGGCAGCTTATCTCGGGACCGCGCTGGAGCTGCGGGCCGGCGCACCGGCCGAGCCTGCATCCTACCTTCCGAGCATCAGCGATCTCATGATCTCGACCATCCAGCCGCGCCACATCAGGCTCTGGATCGCCGCTCATGAAGGAAATTGGGATTTCGGCGCCTACGAACTCGGCAACCTGAAAGGGGCCTTCAATCGTCTCGGCCACGCCCATCCGACCGTCGAGGCCAATTCGCTTCCCGACATGGTGAGCGCCGTCACGGGACAGCCGTTTGCGGATCTCACCGCAGCGGTCAAGGCGAAAGACCTGGCCGCATTCGACAAGTCCTATGCGGATCTGACGTCGGCCTGCAATTCCTGCCACCAGGCACTCAATCACGGCGCTGTCGTCATCAAGGTCCCGCAACAGGCCGCGGTCAGCGACCAGGATTTCAGTCCGAGATCACCGTGACGCCGGCAGCATCGTCAGCGGCTGACCGGCAAGAGCCATAGAGAAACGCTGGTCACGCCGCGACCGCGGTCTCGCTCGCGGCGTGGAAGGCGTAGACGTCCATCCGCAGCACGCCGTAATTGGCGCTGTTGTGCAGCCGTTCCACGCGCGCGCCCTCGCCGGCGGCGCCGAGCGCGGCAAACAGCGGCAGGAAGTGCTCGTCGGTCGGATGGTTCTTGACCGCAAACGGCGCGCGACTGCGATAGTCGAGCAGGTCATCGACGCGGCCCGCGATCGCCGCCTCGTGCACCCACTCGGCAAACGCATCGACCCAGGGCAACGCCGGCGCGTTCAACTCGGGCCGCCGCACCCGGAACTCGGCGAGATTGTGGGTGAAGCTGCCGCTGCCGATGATCAGCACGCCCTGATCGCGCAACGGTGCCAGCGCGCGGCCGAGCGCGAGATGATGCTTGGGCCCGCGCTCGGTCTGGATCGAGAGCTGCAGCACTGGAATGTCGGCGTCCGGATACATCAGGAGCAGCGGGATCCAGGCCCCATGATCGAGCCCGCGGGCCCGATCGATCGTCGTCGGCATGCCCGCAGCCCCCATCCGATGCGCAATCTCTTGCGCAAGCGCGGGCGCGCCGGGCGCGGGATAGCGCAGCTCATAGAGCGGGCGCGGAAAGCCGTAAAAATCGTAGATGGTGTCGTTGACGGCGACGGCGTTGACCTCGGGCTCGGCCGTCTCCCAGTGCGCCGAGATCACCAGGATGGCCTTGGGCCGCGGCAGGCCGCGGCCGAGATCGATCAGGAACTGCCGCGCCGGCGTATCCGTCAGCGGCAGCATCGGCGATCCGTGCGATACGAACAGGCTCGGCAGTGTCATGCTCAATCCTCCGCTCAAGAGGTCAATGTGCGCTACGCAGCGCGCCATCGGCCACGTTCGCACGCGGCGCGCGCAGCGCAAAGGCCCCGTCGCCGAGCAGCGCCTGCACGATCAAGGCAACGGCCCAGAACGCCGGATATTCCCAGCCGCCATGCGGGTTGTTGAAGAAGAAGCCGGCCGCGCCATGCACGGTGAAGATGGCGCCGAGCAGGATCGGCACTGCGGCGAGTGCCGCCCAGCGGGTGTAGAGGCCGAGGATGAGCGCGACGCCGGCCAGGATCTCGGCGGTAATCACGATATAAGCGAGCTCCTCCGGCAGACCGATGCTGCCAAAGAATTTGGCCGTGCCGGCCGGCGTGAAGACGAACAGCTTCAGGCTGGCATGAGCCAGGAACAGGCCGCCCAGGGTCAGGCGAAGCAGAAGCGCGGCATAAGGCGCGGTGCGGGAATCGATCATTTCAGCCTCCGTTTGGGGTTACCGCTTCATATGGATCATTTCCCAAAGGACGATAATCTGGTACGCAGGAAAGATACTTCACACTCTCAGAGTGAGATGAGCGATGCTCGACCGCCTGACTGGTCTCGAGGTGATGTCCAAGATCGCCGGCACCGGCAGCCTTTCGGCGGCCGCGCGGACGCTCGGGATGTCACAGACCATGGTGACCAAGCATCTGGCCGCGCTGGAGAGCCGGCTCGGCACCAAACTCTTCCACCGCACCACGCGGCGTCTCGCCATCACCGAGGACGGCCGGCGGTATCTGGAGCTCGCCGAGCGGGTGCTCGGCGATTTCGAGGCGGCCGAGGCTGCGGTCGCGGCCGACCGCGTCGAGCCGCACGGGCTGTTGCGGCTCAACGTGCCGCTCGTGTTCGGCGTCCGCCAGATCGCGCCGCGGCTGGCCGAATTCGCCCGCCTCCATCCGGGCGTCACCGTCGATCTCGGCCTCAACGACCGTCTGGTCGACCTCGCCGAGGAAGGTTGGGATCTCGCGATCCGCATCGGGACGTTGCGCGATTCCAGCCTGATCGCGCGCCGGCTTGCGCCGTGCCGCATGGTGATCTGTGCCGCTCCTGCCTATCTCGCCGCGCATGGCACGCCACGCAGTTCGGCCGAGCTCGCAGAGCACAACTGTCTCGGCTACACGCTGGCGCAGGCGGGCGCCGGACGCTGGCGCATGGGCAGCGGCAACGAGAGCATCGAGGTGACCGTCGGCGGCAATCTGCGCGCCAATAATGGCGACGCGCTGCTGGCGGCAGCCATTGCCGGCCAGGGCATCATCTATCAGCCGACCTTCATCGTCGCTGACGCGCTCCGGAGCGGAGAATTGGTGCCGATCAGGCTGGAGCTGCCGACCTCCGATGTCCTGGCGGTGCATGCCGTGTATCTGCCGGATCGCTCGCCTTCGGCGAAGGTCCGCGCCTTCATCGATTTCCTCGCCGGCGCCTTCGCGCCGGAGCCGCCATGGGATCGCGGCCTGGGATCGCGGGCTTGCCTGATCGGATAAATCGTCTTTCTCTGGCGCGACAGGAGATGCCGCGATGATCCGACCCGCATCAGACGCCAACATCAGACACTGGCCGCTGCTGCGCTCGCTGCAGGGCTGGCGTTTGAGCGCCCTGCCCGCCGACCTCGTGGCCGGCCTCACCCTGACGGCGATCGCGATCCCCGAGCAGATGGCGACGGCCAAGCTCGGCGGCTTCGCGCCCGAAATCGGCTTCTTCGCCTTCATCGCGGGATCGCTTGGCTTCGCGCTGTTCGGCGCCAACCGCTTCCTGTCGTGCGGCGCGGATTCCACCATCACGCCGATCTTCGCCGGCGGGCTGGCCCTGCTCGCAGCCAGCGGCACGCCGGACTATTCGACGCTGGCGGCGGCGCTCGCTTTGCTGGTCGGCGTGATGCTGGCCTGCGCCGGCACCTTCAAGCTCGGCGGCATCGCCAATCTGTTGTCGGTGCCGGTGACGATCGGGTTTCTCGCCGGCATCGCGATCCACATCATCGTGTCGCAATTGCCGGGTGTGCTCGGCGTCGCCTCGCCTGGCGGACCGACGGTGGCGCGCATTGCCACGCTGGCACGGCACGTCACGGAGGCCAATCCGTATACGCTCATGATCGGCTTCGGCGTGCTCGCGATCGTCGCGCTATCCGAGACCATCAGCGCGCGGATTCCCGGCGCGCTGATCGCGCTTGTCGCAGCCACACTGCTAGGGATCTCGGCCGGGCTGGAGACCAAGGGCGTCCCCGTGGTCGGCGCGCTGTCCGGCACGCTGCCGACGCCGCAGCTTCCCGACATCGCACCCGAGCGCTGGGTGAAGCTGGTGCCGTTGGCCTTTCTGATCGCCATCATCGTGATGATGCAGTCGGCCGCGACCTCGCGCGGCTTTCCGTCCAATCCCGACCAGCCCGCCGACATCGATCGCGATTTCGTCGGCGCCGGTGCCGGCAGCCTGCTCGCCGGCATCATCGGCGCGTTCCCGGTCAATGCCAGTCCGCCGCGCACCGGCATCGTCGCCGAGACCGGCGGACAATCGCAACTGTCGAGCCTCGTCGCGGCGGGTCTGGTGCTCGCCCTGATCTCCTTCGGCGCAGGCCTGCTCAAGCACGTGCCGGAGGCGGCGCTGGCCGGCGTGCTCCTGTTCGTGGCGTTGCGCATCATCCGCCTTGCGCAGATCGTGCGCATCTACCGTCAGTCCAAGGGCGAGTTCCTGCTGATCATCGCCACTGCGGCCGCGATCATCCTGCTGCCGATCGAACAGGGCGTCGCGCTCGGCATCGCATTGTCGCTGCTGCACGGCATCTGGAGCACGACGCGCGCGCATCTGGTTCCTTTCGAGCGCGTGCCCGACACGACGATCTGGTGGCCGGCACATCCCAGCATCAAGGGCGAAAGCTCGGCTGACGTCGCCGTCGTCGGCTTCCAGGCGCCGCTCAGTTTCCTGAATGCGACGACGTTTCGCGCCGATATCCAGGAGGTGCTGCAAGACAGCCGCCTGCGGCTGTTGGTGCTGGAAGCAAACAGCATTCCCGAGATCGACTTCACCGCGGCACAGGCGCTGCTCGATATCATCAAGATTTGCAGGGAGCGCGGCATCAGCTTCGCGGTGGCACGGCTGGAATCCTTGCGTGCGCAGGAGGCGTTCGAACGTTTCGGCCTCTATGAGGTGCTGCCGCGCGAGCATGTCTTCCACAGCGTCCATGAAGCGGTGCGCAAGCTTGCGCCAGCTGCGGGCTGATACAAAACGTTGCAAACGCCGGCTGCCGGCGACACATCGCGGCAAAATTCGCAGGCGACCTTTCGCCATCTCGCGTCCGCGCGCTGCGACGGACGTTTCAACCGAAAGGATCGCTCAAGATGCGAAAGCTGCTTCTCTCGATTGCGCTTGCCGCAACCGCCGCCTTGGCGGGATCGGCGGCGCAAGCCTTCACGCTGCCCGCACAGCCGACCGCGACCGCGGACAATATCGTGCGCGTCGCCGGCGGCTGCGGCCTCGGCTGGCATCGTGGACCCTGGGGCGGCTGCCGGCCGAATTACTATTATGGGGCCGGCTATGCCTATGTCGGGCCGGGCTACTACCACCCCGCCGGCGCCTGCTTCTGGCGCGTCACGCCCTATGGGCGGCGCTGGGTCTGCGCCCGGTGAGCACGATGCAACTGACACACATGCACATGAGGTTTCCGATGCTCCGGTCTATCTTCGTCATCGCCGCGCTCGCCGCCGGCATGGCGGCCTCTACCGCGAACGCCCAGGACGCGACGTTGCGGCAGGCCTGCGGCGCCGACGTCCGCACGCTGTGCGCCGGCATCATGCCCGGCGGCGGCCGCATCAAGCAGTGCATGGTCGAGAAGTTCGATCAGCTCTCGGACGGCTGCAAGGCCGCGCTGAAGGACAAGCAGGCGCTGCAGGGGAGCAAGTGATTTCCGTTGTCATGGTCAAGCGGCATTGGAGGCGCCCTCTCCCCTTAAGGGGAGAGGGCGCACTGAGTTCGTTCGTGGCGCTTGTTCCGCCCGATCAGCTGGAGGCAAATACAAGCGATGCAGCGCGCATCACGCCGCCGGAATGATCTTCCCTGGGTTGAAGATGTTCTGCGGATCGAGCGCCATCTTCAGCGCGCGCATGGCGTCGAGCGCCTCAGGTCCTAGCTCGGCTTCGAGATATTTCTGCTTGCCCTGGCCGATGCCATGCTCGCCGGTGCAGGTGCCGCCCATGGCTTGGGCGCGCTCCACCAGCCGGTGCATGAACTCCTCGCCGCGCGCCATCTCCTTGGCATCGTCGAGATCGCACATCAAGGAGCAGTGGAAATTGCCGTCGCCGACATGGCCGACGATCGGCGAGGTCAGGTTGAGCCGCTTCAGATCCTCTTCGGTCTCGGTCACGCAGTCGGCCAGCCGCGAGATCGGCACGCAGACATCGGTCGCGACCACGCCGGCGCCCGGACGGATTGCCTTCACCGACCAATAGGCGTCGTGCCGCGCCTGCCACAGCTTGGTGCGATCCTCAGGCTTGGTGGTCCAGGTGAATTCGCCGCCACCGCACTCCGCTGCGATCTCGGCGAAATTCCTGGATTGCTCGGCGACCTCGGCCTCGCTGCCGTGGAATTCGAGCAGAAGCAGAGGCGTTTCCGGCAGGCTCAGCTTCGAATAGGCGTTGCAGGCCTTCACCTGCGCGGCATTCAGCAGCTCGATGCGCGCCACCGGAATGCCGGTCTGGATTGCGAGGATGGTGGCTTGGCAGGCGCCGCGCACGGTCTCGAACGAGCACGCCGCTGCGGCGATGGTCTCGGGGATGCCGCGCAGCCGGATCGTCAGCTCAGCGATAATGCCGAGCGTGCCCTCGGCGCCGATGAAGAGGTGGGTGAGATCGTAGCCGGCGGCGGACTTCTTGGCGCGGGTGCCGGTCTTGATGATCTCGCCGTCGCTGCGGACGACCTTCAGCGCCAGCACGTTCTCGCGGATGGTGCCGTAGCGCACCGCATTGGTGCCGGACGCACGGGTCGAGGCCATGCCGCCGAGCGAAGCGTCGGCACCGGGGTCAATCGGGAAGAACAGGCCCTGGTCGCGTAAGTATTCGTTCAGCGCCTTGCGGGTGACGCCGGGCTGGATCACGCAGTCGAGGTCCTCGGCATGCACCTCCAGCACCTTGTTCATGTCGCGCAGATCGATACAGATGCCGCCGGCCGGCGCGTTGACCTGCCCCTCCAGCGAGGTGCCGGTTCCGAACGGAATGATCGGCACGCCATGTTTGGCGCAGATCCGCACCACGTCCTGAATGTCGGCGGTCTCCTGCGCCAGCACCACCCCATCCGGCGGCTGCGTCGGCAGCCAGGTCGTGGTATGGCCGTGCTGCTCGCGCACGGCCTGCGAGGTGATGAGCCGGTTGCCGAAGCGCGCCGCAAGCTGCTCCAGCGTGCTCTTGAGCGCCTGCGGCTCCGGCCGCTTCAGGTCGTGATGGGGTATCGTGGTCGCCACTTTAATCCTCCCAATTCGCGGCGGACGGTGGCAAAGGATCACCAGAGGGTCAAGGGAGCAAACGGAAGAGCGAATGAGCGATCTTGGAATGCCTACCAACGCCGAAGCTGGTCCACGCCCGTTCCTGTCCTCGGTGATGCAGATCGAGCCGCAATGGATCGACTATAACGGCCATCTCAACATGGCCTATTACAACGTGATGTTCGATCGCGCCATCGATCAGCTCTGGGCCGCGCTCGGCATCGGCCCTGCCTACATGAAGGAGCGGCAGGGCTCGACCTTCACCGCGGAATGCCATGTGCGCTATTTGCGGGAAATCCATTTGGGCGATCCGGTGCAGATCTCGGTCTGGCTGATCGCTGCCGACGAGAAGCGGCTGCATACCTTCGAAGAACTGCGCCACGCCACCGACGGCTGGCTGTCGGCGACCTCGGAGAACATGTCCGTCCATATCGACATGACCAAGCGCAAGGTCGCGCCGTTTCCCGACGACATCCAGGCGCACATCCAACAGATGGTGTGCGAACACGCGCAATTGCAGCACCCCTACGGGCTCGGCCGAAGCATCAGCATGCCGGTGAAATAACATCGGTCTCACGCCGGCAGGCCGGCCTCCGACAACGCCTCCACCACCAGGCTGCGGTAGGAATGCGGGAGCGGCGGCATGCCGCCCTCGACCTCTGAGATCGTCAGATCCGGATAATGGGCGCGCAGCGCCTGCATGCTGTGTCCGGCCTCGGTGCGCTGGCCTGCAAGCATATAGGCCGGACACATGGTTCGATGCACCCACAGTGCCGAGGGATGTTCCAGCAACCCGCGCCGGTGCCAACGCGCCGCTTCGTCATAATTCCCTGCCGCGAAATGCGCGCAGCCGATCCCGACCATGCTGTTGAAGGCCAGCTGGTCCTGCGGCGCAAGGTCGAGCGCGATCAGAAACCGTTCGATCGCGGATGCCGAATCGCCCCGATACACGTCGAGCCAGCCGCTGCGGCTCCAGGCCCATGCCGAGCCGCCATCGACCGCCAGCGCCCTGCGGATCACCTGATCGGCGTCGGCGAGTTCGTTCAACAAGGTCAGCGCGCTGCCAAGCACGCACAGCACGGTCGGGTCTGCCCATTGCGCGCCCACCTGGCGTGCGAGCGCAAGGCCTTGCGCCCGATCCGCTGACGCATTCGACGAAAAGTGGTAGATGACGCGCTGGGCATGCCCCCAGGCCGCAAGCGCCGTCGCAAGCCCATGCTCGGTCTCCACATCCAGCGCTCTGTGCAACAGGTCGAGCCCGCGCGCATTGCCTTCGGCGTCCAGCGACAGCACGCCGGGAAGCGCGCGCAAGGCGAGATCATGCGCGGTCAGCTCGGCCTCGGGCTTGCGCGCCGCGCGCTCGATCTCAGCGAGCCGCAGTTGCGGCTGCAGGGCGGCCGCGACACGCGTCGCCATTCGCTCGTAACCTTCGGCATCGTGCTGCAGCACGCCTTCGATCCGCTGCGCCCATAGCACGCGACCCGTGGTCTGATCGATGAGCTGAAGCACGAGACGCATATCGGCTGCGTCCTGGCGGAGCACGGCATGCATGCGGTAGCGGGCGGCACCGGCGCGCGAGACGACCGCAAGCCCGGATCGCGTCAGGGCGGCCGTGAGATCCTCCGAAATACTTGTCGCGAGATCGTCGTGCTCGGCCCCTGCTTCGATGGGGGTGAAGGCCAGAGTGGGCCGATCCTGCGCCGGCATGACAACGGCCGGCTTGGCAGCGAGCTGCGCGGCAAGCACGGCTTGCCGCTTCAACGTCTCCGACGGCGTTTCACCATAGCGGCGGCGATACGCGACGGCAAAGCGACCGTAATGTGCGAACCCACAGCGCAAAGCGACATCCATCACCTTGAGGTCGGGATCGCCGTGTAGCAGCTCGCCACGGGCGCGTTCGAACCCGAGCTCGCGCAAGACAGCCTGCGGCGGCTTGCCCAAACAGGCGATGAACTGCCGCTGCAGCGTCCGCGGTGAGACCCCGGCGACATCAGCGAGATCCGCAAGACGCCATCGACGGCCGAGATCGGCGCCCATGGCCTGCAATGCGCGGCGCACGCCGCGCGGCAGCGGCCTGGTCGAAAGCGGCTCGTCGCCTCGTAATGGAACCATGCAGCGATCTCCGAAGCGCTCTCAATACGTCGCCGGCTGCATCGAAAAAGTTCGCGATCCGGATAGTCGTGTCGCGATCTGGATAGCGCTCTTGTTCTTTTGTCGCTTAGCTCCCGCCCATGTTCAACGGACGAGGGCCCATTATGGCTGTTCTGACAACAATGTTACACGGACTCGGCGCGCATTGGCGCAATGCTCAGGACCGAATTGTGGATCTGCTCGGCGAACGAATCCAGAGGAAAAGCCTGCAGATCGAAGCCGCGTACAAGGACAAAGCGCGAGCCAGGAACATTTCGACAGGAGCGTCATCATGAATATTTCAGCTGTAACACCAGCCAGCACGGATCAGCTCGACCTCGGCGCATTGAAGCTGCGCCAGCACAGCGCCTGGTCCTCCGGCGATTACGCGATCGTCGGCACGACCTTGCAGATCGTGGGCGAAAACCTCTGTGAGGCGCTCGATCTCCGCGCGGGACAGAAGGTGCTCGACGTCGCGGCGGGTAACGGCAATGCCACCCTGGCCGCAGCCCGGCGCTGGTGCAGCGTAGTCTCCACCGACTATGTGCCGGCGCTGCTCGAACGCGGCCGGCTGCGGGCCGCCGCTGACGGCCTCCCGGTCGAATTCAAGGAAGCAGATGCCGAAGCGCTGCCGTTCGAGGATCGTGTGTTCGACGTCGTGCTCTCGACCTTCGGCGTGATGTTCACGCCCGACCAGGACCGCGCCGCGGCCGAACTCGCCCGGGTTTGCAAGCGCGGCGGCAAGATCGGTCTGGCCAACTGGACGCCGGACGGCTTCATCGGCCAGGTGTTCAAGACGCTTGGCAGCTATTTGCCGCCACCTGCGGGCACCAAATCGCCGGCGCTGTGGGGCTCGGCGTCGCGCATCGAGGACATGTTCGGAGCTGAGGCAAGCAGCATCCGCTGCGAACCGCTGAATTTCGTGTTCCGCTATCGCTCGCCGGGGCACTTCCTTGATGTCTTCAGGACCTACTACGGTCCGATGCTGAAGGCCTTCGCCGCGCTCGACACGCTCAAGCAGGACGCGCTGCATCGGGATCTGCTGGCGTTGATCGCCAAGCACAATCGCGCCGAGGACGGCACCATGGTGGTCCCGTCAGAATATCTGGAGGTCGTGATCACCAAGCGGTGAGGAAAGCCCGAGCCGCTCCGCTGCGAGAGCGGACGGCCACCGTGGTCTCCGGCGGTGCGAAGCATCGTCCGGAGACAGGCACTAAGGCATGCACTCATTCCCAACCAAGCGTATTGGACGCTGGCGCGGCGGACTCGGTGTGCTCCCTCTCCCCGTTCTTACGGGGAGAGGGTTGGGGTGAGGGGCAGACGCACGATCAGTGCGAGTCGTTAGACCTGTACCCCCTCACCCGGATTGCATCTTACGATGTAATCCGACCTCTCCCCGCAGGCGGGGAGAGGTAAGGTGGATGCGGCTCGAGCGGCGAAGAAATGTGTGCATCCCCTAGGAGACAGGCGAGGTTGTCGCGCCCACATCAGCGGCTCATGCCTGCGTCACCCATGCCGGCAGCTTCTCGAACCAGGGCTGCGCCTGCTCGAGCTGATGGGCAAGCTGCAACAGGCGAGCTTCGTCGCCCAGCCTCGCAATGAATTGAACGCCGAGCGGCAGACCGTCTTGCGTCCAATGCAGCGGCACGCTCATCGCCGGGGTGCCGGTGAGATTGGCCAATTGCGTGAACGGCACATATTGCAGACTGTCACGGGCGATCTTGTCGATGGCGCCGTCGAGCAGGCCGGCGCGGCCAAGCAGTCCGAGCAGCCCGATGCGGTCGAGCATATCGAGCAGCGTCTGCTCCGCCGCGCTCGGATCGCCCTGACCGTGCCGGATCGGCGGATGCGCCAGCGTCGGCGTCAGCAACAGATCATATCGCGCATGAAAGCGCGCCAGCGCCCGCGCGAACGCATTCCACTTCAACAGCTGCGTCGTCAATGCGCCGGCGGAGATCGCGCCGCCGAGTGTGGCCAGCACCCGCGTCAGCAGTTCGAAATCCTCGCGCTTGGCGCCGCGTTCGCGGCCATACGACACGAAGGCGGCGACCTGGCCGAAATAGATGTGCAGAAAGGATTTCGCCAATTCGGCGCCATCGATCTCGGGCGAGGCTTCCTCGACCTCGTGGCCGAGGCTGCCCAGGAGCTTCGCTGCCTGTTCGACCGCCGCCTTGGCCTCGGCATGAACTTCGGTGCCGATCGGTGAGGCTGCAGTGAAGCCGATGCGCAAGCGACCCGGCTCCCGCTCCATCGCCTGCGCGAACACGACACCAGGCTCCGCGGCGAGAAAGGGATCGCCGGGCTCGGCGCCGGCGATGACATCGAGCGCCGCCGCGGTGTCGCGCACGCTGCGCGAGATCACGCCTTCGCTGGAGGCGCCATACCAATATTCGCCAAACGCGGGGCCGGACGAGATCAGTCCGCGCGACGGCTTCAACCCAAACAGGCCGCAGCAGGCAGCGGGAATGCGGATCGAGCCACCGCCGTCATTGCCGGCCGCCATCGGCACCACGCCGGAGGCGACTGCGGCCGCCGCGCCGCCGCTGGAGCCGCCGGGCGTGTGATCGACATTCCAGGGATTGCAGGCGCGGCCGAAGGCCTGCGAATCCGACACCCCCTTCAGCGCGAGCTCGGGCAGATTGGTCTTGCCGAAGATCACGAGCCCGGCCGCGAGATAGCGCCTGACGACATGGGCGTGGTCGGCTGCAACGACGGCCGACAGCGCCTTGCTGCCATAGCTTGTCGGCAGGCCCGCATAGTCCTGCGCGGCGTCCTTGATCAGAAAGGGAACGCCCGTAAACGGCCCCTTGAGCGGCTTTGCGAGCTGCGCGCGCGCTTGGCTCGCCATCATCAGGCAGATTGCGTTGGTCTTTGGCTGCGCCCGCTCGCTCTGGCGCAATGCGATCTGCAGCAGCTCCACCGCCGTCGTCTCGCCGCGGGCCACGCATTCGGCCAGCGCGACGGCATCGCGCTGCAAATAGTCCTTGAAATCCACGCGACCTCCCCACCATCATTTGCTTGGTTGCATCGTACCTTGTCTCGACGACCAACAATGTTGGTGCGCGAGAAAACAGCGGCGACACAGACGCCGATCGACACGAGCGGTGGTTAGCGACGACTGCCTGCGCGCCAGTGGTATCATCTGATCAGTTTGAGTCGCATCTGCAAATCATGCGCGATGATGCGCTGACATCGGTGAACTCATACCGCGACGCGCTTCGCAGGACGATTGTGATTTTCCTGTGATTTGATTCAGATCATTCGGGCCGAGATGAGGTGCACGTTAGGCTGCACATCAGGTCTGTTGCGTTGAGTAGGATGAGAGTGGCGGTGGGACGCATCGCAAGCCTCTTGAAGAGGTCGCAAAGCTCGCATGACGATCCGCTTGTCGGTCGCGTGACGACGGCCGACTATTTCATTCTGCTGTCGCGGGCGATGGAGAGCCTGCCGGACGCAAGTCCCGAACGCCGCGCCGAGTTCTATCAATCGGCGCGCGATGCACTGATCTCCCAACTCAGTTCAATGACGCCTCCGGTCTCGCGGGCGCGCATCAAGGCTGAGCAGCGCGCGCTCGATGATGCGGTCGAGAGCCTCGAGGCGAGCGCCGCCTCGACCGGCAGCGTCGAATCGAACTCCGACGGCGCGCCCACCTCTCCGACCCCGACCACCATAGCCCCAGATCATTCCACACCAGCCATTGAGCACGACGATATGCCCAATCCTATGCCCAGGTCTCAATTTCAATCCATGTTTTCCCCCCGCATCGTCGAGGAGAAGCCGATGTCACGGCTTGATGAAATCAACCGGGTTCTGCGCAAGCTGCAAAGCGACTCCTTCGGGGTCGAAGCTTGCGCGCTGATCTCGGAAGACGGACTGATGATCGCCAGCGTGCTCGCAGCCGACATGGAGGAGACCCGGGTGGCAGGCATGACCGCGACGCTGTTGAGCCTTGGCGGTCGCGCCGCCACCGAGCTCGGCCGCAGCCATCTGCAGGAGGTGATCATCCGCGGCGAGTCCGGCTACGCCATTCTCGTCAGCGCAGGCCGTGGCGCGCTGCTGCTGGCGTTGACCAACGAGAACAGCAAGCTGGGGCTCACCTTCTTCGACATGCGCGAGGCGGTCCGGTCGCTGCAGAAGGTGCTGTAAGCCCGTCCCCATCACAGAGCCGGCGCGCGGCGATCGGCGCCGCGCCGGCGGGAGTGCGTCTTAATGGCCAATACCGTCCTCTACGACGATGGCGTTCACAAGAACATCCTGCTCGAGGACTTCAGTGCGGGCGGTCTCGCCGTTCAGGCCAACCAGCACCTGATCATCCACGACCGGATCGGGATGATCCTGGATCCCGGTGGTCACAAGGTCTACGCCAAGGTGCTCGCCGAAACCTTCAGCGAGCTGTCGGGCGGCCGACTGAAATATCTGTTCCTCTCGCACCAGGACCCGGACATCGTCGCAGCCATCAACGGCTGGCTGATGACCACCGATGCCGACGCCTACATCTCCTCGCTGTGGACGCGCTTCGTCCCGCATTTCGGCTTCGACCATATCGTCGCCGACCGGCTGAAGCCGATTCCGGACGAGGGCATGGTGTTCGACCTCGCCGGTGCGAAGCTCTATGCGCTGCCGGCGCACTTCCTGCACAGCGAAGGCAATTTCCAGCTCTACGATCCGATCTCCAAGATTCTCTACAGCGGCGACCTCGGCGCATCGATCGGCATGGACTACATGGTGGTTCGCGATTTCAGGGCGCATCTGCACTACATGGAAGGGTTCCACCGGCGCTACATGGCCGCCAATCGCGTGATGAAGGCCTGGGCCGATATGGTCCGGCAGCTCGATATCGAGATCATCGCCCCGCAGCACGGCGCACTGTTCCCCGATGCGGCAATGAGCCGGCAGTTCATCGAATGGTGCGCGCGTCTGGAATGCGGCGTCGACCTGATCACGCCGACATTCAAGATTCCCGTTGGCTAGAGATGCTGGCTCCTCCTTCCCGAGCGACACCGCCGTCGCCTGACGGGCTGACCCAGCGCGTGCCGTTCCCCCGCCGGCACGCCGGCGGGATCAATCCCTGCGCGGTGGCCGGCGAGGACGCTCCGGCGTGGCTCGCCACGGCCTTTGCGATCGCCGGCACGATGATCGCGGTGGCATCCGCAGAGCTCTGGCTGCAAAGCGCAAGCGGGCCGATCCGAGCCGCCGCGGTCACGACCATGGCGGCCCAGCGGCCGCGCCCGCGTGTCGAGCGACCGGCTGAATCGCAGCCTGCGGCGGTGCCGCGCCAGGACAGTCAACCTTCCGAGCGCCCGCAGCCGCCGCAACCGGCGGACATCCGTCCCACACCTGCGCTTGCCATGTCAGCGGTCGCGATCGAGCCCCCCAAGCCGCCAGCGGCCTCGCCTGAGGCAAAGACAACCCAAGGTCCGGTCGAGCCGCCTGCCCCCAAGCCGACAGCGACGGAATGTTTCCAGCCGCTGACGATCGCCTTCGATCACAACAGTGCCCGGCCGAACCCGAGCGATGTCAGGCGATCGATCGAGATGCTGCATCGCTGGCTGCCCCGGCATGGCGATGCGACCGTGCTGATCGACGGCCATTCCGACACGACCGGGACCGAGGACTACAATCTGCTGCTCAGCTATGCGCGCGCCAAGGCCGTCGCGAGCGAGCTCAAGCGCGGCGGAGTTCCCGCGAAGCAGATCTCGGTTCGCGCCGCCGGAGCCGGCGAGACGCCGGCCGACGCCAGGAGCGTCGCAGGCGAGCGGAGCGCCGTGCTGCGCATTGCCGGCGTGGAGGATTGCGGCCGAATAGAAGCAGCGAAAAAACCATGACGATCTTTGCCATCGTGAGCGGCCTCGGGGCCGCCATTCTGCTCCTGAGCGCCGGATACCTGTTCGGCGCCCGCAGAGGCGCCTTGGCGCGCGACCTGTTGCGCCGGCAGGCGCAGCTGCAGGCGGCGAGCCTCGATCAACTGCGCGAGCAGAGCCGACAGAAGGTGACGGAGCAGGAAGCAAGCCTCCGAACCACGATCCAGGACGTGCTCGCGCCGCTGGTCGAACGCGAGCGCATCTCGCTCGACCTGGCGCAGCTCGCGAGCGAGGCCGGAGAGCGGCGCGAACTGGTGCCGCTGCTCGACAAGATCGCCGAGGTCGGCCGCTTCGAGACGGTGCTGCTGACCAACGAGGAAGGCTTGCCGCTGGCGGCCAATTCAGCCGCCCATCATCCGGAGCGGCTCGCTGCCGCAGCCACGCGCATGGCGCTGGCGGCGGAGAAGATCGCCGATGCGCATGGCGTCGCGCCGCTCTCGGTGATGCTGCGCGATTCCTCCGATGCCACCACGCTGTGCCGGATCTTCCGCGTGCAGGACCAGAAGCTGATGCTGACGGCACTGTCCAATGATTCTCGGCTCGCCTCGGTGGCGCTGGATCCCGCGGTGACGAAGATCGAACTGTCGCTGGCGACGCCGGCCTGACGCGCGCGAGGCGCCATCGATCATCGCAATCGGACCGGCGAGGCCGGGCCATCGAAGCAAAGCAAAGGGCGCGACGCCCCGGCCGAGGCGCCGCGCCCTTCACCCGACCTCATTGTCAGGGGATGAGGTCGTACTACACTCGCCTGCGTCCGCGGGCCACGCCGACCACGGCGGAAACCAGGAACAGCACGACGGCAATGAAGAAGATGATCTTGGCGATCTCGATCGAGGCGCCGGCGACGCCGCCGAAGCCGAGGATGCCAGCGATCAATGCGATCACCAGGAAGGTGACAACCCAACCTAACATGACACGACCTCTGTCTTGCGAATCTGTCTCTCGATAGCGGCCTGCTGCGATGAGCGCTGGCGCCGTTGCCAGAACAATCCGCCTCGGGAACATTGGTTCCGAAGTTGAAAAGGGCTAAAATTTACAAGGCGACAGGAACAAAATCGGCAATCGCGGGCGCCGTCCCGTGCCGGCGCCTTGATTTAGGGCTGTAAAACAGAATGAGCGGCCCCATATAGCCCTGAATCCCTGCTATGAGGCTCCCCTTTGCCCCTTCACGATGTCATCGTGGGGATGAGATTGATTCGCTGATGACCGAGCCGAACAGACTGAGCCCATTTCCCGCACCCGACCACCAGCCGCTCGCCGGCGGTATCGCGGCGCGTGCCCGCGCGGCTGCGACCGGCGGCGCGCGCTATCTCTCAGGCCTCAATCCGGAGCAGCGCGAGGCGGTAGAGACGCTGGATGGCCCGGTGCTGGTGCTGGCGGGCGCCGGCACCGGCAAGACGCGCGTGCTCACCACGCGCATCGCGCATATCCTCAGCACCGGGAGGGCGCGGCCGAGCGAGATCCTGTCGGTGACCTTCACCAACAAGGCCGCGCGCGAGATGAAGTCGCGCCTTGCCGAGATGCTGGGCCAGGCAGTCGAAGGCATGCCGTGGCTCGGCACCTTCCACTCGATCGCCGGCCGCATCCTGCGCAGCCATGCCGAGCTGGTGCAGCTGAAATCCAATTTCACCGTGCTCGACGTCGACGACCAGATCCGGCTGTTGAAGCAGCTGCTGCAGGCCGAGAACATCGACGACAAGCGCTGGCCGGCGCGCATGCTGGCCGGCCTGATCGACGGCTGGAAGAACCGCGGACTGATGCCCTCGCAGGTGCCCTCGGGTGAAGCCGCCGTGTTCGGCAACGGCAAGGGCGGCAAGCTCTATGCGAGCTATCAGGAGCGCCTGAAGATTCTCAACGCCGCCGATTTCGGCGATCTGCTGCTCGAGAACATCCGGCTGTTTCGTGAGAACCCGGATGTGCTCCGGCAGTATCAGAGCCGCTTCAAGTTCATCCTGGTCGACGAGTACCAGGACACCAACGTCGCGCAATATCTGTGGCTGCGGCTATTGGCGCAGGCGCCGAGCTCGTCGCGCGCGCCCACTACGCCCGCCGCCGTACCCTCTCCCCTTGTGGGAGAGGGTGGATCAGTTGAGCGAAGCGAAACTGAGCCGGGTGAGGGGTCTGTCTCCGCGGATCGAGACCCCTCACCCGCCTCGCTTCGCTCGGCCCCCTCTCCCACAAGGGGAGAGGGTGGAGACGTGCCCGCGGCTGTAACGCCTCCCAAGAACATCTGCTGCGTCGGCGACGACGACCAGTCGATCTATGGCTGGCGCGGCGCCGAGGTCGACAACATCCTGCGCTTCGATCATGACTTCCCGGGCGCCAAGGTGATCCGCCTGGAGCGCAACTACCGTTCGACCGGCCATATCCTCGCCGCCGCCTCGCATCTGATCACTCACAACGAAGGCCGGCTCGGCAAGACGCTGCGCACCGAAGATACCGAGGGCGAAAAGGTCACGGTCACCGGCGCGTGGGATTCGGAAGAAGAGGCGCGCGGCATCGGCGAGGAGATCGAGGATCTGCAGCGCAAGGGCGAGAAGCTGAACGAGATCGCGATCCTGGTGCGCGCCTCCTATCAGATGCGCGAGTTCGAAGATCGCTTCGTCACCCTCGGCCTGCCCTATCGCGTCATCGGCGGCCCGCGTTTCTACGAGCGCGCCGAGATCCGCGATGCGCTGGCTTATCTGCGCGTGATCAACTCGCCGGCCGACGATCTCGCCTTCGAGCGCATCGTCAATGTCCCGAAGCGCGGGCTTGGCGACGCCACCGTGCAGATGCTGCACGACCACGCCCGCAAGCGCCGCATCCCGCTGTTCGAGGCCGCGCGCGCCGTGGTCGAGACCGACGAGATGAAGCCGAAGGCGCGCGGCAGCCTGCGCCAGCTGCTTTTGCAGTTCGAGCGCTGGCGCAAGCAAAGCGAGGTCACCCCGCACACCGAGCTCGCCGAGATCGTGCTCGATGAGAGCGGCTATACCGAGATGTGGCAGAAGGACCGCTCGGCCGACGCCGCGGGCCGGCTCGACAACCTCAAAGAACTGATCCGCTCGATGGAGGAGTTCGAGAACCTGCACGGATTCCTCGAGCACATCTCCCTGGTGATGGACCGCGAGGGCAACGCCGATGAGGAAGCGGTGTCGTTGATGACGCTGCATTCGGCCAAGGGACTGGAATTCGATAACGTGTTCCTGCCGGGCTGGGAGGAAGGGCTGTTCCCAAGCCAGCGCACGCTCGACGAACAGGGCCGCGCGGGCCTGGAGGAAGAGCGTCGTCTGGCCCATGTCGGGCTGACGCGCGCACGCCGCCGCGCCAAGATCTATTTCGCCACCAACCGCCGCATCCACGGCACCTGGACCACGACGATCCCCTCGCGCTTTCTCGACGAATTGCCGGCAGCGAGCGTGGAGATCACCGAATCCAAAGGCGGCTCGGGCTGGGGCGGCGCCGGCGGCTATGGCCCGTCACGCTTCGACAATGTCGAGACGTTCGGCTCAAGCTATTCGACGCCCGGCTGGCAGCGCGCCCAGGCGCGCGGCCGCGGGCAAGGCGGGCCCGGTCAAGGCGGGCGCGGCCCCGGTCAGGGTCAAGGCGGCTTCAACGAGGAGCAGTCGCCCTTCGGCGGCCGCGGCGAGTTCGGCGGCTTCTCGTCGCGCAACCGGCGCGGTCCGCTGACGATCGAAGGCGAGCTGGTGGCAAAATCCACCGGCACCACGTCGGAATTTGCCCTCGACGACCGCGTCTTTCACCAGAAATTCGGCTACGGCCACGTGGTGAAGATCGACGGCAATAAGCTTACCATCGCCTTCGACAAGGCCGGCGAGAAGAAGGTCGTCGACAGTTTCGTGCAGCGGGCCTGAGCCGGCCTCGAGACACGTCGCGCAACATTCGCCCACAGCTCCGCCTTTGTTAGGCCTTGACCGTGGCGGCCGCCATCGTATGAGATGCGGCCATGGTCCGGGGAGGCACTCTCATTTTCGCGGTCGCGCTCATCGTGCCGTCGCTTGCGGCGGCCGAGACGATCAGCTTTGCCGACGCGGCCGCGACGATCGCGGCGAACTGCGCAGCAGACATCACCGCCAATTGCCGCGGCGTCAACCTCGACTCATCGCGTCTGAAGGAATGCCTCAGCCGTAACCAGGATGTGATCTCGCCACAGTGCAAGGCGACCTATTTCCAGGCCTTGGATGCGATCCAGAAACGAATTGCCGCCAGGGTGACGGTGGCCAATGCCTGCCAGCGCGAAATCGTCAAGCTTTGCGCGGGCTCGACCAAGGAGACCAGCAAATCGATTCCCTGTCTGGTGGCCAGCAACGGCGTCAGCGCGCGCTGTCAGCAGGCGATCGGGGACGCGGGGTATCGCTGATGCGTCATCCGGCGACAGCTTGGTTCGGCGCCGTCGCGGCTGCCCTTCTCGTCTGGCTCAGCTATGACGCGCCGGCGCGCGCTCAGGAAGCGACGCGCGACACCATCGTCAGCCAACTCGACCATCTTGACGCCGCGCCTGCGCTGGACCTGCCAGCCCTCAAGCAACAGATTCAGGAGCGATCGAAATCGCGCAGCCGCAACGAGCCGCCACCGCAGAAGCGCCCGCCGATCGCGCCGGAATTGATGAACCTGCCGACATTCAATGTCGACATCGCCTTCGACGTCGACACGCCGATCGTGAAGCCCGAATCCTACCAGAGCGTGGGGCGCATCGCGGATGCGATGGTGCATTCCTCGCTGCTGCCCTACGGCTTCCTGATCGTCGGCCATGTCGAGGCGAACGGCAAGCGCGAGGCGAATGTGATCTTGAGCCAGCGCCGGGCGGATGCGATCCGCGATATCCTGGTCAACACGTTCAAGATCTCGGCAAAGCGGCTGCAATCGATCGGGCTCGGCGAGGAGCAACTGCTCGATCCGGCGCGCCCGACCGCGCCGATCAACCAGCAGATCCAGATCATCACGATCGCCAAGGCCGAGGACACCGCACCGGCTGCGACCCCTGTCGTCGCGCAGCCCGCCGCCAAGAGCGAGGGCTTGAGAAAGCATCACAAATAAACGCGGCGCGCCGGCTCAACCTCGCAGGCGGACAGCGCGACAGTGCCTATGTGACCAGGCCCAGCTGCGAAATACCGCTTTCCGGCACGCTGCATTTGAGGTTCCCGACCGGCAGCGCCCCGATCAGGCGTCGCACTAAAACCGTACTGGAATCATGGATTTGCCGGTGCTCCGCACGGCTGATCTCATGCCGACGCTGCCGATCCGAAATCTCCGCGCTGGCCGAGATCCCTTGACGGACATCCGAAGTCCGCAAACAGTGGGAGGCAATATTGGACGGACTTCAGGCACGAGAACCAGCCAAATGTCTGTGAGACTCCTGACACGCAGCGCCGGACCGGGAACCCCGGGGGGTTGGCGGCACTTCTTGCCGTCGGTGAGCCGCGACAAATGGCCGGTTTGACCAGCGACGATTCGCGGTTTGTCGGCGTTGCGGCTTGATGGTATAGGCCCATCTTTGCGGCCGTCGATTGCGCGGTCATCGATGTCATCATTGACGAGCGAGTCCGACATGAACGCCCTGTTTCGACGCCAGATGATCGATTACGTCGAATACCATCGGGATCCCCGCAATGGCCTGATGCATGTGTGCGGCATCATTCTCTTGTTTACGGGTGCGGTCCTGCCGCTCAGCCTGTGGCATTTCGATGCATTGGGCTTCCGAATCAGCCTTGGCGCCATTCTGGCGCTGCCGGTCCTGTTCTACTGGCTGCTGCTCGATGCCGCGCTCGGCGCCGGCATTCTCGCTTTCGCGGTCCTGCTCCTTGCTACCGCCATGATGATTGCGGACCACGTCCACGGAGCGGCGCTCTGGGCCCTGTTTGCCGGACTTGTGATCCTTGGCTTCGTTTCGCAGACCGTGGGTCATAAGGTGTTCGAGCGGAACAATCCTTCGCTGTTGGACCACCCGGCTCATCTGTTTCTTGGACCGATGTTTGTGATGGCGAAATTATACATGGTCTTCGGTTTCCGGCCCTCCGTGGCCGATCTCATCGCGCCCAACTGGTCGCAGGATCAGGGGGCATCGAACCGGCTTCAAGGCGACCAGCACTCGCATCCCTAAATGAAAGTCCTCGTCACCGGCGGTAGCGGCTTTATCGGACACCACCTCGTCTCTGCGCTGGCAGCGCGGGGCATGGACGTGCGCGTGCTCGACATTCGTTGCCCGACGCACATGATTGCCGATGTGCATTATGTCGAAGGCTCGGTGCTCGATGCGACCGTCGTTCGCGAGGCCGTGAACGACGTCGATCAGGTCTACCACCTCGCCGGCCTGCCCGGGATGTGGATGCCCGATCGCGACGATTTCTACCGCGTGAACTGCGTCGGCACCGAAACCGTGCTCGCTGCCGCGCGCAAGGCCAATGTCCGGCGCTTCCTGCACTGTTCCACCGAGTCGATCCTGTTCGACTATCCGGGCACGAAAGGCACCGCGACGGCACCGACCGCCCCGCCGGCCACCGCGATGCCCGGCGCCTATACGCGCTCGAAGGCGCTCGCCGAGGCGCGCGCGATGCAGGCGGCCGCGGAAGGCTTCCCGGTCGTGATCGGCACCCCGACCATGCCGATCGGACCGCATGACAGCAACCTGACGCCGCCGTCGCAGATGCTCCGGCTGTTCCTCGATAATCGGGTCCAGCTCTACCTCGATTTCATCGTCAATCTGGTCGATGTCCGCGACGTCGCGGCCGGGCTGATCCTGGCCATGGAGCGCGGCAAGATCGGCGGCCGCTACGTGTTCGGCGGCGAAAGCCTGCGGCTGCGCCGCATCCTCGACCTGGTCGCTGCGATCAGCGGCCGCAGCCATTTCGCGGTTCCCGTGCCCGGTAGGTTCGCTGAGTTCTCCGCCGGCATGCTGGAATTCATTTCCGACCATATTACCGGACGGGCACCATCCGGCACCGCCGAGGGCGTGCGGATCGCGCTCTACGCCTCGGACCTGTCGATCGACCGCGCCCGGCGCGAACTCGGTTATACGCCCCGCCCGATCGAGCCGACCTTGAGGGAGACCATCGCCTTCCTGCTCGCCGCCGAAGGCGGCACTGGGCTCGACGTCAAACAACACCCTTTTCGTACAGCGGCCGAATAGGTAAGAGCGGCCGCATCTAACAGAGATAACGGTTTCAAGACATGTCTGGCGATTTCAGCCACATCATCGCGTTTGCGTTCAGCGGGTGGACCACGACCTGGCCGACCTCGCTGTTGGCCATCATCTGGCTGATCTGGCTGGCGAGCTGGGTCGGGGCCTCATTCTGGTCCGGCCAGACCCGCAAGCATGTCACCACGCTGCATGCGAGCCGCTATCACATCCTGATCGTCGCCGGCGGCATCCTGTTCACGCCGTGGACGGCGCGCGCGCTCGGCGAAAAGCCGATCTGGAATCCCGGCGAGACAGGCGTCTACCTGCTCACCGTGGTGACGCTGGCCGGCATCGCTTTCACCTGGTGGGCCCGGATTCATCTCGGCCGCTTCTGGTCGAATGCGATCACCCACAAGGAAGGCCACAAGGTAATCGACACCGGGCCGTACGGCATGGTCCGACACCCGATCTATACCGGGCTCATCCTTGGCATGCTGGCGACGGGGGTCGCGGTCGGAACGATAAGCGCGATTGTCGGTGCGATCCTGATCTCGCTCGGCATGAGCCTGAAGGCGAAGATGGAGGAGGTCTTCCTCTCCGCCGAGCTCGGCCCGGACTACAGCGACTACCGCCGGCGGGTCCCCATGATCATCCCATTCTTGCCGCCGGGTTGAGCTGGACGGGGCGTCGCATCGGCGCCCTGCCCCGGCGGGAGATTGGCTTGCGCAGCGCTGGCCGTGACCGGCAAGAGATGCCGCGGAATCACGATGCGCTCGCCCGGAACCAGCGGCCCGCTGCCCGCGCCGGGATTGGCCTGCTGTACCGCCCATAGCGGCAGACCATAATTGGCAGCAATCTGCTCCAACGTGTCGCCCGGCCGCACGAACAGCGGGCTCCCGCTATCCCAGAGCTCGAGCGAGGCGCTGGGCGGCACAAGGTAGCGCAACGGCACCGGATCGGCATCCGCCGTCGCCGGCGTCTGGTTGAGCTGGCTGATCATGTTCACGAGCTGGGCGTGCACATCGTTCATCTTGTCGATGTTGATGTGGGTCACCTCGTCATGATCCTTCATGTCGAAGCTCGCGTAATGGCCGTGATAGCCGGGCTCGGGCTTCACATCGCCGCCGCCCAGCACATTGTCCGACAGGAATATGTTGATGAAGCGCTCGACATTGAGCGGGACGCTCTTGGTCGCGTGCGCAGGATCGATCGCCACCACCAGGCTGACCGGAATATGCTCCTCCTGCAGCGTGATCGCGATCCGCACGCTGCAGAGCCCGCCCATGGAATGGCCGATCAGCACGATCGGCCCGGGCTCGGCACGGTAGGCCTTCTCGACCTGGAGCGCGATCAGGTCGCACAGCGTGAATTCATAGACACGAGCCCAGAAACCAGCCTTCTCGATCTTTTCAGCCAGACGGTCCATGCCGGTCGAAAAGATCGGGCCGAGCGCGCCGCGAAACAGATAGACCTTCGGAGGAAACTGGGGAGCGGCCGGCGCCGCTTCGGCTGGCGTCACCGCCGCAGGCGCGACCGCCGCGGTGCGTGCAATGGGCTTACTTCCCTGAGCGGCGGCGGGTGCAGGGCCGGCGAGGCACACCTCCGATCCGAAAGTCATGCCACCGCAAAGAAGCAGTGCACCGGCAAGCCACACCGCACCTCTGGAGGCGCGAACCTTGACGGAATCCTTGGAAGTTGGTCCCGGACCGATCATGGGCGCCTTCTCGCAACCTGAAACGCAGGCAAGACGGTATCTGCCTGCGCTGCGCTTGTCGCCCTTGAATCGGCGCAAATTTGAGGCGACGCCGGTATCGGGATATAATCGGAAATCAGTTCCGCAGGCCTAAGGCACTCGCCGCGCGCTGCGGGCGGGTCACCGTGGTCGGTTGGACCGGCCGGCCCCTGTTGCCGAACACCACGGCATCGATCGCGCCGATCACCTTCTGCTGCATGATCTGGTTCTTCTCGATGGTGATATGGCCGACGCCCGGCACGGATTCGACGTCGACGTTTTCCAGCTTGCCGCGGAAACCATCGTCGCGGCGGACCGGCTCGCCGGCACCGTTGGCGATGTAGAAGTTGATGTAGCGCTCGGCATTGCCGGCGACCAGCTTGGTCTTGAATACCGAATCAAGCCCGATCGCGAGCTTCACCGGCACGCCGAGCTGGCCGAGCTTGGCGATCATGTCCGGCAGCGCGGTGGCGCCCGATGAATGGCCGACCAGGATGATCGTCTTGATTTGCCCGGACCGGTAGCCGGCCGCGGCCTCGTCAGCGAGCGAGGACCAGGACACGAAATTGGCGATGGTGACCGGGATTCCCTGCGCCTGCAGCTTGGCGGCGATATCATCCAGCCCGAGCGAGAAGATGTTGAGCACGCCGCGCAGAAGGTAGACGTGGGTCGTGCTCGCCGAGATTGCCGTCGCGGTCGGTGCAGCCCGAGCGGCTCCGGGACCGAGCGGCAGCAGCAACAGCAGTGCAAGCGCGCCTGCGCTCAACCACCGGATCACAGGAGACATCCTGGCATCCGTTGCAATGGTGCGGCTTCCTGGCGTCATCGGTCTTCCTCCGCGGCGAAAAGATGTCGCGACGGCGCGACCGTAGTCTCACGATGCTCGCACACGCAACATGAACGAGCGGCTCAAGCCACGTTACCGCCGAATCGTGTCGTACCCGCAACACCTTACCACATTCGACCCTCAAAAGGCCCCGAAACTGACCGAATTGCCCTACGACGCACGATTGCGGGCGACAGGACGCCTTCCTATCTCTCGCCTGCCCTCCGGCGGCGTCCACGAACAGCTTCCTCCCTGAGCGCCGTCCATTCTGCTCCAGCTCAACCTGCCCTTATGACCCCCGTGATTTCCGTCTCCGGTCTGTCGAAGACCTACGCGTCCGGCTTCACCGCGCTGAAGAGGATCGATCTCGATATCCGCCGCGGCGAGATCTTCGCACTGCTCGGCCCCAATGGCGCCGGCAAGACAACGCTGATCAGCATCATCTGCGGCATCGCCAATCCGAGCACCGGCAAGGTCGCGGTCGGCGGCCATGACATCATCGGCGACTACCGCGCCGCCCGCGCGATGATCGGGCTGGTGCCGCAGGAGCTGCACACCGATTCGTTCGAAAGCGTCTGGGCCACTGTCAGCTTCAGCCGCGGCCTGTTCGGGAAGCCGAAGAATCCAGCTCTGATCGAGAAGATCCTGAAAGACCTCTCGCTGTGGGACAAAAAGGACTCCAAGATCATCACCCTGTCGGGCGGCATGAAACGGCGCGTCATGATCGCCAAGGCGCTGGCGCACGAGCCGCAGGTGTTGTTTCTGGACGAACCGACCGCCGGTGTCGACGTCGAGCTGCGCAAGGGCATGTGGGACGTGGTCCGCGAGCTCCGCGCCGCGGGCGTGACCATCATCCTGACGACCCATTACATCGAGGAAGCCGAGGAGATGGCCGACCGCGTGGGCGTCATCAACAGAGGCGAGATCGTCCTGGTCGAGGACAAGGCCAATCTGATGCAGAAGCTCGGCAAGAAGCGGCTGACGCTCTATCTGCAGAACAAGATCGATGCAGTGCCGGACAGCTTGAGCGCCTACCATCTCGTCCTGTCCGAGGACGGCTGGCGCCTGAGCTATGATTACGACACTAAGGGCGAGCGTACCGGCATTACCAGCCTGCTCGGCGATCTCAGGACCGCCGGCATCCGTTTCGCCGATCTCGAGACCGAGCAATCCTCGCTCGAGGACATCTTCGTCAGTCTGGTGCAGCAATGAATCTTCCGGCAATCGGCGCGATCTACAAATTCGAGATGGCGCGCACCTGGCGCACGATCCTGCAGAGCATCGTGTCGCCGGTGGTGTCGACATCGCTCTATTTCGTCGTGTTTGGCGCGGCGATCGGCTCGCGCATCAGCCAAGTCGAGGGCGTGAGCTACGGCACCTTCATCGTACCGGGGCTGGTGATGCTGTCGGTTCTGACGCAGAGCATCGCCAACGCCTCGTTCGGGATCTACTTCCCCAAATTTATCGGGACGATCTATGAGATCCTCTCGGCGCCGATCTCCCATTTCGAGATCGTGCTCGGCTATGTCGGCGCCGCCGCAACCAAGTCCATCATTCTCGGCCTGATCATCCTGGCGACCGCCAGCCTGTTCGTGCCGCTCCACATCCATCATCCGGTGTGGATGCTGACTTTCCTGGTGCTGACCGCAGTCACCTTCAGCCTGTTCGGCTTCATCATCGGCATCTGGGCCGACGGCTTCGAGAAGTTGCAGATGATCCCGATGCTGGTGGTGACGCCGCTGACCTTCCTCGGCGGCAGCTTCTACTCGGTGAATATGCTGCCGCCCACCTGGCGCTCGATCGCGCTGCTCAACCCGGTGGTCTATCTGATCTCCGGCTTCCGCTGGAGCTTCTACGAGATCGCCGATGTCGACGTGGTCGTCAGCATCGGCATGACGCTCACGTTCCTCGCCATCTGCCTGGCGATCGTCTGGTGGATCTTCAAGACCGGCTACCGGCTCAAGCGCTGAGCCGCTGCCAGGCGATCTCGCCGATTTTACCGATAACAGTGAAAGCGACCGTAGCGGTCGCGATACCCACGGCAGCGGTAGTGCCGGTGGTAGTAGGACCGGTGCGGGACGCCAAACACGCCTTCGACGGCACCGACCGCTCCGCCCACGCCGGCGCCAACTGCACCGCCGACGACGCCGCCCACCGGGCCGCCGATCCGATTGCCTTCATGGGCGCCTTCCCGCGCACCGCCCACGATGCCCTGGGCGTGGGCGACCGGCAGTGAGAGCCAGGCCAGCGCGAGCGCCACGATCGCGAGCGCCGCGAGAAGACAGGTCACGCGTTGTGACGAGCGGTCGCGGAGCGCTGCCGCCTTGGCTCTTGTTTTCAGCATTGTCATCCCGATGGGTCTTCGGCAGGTGGACGAGGAAGGATCTGTATAACACGGATGCGGCCAAATGGTTGCAGCTCCGTGACGTCCCTCGCTAACGCCCACGCCGCCTCGGGGCAACTCGCGAATAGTTAACTCGCGAAAATGTCACTCGGCGTCAGCGGTCACGGCTTGCCTGCATTGCGCCGGCCGTTAATGATGTGCTGCTCGCGCTCCTGGAACAAATGCTCAATTTCGGACATATTGCAGGCCGAGGGAAAGAGCCGCGGCGGGACTGAAATTGCAGAGGCCAGAGGTCACATGCGTACCACTCTTCTTGCGCTTGCCGGATTGATGCTGCTTGCCGGCACGCCGGCGTTGGCAAAGGTCGACATCACGGTCGACAAGAACAACCAGATGATGACGGTCGCGGTCGATGGCGTGGAGCGCTATCACTGGCCGGTCTCGACCGGCATTCCCTCCCGCGAGACGCCGAGCGGCAGCTTCCGCGCCTTCCGCATGGAAGAGGACCACTACTCCAAGGAATTCGACGACGCGCCGATGCCGCACTCGATCTTCTTCACCAAGATCGGGCATGCGATCCACGGCACGGATTCGGAAGGCCGGCTCGGCACGCCTGCGTCGCATGGCTGCGTGCGGCTGTCGAAGGCCAATGCCACGACACTCTATGAGCTGGTCCAGAGAGAAGGCGTCCTCAACACCACCGTGACCCTGACCGGCTCCGCCGAGGTTGCGCTGGCGCGCAATCCGCGCCGCGGCACAGCAGTGGCGCGCCGCGACACCCAGCAATATGACAGCGCCGGCGAACCGGTCGTGCTGACGCCGCAGCCGCAATACTTGCCCGGACGGCAGCTCGTGCCGCAGCAGCGGGCCGACGACGGCTACATCTATCCGGCCGACGGCAGCGACGACGGCACGCGCTATCCCGCGCCGCCGAGCGCCACACGCCGTGTCTACGATGCTCAGGCCTATCCGCAGCAGCGGTACCAGTATTACGGCAACAGCGCCCCGAGCTACCAGCAGCCGCAGCGTTCCTACCAGCCGCGCCCCTATCAGCCGCGGGACTACTTCGGCAACACCTATCAGGACTGAGATGCCCTGACATTGACAGGTGAAGGCGGGCCTCACGCCCGCCTTTCATTTTGCATTTTGCCGAATTGGTGTCGTTGCAAGGAGCGGCGGACGAAGCAATCCAGATCTTCGTCCTGATCCCGGATTGCTTGATCCCATTGCCTGGGCGAAGCTCGACATCCCACTACTCTCCGTCGCGCAGGCGACGATAGACCGCGCCGAGAATGTTGGAATAATCGTCGGTCCAGACCCGCTCGCCCTCGGTCGGCTCGGTTTCGGTCCATTTGTCCGACGAGGCGAGATTGCCGACATCGGCATCGTCGCGCGCGGACACCACCACGTCGGTCGGGAAGATGTATTCGTCGTCGCGGCCGGAATCCTCGTTGTAGACCCAGCTCTTCAGATCGTTGGCGTCGGCGATGCCGACCACCACGCTTTCCAGCGCGAGGTGGCGGTTGGAGACGTGCATCACGACGGCGCCCTGCGGGGCGAGCTTGGCCTTGTAGATCGCCATTGCCTCTTCGGTCGCAAGATGGATCGGGATCGCATCCGAGGAGTAGGCGTCGACGATGATGAGGTCGTAGATGCCATCCGGTTCCTTGGCGAAGGTCAGCCGCGCATCGCCGATCACCGGCTTGAAGTCGGGCGCACAATTCTTGATGTAGCTGAAATATTTCGGGTCGCTCGCGGTATCGACCATGGTCTGGTCGATCTCGAAGAACTTCCAGCTCTCGCCCGGCTCGGCGGCGCAGGTCAGCGTGCCGGCGCCGACGCCGATCACGGCGACCTTCAGCGGCGCGCCCTTGCGCTCGCGGACCGCGGTGATGGCGCGACCGATACCACCGTCCTTATGGTAGTAGGTGATCGGTTCGGGCCGTCCGGTGACCGGTGAGCCGTCGTCGTTCTGATATTTCTGCGCGCCATGGATGGTCGTGCCGTGCATCAGCACGTGGTATTGGCCGTGTGGGGTGACCACGATCTTGTGCACGCCGAAGAAGCTGCGAACCGTTTCGACCCGACCGTCATCCGCCGGATAAAGCCGGATCAGCACCAGCGCGACCACGACGGTTGCGAAGATCTTCCAGCGATCGACATTGAGCAGCAGTGCGAGTAGCGCCGCGAACACGCCAACCACACCGGCCACCCAGACCCGATGCTCCTGTAGATAGGCCGTGACCGCGCCGGTGGTCTCCCCCGGTACGATCAGCGCAATCGCGATCGCAGCAAGCACGAGCCAGTACCACCGGGTCACAGAGGGCAAACGCTCGCTCTTCTGCGCCGGCCGGCATAGCGCGGCAAGCGCGAGCAGGATCGGATATTCGGCGACCCAGGAGAAGGTGAACGGCGCGACCAAGCCTGCGAAAAGGCCGCCGACCATGCCGCCGAATGACAGCGCGACGTAGAAGCCGGTGAGATATCTGGCAGCCGGCCGGGTCCGCGCCAGCTCGCCGTGACAGGCCATCGCGATCAGGAAGAAGCAGAGCAGATGGCCGCCCAGCGTCAGGAGCAGGTTCTGCTCGCCGCCGACCGCCAGCAGCACCACGATGCCGGCAATCGCCAGCGGCTGCAGCGCCAACATCCATGTGTGCGGCAGCAACGGCCGGGACTGGAACACCAGCACCCAGGTCAAGAGATAGAGCGACAGCGGCAGCACCCAGAGCAGCGGCGCGGCGGCAACGTCGGTCGAGATATGCGCGGTGACCGCGATCAGAAGGCCCGAGGGCACCGCCGCCAGGAAGATCCAGCGCGCACGCAACAGCCAGCTCGGCGGCGGCGCGTCGCCCTCTTCCGCCTGCAGCTCGATTGACAGCTGCGCCGGCGCGCGCAACAGCAGCAGGCCGCAGGCCGCGATCAGCACGATCAAGAGCCCGTAGCCGGCGGTCCAGATCAGGTTCTGCATGCGCAGGCTGAAGATCGGCTCGATCAGCAGCGGATAGGACAACAGCGCCAGGAAGCTGCCGATATTGGACGACGCATAGAGGAAGTACGGATCGGGCGCGGCCGGGTGGCCGGTGCGGACGAACCAGGCCTGCAGCAGCGGATTGTTGGCGGCCAGCGCGAAAAACGGCAGGCCGATCGAGACCACAAACAGCCCAAGCAGCCAGAGCGCATAGCCCGAGGTCGGCGGCTCGCCCCAGCTATTTGCGATCGACAGCGGCAGGGTGAGGATGGCGACGACGAGTAGCAACAGGTGCGCGACCACCGGCACGATACGGTTGCGCAGCTGCATCAGAAAATGCGCATAAGCGTAGCCGGCGAGCAACAGCGTCTGGAAGAAGACCATCGCCACCGACCACACCGCCGGCGAGCCGCCGAGCCGCGGCAGCACCATCTTGGTGAACAGCGGTTGGACCGAAAACAACAACAACGCGCTGACGAAGATCGCGGCGGTGTAGACCACCAGGATCAGGCTATTCCGCGCACCAGCGGTTTGGTCGGCTGCGGGCGATGCGAGCGAGGTCATGAAAACTCCGGCGTTGTTCCGGCCAGCATCGGAAAGCGCATGGCCCGGCCGCGACACGCGGACCAGACATAACGGATGGAAGGGCGGTACGGCCAGCAGCGGCCGCAGACTTTCCCTTGACGGCATAAGGCTCCGGCGCGACAGCACTGTCCATCACCGGTTCCCGGTCGTCCGACCGCGCTTGCTTTAACCAGGGCTTTTTGAAGCGGACATGAACGAAACCGACGTCGTCGTCATTGGAGCCGGCCATAACGGCCTGACCTGTGCCGCCTATCTGGCCATGGCGGGCCTGCGCGTGCACGTCGTGGAGCGGCGCAAGGTGGTCGGCGGGGCCGCCGTGACCGAGGAATTTCATCCGGGCTTTCGCAATTCGGTCGCATCCTACACGGTCAGCCTGCTCAATCCGCGGGTCATCGCCGATCTCAAGCTGCATGAGCGCGGGCTCACGATCGTCGAACGGCGGGCGCAGAATTTCCTCCCCGCCCCCGACGGCCGCTATCTCCTGACCGGCGAAGGCCGCACACAGGAGTCGGTGGCCAGGCTGAGCGCGCATGATGCTGACGCGATCGGCCCGTTCTCGCAGCGGCTGGAGGCGATCGCGGACGTGCTGCGCAGCTTCGTGCTGCGCGCGCCGCCAAACCTGGTCGAAGGCTTTGGCCTGTCCGCGATCCGCGAGGGCTTCAATGCGCTGGCGGCGGCCAACACGCTGCGCGCGCTGACGATCGAGCAGCAGCGCGATCTCTTGGATCTCTTCACCCGCTCGGCCGGCGAGATGCTGGACGAGGTGTTCGAGACTGATCTCGTGAAGGCGCTGTTCGGCTTCGATGCCATCGTCGGCAACTATGCCAGTCCTTACGCTGCAGGCTCGGCCTATGTGATGCTGCATCACGCCTTTGGCGAGGTGAACGGCAAGAAGGGGGTCTGGGGCCACGCGATCGGCGGCATGGGCGCGATCACGGAAGCGATGGCGCGCGCGGTGCGCGACTACGGCGCGCTGATCGACGTCGATGCCGGCGTACGCGAGGTGATCGTCGAGCAGGACCGCGCCGCAGGCGTCGTGCTGGAGGACGGCCGGACCATTCGCGCCAAATATGTCGTGGCCAATGTGAATCCCAAGCTGCTCTATACGCGGCTGGTGCCGGGCAGCGCCTTGCCCGATGCATTTCTCGCCCGCATCAAGACCTGGCGCAACGGATCAGGCACGTTCCGTATGAATTTGGCGCTGAGCCGCCTGCCCTCTTTCACCGCGCTGCCCGGCGAAGGCGACCATCTCTCGGCGGGCATCATCCTGGCCCCGAGCCTGGCCTATATGGACCGCGCCTATCTCGATGCGCGCGAGCATGGCTGGAGCCGCGAGCCTGTGGTGGAAATGCTGATCCCCTCCACGCTCGACGACAGCCTGGCGCCGGCAGGCCGGCACGTCGCCAGCCTGTTCTGCCAGCATGTCGCGCCGGAACTGCCCGACCACCGGTCCTGGGACGATCATCGGGACGAGGTCGCCGATCTCATGATTGCGACCGTCGACCGTTACGCGCCGGGCTTTGCTTCGACCGTGCTCGCGCGGCAGATTCTCTCGCCGCTGGATCTGGAACGACAGTTCGGCCTGCTCGGCGGTGACATCTTCCACGGCGCGCTCAGCCTGAACCAGCTGTTCTCGGCACGGCCGATGCTCGGCCACGCCGACTACCGCTCGCCGCTGCCCGGCCTCTACCATTGCGGCTCCGGCAGCCACCCCGGCGGCGGCGTCACCGGCGCGCCCGGCCACAATGCAGCGCATGCGATTCTGTCCGATCACAGGGCGCTGTTTGCCCGGAGATAAGCGGTGGACAGAGCTGTGGACCGCCGGTGGCAAGGTCTGGGCACAAACCTCCTGCAAGCTTGGGACAGGTCTTGCTACGGCCTTGGGACAGTTTTGGGACAAGCCTTGGGACAGGTCCGGGACAAGACCTGTATGCGCATTGGACATCCTGTGGATGGAAGCCGCGACCCCAGAACGGCTGGTTCCAGCCGTGCGCGTCGCAAAAAGAAAGGCCGGGGCGCGAACCCCGGCCTGAGACCACCGCTGCAGAAGCGCTTACTTCAAAGACGTGTTGATCGAGTCGAACTTGCTGCTCAGCGATGAGCCGAGCCCGTTGACCGCGGCGATGATCGCCAGCGAAATGCCGGCCGCGATCAGGCCGTATTCGATGGCGGTGGCGCCGGATTCATCGCGTAAGAACTTAAAAATCTTGGATTTCATGCTGACCTCTATACCCCTGTCATTGGACCAGAGCCGCTCAGTTCCACGGCCGGGAACATACCGGCTGAAACCTAAAGTCACCTAAATACGCGCCTGATAAATTGTCTTGATAATTGTCTGCAATTTTCACGCGATATCCGACCCTAGACGGATGCAGATCCGAGTGGCCCAAGACCCACCTCAAAATGCAATCGCGCTTGCCTTGGGGCCGAAAACGCTTAACCACGCTGACCAATTGCCCCCGCGGATCCCCTGATGACCTCTACGCTCACTCCGGCCACCCACCGCGCCAGCTTCAGCTTGGCTGGCGAAACTGACGCGAGACGCGCGGTCGATACCCTGACTGAGGTCTTTTTCGAGGGGGATGCTGCGGTGGCCGCC
This sequence comes from Bradyrhizobium sp. HKCCYLS1011, assembly GCF_051167795.1. Taxonomy (NCBI): domain Bacteria; kingdom Pseudomonadati; phylum Pseudomonadota; class Alphaproteobacteria; order Hyphomicrobiales; family Nitrobacteraceae; genus Bradyrhizobium; species Bradyrhizobium sp. HKCCYLS1011. The sequence goes on along the minus strand of NZ_JBNPTT010000006.1, from coordinate 437,238 downwards.
TTCGAGCGACCGGACGGGCGCTGGGACGTAACGGTGCATTTCGCGCAAGAGCCGGATCGCGATCTGGTTCGCGAGCTCGTCGCAGGGGCGGCCGGCGCGGACATCGCACAAACCATCAGTTTCGACGTGGTCGAAGCCAAGGATTGGGTCAAGGCCAGCCTCGACGATCTGGTGCCGGTACCTGCTGGCCGGTTCGTGGTTCATGGCAGCCATGACCGGGCCCGGGTGCCGCCGAACAAGCTTGGCATCGAGATCGAGGCGGCGCTCGCCTTCGGCACCGGCCATCATGGCACCACCCGCGGCTGCCTGCTGCTGCTCGACCATTTGTTGAAGTCGCGTTCGCCTCGCCGCGTGCTGGATCTCGGCACCGGCACCGGCGTGCTCGCCATCGCCGCGGCCAAGTCTTGCCATGCCAAGTCCTGCCGTCAGTCCCGGCATCAGCCGATCCTGGCCAGCGATATCGATTCTCCTTCGGTCGCGGTCGCCCGCGACAACATGCGGATCAACAGCGTTGCACCAGGGGTCCGGGTTATCCGCGCCACCGGCTTTGCCGCGCCCGACTTCGCCCGCGAGGGTCCGTTCGATCTGGTCTTGGCCAATATCCTGGCCAATCCGCTGCGCCAGCTCGCCGGGCCCATGCGGCGCCATCTGGCGCCCTCGGCACACGTGATCCTCTCCGGCCTTTTGACACCGCAGGCGCGCGCCGTCGTCGCAGCCTATCGTGCGCGTGGACTTGTGCCGGTCAGGCAGCTGAGGATCGACGGCTGGAGCAGCCTGTTGCTGCGATATGAGGGATAGGCCGGGATCAATCCGGCAGAGAGAGACGCGCGGGTCGCTTACTTCGACTTGCTCTGGGTCTGGCGACTATCAGAATCTGGATTCATCGGCCGGTCCCGCTTCGTCCGCGGCGCCGTCAAACGACTTACGAGCTGACCCAGCGTGCTGCGCTGCTTCTCGGCGGGTGTGGGCACCGTCTCTTGCGATGCGGGCGCCGATAATTTCTCGAAGGTAAAAGCAGGCATGTGCGTCCCCTCGCCGTTGAGTTGAGGCACTCCTAGAACACACGACCATAGCAGCTATTCGACCTTGGTCGTAGCATTCCGAACGTTTCCCCGGTTCATCTCTTTCGGATGACTGGCAAACGACAGCAAATCGTTTTGCACAGGCGAATGCAAGGAGATTCTTCATGCGCTGCACGCGTCGACTGGGGAAGGTCGATTGCAGACGCTCATGCTCGACCTTAGACTAATCGACTATGTTCGAAGCTCACTTCCAGACTTTCGAGGATCCCGAGACCGGGGTTGCTCTCACCGCACGCCTGTCCGCCTTCCGCGAGGAACTCGCCAGGCGCAAGCTGACCGGCTTTATTGTGCCGCGCGCCGACCAGCAGCAGAATGAATATGTTCCCGGCTCCGAGGAACGGCTGGCATGGCTGACCGGCTTTACCGGCTCGGCGGGCGCAGCCGTCGTGCTGCCACGCGAGGCCGCACTCTTCGTCGATGGCCGCTATACATTGCAGGCGGCCAAGCAGGTCGACAGCAAGGCCTGGACCGTGGAATCGCTGGTCGAGCCGCCGGTGGAAAGCTGGCTCACCGCGCATTTGAAACCGGGTGACCGGCTCGGCTTCGATCCATGGCTGCATACCGCGGCCGCCGCCGAACGGCTGGCCTCCGCCTGCACCAAGGCCGGGGCCGAACTGGTTGCAGTCGACAGCAATCCAGTCGATGCGATCTGGACCGAGCGGCCGCAGCCTCCGGTGGCGCCCATTGCCGTCCATGCCGCAGAATTTTCCGGCGAGAGCGAGACCGACAAGCTCGCCCGGATCCGAAAGGAGATCGACAAGCTCGGCGTCGAGGCGCTGGTGCTCTCCGATTCACACAACGTCGCCTGGACGTTCAACATCCGGGGCGCCGACGTCGCCCACACGCCGCTGCCTTTGTCGTATGCGCTGGTGCCGAAGAGCGGCCGGCCGACCATCTTCATCGATCACCGCAAGCTCTCCAATCTCACCCGCGACCATCTCGAACAATCCGCCGATGTCGCCGAGCCCGACGCGCTGGGTCCGAACCTGACCAGGCTCGCGCAGACCGGGGCGGCCATCGCGCTGGACAGTGCGACCGCGGCCGATGCGCTCACCCGGCTGATCCAGACGGCCGGCGGCAAACCCGTACGCTCCACCGATCCGGTGAGCCTGCTCAAGGCCGCCAAGAATGCCACGGAAATCGAAGGAACCAGGCGCGCGCACCGGCGCGACGCGGTCGCACTGGCGCGCTTTCTGGCCTGGATCGACCGTGAGGCCCCCAAAGGCGCGTTGACCGAGATCGACGCGGTAGAAGCGCTGGAGACGTTCCGCCGCGACACCGGTGCGCTGAAAGATGTCTCGTTCCCGACCATCGCCGGCACCGGGCCGAACGGCGCAATCGTGCACTACCGCGTCACCCGCAAGACCAACCGACGCATCATGCCCGGCGATCTCCTGCTGATCGATTCCGGCGCGCAATATCAGGATGGTACCACCGACGTCACGCGCACAATTGCGATCGGGACGCCGACCGACGAGATGCGCGACCGCTTCACCCGCGTGCTGCGCGGGCATCTGGCGATCGCGCGTGCGGTCTTCCCGGATGGCGCCACCGGCGCGCAACTCGACACGCTGGCGCGGCAATTCCTGTGGCAGGCCGGTGTCGACTTCGAGCACGGCACCGGACATGGCGTCGGCAGCTACCTCTCGGTGCATGAGGGGCCGGCGCGGATCTCCAAGCTCGGCACCACGCCGCTGAAGCGCGGCATGATCCTGTCGAACGAGCCCGGCTACTACAAGACCGAGGCCTTCGGCATCCGGATCGAGAACCTGGAACTGGTGGTGGCGAAGGATATTGCCGGCGCGGAGAAGCCGGTGAACGGTTTCGAGGCGCTGACCCTGGCGCCGATCGACCGCCGCCTGATCGATGTCGCGATGCTGAGCGCGGACGAACGCGCCTGGCTCGATGCGTACCACGCGAAGGTCGACGCCGCCGTGCGCGGCGCGCTCGATGAATCTGACCAGCGCTGGCTCGACGCCGCGACCGCGGCGCTTTAGCCGCAACCTCCGTCATTCCGGGGCGACGCGAAGCGTCGAACCCGGAATCTCGAACTGAGAAGCACGCAAGCCAAGTTCGAGATTCCGGGCTCGAGGCCTTCGCCTCGCCCCGGAATGAGGGGGTTTAGCTGCCGAATTTTCGTCACCGCCTGCAACACCCTTCGGCACGTTATAATAACAGTCCCGCTCCCGGCATGGGCGTATGCCGAAACAAGCGTTTTCGCGGCGCGGCAGGCCGCTACATTCGCCCTCGTTCGAAACGATGTGAGCGCGCCCGGCACATGCACGGAATGATCAGCAAGCCGCCAGAGGCGGTCTCGCAAGCGGGCGTCGCGCATTCGCGCGTGGTCCTGGTGCTGCTGGTCGTGATGACCGGGCTTGCGCCGATCTCGCTCTATTTGCTGGTCCCGGCGTTGCCAATGCTGGCCACGACCTTCGGCCGCGACGCCTCGGTCGTGCAGATGACCGTCTCCTGCTACATGGTCGGCATCGCGCTGTCGCAGCTTCTGCTCGGACCGTTGTCGGACCGTTACGGCCGCCGCCCGGTGATGCTGGCCGGTCTCAGCCTGGCAATCGTGGCGAGCTTCGGCTGCATCCTTGCGCAAAGCCTGCCGCAGCTGATCCTCGCGCGCTTCCTGCAGGCCCTGGGCGGGGCCAGCGGCATGGTGATCAGCCGAGCCATCATCCGCGACCTTTATCCACGCGAGCGCGTCGGCGCGATGATCAGCCTGGTGATCGCCGTGATGATGATCGCGCAGATGCTCTCGCCGCTGACCGGCGGCCTGATCGAGATCACGCTCGGCTGGCACGCGATCTTCTATGTCGTCACGGCGCTGTCGGTTGCGATCGCGATCGCCGTGACGCTCGCGCTGCCGGAGACGCGGCGTGCACGCGCCGAGGGCGCCAGCTTCGGCAGCGACGTCACGGTGCTGCTGAAGAGCCGCGCCTTCATCGGCTATGTGCTGTGCCAGGTGCTGGCCTCGCAGATCATCTTCGCCTTTGCCGGCGGCGGTCCCTATATCGTCGAGGTCCAGATGGGTCGCTCCTCGGCCGAGTATGGCGCCTGGTTTGCGACGACTGGCTTCGCCTATTTCGTCGGCAATCTGTTCTGCGTCCGCTTCTCGCCACGCCATTCGCTGGACAAGCTCATCTGGTTCGGCCTGGCGCTGCAGCTTGTGGGCAGTCTGCTGAATTTCGGTTGGAGCCTGCTCGGCCTCAACCAGGTGCCGAGCGTCCTGTTCGGCACCCAGATGCTGGTGATGTTTGCGAACGCGGCCGTGATGGCCAACTCCGCTGCGGGCGCGATCAGCGTGCGCCCCAGCGCGGCCGGCACCGCCTCCGGCGCGATGGGTTTTCTGCAGATGGGGCTTGGTGCATTGACCTCGCAGCTCGGCGCCTATCTCGGCGGGCACTATGCTTCAACGCTGCCTCTGACCTCGGCGATCCTGATGCTCTCGCTCGCCTGCGCCAGCACGATGATCTTCCTGGTGCCGCGTGGCAACGCGATCGTGAGTGAGGACATGATCAGGCAGGCGGAGGAGGATGAGGCCGGGGTGATGTAGGCTCGTTATTGCGAGCAAGCCGGACAACAAACCAACAGCCGTCATGCCCCGCGCAGGCGGGGCATCCAGTACACCGCAGCCTATCGGCTCTATAACAGCTGCCTCTGGACTACTGGATCATCCGCTTTCGCGGATGATGACCGCGGTGTGGGGTGCGGGTGCGGAGCGAAGTAACTCCTACTCCCCGACCAGCTTCAGCCACTCATCCTCGGTCAAGACCTGCACGCCGTGCTTCTGCGCGTCCTTGAGCTTTGAACCCGCGCCAGGGCCGGCGACGACGTAGTCCGTCTTCTTCGACACCGAGCCCGATACTTTTGCACCGAGCCGCTCCGCGGTCGCCTTCGCCTCGTCGCGCGTCATCTTCTCCAGGGAGCCCGTGAACACCACGGTCTTGCCGGCGACCGGCGAATTGCGCTTCGGCCGCTCCGCATCGAGGATGGTGACCTCCCGCGTCAGCCGCTCGACGATGCCGCGGTTGTGGCTTTCGCCGAAATAGGAGGCGATGCTCTTGATCACGGTATCGCCGATCTGGTCGAGCGCATCCATCTCGGCAATCGCTTCCTCGTCGCCATCAGCCACCTTCAGGCAGGCTTCGTGGAAGGCGTCCCACGAGCCATAGCCGCGCGCCAGCGCCAGCGCGGTGGTCTCGCCGACATGGCGCATGCCGAGCGCGTAGATGAAGCGCTCCAACGCGATGTTGCGCCGCGCCTCAATCGCGTTGAACAGGTTGCGCACCGAGGTCTCGCCGTAGCCTTCGATGTCTTCCAGCTTCAGCTTCGCGTTCCGCGCGGCAAGCGTGAAAATATCGCCCGGCTCCTTCACCCAGCCCTGGTCGAAGAAATATTGAATCTGCTTTTCGCCGAGCCCGTCGATATCGAACGCGCGGCGGGACACGAACAGGAGCAGATGCTGGATCTTCTGGAACGGACAGGCGAACTCGCCGGTGCAGCGGGCGCGAGATCCCTCCTCACCCGTTGCCGTCTCCTCGCGCACGACATCGGTGTGCAAGGGACACGGGCACGTCTTCGGGAAGTGGAATTCGGCCGCGTTCTTCGGCCGCTTGTCGATGATGACGTCGACGACCTGCGGAATCACGTCGCCGGCGCGCTGGACCACGACGGTGTCGCCGATCCTGATGTCGCGGCCTTCCCGCAGCACTTCACCCTTGTTGCCGATGCCCTTGATATAGTCCTCATTGTGCAGGGTGACATTCTGCACGATGACGCCGCCGACGCCGACCGGCTCCAGCTTGCCGACCGGCGTGAACGAGCCGGTGCGGCCGACCTGGATCTCGATGTCCTTGAGCACAGTCATGGCGCGCTCGGCCGGGAATTTGTGCGCGATGCCCCAGCGCGGCGTCCGCGAGACGAAGCCGAGCCGCTCCTCCCAATCGATGCGGTCGACCTTGTAGACCACGCCATCGATGTCGTAGTCGAGCTCGGCGCGCCGCTCCTCGATCTGGTGATGGAAGGCGAGCAGTTCCTCGACCGAGTGGCAGAGCTTCGTCAGCGGATTGGTCGTGAAGCCGCAATGCTCAAACCATTTGATCATGCCGCTCTGGGTCTGGGCCGGCATCGCGCTCATCTCGCCCCAGGCGTATGCAAAAAAGCCGAGCGGCCGCGAGGCGGTGATGGTCGGGTCCTTCTGCCGCAGCGAACCGGCGGCGGAGTTGCGCGGATTGGCGAAAACCGTATCGCCTGCTGCCTTCTGGCGCTCGTTCAGCGCCAGAAAAGCCTGCTTGGTCATGTAGACCTCGCCACGCACTTCGCAGATGTCGGGAATGTTGCGGCCCTTGAACTTTTGCGGCACGTCCTTGAGCGTGCGGATGTTGGCGGTGACGTCCTCGCCTTCGGCGCCATCGCCGCGCGTCGCCGCGGTCACGAGCTCGCCGCCCTCGTAGCGCAAGGACATCGAGAGCCCATCGATCTTCGGCTCGGCCGAGAAGTCGATCTGATCATCGGGCAGCTTCAGGAAGCGGACAATACGGCCGACGAAGTCGCGCACGTCCTCTTCAGCGAAGGCGTTGTCGAGCGACAGCATCGGCACCGCATGGCGCACCTTCTTGAAGCGGCCGGAGGGCGCGGCGCCGACTTTCTGGGACGGTGAGTCAGCCGAGACGAATTCCGGAAAGCGCTTCTCGATCGCGTTGAAGCGCTGACGCAATGCGTCATATTCGGCATCGGTGACGCTCGGTGCGTCGTCCTGATAATAGCGCTTGTCGTGCCCTTCGAGTTCCAGCGCCAAACGCATCCATTCCACCTTGGCCTGCGCCTTGGTGAGGTCGGCGATGTCTGTGGGTTTCTTTGCTTTTGCTGCTCTGGCCATTGCTTACTACAGTCCGTCATTCCGGGGCGATGCGGACGGCCTCACGTAAAACGTCGGGCCTGTGACTGGTTCCGTATCGAACCCGGAATGGCGGAGCAAGGGCTCTAAGCCGCCACCTCGAGCAGCCGGGCCGCCGCGGCGCGGGCTTCGGCGGTGATCTCGGCGCCGGCGAGCATGCGCGCGATCTCCTCGCGGCGGTGCTCGGCCGGGAGCGCGTTGACCCGCGTGGCGACGCGTTTGCCCTTGTCGAGCGCGGCCTTGGAGATCAACAGATGCTGGTCGGCGCGGGCTGCGACCTGCGGCGCATGGGTCACCGCCATCACCTGGACCTGGCCGGCCAGCCGCGCCAGCCGGGCGCCGATGGCATCGGCAACCGCACCGCCCACACCGGTATCGATCTCGTCGAACACCAGTGTCGGCGCCGAGCCGCGATCGGACAGCACCACCTTGAGCGCCAGCAGGAAGCGCGACAGCTCGCCGCCTGACGCCACCTTCATCATCGGCCCGGGCCTGGTGCCCGGATTGGTCTGCACCCAGAACTCGACACGGTCGATCCCCTGCGGTCCCGGAATCTCGGCATCGGCCTCGACCTGGGTCATGAACTTGGCACGTTCGAGCTTGAGCGGCGCGAGCTCGGCGTTGACGGCCTTGTTGAGCTTGTCGGCCGCCTTGGTGCGCGCGGCCGACAGTTTGGCAGCCGCCGCGGCATAACGCGCGTCGGCCTCTGCGGCTGCGGCTTCCAGCTGCTTCAATTGCTCGGCGCCGGCATCGATCAACACGACGTCGGCGGCATATTTCGCCGCCAGCGCGGCAAGCCCGTCCACGGGCGTGGAATATTTCCGCGCCGCAGCGCGCAGTGCGAACAACCGCTCCTCGATCTGCTCCAGCTCGAATGGATCGAAATCGGCGGCGCGGAGCGCCGCCGTCAGATGCTGATCGGCCTCCTCCAGCGCGTTGATCGCGGCATCGATCGCCTTCACCGCCGGCTCGATCAGAGCCGGCGAACTGCCGGCACGCCGCTCCAGCCGCCGCACCGCAGCCGAAAGGCTGGCGATCGGCGACTGGTTGCCACCGACCGCGTCCTGGGCGTCGTGCAGATCGGACGCGATCTTCTCGCCCTGCATCATCGTGGTGCGGCGCGCGGCAAGCTGGGTCTCCTCCCCATCCTTCGGTGCCAGGGCCTTCAACTCGTCGGAGGCATGGCGCAGGTAGTCCGCCTCGCGGGCGGCGCGCTCCATGCCGGCCCGATGCTCCTCCAGCGCCGTGCTCGTGGTGCGCCGCGCCGCCCAGAGCATTTCGACCGCCGCGACGTCTTTCTCCAGCCCCGCAAAGGCATCGAGCAGGCGGCGATGGGTAGCGGCATCGACGAGGGCACGCTCATCATGCTGGCCATGGATCTCGACCAGCACCGCGCCGACGGCCTTCAGAGTCTGCACGCTGACCGACTGATCGTTGATGAAGGCGCGGGTGCGACCGTCGCCGAACTGCACCCGACGCAGGATCATCTCGCCGTCGTCGTCTAGGCCGTTGTCGGCCAAGATCTTCGCCGCGGGATGGTTCTTGGCCACTTCGAACACGGCGGTGACCTGGCCCTGCTCGGCGCCATGGCGGACGAGGCTGGCGTCGCCCCGCCCTCCCAGCGCCAGCGCAAAGGCGTCGAGCAGGATCGACTTGCCGGCGCCAGTCTCACCGGTCAGCACGGCAAGTCCCTGAGAAAACTCGATATCAAGCCGCTCGATCAGAACAATGTCACGGATCGACAGACGCGCCAGCATGGAGATTGAGTCCTCGTTGAGGGCGAGAGCCCTGAATCGATCGACTCGATCTTATCAGCGATATGAGAACAAAACAAGAACATGCGTTTGAGGAGACGGCTCGAGCTGCGGAGACGCCTCGTCGGCGTCACGCCCTGCCGGACTTCAGCCCAGCCCCAGCTTTTTAAACGCCTTGGAGATGTAGGAGCCCTTGTTCTCTTCCGGTTCCACGCCGCCGGTCTTCACGAGATTATAGGCGTCCTTGTACCACTTGCTGTCGGGGAAATTATGCCCGAGCACGGCGGCTGCGGTCTGCGCTTCGCCGACGATGCCGATCGCCATATAGGCCTCAGTCAGGCGAAACAGCGCCTCCTCGACGTGGCGCGTGGTCTGGTACTGCGTGACCACGGTCTTGAAGCGGTTGATGGCCGCCGTGTAGTCGCGCTTCTCCATGTAGTAGCGACCGATATCCATCTCCTTGCCCGCGAGCTGGTCGCGGGCGCCTTCCAGCTTGACCTTGGCGCTGGTGGCATATTCGGAGGTCGGATATTTGCGAATCACCTCTTCCAGCGACGCGATCGCCTTTTCGGTGCGCCCCTGGTCACGGCTGATGTCCGGGATCTGGTCGTAATGCGAGGCCGCGATGAGATATTGCGCGTAGGCCGCATCAGGACTGCCGGGATGCAGGGTGATGTAACGCGTCGCCGAGCCGATGCAGCCGTCGAAGTCTCCGGCCTGATAGGAGGCATAGGCCGACATCAGCAGCGATTTGCGGGCCCAGTCGGAATAGGGGTGCTCGCGGTCGACCTCCTCGAACTTCTTGACCGCGCCCTTCGGGTCCTTCTTCTCGTTCATCATGAACAAGCCCTGGTTGTAGAGCTTGTCAGCCGGCTCATCGACGAAGGTGTCGTCCTTGGCCAGGAACTTGTCCCACAGCCCGCCGGTGCCGCAGCCGCTCAACGGCAGCGCGAGCACAATCAGCGACATGGCCAGCCTGATGCGGCCGGTCAGAGGGATGCGGAGTTCGGGCGAAAGACGTTGTGTCGACATGAGCTTTGAGAACCTGACGCCTGTGATCCGGTGTGTGCCGCGCGCTTATGAGTTTGCCATCATGAACGCTGGGATGGGCCTGTCCGTGGCGCCTGCCATGCAGCCATCGCCTCTTTAACCGAAAAACCCTCGTTAACCAACCGCATAGGCAGGCATTTCGCCCGCATTAAGGCGGCACCGGAGTGCAGCAATCCGACGTGGTTACCACGGCAAAAGCCTTGGAGACACTTGCGAAGTTCGGATCAACCGACAACGGCGCAAGCGGCCCGGTAACAAGCTGTCATGAAATTTCAGTGGAACGGAACGCGTCCAATGAGCGCATGCTTGAACCTGGCGCCCCAGCCTGATGGGCTGCGAAGAGCTGCAGGCGTTTCAACACATCAGTTTTTAGGACACATCCGGGCCGTAGGCCGGGGCGATCATGCCGCCGACCATACCACCCACCGCAACCTCGGTCGTGACGCGAGGACGGCGCACTGCAGGTTCGCCTTCGACCACCCGCCAAGCAGTGCGGTCGGCGAGAAGCGCCGTCAGCACGGCATGGTTGAGCTTATGGCCACCACGAACCGAGCGATAGGTTCCGAGCAGCGGCAGCCCGGCAAGCGCGAGGTCGCCGATTGCGTCCAACACCTTATGGCGGGCGCATTCATCAGCGTAACGCAGGCCTTCGGGATTCAAGAGTCGTTCCTCGTCGAACACGACCGTGTTCTCGAACGAGGAGCCCAGCGCGAAGCCAGCGCTCCAGAGCTTCGCCACATCGCTCATGCAGCCGAAGGTGCGGGCGCGAGCAATCTCGCGGCGGAAACGCTCCGGATTGAGGTCGAAGTGATAGGACTGGCGGCCGATCACGGGATTGGTGAAGTCGATCTCGATCTCAAGCCGGAACCCGGTCGCGTTCGGCCGCAGTTCGCCGGCACAGGCGCCGATCGCGACCTGCACAGGCTTCAGAATTTGGATGTAGCGACGCGCTGCCGACTGGGAAACGATGCCGGCCTGCTCAATCGCAGCCACGAAGGGCGCAGCCGAGCCGTCCATGATCGGAACTTCGGGACCATCGATTTCGATGGTGGCGTTGTCGACGCCCATGCCGCGCAGGGCGGCCAGCACGTGTTCGGCGGTCGAAACCAGCGGACCTTCGCGGTCGCCCAGGACGGTTGCGAATTCGGTGGCGATCACGCCGCCGGCGGTAGCCTTCACCTCGCGATCCGGCCCCTCAAGACCGGTGCGGACGAACACAAGGCCCGCGTCGATCGGTGCAGGCCCGATCGTCAGACTGACCGGCGCCCCCGAATGGACACCAACACCGGTCACGGTGGCCTGCGAACGAAGCGTGGTTTGCCGGCTGAATTTCATCGACTTATCGCCCAAGACCCCACCTAAACACCCCCTCGGCAGCCCCTGCGCGCCGACTCAGTGTTAGGTATCCCCAAGTCACGGTAGACCATAACCACGGGCTCCAAAGCGCGCCAACTCACGCTTCTTTACGGATTGTTACCCTATCTCTGCCGCATTCGCGCCAACGCTTAACCATTTTGGAACGCGGCCTTTACCCTCCTGGTTCCCGGATCACACCACCAAATAGATAATTAAGCATTTAAAATCAGTTAGTTGAGGCACCTTGAGTCGCTCGGTCCAGGAAAGCAAAGAGGCCCGGCTCCATCGAGCCGGGCCTCTTGTCCACAGCCTGGGCTGTAACAATTGTCAGGTTGCCTGGCGCCGCAGGAAGGCCGGGATATCCAAATGATCATCGCCCTGTGGCGCTGGCGCCACAGGAGCGGAACGGCCATGGACATCGAGACCTTGCGGCGCCGGACGGCGTGCATACTCCGATACCGGGTCGGCAGCAGCCACTTGCTGGGCCACCGTGCGCTGTGGCTTGCGCTCAGGGAGCGGCGGCATGGTCGACATGGCCGGTCCGGGTCCACGGCCGGCGAGCGGAGGCTCATTCTCCTCGTCGCGGCGGCCGAGGCCCACATGGGCAAGCCGCTGCAGCAGCGACATCCGGGACTTCTGCGGATGCTCATCGCCCTCGTCGCCGCGCGCCTGGCGAATCTCCGCCTGAGCCGGCATCGGCAGATCCTCGAACTTCGGCATCCGCGGCGCGCGGGGCGGCAACCGCTCTGCCGCCTGTGGAATGAAGGTCTCAGGCAGAACCGCCGCTTCCACCGGCGGCGGGCGGACGGCCTCCGGCTCCGGGAACAGCGACGGCTTTTGAGCGATCGGGCGCACGGTCACGTCGCCATAGGCGACGGGCTGTGCGGGCGCGGCCGGGGGCTCGTTCGCCATCGCGGCAGCGACCGCGGCCAGCGTGTCGCGTTCGAGATTCGGCGCCGGCCGGGGCGCCGGCGCGATCGGCGCGGGTGCGGCAGGCGCCATCTGCGCGGCCTGGGCTTCGAGCTTGGCGGCGCGCTCGGCGAGCCGCTGATTGTCGGCGCGCAGCCGCGCGGTGAGATCGGCGAGCCGGCTTTCGGGGGCACCGGTCGCAGCTGACGGAGCCGGCGCGACGGCCGCCTGGACCGTTGCGGAAGGCGGCGCCACGCCGCGATTGAACTGCGCCTGCTCGATGCCGGTGGCGACCACCGAGACCCGAATCAGCCCGTCCAGCGATTCGTCGAAGGTTGCGCCGACGATGATGTTGGCGTCCTGATCGACCTCCTCACGGATGCGGGTGGCGGCCTCGTCGACCTCGAACAGGGTCAGGTCCTTGCCGCCGGTGATCGAGATCAGCAGGCCCTTGGCGCCCTTCATCGAGGAATCATCGATCAGCGGGTTGGCGATCGCGGCTTCGGCGGCGGTCAGCGCACGCTTCTCGCCCGACGCTTCGCCGGTTCCCATCATCGCCTTGCCCATCTCGCGCATCACCGCTCTCACGTCGGCGAAGTCGAGATTGATTAGACCTTCCTTGACCATCAGGTCGGTGATGCAGGCGACGCCCGAATAGAGCACCTGGTCGGCCATCGCGAAGGCGTCGGCGAAGGTGGTCTTCTCGTTGGCCACCCGGAACAGGTTCTGGTTCGGGATGATCAGGAGCGTATCGACGACCTTGTGCAGCTCGTTGATGCCGGATTCCGCCGTGCGCATCCGGCGCTGGCCTTCGAAGTGGAACGGTTTGGTGACGACACCCACGGTGAGAATGCCCATTTCGCGCGCGGTCTTGGCAATCACCGGAGCAGCCCCTGTGCCCGTCCCGCCCCCCATGCCGGCGGTGACGAACACCATGTTGGCGCCCGAGAGGTGGTCGCGGATCTCGTCGATCACCTCCTGCGCGGCGGCCGCCCCGACGTCCGGCTGCGAGCCGGCGCCGAGCCCCTGCGTCACCTGCGTGCCCATCTGGATGATGCGCTGCGCCTTCGACATGGTCAGCGCCTGGGCGTCGGTGTTGGCGACGACGAAGTCGACGCCCTGCAAGCCCGCGGTGATCATGTTGTTGACGGCGTTGCCGCCCGCGCCACCGACGCCGAACACAGTAATCCGCGGCTTCAGCTCATGGATATCAGGAGGTGTAATTGTGAGTGCCATGGTTGCCTCTCGCTCACGCGCGCGTGGGTTCGCCACGGCCTGTGGCCGCGGGTGTTGGTGAAAATCGCATGGGAATGTCTTTGGGGCGGAAATGATTCATCAGAAGCCCTCGCGTAGCCATCGTCCGACCTTTCCGAAATAGCCGTCGGTCCCTGTTGCCTGCTGCCGCGTATGCCGCGGTTCGACGTGTTCGAGGTGCGCGTATTGCGGATAGACCAGAAGCCCGGTGGGCACCGCGAAGGCGGCGTTCTTGGCCTCGTTCGGCAGCCGGCCGAAGCCGAGCGGACGACCGACGCGCACAGGGCGGCCGAGGATTCGGGTGCCAAGCTCGACAAGGCCGGTCAGCTGCGAAGCCCCTCCGCTCAGGACGACGCGCGCTTTGGGTTCTGCCGCAAAGGGAGAATCCTTCAGCCGGTCGCGGACCATTTCAAAAATCTCCTCAGCGCGGTGCCTGACAATGTTCGCGATGGTGGCGCGGGAGACGATTTGCGGGAGATCCCGCTCATTGTCCCCTGCCGTCGGAACGGACATCAACTCACGCGCGTCGGACCCGCCGGTCAGCACCGTGCCATATAACGTCTTGATTCGCTCGGCATCCGCAATGCACGCCGATAATCCGCGCGCAAGATCCATGGTCACGTGATGCCCGCCGAGCGCAAATCCGCTCGCATGGATGAAGCGGCCACCGGAATAGATCGCGATCGTCGTAGTACCTGCCCCCATCTCGACGACGGCGGCGCCGAGATCGGCCTCGTCATCGGTCAGGACCGACAACCCGGCAACATACGGGCTCGCGGCCATGGCCTCGACATTGAGGTGGCAGCGCTCAACCACCAGCATCAGGTTCCTGGCAACCGTGGCATCAGTGGTCACGACGTTCATGTCGACGCCGAACTGGCGGGCCAGCATGCCGCGCGGGTCGCGGATGCCTTTGACGCCATCCAATGTGTAGCCGACGGGAAGCGCATGGAGCACGGCGCGGCCTTCGCCGGTGGCGTGATGCATGCCGGTCGAGGTGACGCGGCTGACATCGGCGGGGGTGACCGCCCCGCTACGGATGTCCGACGTCGCCTCGATCAGGTGACCCATCACGCGGCCGCCGGCCACCGGGAGAAGCACTGACTCCACCCGCACCTTCGCCATGCGCTCGGCGAGCGCCACCGCCTGGCGCACCACCTGCTCGCAGGCAACGGGATCGACCACCGCGCCGGCCTTGACCCCGCGCGACTGGATCTGGCTGTAGCCGATCAGCTCGATGGCGTGACTGCGGCCGCGCAGCGCGTCGCTCGGCGGCGCCGGCCTCAGCCGCGCAATCATGCAGGCGATCTTGCTGGTGCCGACGTCGAGCGAGGCCACCAGCGCAGTGCGCTTCTGCGACATCGGCCGGGTCTTGGGAGTCTGGCGATCGAAGCCGGTCATGCGTCACCGGCCTTCTTCTTGGATTTCTTGTCCTTGAACAGGTCCTCGCGCGCCTTCGCCGCGTCGTCGGAGAGTTGCACCACGAGCCGGTCCGGCAGGCGCATGTCGATCGCGACGATGTCGCGGGAGAACAGATGATCCTCCTGATCGAGCTGCGACAGTTCGGTCAGCGCGTTGCCCACGTCGTGTTCCGGCAGGCGGATGTCGAGCCCGTCCTTGGTCCGCAGGTTCCAGCGGCGCTCGCCGACGAAGACGGCCGCCTTGGTCACGGCACGCACCTGCGGATAGCGCGCCAGCAGCGCCAGGAAATCACGCGCCCTGCTCTCCGCGCCCTTGCCGACCACCAGCGGCAGGGTCAGGAAACGGTGCGACACATAAGGCTCGAGCACCGCGCCGTCGTCGGCGATGACGGACAGTCGCCCGTTCTCCTGCCACAAGGCGAAGGCCTGGCGCTCGACGATGTCGATCCGGAGCTGGTTCGGAAAGAACTTCTGCACGGTCGCGTCAGCGATCCAGGGATTGGCCTTGAGCCGGTCACGCACGGCGGCGGCATCGAGGAACAACAGCGACGAGCGGCCGGTGACGCCGCCGATCGCCAGCACTTCATCCTGGGTCAATTGCTTGCGGCCGTTGATGGCGAGAGCCGTGATGCGGAAGCCGACCGAATTGGCGAGCGCGTTGCGCGCATCGCTGAACGCGGTGCTGAACTCCTCGACATGGCCGCCCTTGACGACGCCGAGCCAGATGCTGCCGAACAGCAGCAGCACGGTCATGGCCGGTCCCAGGCGCCGCGGCAGATAGCGCTCCACCCACTCCACGATGCGCGGCGGCGCCTCGCGCTCGACAAGCGGCTGGAGTGCGATGGGTCTGACCTGCTTTGCGGCACGCGCCGATCTGGCGCGAACGAATCGCGCAGACAGATACTCGCGCAGCAAGATCGCCGCGCCAAGGGCCGCGGCTCTCAGGTCAGCTTGAGGCCTCTGCGAGTGAGCGAGGCGTCCTGCACCATCCATTGCACGAGCTCATCAACTGTTGCGCCCGCAGATACGTTGCGGACCGCTCCCCTCGGCCGCTCGAACCGACCGGCGCGCTGAGGTGGATTCGCCGGAAGCGGATCACGACAGCGCGGGCCGGCGGCCGAGCACCGCTGGGTCGCCAGCGTTAACCTTCGGACGTCCTGGTAAACAAAAGGTAAAGCCGGTCCGGTGAGGCGATTTTTTTCGCCGATTTATGAGCACCTTGAGCCGGATTCTTAAGGATTTTACGGATTCTGGGAACTTCGCCCCAGGGAACCCGGACGGGAACTCCCCGGCGATATGACGTCCCTTGTTAACGAATGCGCCGCTCGGCGAGCGCGATCTGTTGATGCAGGAAGTCAACGAAGGCGATGCCGTGAGCCTTGAGCGCCTTGGGATAGAGCGAAGCCGCGGTCAGTCCCGGCAAGGTGTTGGTCTCAAGATAAACCGGGCCGTCGGCCGAGATGATGAAGTCGCTGCGCGAATAGCCGCCGCAGGACAACGCCCGATGCGCCTTGACGGCCTCGGTCTGGATCGCCGCCGTGACCTCGGGGCTGAAGCGGCCCGGACAAATCTCCTGCGTGGTCTTGGCGAGATATTTCGCAAAATAGTTGAAGGCGCCCTCGGCTGGCACGATCTCAATCGGCGGCAATGCGATCAGCGAGCCGTCGAGCTGCTCGAGCACGGCGCAGGTCGCCTCAGTACCGCTGACGAACGGCTCGACCAGATAGTCCTCGCTCTCGGCCGCGCTGCGGATTGCGACCAGATCCTGCTTGGCATTGACGAAGATGAGTCCGTAGCTCGACCCGTCCTTCACCGGCTTGGCGATCAACTTTCCATAGTGCGCAAGTGCAGCTTCCATTTCCTCGAGCGCCACGCCTTCGACCGCGCGGACGCCACCGAGCACGGCGAAGCGCTTGGCCGCGATCTTGTCGAAGGCGAGATGCGAGGACGCGGAGCCCGAGCCGGTGAACGGAACGCCGCGCATCTCGCACATCGCCTGAAGCTCGCCGTTCTCGGCGCGTCCCCCGTGCAGGCCGAGCACCAGGACGCGCGCTTCGGCCTTGGCGCGATCCAGCGCCTCGGTCAGGCCGCCGAGCTTGTTGCCATCCGCCTTGAACGGCTCCTCGAACGGCTTGGCATGGGACGTCAGCGCCTTGCCGCTCGCCGCATGGACTGTGTCGTCGGCCTCCCAGAACCACAGATCGGCTTCAGGGAGCGCGGCATGCAGCGCCTGCGCGCTCGCCACTGAGACGAGCCGTTCCTTGTTGGAGCCGCCGAACAGAATCGTGATGCGCATCAATACGTTCTCGGGTTGATCTCACCTTGCCGCCACCGCTTGGTCGCAACGGCTGACGAAATGCACGAATTAGCTCGCGCTGAGTCCAATGCGTTTGATCTCCCACTGCAGTTCGATTCCGGAGGACGCCTTGACCCGTTCGCGCACGGTCTCGCCGAGCGCCTCGATGTCGTAACCGGTGGCCTGCCCGGTGTTGATCAGGAAGTTGCAGTGCATCTCGGACACCTGCGCACCGCCGAGCTTCAGGCCGCGACAGCCGGCGGCGTCGATCAGTTTCCAGGCGCTGTGGCCGGAGGGATTCTTGAACGTCGAGCCGCCCGTTTTCTCACGGATCGGCTGCGCCATCTCACGATGCGCCTGCACCTCGGCCATCCGCGCCCGGATCGCTTCCGGCGCCGAAGGCCTGCCGCGAAAGCGCGCCGAGGTGAAGATCAGCGCGGGGTCTGTGCCGCTCGCGCGATAGGTGAACTTCATCTCAGCATTGCTGAAGCGATGGGTATTGCCTTGCCGGTCGACGGCCGTCGCCTCGACCAGAACGTCCTTGGTCTCGCCGCCATTGGCGCCGGCGTTCATGCGCAGCGCCCCGCCGATCGTGCCGGGAATCCCGAACAGGAATTCGAGGCCGGACAGGTTGGCGCTCGCGGCCACCTCGGCGACGCGCTTGTCGAGCGCGGCGGTGCCGGTGGTGACGATATCGCCCTCCGCTGCGACCTCACCGAAGCTGCGCGGCGCGAGCCGAATCACCACGCCCGAGACGCCGCCGTCGCGCACGATCAGGTTGGAGCCGACGCCGATCACGTAGATCGGCAGCTCGTTGGGAAGATGCTTGAGGAAATAGGCGAGGTCATCGGCATCGGCCGGCGTGAACAAAACTTGCGCCGGGCCGCCGACGCGAAACCAGGTGAGCGGAGCCAACGGCTCGTTGGCGAGCAGCCGCCCGCGAAGCTCCGGCATCGCGGCTTTCAGCTCGGGTGTGATGTCGGGGAAGGTCATGCGATGAAGAGCCGGGCTCGAGAAAGTGCCGATGCTGTTGCTACACGGCACACTCGGCTCTCTCCCCCACGCAACCGAGGTTTACCTCGGTTGCGCATATCTAGTTTGCGCAAGTCGGGCAGGCCCGACTTGCGATGGGGGAGAGCTGGAGAGGGGGGTACCACGAACGCCGGCGCTTGCGGCTTACCCCCCTCCCTAACCCTCGTCCACAAGGGGGAAGGGAACGGAGTTGGCCGTGCAGCTGAGCAGGAGATCACCACGTCCATACTCACCCCAGCGCCTTCAACTCGTTCGGCAGCGCATAGGCCCACTGCGTGATGTTGCCTGCGCCAAGACAGACGACGAGATCGCCCGGCTTTGCCAGACCCTTGACGATACCGGCGAGATCGGCGGCCTTCGGCAACGGCACCACTTCGCGATGGCCATGAGTGCGCAGGCCCAGCACGAAATGATCGCGGTCGATGCCCTCGATCGGCGCCTCGCCGGCCGCGTAGACCTCGGCGACGACAACGGCATCGGCGTCGTTGAAGCAGGTACAGAATTCCTCGAACAGCGACTGCAGGCGGGTGTAGCGATGCGGCTGCACGACCGCGATGATCCGGCCGTTGGTGGATTCGCGCGCCGCCTTGAGCACGGCCGCGATCTCCACCGGGTGGTGGCCGTAATCGTCGATCACGGTGATCCCGTTCCATTCTCCGGTGCGGGTGAAGCGGCGCTTGACGCCACCGAAGCCTGCGATCGCCTTGCGGATCGCGTCGTTCGAAATCCCAAGCTGATGCGCGACCGCGATGGCGGCCGTGGCGTTCGAGGCGTTGTGGCGGCCGGGCATCGGCAGCACGATGTCGGGGATTGCGTGGGTGGCATCCGTCTTACGATCGCGAAAGACGACGGTGAAGCGGGAGCCGCCGCCCTCGGGCCTCAGATCGACCAGCCGGGCATCGGCCTGCGGATTCTGGCCATAGGTGATGATGCGACGATCCTCGATCTTGCCGACCAGGGTCTGTACCACCGGATGATCGATGCACATCACGGCGAAGCCATAGAACGGGACGTTCTCGACGAAGGCGCGGAACGCCTCCTGCACGGCGTCGAACGTCTTGAAGTGATCGAGATGCTCGGGGTCGACATTGGTGACGATCGCCACATCCGCCGGCAGCTTCAGGAAGGTGCCGTCACTCTCGTCGGCCTCGACCACCATCCAGTCGCCGGCGCCGAGCCGCGCATTGGTGCCGTAGGCATTGATGATACCGCCATTGATCACCGTCGGATCGAGGCCGCCGGCATCGAGCAGTGCGGCCACCATCGAGGTCGTGGTGGTCTTGCCATGGGTGCCGGCGATCGCGACGCAGCTCTTCAGCCGCATCAATTCCGCCAGCATCTCGGCGCGCCGCACCACCGGAATGCGTTGGGCGCGCGCGGCCATCAATTCCGGATTGTCGCGCTTGATCGCGGTCGAGACCACGACCACGTCGGCGCCCGCCACGTTCTCGGCCTTGTGGCCGACGCTGACGGCGATGCCCTTCTCGCGCAGCCGCCCGACATTGGCATTGTCGGCGGCATCGGAGCCCTGCACCGTATAGCCGAGATTGCAGAGCACCTCGGCGATGCCGCTCATGCCGATGCCGCCGATCCCGACGAAGTGGATGGGTCCGATCTCGCGCGGCAGTCTCATGGTCAAAGTCCTTGCGTCATCGCCCGCGCAGGCGGGCGATCAGTATTCCGCGGCTCCCCTGCTCACGCGCAAATCAGGCCGCTCCGGGTACTGGATGCCCCGCCTGTGCGGGGCATGACAAGGGGATATTTCGGTGCTGCAGGCCTAAATTCCGGCGGTTTTGACCACCAGATCGGCCAGCCGCTCGGCGGCATCGAGCCGGCCGACCGCGCGGGCGGCCTCCGACATCGCAGCCAGCCGCGCCGGCTCGGCAGCCAGCGCGGAGATCTCCGAGGCGAGCCGAGCGGGCGTGAAGTCGCCCTGCACGATCCGGATCGCGCCGTTCACCTGTGACAGCACGCCGGCATTGGCGAACTGGTCCTGATCGATCGCGCCCGGCAGCGGCACCAGGATCGAGGGGCGGCCGATCGCCGCCAATTCCGCCACCGTGCCGGCACCGGAGCGCGAGATGACGAGGTGATTGGCCGCGAGCCGCGCCGGCAGATCGGTGAAGAACGGCGCGAGTTCGGCGTTGATCTTGAGCCGATCGTAGACCGCGCGCACCCGCGCCATGTCCTCCTGGCGGACCTGCTGGGTCAGCACCAGCCGGCCCCACAGTGCCGGCTCCAGCCGCTCGATCGCGCCGGGCACCACATCGCTCATGACCCGGGCACCCTGGCTGCCGCCGGTCACGAGCAGCCGGAATGGTCCTGACGAGGCCGGCGGGGCGTAGGGCACCGCAGCGGCCTCCAGAATCGCCGGACGCATCGGCGTCCCGACTGTGGTGGCCTTGCCGGCGAGCGCGGGATCACGGTCGAGCACGCCGGGCAGCGAGGTCGCGATCGCCTTCACCCGTGACGACAGGAAACGGTTGGCGCGGCCGAGCACCGCATTGGCGTCATGGATGATGCCGGGCACGCCGGCGAGCCGCGCCGCGACCAGCGGCGGCACGGTCGGATAACCGCCGAAGCCGACCACGGCCGCGGGCTTGAGCCGACGGATCAGGTTGAATGCGGCAATCGTGCCGGCTCCGAGCATCACCGCGGTGCGCGCCAGCGCAATCGGCGAGCGGCCGCGCACCGTCTCGCTTGGCACTACGTCGATCATGTCCTTGGTGAACAGGCCGCTGTAGTGCAGCGCGCGGGCATCGGTGACCAGGCGAACACGGAAGCCGCGCTTGATCAATTCGACGCCGAGCGCTTCCGCGGGAAACAGATGGCCGCCGGTGCCGCCGGCCGCGAGCAGGATGAGAGGCGCTGTATCGTTCATGCGCGCCTGTTTACAGACAAACCGCCATTATTGCGAGGAGCGTGAGCTCCGACGAACACTCATGCGTAGCTGCGCACGCCGCCCGCCGCATCCGTGATCTCCATGCGCGGCCGCTGCCGGGTCAACGCCAGCATCATGCCGACGCCATAGGCCAGCGACACCATCGACGACCCGCCATAGGAGATGAACGGCAACGTCATGCCTTTGGCAGGAATCAGTTGCAGATTGACCGAAATGTTGATCGCGGCCTGCACGCCCATCAGGATCGCAAGCCCGGAGGCGCCAAAGCGAGCGAAGCTGTCCTCGGTCGCGTAGGCGCGCGACAGCGTCCGAATGACGATGAAGGCGAAGAGCGCCACCAGCGCGAGGCACAAGACGATACCGAATTCTTCGGCTGCGACCGCGAACACGAAGTCCGTATGGCTGTCAGGTAGGCTGCGCTTGGCGATGCCCTCGCCCGGCCCGAGCCCGAACCAGCCGCCGTTAGAAAAGGCTTCCATGGCGGTGTCGACCTGGAAGGTGTCGCCCGAGGCCGGGTTCATGAAGCGCTTGATACGGCCGGCGACATGCGGGACGAACAGATAGGCGCCGAACAGGCCGGCGGCGGCCGCGCCGGCCAGGCCGGCGACCCAGATCATCCGCATGCCCGCGATGAAGAACAGCGCGCCCCAGACCATCAGGATCAGCATGGTCTGGCCGAAATCCGGTTCCATCACCAGCAGCGAGACCAGCGTCAGCAGCAGCACCAGCGCCATCGAGGTCGCGGGCATGTCGGGCCGGCGCGCCGATTCCGAAAATAGCCAGGCGGCGACCACCACGAACGCCGGCTTTGCTGCCTCGGAGGCCTGAATGTTGACGCCGAGCAGCGTGATCCAGCGCCGCGAGCCCTTCACCTCAGGTCCGATCGCGAGCGTCACCACGATCAGCGCGAGGCTGATCACCAGGATGACCAGCGCGCTGCGGCGAATCTGCCGCGGCGACAGGAAAGAAACGCCGATCAGCACGACGAAGGACGGCAGCAGGAACAGGACGTGGCGATTGAAGAAATGGAACGCATCGAGCCCGATGCGGGTCGCCACCGGCGGACTTGCCGCCAGCGACAGGATGACCCCGCACAACATCAATCCGATGATGGCACCAAGCAGCGGGCGGTCCACCGTCCACCACCAGTCGGATAGCGGATTGCGTTCTTCACGGGAGAGCATGGGTGGTCCCTTCGGCCAAAGGCAACTCCCATTGGTCGCCGATGATGGTTATCGAAGGGTTAAGGAACCGTTTGGGTTTTGAAGTATCACGGTCCCAAGCCTTTCCTCCCGCAAGCCCCGCTTAGAGTTGCGGAGGAGCTAGCCCGCTTTGGAGGACAACTTCAGGAATGACCGACACTCGATCGCGAGCTGCGCGCAGGAGCTCCTGATCACTCTTTGGAAGAGTAGGCAGATCGCCATCCTTAAAGAAGCCGAGAGCCCTGAGCGGGAGCGCAGGATCCCTTCCATACATTTTGGCAAAGGCTCCGAGACTCGTTGCAAGCGAAGTCCCCGCGGAGAGCATGGCCGCAATGTCACGGTAATCCTTGGCCTCAGCCCGATCCAGGATCGCCTTCAATTTGGTGGCAAGGAGATCTTCGCGCGAGGCAACCAGCAGAACTCCGTCTGTTGTCAGCAGCGGGTCGCTGACGCGCCCCAATGCAAGGCGGCCAAAGAAGGATATCTTGACATGTCCCGCCGGCAGCGCCGCGTCGACGACCAGCGTATTCTGGTCCTCTTGAAGCGTTCGCGCTTGGCGCATGAACGCGAAGGCTTCACCGATCTCGTCTTTGTCCAAGGGCTCTGCCTTAAAGAAATCGAAATCGATGGAGGTCCGGTGGCCGAGGTGCAGGGCCACGGCCGTACCGCCGTATAAGACGAAGCCTAGGTTGCGCGCCGGAGCAAGCTGCGGCCAAATGCCTTGCTGCGCAGCCGGCAAAATATCGATGCAGGGATCAAACTGTCCCGACATCGAATGACCTGACCGGCGGCTCAGCGGGAATGTCGCGATTTGTCGCGCGCATCAAACGGCCGCGCCACAACTCCCAGGACCTCGCGTCGATCCAGCCCGGCTCGGCCTTGAGCATGATCTCGGCAAGAAAATCGGAACCGAATTCTTTCTCCAAGCGCACGATGTCGTCAAAACCTGCAAGGCTCATCGCTTGCGCGATAATCCTCGCCGCTGAGCGCGGCTCCGATCCAACTGGCTCCCACCAAAAATATGCTCGCTCCAGCTCAGCCAGCAGTCGCGGGGAGATGTTTTGGTCCAGCAGCGTGTCCATGCCGATCTTATAGCACGACGAGGCTTTTCGGACCAGCAACGGGACAGGATCGGAGACGGTGTCAGGCGGCCTCACACTACCGGCGTCACGCCTGGCAGGGCCTGGACCAATTCGCGGAACTTGGCGCCGCGGATTTCGAAGTTGCGATATTGATCGAACGAGGCGCAGGCGGGCGACAGCAGCACCACCGCGTCCTTCAGGCCGGAAGCTTCGGCGTCCGCAGCCGCCCGGGCCACCGCGACGTCGAGCGTGCCCGACATCTCATGCGGCACCTGATCGCCGAGGGTCTGTGCGAACTCCGCCGCCGCCTCACCGATCAGATAGGCTTTGCGGATGCGCGGGAAGAAGGAGGTCAGGCTGGTGATGCCGCCGGCTTTCGGCTTGCCGCCGGCGATCCAGAAGATATCGGCAAAGGACGACAGGGCGTGCGCCGCTGCATCGGCATTGGTGCCCTTGGAGTCGTTCACGAACAGCACGTTCTCCACACGCCCCACCTGCTCCATGCGATGCGCCAGCCCAGGGAAGCTGCGTAGGCCCTGCTGCAGCACGTCCTCGCGCACGCCCAGCGCAAGGGCGCAGGCGGCCGCGCAGGCGGCGTTCTGCGCATTGTGCAGGCCGCGCAGCGAGCCTATGCCGCCGATCCGGGCGATCTCGCTGCGCGCACCGCCGCTCGCGC
Source organism: Bradyrhizobium sp. HKCCYLS1011 (assembly GCF_051167795.1). Taxonomy (NCBI): domain Bacteria; kingdom Pseudomonadati; phylum Pseudomonadota; class Alphaproteobacteria; order Hyphomicrobiales; family Nitrobacteraceae; genus Bradyrhizobium; species Bradyrhizobium sp. HKCCYLS1011. The sequence goes on along the minus strand of NZ_JBNPTT010000006.1, from coordinate 413,320 downwards.
GCACGATGGTTTCGTGCTCGACATAAATGCCGTCCGGCAGCGGGTTCTTGACGGAGATGCGGACCACGCGCTTGCCGGTCCGATCGAGCCGATCCGCCGTGGCGCGGGAGAAATCATCATCGACGCCGACGATCGCAGTTCCCTGCGGCTGCACGCCCGCGACTAGCCGCTCCTTCACGGCAGCGTAGTTGCCGAGCGTGCCGTGGCGATCGATATGATCCTCGCTGACATTAATGAGGATGCCGACGGTCGGATCAAGCGAGGGCGTCAGATCGATCTGATAGGACGACATCTCGATCACGTGAACGCGCCCCATGCGCGGCGGCTCCAGCGACAGGATCGCGGTGCCGATATTGCCGCCCATCTGGGTGTCGAAACCCGCGACCCGCATCAGGTGCGCGATCAGCGCGGTCGTGGTCGACTTGCCGTTGGTGCCGGTAATCGCCACGAACGGCGCATCCGGCGCATGGCGCTTGCGCTCGCGGCAGAACAGCTCGATATCGCCGATCACCTCGACGCCCGCCTCGCGCGCTTTGAGCACGCTCCAATGCGGTGCCGGATGCGTCAGCGGCACGCCGGGTGCGAGCACCAGGGCTGCGAAATTCGCCCAGGAGACGGTGCGCAGATCGGCGGTGGTGAAGCCGGCTTTCGCCGCCTCTGCCAGCCGGTCGGCGCCGTCGTCGCCGGCAATCACCTCGGCGCCGCCGGCACGCAGCGCATGACAGGACGCGAGGCCCGAACCGCCGAGGCCGAATACCGCGACCGTTTTTCCGGCGAAGGAGGTGACGGGGATCATGAGCAAACCCGTGTCGTTCCGGGGCGCGTGAAACGGGAACCCGGAACCTCAAGATTCCGGGTTCGATGCTGGCGCATCGCCCCGGAATGACGTTGCAAGATCGTAGCCTTCATCAGCGCAGCTTCAGCGTGGACAGCCCGGCGAGCGCGAGCATCACCGAGATGATCCAGAAGCGGATCACGATCTGCGGCTCGGTCCAGCCGAGCTGCTCGAAATGATGATGGATCGGCGCCATCTTGAACACGCGCTTTCCGGTCAGCTTGAACGAGACCACCTGCACGATCACCGACACCGCCTCCAGCACGAACAGCCCGCCGATCACCGCCAGCACGATCTCGTGCTTCACCGCGATGGCGATCGCCCCCAACATGCCGCCGAGCGCCAGCGAGCCGGTGTCGCCCATGAAGATCGAGGCCGGCGGCGCGTTGAACCAGAGGAAGCCGAGGCCGGCGCCCAGCACCGCGCCGCAGAGCACCGCCAGTTCGCCGGTGCCTGCGACGTAATGGATCTGCAGATAGTCGGAGAACACGGCATTGCCGGCCAGATAGGCGATCAGGCCGAAGCTGGCGGAGGCGATCATCACCGGCACGATGGCGAGACCGTCCAGGCCATCGGTGAGGTTCACGGCATTGCCGGCGCCCACGATGACGAAGGCGCCGAAGATCACGTAAAGCCAGCCGAACTTGATCACCAGCTCCTTGAAGAACGGAATGGCAAGGCCGGTCGATGACGGGTCTCGACCGAGCCGCACCAGCGCATAGCAGGCGACCAGCGCGATCGCCGCCTCGATCAACAAGCGGAAGCGGCCGGCAAAGCCCGAATGCGACTGCTTGGTCACCTTCAGGTAATCGTCATAGAAGCCGACGAAGCCGAAGCCGAGCGTGACGGCGAGCACGATCCAGACATAAGGGTTGAGCGGATTGGCCCACAGCACGGTCGAGACCACGAGCCCTGACAGGATCATCAACCCGCCCATGGTGGGCGTGCCCTTCTTGGAAATGATGTGCGATTGCGGACCGTCCGTGCGGATCGGCTGGCCCTTGCCCTGCCGCAGCCTGAGGTGGTCGATGATCCAGGGACCGAACAGGAACACGAACAGAGCACCGGTGACCACGGCGCCGCCGGTGCGGAAAGTGATATAGCGGAAGACGTTCAGGACAGTGCGGAACATCCCGAGGCTGGGGAACGTGTTGCTCAGCTCGATCAACCAGTAAAACATACAATCCGCCTGTGCCGTCCCGCCGTGGCCGGGCCCGTCAGCGCCCGGTGTTCCCCGCACGAATCCACGTCGGCGCCCCTTTAACCACGATCAGGGTCCGCGTGCGAATCGTCGCATTCAGCCGCTATGGCCCGCTCGGGCATACCTGCCCCGCCGGTCTGAGGGAAGAGAGCAGCTCGCGATGCCGCGATATCGCCCAATTCTACGCGTGGGCCTGCAACGCAGCGGCAAGTCTTGGAACGAACTTGTTCACCCAGAAGATCTTCTTGCTGCCCTTGACGACGACGACGTCATTGCGCTCCAGCAGCGCCGCAACCGATTGGGGATCCAGCGTCGCCGGATCGCCCTGCCAGCCGAGCCGCTTTGCCTCCGGCAACAGGTCGAACAGGTGGCGCATCAAAGGGCCGACGCAGTAGACCGCATCGATACCAGCCAGATGCGCGGCGAGCCCCTTGTGATACGCCCGCGCTTCAGCGCCGAGTTCCAGCATATCACCGATGATGGCGATTCGCCGTCCAGCGACGGGGCGGGCCTGCAGGCTGTCCAGCGCGGCGGCCATGCTCGCGGGATTGCCGTTGAAACTGTCATCGATGAGAACCACGCCGCCTGCGGTCTGCTCGACGCCGCGGCCGGTCATGATGCCGACATGACCGAATTCCGGGGCGAGCAGCGCCGGATCGAGGCCGGCAGCTTGCACGGCTGCGAGCGCAGCCAGCGCATTCTGCACGCGGTGCGGCGCACCCGGCGTCAACGCGAAATCGATTCCGCGGCCGCACACCTCGGCGCTGACATCCCAGCTTTCGCCGCGCGGGGTGTGCGTGAGCTCGCGCACCTCGCCGCCTTCGCCGAAGCGCAGCAACTTACCGCTCCATTCAGGCGTAGAGAGCTCTGCCGGCAGCACCAGGATTCCGTCGTCAGGCAGGCCGCGCGCGATCGAGACCTTTTCCTGACGGATCGCCTCTAGGCTGCCGAGCTTCTCCAGATGCACCGGCTTGACATTGACGACCAGCGCGACCGTCGGCCGGGTCAGCTCGGTCAACCGGGCAATCTCGCCCGTCTGGTTCATGCCCATCTCCACCACCCACACCGACGCGTTCGGATCGGCGTTGCAGAGCGTCAGCGGCACGCCCCAGAAATTGTTGAAGCTGGAGGGACTGGCGGACGCGTGCGGATAGGCGGCGACGAATTCCTTGGTCGAGGTCTTGCCGGCGCTGCCGGTCAGGCCGATCACCGGGCCCTCAAAACGCGCACGGGCCGCGCGGGCCAACGCCCAAAGTCCGTCGATGAGCGTATCCGGCACGATCAGTTGCGGCACGCTGATGCCGTCGATGGCATGCGGCACGATCATGGCCACCGCGCCGGCCGCTTGCGCATTCGCGGCAAACTCCCAACCGTCGCGGCTCGAGGCAAAGCTCGAGATGAAGCCGCCGCTCGGCGTTCCGCTCAACGCCACGAACAGGCTGCCGGGCTTCACGGCACGGCTGTCCTGGGTGACGAAATCGATCGGCGTTTGCGGAAACTCGCCGCTCAGATTTAGCGCACGCGCCACCTCGGCGACAGTCCACAATGGCGCTTTCGTCATGTCGTCCTCGATGCAAGTACCTTGGCGAGTGCTTCCGCGACCGCTTCATGGTCGCTGAAATGCAGAACCTTGTTGCCGACGATCTGGCCGGTCTCGTGGCCCTTGCCGGCAACCACGAGCGCGTCACCGGCTTCGAGTTGCTCGACCGCCAAGCGGATCGCCTCGGCGCGATCGCCGATCTCACGCGCGCCTTTGGCCGCAGCCAAAATTGCCGCACGGATCGCAGCCGGGTCCTCGCTGCGCGGATTGTCATCGGTGACGATGACGCTGTCGGCATTCTCGACTGCGATCGCGCCCATCAACGGTCGCTTGCCGGCATCGCGATCGCCACCGGCACCGAACACGACGGTCAGTCGCCGCTTCGCATAGGGCCGCAGCGCCTGCAGCGCCTTTGCCAGCGCATCGGGCTTGTGCGCATAGTCGATGAAGACCGGCGCGCCATTATGCTCGCCGACCAGCTCGAGCCGGCCCTTGGCGCCTTCGAGCGCGCCCAGCGCATCGAATACGGCGTCGGGATCGCTGCCGGTGCCGATCGCAAGGCCGGCGGCAACCAGCGCATTCTCGATCTGGAACGCGCCAACCAGCGGCAGGCGGATGACGCGCGTCCGACCGCGGTGCTCGATCTCGAGCGTTTGCGCGAAACCTTCGACCGCCGCGCTGACCAGCCGAATGCCCTCGCCTGCTCCGTCACCCCTGATGCCGACCGTCATCACGCGCAGTCCGCGCGCCGCGGCCGCATCGATGACCTGCTGCGAGCAGTCATGATCGGCCGAGATCACCGCCGCGCCGCCGGGCGGGATCAGATCGCGGAACAGGCGGAGCTTGGCGTTGAGGTAATGCGCGACGTCGGGATGATAATCCATGTGATCGCGCGACAGATTGGTGAAGCCCCCGGCTGCGACGCGCACGCCGTCGAGGCGAAACTGATCGAGCCCGTGGGACGACGCCTCGAAGGCGAGATGCGTGACGCCATCACGCGCGATCTCGTCGAGCTGGCGATGCAGCGCGATCGGATCCGGCGTGGTCAGCGAGCCATAGACGGTGCGCTTGTCCGACACGAGGCCGATGGTGCCGATGCTTGCGGAGCTGTGGCCGAGCCGTTGCCAGATCTGCCGCGTGAAGGCCGCAACCGACGTCTTGCCGCTGGTGCCTGTGACGGCGGCGATCGTGGCCGGCTGCTGCGGAAAGAAACGGGCCGCGGCGAGCGCCAGCGCAAGCCGTGCATTGGAGAGTGCAACAAAGGGAACGGCAAGCTCACCGGCCGGCGCGTGCTCGGCCGCAACTGCGACCGCGCCGGCCGCAATCGCAGCATCGATGAAACGTGCTCCGTCGGTCTTGACGCCGGCCAGCGCAAAGAACAGATCGCCCGGCTTGACCGCCCGGCTGTCCACAGCAAGCCCGGTGACATCGATCGCAGTGATGCGCGGATCGATCGGCGCGTCGTCGCGCAGGAGGTCGCCAAGCTTCATCGTCATCCCATGCGGCACCGCGGAACCTGCGGCGCCTTCGCGTCAGGCTTACTGCGTCAGCCGCGATGCCGCAAGAATTTGGCGGTCGGACGGCGGCAGGTCGAAGCGCGGCTCGATCCCCAGCAGCGGCCCGATCCGCGAGATCACGTTGCCGGCGGTCGGCACCGCGTTCCAGCCGGAGGTGATGAACCCGTAGGTCTCCTTCAGCGGCTGCGGCTCATCGAGCATGATCAGGAGCTGATAGCGCGGCTTGTCGGCCGGGATGATCGCGGTGAAGGCGGTCAGCACCTTCTTCTTGGCGTAGCGGCCGTTGATGACCTTCTCCGCGGTGCCGGTCTTGCCCCCGATATAGTAACCCTTGACGTCGGCATGGTGCGCGGTGCCGATCTCGGCATTGAGCCGCATCAGATAGCGCATCTTCTCGGAGGTCTCCGGCTTGATCACGCGCTTGGCGATCGCCCGCGCCTCTTCTTCGCTCCGCTTCATGAAGGTGGGCGGAATCAGGAGGCCGCCATTGGCAAGCGCGCTCACGCCCATCACGGCCTGCAGTGGCGCCACGGCAATGCCGTGACCGAAGGAGATCGTGATCGTATTGAGGTCGCCCCAGTGTCGCGGCACGATCGGCGATGCGCTCTCCGGCAGCTCAGTCCGCAGACGATCGAGCTGGCCCATCTTGCGCAGGAACGCCTTGTGGGCTTCCACGCCTTGCGACAGCGCGATGCGCGCCGCGCCGACGTTGGAGGAGAACGTGAAGACCTCCTTCATGCTGAGGAAGCGGCCTTTCGGCTCGTCATCATGGATCGCGAACTTGCCGTAATGCAGCGGCCCACGCGCGTCCCACATCGAATCGAGGCCGTATTTCCCGGTGTCGAGAGCCATCGCCAGCGTGAAGGCCTTGAAGGTCGAGCCCATCTCATAGACGCCGGTGGTCAGGCGGTTGATACGATCGGGATCGTGCGCCTCCTTCGGGCTGTTCGGATCGAAATCCGGCAGCGATACCATCGCGACGATCTCGCCGGTGTTCACGTTGGCGACAAGTCCGGACGCCGCCTTGGCGTGGAACTTGTCCTTGGCCTTGAGCAGCTCGTCGCGCAGGGCGTGCTCGACGCGCAGATCGATCGACAGCTCGATCGGCCGCTGCAGGCGGTCGGTGGCGAAGCCCGCGCGATGCAGGTCGGCGAGCCCCTGATTATCCAGCCACTTCTCCATCCCGGCGATGCCCTGGTTATCGATGTTGACCAGGCCGATCAGGTGCGCGACCTCGTTGCCGGTGGGATAGACGCGCTTGTTCTCGCGCAGGAAGCCGACGCCGGGAAGTCCGAGCTTATGGATATCGAGCTGTTGCTGCGGCGAGATCTCGCGCTTCAGCCAGACAAAGCCCTTCCTGGACGACAGCCGGTCACGCACCTCGGCATTGTCCAGATCAGGCAAGGTGGCGGTCAGAAGCTCGATCGCCTCGTCCTTGTCGATGAGGCGGCGCGGCTCGGCGAACAGGCTCGGCGTCTTGACGTCGGTTGCCAGCACCTCGCCGTTGCGATCGACGATATCGGGCCGTGCGGTGGCGATCGCGTCCTGCTGCGCCGCGCGCCGCGCGCTCGGGCCGTCAGCGCCGAGCGCGAACATCACCAGCCGCCCGCCGATGATGGCATAGACCGCGGCGAAGGCGATCATGGCGAGCCCGACGCGCGCGCGGGCCTTTGCCGCGCGGTCGACGTTACGGCCATAGAGCAGCGTGCGCACCAGCCGCTGGTGCCAGGGTTCCTTGCGGACCGGTGGCTGCGGCACCAGAGCGCGGCTTGCTGGACCGGTCATTGCTGATCCTCCGGCTGAGGCACCGACCCGGTTACGGCGTCGTCCCGCTTGGCGGCATCGATGGCGTCGATCATGGAACCGATCGGGTCGGGACTGCCGGAGCGGGCAAAACTCGGCGGCCGCTCCGGGAGATTTTTCAGGTTGTCGTATTGGTTGGCGTTGAGCGGCTTGAGCGGCAGGTGCCGTTCGACCAGCCCCTGCAACCGAAGCGGCGCATCGAGCTTGGCCCATTCGGAGCGCAGCACCGCGATCGCCTCGCGCTGCTCGCGAATTTCCGCGCGCAGCTGCAGCACCCGTTCGACCCGCGCCGTGGAGTCCATCTTGATCCGATAGACATAGGCCGCAGCAAAGATCAGCGCGCCGATGACAAGGAGGTGGATCAGCCGCACGGGTCAGCCTCCCCGCATGATGTCGGCGAGCCGCGGCCAGGACGTCTGGTCCGTGGCCGCATGCGCGGGCGCAAGGGTGCGTTCGGCGGCGCGCAGCTTGGCCGAGCGCGCCCGCGGGTTGGCGGCGATCTCGGCCTCATCGGGCGTTACCGGACGGCGGGTGAGCAGCTGAAAGCTCGGCGCAGACTGCGCGATTTCCGGCAGATGCCGCGAGCCGCCGCCGGTCTTGCTGCGCTCCGCGAGAAAGGTCTTGACGATGCGGTCTTCCAGCGAATGAAACGAAACCACGGCGAGCCGTCCGCCCGGCTTCAGCATCCGCTCGGCCGCCGACAAGGCAGACTGCAGCTCGTCCAGCTCTTCATTGACCAGAATGCGCAGCGCCTGGAAGGTCCGCGTCGCCGGATGGATGTCACCGGGTTTTGAACGCACGACGCGGCCGACGATATCGGCGAGCTGCCGCGTTGTCGTGATCGGCTGCTCCTTGCGCGCCGCGACGATGGCGCGGGCCACGGCGCGTGAGTGCCGCTCCTCACCGAAAATGTAGATAACATCGGCGAGGCCGCGCTCGGAGGCGTGCGCCACGATATCGGCCGCTGTCGGCCCGTCATGGCCCATGCGCATATCGAGCGGCCCCTCGAGCCGGAAGGAGAAGCCGCGCCCGGCCTGATCCAGCTGCATCGAGGACACGCCGACATCCATCACGACGCCGTCAACGGCTTCGATCCCCTGTGCGGCGCAGATCTCGGCAAGCTCCGAGAAACGCCCCTCCACCAAGGTCAGGCGACCCGCCGCTGCGTCGACCATGGCGAAGCCGCCCGCAATGGCGGTGCGGTCGCGATCGATGCCGACCAGGCGGGTTCCCGCAGTCGAGAGAATCAGGCGGCTGTAGCCGCCGGCGCCGAAGGTGGCATCGACATAAATGCCGCCCTCACGGGGGGACAGCATCGCCACCGCTTCCGGCCCGAGAACGGAGACATGGCGCTGGCCAGCCGCGCTCATCAGCCGGCTCCGGTCATGGAGCGGCGAGACAAACAGCCAGTGGTCGGCAGCGAGTCCATCGCGCCCTCGATCCTTACGCCAAATCCATCCGTCAAGCTGCCAGGCAGCGCCGCAAGCCGAGCAACGTTCCCGGCACGCTGGCGACGATCCCGGGCTCGCCGACGGCAATTCCCAGAGATTTCGCGCGTGAACGCGGTCCCATCGCCCGGATTCGGGTGTCCCCCACACCTCGAACTATCCTTCCTTCGCGTGCAGGAACGTCAATCATTGCGGCTTGCCGACCCTCGACCCGGCCCGGCTCTTGACCTCTGAGTAACGGCCGTCAACGTTAAGAAACGGTTGACGATCTCGGGCGGATTTTTGGCATCATGGGGGAACCAATAGCCGGCCTCATGTCCCACGACCACCTGCCGACCGCCCGACACACGGTGCGCCAATACAACGCTAACACATGCAATTTCCGATTGCGGGCAGGACATGCAAAGGAATAGTGGCAGGCGTGGTCCGATCTGAGTTATGGCCGTCGTCCAGTTTTCGCGCTTTGAGTCGTTCCATGCCGCCTCCTTCATCAGACAAATCCGATTCGAAGCGTCAGCGCGCATTACCGATTCCGAAGGACAGCGAGGGCGTGACGCCGTTCACGCCGGATTCCTCGATCGCCTCCGACGTGATCCCCTCGCCGAATTGCGGCGAGCGCAAGAACGGCCGCCAGCCCGATATGATCCTGCTGCACTACACCGGCATGCCCGAGGTGGAAGCTGCGATCACCAAGCTATGCACCACCGGCAGCGACGTCTCCGCGCATTATATCGTCCTGGAAGACGGCCGTATCGTCCAGAGCGTGCCGGAAGCCAAGCGCGCCTGGCATGCCGGAACGTCGTCCTGGGCCGGCGAGGAGGACATCAATTCCTGCTCGATCGGAATCGAGATCGCCAATCGCGGGCATGAATGGGGATACCCCGATTTTCCGTCGCGCCAGATCGCAGCCGTGATCGCGCTCTGTCGTGGCATCATGCTGCGCCGGACCATCCCGCCGCACCGTGTGCTCGGCCATTCGGACGTTGCGCCGGCGCGCAAGAAGGACCCGGGCGAGAAGTTTCCCTGGCATTCACTGGCCAATTCCGGTGTCGGGCACTGGGTGCAACCGGCACCGATCAAGAGCGGGAGGTCGTTGAAGCTCGGCAGCATCGGCGACGACGTCCGCGACATGCAGAAGGCGCTTGCCAAATATGGCTACGGTGTGCCGATCAGCGGCAAGTTCGACGGCACGACGATGGAGGTGGTGACCGCGTTCCAACGCCATTTCCGCCCGGCGCGCGTCGATGGCATCGCCGATCATTCCACGCTTCTCACTCTCGGGGCGCTGCTGGCGAGCCTGCCGACCGAGGCGGCCGCGCGCTAAGGAATTAGTATGTCTGGCTCAGTTCGGCGAGCCGGCGCGCATAGAGCCGCTTCAGTGGCGCAAGTTGCGTCGCCTCGGACGCGGCCAGATAGGCCTCGCGCGCCTCCTCCCTTCGGCCCAGGCGCCGCAACAGGTCGGCGCGGACGGCCGGGACCAAATCATAATCCTTCAGTCCGCCGCGCGCGACCAGCGCGTCCACCAGCGCCAGCGCCCGCGCCGGACCATCGACCATGGATATCGCAGCCGCGTGATTGAGCTCGATCACCGGCGATGGCGCGATGCGCAGCAACACTTCGTAGAGTCCCGCGATCTGCGGCCAGTCCGTCGCCTCGTAGCTCGACGCACGGGCGTGAAGGGCTGCAATCGCCGCCTGCACCGCATAGGCCTGAGGTCGGCTTTTGATCTGCAGGGCCTGGTCGACCAGCCGCAGCCCCTCCTCGATCTGCCCATGATCCCACAGGCTCCGGTCCTGTTCCTCCAGCAGCACGATGTCGCCTGACGCCGTTGCGCGGCCCGCCCGGCGCGCATCATGCAGGAGCATCAACGCCAGCAGCCCCTTGATCTCTCCCCTTGCCGGCATCAGACGATCGAGCAAGCGCGCGAGCCGAATCGCCTCATGCGCGAGGTCCGGACGCATCAAATCATCGCCGGACGTGGCAAGGTATCCCTCCGTGAAGACAAGATAGATCACGGTGAGCACGCCGCCAACGCGCTCCTCGAGCGCTTCGCGGACGGGCACCTCGTAGGGAATGCCGGCCAGCCGGATCTTCTGCTTGGCTCTCACCAGCCGCTGCGCCATCGCCTCCTCGGTGACGAGGAAGGCGCGCGCGACCTCCACCGTCGCCAGGCCGCACACCGTGCGCAGGGTGAGCGCGACCTGAACCTCAGGCGCGAACGACGGATGACAGCAGGTGAAGATCAATCGCAGCATGTCGTCATCGATCTGCCTGTCATCAACGGCCTCCTCGTCAGCCGCCGCATTGAGCTCGATCGTGTGCGCCAATTGCTGCTGCTTGTCGCGAAACGCGATCTGACGGCGGATGCGATCGATGGCCTTGTTGCGGCCGACATTGACCAGCCATGCCCGCGGATTTTGCGGCAGGCCGCCGTCTTGCCAATTTTCCAGCGCTGCTGCGAACGCATCCTGCAACACGTCCTCGGCCAGATCGAAATCGCCGACGAGACGGATCAGGGTTGCAAGCGCCCGGCCGGCCTCGTCGCGGAAGATGTGTTCGATGGCGGCTGGGGTCATGCGCATACGCCTTCAGCACTCGTCATTCCGGGGCGTCCGAATGACGAGTCCGGAATCCATAACCGCGATCGGGACTATGGATTCCGGGCCTGCGCCTGACAGCGCAGCCCGGAATGACGACGGAGAGAGCTGTCTAATTGTATACCCAGATCGGTCGCACCTCGATCGAGCCGATCCGAGCGCTGGGAATCCGCGCCGCAATGCCGATCGCGGTGTCGAGATCTTTGGCTTCGACCAGATAGTAGCCGCCGAGCTGCTCGCGCGTCTCCGCGAACGGACCGTCGGTGGTCATGAGCTTGCCATCGCGGACCCGCACCGTTGTTGCCGTTGTCGTCGGCCGCAGCCGGTCGCCGGCCTTGAAGTTGCCGCTCTGGATGATGGACTGGGTGAAGGCCTGATATTCGGCGAGCGTTTTCTCGGCTTCGGCCGGGGGCCGCTTCGCGTATTCGACCTCGTTCTGATAGATCATCAGCAGATACTGCATGGGGCTTGCTCCTTGTGATCGGCTGGATTGCCGACATTCGGTCGAATGGCGCACGCCTGAAACGACAATTTCAGGATAAATTATTTTCGGCGGTTCGCGACGACTTGACGCCCGCGGCTTGAGCCCCCATGCAAGAGCCGTCAGTCGGCCGGACGGCCGCTCCGGCAGGTGCCGAAAGGCCGCCGGGGAGGAAAGTCCGGGCTCCATCGACATGCGGTGCCGGATAACGTCCGGCGGGGGCGACCCCAGGGACAGTGCCACAGAGAACGAACCGCCCGCCTCGTCCATATGGGCTTTGGCGTGGTAAGGGTGAAAAGGTGCGGTAAGAGCGCACCGCGGGTCCGGCAACGGAACCGGCATGGTAAACCCCACCGGGAGCAAGACCGAATAGGGACGGCAACGCGGGCAGTTCGTGAAAACGACAACGCCTGCGGAAGCGGTGTCAGGCTCGCCGTCCGGGTAGGTTGCTCGAGGTTGCGCGCAAGCGTGATCCCAGAGGAATGGCCGTCACGTATCGCCCGTGCGCAAGCACGGTCGGTGCCCTACAGAACCCGGCTTACAGGCCGGCTGATATGTTCACGAGGGGTTCGGCGCCACCAGCGCCGGACCCCTCGCCATTTTGCCTCACTTATCAACTTCGGCATCTCAACTTCGGCATCGCCAGCAGCGAAGTCGGCCTTCGTCCTGCCTACACGACCGCCGAGAGCTTGCCGATCTCGGTGGCCTGCCGCTCGAACAGGGCGCGATAGAGGCCGCCCGGCCGCGCAACCAGCGCGGCGTGGCTGCCCTGCTCGACGATCCGCCCGCGATCGAACACCAGGATCCGATCGAGGCTGCGCACGGTGGCAAGGCGATGCGCGATCACGATCGACGTCCGCCCCTTCATCAGCCGTTCCATCGCCTCCTGAATCAGTGCCTCCGATTCCGAATCCAGGCTCGATGTGGCCTCATCCAGGATCAGGACCGGCGCATCCGCCAGGAAGGCGCGTGCCAGCGCCACGCGCTGCCGCTCGCCGCCCGACAGTTTCACGCCGCGCTCGCCGACCAGGGTGCCGTACCCCTTGGGCAGCCGCATGATGAAGTCATGCGCGTTGGCAAGCTGCGCCGCCTGCTCGATCGCGGCCTGGCTCGCGCCCGGCCGGCCATAGGCGATGTTCTCCGCAAGCGAGCGGTGAAACAGGATCGGGTCCTGCTGCACGATCGCGATCTGGCTGCGCAGCGAGTCCTGCGTCGCGTGAGCGATGTCCTGGCCGTCGATCAGGATGCGGCCGCCAGTGACGTCGTAGAGCCGCTGCACCAGCTTGACGAAGGTGGTCTTGCCGGAGCCGGACCGGCCGACCAGGCCGATGCGCTCGCCAGGACGGATGTCAACCGCCAGCCGGTCATACAGCGGTGCGCGATGGCCGCCATAGTGGAACGTGACCTCGTCGAACACGATGTGCCCGCCGGTGACGCTGATCGGCTTGGCATCGGCGGCATCGACGATGCCGATCGGCTCTTCGTGGATCGCAACCAGCTCGTCCATGTCATTGACGGCGCGCTGTAGGTTGTTGATGTGCATCCCGACATCGCGCAAATAGGCATGGATGACGTAATAGCTGGTGAGCACATAGGTGACGTCGCCCGGCGAGGCGCGTCCTGCGATCCACAGCAGCACGGAACCGCCGATCACGGAGGCGCGCAGGCAGAGCAGCACGCCCAGCTGCACCGCAGCCGTGGTGTTGTAGCGCAGCCAGGTCCGGTTCACCCGCCGCCGCCAGCGGCTGATCACGCGGTCCAGCCTGTCATCCTCGCGCGCTTCCGCGCCGAACGACTTCACCACCGCGTTGCAGGTGATGGAATCGGCCAGCGTGCCGCCGACCTTGGTGTCCCAGGCGTTGGAGACACGGGCAGCCGGCGCGATGTAGCGGGTCGAGAATGCGACCGTCATCGCGACATAAAGCACCGCGCCGACCGCGATCACCGCACCCAGCGAGGCCCAATGCAGGCCGAGCAGCACCATCGAACCGATCAGCACGGCGAGCGAGGGCAACAGCGCCAGCAGGATGGTGTCGTTGTAGAGATCGAGCGCCCACATGCCGCGGGTGATCTTGCGCACCGTGGAGCCGGCGAAGCTGTTGGCGTGCCAGTCGGTCGAGAAGCGCTGCACGCGCACGAAGGCGTCGCGCGCGACATCCGACATGATGCGCAAGGTGAACGGCACGATCAGTTGCAGGCCGCCGAGTCGCAGCACGATCGAGGCGAAGCCCAACGCGACGATGGCGCCGAAGGCCGTGAGCGCAGCCCGCCGCGCGGCGGAATCGACCGGGCCTAATGTCAGCGCGTCGACCAACCTGCCGGAGAACACCGGCATGAACAGGTCGGCAACCGTCGCGCCCAGCAAGCCAACGGCGATGGCGAGCGTCATGCCCGGCTGGTTCAGCCAGTGCCGGAACACGAACGGCATCACGACGCGGATGGCGGCGGGCCGCTTCTTGGCTTTCAATTTGGTGATCTCAATGGTCATGGCATCATCCGGCCACGCAGCGCGGGCCTGCTCCATCTCAATGCAGACGTGCCAGCGGCAAAGACCGCGCACGCATCATGCGAACAATCAGTGACTTATCGGGAAGTGCGGCGGCCGCGATCAGCTTGATGAACTTGATCTCGGTCGAAGCGGGGTGCAGCAGCGCTCAACGAAATGAGCGGGAACCCAGCGCAAGCTTCGGACGCGGGCAGGTGATCTGCAGATGCGACATATCCATGCAAATCTCCCCGGTTCGAGCGACAATCGCCGTTCTATATACGTCGCGGTATGATTTGGCAACCCGCCAAGATCACGTGCGCGTGCGTGCTCAGTGGGCGTCGCCTCCGCCGGCCATCGGAGAGCTCGGCTTTTTCAACAGCATCACCGTCAGGCTGAGGCCGATGTAGAAACAGGTCAGCATGAAGAACGCATCGCCATAGCCCATCACGACCGCCTGACGGTGCACGATCTGCGACAGCTGCTTCATCGCCATCAGGGCGGAATCGCCCATGCCCTGCAGCCGCTGCTGCAGCATGTTCAAGGTCTCGACCGCGGTGGCATTGCCCCAGGTGACACGGTCATGCAGCCGGCTGATATGCAGATCAGTGCGGTCGTTCAGCACCTCGTTGATCACGGCAAGGCCGACCGCGCCGCCGAGATTGCGCATCAGGTTGAACAGGCCGGAGGCGTTCTTCACCCGGTCCGGCGCCAGCGTGCCGAGCGCGATATTGTTGGTCGGCACCATCGCGCACATCATGCCGACGCCGCGCAACACCTGCGGAACGAACAGCTCCCAGAAATCGAAATCGCGGGTGATGCCCGTCATCTGATAGGAGCCGAGCGCGAACACGACGAGACCAAATGCGATGATGTAGCGCATGTCGAAGCGCAGCATCAGCCGTCCGACGATCGGCGCCATCAGGAACATGGTGACGCCGGAGACGAACATGGTCTCGCCGATCATCATCGCGCTGTAGCCGCGCACCTCGGCGAGATAACGCGGATAGATATAAGTGAGGCCGTAAAGGCCGATGCCGATGCAGAACTGCAGCAGGCAGCCGACCGCGAAATTGCGGTTGCCGAAGGCGTAGAGGTCAACGATCGGCACCCGCGCCGTCAGCACGCGCCAGAAGAACGCCACCGCCGAGACGATACAGACCGCGGCAAAGATCGCGACCGAGGTATCCTGGATCCATTCATATTGCGGCCCCTCCTCCAGCACATATTCGAGCGAGCCGAGGAAGCCGGCCATGAACAGGAGGCCCCACCAGTCGAAATGCTCGAGCAGCTCGAAATGCGGCTCGTCGAAATCGACCAGCGCCAGCACGCCGATGGTGATCAGGATGCCCGGGGGGATGTTGATGAAGAATAGCCAGTGCCACGACATCGCGTCGGTGATGTAGCCGCCGATGGTCGGACCGATGGTGGGAGCGAGCGTGGCGACGAGCCCGATAATGGGGCCGACGATGTAGAACTTCGAGCGCGGAAACACCGTGTAGGCCGAGGCGAACACGGTCGGGATCATGCCGGCGCCGAGGAAGCCCTGCAGCGCGCGCCACACGATCATCTCCTCGATGGTCGAGGCGAAGCCGCACAGGAAGCTGGACATGGTGAAGCCGGCCGCCGAGATCGCGAACAGCAGCCGCGTGCCGAAGGCGCGCGACAGAAAGCCGGACAGCGGAATGGCGATGACTTCGGCGATCAGATAGGCGGTCTGCACCCACGAGACTTCGCTCGAGCTTGCCGACAGCCCGGCCTGGATCTCGGTGAGCGAGGCCGACACGATCTGGATGTCCAGGATCGACATGAACATCCCGAACACCATGATCAGGAACGCGATCAGCCGGCGCGGCGCCACGTGCTCGGACGGCGCATCCGGCGCTGCGATCATGGTGAGATTTGCTGTCGTCGCGTTGGCCATGGTGTGTTCGGTTCGAGGTGCGGTCCAGCTCAGCAGGAGGTGCGCCCCCTCTCCCCGCGTGCGGGGAGAGGTGCAATCCATCACTGCGGATGGATCATCATCGGCGAGTCCAGGTCTTCCTCGCTGTCGGCATCCTTGGCGCCGTCGGTGGTATCGACGGTGACGTAGACCGACATGCCGGCACGCAACAGGTTCTGCTGCGCGACCGCCTTCGGCACACGGATGCGCACCGGCAGCCGCTGCACGATCTTGGTGAAATTGCCGGTCGCGTTGTCGGGCGGCAAAAGCGTGAACACGGAGCCCGCTGCCGGCGCGATGCTGTCGACCGTGCCCTTGAACTTGCGCGAGCCATAGGCATCGACCTTGATCGTCACCGGCTGACCGGGAAGGACGCGCTTGAGCTGCGTCTCCTTGTAGTTGGCGTCGATGTAGACGTCATCGAGCGGCACCACGTTGCCGAGCCGCTGGCCGACGGACACGAAATCGCCGGTGTTGACCAGACGGTTGGAGAAGGTGCCGTCGACCGGCGCACGCACGGTCGCGAAATCGAGGTCGCGCTCGGCCTTGGCCAATGAGGTCTTCAATTCCGCAAGCTGCGCCTGCGCTTCGGCCTGCTGCGCCTTGGTCACCTCGACATTGTCGCGCGCGGCATCATAGGCCGCCTGCGCCGCCTTCACCGCGGCGACGCCCTGGTCGCGTGCGGCTTCGGACTGTTCGAAGATGGCGTGCGAGGCGAAACCCTTGGTGCTCAGCGCCTGCTGGCGATCATAGTCGAGACCGGCCCGCTTCAGGCCGGCTTCGGCGGACGCAAGATTCGCCTGCGCCTGCTCGACCGCGCTCTGCTGCGCGGCGACCTGGCGGCCGATGCGGGCGATCGTCGCCTCCTGCGTGCCGATCTTGGTGCGGGCGGCGTCGACGGCGATCCGATAGTCGCCGTCATCGATGCGGAAGATGACGTCGCCCTTCTTCACCACGGCGTTGTCACGCGGCAGGATGTCGACGATATGGCCGGACACGCGGGCGCCGAGCATGGTGTTGTTGGCGCGGACATAGGCGTCATCGGTCGAGACCAGGAAGCGTCCGACCAGATAATAATGCACGCCATAACCGGCAGCGGCGAGCGCGAGCACAAGGCCGATGCCCATCATCACCCGCTTGCGCTTGCCCGATTTCGCCGGCGCTGAGGGCGCAGTCCCGTTGGCGGCCTGCGGCTGCCCCGCGGGCGGAGTCGCTTGAGGCGGGCTGCCGGCCGGGGTCTCGTTCGGAGCGTCCGGAGCATGGCGCTTGCTCTCGTCGCTGACATGGTTGCGCAGCTGCTCGCCGAGCGCAGACTCGCGCGCGACAGGCTCCGCGGCCTCCTCCGGCTCGGGACGACGCGCACGTGCAGCCTGATCTCTCGCTGCGGCCATAAGACACTCCTGAACGCTCAAAAAATGCGGCCCGCTCTCGGTCCGACGATGACATTAGCATTGACCGAACCGTTCGGTCAATATAGATATTCGCACGTGCAAACTAGGGAATCACATCCTTTCGGGACCTTTTCGCCCGCCAGAATCTTTGAAAAGACGCTGAACCAATGATTGAAGCCCAGTCCGACACTGTCCGCATCCTCGGTGAGGAGGAGACCTCGAAACGGCGCCAGATCCTCGACGGCGCCCGTAAGGTATTCATGGATCTGGGGTTTGACGGTGCCAGCATGGGCGAGATCGCCCGCGCCGCCGGCGTCTCCAAGGGCACGCTCTACGTCTACTTCACCGACAAATGCGGGCTGTTCCAGGCCATCGTCGAGGAGGAATCGCTGCAGCAGGGCGCGGCGATCTTCAAGTTCGACCCGGCCCAGGACGTCGCCGCCAATCTCGCCGGGTTCGGCGAAGCCTATCTGGCGCTGATCTGCCGCCCCGGCGGCGGCTCGGCCATTCGCACCGTAATGGCGATTGCCGAGCGGATGCCGGATGTCGGCCGCCGCTATTACGACCGCGTGCTGGAGGGCACCATCAACCGGCTCGCCGGCTATCTCGAAGGGCGCGTGAAGGCCGGCGAGCTCGCGATCGACGACTGCCAACTCGCGGCGTCGCAATTCCAGCTGATGTGCCAGGCGACGCTGTTCCTGCCGTTCATCTTCCAGGCCGCCCCTGCCCCCTCGCCCGAACGCATCCGCGCCGTCGTTGACAGCGCGATCCGGATGTTTCTGGCGGCATATGGGGTGAAGGGATAAGGGCCAGACAGAGCCGCACGAACGCTGTTGGCAGGTCCCACGCTGTCGTCGTCCGGCTTGACCGGACGACCCGGTATTCCAGAGACCACAGTGATTGAATCGATAGAGCGCGGCGTACTGGATCGTCCGCTTGCGCGGACGATGACGGCGGAGGTCAAAGCAGCAGCGCCGTAAACTCGACAAGGCACACGTTCTCCCTCTCGCGGCGGACTACGCCCGAGCTTCGCAGATGGATCACCCTCGAAAGATGGAGGGCGCAGGGAATGCCGGGTGAAGGCCTCACCCATGGCCCGCCTGCGAAAAAAATGCAGGCGGCAGGTACCACAGGTGCTGCCGATCAACCGGCATTCCCTGCGCGATGGTCTTCACGCTTATACGCAGTCTCCCTGGTGCGCCGGGCTTTCTGGCCACCATGTCGCGCATGATGCTGACGCATCAGCGCGAGGACACCAGCGTCGGGGTGTCAGGACGCTGCGACTTCACGTCCGCAGCAACACCGTTCGTCAGCGCATCAAAGATACGCTCCGGCTCGCCGCGGCCATCGCTCCCCGCCTCGCGTGTCGTGACGATCGCGCGCAACGCCCCTCCGCAAGTGAGGCGGGATGCCGATAGACAACCACGATTTCTGAAAATACGAAACAAGAATATTTTTCGCCGGGGGACTGGACAGGCCGACTCGCGTTGAAACTGCAGTCGAACTTCGCGTTTTGGCGGATATTTCCCGCGCGAGTCTCAGAGCGGGCAAAACCAGCCTGCTTGTGCGACCGCCACCCACGCGAGGGCGGACATCACCCTGGTCGGCACCAGGCTGGTTGAGCACGTTGCCAGTCGAGTCAAACTGTGGCCTTCTCCAGCGCAAGAGCGCAATCGAACTCTTACCCTGAAGCAAGGACATGCCAGGACCCTCAACAAGGAACATGCATCAGTTACCTGACGTCTTCTCGTTAAAGCGACTGCTTCAGTCTGTGGCGATGCTTGACACGATTATCTGCCCTCAGTGGGAGCATCGTTACTACTCATTCAACTCCAACTGGGCCGCAGGAGAAATGGTTGGCTCCATGCGAAACGGTCAGGGCGATGAGTTCTTTGCAGCGTTCAACTGTCACGGAACCTTCATCAAAGGCTTTGACCATGAGTCCGCAGCGGCATCACTAGGACTGCCTAGTGAACGTTTCTATCGCGCTCTGCCTCACCACTTCGCGGCATTTAGCCGTGAGCCTGCGTTCTCCCCCGAGTACGTCACGTTTTGCATGTGGCGCCTTTCCGACGAACCAGCATGGTCGAGTGCAAAGATTGAGCTGCCCGAAGCCGAAGACAGCGATGGTTCGGCGCATCTTCTTGAAATTCTTGATTGCCTACCCAAAACGTACTGGCGCTGGGCCACTGAATATTACGAGACCGAAGTGTCACAACAGGCTGTGATCGCCGTGTACGAACACCGCACGCTGACCGAAGAGATAGTAGCCTCTCTTAATCCGACCTGCAGTGTCGCGGCACTCCGCGACGATATTGCTGAGATCGGCTATCCAAGTTGAGACTTTTGTCGCTGATGACAGCCTCGGGTCAGAGGCGCCGGCCGAAAACGACGGGC
Source organism: Bradyrhizobium sp. HKCCYLS1011 (assembly GCF_051167795.1). Taxonomy (NCBI): domain Bacteria; kingdom Pseudomonadati; phylum Pseudomonadota; class Alphaproteobacteria; order Hyphomicrobiales; family Nitrobacteraceae; genus Bradyrhizobium; species Bradyrhizobium sp. HKCCYLS1011. The sequence goes on along the minus strand of NZ_JBNPTT010000006.1, from coordinate 393,683 downwards.
TCTGCCCACCTTGATGACGGACCTCAGTCCGTCGGTCGATGCGCTCCTGCTGAGATGATGCCGTGGTGCTTTGCAAGGCGGTCGTAGCCCGGATAGGCGAAGCCTACCTGGGATTCTGCCCGCATGTCGCTCCGCTCATGCGAGCTACTCGCTGCCGGAAGGTCGGCTTGGGGAAGGTTTGCGTACCCCCAGGCGTTCGGCGAAGCGCATCAGGTAGCCATCCGGATCTTGAACGAGAAATTCACGCTGTCCGTATTCCTGGTCCCCGACCCGATACCAGGTTTCGCTCGGTTGCTCGTAGAGCGGCCAATTTGCATTCTCCAGAGCCTTCAGGATCGGCGCGATGCGATCGACGACCATCTGGAAGTTGATGCCTCGTCCAAACGGACGCTCCATCGCCGCCGTCTCCCAGCGCCCGTTGAGCTCGCAAAGCATCACCTGCAAACGTCCCCGCACGAGATATGCAAATCTGGCAGCTGGGCGATCATAAGCGACTTCGAAGCCAAGCAGATCCCGCCAGAACGATAGGCTGTCTTGTAGGTTCGAGACGCTGAGTTCAGGGACAAGATCGGCCCAGCCGCCTTGCGGCGCATTCCCCATGCTATCGGAGGTCGCACGAGAGACAGGATCTGAAAGGAACGATTGAGACATTTTGGGATCACCCGGCGGCTAATTTCATGTCCGACCAGCTTGTCGGCCCGCTCTTCACCGGAATATCAAATTGAAGAGCGTATGCAATCCAATAACTCTTCTGGGAAACGTCACTCGACTACGAACACCCCGTCGCAAGGCATACACATCCGACATGATCGACTTGTAGTTTGGATCTGAACTGTCCTGCTCAATTCGGGTCGCCCCATCGCAAGCATCACTCGGCTGCTAACGTTCAGGTGTCGCTGTGCCCGAAACCCGGTGGCCAGGACAGTGATCGCGCTGATCGTGTCCATGGCTCTTCCATGATCTGCGCTAGACCCTCAACGAGGAAACCCGGACCTCGTCTGATCAAGCTCTCTGATGACTTGGGTCCGCTCGGTCCGAGGAAAAGCAGCTTGATCGGCATGAAAATACCAGAAGCCGCTGCAGATCGACAGACCGTGCGATACTCATCGGTGCTTGGTCACCGGCTTTCGAAAACCGTACAGGAGTGGAGGAGCCGAGCGCATTAGTTCACTCTCCAACTCGTGACTCAAAAATGTGAATTGCTTTACAGCGACAGGCCGCCGCGCTGCTAGATTGCGCGCGGCTGATTAGCTCAAAGCCAAATCAACTCGATCCCAACTCAGTCGTCGATGCCTGTGCGAGTGTATGTGGATCCTATCGCCAGGGGCCATCAGCCAGGTTGCGTATCTGACTATGGACCGACACGGGCGGCAGGCGCCTTTCGACCTGCCGGTCATGCAGCAGCAACGCTGCTTCGCTACTCTGACAAGTGCAAAACCGAACTGCTCATTGCGAAACGCCTTTTCGAGGTCCGTGCGGGCCAAGAACCATTAACTAGCGACATCGTATTTGCCCGTCATTGGGCTCTCACATTCCAAGGAGCCGCGCTCATGGATGTTCTCGATGTTTTCAGTCAAGATTCTGCGCACATCGCCAGCCACATCAGCGACGAACCTCCGGGAAGCAGTCGCGAAGACGAAATTACTCACCGGCGTTGGGCAAGGTGTGTTCTGGCCTTCTATCTCTGCCTGTTCTTGGGAGGCGCGACAGCGATAGCCATCCGTCAGATGGTGACGCCGCCAAGCGGCACAGAACAACATGCCTCCGTGCGCTCTGACGTGCTGTCAAAGCACTAGCGGTTCACGAGACGGCAAGAACCAGCTTTTCCATCCCGACTGATATTCATAGGAGTTCGACATGGCGATTGCAGGGTTCGTTCATTCGACATCTCCGGCGCAGGTCGCGCGGAACCATGACGGCTGGATCATTGCGGGATACGCTCTGCTCGCAGCTATCGCGCTTGCTGCGCTTTATGTTGCTTCCGGTGGTCCGGGAAACGACCCGGCCGCCCTCGCCACCATGGTGGCCATGCCTTGATTGGTAGCTGAGATGCGAGGCCTCCTGGTTCTCTTGCTTGCCGCTACGATGATATTGGCAGCCCGCGCGCAGCACCAAGAGGATTTTGTGCCGCGCCCGACCGAACCCATGCCGCACGTCAATGTGCCCTAGCATCCCGGGACTTCGGATCCACGGCACGTGCGCCGCGGATCAGCTTTGTAGATCGGGCGGAGCAAGCCGACCCACGCAAACCGTCTTCGACCTGGGTGCTCCCTGCCGTTCAACGCAGTGGCATCGAGGCAAGTTCGGTGGTCGATCTGCCTCAGCACCGCACTTGTCCTATGCCTTTATCTACCGTGATACCATGGCGACATGGGCCGAGCCTTCCATTGGAACCCCCGGAGGCGGTCGCGCATGAGTCGGCATGGAGAATCGGCTCATCGCGCTCCTGCCCCGGGAGCGATACTCCGTTGCGGTGCGATACCTGGGCACGCTCGTCATCGTGGGCGTTGCCACGCTGCTCCGTCTGTCGCTCGCCGAGGAGCTGCAACACTATCCCGTGCTCCTGTTCATTCCCGCCGTGTTCCTGTCGGCGCTGCTGTTCGACCGGGGCTCGGGATTTTTCGCGACAATCGTCAGCGCGCTGATTGCGATCTATCTGTTCATCGAACCGGCCGGCAGCTTCGACCTCGACATCCGCGAATTTGTGCCGCTGAGCATCTTCGTCGGTGTCGGGTTCGCCATCTCGGCTGTGATGGAGGCCTTGCGCCGGGCGATCGACAAATTGAGTCGCGCGGAAGCGCAGAAGAGCCTGCTGCTGGAAGAGCTCGGGCATCGGACCAAGAATGATCTCTTCATGGTCTCATCTGTCCTGAAGCTGCAGGCCAGGGCTCAGAAGGACCCTAAGATCAGAAGCGCGTTGGAAGCAGCGGTGGCGAGAGTGGCTGTCATCGCGCGCGCCCAAGAGCGGCTGCGCGGCGACAAGGACGGCGGCACCGTGGAGCTCGCCGGTTATCTCGAAGACCTTTGCCATACGCTCGGCGACATGCTGCGGAATGTGCGACCGATTGCGGTTGTCGTCAATTTAGCGCGCGTCGAGGTCAGTTCGTCGGATGCGGTTTCGATCGGCCTGATCGTCAACGAGCTCGTGACCAACGCCTTCAAATATGCCTTTCCCCAGGACCGGGGAGGCACGGTCAAGGTGACGTTGTCGCGTCACACGACCGGTCTCGAGCTGGTGGTGGAGGACGATGGCGTGGGTTGTCCTCCAGAGCCGTCTCAGGGCATGGGATCGCGTCTGGTGCGGCTCTTGGCGGCTCAGATGCAAGGTGAATTGAGACGTGATGCCGACCACGCGGGATGCAAGACCATCGTCAGCCTTCCGATCGAGAGATTGGCCTGACCGACTGTTGAAAACGGTATCCGGGGACTCAGGCCATGCACGTCGCTGCGCTCATGAACCGCCCACGCGGTGGCGAAGCCGCGAAATTCTCACCAAGCGGAAGCCTCAAAGGCTGCAGGTGACGCCTGTCGAATCCTGGTATGATCGCTGCTGCCACCCGGGAGGCGACCATGAGCGCCAAGTCTGAGACGTTCGTTTTGAATTCGGCCTTGGAAGAGGCCCTTGCGATCACCGGGCAAAAGCAGGGCAATATCCAGCTCGTCGACTGGCAGGCGGGGTGCCTGGAAATCGTTGCTCATCGCGGCTTCTCGATCCGGTTCTTGACTGCCTTTCAGCGTGTCAGAAGCTCTGATGGATGTGCCTGCGGACGCGCGCTGTTGCAGCGGCGCGCTGTCCTGGTCGAGAACGTCCACGAGGATCACCGCTTCCCGGCTCTGCGTGACGTTGGCGACCAAGATGGTTTTTCGTCGGTCCAATCCACCCCGCTCATCTCGTCGAGTGGAGCGCTGTTTGGCATGCTCTCGACCCATGGTGTGGCCAGGCCGATGGATGCACAGCTCGAGCGGATCGCAATACTGGCCCAGAGAACTGCGAATGAGCTGGTGCGGCTGAGAGCGCAGCGCTGACGCGGAACCCCGACGGACCGCATGTTCGCGTGCGCCCTCAGGCGCCCTGCTTCCTGCTGCCCTTCCCACCATGTGCATGGCCGTGATCATGATCATGCGAATGGTCGTGGGAATGAGAATGAGACTGCACGGCTTCGATCGGCATCATCACCACATGACCGTGGCGCACGCCGCGCTCGGCGATGACGTGATCGGCGAACGCCTTCACCTCGGTGCTCTTGCCCTTGAGCACGGTGACCTCGAGACAGCTTTCGTGGTCGATATGCACGTGCAAGGTCGCCTGCGCGAGCCCGGAATGATCATGTGCCTCCTGCGTCAGCCGCTTCGGCAATTCGCGCGCGGCGTGATCGTAGACATAGCTCAACGTCGCGATGCAGTTGCGGCTCTCGGTGCCCTCGCTGCCGGCACGCTCGAGCCCGCCGCGCAACAGGTCGCGAAAGGCTTCCGAGCGGTTCGCGTAGCCGCGCTGCGCCATGAAGTCGTCGACGTCGGCCAACAGGTCGTCGTCGATCGTGATGGTCAGGCGTTGCATGCAGGTCTCTCCCGGGCGGGCCTCTGGGGCAGCAGTATGATCTTTTCACATTGACATCATACCGGCGTCACCGTAGCGTTCTTTAACATTCGACAAGCGGGCGATCCAAGCGATCTCGCCGAGGGCTGTGCGAGGCCGGCGGCGAACGATGGCGCATGCCCGCATCGAACTGTGGGGCGTGTTGGGGAATGCGTTTACGTGGGTTGGGAGCCGGTCTGCTGACGCTGTCAGTCGCCCAGCAGATCGGGATGGCGTGCGCACAGAGCGCGGCGGAGCCGGTGAAACCGGTGGCGGCCGCAGCCACGCTGCCTGAAGTCAACGTGGACGCGCCTGCGCGCAGCAGCAAGCCGAAGCCCCAGATCAAGCGCCAGGCGCAGCGCCAGCCATCGACCGCGGCCCGTCACACCGCCGCCGCTCCGGCGCCGTCGCAGTCGGCAGCCGCTGCCTCCGGCGCACCGAATGTCGCCTCCGGCCCGTCGCTCGGCCAGAGCATGGCGAGCGAAGTCGCGATCTCGGGCGAGGAGATCAATGCGCGCCCCGCCACGCGGCCGGGCGAGGTGCTCGAGGCCGTGCCCGGCCTGATCGTGACGCAGCATTCCGGCGAGGGCAAAGCCAACCAATATTTTCTGCGCGGCTACAATCTCGACCACGGCACCGACCTCGCGCTCTATGTCGACGACGTGCCGGCCAACATGCGCACGCACGCGCATGGCCAGGGCTATGCGGACCTGAACTGGCTGATGCCGGAGACGATCGGCCGCCTCGACGTGCGCAAGGGCCCCTACTTCGCCGACGAAGGCGACTTCGCCTCGGCCGGCAGCGTCCATATCGGCCTGATCGACAGCGTGCCGAAGGCGATCGCGCAAGTCACCGCCGGCAGCTTCGATTATCGCCGCTTCTTCGCGATGGATTCGAGCAAGGTCGGCAACGGCAACCTGCTGATCGCCGGCGAAGCGGCACATTATGACGGGCCCTGGACCACGCCCGACGACATGCAGAAGCTCAACAGTCTGGTGCGCTACAGCCAGGGCACCGCGACCGACGGCCTCTCGATCACCGGCATGGCCTATGCCAACCGCTGGACCTCGACCGACCAGGTGCCGGAGCGCGCGATCACGTCGGGCCAGCTCGGCCGTTACGATTCGCTCGACCCGAGCGATGGCGGCAAGACCAACCGCTTCGCGCTCTCCGGCCGCATGGCCGGCACCGACGACGTGGGTTCGTGGAAGGCCAATGCCTATGTGGTGAAGAGCCAGCTCGATCTCTACAACGACTTCACCTATGTGCTGCGCGATCAGCAGGCCGGCGACCAGTTCCACCAGCATGACGACCGGCTGATGCTCGGCGCCAATGCCTCGCGCACGCTCGACGGCAGCCTCGCCGGCCTGCCGATGCAGACCACGTTCGGCGTGCAGACGCGCTATGACGACATCGCGCTGGCCCTGAGCTACACGGCGCAACGGGCGTTCCTCAGCAATGTCCGAAGCGACAAGGTCGGCGAGGGCTCGGTCGGCGTTTACGTCGAGAACTCGGTGAAATGGACCGACTGGCTGCGCACCACGGTCGGCTATCGCGGCGACTATTATCAGGCGCACGTCTATTCGCTGTTCGACGGCAATAATACCGGGGATGCCAGTGCCGGCATCGGCAGCCCGAAATTCCGCATGACCATCGGCCCGTTCAACAAGACCGAGTTCTTCCTCGGCGCCGGCTATGGCATGCACAGCAATGACGCCCGCGGCGCCACCACGACCGATGATCCGAACAATCCCGGAACCAGGCTCGACTCCTCGCCGCTGCTGGTCCGCACCAAGGGCGCGGAGGTCGGCCTGCGCACGCGGATCGTGCCAGGGCTCGATTCCTCGCTCAGTCTGTTCATGCTCAATCAGGATTCCGAGATCCTGTTCTCGGGCGATGCCGGCGACACCGAGGCGAGCCGGCCGAGCCGCCGCTACGGCTTCGAGCTGACCAATCATTATCGCCCGGCGTCCTGGATCGACATCGACGCCGACCTCGCCATGACCCATGCGCGCTTCGTCGGCTATGACAGCGGCCAGGCGGCGACCTATGCGTCGCTGGCGGGCTTTCCGGAAGCCCAGCTCGGCAACGCACCCGGCAACTACATCCCCAACGCGCCAGCGATGGTGGCGTCCGCCGGCATCACGCTGGGCGAAAAGACCGGCTGGTTTGGGGCCTTGCGCTGGCGCTATCTCGGTTCCACGCCGCTCACCGAGGACAATTATTTCCGCTCGACCGCAACCAGCATCTTCAACGGCCGCGTCGGCTTCCGCGACGCCAATGGCTGGCGCATCCAGCTCGACGTGCTGAATCTGTTGAACACCAAAGCCAACCAGATCGCCTACGGCTATGGCTCGCTGATTCCGACCGACCAGCTCTACAAGGAGTGCTATGTCACGCCGCCGGCAACGCCGGTGCCGACGCAAGTGTGCCAGAACGGCGTGATGGACCGCGTGCTGCATCCGGTCGAGCCGCTGACATTTCGGATCACGGTGGCCGGCACGTTCTGAAACGTGCTATTCTGCGCGCCCGCTCCCCAAGCCGGACGCAACTCATGTCCGACCGCACCTCGCATTGGCAGGCCGTCTACACCAGCAAGGCCGAGACTGAGGTCAGCTGGTATCAGGACAACCCGGCGACCTCGCTGCGCCTGATCCGCGACGCCAACGCCGCGCCGGCTTCGCGCCTCATCGATATCGGCGGCGGCGCTTCGCGGCTGGTTGATGCGCTTCTGGCTGCCGGCTATCGCGCGCTCACGGTGCTCGACATCTCCGCAGCGGCGCTCGAGGCGGCGCGGGCGCGGCTCGGCGCCGCCGGAGCGAAGGTCGAATGGATCACAGCTGACGTGACGACATGGATGCCGCAGCAGCGCTACGACATCTGGCACGACCGGGCGGCGTTTCACTTTCTCACCGAGGAGCGCGACCGCCGCGCCTATGTCGAGCGGATGCGCGAGGCCGTGGTCCCGGGCGGGCAGATCATCATCGGCACCTTCGCGCTCGATGGCCCTGAGAAATGCAGCGGCCTTTTGGTGCAGCGCTACGACGCGCAAAGTCTCGCCGACACGCTCGGCCCGTCGTTCGAGCTGCTCGACAGCTGCACTGAAGCCCATCGCACGCCATGGGATTCGGTTCAGCAGTTCCAGTTCAGCCGCTTCCGCCGCAGCTGAGTTGGCAACGCGCGACACCGCGCATGCGTCACGCGGTGCGCCACATCAGCTCCAGTTCCTCCAGTTCGGCAAGGTCGACAGCCTCGGCCGGAGCTTCATGGCGGGCGCATGACGCGCGCTGTGGACGCGCGCGCGGCGGCGTCCGCTCCAGCCGCTCGGCATCGGCCACGACACGTCGCGCGAGCTTCATCGTCCTGCAGATCAAGACAGCGCCGTCATCGGTCCCCACTGCGAAGCCCGCGCCAAGCGCCGTGATGCAATACCCTGCCATATGCGCCTCCAACCCCCGCGGCAACATCACCCCGCGCGCCTTGTTCCTGGCGACTGTGGCAGGTCTAGTGTCGGCCAAAGGCAGACCGCGGATCTGGTAAATGAGAGATTAACCAGCCTTCGAACGCATTGGATTTGCGCTGTCGCGCCAAGGCGATGCAGCACGGCGCGAGGCAGCGGTAGCATATGCTTCAGTCGTCCTCGGCCTCGTCCTCCTCGTTATTCCGCCCCCGCTTCGAGCGGGCCTCCTTGCGGCTCGGAATCGAACTCGTCAGATCGGGATCGCGCGCACCGTAGCCATAGCGGTGCTGCTGCGCGCGCGCGGCCACCACCTCGCCCGACACCGCCGCCGGCTGGCAGATCAGGCGGCGGCTGGCGCGGCGCATCAGATCAACGTGGATGTGATCGTAGTGATAGACATTGGAGCCCGGCGCCAGCACCGTGGTGAATTGCTGACAGGCGCCGGCCTCGACATCGCGCAGGAATCCCTGCTCTTCCGGCAGGCCGTGCCAGCCGTCCTTCACGGTGATGCGCCGGCCGTCGGCCAAGGTAAAGGCGGCGACGTCGAGCGCATTGCCGAACGCGTGCTCGGAGATGTGGGCGCTCGGATTGCCGTTCATGCCGCGGCAGGAATAGGCCGAGATCTGCTTGATCTCGACGACGCGCGCGCCGAACCAGCGCATCGCGGCGGTCTGCACGGACTCGGCGAGCCAGTGGTCAAGCGCCGAGACGATCGGGCACGCCAAGGTCGCGGTCGGCTTCACCGCGACTGGCCCCACCGCGCCGACGACATCGCCACGCGACGGCCCGAGCCGCGGCGCCTCGGGCTGCTGGCCATAGGGCCGCAGCGGCGCTCCCTGTGCCGGCGGATAGGCGCCCGGCGCGCTTTCCGGCGGCAGGTTGATGTCGTCCTCGCCCGGCTCCATCCCGGGTGGATTGAGCGACAGCGGTCCGCTCGCCGGCGCCGCGTAGGCCGGCTGCCGGGTGGTGTCATTGGGATAGCCGGCGGGCGGTGGATAGGACGACGGCGGGATAGACGCCTGCGGAGTGGGTGGCCGCGCCGGATAGGGTTGCGATGACGGATAAGATGACGACGGCTGATAGGGCGGCGGCGACGTGGCCGGCGGCTGGTTGATCGGCCAGCGTGGCTGATTGCCGATCGGCGCCGGCGGGCGCAAATCTTCGTCGGCAAAGCCGTAGGACGCCGTGCCCTCGCCGAGCGCGGCCACCTTCAGCGGATAATCCGCACCGCACATGCCGGGGCCGGTGATCGGCTCGATGCGCACGATCTCGGCGCTCTCCTTCACCGCACCGGATTTCAGGCAGGCGATCTCGGCCTCGGCCCGCCACGGCTCGCGCTCCTGGAAGAATCCACGGCCGCAACCCGCAAGCGAGACAAGGACGATGGAGCCGACGAGATACAAACGAACTCCGCGCGTCATGCCCAGAGATTTGCGGCAATTTGCTTAAAGACTTATCAATGCCGTGTGCTGATACCGCGCGACCGATCGCGCTACGGAACTGGCAGCGCGGCTGTCTTTTTTGCCGCCCCCGATCCGCTATGATCGTCAAATCGATTGCGAAATCGACGGGGAATCCTGGAGCCCTTGCCATGACCGTCGCCGGTCGGCTGAGTATGGTTGCCGCCTATCTCGCGTTTGCATTCGTCGGCGCCATTGTGCTCGGCCTGTTTTGAACAAGCAAAGTTGATCTCATTCTGCGCTGAACGCGTTCGCCGCGGCCTGTTCTGCGGCGGCCAGACCTGGAAGCGCGGCGGCTGAGCAGGCAGGTCCTTGATGCTAGGCCTTCATAAAGGCTCGGCCATCGGCCGGGCCCGATCGCATTCATCATGCATTCAGCCGTGCCCCGCTGAAATCGGCGCGTCGCCCTTCCCTCGCCGTCCCCAGCGGATTCATCGTGAACATCCTACGGCTTGCCTTCGCAACCTGGCTGCTTGGCGCCCTGCCGCTCGGCGCGCCCGCAAGCGCGGCGCCGTCGCTGTCATCGGCAGCCGCCACGACGCCATCGGCCGGCACACATGTGGCGCAGGCCCAGCCGACGCAACCGGCCACTCCGCCCGCATCGCCAGACAATGTCGCCGCCCCTGCGAGCACCGAGCCGATCGGCAATGTCGCTGCGCTGAGCGGCACCGTCACCGTGATCCGCAACAAGGATTCGCTGCCGCTGAAGCTGCGCGACGACATCTTCCTCAACGACGTCGTGCAGACCTCGGCGGCCTCCTCGCTCGGCATCACCTTCGACGACGGCACCACGTTTCATTTGTCGGCCAATGCCAGGATCACGATCGACAATTACGTCTATGAAGACGGCGGCAAACAAAATAGCGCGGTGTTCAATATCGGCCGCGGCACCGTCGCCTTCGTCGCGGCAGCGGTGGCGAAGACCGGGGACATGAAGATCGACACGCCGACCGCCACGCTCGGCATTCGCGGCACCACCGGCGTCGTCGACGTGCCCGACAACGCCTCGGCCGCGGCCGGCGCAACCAACAACGTCGCGATCAAGCTCTATCCCGATGCGGACGGACGCGTCGGGCATATCGAGGTCAACGACCGCAACGGTGCGCGGCTGGGCGCCCTGACGACGGCCTCAAGCGGCTTTTCGATTCGCCCGGGCGCCGTCGGCGCCCGCTTCGCCGCCGTTCCGATGGTGATCGCCGCCCGCGAGATCCAGCGTGACCAGGGCTTTGTGCGGCAGGTGCATACGACGCAAAGCGTCGGCCGGCAGATCGTCACCGAGCAGCGCGCCTTCCGCCGAGCCAATCCCGGCCTCGCGCCGAACCGCGGCACGCCGCAGGCACCGCAGCGGCCGAATACCGGCCCCGGCCAGAACAACAATCGTCCGGGCGCGCAGCCGCCCGCGACACCAAACAACCGGCAGGGCCAGCCGCAGCAGCCCGGCGCGCGTCCACCGCAGAACCAGCCGGAGCAGCCGAGCCGGCCGCAGCAGAACCAGCCGAATGACCGCCGCGGCGAGCGACAGAACAATCCGCAGGGACAGCCATCGCGGCAAGGCCAACCACAGCCGCCGGCGCTGCCGGGCCGACAAGGCCAACAGGGCCAGCCGCCGCAACCGACCACTGCGGCGCGACCCGCAGCGCCGCCAATCCAAGCGCCTCCAGCACAAACGCATCCCGGCGCCGGGGCGCGGCCTGCACCGCAGCTACAGCGGCCAGCCCAACCGCCGCGACCGGCGCCGCAGCGCAAGCGCCCAGCCCCCAAGCACGGGCGGCAGCCGGAGCCACGCTGACCCGCGTTAGGCGGCCTCCGATAGCGGCGCTAATCGATGTCGGGATCAGGCGACCTTCGCCGGACGCTCAGCCGTCGCGGCGGGCACAGCTGCGCGCAGCGGCAAGGACAGTCGGACCCGCAATCCCATGGGCTCGTTCGGCATCAGGGCGATGCTGCCGTCATGCTTCTTCAGGATCTCATGGGCAATCGAGAGCCCGAGACCGAAGCCGGTGCCGCTGGCAGAGCGCGCCTGGTCGAGCTTGACGAACGGCTCGAGCGCGCGCGACTGCAAGGCGGCAGGAATCCCCGGGCCATCATCGGCGATCTCGATGGCGATCGCACCATCCACTGACATTGCGAGGCTGACGACGACGCTGGTGCCGTGCTTCACGGCGTTTTCGACCACATTGGTCACCGCGCGCGCCAGCGCCCGCGGCCGGCATTCGTAAACCAGCCGCTCCGGTCCGTCGTAGGACACGACATAACCGACGTCGGAGAAATCGCAGCAGATGGTCTCGAGGAGGCTCGACAGCTCGATGCGCGACAGCTGCTCGGCTTTGGAATCATCGCGCAGGTAGTCCAGCGTCTCGTCCAGCATGCGGCTGACCTGATCGATGTCGCGCAGCATGGCGTTACGTAGCTCGAGCTGGCCGATGCGCTCGGAGCGCAGCCGGAGCCGGGTCAGCGGCGTGCGGAGATCGTGGCTGATCGCCGCCAGCATGCGGGTGCGGTCATCCAGCAGGTTGCGGATCCGCGCCCGCATCTCGTTCAGTGCCTCGCTGACCTGCACGATTTCGCGCGGGCCCCTCCCGGTCAGGCTCTCATGCTCATCCGGCGATCGGCCGAAGGCTGCAGCCGCGCGAGCAACAGCCGACAACGGCTGAATGATGGCGCGCGCCACATAGATCGACAACAGCAGCGCCATGAACACGATGATGATGAGAACCACCACGGTGGGCTTCAAGAGCAGCGGCCAGATGCTTGGGCGGGGAACGTCGTCGAAGACCAGCGCGCGCTCGGCATCGACCTGCACGATGATCTGCGTCGGCGGGCCGTCGGCATAGCGCACGCCGTTGAGCACGGTGATGTCGCGTTGCGCGGCAAGCTGCCGCCGCGCCAGCTGCGAGGTCCAGGGCGCATCCTTGTCGCCGCGCCTCGCCTGGGCGAGCGCAGCCAGCGGCACGATCTCGGCATTGAGGCCGGAACTGCGCGCCCCCGACAGCACGCCCTCGACGGCATTCGCATCCTTCGCTGCGCGCACGAAATGGGTGATGTCGATGACGCGCACCACACCATAGGCCGGGGATTCCTGCTCGTTCGGCGGATCGAAGAGGAGCATCAGAGCCGCGATCACCAGCGCGACGCCGAGCAGGACCGACAGGGAGGCAAGCGCGACGATCTGCGTGGTGATGCCGAACGGCAGCCGCAACCGTTTAATGTCCATCATCGATCGTCTCGACTCGTGGCGTGAAGACATAGCCGCCCAGGCGGACGGTCTTGATCATGGACCAGCTTTTCGCGCCCGGCTCGATCTTCTGCCGGATGCGGCTGATGTGAACATCGATGCTGCGCTCGACCGGCCCGGCCTGGCCGCCATGGGCGAGCTCGATCAGTTGCTCGCGCGACATCACGCGGCCGGAGTTACGGCAGAACGCGAGCAGGATGTCGAACTCAGCGCTGGTCAGCGTGATCTTGACGCCCTCGGGGTCGGCGAGCGAGCGCGTCGTAGGATCGATGCGCCAGCCGTCAAAACGCATGGGCGACAGCCGGCGCGTGCCCATCGCACCGGAATAGCCCTGGGCACGGCGCAGCAGCGCGCGAATCCGCGCCACCAGCTCACGCGGATTGAAGGGCTTGACGACATAATCGTCGGCGCCGAGCTCGAGTCCGAGAATGCGGTCGATGTCCTCACCCTTGGCGGTCACCATGATGATCGGAACGCCCGAGGTCTGGCGCAGCCTGCGGCAGATGCTCATGCCGTCCTCATCGGGCAGCATCAAGTCGAGCATGATCAGATCGAACGGCTCACGCTGCAGGAGGTCGTTCATCGCGGCGGCAGAGGCGACGAAGCGCGGTGAAAAACCGTGATCCTGCAGCACTTCGGTGATCAGGCTGGCGATCTCCCGATCGTCCTCGACGCAGAGGATGCGGGCATTGCCCGGCAGAGCCGCGTCAGTAGCAACGGTCGCATTGTGTGACGACATCATGGGCGCAACATGGTCGATTTCCGGCTGAAAGAACAGTGCCGAGCCGCGGCCAATGATGGCGAAATCAAGTTGAATTATTAACGCAGAAACATTTCTTGACAGATCTTAATCCGCGGCAATCCGCACTCCGCCTATAGCCTCATCAAACTGATAACAGGGATGTCTTCGCGGTCGGCCTGAATGATCGGCGCGGCATCCTTTGAGTGCAGGCGAATTCGTCGAACGTGAAGACTCCTCTCGTCCTCTTGTGCCTCGCCGGCCTGCCGCTCGCCGGCTGCGCCGTTGGTCCCGACTATGCGACTCCCGCGCTCAGGCTGCCCACGGCCTGGAGCAGCGATCACCATTCACGACCGAAGCCGCCGCAGCTGTCGCATTGGTGGCGCAATCTGAAGGACCCGTTGCTCGATGCGCTGATCGCGGAAGCCGTCGACGGCAATCTCGACGTCGCCGCGGCGAAGGCCCGCATCCGCGAGGCACGCGCGACGCGGCGTCAGGCGGTGGGCGCGCTGTTTCCGACCATCACAGGCTCCGGCACGGCGACCGAGAGCCGTACCGCGACGAGCGCGACCGGCGGCTTCGACGTCAGTCCGACCACCTACAGCCAGTACCAGGCCGGCTTCGATGCGAGCTGGGAGCTCGATCTGTTCGGCGCCAACAGGCGCGCGGTCGAAGCCGCGAGCTACGGCGTCGATGCCGCGGAAGATGATCTGCGCGCGACCCTGCTCACGCTGGTCGGCGATGTCGCCTCCTATTACATCGATGCCCGCGCCTACCAGGCGCGCGCAGCGCTTGCCCGCCGCACCGGCGCATCGCAGCGGCAGACGGCGGCCCTGACCGAGCGCAAGCTCGCCGCCGGCTCGGCCTCCGCGGTTGACAGCGAAAAGGCCAATGCGCTCGCGGCCTCTACCGAAGCTACGATCCCGACCTATGAAGCCTCCTATCAGCAGCAGGTGCATCGGCTGGGCGTGCTGCTCGGGCGCGATCCGGCCGCTCTCGCAGCGCGCATGGCCAAGGCGACCACCATTCCGGCGCCGCGGCTGCCTCTGCCCAAAGGCATCCCCGCCGACGTCCTGACGACGCGTCCCGACGTGCGCAAAGCCGAGCGGCAGCTCGCGCAATACACCGCCAAGATCGGCCAGGCCGAGGCCGCGCTCTATCCCGATGTCAGCCTGAGCGGATCGGTCTCGACCACGGCGCTGAAGCTCGGCGATCTCGGCAAGACCTCGACGATCGGCTGGTCGATCGGACCGAGCGTGAGCGTCCCGATCTTCAACGGCGGCAAGCTTGCTGCCGCGGTGGAGATCGCAGAATCGCAGCGCGACGAATATCACCTCGCCTGGCGCAGCGCGGTGTTGAGCGCGCTCGAAGACGTCGAGAACGCGATTGTGAATCTGGACCAGGAGCGGTTGCGGATTGGAAGCCTCGCCGATTCGGCCAAGCGCTATGGCGAGGCGGCGCGATTGTCGCGCGCGCTTTACGAGACCGGATCGAACACCTTCCTCGACGTGCTCGATGCCGAGCGCTCGCAATTCTCCGCCGAAGACAGCCTGCTGGCCAGCCGCGCCAACGTGGCAAAGTATTACGTCGCGCTCGCCAAGGCGCTCGGCGGCGGCTGGGACGGCGGAATCGACGTGAGCAAGCCGGAGGTGGTGGATACCGGGACGGGTCCGCACCTGGCGCAGAGCCGTTGAGAGTTTGATCGCATGAATGCTCCGCTTAATGCTCCCCTTGCTAATCCGCCGCGACCGATCGAGCTGGCCCAGCCGCACGAGCCCGGCAAGCCGTCGCTGCCGAAGCCGCGTCGGTTACGGCGATGGATGGCGTGGCTCCTCGTTGCCGTAGCGGTGGCAGCAGCCGGGCTGGTTGCCCGCGCCAGATGGTCGGACAACGCCGCCGCGAAGCTTGCGACCGCGCCCGTGACGCTCGGCGACGTCGAGCAGACGGTGCTCGCGACCGGCACCCTCAAGCCGGTCAAGCTGGTCGCGGTCGGCGCCCAGGCCTCGGGACGGCTGGTGAAGCTGAATGTCCAGCTCGGTCAGACGGTCAAGGCCGGCGACCTGATCGGCGAGATCGACTCGCTGACCCAGCAATACACGCTGCGCACCAACGAGGCCGCGTTGCGCAATGTGCGCGCCCAGCGCGACGAGAAGGTGGCGACCTTGGCGCTCGCTGAAGCCAATCTGGCGCGCCAGCAGACCACGCTGGCGCAGAAGGCCTCGTCCCGCGCCGACTATGATTCCGCCGAAGCGACCCAGAAGCAGACCGAAGCCCAGATCGCGCAGCTCGATGCGCAGATCGTCGAGGCGGAGGTCGCGATCGAAACCGCGAAGGTCAATCTCGGCTACACCCGTATCACCGCGCCGATCGACGGCACCGTGCTCGCGATCGTCACCCAGGAGGGACAGACCGTCAATGCGGTGCAGTCGGCACCGACCATCATCGTGCTCGGCCAGGTCGATACCATGACGGTGCGGACGGAAATCTCCGAGGCCGACGTGGTCAAGGTGAAGCCAGGACAGAAGGTCTATTTCACCATCCTCGGCGATCCCGATCACCGCTTCGAGGCAACGCTCCACCATATCGAGCCAGCCCCGGAATCGATCAAGAGCGATTCGAGCTTCTCGTCATCGAGCACCACGACATCGTCGAGCAGCAGCTCCTCATCCTCATCGTCGTCATCCAGCTCGACGGCGATCTATTATATCGGCGTCTTCGACATCGGAAACGCCGACGGCCGCCTGATGACCTACATGACGGCCGAGGTGCACATCCTGCTCGGCGAAGCGCGTCATGTGCTGACGATTCCAGCCTCCGCACTCGGCAGCGTTGGCCCGGACGGCGTCACTTCCGTCCGCGTCGCCGGCAGCGACGGCACGGTCGCCAAGCGCGCGGTCAGGATCGGTCTCAACAACAAGATCACGGCCGAGGTGCAGTCGGGCTTACGCGAGGACGAGCGCGTCGTCATCGGTGCAGCCGAGGACACGACGTCCAAGAAGACGGTGATGCCGCCGCCGCCGGGAGGGCCATGAGCGTGGCCGAGCCTCTGATCGCGTTGGAGAAGGTCAGCCGCGCCTACGCCTCCGGCGAGAACACGGTCTATGCCCTGCGCGAGCTCGACATCACGATCGCGCGCGGCGAGATGGTGGCGATCATCGGCGCCTCCGGCTCCGGCAAGTCGACCCTGATGAACATCCTGGGCTGTCTGGATCGGCCGACGTCCGGCAGCTACCGGATCGCCGGACGCGAGATGAACTCGCTCGACCCGGACGAGCTGGCGGCGCTGCGCCGCGAGCATTTCGGCTTCATCTTCCAGCGCTACCATCTGCTCGGCGAGCTCACGGCCGCCGACAATGCCGAGGTGCCTGCGGTCTATGCCGGGCTGTCACCGGCTGCGCGGCGCCGGAAAGCGATCGGGCTGCTCGAACGGCTCGGCATGGACGGCCGGACCGAGCACAGGCCGGGCCAGCTTTCCGGCGGCCAGCAGCAGCGCGTCTCGATCGCACGGGCGCTGGTCAACGATCCCGACGTCATCCTGGCGGATGAGCCGACCGGCGCACTCGACAGTCGCAGCGGCGAGGAAGTCTTGCGCATTCTCGATGAGATCAGCGCCACCGGCCGCACCGTGATCATCGTGACGCATGATGCGAGCGTTGCCCGCCGTGCCCGCCGCATCATCGAGCTGCAGGACGGCCGCATCCTGTCCGACCGCCCCAACCCGGAGCGCGCAGGCGCTGCACTCGTGCGAACGCCCGAGGCGGCGGCACAAGAGGCGGCGTCGGGTTCGTGGCGCGCGCTGCTCGATCGCTTTCGCGAAGCGGCACGGATGGCGCTGCTGGCGATGAACGCGCATCGGCTGCGCGCCTTCCTCACCATGCTCGGCATCATCATCGGCGTCGCCTCGGTGGTCTGCGTGCTGGCGCTGGGGCTCGGCTCGCAGGAACGCGTGCTGGAGAACATCAACAGCCTCGGCACCAACACGCTCGAGGTGTTTCCCGGCAAGGATTTCGGCGACACCCGCTCGGGCAAGATCAGGACGCTGGTGCTGTCCGATGCACGCGTGCTGGCGCAGGAGACCTATGTCGATGCGATCTCGCCGACGGTGTCCACCACTAGCACGCTGCGGTTCGGCGCGATCGAGGTCAGCGCGCAGGTCAGCGGCGTCAGCGAGGACTATTTTCGTGTCAAGGGGACCAAGCTCGCCGCGGGCAGCTTCTTCGATCATGACACCGTGCGCTCCTACGCCCAGGATGCCGTGATCGACGACAACGCGCGCAAGGCGCTGTTTCCCGATCCCGATGTCAGCCCGCTCGGCAGCGTGATCCTGATCGGCAAGGTGCCCTGCCGCGTGGTCGGGGTCACCAAGCAGCAGCAGGGCGGCTTCGGCTCCAGCGCCAATCCGACCGTCTATCTGCCCTACACCACCGTGGAGGCGCGCTTCCTCGGCAACCAGATCCTGCGCTCGATCAGCCTGCGCATCGGCGAGACCACGCCGATGGATGCGGCCGAGCGCGCGGTCACGTCGCTGTTGACCGCGCGGCATGCCACCAAGGATTTCTTCATCCTCAACACCGACGACATTCGTCAGACCATCCAGAGCACCGCACAGGTGCTGACCTTGCTGGTCGCCGCGATCGCCGTGATCTCGCTTCTGGTCGGCGGCATCGGCGTGATGAACATCATGCTGGTCTCGGTCTCCGAGCGCGTCGGCGAGATCGGGGTGCGCATGGCGGTCGGCGCCCGCCGCAGCGATATCCTGATGCAGTTCCTGATCGAGGCGGTGTTGATCTGCCTGCTCGGCGGCTCGCTCGGTATTGCCGCCGCCTTGCTGTTCGGCACCGTCTTCAACGCCTTCGATGTCGGCTTTCGCCTGATCTATTCGCCGCTGGCGATGGTCGGCGCTGCCGTCAGCTCAATGGCAATCGGCATCGGCTTCGGCTACATGCCGGCCCGCAATGCCTCGCGGCTCGATCCGGCCACCGCGCTGGCAAGGGAGTAGACGCTGGCAACTGCGCTATTAGCGCGAGGCGGTCTCGGTCACCTTCTGCTCGGTCGGGGCGCCCTTGTCGGCCCATTCCGGCGGCGCACCGAGCCTGTTGGCCACCAGTCCGATGACGCCGGGATCGCGACCGAACGCCTCGCAGGCCGCATATTTCGGCTTGCCGCCGAGCGAGGATCCGATCTTGTCCAATGACGGCAGTTGCGGAAGCTTGCCGAACGGCGTCGTTCCCGTCACCAGCATCTGGCCGAAATCGTCGCTAAACGCGACGGCGAGCTCGTAGGCGTCGCCCGCGGTCGACAGCGTCGGCGAGTTTGTGAAGGAATTGGCGCCGCGCCCCCAGACCATCGCGGCCTGTTGCTTGCCGCCCCGATCCAGCGCCTCGGCTTCGATGGTCAGGCTGCCGAGCCCGATCGGCAGCCGCGGCACCGGCACCGGAGCCGCGACGCCAAGCGCCGCCGGGACCACCGAAGCCACTTTCGATGCGCCCGCCGCGATCCTGTCCGTGGGCGACGCTTGCGTGACCACGGCATGCGTCGTCAAATCGGCCGGCTCACCGCGTCCCACGACGACGAAACGTTCGCTCAAATCGACGCACAGGGCGCGATCGACAGCATTGGCAACGAGCTTGCGCTGCTCATCCGACAGAGCCGGCGCCGCGTTTTGTGGGAAGATCGCCGGCGAGACGCGGATGGTCTTCGCGGCAAGCACCCTGTCCTTGTTGACGTGGAGGAGCGACTTCGCAAGCACGCCGTCCGATGGCGCCAGCTCCTGATAGGAGGCAAGCGTGCCGCTCTGCGTCATCGGCGCGGTCGCGCAGCCGCATAACATCAGCGCGAGAGCGGGACTGATGAGGTTCGCCGCGATGTGCGTTGAGCGGAAGCCCCTGCCGATGCCGATTGCAGCGACACGCTGCGGCACGACGTCTTCACCACGCATCCGGCTGCCCCCACACTCATCGTTGCGCGTCTGACACGCGAGCGCGCGATCTCTATGTGAGAAATAGTGAGTGCATGGGAGCGGCGGGATTAAGAATACGACGCGGCGTAACGAAATGTTGAGGCGATTAGTTCGCGCTCATTCATGCCGCGCCACGGCCATTGTTCAGTCGATGCAGTGGCGGTTGTCTGCCCGGGACACGCTTTTGCTACAACTGAGCCTCGATCGCGGCTTTGTCTATCACTGACCACACTCGCCAGATTTTGTCATCCTGAAACAAATAGAACACATTTTCCGCAAACGAGAGTCTCTTCCCGTTCACGGCGAGGCCGAGGAATTGTCCCTTCGGCGTACATTCGAACTTCAATCGGCTCCCGATGTAAGGCGGATCCGAGATCAAGAGCTCGACGTTGAAATAGAGATCAGGAATCTCGCGAAAATCCTGCTCCAGCATCGCGCGATAGCCGGCAAGCCCGAATGGTCGCTCGTTGTGATGCACGTCATCGGCGACGAACTGGCCAAGCTGCGACCAGTCCTGCCGGTTGAGGCAGGCGATGTAGTCGCGGTAGATGTCTGAGAGTTCGTTCCTGGTCATGGCAGTCCTCCGTCGTCCCGAGCGGCGCTGGGAGCGATCAAATTGCTCAGTGCAATACTGAATGCGGCCGCCAGCGCCGCCAGGTCATAGATCATACAGCATCAACGAAATTCCATTCCCGTCCGAACGCCGATGGACCAAGCTTACGATGAAGAAGCGCTATTGTCGTGATGCGGTCTCGGTTGCTTGCGGCTCGGGAGGCGCCCCCTTGTCGGACCATTCCGGCGGCGCGCCAAGCCGGTTGGCCACCATGCCGACGAGGCCGGGATCACGACCGAACATCTCACAGGCGGCATATTTCGGCTTGCCGCCGAGCGAAGAGCCGATCTTATCGAACGACGGCAGTTTCGGCGGCTTGCCGAACGGCGTCTCGCCCGTCACCAGCAGCTGACCGAAATCGCCACCGAACGCCACCGCGAGTTCATAGGCGTCCCCGGCACTCGATACGGTTGGCGAGTTGGTGAAGGAATCGGCGCCGCGCGCCCAGACCATCGCGGCCTGCTGCCGGCCGGCCTGGTCCAGCGCCTCGGCCTCGATCGTGAGGCTGCCGAGCCCGATCGGCAGCCTCGGCACCGGCGCCGGCACACCGAGCACACTCGGGACCACCGAAACCACCTTCGAGGCGCCGGCAGCCACCTTGTCGGTTGGCGATGCCTGCGTGACCACGGCTCGCGTCGTCAGATCGGCCGGCTCACCCGGCCCCACGATCTTGAAACGCTCGCTCAAGTCCATGCACAGCGCCCGGTTCACCGCATTGGCAACCAGCTTGCGCTGCTCGTCCGACAAGGCCGGTGCGGCAGTCGGCGAAAATGCGGCAGGCGAGATGCGGAGCGTCTTTGCGGCCAGCACGGCGTCCTTGTCGACGTGGAGCAGCGACTTCGCCAGCACGCCGTTCGACGGCGCGAGATCCTTATAGGAGGCCAGAGCGCCGCTCTGGGTCATCGGCGCCGTTGCGCAGCCGCACAACATGATTGCAAGGCCGAGACCGATGAAGCCCGCGGCCTGTGCCGCGGTGCGCGCCGATTGGGCTTCACCGATGCCGACCGCGGCCGCCGACTGCGGCACGACGTCTTCACCGCGCATCCGGCTGCCCCCACTCTCATCGTTGCGCGTGTGACGCGCGGACGCACGACCTCTATGTGAGCAATAGTGAATAGATGGGAGCAGCGAGATTAAGAAATATTACGAAACGTAATGAAGTATTGCAGCCCGGCGCGCGGCCAGTGATGTGGTAGCGCCATCGGTTTCATCACTGACCGATCCACGTGCTGAATCCGCCAACATCATCCCGCGAGCTTATCCAGCGTGATCGGCAGGTCGCGCACGCGCTTTCCGGTCGCGTGATAGACTGCGTTGGCGATCGCAGATGCGACGCCGACGATGCCGATCTCGCCGACGCCCTTGATGCCCATCTTGTTGATGATGCGGTCCGGCTCGTCGACGAAGATCACCTTGATGTCGTGCACATCGGCGTTCACGGGCACGTGGTACTCGGCGATGTTGGCATTCATCACGCGGCCGAAGCGATGGTCGAGCTGTGCCTCCTCGTGCAGCGCCATGCCGATGCCCCAGACCACACCCCCCATGATCTGGCTCGCCGCGGTCTTGGTGTTGATGATGCGGCCGGCGGCGACCGCGTTGACTACGCGCGTCACCCTGATCACGCCAAGCTCCTCGTCGATCTTCACCTCGGCGAACACAGCCGAATGAGCATTGTGGGCATGTTTATCGTCGTCCTCGAACTCCGAGCCGCGTTCCTTCTCGATCCGGTCCATGCCGGCATGCCGCATCGCATCGGCCATGGCGACACGGCGGCTGCGGTCGCTGCTTGCCACGATGGCGCCATCCGCCAGCATGACCTGGTCGGGCGTGAGCCCCTGCAGCGGCATCTCCGGCATCGCCTGCGCCGCCTTCAACAGCTCGGCGCGGATGTCGTCGGCCGCATTGACGATGGCATGCGAGATCGAGGCTGCGGTCCATGATCCGCCTTCCACCTGCGCCGTCGGCAGACTGGAATCGCCGAGCTTGACCGTGACGCTGTCGAGCGGCACGCCGAGCTGCTCGGCCGCGACCTGCGCCATGATCGTATAGGTGCCGGTGCCGATGTCGGAGGCCGCGCTCGCCACCTCGACATGGCCGTTGGCGGTCATCAGGATGCGCGTCGCGAACGGCATCTGCAGCGCTTCCCAGACGCCACTGGCCATGCCCCAGCCGACCAGTTCGCGGCCGTCGCGCACCGACCGCGGCTCGGGATTGCGCTGCGTCCAGCCGAAGGCATTCGCCGCCTGGCGATAGCACTCCTTGAGCTCCTTGCTGCTGAAGGGCAGGCCCTTGTCCTGGTCCTGATCGGAATAACAATGCAGCCGCAGCTCGACCGGGTCCATCTTCAGCGCCACCGCGAGTTCGTCCATGGCGCATTCCAGTGCATAGACCCCGCTGGCCGCGCCGGGCGCGCGCATGTCGCCGGGCGTCGGCATGTCGAGCTTCGCCAGCCGGTGCGTGGCGCGCGAGGTCTCGGAGCGATAGAGCACGTCACCCCAGCCGATGTCGTTGCGGGAGAACGATTCGTGCTGCGAGGTCATGGCGATGGCCTCGTGGGTGAGGGCGGCCAGCGTGCCGTCCGCATGGGCGCCGAGCGCCAGACGCTCGATGGTGGCAGGACGATAGCACAGGCCATACATCTGCGCGCGGCTCAGCACCACCCGCACTGAGCGCTTCAGCTTGAGTGCCGCCATCGCCGCCAGCACGACCTCATATTGCGGCCGCAGGCCGGAGCCGAATGCGCCGCCGACGAACGGCGACAGCACCTGCACGTCTTCGGACTTCAGCCCGAAGACACCGCAGACATATTGCTGCACGTTCTGCACGCCCTGGGTCTTGTCGTAGACGATGAGCTTGCCGTCGCGCCAGATCACGGTCGCGGCAAACAGCTCCATCGGATTGTGATACTCGATCGGAACGACATATTCGGCGTCATGGCGCACCGCTGCGCCGGCCAGTGCCTTGAGCGCATCGCCGCGCGGCTTCACCGGCTTGTCGACCTTGAAGGCCTGCTCGCGCCGGGCGTGGAGGTCGGTCGCGGAGCTTTCGCTGTGATAATTGATCTCGACCAGGGTTGCGGCGAAGCGCGCGGTGTCCTCGTCCTCGGCCACCACCAGCGCCACCGGCTGGAAGTTGAAGTGAACCTTGTCGTCATAGAGCGGGCGGAACGGCGCGCCGCCTGCCGGTGCGACGTCGTCGCGATAGTCGTCGTCCTTCGACCCCATCTTGACGCGGTTCTTGTGGGTGAGAACATCGATCACGCCCTCGACGGCAAGGGCGCGGCTGGGATCGATGGAGGCGATACGCCCGCGTGCGATGGTCGAGGAGACCACCACGCCATAGGCCAGGTCGGGTGCGGTGAACTCGCCGGCATATTTGGCAGCGCCTGTGACCTTGGCACGGCCGTCGACGCGGGAGGTCGCGGTGCCGATATAGGTGGAGACGTGATCAGGCATGTTGTCAGGCATGGGATCACCGTATCGTCTTGACCGACTGGACTTGCGGAGTGGCATTCGCAGCCTGCGTCAAGGTGCGAATGATGGCGCGCCGCGCGAGCCCGATCTTAAATGTGTTGTGAGCATGGCCCTTGGCGTCCTTGAGCAGGACGTCCGCGGCATTGGCGAAGACATCGCGGCTGGGCGCCTGTCCGCGCAGGGCCTCTTCCGCCGCGCTGTCGCGCCACGGCTTGTGCGCCACGCCGCCCAAGGCAAGCCGCGCCTGCTGAATATGACCGCCCACGAGCTCGAGCGCGGCCGCGACCGAAACCAGCGCGAATGCGTAGGAGAGCCGGTCGCGGATCTTCAGATAGCTGTAGTTCGCTGCAAAGCCCTGCGGCGGCAGTTCGATCGCGGTGATGATCTCGTCGGTGCGCAGCGTGTTGTCGAGGTCCGGCCGGTCCCCCGGGAGCCGATGGAATTCGGCAAACGGGACGATGCGCGCGCCGGTAGGCCCTGCGACATGCACGCTGGCGTCAAGCGCAGCCAGCGCTACGCACATGTCGGACGGATGGGTGGCGATGCAGGCATTGCTGAATCCAAGGATGGCATGGTTGCGGTTGAGGCCGTCCTTCGCGGAGCAGCCCGCGCCTGGCGTGCGCTTGTTGCAGGGCGTGGCCACATCGTAGAAATAGGCGCAGCGCGTTCGCTGCAACAGATTGCCGCCGGTGGATGCCATGTTGCGCAGCTGCGCCGAGGCGCCGGCCAGGATCGCGCTCGAGAGCAACGGGTAACGGCTTTCGATCAGCGGATGATAGGCAAGGTCGCTATTGGGCACCAGCGCACCGATCATCACGCCGCCGCTGTGCGACGGCTCGACTGATCGCAGCGGCAGCCGGGTGATATCGATCAGCCGCGCCGGATGCTCGACGTGATACTTCATCAGGTCGATCAGATTGGTGCCGCCGGCGATGAACTTGGCGGCCGGATCGGCGGCCTTCAGCCTGACCGCCTCGGCGATGTCGGCCGCGCGGGCGTATTCGAAGGCGTTCATCGGCTGCCTCCCATTGCGCCCATCGCCTGCTCGATGGCGGCGACGATGTTGGGATAGGCGCCGCAGCGGCAGATGTTGCCGCTCATCAGTTCGCGGATGTCGTCCACCGTCTTCGCCCTGCCCTCCGCGATCAGGCCGGCGGCCGAGCAGATCTGGCCCGGCGTGCAATAGCCGCACTGGAAGGCGTCATGATCGATGAAGGCCTGCTGCAGCGGATGCAGCGCATCTCCCTTCGCCAGCCCCTCGATCGTTGTTACCTCCGAGCCGTCCTTCATCACCGCAAATGTCAGGCAGGACACCACGCGACGGCCGTCGAGCAGCACCGTGCAGGCGCCGCACTGGCCATGATCGCAGCCCTTCTTGCTGCCGGTCAAATCGAGATGGTTGCGCAGGAGATCGAGCAGCGTGGTCCACGGCGCGACGGATACCGTTCGCGACTCCCCATTGATCTTCAGCGTGATCGAAAGAGGCGCGGGCGTGGACGTGGCATGCGCCCCCGCTTGGGGGGATGATGGCGGGCTCATGCGGGATGCTCCGGGTGAGACAACCCGCAATAACCCGCAACGCAACGAATCGTTCGAAAGAAGTCGCGCTAAGCTTCAGGCCGCCCGACCAAGCCAAGCACGCATCTTCTGCGCCAGGCTGCGGCGCGGCGACCCGTCGGGATCGCTCGGATCGTCCGATCCGTCGGGATCATCGACCGTGACGCTGCCGGGCTGGCCGGCGTCAGATCCGCTGCCCTCCTCCACCGTCTCGTGGTCGCTGCCGGCAGTCGGCGGCACGGAGGACGATTTCGCGGCTGGGATCATCGACTTGATCTGGGCGGCGACCGCTTGCACCCGGTCGACGTCATCCAGCATGGCCGGCGCGGTTTTCGGCTGCTCCGGCTCAGCCTCGGCATCTGCCGGCCCGGGCGGCGCAGCTTCGACGAGGCTCTCGCTAACAGGTTCGACCGCAATAGCCACGATCTCGATCGCATCGATCTCGTCGGCGACCGGCTCCATTGGCGCGCTCGCGTCGCGCGAACTTGGCGGCTCCACTGGCTCGGCTGCCACTTCCGGCAACGGCGCCGGCTGCTCCTCGGCGCCTCGGCTGCGGCGCTTGCGCGTTGCAGCCGCCTTGCTCGCCGCCGTCAGCTTGCTCTCGGACGCCGGCTTGGCCAGCTTCTCGGCAGCGACGGCAGGCTTGCCCGCAGGCGCGGGTTTGGCCTTGGTCTTGCGGATCAGACCCGCCAGCGCATAGGGCCCGACATTCTCCAGGAACGTCTTCTCGTGCTCCCGCGACAGCCGCGCCACCGCGGCATCCAGCGTCAGCCAGTCGACCGCACGCACATCGTTCATCAGCGCGCGGGTCGGCTCGCCGCTCGCCTCCATGCGCCAGTAGTGCACGACCTTGGCACGCACGCCGGTGTCATAGACCAGGGTGCCGAGGAATTCGTGCACAGTCACACTGTGCCCGGTCTCCTCCAGCACCTCGCGCTTGGCCGCTTCACGCGGCGTCTCGCCGTCGTCGAGCTTGCCCTTCGGCAGCACCCATTCGTCGCGCTTGCGCAGGCGCACGACCGCGATCCGCGGCGGCTGCTCCCGCCGCAGGACAATACCCCCCGCCGCCATGACCGGCGCTCTCGCCATCGCGTCTCCCGACTTTCAGGTTCGGAACATCAAAAGCTTCGATTCGTCGAATTGAACGAAACGATATAGCGATGCGCAACGGCGAAATCGAGGTTTCGCCGCCGCATCTTGCGCATTCGCCTTCATCAGATACGCCGGCGCCACAGCCGCTCGCCGGCCTTGATGCGCGCCCCGTCCTGCACATTGTCAGAGAATTCGAAGTCGCCGGGCGCAAGCAGGATGATGGTCGAACCATGCTCGAACCAGCCGAGTTCCTCGCCTTTGCGCACGCTGGTGGCGCAGGAATATGTCAGGGGGCGTTCGGTCTGCGCGTTCAGCACACGGTCGAGCGCGTGCAGGCGGATGCTCGCAACCAGAATGGCCGCGACCGGCACGATCGTGAACGGCTCGCCGGTGGCCAGATGGGTGCGGATGACGGCGCGCTCGTTCTTGCAGAACAGCCGCTCGACCCGCTTCAAGGCGATCGGGTTGACGTTCCAGGTGTCGCCATGGATCAGGCTGACATGCTCGAGCGTCATGTCGTAGGGCGCGTGGAAACGATGATACATGCTCGATGTGAGGCGCAGGGTCATGAAGCGGCCATTCCGATGCGTCTCGACCACAGCGGGGTCGGCGACCAGGTCGATCAATGAATACGGCGCGCCTTTGATCTGGTAGAGTTCGCCATCCACGATCGTGCCGTGGGCGCCGATGATGCCGTCCGACGGGCTGGTCACAACCGCGGGGTCCGAATCAAACGGCCGCAGGCCCGGCTTCAGCTCCCGGGTGAAGCAGTCGTGCAGGCTCTTGAAATGGGTCTGTTTGGCCTCCGACAGATCGAGATCGGAAAACAGCTTCCACAGGCCGATCGAGGCATCCCGCAGCAGAGGGTTCTCAATCTTGCTGAACCAGCCCATGAAGCGGGTCAGCGCCGCCCGGGGGACGCGGTTGGTGAGCAGGAAGTTGAGGTCTTCCTGTTGGGTCAGGGTGGAGATCAGGCTCTTGACTGTCATGAATCTGTCAGCAGGACTGAGTAGCGCTTGTGAACATGGAAAACTCGATTCCTCTCTTGTCGCTCGCTGCCGGCGCAGTTGCTGTCACAGCGGCTGTCGCCCCCAAGGTCAAGGCCCGTATTGAATTGTCACGGGCCAAGCACCGCTCGCTGGCCGGCCATTCCAAGATGTCGCGGCGGATCTCGAAACTGATCCCGCGCTACGAGTTCGATATCAACGATTTCTTCCGGTCCGATGGCGCGCCGCAGGACGTCGCGACCAAGCGGCAGGACGGCTTCTTCCGGCTGGGCGCCCAGTTCCAGGAGAAATTCGCCAAGAGCCGCGCTTTGACCGCGGAGGCGGCCGCGGGGATCTCCGACCTGCAGTTCACCCAGGCTTACCGGGTGCCGTTCCAGTACAGCCGGCTGGTCAAGGAACATCTCGGCGCCGGCTCCTTCATGCAGGCCTCGTCGGGCGTCACTCTGACCGACCTCGACGGCAATGTCTTCTACGATCTGACCGGCGCCTACGGCGTCAACATCTTCGGCTATGATTTCTACAAGGAATGCATCGCCAACGCCGATACGCGCGCCCAGACGCTCGGGCCGGTGCTGGGCTTCTATCACCCGGTTGTTGCCGACAATGTGAAACGGCTGATCGAGCTGTCCGGCATGGACGAAGTCTCGTTCCATATGTCCGGGACCGAGGCCGTGATGCAGGCCGTGCGGCTGGCGCGCTATCATACCGGCAAGACGCATCTGGTGCGGTTTGCCGGCGCCTATCACGGCTGGTGGGGCGACGTGCAGCCCGGCGTCGGCAATCCGATTGCACCGCACGAGACCTATACGCTGGCGGAGATGTCGGAGCGGACGCTGCATGTGTTGCGGACACGGCGCGATATCGCCTGCGTGCTGGTCAATCCGCTGCAGGCGCTGCATCCGAACTCCAACGCACCGGGCGATTCCGCGCTGGTCGATTCCTCCCGCAAGGGCGGCTTCGATCGCGAGGCCTATACGGCTTGGCTGAAGCAACTGCGCGAGGTCTGCACCGAGCGCGGTATCGTGTTGATCTTCGACGAGGTGTTTCTCGGCTTCCGGCTCGCGCCGAGCGGCTGCCAGGAGTATTTCGGCGTCCGCGCCGACATGGTCACCTACGGCAAGAGCCTCGGCGGCGGCCTGCCGATCGGCGTGGTCTGCGGCAAATCCAAGTTCATGCGCCGCTTCCGCGACGATGCGCCTGCCGACATCTGCTTTGCCCGCGGCACCTTCAACTCGCATCCTTACGTCATGACGGCGATGGACGAGTTCCTGAGCCGGCTCAAGAGCCCGAACTTCTCGGCGATCTATAATGGGCTCGATGAGACCTGGAACGGCCGCGCCAAACAGCTCAACGACATGCTGAAGGCGAGCGACCTGCCGGTCCATGTCTCCAATTTGCAGTCGATCTGGACGGTCGAATACACCGTGCCTTCGCGCTACAACTGGATGCTGCAATATTACCTCCGCGCCGAGGGTCTGGCCCTGAGCTGGGTCGGCACCGGTCGCTTCATCTTCAGCCTCAACTACACCGACGCCGATTTTGCCGAAGTCGCCAAGCGCTTCGTCGCCGCGGCTGAGAAGATGAAGCAGGATCAGTGGTGGTGGAACGATGGTTCGCTCACCAACAAGGCGATCAAGCGCAAGATCCTGAAAGAGATGATCGGCCAGGCCTTCGGGCGCTGAGGCCATCGCTAGCACGATCCTCGTTTTCATGGCCGGACACGTCCCGGCCACTTTCGTGTGTGGGCCTCGCCGGCTCGGCACGCCGTGCCCTGCTCCCTCCCCCTTGCGGGGGAGGGAGCGCAGCTCCAACGCGGCACTAGCACCGCTTCAAAACTGCTATCAGAAACGACAATGCCCGGGACCGGCCCGGACATCATCTTCATCCAGAACTTCAGTCGACTCAGGCGTGCTGTTCCTCGAGCTCGAGGCCGTGCTCCTCCACCAGGTGCAGGCCGGGATCGATCAGCTCGCCGCGGAGCAGCGCCAGCGGCGCCTTGTGGTAGAGCATGAAGTCGTTGAAGGGATCGGTGATGATCTTGGTCATCCAGACGATGCCGGTCTCGACGTCGCGGATGAAGAACAGGTGAACCGTGCGGAACAAGAGACCGCCGATACCGATCACCAGCCACAGCCTCGCGGTCTCGCGGGCGAAGTCCATCGCCGAGACCCAGGGCTTGAGCAGGCCGAAGAAGCTCGGCTGCAGATAGAGCACCACCGGCGCCGCGGCCCAGATCGACATCAGCACCACCTTGCGCTGCAGGTTGTAGCCGACCTTGATCTCTTCCTTGTGCTCGTGGGTCGCCTGGTTGACGTGGTCATAGCCCTTGGGCTCGAAGAAGAAGTGTCCCGCCTGACGCGAGGTCATGGAGACCAGCCAGCCGATCAGGGCCGACATCAAGGGATCGAACCACATCATGACATAGGCGACCATAAAGCTGATCGCGCTGACGAAGTGCAGGCTCTGATTGATGCGGCTGTGGTGATAGTACCGGTGGTCATCCCAGCGCTGAATTCGCAGCTGCTCCAGGAAGTTCTTGATCATTGCCTGCTCCTAAGAGTGAGTTGCAAGTTGTTTACAGGGATTCGATGTAAATCATATGACATCATCATAATGTCACACAACGCGACGCGACACGAACGACAAGACTGAGGGGGAAAGAGAACGGCCGGAGCGCCGTCAGGCGGCGTGACCCGAAGTCCCCGGCGCGGAGGCGCGCGCGGGGACCTCGAATCGGCAGGTATCAGGCGACGGCAGCGAGTTCGACCTTGCGGAACCGAACCAGCGAGAAATGACCGAGCGGCGGGATCAGGCGGCGCTCGACAAGCTCCATGCCCTTCGCGCCCGACAGCCACTTGGTGTAACGCGACCAGGCGAATTCGGCGGTGCGGAAGCCGAGCCGGCGCACCACCGGCTGCAGTGCCTGCTCGATCACCCGACGCAAGCCGTTGTCGGCGCTGACGCGGGTCAGGATGATCAGCTCTCCGCCGGGGCGCAGCACGCGGGCGAATTCGTCCAGCGCGGCTTCCGGATTCGGCACGGCCGTGACGACATATTGCGCCATCACCACGTCGAACGAGTTGTCGGAGAATTCGAGCTTCTCGGCGTCCATGACCGCGAGCCCTTCGATGTTCTTCAGCCGCTGCTCGGCCACCCGGCGCTTGGCCTTGGCGAGCATGGCCTCCGAAATATCGGTGCCGAAGACGCGGACGTTAGGCGCATAGAGCGGCAGCGAGATGCCGGTGCCGACGCCGACCTCGAGCACGCGGCCGCCCATCTTGTTGGTCGCGGAGATCGCGGCCTGGCGGCCCTTCTCGAACACGCCGCCGAACACGAGGTCGTAGATCGGAGCCCAGCGGTCATAGGCCTGCTCGACCGACTCGCGGTCGAAATCCAGCTCCCGTGTACCGTCAAGCTTCATCGTTTCTGCCATCTTGAGATCTCGCTTACTTTGGAAGTGATTTATGGACGCGAAAGTTCCTTGAGATCATGCTGCGATTAAATCGCATCATGATCTCACCTCTTTGATTGAGCATGATCTTTTCGGAAAACCGGTTTCCACTTTTCCGGATCATGCTCTAACCGCGTACCGGACTTTGCGCCGTGACAACCCGGGCGGGCCGGAACGCCCGGCTCGGCTGCAGCACCGCCAGATTGCCGATGAACTGACGTGCACTGTTTTCCCAGGAACGCTCGAGGGCGAACGCCCGGCAGGTCTGACGCGACATGGTCAGCGCACGCAGACACGCCGCACGCAGGTCGTTGTCGATCGCGCCGATCGGATGGTCGGCGATCACATCGAGCGGACCCGTCACCGGGAACGCCGCGACCGGCGTGCCGCAGGCCAGCGACTCCAGTTGCACCACGCCGAACGTATCAGTGAGGCTCGGAAACACGAAGACGTCGGCGGCCGCCATGTGCGAGGTCAGGTCCTTGCCGGTCTTCTCGCCAAGGAAATGCGCGTTTGGGAAGCGGCGTTCGAGCTCTTCCTTCTGCGGGCCGTTGCCGATCACAACCTTGGAGCCCGGCAGATCGAGCGACAGGAACGCCTCGAGATTCTTTTCGACCGCGACGCGGCCGACCGTCATGAACACCGGCCGCGGCAAATCGAGCGTGGCCGGCTCATCCGGATTGAACAGGTTGGTGTCGACGCCGCGGGTCCAGAAGCCGAGCCGCTTGAAGCCACGGAGGCCAAGGTCCTGCTTCAGCGAGTTGGTCGCGACCATGGTCATCGCGGCGGCGTCGTGGAAGCGGCGCATCACCCAATAACCGACCGCGTCGGGAATGCCGGTGCGCACCGAGACATATTCAGGGAAGCGCGTGGTGTAGGAGGTGGTGAAGGCGAGCTTGTTGCGCAGGCAATAGCTGCGGGCGGCCCAGCCGATCGTGCCTTCCGTCGCGATATGAATCGCCTCGGGCGCGGCCTCCTCGATCCGCCGCGCAATCTCGCGCCGGTTGGGAATCGCGAGCCGCAGGCCCGGATAGGTCGGCACCTGGAACGACGGGAAACCCTCCGGCGTCAGGAAGGTGATCTCGGCGCCGAGTGTCTCAGCGGCACGAGCCAGCGAGGTCAGGGTGCGTACTACACCGTTCACCTGCGGGTGCCATGCATCGGTCGCGATTAAAATCCGCATAAGCGTTCCGGAAAGCTGCAACGATTCTTAACGGCCGCAAAATCCGACATTGATATTTCAAACGTGTGACGTCATCGAATTGTTGAAGAATCTTTTTGCGGCTGTGTCGGGTGCCATCTGTCGCGAAACCGTCATGAAACAAACGGTTAAGCCCGCGAAACCGTTTTTCGCATGCGATGCAAATACGCCGAAACCTTTGTTCCCTAAGCTCGATGCCATTAAGGCGCGGCTCAATGCGCCACCAGCGGTAACAGGCAGAGACATCGGCCCAGCCGGTCAGGCAACAACCGGTATCAGGGCGATCAAACAGGGGGACGACCATGCTCAGCATCGATGCAGTCCGTTCGCAGTCCCGCATCGTTCTCTATGTATTTGCGCTTGGCATCGCCGCCGTCTCCGCGCCCGCGCAGGCGGCGCCGCCGGCCGCCCTGCCCTTCCCGTTCCTGTTGCCGCCGCCCGCGCTCGCCTATGAGCCGCCGGCCGCAGCGCCCCAGATCATCACACCATCCGAAGATGAAGGCGCCGCCTCTGAACTGCCTGCCCGGCTGCGCCGGCAGGTTGTGAGCTACGCGACGCGCGAGGCGCCGGGTACCGTCATCATCGATACGCCCAACACCTATCTCTACTACGTCACCGGAGGCGGCCGGGCGATCCGCTATGGCATCGGCGTCGGCCGCGACGGATTCACCTGGTCCGGCGTGCAGTCGGTGACCAAGAAGGCCGAGTGGCCGGACTGGACCCCGCCGCCGGAGATGATCGCGCGCCAGCCCTATCTGCCGCGCCATATGGCCGGCGGTCCCGGCAATCCGCTCGGTGCGCGCGCGATGTATCTCGGCGGCACCGTGTACCGCATCCACGGCACCAACGCGCCGGAGACGATCGGCACGCACGTGTCGTCCGGCTGCATTCGCCTCACCAATCAGGACGTGATCGACCTCTATTCGCGCGTCAATGTCGGCACCAAGGTGATCGTGCTGCCGATGGAGCGCCGCGCCGATCTCGGCAAGGCGGTGCGCTGAGAGCCTTGCCGGTGTTGTTAGTCTTGCTGCGTCACAAGCGCGAGACCTGGCCCGCTTCACCGTCATTCCGGGACGATGCGACAGCATCGAACTCAGGTGCGCGCACCTGAGAATCTCGAGATTACGGGCTCAGCCCTCCGCACAAAATGGCTTTGCCATTTTGTCGCGCGGGCTGCCCCGGAAAGGACGGCAGATAACGGCGAGGTTGGCGCTGCAAATGTGGCCATGACGCACGCCGGACCAACCGCCGCCTGTTGCCAAATATGTCGAAACGCGGACCTCGTCCCATCACGGCCGATTGACCCGGATCCCGCGCCCGGCCGGTCTGGCGCCGCCGTCCTCCCCCCTATAAACTTGCTCGTTCGACCCAACGGATCTCGTTCCGGCTGACGTGCGCTGCCGCGAGCCCGGAGCCAGAGAGCCAGCGGTCGCCTGTGATCCGGCGGAGATTTGAGACCAACATGAAGCCCCCGACGCCGCGCCCCGATTGGCAGCGCAAGCCGCATCCGCTCGCGCCCAGGTCCCAGCGGCCACCGGGCGCTCCGGGACGGCTCAAGCTCATCCTGACGGTGGCAGCCGGAGCCACCGCGCTGGTTCTGGTCGGGGTCATCGCGCTGGAGCTGATATCGATCGGCCGCACGACGCCGACGCCGCCGATCGCCGCGCTCACGCCGCTACCACCGGTCACGAAAAACTCGATCATCATGGCGCCGGTGTCGATTGCCTTGAGCACGATCCGCGACGTCGCCGAGAAGGCCACACCGCGCAGCTTCGCCGGCAAGGCGGACAATCCGGCCGCTCAGCTCTTGCAGAATGCCGATATCGGCTGGACCGCCTCGCGCGGCGCGATCGCCGCCACCGGCACCCAGGATACGCTGTCGCTGGCGACGCCCCTGACCGGCAAGCTCAACGTCACGGGATCGCTGTCGGGGAAAGCGACCGGGGCGGTCAGTGATGCCATCGGCAGCCTGCTGGGCGCCGACGCCGCCAACAAGGTCGGCGCCATCAACATCAAGAACCTGAACGCAACCGCAGAGATCAAGGGCAATGTGATCATCAGCATGCGGCCGCGCCTGGCAGCGGGGTGGTTTCTGGAGCCCAATTTCGGCGCCCAGGTCAATCTCGGCGACACCACGCTGTCGGTCGCCGGCGCCCGCGTCAACGTGCCGGCCCAGGTCAAGCCCGTGATCGACAAGACCGTGGGCGAACAGCTCAACCAGCTCGCCGAGCGGATCCGCAAGGACCAGACCCTGATGCGCAACGCGCGTGCGCAATGGATCAGGGCCTGCCGCTCGGTGCCGCTGCAGGGCTCCGCGCCCGGCCTGCCCGCCGTCTGGCTCGAGATCAAGCCGACGCGCGCGCTCGCGGCACAGCCCACTGTCGACGCCAATGCCGTGACTGCCGTGATCGGGATCGAGGCGGAGACGCGGGTGACGCCGACCGAGACCAAGCCCGACTGCCCGTTCCCGGACAAGATCAGCGTGATCCCGCCGACATCGGGCGGTGTCAGTGTCGCCGTGCCGATCGATGTGCCGTTCACGGAGCTGAACAAGCTGGTGGACAGCCAGCTGGCCGGCCGCACCTTTCCGGAGGACGGCTCGGGTCAGGTCGCGGTCACCGTCAAGCATGCGAGCGTCACACCGTCGGGCAATCGGCTTTTGATCTCGCTCCAGGTCAGGGCCAAGGAGAAGACCAGCTTCCTCGGCTTCGGCGCCGACGCCACCCTGCACATCTGGGGCCGCCCGCTGCTCGATCAGAACCGCCAGATCCTGCAACTGGCCGACCTGCAGCTCGCGGTCGAGTCGGATGCCGCGTTCGGGCTATTGGGTGCCGCCGCGCGCGCCGCGGTGCCGCATCTGCAGCAGGCGCTGCTGGAAAAATCCGTGATCGACCTGAAACCGTTCGCGGACAATCTGCGCGAGCGGATCGGCGCCTCGATTGCCGAGTTTCAGAAGAACGACAGCAGCATCCGTGTCGACACCGACATCAACAATCTGACTTTGACCGATATCGCCTTCGACGCGACTGTTCTTCGCGTGATCGCCTCGGCAGAGGGGACGATGACCGTCCGCATCAATGCGCTGCCGGCGCTGTAGGCGAGATATCGTCGACCGAGCAGAAATAAAGACCGAGTCGCGTTGCGCATCCCGCAAACGACCCAAACCTCCGGCGGGGCATCGCCGGAGGTCCGTGGTGTGTTGGAGGTTTAACAGGTCAACTTCACCAATTCCGCTGAGCGCGGAGCAGTAAGCTCACGGTGTCCTGGTCCTTGAGCTCGTAAGTGGCTGCCGGCTTGGCAACGCTCGCCACCGTCGGTGCGATCGCCGTGCCGGAGAACTTCTGGTCGAGATGGCTGTAGGTCACATCGGCCGAGAAGGTCAGGTTCTTCACCGGGGTCCAACGCGTGATCAGGCCGATCTGAGCCAGATTGAAGTCCGGGTTGCAGGTCGAACCGGCGGACAGCACGCCGCTCGCGGCAATGCCGGCGCAGACCAGCGCGGAGCCGGTGCTGCCATAGCGCACCTGGGCATAGGCGCCGTAGAGGCCGCTGTTCCAGTGCGGATCCCAGTTGTGGGTGTAGCCGCCACGCATGCCCCAGGTCTGCACGGTGGAGAGACCGCGGCCGGGCGCAAACACCGCATCAGCCACGCCGGCGAAGCCGATGCTCTGATAGGCGAAGTTCGAGCCGCCATACATCGCGTAGGAAGTATTGGCCAAGCTCTGGAAGTTGTAGCGGCTCGCACCATCCGTATAGACGCCCTGGATATTGAGCGTATCGCCGGCGCCGGTCGGGATGTTCTTGATCGACAGAGCGAGCTGCGCAGCCCAGCCCCATTTGTCTTCGGGGTGACCGGTGCTTTCGGTCACGCCGTTGTAGGCCGCGTGGTTGTCATGCGCGGCGAACGACGCCTGGAACAGGCCCCAGGCCTGGTCGACGCGCACCATGCCGATGATGTCGGGCGCGACGGTGCCGCCGATGGCGTTCAACCCGTAGGTTCCGCTCAGCACGCCGCTCGCGGTGATGCCGGACGTGTTCCAGATGTTGCTGGTGAAGAACTGAGCCTGATCCTCCGCCGAGATCGCCGCGGTGATCCCCTGGCCGAAGTCAGCCGTATAGGTGAACTGATTGACACCGTTGACGGTGCCGCCGCCGCCGACGAGGCCGTCGAAATTGTTGGACGGATAGTTGGTCCAGGGCGCGTCGAACTGCGACACCGCCTTACCCATCGTGAAGCCGGCGAACTGGATGAAGGCATAATAGACACCGAGCGTACCGCCCGAGATGCCGTCATTGCTGAGATTGTTGAACGAGGTCAGGCCGGCCGAATTGGCTGCGCCGGTCGAATACTGGGTCGCGCCGTTGCCGACGCCGCTATAGGTGCCCGAGGTCCAGGTGAACACCGCATCGAAATAGGTGCGCACCACGCCATATTCGGTCGCGGTCCGCGTGTCGATGTTGAAATCTTCACGCGAGCGGGCCTGATAGTGGTTGCTCAGGCGGTTCTGGGCGCCGGCCTGCGCGTTGTAGGCGCCGCCATAGTTGCTGTTGGTCCACAGCGCCGTCTCGGCACGCAGATAGCCGCCGAGCTTGATGCAGGTGTCGGTTCCCGGAATGTAATAGAATCCCGCTCCGTAGAGCGAGCACACCTTCACATATTCGACCGCCTTGGCCTTCAAAGGAAGGTCGGCAGCTTGAGCCCCCGCAGCCGCAAATATCACTGCTCCTGAACCCAGAAGCAGGCCCCGAATCGTCTTCATTTGAGAAAATCTCCAACTTGATCGGCGATCCGCGCGAACCCCCGCGCGCCCGCCTCTTGCTCAGCGAACTCCGTGCCTGCACTCCCCCACCTTTCGGACAGCACCTGCGCGAAATGTGGCCTTATTTATCAAATGATAACCATCATATAAAATAGCGAAGCCGTTACGCCTGAAACATTGCGATCAACAAATCGCGAAAACGGAAACATGCGCGCGATCTACGCAACAACGTCATGCAGCAGCGCATGCCTTACTACCATGAATGGAGTCTTCCTGCGCCTATTCGCAGATGACGCGAGTGGATCACTAACTAACAACACTGACCAATTCAGCGAATTTGAAAAGCTGACAACTCGTTTGTAGGAAAACGATACCGCCACAACCTGCCACGCGACCGATTCGCGAGTTGCGCGCCGGAGCACAAGGCGCAACACAAACGCCTTGTCACATGAGGACGCTCAGCTGGCGCCCGGATTCCGGGAGGTTGCCGATCTGCACCGAGCGCGGGCGGCTCCCCGCGGAGCCGGACAATGGCAGATGTCGGAGCCGCTTCAGGTGGCGCCGGGCGTATTGCCGACCGTTTGGCTTTGCACGGAACCTCGAGGCCGGCTAAAATCCTGGCTGCTCGGCCAAAACATTCAAGAAGAGCACATCAGGGAGAAGCACATGAAATCCACGGCCCAAGCCGTCATCGCCACGTTTGCGCTTGCCGCCTTGTGCGCGCCGGCCCAGGCGCAGAGCATTTCCGACGATGTCGTCAAGATCGGCGTGCTCACGGACATGTCCAGCCTTTATGCCGACGCCACCGGCAAGGGCTCGCTCGCGGCGGTGCAGATGGCCGTGGAGGACTACGGCGCCAAGGTCAGGGGCAAACCGGTCGTCGTGGTCTCGGCCGACCACCAGAACAAGCCGGACGTCGGCGTCAACATCGCGCGCAACTGGTATGACAACGAAAAGGTCGACGCCATCTTCGACGTCCCGACCTCCTCGGTCGCGCTGCCGGTCTCGGCGCTGACGCGCGAGAAGAACAAGATCAACATCAATTCCGGCGGCGGCTCCTCCGACATCACCGGTAGTCAATGCTCGCCGAACACGGTTCACTGGACCTACGATACCTATGCGCTCTCCAACGTCGCCGGCAAGGCGATGGTCAAGCGCGGCGAGGACACCTGGTTCTTCATCACCGCAGACTATGCATTCGGCCAGGCGCTGCAGCGCGACGCTGCCAACGTGGTCAAGGAGAGCGGCGGCAAGGTGCTCGGCGACGTGCGCCATCCGCTCAACAATTCGGATTTCTCGTCCTTCCTGCTGCAGGCGCAGGCCTCCAAGGCCAAGGTCGTGGCGCTCGCCAATGCCGGCGGCGACACCCAGAACGCGTTGAAGCAGGCCTCCGAATTCGGGATCACCCAGGCCGGCCAGAAGATGATCGCATTGCTGCAGGAGATCACTGATACGCATTCGCTCGGGATCAATGCGACCCAGGGGCTCATCGTCACCGACGGATTCTACTGGGATATGAACGATGAGACCCGCGCCTTCTCCAAGCGCTTCGACGACCGCGTCGGGCACATCCCGACGATGATCCAGGCGGGACTATATTCGGCCACGATGCATTACCTGAAGGCGATCGAGGCGATCGGCACCGACGAGGCGCCGAAGGTGATGGAGCAGATGCGCGCGACGCCGGTCAACGACTTCTTCGCCAAGAACGGCAAGATCCGCATCGACGGCCGCATGGTGCACGACATGTATCTGTTCGAGGTCAAGAAGCCCTCGGAGTCCAAAGGCGAGTGGGACCTCTACAAGCTGATCGCGACGGTGCCCGGCGACGAGGCGTTCCGCCCGCTCGACAAAGGCGGCTGCCCGCTGGTGAAGACGAACTGAGCGGCCCGGCGGCGATCGCCGCTGGATGACAGGATCGCGGATCAGCGCGCCCGACAAACGGGCGCGCTTATTCTTTGCACGCGCGGCCGGCCGACGGCCGTCCCATCCAGATCGTGCGCCCTTCCGGCAAGCTCTCCAGCGGCAGATCGCGAAAGCCCATTCTGTTCCAGAACTGCAGCGCGCGCGAATTGGCGCGATTGACCGCGACATGTGTTGCCTTTGCTCCATGGCGGCCGAGAGCGGCCAGCCAATGATGGAGGAGGCGCGCGCCCATGCCGCGTCCGCGCAGACGCGGCAGCAGGTTCAGATGCAGATGCGCCGGGAAGCCGCTGGAGACCGCAGCCGGGGTCGGTGCGGGGCGATGAATCATCGCGATCCGGCGCTGATCATCGCTTCGGCTTGCCGGGTCGGACTGAGGCAACAAGGCATATTGCTCGCGAAGCGAAGGCCACCACAGCCGTTCGAGCCGGTCTTCCCATGCGATCGTATCGGCCGTGCCGACCGCGAACCCGGCGACGCCATCCTGGTCTTCGACGACAAACGCCAGGTCTGGTTCGAGCAGAGCGTAGGGCGCCGAATAGATGTGGCCGATCAGCTTGGGATCGGCATAGAGATGGGAGGCATCGTCGCCGGCAAGGCCGGTTGCGAGCGAGATCCTATAGAGCGCATCGAGATCGTCAGCGCGGAATGGCCGGACGGTCAGCATGTCAGCTTCCATCATATGCGAGCTGGGCCATCATACCGATCCGCATCCGTCGCGGTAGCATCATGCGGCGGCGCCGCTGGCAATAGAGATCGGCTGATGCATCAGGCGGCAGATCTGCACGTGTGAGTCAGAGGCCGCGGGCCGAGACGACGATCATGTCCGACTGTTAAGGTGAACGCCCAAGCCTGCCGCGATAGGGTTGACGTGGCGCACCTCATCCTGGCAACGAATGGACGCAGCCTGTTATCTGCCGCCAGATAAAACGTTGCGAGCCGCCGTACGGAAACAATCCGTAACAAAATTCTTCGCAATCCGGCGCAATTTTAGGTCAATGGTGAGCCATGGCTCAGACACCGCCCCACATCCTTGTCGTCGAGGACGACCGCGAGACGCGGACGCTGATCGCGAAATATCTGCGCAACAATTCCTGCAACGTGACCACCGCGACCGACGGCCGCGAGATGAGCCGGATCATGGGCGACCACCGCGTCGACCTGCTGATTCTCGACGTGATGCTGCCGGGCGAAGACGGCCTGACACTGTGCCGCAAGCTCCGCGCGGAATCGCAGGTGCCGATCATCATGCTCACCGCGCGCGGCGAGGACGTCGACCGCATCCTCGGGCTGGAGATGGGCGCGGACGACTACCTGCCAAAACCCTTCAATCCGCGCGAACTGCTTGCCCGCATCAATGCGGTGCTGCGCCGGCAGGCCGCGGCGATCACGGCGAGCGCGACGGAAGGTGCATCTGCACTGACATTCCTCGGCTGGAAGATCGACTTCCGCCTGCGCGAATTGCGCAACCCGGAAGGCGCACGGGTCGCGATGACCAGCGCCGAGTTCGACCTGTTGCGGACCTTCTGCGAGCGGCCCGGCCGCGTGTTGTCGCGCGACAGTCTGCTGGACCTGACGCAAGGCCGCAGCGCCGGATCATTCGAGCGCTCGATCGACGTGCTGGTCAGCCGCATCCGCCGCAAGATCGAGCCGGATCCGCAGGAAGCCACCATGATCAAGACCGTGCGCTCCGGCGGCTATATGTTCACGCCCGTGGTCGAGGTGGTGACGGCCGTGGCGCAAAGCCACTGACGGAGCATGCTTCGCCCGGTTTCCCAGGCTGGTTATGGCCGCAACACAGTTGCGCCAACTTCGGAATCGACAATAAGGTACTAAAGAACCAAGTCAGGTACCGCCTTTCGATTTGACGTCCCGGGAACGAAGATGCGGAGAGAGTAGAGGGACTACGCCATCGAGAGCAAGCCGCAAGCACCCGCCATGAAGCTGATTAGCTTTCTCAAGCTGACGGGAATTCGCAGCCAGATCACGGCGCT
Source organism: Bradyrhizobium sp. HKCCYLS1011 (assembly GCF_051167795.1). Taxonomy (NCBI): domain Bacteria; kingdom Pseudomonadati; phylum Pseudomonadota; class Alphaproteobacteria; order Hyphomicrobiales; family Nitrobacteraceae; genus Bradyrhizobium; species Bradyrhizobium sp. HKCCYLS1011. Next base: position 353,180 of record NZ_JBNPTT010000006.1, on the reverse strand, counting down.
GGTGGCAGCCTCGATCGTCGCGATTCACCTCATCATTACCGCCGTCTTCGTCATCCAGCACGCGGAGCAGCGGGAGCCGGAAAACGAATTCGGACCATTTCAGCTCGCCACCGTGGTCCAGATTGTCAGCCACGCGGCTGTGTCCGAACGGCCCCGGGTGATGGCAGACGTCGCGCGCGCCTTTCCGGATTTCGATATCAAGGACTATTCAGGGCCGGTGCCGAGCGGCGCCGGACCACGGCCGCCCTTTCATGGATTTCGGCAGCTTGGGCCTGGTTACGAAGTCTTCCCGCTCGGCGGCGACAGGCAGGGCGCGATCGTCGCCTTTCCTGACGGCAGCATGATCTCCGCAAAGTTCGGCAATCGCCCGCACCGGCCGCCGTTCTGGGGCAGTCCCTGGCTCACGACGGTGATGTTCGCGCTGATCAGCATCACCCTGCTCGGCTTGTGGGCGGCGCGCGCCCTGACCGCGCCCTTGAGCTCATTCTCCAAGGCCGCCGAAAGCTTCAGCCTGGACGGCGAGGCCGCTCTGCTGCCCGAGCGCGGGCCGGAGGAAATCCGCTCCCTGGCGCGCGCACTCAATCGGATGCGCCAGCGCATCACGTCGCTGATCGACGACCGGACCAAGATGCTGGCCGCCATCAGCCACGACCTGCGCACGCCACTGACGCGCATGCGGCTGCGCTGCGAATTCGTCGAGGATGAAATCCAGCGCAGCCGCATGCTCGCCGATCTCAACCAGATGCATGCGATGCTCGGCTCGGTGCTGTCCTTCCTGCGCTACGGCCGCAAGCTTGAACCGATGACGCTGGTGGAGGTCGCAAGCATCCTGCAGCTCGTCGCCGATCAGTTCACCGACATGGGACACAAGGTGTGCTATGCCGGGCCCGACCACGCCATGGCCACCGTGCGGCCCGACGATCTGTTGCGCACCGTCACCAACCTGGTCGAGAACGCCGTCAAGTACGGAGCAGAAACCGTCATCCGCCTTGCGCTCGCGCCCGACGTGTTGATCATAGATGTCGAGGATGACGGGCCCGGCATTTCGGACGCGCAGAAGCCGCAGATGCTGGAGCCGTTCGTGCGCGGCGATGATGCCCGCAACATGGACGAGGCGACCGGTTTTGGACTGGGGCTCTCGATCGCAAAATCGATCGTGATGGCACATGGCGGCGAGCTGTCGTTGCACGATCGCAGGCCGCACGGACTGATCGTCCGGATCAGCCTTCCTGCGCAGCAGAAGCGCCTCCGCCCCGCGGCGTGATCGCCACGACCGTCGGCATCGCGCCAAGTTTGACTTCTTGACCAAGTCTGAGTTTGCGGTCACCTCGATCGGCTGGCCAACGATGAAGAAAGCGCGCCCGGCAAAGCCGAGCGCGCTGTCTCTATCTAACTGGAACGATCTGACGAAATTACTCCGAGTACTTGAACTCGGGCATCTGCTTCAGCTGATCCTTGGTCGCGTTGACCATCGCGTGATCCGGATACCAGTGGCTCGCGTGCGAGGTGCTCGACGAGGTGGTGCCGGTCGCCGCGCCCGTGGTGGTGCTCGAAGGCGGGGTCGTGGGCGATGTGTTGCCCGAGGCCGGTGCGGTAGACGCCGTGTTCGCGGCAACCGGCTGATCGGAGAACTTCACCTGGTCGAACGGGATCGCGACCAGATGCTGGCCCATGCCGAGGAAGCCGCCGACGCCGACCACGACCGCCTTGATCCGCCCTTCCTTGTCGGTCACGAGATCGTCGATCGAGCCGATATTTTCATTGTTGTTGTTGTAGACCTTGACGCCGGAGAGCTTCGAAGCACGCCAGTCGCCCTGGTAGGAGGCCGCAGTCGTATCGCCGCGAACCGTCGTCGTCGTGGTGGTCGAGGTTTCCGCGGCGAAGGCCGCGCTCGCAACTAGCAACGAGCCGGCAAGGCCGGCCGCAACAATCTTCATCACCATCTGAAGTCTCCCTCTCAGTAAATGGTGACGAGAAAACTGCAATAGCCGGTCAGTGTTCCCCGGAAACCCCTTATTTCGCAAAGCAACGCACAAGCCTTAGTGCGCCGCACGCATCCACGTCTCAAGCCGCGAGTGCACGGGGCCTGCTACGGGCATCGGGAAAGACTGCGACCGCTTCAAAGCGGTAGTCACATGCGCTGCAATGCCAGAGATAGGCCGCGCCGGTCTCCGTTCGCTCGACCCACTCAGGTAATGCGATGGGGGTCCCGCACTGGGCACAGGGGTTGTTGCGGGGCAGTTCCGCGAAAGGTCGCGCAAAACTCGAATAAAGACTGCTGTTCGACAGATCGGCGGATGACCTGGTCATGACGCACTCCCTCCCGGCACAAGATTTGATGAGTAAGTTTTGCTGTCTAAAGAAGCTTGATCAACGATACGGCCGGACCGCGGCTTTTTCACGACGTTGTAAAACGTGCGACGCAGTGCCTCATGTTTTCGGCATCAGCTAATGGAACTAATGACAATCGGAACTAATGGCGTTCCGGCTCGACTGGTGGTTCCATGCTGTGAAGAGCGGCCGCGTTGCGCACATGGATGGTTGCGATGTCGTCGGCATAGATCTTCTGCCACCCGTCGCTGTGGTCGAGCAGCTTGGTCGCCGCGCTCTGGGTCCGCAACAACGTCGCCTCGATATCGTAGTCCTTCAGCAGCCGAAACAGATTGTCCGGCTCCATGAGGCCGGAGGCCGCGTTGTGGTCGACGAAGAATTTTTCGCCGTAGAGCTCGGTGCGGCCATCGATGAAGGGCGCAACGCCCGAGGCGATCAGGTAGCCGCCGAAATCATAGTCGTTGAGAACGCGGGTCAGATGCAGCTTCTTCAGCTCGGTCACCGCGGCCACCGGCGTGCCGCGGGTGTTCGGTGCGAAATGAAGCAGCGTGGCCGAGGCGATGGTTGCCGCGATCAGCGTGAGCATGACGGCAATACCTGCAGCGCAGCGCGGCGGCGTGCCGGCTGCGCTGCCTGCGTCATTCGCCGCGCTTTCCATCTGCCGCGCCAAGGGGGCGGCGAGCACGAGCGGCCCGACCAGGGCCAGGATCTCGGCGGCGCGGCCCTGTGCCAGCGCCATATGCAGCAGCCCGAGCAGCATCAGGATCCGGATCGGCGGCAGGCGCACGCCATATAAGAGAGAAAAGCCGATCGCCAGCAGCAGGCAGATCTCGAACGGGCCGAGGCCGCCGAAATCCGCAGGCTTCCACTCCACGATCAACGGCAGCGCGGCGCCGAGCGAGAGAATCTTCTGCGAGGCGAGCAGCGCGTTCCAGCCATAGGGTGTGACGCAGCTTGCGAGCAGCGCGAGTGCGGCGAAGGCCGCCCAGCGCAGCGCGAGAGCGCGGCGCTCCGCAGGTTCGGCATTGATCACCGCATCCAGCGCCGCGGGCGCGATGAACATCAGGCCGAACACGAAGCCGCCATGCAGATTGGCCCATAGCGCGATCAGCAGCACGAGGGAAAACGGTGGTGCGCGGCCGCGATCGGCGGCCTCGATCAGTCCTGCGATCCATGCCACCAGCAGCGGAAACGCCAGCACATGCGGTCGCGCCAACAGGTGCGGCAGCGTCAGCAGCAGCGCCGCCACCACGAAGACCAGCGTCGTGCTCTCGCGCAGATGACGGTTGAGAAAGCGGGCGAACAGCGCGAAGGCCAGCGCAATCGCGGACGCCGCCAGCACCACGGGCCCGGTCCAGCCGGCAGCCGCATAGGCCTCGGCATAGGCGACCTGCGCCAGCCACTGCGTGGAGATCCACGGCGCCCCGCGCATGGTGAAGGAATAGACGTCGGTGGTCGGCACCGCGTGATGATCGAGGATCCAATGCCCGACCGTGATCTGCCAAAGCGTATCGGGGTCGTTGAGCAGGCGGTTGCCGGAGATCAGCAGCAAGGCATAGACGCCCGCGCCGACCCAGAGCGGTAACAACCCGCGCGCCGGCTGAGCCATCGCGTCGGTATGGGTAACAGAGAGCGTCATCGCGCGAGGACCCCTGGACGAAACCGCGGCGAAGCCAATCATGCCCGCTCTAATTCGGGGTAAATCCGTCGCCATCCTTTATCAGGAACGGGACGGGGCGCCGGATTTTCGCCATATTCTCGCCCGGCGATTGCGCCAATTACGGTGCGTAAACTATTAATGCCCGCCAGGGGCTGCGTCGCGGGTGTTCTCGGGGGATCCTGAACGATGAAACGTCTTGTGCTGTCGGCCTGGCTCGCAGGCCTCGCGATCGCAGGTGCTGCGCCGGCCAACGCGGCAGAAGATGCAAGCGCCCCGGCCGAGACTGCTACCAAGACGGGCAAGACCAATGCGGCGAAGGCCGCAGTTGCAGCCCCCGTCAAACTGGCACATGCCAAGACCGCCAGTGCGCAGACGTCGTCGCGCAAGGTCCCGACCACGACGGGGGTGACAAAGACAGCACGCGAGGCGGAGGCCGTCGAGGCCGTCAGCACGGCCGAGATCTCATCCTCATCTACGTCGCTGGCAAGCGCCCCAGCTTCCGAGACGGCCGACGCAGCCGCGCCGGACGCAGTCGCCAACGGGACGCAATCGGCCGACGCCAACGCGACCGAGAGGGCCGACGACGCCGCCGCACGCACCGACGCCGACCAGAAGGCGGCCGAGGTCAAGCCCGCGCATATGAACACCGGTCACCCGCAGATCGACGCCCTGGTCGCCGTCCACGCCAAGGCCAACAATGTGCCGGAGGCGCTGGTGCACCGGGTGATCGTGCGCGAAAGCAAATATCAAAAGGACCTGGTCGGCAGCTGCGGCTGCATCGGGCTGATGCAGATCAAGCTCGGCACCGCGCGCGGGCTCGGCTACACCGGCGATGCGCAGGGCCTGCACGATCCCAACACCAACCTGACCTACGGCGTGAAGTATCTCGCCGGCGCCTATCGGGCCGCCAATGGCGATCATGATCGCGCCGTGCATTATTTCGCCAAAGGCTACTACGAAGTCGCCAAGCGCCAGCGGCTCGCTGACGCGCTGCCCGCGGGCAGGCCCGAGCGCCTCCATGCCCCACTCGATATCACGCCCAAGCTCGCGAGCCTGAAGCACGTCGCCCAGGCGCTGCCGGCCAAGCCTGCAAAGCATGCGTCTGCCGGAGCGGCCAAATAGCCGCTCTGCGGTTCCCGCATGCATGACAGTCCGTTGACAGACGCAGCGATCGGTCTACATTAGCGCCGTTCCGAGGGGAGCTCCGAGGGGAGCTGAGATACCGCAGTAGGTGCGGTGACCCTTTGAACCTGATCCGGGTCATGCCGGCGAAGGGACAGGGATGCAGCAGAACAGAATTACGCGCGGGGATTCCCCCGTTTCCATCATCGGCGCGGGCATTGCCGGTGCTTGGCAGGCTTTGCTGCTTGCCAAAGCGGGTCACGCCGTCACGCTGCACGAGCGCAGCGATGCCGACCTGATGCTCTCAACCAGCCATTGGGCCGGCGGCATGCTGGCGCCCTATTGCGAGAGCGAGATCTCGGAACCCGTCATCAGCCGGCTTGGCCTCGCCTCGCTCGAGCTGTGGCGCCGCGAGCTGCCCGACACACCGTTCAACGGCTCGCTGGTGATCGCCCACGCGCGCGACCGCGCCGACTATGAGCGCTTCGCCCGCCGCACCTCGGGCTATCAGCGGCTCGATGCGGCACAACTCGTCGCGCTCGAGCCGTCACTGGAAGGCCGCTTCCGCGAAGGCCTGTTCTATCCGACCGAGGGTCATGTCGAGCCGCGCCGCGTGCTGCCCAAGCTGCACCAGCGCATTATCGAAGCCGGCGGCGTCATCAAGTTCAACAGCGATGTCACGGCTGATGATCTTGAGGGGCTGGTGATCGATTGCCGCGGGCTGGACGCACGCGACCTCGAGCCGGAGCTGCGCGGCGTCAAGGGCGAGATGATCCTGATCGAGACCTCGGAGGTGCAGCTTGCGCGGCCGGTGCGGCTGATGCATCCGCGCTGGCCGCTCTATCTGATCCCGCGCGCCGACAATCTGTTCATGCTGGGCGCGACCTCGCTCGAGGCCGAGGACACCGGCGTCTCCTTGCGCTCGGCGCTGGAGCTTTTGGGCGCGGCCTATTCGGTACACCCCGCCTTCGGCGAGGCGCGCATTCTCGAATTCGGCTCCGGCCTGCGTCCCGCCTATCCCGACAATCTGCCCCGCATCACCATCAAGGACGGGCACGAAATCCGCGTCAACGGCCTCTATCGCCACGGCTTCCTGATCGCGCCGGCGCTGGCGCAGGCGACGCTGAACTATGTCGCGCACGGCCAGATCGACAATGAGGTGATGCGATGCGTGTGACCGTCAACGGCGAGGCGCGCGACATCTCGTCGACCTCGGTCGCCGCGCTGCTCAGCGAGCTCGACTACGAAGGCACCCATTTCGCCATCGCGCTGAACTACGACGTGGTGCCGAAAAGCCGCTGGGCCGAGACGGCGCTGAAGGCCGGCGACGAGATCGAGATCATCACCCCGCGGCAGGGAGGGTGATGATCGTGATGGGACACTCGCTCGCACGTCACACTCAACTGTCGTCCCCGCGAACGCGGGGACCCATAGCCACCGGCCAGCGTCGTAACGCTGGATATCTGCCACTCTGCCCGCTCGCGACATCACGCGGTATGGGTCCCGGCGTTCGCCGGGACGACATCCGTCGTGGGGCTGCGTCCAGCACATCATCGCATGCGCTCCACTCACCGCTGTCATCGCCCGGCTTGACCGGGCGATCCAGTACGCCGCGGCCCATCGATTTGACCGAACCGCCTCTGGAATACTGGATCCGCGCTTCCGCGGGGATGACCGGCTCATTCGGGGAGAGACTATTCCCATGGTGACCTTCTACGACAAGACCTTCACCTCCCGCCTCCTGATCGGCACGGCGCTCTATCCCTCACCTGCGATCATGCAGGATGCGATCCGCGCCTCGGGGGCGCAGATCGTCACGGTGTCGCTGCGGCGCGAATCCGCTGGCGGCAAGACCGGCGATGCATTCTGGAAGCTGGTGCGCGAGCTCGACGTCACCGTGCTGCCGAACACCGCCGGCTGCCGCAGCGTGCGCGAAGCAGTCACCACGGCCAAGCTCGCGCGGGAATTGTTTGGCACAAGCTGGATCAAGCTCGAGGTCATCGCCGACAACGATACGCTACAGCCCGACGTGGTCGGCCTGGTCGAAGCCGCCAACATCCTCAGCACGGACGGCTTCGAGGTTTTTCCTTATTGCACCGAGGATCTCTCCGTCGCCACAAGGCTGGTCGATGCCGGCTGCAAGGTGGTGATGCCCTGGGCGGCGCCGATCGGCAGTGCAAAGGGCATCATCAACCGCGACGCGCTCAAGCTGCTGCGCGACCGGCTGCCCGACATCACTCTGGTGGTCGACGCCGGCCTCGGCGCACCGAGCCACGCGGCTGAGGCCTTCGAGCTCGGCTATGACGCCGTGCTGCTCAACACGGCGATCGCCAAAGCCGCTGATCCGGTGGCGATGGCGCGCGCCTTCCGGCTCGGCTGTGAGGCCGGCCGCACCGCCTGTGAGGCCGGGCTGATGGACGCCCGCGACTTCGCCTCGCCCTCCACCCCTGTCGTTGGGACCCCGTTCTGGCATGCCGTTTCCTGATCGATTTTACCCGGTTGTCGACTCGCTCGCCTGGGTCGAGCGCCTGACCAAGCTCGGGGTCGGCACGGTGCAGCTGCGCGCCAAGAACCTCAATGACGGCGAGGCGCTCCAGATCGTCACCGACGCGCTCGCCATCACCAAGGGCACCAAGACCAAGCTGATCGTGAACGACTACTGGCGCGCCGCGGTTGTCGCCGGCGCCGAGCATCTCCATCTCGGCCAGGAGGATCTGGCCGACGCCGACGTCGTAGCGATCAGGCAGGCGGGGCTGACGCTCGGCCTCTCGACCCATGACGACGAAGAACTCGCGACCGCGCTGGCCGCCGAGCCGGACTACATCGCGCTCGGGCCGATCTTCCCGACTACGCTGAAATCGATGCGCTTCGCGCCGCAGGGCATTCCGAAGATCACCGAGTGGAAGCGGCGCATCGGCAACATTCCGCTCGTCGCGATCGGCGGCATCAAGCTGGAGCAGGCCGCCGACATCTTCGCCGCCGGCGCCGATTCCATCGCCGTCGTCTCCGACGTCACGCAGAACCCCGATCCCGACGCGCGCGTGCGCGCCTGGCTCGAACTGACCGCGGAGACGGCGTAATGCGCCCAGTTTTTGCGAATGCGTCTGACAGTGAGTGGACGCGAAAGCCAGCCACAAGCACGGTGTACCCCCCTCCCCCTTGCGGGGAGGGGTCGGGGGTGGGGGTCCACACGAAGACCGTCCGTGTAGTTACCCCCCACCCCAACCCTCCCCCGCACGGGCGGAGGGAGCGCTGGCAGCGTCCGTCCCTCACACAACAATCACCCGGCCTCCGCACATCGCGGCTCCGCAACGAAACGCCCATAACGAGTAGGAGGACTCCATGAACATCCGCTCCAATCCTGACAGCACAGTGCCCGCCGTCACCACCGGTCCTCTGCCCTCCTCGCGCAAGATCTATGCGGCGCCGGACGCAGCGCCCGAGCTGCGCGTTCCCTTGCGCGAGATCATCCTCTCGGACGCCGCTGCCGAGCCGAACCTGCCGGTCTACGACACCTCCGGTCCCTACACCGACCCTGATGTCACGATCGACGTCAATGCCGGCCTTGCCCGCAACCGCCAGGCCTGGGTGCTCGAGCGCGGCGGCGTCGAGCAATATGATGGCCGCATCATCAAGCCGGAAGACAACGGCAATGTCGGCGCGGACCATGCCGCGCGCGCCTTCTCGGCCTATCACAAGCCGCTGCGCGGGCTCGACGGCCACAAGGTGACCCAGCTCGAATTCGCCCGCGCCGGCATCATCACCAAGGAGATGATCTACGTCGCCGAGCGTGAGAATCTCGGCCGCAAGAAGCAGCTGGAGCGCGCCGAAGCCGCACTCGCCGATGGCGAGAGCTTTGGAGCGTCAGTGCCCGCCTTCATCACGCCCGAGTTCGTGCGCGACGAGATCGCGCGGGGACGGGCCATCATCCCCTCCAACATCAACCACGCCGAGTTGGAGCCGATGATCATCGGCCGCAACTTCCTGACCAAGATCAACGCCAATATCGGCAACTCGGCGGTGACCTCCTCGGTCGAGGAAGAAGTAGACAAGATGGTGTGGGCGATCCGCTGGGGCGCCGACACCGTGATGGACCTCTCAACGGGGCGCAACATCCACACCACCCGCGAATGGATCCTGCGCAACGCACCGGTGCCGATCGGCACCGTGCCGATCTACCAGGCGCTGGAGAAGTGCAACGGCGATCCGGTCGCGCTGACCTGGGAGCTCTACAAGGACACCTTGATCGAGCAGTGCGAACAGGGCGTCGACTATTTTACCATCCACGCCGGTGTGCGCCTCGCCTACATCCACCTTACCGCCAACCGCGTCACCGGCATCGTCTCGCGCGGCGGCTCGATCATGGCGAAGTGGTGCCTCGCGCATCACAAGGAGAGCTTCCTCTACACCCATTTCGAGGAGATCTGCGACATCATGCGCAAGTATGACGTCTCGTTCTCGCTCGGCGACGGCCTGCGTCCGGGCTCGATTGCGGATGCCAACGACCGCGCGCAATTTGCGGAATTGGAGACGCTGGGCGAATTGACCAAGATCGCCTGGGCCAAGGGCTGCCAGGTCATGATCGAAGGCCCCGGCCACGTGCCGATGCACAAGATCAAGATCAACATGGACAAGCAGCTCAAGGAGTGCGGCGAGGCGCCGTTCTATACGCTTGGGCCGCTGACGACCGACATCGCCCCGGGCTACGACCACATCACCTCAGGGATCGGCGCGGCGATGATCGGCTGGTTCGGCTGCGCCATGCTCTGCTACGTGACGCCGAAGGAGCATCTCGGCCTGCCCGATCGCAACGACGTCAAGACCGGCGTCATCACCTACAAGATCGCGGCCCACGCCGCCGATCTCGCCAAGGGCCACCCGGCGGCGCAGCTCCGCGATGACGCGCTGTCCCGCGCCCGGTTCGAATTCCGCTGGACCGACCAGTTCAACCTCGGCCTCGATCCGGACACCGCGAAGAGCTTCCACGACGAGACCCTGCCGAAGGAAGCGCACAAGATCGCGCATTTCTGCTCGATGTGCGGGCCGAAATTCTGCTCGATGAAGATCACGCAGGACGTACGCGACTACGCGGCGACCTTGAACGACCCGGCTTCGGTCGGCATGTCAATCTCCGGCCAGATCGAGGACGGCATGGCGCAGATGAGCGCCAAGTTCAAGGAAATGGGCGGAAGCGTCTATCTCGACGCAGAGAAGGTCAAGGAGAGCAACAAGGCGCTGTAAGGCGCTACTCAGCTCTCTCCACCGTCATGGCCGGGCGCCTGTCCTCGACGTGATCGGGGATGACCCGGCCATCCATCAGAAGCCGGGCAGAAGCCCGGCTTCTTCATTCATGGCCTTCCTGCAGCGACGCCAATTCGCGGGCCAGATTGTCCCGCGCTCGCCGCTCGTAGATCTCTGCGAACGCCGCATCCGGAAATATCGCCGGCCGCGCGGCGAAGCGCCGGAGTACGTCGGCTCGGCCCGCCCGATAGGCCTGGTCGGACACGTGGGCGAATTCCTCGCGGATCGCCGCGGCGTAGGCGTCGTACCGCGACGGCTCGGACCCCAATATGCTGAGATCGATCGAGATCAGGATGGCACCAAGCCTGTCATCGGGTTCGACCTGGTGAGTCCTGGTCAGGCGGATCAGGCGGCCCACCTCTCCGCCGATGTCGGCAGCGAGACACTGTTCGGCAAGGCGCGCGCTCAGCTCCTCATTGTCCGACCGCGTCGGGTCATAGACGACATCGTGCCACCAGATCGCCTCGGTCAGGATCGCGCGCTCGGCCGCCGACAGATCGTCAGCGCGCGCAAGCAGGCCGAGACAGTCCTCGACATGGGCCAGATTGTGATAGTGACGGCCTGGCGCCGCATAGGCAGCGACAAGTTCTGCACGGGTCATGAGGATGCTTATATCACGGTGCGTTCATCCGGTGTGCAAGCAGAAGCAGCGCCCGAACCCGCGCTGCCACAGCCAAGCTTGCAACCCTGTCCCTTTCGCAGTATCCGGCTTCGTACGTTGCTCAGGCGGTCCGACGCTTCGCCCGGTGGCGGCGCCCCGGATCTCATTGACTCTGACAAGTACGGCTTCACTTGTCCTACGGACTAAGGTAGCATCGCGATGTTCGCATCGAACGCTGCGTGATGAGCATCACTTCAACGCATTCCATTCACCCCGGAATTCGTCCTATGCTCACGCTCTATTCTTACCCGCCTCTCTTCGGCGTCGCCGACAACAACGGCTACGGGCTGAAGGTGTTTGCCTTCCTCAAGCTCGCGGGCGTCCCCTTTGTGCACGAACACCTGTTCGACGCCTCGGCCGCGCCGCGCGGGCAGTTGCCCTACATCGTCGAAGACGGCGAGACCATCGGCGACTCCGACGTGATCATCGCGCATCTCACCGACAAGCACGGCCTGACCATCGACGCCGCGCTCACGCCTGCAAAGCGCCGCATCAACCATCTGGTCACGCGCATGCTCGACGACCTCTATTGGGTGATGTCCTATTCGCGCTGGAAGGACGACCGATATTACCCGCTGTTCCGCGATGCCTTCGTGGCACAGCATTCGCAGCTTGATGCCGCCAGCCTTGACAAGGCCAGGGACTACAACGCGCAGCGCTATTACTATCAGGGTATCGGCCGCTACACGCCGGACCAGGCCTATGCGCGTGGTTTGGCCGACCTCCAGGTGCTCGCCGAGATCGTTCCCACACGGAGCTATGTGTACGGCCCGGCGCCGACCAGCTTGGATGCCGGCATCTACGGCTTCATTGCCAACATCCACTTCTATCCGATTGAAACACCGCTGCAGGCGTTCGTCTCAGCGCATCCCAACCTGGTGCGCCATTGCGAGGCGATCCACGCGATGGTTAGTGGGTAAGTCAGACCGGGACGATCATGAGATCGCCTCTCGATCCCGCCATTTGCGAGGCGCGAAGCGCCGAAGCAATCCAGTATCGTTGCGCGGCCCTCGATTGTCTCGCTCCGCTCGCAATGACGGAGGCAGGTGCGAGGTGGCAAAGCGCGCGTCGCGACGATGCTTTGCCTGGCCTGACGCAGCGCGTGCCCCACCATTGGCAACAATATCCGTAACTGGCGCGCACGGCGCGTCCATTCATCGCGTTCGCGGAAGCATTGTCGCGGACGCGCCTCTGCTCACCGCCCCAAGCAGATTTGCGATATCCTCGACCAGTTTCCGAAACAGCCAGAGGTCTCCATGCCCATGCACCACATCCCCGCTCCACCGCACGTCAAAGCGCCGCCGCTGTCGTTCGGCACCCGCTTCGGCGATCTCGTCTTCATCTCCGGCATTCCCGGCTTCGACGCGCAAGGCGCGCTGCCCGACGGCTTCGAGGCGCAGTTCGCCAATGTCGTGACCAACTTCGCGCGCGTGCTCACGGAGGCCGGCGCAACGATGCGCGACCTGGTCAAGGTCAACGTGCTACTGACCCGCGCCTCCGACGTCGCGACCATGAACAAGCTCTATGCCGAGGCCTTCGGGCCGGCGCCCTATCCCGCGCGCACCACTTGCGTGGTCGCCGCGCTGCCCGATCCGAAAATGCTGATCGAGATCGAGGGCGTCGCGGCGGTCGTGACGTGAGGTTCGCATGCGCGCGGAGGCGTTCTGGAGGACGGGTTTCACCGCTCGACAAGCCTCACCCGAGTGACTATCTTTTCCTCCATGAACCTCGTCCGCCGCACGATCGAGATCGACGCCGACACCGACGCCCGCCTCGCCGAAATCGCGGCCGAGCGGGGGCAGGATGTCGCCACGGTGCTCGCGGACGCTGTCGCGCTGCTGGACTCCGTTGTCGATCTCGCAAGCCCTGACGTCGTAGAGGATCGTCGCCGGCTGGACCAGTACCTTGCGACGGGAAAGGGTGTCACGTTCGACGACATCAAGGCGTGGGTCGCGAGTTGGGACACCGCAGAGGAACTTCCACCTCCTTTATCCCGCAAGACCAGATGATTATCTTTTCGGAGGATGCCCGCGACGACATCGTCCGACTGCGATCCTTTCTCGATCAGATCAATCCCGGCGCAGCGCGGCGCGCAATGGTCGTGCTGTTCACGACAATCGAGAGCTTGCAGGACCATCCAAATCGAGGACACCGCACCGATGATCCCGATATTCGCCAGCTCGTCGTCCGGTTCGGAACGTCAGGATACGTCGTGCGCTACGTGCTGCTTCCTGCGACAAGCGACATTCTGATCACACGCATCTGGCATGGGCGGGAGGCGCGCCATTGACCCCCGGCCCCAAATCACCGGCCGCAACCGTCTCCACCGCCTTCCCCTGACATCGCCGTGAGCGGTGCCATCGTCGCCTTGCCAGCAGCGCGCTTTTGTCGCAGGAGTCCGGGGCCGGTTCGCAAAAGAATGGATCGGCGCTGCCGCAGGCCTGATCCGCCGCGGCGGCTGGGGCTCTGTTTCGTGAGGGGAGATTTCCGATGCGTCGCCTGACCACTCTCGCTGCCGCCGCCGGTATCGCTGCGGCTTCCGTCGCGCCGGCGCTGGCCGTGCCTCGGCACGCCGCGCCCGCGCCGGCGTCCGGTTACTACGTGATCCGCTGGGAGAACACCGGCATCTGCCAGATCTGGAACACCGACTTGCAGTCCAAGCCGGTCGAATGGCCCTCGACCTACAAGGTGATCTCGCAGCCGGTGCCCACGTTCAGCGAAGCATCAACGATCCAGCTCAAGCTGCGCGACGAGCGCCGCTGCTTCTTCTAAGGGCACCATCACCCGACATTCGCGGTCCGGGCGATCGCCGCCACTCGGCGGTCGCCTGATTCATGGCGAGCCGCAAACAGCGCCCTGGATCATGAGATGGGGACAATCGCGGCTGCCGGGAGCGTCCGCCCTCGCCGGCGCCGTCCCGGCCGTATATGCTCGACCCAGGGCGTCATCCTGCTGCTCGCCCGTGGGAGATCGGCATGGCTCAGACCGAGACGTTCGTCCTCCACGCCGCGCTCGACGGTGGCCGCTCCGTCTATCGGGATATCGAGATCGATCCGACCAAATCGCTGCACCGGCTGGCTGAAGCCATCGTGCAGGCATTCGGCTTCGACTTCGACCACGCCTTCGGCTTCTACACCGGACTGACGCTGTCGAAGATCAAGGTGGTCCATCCGCAATATGAGCTGTTTGCCGACATCGGCGAGGCTGACGCGGGCGTGCTCGGGGTCGAGAAGACGCGGATTGCGACGGCCTTCCCCGAGGTCGGCCATACGCTCCTGTTCCTGTTCGACTATGGCGACGACTGGCTGTTCCGGATCACGCTGAAGGCCACCGGGACCAAGCAGCCGAAGACGCGCTATCCGCGCGTGATCGCGGCCAAAGGCAAGGCGCCCGAGCAATATCCCGAGCCGGACCACGACGAGGATGATGATGCATCGCGCTTCGGACCAAGTTACAGCCCGGCGACGTGATCAAGATCGGACAATCGTGAGTGGTGCGCCCGGGCAGGCCGGCGCCAACGGGCAACACCGGTTGCCTGACCAGCTCGTACCAGACCTGCGCCTCGTCTTCGTCGGCACCGCGGCCAGCGAACGCTCGGCCGCGACCGGCCACTATTACGCCCATCCCGGCAACCGTTTCTGGCGCACGCTGCACGCCACAGGCCTGACGCCGCGGCTGTATCAGCCGCATGAATTCCCCGAACTCATAAAGCTCGGCATCGGCTTCACCGATCTGTGCAAGCACGGCGCCGGCATGGACCATGTCGCGCTGCAGGCTGGCGTCGATGTCGATGCGTTCACGGCGAAGATGCGGCGGTATCGTCCGCGCACGGTCGCCTTCACCAGCAAGAAGGCCGCGAGCCTGTTCTACGGCCGCCCGACGACGCGGATCACGCTCGGCCGGCAGCCGCGGCAGGATGATGTCCCGGACATCTTCGTGCTCGCGTCACCTTCGGGCGCCGCGTCAGGCGCGTGGACGCTTGCGCCATGGCTGGAGCTCGCGGCGCATGTGGCCGGGCCCTAGCAGCAGGCCCGTCATGCTCCGACCAGTCGCCCACTCTTCTAGGGGCGCAGCGATCAACCGAGGAGCGCGGCGTACTGGATGCTCCGCCGGAGCCTGTCCTCGGGCGGCGCTACGCGCTAACCGGGGGCGGAGCATGACAGGTCTGCGCGTTGAAGCAGCTCGCACCCAGACCGCGCCCTAAAGCGCGATGAGATTCGGATGAATCGTCATCGCGCTTTAGGTTATTGTTTGAGCATGATCTCCGCGCAAACGCGTTCCGCGTTTGTCGCGAGGGAAAACCGCTTCGCACTTTCCGGATCATGCTCTACCGCATCGAAATCGCGAGCCCCGAGAGGTCGACATTGGCGAGCAGGCCGATCTGCTCACCGGAGAGCTCGAGCACCGCGCCCTTCTGGTTGGTCAGCACGATGCCGCGCACGCCGCGTCCGACCGCGAGGCCTGCACCCGCGGCACCATAGACGCCCTCGACATCGGAGGGACGCCAGATGTTGCTGACTCGGCCACGCAGCACGGTGCGCGAGCCGCCGAACACGAGGCCGTAGTCGAGCCCGCCGGTCGAGAGCGGATAGGCGCGGCCGTGGAAATTCAGAACACCCGAGCCCCCGGAGCCGCCGATGATCCAGCCGGCCTTGTAGATGGTCAGCGTGATGAAGCCGCCATCCGCATGCGCGGTCGCGGGCAGCACGGCAGCTGCCGCGGTCGTCAGCGCAGCAAGCAGCGTACCGCGAAGAAAGGATGCAATCGTCATTTGAAGAACGCTCCGAAGATTTTGCAACACAGATGAGGCGGAAAGTCCAAGCGAATCGGTTTGGCCGAATTTAGCCGCTCGCGAGGCGAAGTACATGCGGCTGCGCGCGCAGCTTCAGCGCGCTTTCTCATGCGCACGTGGTCTTCAGCAGAACGTCCTGGGCGGCCGCGAGCTCGCGAAACGCCTCTGCGCTGCCGCCCATATCCGGATGCATCAGCTTGGCGGCGCGACGGAAGGCACCGTGAATCTCGGCACCGGAGAGCGGACCGTCGATCGGCAGACCCAGCAGCTTGCGGGCATGCTGGTCGGGGCTGAGCGGCTTCGGCTTGATGCCGCGGCGGCCGAAACGCGGCGCCGTCAGCTCGATCAGCACGTCGAGCACGACGAGGAGGCGCCGCCGCGCCGCGTCATCCGTCCCATCATCGGTCAGAGACGTCGCCGCCGCACGGACGATCGGCAGGGCCTGGCTCGCAGCCTGCCGCAAAGTCAGCTCGGAACTGTCGCGCGCGATCTGCGAGACCAGCTCGGCGGCCTCGTGCCAGTCGATCTCAGGCGCCTGCAGGAGCCGTTCGAGCGCGAATTTGTACGATATTGCGGAAGTGGTCGCGGCCATAGCGGCGGCACACTGGCGTGAGGTCCGCCGCTTGCCAAGCGTCGGCTGGTGCGGCCGTTAATTTTGGATTTCGCCCCGGAGCGCGCCGAAATGCGTCGGCGATTTCGCCAAACCGTGGCAATTTCGGGATTTTTCCCGTTTTCCGTGCATTGACCGGCCCACATTAAGGTCCTGTTAACCTTGTCGGACCACGGTGTTTTACGGGCTGGGTGTTCAGTTGGGTCTCGATGTTTTCCGCGCCGATGCCGCGGAGCGTTGATCGGGAGGAGTAATGTCACACGAATTCACACAGCATGCCGCAAGCCCATTTACCGTCGAGTCCGGCTCGATCATGCCGGAAGCCCGGCCCGCGACCTCGGTCGTTCCGCTACTGATCGGAACGCCGCTGTCGGAGGTCGAGCGCGAATTGATCGTGCAGACGCTTGCACGCTGCAACGGTAACCGCACCCATGCCGCCAGACTGCTCGGCATGCCCGTGCGCACCTTGCGGAACAAGATCAGGGTCTTTGTCGCCGATGGCGTCGAAGTGCCCGCCTACGGGGCGTAATCCCCTGGTATGGAATGCCGGACATTCGCCTCAGAGCGCGCGGCGCCGTAAACAGCGCCGCGCGACGACGGCCACCATAACGGCCGCCGCGATCAGCGCGACCTGGGCGGCCATCAGTTCGATGGTGCGCAGCACGAAAGCGATCTCGACCGCCCACGAGGGCTGTGGCTCGTCTGCATAACCGACAGGCACGATATCGGGCACAAGCAGCCGCTCGACCGCAAACGCGACGCCGAAGATGATCACGGCGAGCCCGACCAGTCGCCACCCCGCCTGCATGGCGCGCCCCCTCCTTCCGAACCGGCGCTTCATCTCACGACATCCGCACGAGCGGCCGATTGATGTTGATCAATCAGGGAGGGCCGGCGCGCGCAATTGCTGGCTTCGTTGTGCGTCTGCTAGGCTCGCGTGCGAATCAGGAGCTGTACGCGTGGCGCGAAATCCGGCGAGTCGGAGATATCAGGGGCCTGCGGGTCCACGAGGACCGCAAGGGCAGCCAGGACGACGCGGACCGGATGGACAGCGCGGCAAGCCGGGGCCGGACGGCAAGCCCGGCCTGCAAGGCAAGCCCGGTCATCAGGGATCGCGCGGCGAGGCTGGGCCTCCCGGAAAGCCGGGCCCGATCGGGCCGCAGGGGCCGGCCGGTCCCCAAGGACCACGTGGCGAGCAGGGCCCGCCGGGGACGCTGCCGACGATCGATCAGATCATGCCGTGGCTGCATCAGCTGTTCGAGGCCTACGAAGAGTACAAACGGACGCACGATCGCGAGGCCCATGAGCGCGACGCTGCGCAGCTTGCGGTGCGCGACATCTTTGCAGCCACCGAACATGATGAAGCGCTCGAAGATGCCTTCGAGGATGACGATCCGCACCTCGAGGACGAGCAGCATCACAAGAAGAAGAAAGACAAGAAAAAGAAGAAGCACAAGAAGCATCGACACGACGACGACGCGTTGTGAGGTCGCGGCGCCTGTCCCGCCGATCTCGGTCCGGTGATCCCGACAAAGGCACCAGTGTCAGCTCCCTTGTCAGCGGCCCGCGAATCTCGCCTGCGATCGTTCCTTTGCCTTGGCGGCCTCGGTGGCCCGATCGCGCGGCGGCGCCTGGGTGTGCAGCGAGGCGAGCAGCCGCCGCGCCGCGTCCGAGACCTCCTGCACGGCCAGCTCGAATGCCGCCTCGTTGGCTTGCGAGGGCTTATTGAAGCCGGACAGCTTGCGGACGAATTGAAGTGCCGAAGCCTGGATCTCGTCCTCCGTCGCCGGCGGCTCGAAATTGAACAGCGTCTTGATGTTCCGGCACATTCGGTTCCTCCGCTCGTATGGTTCCCACAGTCGAACACATCGGCCATCTGAGGCCATTTTGGTCTACAATGGCAGCCATTACACCAGACCATCAGCATGAAGAAAGCGAGCCCATCGATGACACACGTGACCTATCGGATCGTCGAGCATGACGGCGGTTGGGCCTATACGGTCGACGGCGCCTTTTCAGAGAGTTTTCCGTCCCATGCTGAGGCGCTCGCCGCCGCCAAGCGCGCCGCCGCGGAGCAGCGCGTGCCAGGCCGGACCGAAGCGATCGAATACGAGACTGCGGACGGAAAATGGCACAGCGAAACGGCATCGGGCGAAGACCGTCCCGAGACCGAGGTCGAGGACCGGCCATAAATCGTGCTTTCGGCTGCCTGACGGTTCCGTGCTAATCTGGGGCAACGCACGCCACCAGAGCGCGCGGATCCGGGGAGATGAACATGACACGATCGATGATCGCCGCCGCGACGGCGTTGCTGCTGAGCTCGATGGCGGCGCTGGCCGGCGACTATCCGGCACCGAAGGAAGGCGACTTCGTCGCCAAGGATTTCAAGTTTCACACCGGCGAGACCCTGCCGGAGCTGCGGCTGCATTATGTGACCGTGGGCGAGCCGACCGGCCAGCCGGTGCTGGTGTTGCATGGCACAGGCGGCTCGGCCGCGAGCATGCTGACACCGGCCTTTGCCGGCGAGCTGTTCGGCAAGGATCAACCGATCGACGCGTCGAAATATTACATCATCATTCCCGACAGCATCGGCCACGGCAAATCGTCAAAACCATCCGATGGGCTGAAGACAAAGTTTCCGGCTTACGACTATGCCGACATGGTCGATGCGCAATATCGGCTGCTCACCGAAGGACTGCGGATCAAGCATCTCAGGCTGGTGATCGGCAATTCGATGGGCGGCATGCACAGCTGGATCTGGGGCACGCGCCACCCTGATTTCATAGATGCGTTGGCGCCGATGGCGTCCCAGCCGACCGAGATGGCCGCGCGCAACTGGATGCTGCGGAAGATCATGCTGGACACGATCCGCAACGATCCCGACTACAACGGCGGCAACTACACGGCGCAGCCGCGCATGATGAAATATGCGGTCACGGCCTATGGCATTGCGTCGGCGGGCGGGACGCTGGCCTATCAGACGCTGGCGCCGACGGCCGCAAAGGCCGACAAGATGGAGGAGGAGCGGCTCGCCGCGCCGCTGCCGACCGATGCCAACGACTTCATCTACCAGTGGGAGTCGTCGCACGACTACAATCCGTCGCCGGACCTCGACAAGATCGAGGCGCGCGTGCTGCTGATCAATTCGGCCGACGATGAGCGCAATCCGCCGGAGACCGGCGTCACCGCGGAGGCCATGAAGCGCGTCAAGAACGGCCGGATCTATCTGATCCCCGCCTCGACCGAGACGCGGGGCCATCTCACGACGGGGGCTGCGAAGTTCTACATCGAGCCATTGCGCGAGCTGCTCGCGACCGCGCCACAGCGGGCGGAGTGACATTTTCGACGGAGGCTGCCATGCCGAGATTCTCGCAGGCCGCGCTGCTGATATGCCTGGTGGCGCTCGGAACGGCAGCCTTCGCCTTCGACAATGGCCAATTCGACAACGTGCCACCGGACATCCGCTCCTGGTTCAAGAGCATGATCGCTCCGAACGGTGTTCCCTGCTGCGACATCGCCGACGGCCATCGCACGGACTACGAAGTGCGCGATGGCACCTACTGGGTTCCGATCGAGGGACAATGGATGCAGGTTCCCGAGCGCGCCGTCATCCGCGACCGCGGCAATCCGATTGGTGAGGCCGTGGTGTGGTACATGCACCATCGCGGCGGCATCGTCATCAGCTGCTTCGTCCCCGCAGACGCGGTATGATGAGCGCCGAGTGTCTTGCACGTCGGCGGCGCGCTGCTAGCTTTTGTGGATCACTATGCTTCGGAGGTGGACATTGCCTGATCTCGTCGCCGCGGATCTTGCCGCGATCTTTCCCGAACCCAGCGCACGCGTGATCGCGAAAGCGCGGCCTGCGCTTGACGTGCACAGCAAGAAATTCATCGCGATGTCGCCGTTCTGCGTGCTCGCGACGTCAGGTTCTGACGGCAGTGTCGACGCGTCGCCGCGCGGCGGGCATCCGGGGTTCGTTCATATCGACGGCGACAGCCGGCTGTTGATGCCGGACCGCCCCGGCAACAACCGCATCGACAGCTTCAACAACATCACCGCGGGCTCCGGCCAGCTGCAGCTGATCTTCTTTATTCCTGGCATCAACGAAATGCTGCGGGTCGGCGGCCGGGGCTCGCTGACCACGGCGCCGGAGCTGCTTGCTGCGATGGTGGAGTTCGGCAAGGCGCCGCGCGTGGTGCTGAGCATTGCCGTCGAGCAGGCCTATTTCCACTGCGGCAAGGCGATCATGCGCTCGAAACTATGGATGCAGGAGACCCAGGTCGAACGCTCCGCGATACCGAGCATCAGCGAGATCATCCACGACCAGACCAGCCTCGGCGAACCCGAACCGCAGGACACCGTCGACGCCCGCTACCGGACTCAACTGTGAGATATCGGCCGCGACGGCTTGGCCGTCGGCCGTAGCAGGACATGACAGCAGGACATGACTATCGTCCTGCCGTATCGTGAATGAATGCGTGTGACGGCCGGGGCAGGCCCGGCCATCACAAACCACCCGACCATTACAGACCTAGGAGTGCTCGGATTCGAGACCGCCGACGTGCTTCTGGGTGTAGAGCTCGAGGCCGATCCGGCCGATCAGATCGAGTTGCGTCTCGAGGAAGTCGATGTGGTGCTCTTCGTCCTTCATCAGATCCTCGAACAGATCACGCGTCACGTAGTCCTTGACCCCGTGGCAATAGGTCGCGGCTTCCTGATAAAGCGCGCGCGCCGCAACCTCGGCGGCGAGATCGCACTCGATGATCTCCTTCACGTTCTGGCCGATCCGCAAGGGATCGAGCACCTGCATGTTCGGGAAGCCGTCCAGGAAGATGATGCGGTCGGTGAAGCGGTCCGCGTGATTCATCTCCTCGATCGATTCCTTGCGCCAGACCTTGGCCATCTCCAAGAGACCCCAGTTCTGCAGCAGGCGGTAATGCAGCCAGTATTGGTTGATGGCCGTCAGTTCGCTCCGCAGCCCCTTGTTGAGATATTCGATGACCTTAGGGTCGCCCTGCATTGATGTGCTCCGAAAGTTAGACGCCGCGGCTCGCTCCATAACAGGTTCGTCGGACCGAGACGACCCTGTTCGTGCGTCTTCGACGCGAAAGGATGGGTTGAGGGCTGGTTTGAGGCTCGGGCGGACCGACCTCGTTCAGCAAGCGGCCAGGGCGAAACGGCTCTGAACGTCCTCGACGGAGCTGGCCGCCGAATGGGCATGATCCTGGCGGTGCTGACAGCCGGCGTTGCAGGCGCGTGCACAGGGGCCCAGCGCCTCGTCAATGATCGTCTTGATGGTGCGTGCGCAGCGGCCGCATTCCGCGCTGCAGCCGAGGCAGCCGTAAACCTGCTTGGGACTGCGCGGCAGCTCGTCGGCCGTTTTCACGGCTTGGCGGATGTCGTGGTCACTGATGACGTTGCAGGAGCAGACAATCATTGAAACGGCCAATCTCGAAGATGCCACTCATCGATAGTGATCCGTGCCGCCTGGCGCAAAGGCAAAACACATCTTTTGAAGCGATTCCAAACTGCCAACGCAACCTAGAATGAATCTAAGCAAGACCTGTTGTTATAGATCAAACAAGCAGCGGCCTCCGTTGGAGGCCGGAAATCGATACCATCGCTGCGCACCCGCCCCCTTGTCTGGGCTGCTCCGGAATGACGGCATTTGCGACGACGCGGCAAGACTGGTCCACGTTATGGGGATTTGCCGCCGAGGTCGGGAGCTAGTCGCCGCCGCCATCTCCCCCGCCGCCTCCATCTCCTCCCCCGCCGTCGCTGCCACCGTCCGAGCCGCCGCCGTCGATTGGGTTACCCATGCTGTCGGTAGCAGAATGACTGAACCAGCCTCCCAGGCTGAAGCCATTGTCCGACGAAGAGCCTCCGTCAGAGCTGGATATATCGCCGCCAGCCCGCCGCCGGGCCCGTTGTCGGTCTGCCCGCACGATCAGGACGTAGCAAAATACCGAGGTCAATCCGACGGCGACAACGACGCTCATGGCGCTGGTCATGCTCTGTCCCGCCCTGCCCCTGGCATTCCAAACGCCATGATCGAACCAATTCCGACTCTGGGTCGTCCTATGGAGGCTGCCCGTTCATTGAACATTCAAGCAGAATGTGGAAGTTTGCCTCCGGGACGGTCTTTCCGCCTGAAGACCTGTGAGAAAGGTACGGTCATGAAGAAGACACTCACGGCCCTGGTCGCCACCGCCGCGCTGGCCACTGCGGCCACGGCACCTGCGCCGGCCCAAGCCGGAGGTGGTCGCGTTGCCGCGGGCGTCGCCGCCGGACTGATCGGTGGCGCGATCGTGGGCGGCGCCATTGCCGCCGGCAGCAGCCCCTATTACTACGGCCCAGGCTATTACGCGCCCGGCCCCTATTATTACGGGGGCGGTCCCGCCTATGTCGCAGATCCCGGTTACGCCTGCTATTGGCAGCGGCAGCGATTCTGGGACGGCTATGTCTGGCGCGTGCGGCGCGTCCGGGTGTGCGAGTGACCGTTCACCTTCATTAAATCGCTGGGGGTTCGCCGGATTTCGGATAGCGTCCTGTGTGATGGCGCAAAATTACCGTTTTTCCGGCGCACCTAGCCGCCGAAGTTTACGATCGGTTGACAGATTCGCGTGTTTTCTTGCGAAATTGCCAATCCCTGGTCGAGCGTGTGAGTCACTCTAACCCGGCGCCGTATCGGCGCCTCCTCGAGGAGATCGCGGAAGATGAAGATGATCCTGACCGCCGTGGTGGCGGTTGCCACTATCGCCGGTTCGATGACCGTGACCGCGCCTGCTGCCAAGGCTGGCGACGTCGGTGCGGGTGTTGCGGCCGGCCTGATCGGCGGCGCGCTGATCGGCGGTGCTATCGCCTCGAGCCGTCCGGCCTATGGCGGGCCCGTCTATGTCGAGGCTCCGCCTCCGGCTCCTCCGCCGTGCTACTGGCGCCGTGAACGCTACTGGGACGGCTACGGCTGGGTCGTGCGTCCGGTTCGCGTCTGCTACTGATCTTTCGACGATCGCACACGATCGCGTCCAGAAACCCGGCCTCAACGGCCGGGTTTTTGCTATCCGGCACTCTAGTGCGCCGCGCTGATCGCCTGGAGCACCGCCTCGCTCGGCCAGCAATCCACTTTCAGACCCGCAGATTTCTGGAACGCACCCAGCGCGGCACGGGTCTGCATGCCCGCCTTGCCGTCCAGTCTGTCCTTGTAGAGACCGAGCCGGGTGAGCCCCTTCTGCATCGCCTCGACGTCCCTGGTGCGCAGCTGCTCGGATGCGGACCAGGGCGTCGCGAACGGCAGCGGGCTCGTCATACGGTCGGCGAGATGGCCGACGAAGAGCACGTAGAGGTCGGAGAAGTTGTATTCCTTGATGACGAAGTAGTTCGCTGTCGTGAGGAATGACGGCCCATAGATGCCCTCCGGCTGCAGCAGCGAGGCCGGTTGCGCCTGCTCTGCGGCGCTGAGCTTTTGCCCGCGCACCGGCACGAAGCCCGCACGCAACCAGTCGCCGATCGGCTTCTGCACCTCAGGCACGCCCATGGTGCAGTCGACATTGGCCGGCGCCTTCACCTCGTAGGCCCACCGCACTCCGCTCTGCCAGCCCTTGTTGACGAGCTGCTGCGCGGCGGACCCAAGCGCATCCGGCACGGAATGCCAGAGATCGACCTTGCCGTCGCCGTCGAGGTCGACGCCGTGCTTGTAATATTCCGACGGCAGGAACTGGGTGAGGCCGACGGCACCGCCCCAGGATGCGCGCAGATCCGCACGCTTGACCACACCGTCGCTGAGCATCTTCAGCGCCAGGATGAACTCGTTGCGATACTGGTCCTTGCGGCGACCGACATAGGCCTGCGTGGCCAACACGCGCAGCGCGTCGTAGGGCAGCGTGTAGCGGCCGAAGTCGGTCTCCCGGCCCCAGATCGCGAGCACGACCGGCGCCGGCACGCCGAAGCGACGTTCGATGTCGGACAGCGCGGGACGATATTGCTGCATCAGCTTCTGGCCGTAGGCCGCGAGCCGCGCAATCGAGGCTTCCTTGATGTAGTCGGCCGGCACCTGCACGAATTCGGCCTGAGCGGGTGCGCCGGTTGCGGGACGACCGGGCAGCAGCAGGTCCGGCAGCTTGTAGTCGGGCTCGAGCCCGCGCGTCTCGGCCTCGAAGCTCGCGCGCGACACGCCTTGCGCCTGCGCCTCGGTCCAGAGCGACGCGACGAATTGCGTAAAGGCGGCGTCGGCGGCGTGGGCCGCCGGCGCGCTCCATATGGCAGCAATGGCAACGGCGATGAGCGCCACGCCCCTCATCGAGGATTCACCGCGTCAGCTTCTTGTACTTCACGCGGTGCGGAATGATGCTGTCCTGACCGAGCCGGCGCATCTTGTCCTTCTCGTAGTCCTGGAAATTGCCTTCGAACCATTCGACATGGCTGTCGCCTTCGAAAGCCAGCATGTGGGTGGCGATGCGGTCGAGGAACCAGCGGTCATGGCTGATGATAACCGCGCAGCCGGCGAAATCCTCCAGCGCCTCTTCCAGCGCGCGAAGCGTGTCGACGTCGAGATCGTTGGTCGGCTCGTCGAGCAGCAGCACGTTGGCGCCGGACTTCAGCATCTTGGCCAGGTGCACGCGGTTGCGCTCACCGCCAGACAGCGCGCCGACCTTCTTCTGCTGGTCGGCGCCCTTGAAGTTGAAAGCCGAGCAGTAGCCGCGCGAATTGACCTCGCGCTTGCCCAGCAGGATCAGCTCGTTGCCGCCGGAGATCTCCTCCCACACGGTCTTGCTGCCGTCGAGCGCATCGCGCGACTGATCGACATAGCCGAGATGCACGGAGTCGCCGATCGTGATGGTGCCGGCATCAGGCTTCTCCTGCCCGGTGATCATGCGGAACAGCGTGGTCTTGCCGGCGCCGTTCGGACCGATCACACCGACGATACCGCCGGGCGGCAGTTTGAAGGTGAGATTGTCGATCAGCATGCGATCGCCAAAGCTCTTGCTGAGCCCCTGAAAGTCGACGACGTTCTGGCCGAGCCGCTCGGCGACGGGAATGATGATCTGCGCCGTCTGGGTCTGCTTCTCGCTGGCCTTCTTGAGCAGTTCCTCGTAGCGCTGATAGCGCGCCTTGGACTTGGCCTGGCGTGCCTTCGGTGAAGCCGCGATCCATTCCTGCTCGCGCGCCAGCGTGCGCTGATGCGCCGCCTCTTCCCGGCCCTCCTGCTCCAGCCGCTTCTGCTTCTGCACCAGCCAGGACGAGTAGTTGCCCTCGTAGGGAATGCCCTTGCCGCGGTCGAGCTCGAGAATCCAACTCGTGACATTGTCGAGGAAGTAGCGATCGTGGGTCACGATCAGGATGGCGCCGGGATAGTTGCGCAGGTGGCCTTCGAGCCAGGACACCGACTCGGCGTCAAGATGGTTGGTCGGTTCGTCCAGGAGCAGCAGTTCGGGCTGGTCCAGCAGCAGCCGGCACAGCGCCACGCGGCGGCGCTCACCGCCGGAGAGCTTGGTGACGTCGGCATCATCGGGTGGGCAGCGCAACGCATCCATGGCCTGGTCGACCTTGCTGTCGAGATCCCAGAGGCCCTGCGCCTCGATCTCGTCCTGCAGCTTGGTCATCTCGTCGGCGGTCTCTTCCGAATAATTGACGGCGAGCTCGTTGTAGCGGTCCAGGATCGCCTTCTGCTTGGCGACGCCCAGCATCACATTTTCGCGCACCGTGAGTTTCGGATCGAGCTGCGGCTCCTGCTCGAGATAGCCGACGCGGGCGCCTTCGGCGACCCAGGCCTCGCCGGTGTAGTCCTTGTCGATCCCGGCCATGATCTTGAGCAGGGTCGACTTGCCGGCGCCGTTGACGCCGAGCACGCCGATCTTGGCGTCCGGGTAGAACGACAAATGGATGTTGTCGAGCACCTTGCGGGTCGGATAGGCCTTGGACAGACCCTGCATGAAATAGACGAACTGGCGCGCCATCGCGTGTCCTTGGAAACCGTTGGATTTGCGGAAAAATGTTGCCGCTGATGTAGCTGTGCCGCTGCCAAAGGGCAACCGCGAGGCGGCGATGGGGCGGGACAAATACGGGACAATGGCGGCGTCTTGCCACCCTCCCGCGACCCACGGTCGACTACGGGATCTCAACCATAGTGCGGTCGGTCACGACAATTGAAACCATCTTTTAATCAATTGGGCGGGAAACTCGAACCTGGCGCGCAGGAACGCGCGTCCAAACGGCAATAAGCCGGTTCGAGAACAGCGAGAGCCCGTCATGGCGACCCTTACGTCAGTCTCCCTGCCCTCTGGGGCGGTCAAGCGGAGCGAACCCCAGTCCGGCATCATGGCCGAGATCAAGAACTTCTGGCGCGCTTTCCTGGCCCAGGCATTCAACCCCTACCGGCCGGAATTGCACTATATGCGCGGCCCCGGTCCGGCCTGGCACGCGAAATACGGCAACAGCGCCGCTTTCCGCCTGAAGACCGATCTGGACTGAGCTTTCCTGCTCGGCGTGCATCCCTGACGTGGATGCTTGCGCAGCCCCTGTTTGCGCGCGACCATGGCGTCCGTTCCGGCGACCTTTCCGCCGCTGTTCCAACGATGAATGGACCTGTGCCGATGACGCGGCTGCGCTGTGCGATCCTTGACGACTATTACGATACAGCTCTTTCCCTGGCCGATTGGCCAAAGCTCGGCGATCGCGTTGACGTGACCGCCTTCACGCACCCCTTCACGTCCGAACAGGCTGCCGCCGGTGCGCTCGCCGATGTCGACATCATCTGCGCGATGCGGGAGCGCACGCCGTTTCCGCGCTCGCTGGTCGAGGCGTTACCGAAGCTGAAACTGCTGATCACCTCGGGGATGCGCAATGCGGCCATCGACATGGAATCCGCGAAGGCGCGCGGCGTGACAGTCTGCGGCACGCAATATGGTCGCGATCCCACCGCGCACTTGACATTGGGGTTGATCCTGGAGCTGACCCGCAAGATCGGTCAGGAGAATGCGCGGATGCACGCTGGCGAGCCCTGGCAGAAGCTCGGCGGGACCGAGATCGAGGGCAAGATGCTCGGCGTGATCGGCCTTGGCAAGCTCGGTACCAAGGTCGCAGGCCTCGCCAAGGCGTTCGGGATGAACGTGATCGCATGGAGCCCGAACCTGACGCCGGCGCGCTGCGTTGAAGCCGGCGTCGGCTACGCGACCAAGGAGGAGCTGTTTGCGACCGCCGACATCATCACGATCCATGTGGTCTTGAGCGACCGGTCGCGCGGTCTCGTCGGGGCCGCGGACATCGCGCGGATGAAGCCGACGGCCTACCTCGTCAACACCGCCCGCGCTCCGATCGTCGACGAGGCCGCGCTGCTGCAGGCGCTGCAACAGAAGCGGATCGCAGGTGCCGCGCTCGATGTGTTCTCGAGCGAGCCGCTGCCGGTCGATCATCCGCTCCGCAAGCTCGACAACGCCGTGCTGACGCCGCATCTCGGCTACGTGACCGAGGAGAGCTTCCGCGCCCACTATGGCCAGATGGTCGAGTGCATCGAGGCTTGGCTCAAGGGCATCGAGCCGCCCCGGCGGCTGGCGTAAGTCCCGACCCGCCAGCGCACAAAACAAAACACCCTCCCGATCAGGAGGGTGTTTGCATAGTCGGGAACCAGATCGACCTCAGCGGATCGTGACCGCCGGCGGCAGCGGCTGCACGGCGGCCGGCTGAGTGCCGGGGACCGCCTGAGCTTGCACCGGCGCCCCAGGAGCGCCAGGAACCGGCGCAGCCGAGGCCGTGGCGGTCCCGCCTCCGGCGGGCGACGGACCGCCCGGCAGCACGACCACGCGGGTGCCGACCTTGACCCGGTCAAACAGGTCGGAGACGTCATCGTTCAGCATGCCGATGCAGCCTGAGGACACGAACTTGCCGATCGTTGAGGGCTGATTGGTGCCGTGGATGCGATAGACCGTCGAACCCAGATACATCGCACGTGCCCCGAGTGGATTACCCGGGCCGCCGGCCATAAAGCGCGGCAGATAAGGCTGGCGCTCGATCATCTCGCTCGGCGGATACCAATCCGGCCATTCCTTCTTGCGTGAGATCTTCTGCACGCCGGTCCAGGTGAAGCCGTCGCGGCCGACACGGACGCCGTAGCGCATCGCCCGCCCGTTGCCGAGCACGAGGTAAAGATAAGTGTGCGGCGTATCGACGACGATGGTGCCAGGTGGCTCCTTGGTGACGAAGTCGACCTCCTGACGGCGCAGGTTCGCCGGCAGCTCAGCCGGCGCCGCGTCGGGCTGCTCCTCAGGCGGAAGGGCAGCGACCGTCATCGGTCTGTTGTCGGGCGTTCCAGCGCCGGGCGGGGGCGCTGCCCCGGTCGCAACGACACCACCGACCCCCTCGGGCGGCCGCGGAGCACCGGCGTCCCCATTCGGGGCGCTATTGCCATAGACGCCGCCATAGGGCTGCGCGCCAGCCGGGCGGTCGGCATAAATCACCGGCGGCGGACCGGCAGGACGGCCGTAACGCGGATCATCCGGAGACATCACCGGTCCGGTCGGAGCGGCGCTATAGGCCGGTGCATTGGCCGGGCGGCCATAGCGGGGATCGTCGGGCGACATTACAGGCCCGGTCGGGGCAGCGCCGTAAACCGCGGGCCGGCCATAGCGCGGGTCGTCGGGAGACACCACCGGGCCGGGCGGCGACAATGCAGTCCCGTTGGCGTCGGCTTCCTCGTCATCGACGGCGTCGAAATCAGGCCGCTGACCACGGGGGTCCACCGGGTAGGGAGTCGGAACCGGAGAGTAAGCGCCGGGTGCTGTCTGATAAACCTGCTGCGCTTCGGCATGCGAAACGACCGCCGCGCCCGCCGCCGCGACAGCGCAAATCGTCAGGATCTGTCTGATCATCATTGCCCTTGCAAAATCCCCAAGCCGACCGGGGCTCTTGGGCGCCAAATTGCCGAAGATAGCGGCGCATTCAAGACAATTCCGGCCAGCGCGGTCCAATTCGGCGAATTGTGATCGCTGTTCCGTCGTTGCATGGAAGTCTCACGCCTCCGAAAAAGTCATTTTGGCCATCTTTGACGGCCTTGCCGGCCCTCGATTTCACAGGCGAGGCAGGTCGCCTGCGATATTGTGGTTTACAGCCTGATTCGCGATGCGACGGCCGGCCGGCCCGATCGTGAACGCGGCCATCCCTGTGATCACCGCGTTCCCGCTCTCTCGAAGGTCTCGGCGCCCATCGCCGAGGCGAGAGTTCCCGTCAATGCTCCCCGGCTTTCGTTTCCTGTTCGGCGCGATCGTCTTTTCTCTGTCCATTCTCGTCTTTGGCCTCGGCGCCGCAGCATTGCTGCGAGCGGCCCATGAGCAATTCGCCAGCAACACCACATGGCGCGCGGCACCTACGACGGGCTTCAACACCTTCCTACCGCAGCCTGATCAGCCGGTGCTGGCTGTCTTGCAGGTCGACCCGAGGCTGTCAGTGCCAATCCCGGCCCTGCCCGCGGCGGTCGAAGCGCCCGACAAGGCTGCAGAAGACACCGTCGACGCCGTCGCCCCAGCTGGTCGCGGCGCCGCCGAACGAGACGGCTTGTCCATGGACACCTCCAAAGCTGTCCAGGTTGTTCCTGAAGCAGCGGTCCCAGCGCCTGAGGTGGTGACAGCGGTGGCTGTGCCAATGCCGGCTCCGACGGCCGCCGATCAAGCCGACATCGTGAGCGTCGAGCATCCGACCACCGATGTCACTGATAGTGCCGCTGCCGTTCTGCCCTCGGCGGTGACGGGCGACACGAAGTCCCGCGATATGGCGACCACCCAGGTAGCCGATGCAACGCCGGCTCCGACACAACCCGACACGACCGCAGCCACCAGCTCGCGCGTCGACAGCGCCGAGCCAGTAAGCAGCGCAATCGCGACGCCGACTTCGCCAGCGTCGACGCAGCCGACGCCAAAGACACCTGATCCGATCGCGATAAAAATCGCGTCACTCGAGGACCAGCCCGCAATCGGCGAGAAGCAGCCCGCTGCTGGCGAGAACGAGCAGAAGGCCTCCGTGAAGGTCGCGAGCGTGCAGCTGCACCGGAGCGTGGTGAAGAAGCGGATCGCTAGGGAGCGGCTGGCGGCACGGCGTGCCAAACAGCAGCGCCTCCTCGCGCAGCGGGCGCGCGTGGCACGGCAGGCCGCGATCGCCCGGCAACAGCAGCTGGCTGCCGATCCGTTCGCGCAGCAGCCGACCTTTGCTCAGCCGCCTCCCTTTGGTCAACAGGCTGCCTTTGGTCAGCAGCCCGCGTTTGGACAGCAGGCCGCCACCCAGCGAGTGCGATAGCGGGCCTATCCGTCACGCCGGTCCGGTCGCGATCGGCGGGCCGGCTTCGAGCCCCCATTCGGACCACGAGCCGTCATAGAGTCCAGTATCGCGAACGCCGAGCCGGTAGAGCGCAAGCGTCAGCACCGCCGCCGATACGCCGGAGCCGCAGGAGGTCACGATCGGCTTGGCGAGATCGACGCCGGCGCCGACGAAAGCCGCGCGCAGCTGATCGAGCGGCTTCATCACGCCGGTCTCGGCATCGAACAGTTCGGCATA
Organism: Bradyrhizobium sp. HKCCYLS1011; assembly: GCF_051167795.1. NCBI lineage: Bacteria > Pseudomonadati > Pseudomonadota > Alphaproteobacteria > Hyphomicrobiales > Nitrobacteraceae > Bradyrhizobium > Bradyrhizobium sp. HKCCYLS1011. Next base: position 322,168 of record NZ_JBNPTT010000006.1, on the reverse strand, counting down.
GGGCAGATTGCGGCTGCCGGGGATATGGCCGGAGCGCAGGCCCGGGCGCGGCTCGGGCACGCCACCGGCGAAACGCAGCGCCTGCCGCGCATCGATCACCTGCTCTGTCCGGCGATCGAGATTCGCGATCATCTGCTCGATCTTGCGGACGCAGGCGTCGTCGAACCGCGCAGTGAAACTGGCGGGCTTCGGCGTCACCCCTCCACTTTCGACCGGGCGTCCCTCCGCCATCCACTTCTTCAAGCCGCCGTCGAGCACACGCACGTCGCGGTGGCCGAACGACAGGAACATCCACCAGGCGCGCGGACCCGCGACCCAGCCGCCGGCATCGTAGATCACGACTGTATCGCCGTTGCCGATGCCGAGGCGGCCAACATCGCGGCCGAACTGTTCGGCGCTCGGAAACATGTGCGGCAGCGAACTCGAATGATCGGCGACCTCGTCGACATCGAAGAAGACGGCGCCCGGGATATGCGCCTTCAGATAGTCATCCTTCGGCAGCGGCAGCACGCCCGGCATCTTGAAGGTGGCGTCGAGAACTTTCACCTTGGGATCGCCGAGATGCGCAGCAAGCCAGTCGGTGGAGACGAGCGGATCATCGGGGATAGTCATTGGACCAGGACTCCAGCGTCACGTTCGATCGTCATCGCCGGACTTGATCCGGCCATCCATCTTCTTGAAGCGATGGACACGCGGGTCAAGCCCGCGTGTGACAGGTGTCATCAATCCTTCTTCTTCGGCTCCCATTTCTCCACCGGCCCGCCGGCGTCACGCCAGGCGGCGAAGCCACCGCCGATATGAGCGACCGGCTTCAGTCCCATGTCCTGTGCGGTCTTGGCCGCGAGGGCGGAGCGTAAGCCGCCGGCGCAATGGAAGATGAAGGTCTTATCCTCCTGGAAGATCGGCTTGGCGTAAGGGCTCTGCGGATCGATCCAGAATTCCAGCATGCCGCGCGTGCAGGAAAAAGCACCGGGAATCCGTCCCTCGCGTTCGATCTCGCGGGGATCCCTGATGTCGATGATCACGACGTCGTCGCGTTTGGCGGCCTCGATTGCCTGCGTCGCGCTCAGTGTCTCGATCTCGGCATTGGCCTCGTCGAGCAGCGCCTTGATGCCGCGGGTGATAGTCTGGGGCATTTGCGACGAACCTCCCTGCTCCGTCATTCCGGGGCAATGCGGCGGCATCGAACCCGGAATCTGGAACGAATGAAAACAATTTCGAGATTCCGGGTTCGCTCGCTGTTCGCGAGCGCCCTGGAATGACGGGATTAGTTTTACCGCACCAGTTCCTTCATCGCGCCCTCCAGGCCCTCGATCGTGATCGGATACATGCGCTCGGAGAAGATGCGGCGGATGATGGTGGTGGATTCCGAATAGTCCCAATGCTTCTGCGCCACTGGATTGAGCCACACCGTGTGCGGATAGGTGCGGATGATCCGCTCCAGCCAGACCGAGCCCGGCTCCTCGTTGACATGCTCGACCGAACCGCCGGGCACCATGATCTCGTAAGGGCTCATCGAGGCGTCGCCGACGAACACGACCTTGTAGTCGTGCGGGTATTTGTGCAGCACGTCCCAGGTCGGCGTCCGGTCGGTGAAGCGACGCCTGTTCTGCTTCCACACGCCCTCATAGAGGCAGTTGTGGAAGTAGAAATATTCCATGTGCTTGAATTCGCTCTTGGCGGCCGAGAACAGCTCTTCGACCTGCGCGACATGGGAATCCATCGAGCCGCCGATATCGAAGAACACCAGGACCTTCACCGCATTGCGCCGCTCGGGCCGCATATGCACATCGAGATAGCCGTGATTGGCGGTCTCGCGGATGGTGGTGTCGAGATCGAGCTCGTCGGGCGCGCCGGTTCGGGCGAATTTGCGCAACCGCCGCAGCGCCACCTTGATGTTGCGGATGCCGAGCTCGACATTGCCGTCGAGATCCTTGAACTCGCGGCGATCCCATACCTTCACCGCGCGGTTGTTGCGGTTCTTCTCCTGGCCGATCCGGATGCCTTCCGGGTTATAGCCATAGGCACCGAACGGCGAGGTGCCTGCAGTGCCGATCCACTTGCTGCCGCCCTGGTGACGGCCCTTCTGCTCTTCCAGGCGCTTGCGCAGTGTCTCCATGAGCTTGTCCCAGCCCATGGCCTCGATCTGCTTCTTCTCCTCCTCGGTGAGGTATTTTTCCGCAAGCTTCTTCAGCCATTCCTCGGGGATCTCCGCCTTCTCCATCGCATCCAAGAGGCTCTCCAGCCCCTTGAACACGGTGCCGAAGACGCGATCGAATTTGTCGAGATTGCGCTCGTCCTTCACCAGCGCCGCGCGCGACAAATAATAGAAGTTCTCGACCGACTGCTCGGCAAGATCGGCGTCGATGGCCTCCATCAGCGTGAGATATTCACGCAAGGAGACCGGGACCTGCGCCTCGCGCAGTGCTGTAAAGAATTGCAGGAACATGCCCATTAGATCGCCCGGCTCCGGGGGCACGTCAAGGGCCGCCGGAACCCGGCGCACTGGACCGGCCGGCTTTTTGCTCTACAATCGATGGAACAGAGTTCTGAATGGGGGCTTCCTATGAGTCTACTCGCGGCAATCATCATCGGCGCCATCGCCGGTTGGCTGGCCGGCCTGATCGTGCGCGGGGCCGGGTTTGGGCTGATCGGCAATATCGTGATCGGCATCATCGGCGCGCTGGTCGCCAGTTATGTGCTGCCCGCGCTGCACATTGATCTGGCAAGCGGCACCTTGGGCGCCATCCTAGACGCCACCATAGGCGCCGTGATCGTGCTGGTGATCCTCTCGCTGATCCGGCGCGCTTGATTATTCCTCGCTGCAATGGCAGCCATTCCCTCAATGCCGCGTGGCGGAAGCGCCGCGTAGCGACTCAACGCAAGTAACAAGAACAGGCAACGCTCGATGAAATTTACCGGTACCCAGGACTACGTCGCCACCGATGACCTCAAAGTGGCCGTCAACGCGGCGATCGTGCTCGAACGGCCGCTGCTGGTGAAGGGCGAGCCGGGGACCGGCAAGACCGTACTGGCGGAAGAGGTTGCCAAGGCGGTGAATGCACCGCTGCTGACCTGGCACATCAAGTCGACCACCAAGGCGCAGCAGGGCCTCTACGAATACGACGCCGTGTCGCGGCTGCGCGACAGCCAGCTCGGCGACTCCAGAGTGTCCGACATCAAGAACTACATCAAGCGCGGCAAGCTGTGGGACGCCTTCACGGCCGAGCAGCGCCCCGTGCTGCTGATCGACGAGATCGACAAGGCCGATATCGAATTCCCCAACGACCTCCTGCTCGAGCTCGACCGGATGGAATTCCACGTCTACGAGACCGGCGAGACCATCAAGGCCAAGCTGCGCCCGATCGTCATCATCACCTCCAACAACGAGAAGGAGCTGCCGGACGCCTTCCTGCGCCGCTGCTTCTTCCACTACATCAAGTTTCCCGATGCAGAGACGATGGGCCGCATCGTCGACGTGCACTTCCCCAGCATCAAGAAGCGGCTGGTCGAGGAAGCCCTGCGCATCTTCTTCGAGGTGCGCGAGGTGCCGGGCTTGAAGAAGAAGCCGTCCACGTCGGAGCTCCTGGACTGGCTGAAGCTGTTGCTCAACGAGGATATCGGCCCCGAGCAGCTGCGCGAGCGGGACCCGCGCAAGCTGATCCCGCCGCTGCATGGCGCGCTTCTGAAAAATGAGCAGGACGTGCACCTGTTCGAGCGGCTGGCGTTCCTGAGCCGCAGAGAGGTGTGAGTTACTGGGCAACGCTCCCTCCAGCATCATTGCGAGCGAAACGAAGCATTTTCGCACCGAGGCTGGGCAGGCCCGCGTCACGTGACGGACGCGAGCCGATCGATGGGCCCGACGGTCGTGCCGATCGGGCAGCCGCCGTCATTGCGCCGAACAACCGGCGGTGCATTTGCCGCTGGCGTCGAACTCCATGGTCTTGCCACTGAGCGGCAGATACACCGGCACGTGCACCGCAGCCTTGAAGGCGGCCGTCTTGGTGTTCGGCAGCAACTTGCCGTCCTTCGTCGCCGCCTCGTTCGCATGCGACGGGATCACCGCAGCGGGCTTGACCAGATCGTTGATGACATAGGCCGCGGTCGCAGGCCCCGTCGTGAACACGTCGCCGATGTTCAGCACCGCGAGCTTGGCCTGGAATTCGCGGCGAATGACGGCCTCCTGATCGGCGATCACGCCGGTATCGCCCGACAGATAGACCGCGAGCCCATTGGAGAAACGCAGCACATAACCGCCGGCCGGCCCGAGATCGGCGGTCAGGCCGTTGGCCTGCATCTGCTTGGCAAGATCGCCGCTCAGAAACGCTGGACTAACACCATTGCTGTGGGCCGCCGGCACGCTCCAGATCGAGACCCCGCCAAGCTTGTTCATGGCGCCGAACCGCAAGGTGACGACCTGAGCCTTGTCGCCGCCGGCCGCCGGAATCCGGACGCCGAAAAAGCTGTTCATCTCGCCGCCGACGAAGAACTTGGCCTTCTTCGCGACCACGACCTTCTCGGTGTTGGAGCCCGGTGTATCCGTGACGTCGAAATCGGGCTTGCCGCAGTCGCCGGCATTCGCCTTTGACGCATGGATGTCACCGAGATGATCGCCATGGGCATGGCTGAGCAGCACGCCGTCGATCTTGCCCAGCCGCGGATCGTCGGCGCCGCGGACGGTGCGCCCGGCGTCGTAGAGAATCCGCGTGCCATCGGGGTCCTCGAAGATCATGGCCCGGTCGAGGGCGCAGAACTCGCCGTCGTGGCTGCCCAGCGGCGTGATCTTCACGTTGGCCGCAAGCGCCGGTTGCACGGCAAGCCCCATCAGGCCGCAAAGCGCCGTCATCAGCAAGGTTGTGCGCATCATGATCTTCCCCAAATTTTGCCGCCGCGCTCACTAGCGTCTTAGGGCGCGGCACGGGCGTTGTTACCCCGGCTTTCTTATCAAAGTAGTACATCAGCCTTGAACAAAACTGCGAGACCGCCGGCGAACGCGCCACTGTCGCGATCAGCGCCTCCGTGACGATCGTGCTTATCAACACAGGCTGCCGGAGCGGCGGAAGTGTCGCAGCATCTCGGTCAGCGCGTTGCCGACGGCGCTCAACTCCTCGAAATGGATCTTCGACAGCTTGCGCAGCCGGCGCTCCCCTTCCGCCGTCAGCCGAACCAGGCTGCGCCGCCGATCGTCGGGATCGGCGAGGCGGACGATGAGTCCGAGCCTGGTCATCCGGTCCACGAGCTCGACCGCCGTGTGATGTCGAATGAGGAGGAGTTTCGCCAGTTCGCCGACCGACACCGGCTTGTCCTGCGAAAATCCCTTGATCGACAGCAAGGCCTGGTGCTGCTGCGGCGTCAGCCGCTCCTTGCGCGCGGCGCTTTCGCTGAACGCCACGAACTTCCGCAGCTCGTAGCGGAATTGTGCGAGCGCCCGATAGTCGACATCCCGAACCTCGTCCGCCGCGCGCGACGCCTGTGCCTTCGCCGGCTGCCGGGTCCTGGTTCGGGAAATCGCCATCCTGCCCTCGATCTCGGAGTGTCGCGCCGACCAACCATAAATCGCGGATGCGCGAAAGACCGAGGGGCGGCTGGCCACCGCTCAAGCCCAGGCTGAGGCTGACGATGCGCTCACCCGAAGGATGCTGGCCAAAATATATCGTGATCCGATATATTGCGTCGCGACATGGTTCATTGCAGCGCCAAGCCTCGGCCAGGCGGGCGCCGAAGGAGATGATATGGATCGGCTGCGTTCTGCCGGCGCTCGCGCGCGTCTTGGCGACTTCACCACCGACAAGCGCGTTCTGGTTCTCGTCGCCATGGCCTTGATCGTCGGCGCCGGCGGCGTCGCCGCCGCCTGGGTGCTGCTGAAAGCTATCGCGCTCGTTACTAATCTGGTCTGGTTCCAGACAGTCAGCAGCGCAAACATCTCGCTTGCCGGCGCGAAACCTAACTGGTGGATGGTGGCCGCGCCCATCCTGGGTGGACTGGTGATCGGGCTGATGGCGCGTTTCGGCTCGGAGAAGATCCGCGGCCACGGCATTCCCGAGGCGATCGAAGCGATCCTGATCGGCGAAAGCCGCATGTCGCCGAAGGTCGCCGTCCTGAAACCGCTCTCGTCCGCGATCTCGATCGGCTCGGGCGGACCGTTCGGCGCCGAAGGCCCGATCATCATGACCGGTGGCGCGATCGGCTCGCTGTTTGCACAGTGCTTCAGCCTGAGCGCCGCCGAACGCAAGACTTTGCTGGTGGCCGGCGCGACCGCCGGCATGACCGCGATTTTCGGCACGCCCATCGCGGCGGTGCTGCTGGCCGTCGAACTGCTGCTGTTCGAATGGAAGCCGCGCAGCCTGATCCCCGTGCTCACGGCATGTGCGCTCGCGGCCGTGTTGCGGCCGTTCGTGCTCGGCTCCGGACCACTGTTCCCGTTTTACGCCACGCTGAATCTTTCGGGCTGGACGCCGCTGATCTGTGTCGGTGTCGGCCTCGTCGCCGGGCTGCAATCGGGGTTGCTGACCGGATTGCTCTACAAGGCCGAAGACCTGTTCGGCGCCCTGCCGATCCACTGGATGTGGTGGCCCGCACTCGGCGGGCTTGCCGTCGGCCTCGGCGGCCTGATCGAGCCCCGGGCGCTCGCGGTCGGCTATGACGTGATCGGCGACCTGCTCGCGAACCATATGACGGCGAAGGAGGTCGCGCTCATTCTCGTCGTCAAGTCGACGATCTGGATCATTGCGCTTGCATCGGGCACCTCCGGCGGCGTGCTGGCGCCGCTGCTCATCTTCGGCGGCTGCCTGGGCTGGCTGGAAGGGCAATATCTGCCCGGCGATGCCGGCGCGTGGGCGCTGATCGGCATGGCGGCGATGATGGGCGGCACCATGCGATCGCCCCTGACCGGCGTGCTGTTCGCGGTGGAACTGACCGGAGATCTCTCCCTGCTGGTGCCGCTGCTGATCGCGACCGGCACGACCTACGCCGTCACCGTGCTGATGCTCAAGCGGTCGATCCTGACCGAGAAGATCGCGCGACGCGGCCAGCACATCGTGCGCGAATACGGCGTCGACCCGTTCGAATTGCTGCGCGTCGGCGACGTCATGGTGCGCGAGGTCGATACGCTGCCGGACCAGATGCGCCTGGAGGAGGCGATCGACTTCTTCTCGACCGAGGAGCCGCGCCACAAATCCTATCCGATCCGCAGCGAGGACGGCCGGATCGCCGGCATGGTCAGCCGAGCCGATATCCTGCGCTGGCGCACGGAGGCGCCGAGCGGCGACATCACGCTTGCCGAGCGCCTGTCGGATGACGCCGTGATCGTGGGATATCCCGACGAAACCGTGTCCCATCTCGCCGATCGCATGGCGATTGAGAGCGTGGGGCGGGTGCCGATCGTCGAGCCCGGCACGATGCGCCTGGTCGGGCTCGTCGCCCGCAAGGACCTGCTGCACATCCGCCGCACCTGGCGCGCCGCGGAGGAGAAACGAGCCACCTACTTCCCGTCGTTCACCCGTTCGGCCGGATCGAAAGAGGCCGCAGACCAGCCGGGGTGAACGCGGGACGCTCATTCGTCCTCCTCGTCTTCCTCCTCGTCGGCATATTCGCCCGAAAGCTTCAGGCCCTCGATGCCGGTCGCGCCGCCGGATTTGACGACGCGGCGGGCTCGCTTGCCGGTCTCCTCCTGCAAATGCGCCGTCAGATCGTCCGAATGCGTCACGATCCAGATGCGCGCGCGCCCTGCCGCCCGCGCGATCAGGCGGGCCAGCGGCGCCAGCAGCGACGGATGCAGGCTCGCCTCCGGCTCGTTCAGCGCAATCAACGGCGGCAGCCGGTAACCCATCAACGCACCGAGCAGGCAGAGATATTTCAACGTTCCATCCGACAGCTCATGGGCCAGGAAGGACCGCGGCATGTCCGGGAAGCTCAGGCTGAACTGGCACCAACTGCCTTCGGCTCCCGCATGAAGCCGGGCGCCGGGGAAGGCGTCATCGACGGCGGCATCGAGATCGGTCGTGTCCCCGCGAATGACGGACAAGGTCGCCAGCACGGCGGCGAGATCACGGCCGTCGGCGGACAGCGTCGGGGTGGTGATGGCATGGCACGGCTGGCGGATCGGCGACGCGGCATCGGTGCGGAAATCATGATAGAGCCGCCATTCCAGCATCTCGCGCCTGATGGCCTCGAGCTCCGGATAGCGGGCGGCGTCGCGGAACGCGGCGAGCGCGGTCTCCGAGGCAAGAACCGCGGATTTGTGCGTCTCGCGTGCGCCATCGTCGTTGCGGAGCATCACCAGCGGCCCCTTGCGCTCCATCATGACGACGTCGCGGCGGCCCTGGCGGACGACGACGCGCTCGGCCTTGATCAGCGGCTCCAGCCCGAATGCGGCCTCGGCCGGCTGCGGCAGGCCGAGCTCGATCTCGTAGGAATGCGGCAACCCGACCTCGATGCCATATTCGAGCTCGTCGAACTGGGCCTTGAGCACCAGCCGCACCGGCTTGCCCTCCCGGCGCCGACCGGCCCAGAACACGGACTCGAGGCCGCCCTCCTCCGCGATCGCCCGCGTGATGCTGCCGTCAGCCGCACCGCGCAACAGCGCCAGCGCCTTGTAGAGGTTGGTCTTGCCGACGCCGTTGGCGCCGACAAAGACCGTCAGCTGCTCGACCGGCAGCCACAGATTGCGCACCGAGCGATAGTTCTCGATATGGACAGCGGAAAGAGGCATCGCGGCGCCCGATCAGTTCAGCTCCGCGCGACCGCGGCGGCCGCTATCGGCGCCCCCGAGCAGCCTGACATTGAGCTGGCCACCGGTAAACAGCATGTCGTCCAGCGCCTCGGCGAGATCCGCTGAGGTTACGACGCCGCCGTCGCCGCGCATGAGGTTCGATTGCGCCGTCCGCCGCATCAGCTCTTTGATGAACGCAGCACTAACGCCCGCGGTGCGGTTCACGGCCTCGGCCACGATTGTCTCGGTCAGCGTGAGGCTGCCGCCATAGAGCCGCACCAGCTTCGCGCGGCCGATGTCGTCAGGCAGCGGCACCTCGACCGCCTGGTCGATCCGTCCCGGCCGTCCGGCAAGCGCGCCCTCCAACTGCTCGGGCCGGTTGGTGGTCAGCACGAACAGGATGTCGGCGTTGTCCTTCAGCCCGTCCATCTCGTTGAGCAGCGCATTGAGCAGAGATTCTTCACACGGACTGTCCATGTCCTCGCGATCCCTGGCGATCAGGTCGACATCTTCGATCACCACCATCGTCGGCTGCAGCAGGCGCGCGAGCGCCATGTAATGCGACAGCAGCCCCATCTGCCCGGCGGTGATGATGAGCGTGGTATGACCGGGCAGGCTGGCCGCGAGATATCGGATCGTATGCGTCTTGCCGGTGCCCGGTGGCCCGTAGAGCAGGATTCCCTTTCGCGTTGATTGCCCAAGCTTGCGCAAAGCATCCCGGCTCTCGATGAACCTGATGACGTTGCGATCGAGCAGCTTCAAGGTCAGCTCGGGCAGGATGACCTCGTCGCGCCGGACCTGCGATAAACGGTGAACCATGATGCCTCTAGAGCGCCCGCGATAGTTGGCCTCCCCGTCGAGCGACAGGACCTTGCCGCGATAGGATCGCGCCGCGTTGATGGCGGCTTCCAGTTCCAAAAAGCATCGCTGCACGAGCGCAATGCCGTCTTCCCCGACGGGAACGGCGATCTCCACCTGCATGCCCGTTTCCTCGCCATATTCGCGGTGAAAGGAGAGCACCACCGCGTAGCGCAAGTCGCCCTCACGGCTGAGCCACAGGCCGTTGTTGAGACATTTGACCGGCGCCTCCTCGCCGATGTCGACGTCCTGGTATTGTGCCGCGGCGATCGTAACCGCCTGCTGACCGTCCTTGGTCAGGCCGGCATAGGTCAACGTTTCAAAGCGATGCTGGTCATAGAGCCCGAAGAAGCGGATCGGCGATACGGAAAAAAGCTGGTCGATGGCGACCTGCACGTCCGCCCGCATGTGGCCGGGAAACCGGCGCGAGGTGGTGACGATCTCATCCTGTGCTACGCCCGCAAAATGCCAGGCGATCGCCTCGTGCGCGTATTTGAATTTCCGACTCGACGCAGCGTATGACAGATGATTGGTCGCAATCAGGGTGCAAGGCGCGCAGATCAGACCGCGCTCGCCCTTGAAATGGCTTTGCTCAACAACTGCAATCTGACCACACAGGGCACAGGCGGGCCCATCATTGTCAGCCGTTGCGCCGAAAGCCATCGAGGTCAACAGCAGGGGATGGCCGGCCTCCTTTATTCGATGTCGAGCCGCCGCCAGCATCGCTTCGGCAACGGCCGATGGATAAGTGCCGCACGCGGCTCTGCCGAGTTGGCCGATCGTCGCCGCAAAGGCGCTGGCCTCAATCTCCGAACGGCCAAAAACGGACCGAAGGAGATCGACGACGAACTCGAACGGGGTTTCATCGTCATCGTGGAAAATGATCTGCAGATCGCTGATCCCGACCGGAGTATCACGCATCAAGAAAACCTTCCTTGAAATTGCAACCTCAGGATTACCCGATTACCCGGCACCGAGCGTCACGGCAAGATGTGGTGGGATCGCTGGTTACGTCTCGGTTAGCGCCGATGAGCGTTTGTCCACGTGTTTTGAGTTCGTCATCAATCCACCACCAGGTCTCGCGCCCTTCACGAGGACCTTCGATTGATGCGACTTTTCAAACAGCGGACATGTCTTCGTCTTCTCGCGGCATGTCGTGCCCGAGTGATGCGATCAGTTCGTCCCTTTCGAAGATCGAGAGGGCGCAGGGAAGGCCGGGAGCCTGCCGCCCCCATGGCCCGCCTGCATCAAGAAAGCAGGCGGCAGTCACCACAGGTTCGGCTTAGGACATCCCGGCCTTCCCTGCGCGAATGGTTTACGGCTTATACGTGATCTCCCCGGGGACCGGCTTTCTTGCCCCCGCAGCGACAATGCGCCAAGAGCGCATCGCACAGGCATCAGCACCGGGATGCCAGGACCACACGACTTCGCCGTCCGTGCCGGCTTGCGCTCGTCGGGCACAGCCTTCACGTCCATCGCAGCCCACCTCAACGTATCGTGACGACGCGTACGTCCCTCTGCATGAGGCGGGATGGCCCAGACAAACACAATTTCTGAAAATACGAAAGTAAAATATTTTTGGCAGAAACACTGGACAGGCCGAGTCATGTTGAAATCGCAGGCGAAATTCGTGGTTTGGCGCATGCCTCGCCGACTACTTTTCAGGCTTCGCGAGCGTCGCCGTTAGGAGACCTTCCTTCGACACCCGTCTCGCGCAAGCGCGGCGAAGTACGTAGTCAGATGGCACCAAGCCAGAGCGACAAGGGAGCCCTTAGGTACGCGCGGTCAACCAGGCACCCCTGGCGTGCCTCCACGGGACCCGGGCTGCTGAACGTTCCATTTGCGACTGAGATGGCGTCGCAAAGCGATGGCCTGGGCGAAAAGGCATATCGTCGCAACAAGAGCGTAAAAAGTCGGATGCCATCCCGGATGTGGTGGCAGCGCGAGCCAAGATGCGATCAACGCAATCCCGAACACAAACATGAGCCTGGATTGGATGCGCATATACCTCGGCCCATATACCGGACCCAAGTTGCCGCCGGGCGCCACTCTGCGTTCGAAATATGGAAGCTTCGGCAACTGATTGACTGCCAGAAGGAAGATGATTCCAACCGCAACAAACAAGGCACGATAGAAGGCCCAAAGCTCCAAGTGAATACCAAGGTCAAGCCTCGTGATGATGACGAGCGCCTGCGCCAGCAGCAGGACGATACAATAGCTCATCGAAACTGTGGCTCCCCATTTGCGCCAAGGTTCATTTCTCGCGGAGTCTGTTCGCTCGCCATGGCCGTGGCCGTAGAGGACACCGACGACGAAAGCACTGCAGGCTGGAAAGATGAACAGTGATGGCAGGGATGCTCTGGGTTGGCCCGCCTGTACGATCCAGTCGTTCGGAACGATGCACCAAAACATGGCCCCGGCGAACATCACGGCGATGAGCGTCCCGCAAATCAAGGCGGTTCGCCGGTCGATCACTTGGTCCTCCTTGTCGCGAACTTGAGCTTTCCGCCGGAACGAACGCCGATCCCGACGGTCTCGGCAAAGCTCAGCAGCGCGTCTTCAAGCACGGACAGTTTCAGACTGTAAGTGATGGTCGTTCCGACTTTGTCCGATTCGACCAGGTCCGCCTCGCGCAACACCGCGAAATGGGCAGAGAGCGTCGGCTTGGCGCAATGGAAATGCTCGGCGATTTGTCCTGCCGTCATTGGTCGGTCCCTCAACAGCTGCAGGATGCGGCGGCGTGTAGGATCGGAGAGCGCCTTGAAACGAGGTTCATATTTCGTTGTTTAGCTAATCATGGAACGATTGTCAGCTGCGTCCTCCGGAGGTCCGCCGATTCACCGGCGTCTGGCGCGAGACAGCGCGTACGCGAGCGCGCCTTCGTCTGGATCAAGCGCTGAGCTCAAATGACTCGGGTGGCTGTCAGCCACGGAATTGACGAAGCAATTTCGCAGATCGAAGACATGAAGGGGAGTGTTGGCCATTGTCTTTGTTGCCGCCAACTCGGCGCATCTATTTCATGAGGCCGAGCACGGCGCCGGACGCTGCGATCATGCCCAATGCAACGATGCTGCCGCGCCAGATCAGCTGCTGACGCGCGGTCTTGCGGTCATGGAAAGCGAGCCAGTCTTGCACAAATCCCGGAGGGATGTCGAAGACGACTGTGCGCTCCTCGCCATGATGCGTTTCGTGCTCACAAAACATCGTCCTGACATTTTGCACGCCGAGCCGCTCAAGCTCGCGATGCCACTGCCAGGCGTGCTCACCGTTCGTCCAGCGATTTTCGAAGGGGACAGCGTGTGATTTCATGACGAGCCTCCTTCTCGCTTGACCTCATTGGGCTCACTTGACCTCACGTTTCGATTGTAGCGCGTTTTCCAAGCCGCCGCGAGCGTCCACCCAGCCCAAGCCTGGCCTTCCGCAGTGCAGGAAGACCTCGGCGCTGGACAAGCGGCGCTGCACGAGCAAAGGCTCGTGCGTTCGTCACGGCGCTCCTAGAAGCAAGCTAAGGCAGAGGGAGATAATCAAGCCGAACTGAGCCGGATGCGAAGCGCAAGGCAGGGATCTGATGACCGCCTTGTCTGATGAGCGCGCTCGTCTGACGGCTTGGCATCAAGCGCTGCTTGAGCTGAATCACGTGGGCCATCCCCCACCCGATGAGGGCTACGCCCAACAGCAGACATACGACGAAGATCAGCATGTCGCGTTTGTTGAATTTGCGCATGAGCGCCTCCGATGACGCTTTCGGGCCAACGCGAATGCGGCGCAATGGACGCGCCGCAAAATTCCGCCAGCGTCGGGAGGCCGCTATGCCATTCGCCAACGGCCCATGCAGCCATTCCCACTCATTCGATTGTACAAGTATCCCACCACATCTCGCAATTGTGATGAGGCGGCGCTCACTCGCGGTCCGGCGGGTTCCGGGTCCGTGTTAAAATCGCGCCGCGCGTATTAGGCACGCGTGGTGAGGGGCAGACCATCAATCCGTTACAGGAGCGCTCCATGTCAGATCTTGTTGCGATTGTGTACCCATCCGAAGCCAAAGCAGAAGAAGTCCGGCAGAAGATCCTCAAGCTGCAGGGCGAGTATCTGATCACGATCAACGATGCCGTGATCGCCGTCAAAACCGAGGACTCCGTCAAGCTCAATCAGCTCGTGAACACGACGATGGCGGGGGCCGCAAGAGGCAGCTTTTGGGGGCTGCTGTTCGGGATGGTGTTCCTGAATCCGCTGATCGGCGTGGCGCTCGGCGCCGGCGCCGGCGCTCTGGGCGGTGCGATGACCGACTTCGGCATCAGGGACCAGTTCATGAAGGATCTGGCGTCGAAGGTGAAGGCGGGAGATGCCGTGCTGTTCCTGCTGATCGAGAATATGACCGCCGACAAGGTCATTCCTGAAATCAAGGATGCGGGAGGGACGGTTCTGAAGACCTCGCTCGACGAAAAGAAGGAGCAGCACCTGCGCGACACACTTGCAGCCGCAACCCAACCCAAGGCGGCCTAGAGACAAGGCGGCTTGGACACAAGGCTGGCTAGAAGCAAGGCGGCCGAGAGCCGCTAACTTCCGGTCGGTCCTGATCACGTGGACTCATCGGACTTTCCAGTTCAAGGCCGATCGCGTGTCCTGGTTCTGACGCTCGTATCATCTCGCGCCATGCTTGTTGACGGACGTCAGAACCTAGGACGCTGAGCAGCGATCGGCCGGCGCGGTTCCGTTCGGTGCGACAGCGGTCCCGTCGAGGCCCGACACACGCCGCGCACCAGTTTCAACGCATCCTCATTGATCCAGAACTGGATGAAGCCCATCCGCGGCTACTCGTCCAGGATGCGGCCCTGGGTGGCGGTCGCCTTGATGCCGCCCGCGCGCAGGGCGCGGATCAACGGATTGACCTCATCGCCGTCACCGGGAAGCCGCTGGCAAATCGTGATGTTGCCGTTGCCGGTCGGATGAAATCATTACATTGGCGCTGCCGATCGACGTGAGATCCGCCTGAGCATGTTCCGCGACATGAGTGCGGTGCCGGTAAAATAAGACGCGGTCGCACCTCGAGTGCATTTCATCAGGCAAAGCACGGCGCATGCAGGACGGCACAGGGAGCTTTCCACCCGAGCTGAGCTCGATCTAGTCTGTCTCGTCCGAGGCGGACTGAGGTGTGCGGCCATGGTCCGGCAACGTTTTCGCGGCCTCTTCCAGAAGTATTGGCTCGTGCTCTTCATGGCGGTGGCGGTTCCGCTCGCGATCAATGGCGTGATCGAAGCCTGGTTCGGCTATCGCGATCAGCGCGCGCGACTGGACCAGTTGCTTGGACTTCAGGCGACGTCGGCCGCGACCAGGATCCATGGCTTCATCAACGAAATCACAAACGAGCTTGGCTGGCTGGTTCAGCTGCCCTGGACCGACGGCCCCGACGAGCTGCGGCGAACTGACGCGCTGCGCCTGCTCCGCCAAGCACCCGCCGTCGCAAGTCTCATGCTGTGTGACCATGCTGGACGAGAACGTCTCTACATCTCGCGTGTCGGTCTCAATCGGGTCGACAGTCGCGCGGACCGATCCACCGATCCTGCGGTCGTCGGCGCCCGCTCGGCCCGCATCTGGTTTGGCGACGTCAGCTATAACCGGGGTTCCGAGCCCTATCTTACTGTTGCGATGTCCGGGAATAGGCCATCGGCCGGCGTGGTCGTTGCTGAAGTCAACCTCAAGCTCATTTGGGAGGTCATATCGGCGATCAAGGTGGGAGACGCCGGCTTCGCCTTCGTGCTGGATAGGCCCGGCCGGCTGATTGCTCATCCGGACCTCAGCCTCGTCCTGCGCGGGGCGGACGAAGCCACGTCCAAACCGTTCCTGGCGATACGCGATTCAATCAGCCGTGCGGGAATGCGCTTCGCAAGAAGCCGGGACCTGCGGGGCGACCCAATTGCCGCCGCCAGCGCTCCGGTCGCAGGTCCTGATTGGATTGTTGTGGTCGAGCAGCCGCTGTCGGAAGCTTTCGCTCCGATCTACGCAGCCTTGTGGCGGACCGCACTGCTTCTCCTGCTCGGCACCATGTTCTCGGGCCTGCTCGCCTATGGGCTGGCGGATCGGATGACGAACCCGATCCGGCTTCTCGAGGAAGGCACTGAGAAGATCAGAGCCGGGCACTTCGACTATCGCATCACCATCGAGACGGGAGATGAGCTTCAGCGCCTGGCGGATAGTTTCAACAGGATGGCGGCCCAACTGGCTCTCGCCAGGGAGCATCAGGAGCGAATTGCCAGACTCAAGCGCTTTCTTGCTCCGCAGGTCGCCGATCTCGTCGACCGAACCGGTGACGACAGCGTCTTGGAAGGGCGCCGCGCCGAGGTGGTGGTCGTGTTCTCTGATTTGCGAGGCTTCACCTCGTTCTCCGCTGGTGTGGCGCCAGAGGAAGTCATGAGCGTTCTCTCGGAGTACTACGAGGTGCTCGGCAAAGTCATCGCGGCATTCGCAGCCACACTGATCAGCTTCTCGGGCGACGGCTTGATGGTTCTTGTCAATGCGCCCGTCCCGGTCAAAGAGCCCGCCCTCACCGCCGTCGATCTGGCCGTGGCGATGCAGAGGAGCGTGCAGGAACTCATCGGCTGCTGGCGAGAGCGAGGCTACGAGGTCGGCTTCGGTGTGGGACTTGCCAGCGGCTCGGCAACCGTCGGGCGGATCGGATATGCAAGCCGGTTCGACTATACGGCCATTGGCAGTGTCGTGAATCTCGCGGCCCGCCTGTGCGCCTCCGCGGCCGACCGAGAAATCCTGATGAACGGCGAAGTTGCCGCAGCGGTCAAGGACAGGCGCGCGCTGAAAGCATTGGGGGATCGTCCGATTAAGGGCTATGATGAGGCCATACCGGTCTTTGGAATCGCGTTCGATGCGCCGTCGAAGGCGTGTGCCGATTGACTTCAATCGCACCCATGTCTGGCGCTCGACGCATGTGGCGCGACGTGAACAGCAGGATCCGCGCTCATGGGCGATCAGGCGATGCCGGTTGGTGCACCCATGGCCAGCGCTGGCTGCAAGGCCGCTCGCCGGACGCCGATGTTCGGCCGCATCGGGCGGCGAGACGTTCTTGCCTTGCTCGGCTCTGCCGCAGCCTTGACGTATCCGGCACGGGCGCAGAGATCGATCCCGGTCATTGGCTATCTCTGCCCGGAGTCGCCTGTTCCGTTCGCCAGCCGACTCAAAGCCTTTCACGATGGTCTCCGGGAGACCGGCTACGTCGAAGGCAAGAACGTCGCGATCGAATATCGATGGGCGGAAGGGCAGTACAAGCGATTGCCGGACCTGGCTGCAAGTCTGGTCGCTCGTGACGTGGATATCATTGTCGCGCCCGGTGGCGCTCCGGTGGCGCTCGCGGCCAAAGCTTCCACCACGAGCAAGACGATCGTCTTTGAGATGGGCGGCGATCCGGTCCAATTGGGCGTGGTCGACAGCTTGTCGCAACCGGGTGGGAACATCACCGGAGTGTCCAGCTTGAGCGTGGAAGTCTCGCGCAAACGGCTGGAGTTCATGCACGAGTTGCTACCGGCGGCAACGGCGTTGGCGGTCGTTGCCAATCCGACAAGTCCAACCGCCAAGTCACAATTGGAGAGTCTTCATGCCGCCGCGGGAGTCCTGGGAGTCGGCCTGCAGATTCTGAATGCCAGCATCGAACAAGAGTTCGAGCCTGCATTCTCGGCCGCGGCTCAGAAGCCGCCGACCGGACTTGTATTCACCTCCGATCCCTACTTTGCGTTCAGGAGCGGACAGCTTGCCGCGCTTGCTCAGCGATATGGTGTACCCGCAATCACGCAATCTCGCGACTTTCCCATCGCCGGAGGCCTGATGAGCTATGGAGGTGATTTCGTCCAGTCGCATCGTCGCACCGGAGTCTATGCCGGACGGATCCTCCATGGCGAGAAGCCCTCCAATCTGCCAGTCCAGCTGGTCACGAGAGTCGAGTTCTTCGTCAACCTGAAGGCCGCCAAGATTCTGGGCATCGAACTTTCACCTTCGCTCACCAGCAGCGCCGACGAGGTGATCGAGTAGAACGCGGCTGGTGCGCGCTCGGCGTGCCGCGCGCTACGGTTTGGCCATGAGAGATCCGCCGCATTTCAGCGGCGGAGTCTGCAGCCAATGTCCGCTTCCCTCAGTTCTGTGCCACGGCGGTCCTGTCGAGCGCCGCACGCACGCCGCGCGCCAGCTTCAGCGCATCGTCATTGGCCCAGAAGTGGATGAAGAACATGCGCGGCTGTTCGTCCAGCATGTGGCTGTGGATCGCGGTCACCTCGATGTCGCCGTCCCGCAGCGCCCGGATCAGCGGATTGACCTCATCGCCCGTCACCAGGAAGTCGCCGGTGATCGCCGCATTGCCGTTGCCGGTCGGCTGAAAGTTGATCGCGTTGGCGCCGCCCATCGCCGCGCTGACCGCCATGCCGCCCTCGGTGGCGGCGTCGCGGCGCGGGATGCCGAACTGATAGACGCCGCCGGTGGCCGTGCCCTTGGCGTGCATGATCTCGTCGAGCTTTGCGGTGTCGAGATCAAGCGCCGGTGCGGCGCTGGCCGTGGTGGCCGGCGGCTCGAACGGCGTCTTGCTCCCGGTCGACAGCGCCTCGTGGATCGC
The DNA here is from genome assembly GCF_051167795.1 of Bradyrhizobium sp. HKCCYLS1011. Lineage (NCBI taxonomy): Bacteria > Pseudomonadati > Pseudomonadota > Alphaproteobacteria > Hyphomicrobiales > Nitrobacteraceae > Bradyrhizobium > Bradyrhizobium sp. HKCCYLS1011. The sequence goes on along the minus strand of NZ_JBNPTT010000006.1, from coordinate 303,992 downwards.
GGCCGCCATCTTCTCGGGATCGCCGTGGCCGGCGACATGCATGTAGAACGTGGCGGGCTGGGCCCGCAGCAGGTGGTTGTGGATGGCGGTGATCTCCAAACCGCTGTTCAGGAGCTTGCTCATGACCGGCGTCGTCTCGGTATCGAGCAGAACCAGATCCCCCATCACCATCGCTTCGCCATGCATCGGCGCGAAGGCGACCCAGCCACCGAGCGCGAGCGACGGCTTGATCGGCACGCCGTCCAGGGTGACATGCAGGTCGGATCGCGGCAGACCGTAACGGTGGACCTCGCCGCTGACGCTGGCGGTCTTGCCGAGCGCCGCATCCACCTTCTTCCAATCGATCGACTGGGCGGCGGCGAGGCTCGGCACAAGCACAGCAGCCGCCACAGCGGCGATCATTCTCATTGTCGTCATGATCTCAACTCCTGTCTATATTGATCGCCCCTCTCGTCAGATGACGCCCGCCACGCGGAGCAGGACGCCGGTGATGCAAGACGCCGCGAGGACAACGAGCATCCCCGCATTGAAGCGGAAGATCGCGACCGCGGCCGCGACCGAAAGCAGGAGCGCCGGCAGGTCGATACTTGCTGGCACCGGCGCATCGAAGGCGAGGCCGAAGCCCTGTACCGGAACGGTCTGCCGGAACAGCGTATGCAGCGCGAACCAGATCGACAGATTGAGGATCACGCCGACGACAGCCGCCGTGATCGCCGACAGCGCGCCGGCGAGCGCCTTGTTGCCGCGCAAGGCTTCGATGTAGGGCGCGCCGACGAAGATCCAGAGGAAACAGGGCGTGAAGGTCACCCAGGTCGCGAGCAGGCCACCGAGCGTGCCGGCAAGCATCGGTGACAGTCCGCTCGCCTGGCGGAACGCCGCCATGAAGCCCACGAACTGGACCACCATGATCAGCGGCCCGGGCGTGGTCTCGGCCATGCCCAAGCCGTCGAGCATCTCGCGCGGCTGGACCCAGTGATAGTATTCGGCGGCCTGCTGCGCCACATAGGCAAGAACCGCGTAGGCGCCGCCGAATGTCACCAGCGCCATCTTGCTGAAGAAGATCGCGATCTGGCTGAACACGTCGTTGGGCCCGAGGCCGATCAGGAGCGCGAACACCGGAACCAGCCAGAGCGCGAGCCACACGAGGCCGGTGCGCAGCGCGCGCGCCGAATTCGGCCTGACGTGATCGGGCACGGCTTCGCCGAGCATGCTGTCGATCGCAGCCGAGCTCTTGCCGCCATGCTCGATCGCGGCGAATTCCGACCGGCCGAGCCGGGCGCCGACGAAGCCGATGGCCGCAGCTCCGATGATGATCACGGGGAACGGCGCACCGAAGAAGAAGATCGCGACGAACGCCGCCGCCGCGATTCCAATCATCAGCGGATTGCGCAGCGCCCGCCTGCCGACGCGCACCACCGCCTGAATGACGATGGCGAGCACGGCCGCCTTCAGGCCGAAGAACAGCGCTTCGACCAGGCCGACATTGCCATAGGCCGCGTAGATGTAGCTCAAGCCCATGATCGCGAAGATGCCGGGCAGGATGAACAGCCCGCCCGCCACGATGCCGCCGGCGGTCCGATGCAGCAGCCAGCCGATATAGGTCGCAAGCTGCTGCGCTTCCGGGCCGGGCAGCAGCATGCAGTAGTTGAGCGCGTGCAGGAAACGCCCCTCCGAGATCCAGTTCTTCTCCTCGACCAGGATCCGATGCATCACCGCGATCTGCCCGGCCGGCCCGCCGAAGCTGAGGATCGCGACGCGGATCCAGACCACGAGCGCCTCGGTGAAGGAGATGCCGTGGGCCTGGCCCTGCGCCGCGACCTTCTGGCTTGCCGTGACGTCGGTCATGGCTTCACCTTGTTGGTCGGCCAGTTGTGCGTCTCCTTGGTCGCGTCCCTGCACCAGCGATAGAACGCGTCATAGAGCAGCATGCCGGCGTCGAGCTGTTCGAGATCATCGTCGAACATCCGCGACAGCCCGAGCGAAGCGGCGAGCAGGCCCGGCGCTTCCGGACAAAGATCGAGCCGCGCGGTGTCCGCCGCGCGCACCATGGTGGCCAGCCGGTCCAGCCCTGGCATCGTCGATAGGCCGAATTCCCGGACCATGACATCGAAGGTGCAGGCCTCGCCGCGATGGCTCCAGAACACGTTCTCGATGTCGAACGCGGTCGCGCCGAAGCGCTCGGCCACGGCTTCGACCTCGGACGACGTCACGAACAGGAACACCGCGGCGGGATCGACGAACCGCCGGATCAGCCAGGGGCATGCGATGCGATCGATCTTCGGTCGCGCGCGCGTGACCCAGACGGTGCGGCCGCGTCCGTCGCGTTTGGGAATTTTGTCGACCGGGACGGTCGGGTATTCGGCTTGGACCCAGCCGACGTGGCCACCATCCAGGCTCTCGGCGGAGACGCCCTGACAGCGGAGCCATGCGGCCGTGCCTTCGCTGAGCTTCTGGCCCCTCTCGCAGATGACGACGACGGACTGGCCCGTGAGGCTTTTGGCCCACTCCTGCACGTCGAGGTGCGAGCGCCGGCTCGCACCCGGAATCAGCCGCGGATGCGTGGCGAAATCCTCGTCGGTGCGGACATCGACGAGAACAGGCACATTGGAGGTGCCAATGAGCCGTGACAGTTTTTCGGAGGAAATCGAGGTGTAGGATGTAGACATGCTGCGCCCTTTCGAAGAATCAGGACGCGATACTTGGGCATGTCGCCTCGCGGGGAGATCGCAATCCCCGTATGCGGGATCAAACCGCTTTCGACCGTCACTGTCAATCCGGTCGGGGATCATGACGGTTTGTTGAGAAAATCCGGTTCCGTGCGAGCCCCTGATCGACGGATGCATCCACACTGCATGTGGAACATGGGACAATGATCCATCGCCGCTCGACGCGGCGCGCCGGGCTTGATAACCGCCTCTCTCCGGAAGGCTGGTTCTTTGAGTCGGGGCACATGACGGTAGCGATCGAGATGGGGCAGACGATGGCAGGCGCGCCTGCGTCAGTCGACCTCGAGGAGCTGCTGGCAACGCGCCTGCTGGTGCAGGGCAATTCGGGCTCCGGCAAATCGCACCTGCTGCGGCGGCTTCTGGAGCAGAGCGCGCCCTGGGTGCAGCAGACGATCATCGATCCCGAGGGCGACTTCGTCACGCTCGCCGAGCGGTTCGGCCATCTCGTGATCGATGCCGAGGAGCATACCGAGCGTGGGCTCGAGGTAGCCGGCGAGCGCGCGCGCATCCATCGCGTCTCCACCGTGCTCAATCTCGAGGGGCTCGATGCCGAGAACCAGATGCGGCGCGCCGCCGCGTTCCTGAACGGGCTGTTCGACGTCGCGCGCGACCATTGGTACCCGATGCTGGTGGTGGTGGACGAGGCGCAGCTGTTCGCGCCGGCGGTCGCCGGCGAAGTCTCCGACGAGGCGCGCAAAGCATCGCTATCGGCGATGACCAACCTGATGTGCCGCGGCCGCAAGCGCGGGCTGGCCGGCGTGATCGCGACGCAACGATTGGCGAAGCTTGCCAAGAACGTCGCGGCGGAAGCCTCCAATTTCCTGATGGGGCGCACCTTCCTCGACATCGACATGGCGCGCGCCGCCGACCTCTTAGGCATGGAGCGGCGTCAGGCCGAGGCCTTCCGCGACCTCGAGCGCGGCCACTTCATGGCGCTCGGCCCTGCCCTCTCCCGCCGGCCGCTGGGCCTGCGTATCGGTGCGACCGAGACCAGGCCGCGCAATGCGACGCCGCGCCTGTTGCCGCTGCCGGAAGCGACGCTCGAAGACGCGCGCGCCGTCATTCTGGCGGCGCCGCCGCCCGAGACCAACCGGCCGCAGCGCCGGACCCCGGCGCCTGATCTGCTCGAGCAGCTGATGGCGGCGAAATCGGCCGCGCTGGAAGCCGCGCCAGAGCCGGCCGAACAGCCTGTCAGCGCTGAGGAGCTGGCGGAACGGCGCGCGCGCGTCGACCGCGTCCTGGTCGCCCTGCTCGCCGAGCCCGACGCCGGCTTCCGCGCGGTCGGCGTGCTCTATCAGGAGTTCGTGGTCCGCTGCCGCATCGAGGGCCTCGGCACCGATGTCCCGGAGCTGAGCGACTTCCGCCGCATGCTGGCGCGGGCCCGCGCCGGCCTCGGCGCCGACCTGGGGGAAGACGATGCGTGGCAGGACGTGTCGCTGCGCGCGTCGCTGCTGCCAGAGGACATGCAGGGCGTGTTCATGATGGTCGCGCGCGCGGCCAAGGAAGGCTGGCCGTGCCCGAGCGACGCCGCGATTGCGCGGGCTTATGGCTCGCACTCGCTGCGCCGTGCCCAGCGCCTGCTGACCTACATGGAAGACCAGGGCCTGATCGTCTGCCAGCTCGACGGCTCCGGACGGCGGATCGTGACCTTGGTCGAACTCGCCTGGGCCACCGCTCCGGGTGACCCGAATGCGGACGAGGTGGCCGCGGAGCAAGGCTGCAGCCCGGCGCCTTGAGATGCCCTGCGCGTGAGCGGAGCCGGAGACGACTGCGCTTGCGCCGATGCCGAAAACCTGAATGATCGGCCCCGTGGCATTGCGCCCTTTGGTTGCCTGCCTCTTGGAGATCGTCGCGATATGCCGATACCCATGCCACAAGGCGCGGGCCTGTCATGGACGCCGCAGTTGCTCTGGCTGAATACCGTGTCCGGTGCGATCATCGCGGTCGCCTTCTTCTCCATTGCGTTCGTGATCGGCTCGTTTGTGTGGCGACGCCAGCGCGACGTCATGTTTCGCGGCGTCATCGGCGGCTTTGCGGCCTTTTCCGCGGCCAGCGGCGTGGCCCGCCTGCTGGCGATCCTCGATCTCTGGGTTCCAATGCCGGCCGTCGCAAGCGCCTTCGATGTGCTCCTGGCAATGCTGTCGATCGGGGTCAGCATCGCCGTGTTCAAGATGCTGCCCCGCCTTCTCGTGCTGCCCACGCGCATCCAGCTGCAGAAGGCCTATGACCGGCTGGAAGAGGAAATCAGACAGCGCCGCCAGGCCGAAGCCATGGTCGCGCGTTTCCAGGAGATCGAAGCCAATGAGGCCAGGCTGCGCCAGGCCCAGAAGATGGAGGCGATCGGTCAGCTCACGGGCGGCGTTGCGCACGACTTCAACAACATCCTCACGGTGATCACAGGCACCATCGAAATCCTCGCGGAGGCCGTCAAGGACCAGCCGCAACTCGTCCAGGTGACGAAGATGATCAGCGCCGCGGCGACCAGGGGCGCCGACCTGACCCAGCATCTGCTGGCGTTCGCCCGGCGCCAGCCGCTGCAGCCGCGCGCCACGGACGTCAACAAGCTCGTGATCGAGGCGGCGCGACTGCTGCGGCCGACCTTGGGCGAACAGATCGAGATCGAATCGATGCTCGCACCCGACATTGCGCCGGCCCTGGTCGATGCCAGCCAGCTCTCGACGGCGATCCTGAACCTCGCGCTGAATGCACGCGACGCGATGCCTCACGGCGGCAAGCTGACGCTGGAGACGAAACCCGCCACGCTCGACCCCGACTATGCCCGCCTGAACAACGACGTCATGCCGGGCAACTACATCATGATCGCGGTGAGCGACAGCGGAGAAGGCATCCCCGGCAACATGCTTGACAAGGTGTTCGAGCCGTTCTTCACCACCAAGGAGATTGGACGGGGGTCAGGCCTTGGACTCAGCATGGTCTATGGCTTCGTCAAGCAATCGAACGGGCACATCAAGATCTACAGCGAAGAGGGTCACGGCACCACGATCAGGCTCTATCTGCCCCTGGCCTCCGGGCCGGCGGAAGCGACGGTCGACGAGGTGCGGAAAACAGAGGTCGAACGCGGCAATGAATCGATCCTGATCGTGGAGGACGACGCGCTGGTGCGCGAATATGTGGTGGCGCAGGTCGGCCGCCTCGGCTATCGAACGCTTGCCGCCCGCAATGCCGGCGAGGCGCTTTCGATCATCGACAGCCCCGAACGCATCGACCTCCTCTTCACCGATGTGATCATGCCCGGCGGCATGAACGGCCGGCAGCTCGCCACCGAGGCGCTGAAGCGGCGTCCGGAGCTCAAGGTCCTGTACACGTCAGGTTACACAGAGAACGCAATCGTGCACCATGGCCGACTCGATGCCGGCGTTCTGCTGCTGGCCAAACCGTATCTGACGTCCGATCTCGCCAGGATGATCCGGATCGCCCTGGCGTCGTGATTCTTGCTGCAAGCCTGGTACGGCCCCGCGCGCTGATCAAAGCGAAACGCCCGGGAGTGCTCCCGGGCGTCAGTGTCAGGGGACTTTGCCGGAATAGGCTGGCGATCAGGTCGACGCGATCTTGCCCATCGCGGGGTCGCTGGTGGTGGCGCAGCCGTTCTCGACGTGACCGGCGAGCTGCCATTTGAAGCCCGGGTCGGTATCGGCGGTGACCGCCAGGTCGTACCAGCCTTGATTGTGCTGCACATGGATCATGGTCTGGAACGTCTCACCATGGCGCAGCCGGTGCTTTTGGCTCTGTCCGGTATAGTTGTCGACCAGCGTCACGGTGCAGATCGCGCCCTTGTTGGTCATGACGAGACCGAGACCGTACACGTCGTTGCCCGAACCCTCGTTGGAGAAGTCCATCGAAGAGATGTCGACATTGGCGACATTGGCCGCGATGCCGCCGCCCTTGAAGCCGCGGAAGAAGCCATTCGGCCCATACACCGACAGATCGTACTGCCCGGCGGTGGCGGCGAGATCCCAGACGTCGTTCAGCGACTTCTCGGATTCGACCGTGTAGCTCCACGGACCGAGCGTGCTGTTGCCCGAGCGGACATGGAAGCAGACGCCGGCATCGCCGGGATTGGCGAAGCGGATCGCGAACCTCTTCTGCGCAGGATCGGCCGAGCCGTCGACGCTCAGATTGTAGGGCAGCGGACGCGCCGGGCGGACACCCTGCTCCTGCACCGGCATCGCCGGCTGGGCCGGCGGCACCGGGTGGTAGTTGTCGTAGCGGATGCCGGACGTGATGTCGCTTGCGGGCGGCGCAACTGTCGGAGGCAGCGGCGCCAGGCCTTCGTTCGGCGAACGGAAGTTGAAGGCGGAGGTCAGGTCGCCGCAGACCGCGCGCCGCCAGGCCGGGACGTTCTTCTCGAACAGGCCGGGCGCCGTGCGGTGGAAACGTTTCTCGATGAAGCGGATCACGGAGGTGTGGTCGAAGACTTCCGAGCAGACAAAGCCGCCGCGAGACCAGGGCGAGACCACCAGCATCGGCACGCGGACGCCGAGGCCGTACGGACCCGCGACATGGCTGCCGTCACCGGCGAACAGATCGGTGCTGGTGTCGACGGTCGACTGGCCATATGCCTTCGACGGCGCCGGATAGGGACCGACCACGTGATCGAAGAAGCCGCCGCCCTCGTCGTAGTTGATCAGCAGGACGGTCTTGCTCCAGAGCTCCGGATTCGAGGTCAGGATGTCCAGCACCTTCGAGATGTACCAGGCACCGGGACCGGGCAGCCAGTTCGGATGCTCGCTGAACGCTTCCGGCGCCGCGATCCACGACACCTGCGGCAGCGTGCCGTTCCTGACATCATTGCGCAAAAGGTCGAACAGGGTCTCGAAGCTGCCGCCCTTGGCGATGTTGGTGCCGCGCAGCGCCTTCTCATAAAGCGGGCTGCCCGGCTGCGAGTTCTGATACTGGTGGAAATAGAGCAGCGAGTTGTCGCCGAAATTGCCGATCCACGGATTCGAAGTCCAGCCCCACGAGCCGGCCGCGGTCAGTCCGGTGCCGATGTCCTGATAGATCTTCCAGGAGATGCCGGCCTTTTCCAACAGTTCAGGGAAGGTCGACCAGTCGTAGCCGGCTTCCGCATTGGTGATGACCGGGCCGCCGTTCTTGCCGTCATTGCCGTCCCAGCCGGTCCACATGTAGTAGCGGTTCGGATCGGTCGGCCCCATCACCGAGCAGAAATAGGCGTCGCAGACGGTGAAGGCGTCGGCCAGCGCATAGTGCCAGGTCAGATCCTGACGGTTCATATGGGTCATGGTCGTGGTCCCCTTGTTCGGGATCCACTGGTCATATTTGCCGTTGTTCCAGGCCTTCTGGCCGTCGTTCCAACCATGCGCCACGTCTTCGACATAGACGTTGGCCGCGTTGTCGACCCGGAACGGCATCACGCTGGTGTTGCCGTTCGGCTGCTGCCAGACCGGATTGCCGTTGGGCAGCTTGACCGCACGCGGGTCATTGAAGCCCCGCACGCCGCGCATGCTGCCGAAATAATGATCGAACGCGCGATTCTCCTGCATGAGAACCACGATGTGCTTGACGTCCTCGATCGTGCCCTGACGGTTGAAGGCCGGAATCGCGTGCGCACGCTCGATGCTCTGGGTCAGCGCAGCGGTGGCAGCGGACGCGCCGAGCAGGCGCAGAAATTCGCGACGATCATGACGCATGTCATTCGACATCTATTCACTCCCCAAGTGATGCGTCGCGTCGAATAGGGGCGCGCGGTAACAGCCACGTGACCACAGCATTAAAGATGTGTGGCTGGTTGATGTCGCAGTCTGCTCTACCGCAGCGAGAGGAGCGAGCACGGGTCAGCCGAACATTCAGCCGAAGACGATGGAGCCGCCGGATTGCTCACGCGATGGCGTGGAGCGGTCCATGCCGAAGAACCTCCAGCACCAGCGGACCAGCCAAGTGCCGAGCAGCAGTCTCCACTATTGCAGCCGAGGCAGTGGTCGCAGCGTTTCCGAGGGCGTCTCGCCGAACATCTTCCGATACTCTTTGGCGAAATGGCCGGAATTGTTGAACCCGCACTTCAGCGCGATCGAAGTCACGGTATCGCCCGGGTCGGGATTGCAGAGCATGCGGCGCGCATGCTGCATGCGGTTCTGCTTGATCTTCTCTCCCAATGAGACCCCGTGGGCGGAAAAGTACTGATAGACCGCTCGGGGGCTGATGCCGTACTGCGCGGCGAGCTGTTCGATCGAGATCTTCTGGTTCCAGTGCCGTTCGATGTGGCCCAGAATCTTGCGAATCGGCTCGGGCGTGTCCCCGTCCCGGCCGGCCCTCGTTTCGGTGATGTCGATGGTCGAGCCTACGAGATGCGTCCGACCTTCGGATGAGCTGTCAACACAGGTCCCCATGCCGCGGACCCAACGAAAGCCGCCGCTGTCGTCGATCGTCCGATATTCCTGCGTGTAGCCGGCCCGCTTCACGATGGCCCGACGTATCACCTTCTCCAGCGCGTCCCTGTCGTCAGGGTGGACGCGGCGCATCATGTCGCGCAAGGATGGCACTGAGCTCGCGGGACTACCTGAAGACCGACCGTCGGTTTCAACCACGATATTGAATGTCGTGAGGCCCGCCAGTTTTTCGGCCGCCGCAAGCTGCCCTTCCAAGATCTTCGTCGCCGTGATGTCTTCGACGACGGCGCAATACCATCGTAGTCTCCCCTCGCCGTCCCGTATCGGATTGACGATCACATGGGCCCAGACCACGCTGCCATCCTGCCGAACGTAACGCTTATCGAGTTGGTACTGATCGATTTCACCGGCGAGCAGCCGCTCATGCTGGAGCCGGTTGCGCTCCCGGTCATCGGGATGCGTGAACTCGAAAAAGTCGATCCGATCGGTGATCAGCTGCTCCAGCGTGTAACCGACGATGCGGCAGTATTCCGCGTTCGCAAAGCGAAGCCGGCCGCCTTCGGCATCCACGACGGCAATACCGACCCCTAAACTGTCGAGGAACAGCCTCGGCATCTGGATGATTTCGGCAAGATCTTTTTCTGGCATGCCCGAGTATTGAAAGCGCGTTTGAAACCGGGCGCAAGCTAGCCCGCACCAACACTCAAATTTTGATCTAAAGCAAAGCAAACGCGACGGAACGAGCGGTGGATCACCAACGCCGGAACTCTTGCAGAATTCGAACAGCGCTGCAGAAAATCGCCTAACTAAATCTTACTAAGAGTTTGATAGATTTAAATAACCCCGGGATTTCCCGGAGATTCTTGGGAGTTCGAAACGCGCATCGAGCCGTAGCCCGCACCTCTAACTCGTCGTCACAAGACGCGACATCTCAAAGATGCGGATCGCCTCGGCCTGCCGGTATTTTCGAGCTCGACCGATTGGAGATATTTATGTTCGGCCGCAAGAACCAAAGTGAGACGATGGCCTCCCTGGCCGCGAGCGCGATTAGCGCCAAGGTCATGGTCGCAGACGACAAGCTCAACATCGTCTACATGAACGAGGCGGTGAAGGCGATGTTGCGCGAGGCCGAGCGCGATCTGCAGAAGCAGCTGCCGAGCTTCAGCGTCGACAAGCTGATCGGCACCAACATCGATTCTTTCCACAAGGATCCGTCTCGCCAGCGGCGCATGTTGCAGGCTCTCAATTCCGAGCACCGGGCGACGATCAAGATCGGCCCATGGGTGTTCGACCTTGTCGCCACGCCGCTCAAATACCCGGATGGAACCCGCGCCGGCACCGTGGTCGAGTGGTCCGACGCCAGCATCAGGCTGCAGAATCTGGATTATGCGGCCCAGGTCTCCGCGATCGGCAGATCGCAGGCGGTAATCGAATTCAATCTCGACGGTACCATCGTCACCGCCAACGACAACTTCCTGAAGGCATTGGGCTACACCTTGCCGGAGATCCAGGGCAAACATCACAGCATGTTCGTCGAGCCGCGCGAGCGCGACGGCGCGGCCTATCGCGAGTTCTGGGCGGCACTGAACCGCGGCGAATACCAGGCCGCCGAATACAAGCGGATCGGCAAGGGCGGTAAGGAAGTATGGATCCAAGCCTCCTACAATCCGATCCTCGACGAGCACGGCAAACCGTTCAAGGTCGTCAAGTTCGCAACTGACGTCACCGCGCAGAAGCTCCGGAATGCCGACCTCGCCGGCCAGATCGCCGCGATCAGCAAGTCGCAGGCGGTGATCGAGTTCAATCTCGACGGTACCATCATCACCGCCAACGACAATTTCCTTCACGCGCTCGGCTACACGCTTTCGGAGATCAAGGGCAAACATCACTCGATGTTCGTCGATGCGGCCGAGCGCGACAGCGGGGAGTATCGCGAGTTCTGGGCGGCGCTGAACCGTGGCGAATACCAGGCCAACGAGTATAAGCGCATCGGCAAAGGCGGGCGCGAGGTCTGGATTCAGGCTTCCTACAACCCCATCCTCGATCTCAACGGCAGGCCGTTCAAGGTCGTCAAATATGCCAGCGACGTCACCAAGCAGGTGCTGGTCCGGATGGGCAATGAGCGCGTCCGCAGCATGATGGAATCGGTCGCTGCCGGCGCCGAAGAACTGAACACCTCCGTCCGCGAGATTTCGGAAGCCATGACGAAATCGCGCGAGACCGCGATGGGGGCAGTGGAGCGGGTCGCGTCCGCCGATACGCAGGCCAAGCGCCTCAGCGATGCCGCGCAGGCCATGAGCGGCATCGTCGAGATCATCAGCGACATCACCGGACAGATCAACCTGCTGGCCTTGAACGCCACGATCGAATCGGCTCGCGCCGGCGACGCCGGGCGCGGCTTCGCCGTCGTGGCCTCGGAGGTCAAGAACCTCGCCAATCAGGCCAAGGCGGCCACCGACAAGATCGGCTCGGAGATCGGCGGGCTGACGGGAATTTCGAGCGAGGTCGTGAACGCGCTGAACGCGATCAAGCTCGAGATCCAGAACGTCAGCGAATACGTCACCTCGACCGCGGCCGCGGTGGAGGAGCAGAGCACGGTCACCAGCGAGATGTCGTCCAGCATGCAAAGGGCGGCAGCGGAAGCCCAGGCGATCGCCGCACGCGCCAATGCGTAAGGAGGACAGCGGCGTTCGCTGTCCGGGTGAGGCACGTTCGATGCGCCGATCTAGGCAACGGCGCTCGTCCCCCTGATCAGATCGCTGGCCTTGTCGGCAATCATTAGCGTCGAGGCGTTGAGGTTGGCCGAGATCATGCGCGGCATTACCGAGGCGTCGACCACGCGCAGGCCCTCGAGGCCATGCACGCGCAAATGATCGTCAACCACGGCCCAGGTGCTGTCGGCCGGTCCCATCCGGCAGGTGCAGCCGGGATGGAAGGTCGTGGTCGCTCGCTCCGTGGCGGCAGCCAGGAGCTCATCATCGCTGGAGACCTTCGGTCCCGGAAAATCCTCATAGGCGTAGTACGGCGCGAGCGGTGCTGACGCGAGCAGCCGCCGCGCCAGCTTCATGCCGGCGACGACCACGCGGCGGTCAAGCTCGGCGGTGAGATAGTTGGTCTGGATCACGGGCGGAGCGAACGGGTCGGCCGAGCGCAGCCGCAGATAGCCGCGGCTCTCCGGTCGCTGCTGCCAGGAGGCAACCGTCATGCCCGGCTCATCCTCGAGCTGGCCCTGCACGCCCTCCTTGTAGCTTGCCGGCGTGAAGGTGAGCTGCAGGTCGGAGCTCTCCGCGGTCTCGCCGGAGTGCCAGAAGCAATAGACCATGGTCGGCGACAGCGACAGGATGCCGCGCCGCGTCACCGCCCATTTCAGCGCCTCGCCCCACAGATTGACGCCGCGCGCGAGCTCGTTGATGGTCTTGATGTTCTTGACCCGTGCCACCGTGCGCGGCGCATAGTGATCCTGAAGGCCTTCACCGACGCTGTTCAAGGCATGGCGCACCTCGATGCCGTGCTCGCGCAACAAATCCGGCGCGCCGATCCCGGAGAGCTGCAGCAACTGCGGCGAATTGTAGGCGCCTCCGGAGAGGATGACTTCCTTGCGCGCGCGCACCTCCATCGGCACGCCGCCGCGTCCGCCGCGGCTGTAGCGCACGCCGACGGCACGCTTGCCGTCGAGGATCACGCCGGTGGCATGTGCGTTGGTGCGAATCTCGACATTCGGGCGCCGGCTCGCGGGCCGCAGGAACGCAGTCGCCGACGAGACGCGGCGGCCGTTCTGGATCGTGCGCTGGACGTAGGAGACGCCCTCCTGGATCGCGCCGTTGTAATCAGGATTGCGCGGAATGCCGAGGCTGATCGCGCCATCCATGAAGGCTTCGCACAGCGTGTCCTTCCACTCCATCGTGGTGACGGTGAGGCTGCCGTCGCGGCCGCGATAAGCCTCGTCGCCGAGGCCGATCCGCTTCTCCATGCGCTTGAAGTAAGGCAGGATGTCCGCATAGCTCCAGCCGCGATTGCCCATCTGCGCCCAGGTGTCGAAGTCCTGGCGCTGGCCGCGATTGTAGATGTGGCCGTTGATCGAGGAGGAGCCGCCGAGCGTCTTGCCGCGCGGCGCATAGATGCTGCGCCCACCGGTATAAGGGCCCGGCTCCTGCTGATAGCCCCAATTGATGCTCTTCATGTAGAAGGTCTTGATGAAGCCGGCCGGCAGGTGGATGTAGGGATGCCAGTCGCGCGGCCCCGCCTCCAGCACGCAGACCGTCACCGACGGATCCTCACTCAGACGGTTGGCGAGCACGCAGCCGGCTGATCCTGCGCCGACGATCACATAGTCGAATGTATCCATCTTGATCTTTTCACTCGTTCGTCCAGCCGCATGTGCCATCACGCGGCGCGCATCGCACCATCAACGCGTCTTGTCATGCAGCTGATAGTCGAGATGGGCTCTCACGGTCGGCCATTCGGACGCGATGATGCTATAAACCACTGTATCACGCAGCGTTCCGTTCGGCGCAATCTGGTGGCTGCGCAAGATCCCGTCCTGCTTGGCGCCGAGCCGTTCGATCGCCCGTCGGCTCTGGTGGTTGAAGAAATGGGTGCGGAACTCGACGGCGATGCAGGCGAGCGTTTCGAACGCGTGGGCAAGCAGCAGCCTTTTGCACTGCGTATTGAGCGCGCTGCGCTGCACGCGCATTGCATACCAGGTCGAGCCGATCTCGACCCGCCGGTTGGCGGCGTCGACGTTCATGTAGGTGGTCATGCCCGCGATCCGTCCCTCGGCATCGAACACCGTGAACGGCAGCATCGTGCCCGCCGCCTGGAGACCGAGCCGTCGCTCGATCTCCTTGGCCATGCTCTCCGGCGCCGGCACCGAGGTGTACCAGAGCTTCCACAGCTCTCCGTCTTTCACCGCATCCACAAGCGCGTCGTGGTGCGTCGGTGACAGCGGCTCGAGGCGCGCGTGCGGACCGCGGAGGGTGATCGGTTCAAGAAATGCCAATTTCGTCTTCCTTCCCTCATCCTGAGGAACATCGCGCAGCGATGCGTCTCGAAGGATGAGGCCAACAGCGGGGGCATGGTTCGAGACGCGCCTGCGGCGCTCCTCACCATGAGGATCATCTATTGCACTATTTGTTCAAAAAGTTCAGCGGCAATCCCGGCCGGGGCCAGTCCATCGCCACCAGCTCGCCTTTGCCGGACAGCGTGATATAGGCCGTCTTCAGGTCCGGCCCACCGAAAGCGATATTGGTGGTGACGCGGTCGCCGGTCGGCACCTGCTCGACGACCGTGCCATCCGGCGCGATCACGCTGATGCAGCCACTGACCAAGGTCGCGACGCAAACGTTGCCACCGGCCTCCACCGCAAGCGAATCGAACATCTGGTAGCCGCCGAGACCAGCAATCGGCTTGCCGCGTTCACCGCGATAGATCACCTCGCGCGGCCTCACCGTGCCGGGCTCGGAGAGCTCATAGGCCCAGAGCCGCGCGGTCGGTGTCTCCGCGATGTAGAGCGTCTTCTCGTCCGGCGACAGGCCGATGCCGTTGGCCGGCAGAACGCCATGCACGGCCTCGACGATCTCGCTCATGCCGGGCTTGAGGTAGTAGAACGCGCCGACATCCATGTCGCGCGCGCGGCGCTTGCCGAGGTCGGAGAACCACAAGCCGCCGTGACGGTCGAACACCAGGTCGTTCGGCCCGCGCAGCGCATGCTCGCCGCAGCGGCTGACCACGGTTTCGACCGCGCCGCTCTGCAGATCGACGCGCTGGATCGAGCCGCCCAGATAGTCCTCGGGCTGCGCACCGGGCATGATCATCTTGCCCGTCGGAATCCAGGAGAAGCCGCCATTGTTGCAGATGTAGATCTTGCCGTCCGGCCCGAGCGCTGCGCCATTCGGCCCGCCGGGAATCTGCGCGACCACCTCCTTGCGGCCGTCGGGCCAGACCCGGGTCAGCCGGCGGCCACGGATTTCGACCAGCACGACGGAGCCGTCCGGCATCGCCACCGGCCCTTCCGGAAATTCCAGATCGGTGGCAAGCACACGCAGATTGGCCATTCGGACGTCCTCCCGCTCTTGTCGGCGCAGGCGAACGCCGGATTTCGATCGCCTGCAAACGTTTTTTTGCTGACGTCGTTATGGCAAAGCGACGCCTGCTTGCCAAGCAAGCGAGCCTCGGCCGCGCTGCAGGGCTGCGTTGCAGCAGGCTGGCGCGAGCGGTCTATTCGATCACCGGCACCCAGATCTCGAAACCACCATTGCCGGTTTCCGGATCGAAGCGCGCACCGTAGCGCTCGAAAATCGGCGCGTCGGCAACCTTGTATCCGGATGCCGGCAGCCAGTGATTCCAGATCGCGCTCATGGTGCGGCGAATGGTGGAGACATGCTCGGAATGGGCGAACACCGCGAAGGTCGCCGCGGGAATGCGAACCTTGCTGAAGTCGCGCGGCAGATCGGAGAAGTCGGTGACCTCGACGCCGGCGATATAGTCGAAATTGCCGGCATCGTCGCCGTTGCAGCAGACGCCGTAGGCGTCGCCGCCGACGCGGCCCGGGATGGCGTCGACCGTCTGATGAAACCGCTGCCAGAGAGCGGGAATGCCAGCGGCATTGTCGTGGCTGAAGCGGTCGCCGACGCCGGCGACGAGCAGCGGCTTGGTGCTGATGATACGAGGCGGGGCAAGATTGGCGAGCGGAGTTGAGTCCATGGTGATCGGCTCCAGAAGCTTGAGGCCATCAAGGCGCGCCTTCATGCGGACCGTCTCCGGCGTGACGCCGAACTGGTCGCGGAACGCGCGGGTGAACGCTTCGTGGGAGCCGTAATCCGCCTCCAGCGCCAAGGTGAGAATATCGGGCGCGCCGGCGGCCAGAGCGCGCGCCGCCTCGCTGAGGCGACGCAGCCGCACGTAACGCATCACCGAGACGCCCATCGCGGCCGCAAATGCGCGCACCAGGTGGAAGCGCGACACGCCGGCGATAGCGGCGATGTCGTCGAGCGCGAGCGGCGCCGACAAATGGCTCTCGATGAACCAGAGCGCCTTCTGGGCTGGACTGCCGGACAACGGCCCTCCTTTCGAAACGGCGCGATCATCCGCGATCTTCGAATCCGGGACTTGATCGCCGTTGCGCTCTCCTAACGCTTCGGCACAACGGAACCGCTATTTCCCGCTGTCTTTCGCGACCGGCGCCGCATCCTTCGCAGGTGCATCGACTTTCTTCTTCAACTCATCGAGAAGCTTCGCCTGTGCCGATTTGAGTTCCTCGATCGTGCCTTGCTGTGCTGCGAGCGCAGCCTTCAGCACCTGGACCTGACGGTTGGCGGCATCGATCTTCTGCTGATGGTCGAGTGAGAGCTTGGTGATCATCTTCTGCAGGAACTCAACGTTGCTCTGCAAGCAGGACGTGCGACGGTCCATCGCCTTCTCGGCGGTGCAGATCTCAAGACCTGGAACGTCCTGCGCCAGCGCCGCCGTTCCCGTCGCCAAAGCAAGGCAGAAACACAGCGAAAACATTCCAAGATTCGATCTCATCACAATTTCCTCATCCCGCCGCCCCACACATGAATTTGCGTGGAACTAGCACCTTGTCCTGATGCTACCATACTCACACCTCAATCACGCATTGAGGTTGTGAGCGCTGGGACCCGTTTCGAGGGAGATGCACAGAATGGCTACGCGCGAAAAACGGCTGGCGCAATTCGATGGCAGCGGCGAACCGCCGCCGGGACAAGCGGTCGAAGTGCTATGCGAGGATCATAGTGGCACTTACCAACTGCCGTTTCCATGCCTCTATGTCGACGGCAAATGGCACAATCAGGAATCCGGCGGCATGCTGGAGGCGACTGTCGTCGCCTGGCGCTTTCCGCGCATGGGCTTTGATTCGCGCCATGGACGGTCGGAGCGCACCAATGGCACGTTCGCGTCCGCTCGCGCATCATCCTATTGATTGAATCCGCGTCCCTGAGCGTCGCTCGGGGACGGTCTTGCCGAAAATATGGTTTTGAACGCAGGTTGGGCATCACGACGGGATAGGCCTAAAGCGCGATGAGATTGGGATGAACCGCCATCGCGCTTTAGGTTATTGTTTGAGCATGATCTCCGCGCAAACGCGTTCCGCGTTTGTGACGAGGGAAAACCGCTTCGCACTTTTCCGGATCATGCTCTAGCAGCGCCAATCATACCAGCTGACGCCGGCCATCCCGCCGTCAAATCCTGCCAATCGAAGACGCGATATCGACCATCGCTGCCGCAGCCACCACCGACACGATCGCGCGCCTGCGCACAGCCTGTCTCAAAACGCGACGCCGGGCTTGTCCGGCTTAATGTTTGGAACGCGGCCGGAACGAAACGCGGCCGAATCAGCTGCGACGCGCGGTACGAGACCTGTTCACGGCTAGATGTCGTGCCGATCTGCCGCGGCCTACCACATGCGGTCCACATCACGCCGATCGCGGGCTCGCGACCGGCGTCAAAGGTTAATCGCGATGAAGCATCGTCGACGCGCTAGCTCCACGGCGTCACGGGCGGCACCTTGTCGGTGGCGGGCGGCATCTCGACCGTCTTGAAATCGGCGGGGCTGACGATCTCCAGATATTCCATGTCGGGCGAGTAATCGAACAGGTAGTGCACGATGCCCGGCCGCTGGTGGACGACGTCGCCGGCCTGAACGAGGGTCGGCTTGTCCTCGTACATGAAGCGGGCCCAGCCCTTCATCATGATCACGATCTGGAAGTCGCAATCATGCCGGTGCCAGCCGGTGCCGTCGGTCGGAGGACAGCCGGGATTGGCCTTCACCAGATGGCAGATCACCTGGCCGCCGGTTGCATCGGCAATGCCGAGATCGCGGTAAAGGAAGAATTCGCGCAGGCCTCCGCCCGTGTAGTCGGTATCATCAGGCTTCACATGCGAGAACTTGGACAGCACGGCATGCTGATTCATCACGGCCTCCTCCGGTTGATACACGGGGACCCGCAGCCGTCGGCGTCCATTTGGATGGGCTGCAGCGGCCACCTCGCCCGAAAGCCTGTTTGCCTATGCGAAAAGTGCGCCAGCGCCGCGCGCACGTGGCGGTCAGCTTGCGAACCGGCGTGAAGCCGCTGATCGGAGAACCGATTTTGTGTTCGATGATCGCATCGGCCGGCCGGGCCGGCGCGGTCCGCGGCCGCGCAGAAAATACGCGGCCGGGTACAAAAATGAGCAGGCCTCTGCTCCGTGTGTAGCCGCGCTTAGTATTCGACCTCGAGCTCCTCGATCTCGGCCGGTTCGGCTTTGGCGGCCTCGATCCATTCCTGCATCTCCGGCATTGCCATGATCATGTCGGCATAGGCCTGAAGCCGCGGCTCGAGCTTGACGTCGTACGTCACGAAGCGGGTGACGACCGGTGCGTACATCGCGTCCGCCATGGTCCGCTCCCCGAACAGGAACGGCCCACCCGACAGCTCCAGACACTCGCGCCAGATCGCCGAGATGCGGTCGATATCGGCCTGCGCCCGCGTCCAGATCTTGAAGCCGGGGAAATGGGCCTTCAGATTAACCGGCAGCGAGGCGCGCAAGGTGGTGAAGCCCGAATGGATTTCGCCACAGATCGAGCGGCAATGGGCGCGCTGGATGCGATCGGCCGGCAGCAGGCCGGCCTCCGGGAAAGTCTCGTTGAGATAGTCGGCGATCGCCAGCGTATCCCAGACCGTCGCACCGTCATGGCGCAGGCACGGCACCAGGATTGAGGACGACAGCAGCAGGATTTCCGCGCGCGCCGACGGGTCGTCGGGCGCCACGACGATCTCGTCGAAGTCGAGGCCCGCGAATTTGGCGAGCAGCCAGCCGCGCAACGACCACGACGAATAATTCTTGCTGCTGATCGTCAACGTCGCTTTTGCCATGCCGCCTACCCTCTTTGTCGTCTTTGGTTCAGGGCCCGGTGGTCGGCTGGACCGACCATCGGCGGACGCCGATGAACGTCCGGAGCCCGATACTCCAGCGATTTCACGCAGCAAGCGACATGCCAGTTTTTGAGGCAGGACTCCCCGGCTCTGGCTCCGATATTGCATGCCAAGACATGAAGTGACGGACCCCGACCCGATGGCGCTGCTGTATCAAGCCTTCCAGAACCACATGGACCTGACCGAGCCCTGGCGCCAGGGGGCATCGGCCGCGCTGCGTTACCTCAACCTGATCCCGCCCGGCCTTTCCCATCGCGCCTGGCGGCGCCTTGGCGCGGCGCTGGAGCTGGTCTCGCGCTCCGCGCTGACCTATGCGCGCCCGGCCTACGGGATCGACAGCGTCATGGTGGGCAACCGCGAACTGCCGGTCAGCGAAGAGGTGACGTTCAAGACCCCGTTCGGCTCGCTCTTGCATTTCAAGAAGGACGGTGCGCCGGAGCAGCCGCGCATCCTGCTGGTGGCGCCGATGTCCGGCCATTTCGCCACGCTGTTGCGCGGCACGGTGAAGACGCTGCTGCAGGACCACGACGTCTATATCACCGACTGGTACAACCCGCGCGACATTCCGCGCGCGCACGGCCGCTTCGGCCTCGACGACTACACCGAGCACCTCATCACCTTCTTAAGCCAGCTCGGGCCGCGCCCGCATATGGTCGCGATCTGCCAGCCCTCGGTGTCCGCGCTCGCCGCCACCGCCATCATGTGCGAGGACAACCATCCGTCACGCCCGGCGACGCTGACCCTGATGGCAGGTCCGATCGACACCCGCGTCCAGCCGACCAAGGTGAACGAATTCGCCAAGAGCAAGCCGATCAAATGGTTCGAGGACCATCTGATCCACTACGTGCCGCTTCAGTGCCAGGGCGCGTTCCGCAAGGTCTATCCGGGCTTCGTGCAGCTCACCGCCTTCGTGTCGATGAATCTCGAACGGCACGTCAAGCAGCACATGGACCTCGCCAACCATCTCGCCAAGGGTGAGACCGAGAAGGCCGAGGTGATCAAGACGTTTTATGATGAGTACTTCGCGGTGATGGACCTGCCGGCCGAATTCTATATCGAGACCGTGCGCGACGTCTTCCAGGAGCATCTGTTGCCGCAGGGCAAGCTGACCTATCGCGGCCGCACGGTGAATCCGGCTGCGGTACGCCGCATGGGCCTGATGACGGTCGAGGGTGAGCGGGACGACATCTGCTCGATCGGGCAGACGCTGGCTGCGCAGGAGCTCTGCACCGGCGTCCGCAACTATCGCCGCGTGCACCACATGCAGGCCGGCGTCGGCCATTACGGCGTCTTCAGCGGCAAGAAGTGGAACAACGAGATCTATCCGCTGCTGCGCGATTTCGTGCACGTCAATTCGTGACGGCCGGCCTCAGCATCGCCGGAGCGTAGGCACGCCGCCGCGTCGCCGAAGGCGTCTCGCCGAACTTCGCCTTGTAGGCACCGGCCATGCGGCCGAGATGGGTGAAGCCGAGATCGAAGGCCATATCGATGATGTGCACCTCCGGTGGGGCATTCATCAATCGCGCATTCAGCTGCGCCAGCCTGAGGTCGAGCAGCATCTCCGAAATCGAGCTGCCGAAATGGCGGCGGAAGCCGCATTGCAGCGCCCGGATGCCGATGCCGACGGTATCAGCGAGGCGCACGAGGTCCAAAGGTTTCGTCGCATGCGCCTGCAGATAGTCCCACGCGCGCTGCAATCGGCGCGGCAACGCTTCTGACCGGCCGGAGAACCGCAGGACTGCATCCGACAGGTTGTGAGTTCGGCGAACGAGCAGGAGGTCGAGCAGCGACTCCCGCCAGTCCGCGGCCGCTACGGCCGACAGGATGCGGTGCGGCCCGATCCGCTCCGCCAAGCCAGCGAGTTCATGGATGCGCGCCGCCAGCATCGATCCGCAGCCTTCGGAGACATCGATTGCGGCATCGAAGGTGATCGGCTGCACCATCTTGCCGGACAAGGCTGCCGCGCGCTGCTCGACCAGCCGGCGGTCGACGAGCAGGATCAGCTGCGCGCAGTCGTCCCAGACCATCCGCGTCGGCAGCGTGGGCGACAACAGCGAGGCGACGTCCGGACGACTCTCGACCTCACGCGATCCTGCCCGGATACCGGCCGCCCCCGATAGGGGGAGCTGCACCAGGAAAAAGCGCTCGAGGCAGCCGGGGTCGATGGTGACGACCCCGCCATAGGCCACGTAGTTGATCGAGAAGCCGTCAAATGCTGCGCAATTGTGCACCGCGCCGAAGTGCTGGGCCGTCCGATCGACCGGCTGCAGCCGATGCGGGCAGAAAATGCGTCCTATCTGTTCGGCCGCCTGGTCGATGTCAGTTGTTGCAACGCGACAGAACTCCGGGAGTCGCGGGCTTGCGAACCCGCTATCAGATCGACCCGCGCCCGCTTCTGCAGACAACATCGCCGCCATCGCCTCTCACACGATCATTTTAAGCCTATAATAATCAGCTGCCGTGGTCGAGGGATTCGTTTTCCGGATAGACAGCGCGCCAACACCGTCCGATCCTCCAGCCGTGCATGAGGGAGACGAGCCATGACACCACTGGAGAAAGGCATCACGGCGGCCGGTACCGGCTATGGCGGCAAGCGCTGGAACATCCTGGGCCAGCTCTATTTTCCGAAGGCCATCACCGATTCCACCTTCGCCTTCGAGACCAACAGCGAACCCGGGCAGTTCGTGCCCGTCCATGTCCATCCTACCCAGGACGAGTTCATCCTGGTGCAGGAGGGCGTCCTCGATCTCAAGCTCGACGGTGTCTGGGTCAAGGCCCATGCCGGCGACCTGGTCCGGATGCCGCGCGGCATTCCGCACGGCTATTTCAATAAGTCCGACAAGCCGGCCCGCGCGCTGTTCTGGGTGTCGCCGATGCAGAAGCTGGAGGCGCTGTTCAACCGGCTGCATGATCTCACTGACCCGGCCGAGGTCGTCAAAATCTCGGCCGAACACGAGGTCGATTTCCTGCCGCCCGAGGCCAACGATTAGCCGACGACGACGCGCTGCGATCGACCTTGGGGGCACGACGTCCAGGTCGATTGCAGGCGTAACCAAAGTTACGTCCACGTGATGAAGGCAAGCGGCTAGATAGGCCGCAGCCTGCATCTGGTACGGCACGCCCTGCCCGTCCAGGCGGACGGGGACGGCCGTAAGCTTCGGTCGCGCCGGGCGGCCTCCGCAGTGCAAATCTCCACCTGCAGCCGCGCGGCAGACGAACGCTGCCAGCGGCCGGCTGCCTTCGATGAGGGTACCTGCCATGATCATTCGGAAGAACGTGTGCGTGATCGGTGCCGGGGTCTCCGGTCTTGCGGCGGCGAAGGCGTTTTCAAAGCGCGGCCACAACGTCACCATCATCGAGAGAAGCGGCGATCTCGGCGGCGTCTGGGAGCCGGCGCGCTCCTATCCCGACGTTCAAACCCAAAGCCCGAAAGAGCTCTACCGCTACACCGACAAGGCGATGCCGGAGTCGTATCCGGAATGGCCCAAAGGACCGCAGGTCCATGCCTATCTCGCCGACTATGCGCGAGACCACGGCCTCGATCGCATGCTGCGGCTGAACACAACCGTCCTGGCCATGCACCGCCGCACCGACGGCAAGCCGGGCTGGACGCTCGATCTCGCGGTTAAGGGCGGAGAGAACAGCCGCGCGGATTTCGACTTCGTCGCCATCTGCATCGGCCAGTTCAACGAACCGCAAACCTTGAGCCTTCCCGGCGAGGAGAGCTTCAAGGCCGCAGGCGGCCAGATCCTGCATTCATCACACTATAACGATGCGGCTCTCGCCAAGGGCCGCAAGGTCGTAGTGCTCGGCGGTTCGAAGTCGGCAACCGACATCGCTGTGAATGCGGTGAAGTCTGGCGCGCGCGAGGTCACAATCATCTATCGCGAGCCGGTCTGGCGCATTCCCTACTTCATCGGCGGCCTGATCAACTTCAAGCGCATTCTCTACATTCGCGCGCAGGAGCAGATGTTCGCAAGCTGGGGCATCGGACCACTCGCGCGGCTCGCGCATGCAATCGCCAAGCCCCTCGTCTGGGCCAATTGGCGCGGCCTGGAGACCCTGCTCAAGGCGCAGCTGAAGCTTGAGAAATGCAAGATGGTCCCCAAGGAGCCGATCGAGGTCGGCATCAACTGCTCGGTGCCGATCGCAACGCCCGATTTCTTCCCGATGGTTGCGGACGGCCGGATCAAGGCCATCCAAGGCACGTTCGACCATTACGAACCGCACACGATCGTGACGAGCGGTGGCGAGCGCGTGTCGGCGGACCTCGCCGTGCTCGCGATCGGCTACAAACTGGGCGTGCCGTTCCTCTCCGGCGCGGATCGCGCCAAGCTCGTCGACGCCGACGGACAATATCGCCTGTATCGGCTGATCGCCAATCCGGACCTGCCCGATCTCGGCTTCGTCGGCTTCAACTCCAGTTTCTGCACCGTGCTGTGTGCCGACATGGCGGCGAACTGGCTGGTGCGCTACGCGGATCGGCAGCTGGCGCATCAGCCGAGCGAACGCGAGATGCGCGACAACATCGAGATGATGCTGCATTTCAAGCGCGTCGAGCGGCCTGCGGCGGGAGTCTATAGCGGCCTGTGCGTGGCGCCATATCATTTCAAGCATTTCGACGAGCTGCTGGCCGATATCGGCACCGCCAAGCGGCACCGCAATCCGCTGGCCGAGATGTTCGCTCCGCCCAATGCCGACGCCTATGCTGCGTATCTCGCGTCGGCGCCCGACTACCGGGTCAATGCATGACAATGGGTGGCCAATTCGGCGAGCGCTGCGCTGGAATCCGGTTGCAGTTCGCCGATCGTGGCAAGTCATAGGCGATTTGATAGGACAAACTGCAAGGCTGACGTCCAAATCCACCCTGGTTCTTTCCCGAGAAGCGGGCTATGCAAATTGCGCGGCGCGATCAATGAACCGCACAGAATGCTTGTCCTCGGGAGGATACCAGATGAAATCACCGGTCCGCTTCCGCGCTCTCGTGCTTGGATTTGCCACTGCGGTCGCCCTCGGCAGCGTGGCGAGCGCCGCAGAGGTGCATGTGATGATCTCGGGCGGGCTGACCGCAGCCTTCAAGGCGCTGGCGCCGGAGTTCGAGCGCACCACCGGCAACAAGGTCACCGTCGCTTACGGGCCCTCGATGGGCACCACGGTCAATGCGATCCCGGTGCGGCTGGAACGCGGCGAGCCGGCCGATGTTCTGATCATGGTCGGCTACGCGCTTGGCGATCTCATCGACAAGGGCAAGGTCGCCGCCGACAGCCGTGTCGATCTGGTGAAGTCGCCGATCGGCGTCGCGGTCAAATCCGGCACGCCCCATCCCGATATTTCGACCGCTGACGCCGTTAAGCGCGCCCTGCTGGCGGCGAAAACGATCGCCTATTCCGACAGCGCCAGCGGCGTCTACGTCTCGACCGAGATGTTCGACAAGCTCGGCATCAAGGACGCGATGAAGGACAAGGCGCGGATGATCCCGGCCACCCCGGTCGGCGAGATCGTCGCCCATGGCGAGGCCGAGATCGGCTTCCAGCAGATCAGCGAGCTGAAGCCGGTGACGGGCATTGATATCGTCGGCCCGCTGCCGGACGAGCTGCAGAAGATCACGGTCTTCTCGGCCGGCATTGCCACCTCGTCGAAGGAGCCGGAGGCCGGCAAGGCGCTGATCAAGTTTCTGACCTCGCCGGCCGCCCGCGACACGATCGTCAAGAGCGGGCTCGATCCGATCACGCCGGCCGCCGGGCACTGATCACTGCGTCCGCAGCGGCGCGTCCTTCAGCCCGTTGTCGTCGAAGGCCTTGCGCAGCGCCCCGTTCGACTTGGCGTCGGTCATGAACTTGGTCACGAAGGCAAGCGCCTGGGGATGCTTCGGCGGCACGGCCACGGCCGTCGACGTCTTGGCGAAGGTCTCGTCGAGCACCTTCGTGCCCGGGAGCTTTTTCGCCATTTCGTTGAGCTGATCGCGCGACAGCGCGAAGGCGTCGACCTCACCTGCGGCGAGCAGGCTGAACGCTTCATCATAGGTCTTGAAGACCGTCACCTTCGCCTTCTTCAGATGCGCCTTCGCGCTGCGCAGGGTGGTGGTGTCCTCGATCGCTGCGACCTCGGTGCCGTCCTGGTCGAGTGTCGCGAAATTAGTCACGGTCGAACCCGACCTGATGATGTAGGTCGCATCGGCGATATCGTAGACCGGGCCGAACGCCAGCTTGCCGTCGCGCTCGGCGTCCTTCGGCAGGAAGGCGACGTCCCAGCCACCTTTGGCGCCCGCATCGGTGATCTCGCCCGAAGTGTGGTACTCGACATATTCGACCGGGACGCCGACCTGTGCAGCCATCGCCTTGCCGAGGTCGACCGGAACGCCGGCGTAGCCGTTCTCCATCCGCGTGCACCAGAACGCACCGCCGGCCGTGCTGGTCGCGATCGCAACCCGCAACTTGCCCGTCGGGGCGATCTCGTCCTTCAAGCTCGCAGCATATGCGCCGTTCGTTGCCGCCACCACGGCAGCAAACGCCAAGACCGCAGCGCCTAGGCCGCGCCACTTCAACAACATGGCCTCTCCCATCAGTTTGCACGGTGGAAACACACCGTCCACCATGGCGAGGGCCTCGTTAAATACAAATTACTTCGGCGACGTAAAGGCAAAAGCAACGCGCAGAATCTGCGCGTTGCCATCTCGAATTCAAATCAACCGATGCAGAAATTCGATTAAACGCAGCGGCGGACCGCGACACCGTTCACGATGACCGTTCTGCACGCCGCGACCGGGGGTCTGCGTACCACGACCGCACCAGCCGGACCGGCGCAGCCGGCACGAACGACGCCCCGCGCGCAGACCACCGCATTGGCGTCGGATGATGAGACCAGGGTCACCAGGGCAACAGCGAAAATACCGCTTAGGATCGAAATAGCCGTACGCACATCTAGCTCCATAATGATTGCTTCTATCCACCCTCGTTGTCGAACATGCGTCGACAGGGACGCACTGACAACTGTGACAAATTGGGTGGATCTCAGTTTCTGAAACACGCTCCGAGGGCAGCGCGGCTGCCGCCCGCGAAGCTCGCAAATTTACGGGGATTATCGTGCTGCGAATTCCGCGAGCATGCTTCTGCAGGCCGGCGACAGCGAGGCCGCATTGGTCGCAAGGCAGCGGGCAATCCGGCCACCGCCGGGCTGAACCGCGCTACATAGTGCCCGCGCGTCCGGCCCGCATGCTGCGTTAACGATCCTGAGCTCCTCGAGCGGCCGCAAGGGCCGCAACACCAGAACGGGTGCCGCAGGTGCCGGTGCGCCGCCGGCAGCCGGCGCGGCTGCGGCCGCTGCAGGTGCCGCGGCACCACCACTCGCAGCCGCCACCGCCTTCTCACAGGCCGGCGACAGCTTCGCCTTGTTCTTCTCAAGGCATTGCAGCGCGGCGGCGCCGCCCGGCGCCACGCCAGCACAGACGCTGGGATAATCGGACCGGCAGGCGCTGCGGATCGCCGCGACCTGCGCCTTGCTCGGCTTGCCGGCCGGCATGGCAGCTGCCGACGACGCCGGCTTCGATGCGGCGGCAGACGGCTTGGCGGGCTCGGTCGGCGCCGCGGTCTCGGCCGCTGCAGGTGCGGCCTCGGCGGGCTTGCCCGCCTCGGTCGCCGCCGGCTTCGTCTCGGATTTGGGTTCGGTCGCGGCGGTCACCGCTCGTACGGCGCTCTGGCATGCTGACGACAGGCCCGACATGTTCTTCTGCAG
Organism: Bradyrhizobium sp. HKCCYLS1011; assembly: GCF_051167795.1. Classification (NCBI taxonomy): domain Bacteria; kingdom Pseudomonadati; phylum Pseudomonadota; class Alphaproteobacteria; order Hyphomicrobiales; family Nitrobacteraceae; genus Bradyrhizobium; species Bradyrhizobium sp. HKCCYLS1011. The sequence continues at coordinate 277,238 of NZ_JBNPTT010000006.1, read as the reverse complement.
GCATTGCAGCGCCTCTGCCCCACCGGGGGTCACGCTGGAGCAATGCGCCATGTAGTCCGAACGACACGAGGATTTGATGGCGCTGCGCTGCGCATTGGTCGGTGCCTGTGCGTAGGCTTGAGCCGCGGTGAGCGCGGTAACGACAACCATCGAAAACAGCGAGATGTGTTTGAAGCTATTTGTCATCGAGAAAAATCCTTGCAGTTGAAATTTCCACTCTGCCGGCGATCACGTGAACAAACGGCGGCAGCTAATGAAGCAAACGTTGCACGCATCAGCCCGCGCGGCTGGCGCGAGGCGCCGCGGACATTTGATGCATCATGACCAGTTAAGCTGCGCCCTGCGGCCGCCCTTGGCAACTGTGAAAAAATGGGTGGATTGCTGTCATTTCGGACTCATCGGAAACGTCATGCAGTCCTCATTTGCAGCGATGGGACGTTGCAATGGACACGCAATCCACGATCTGTATCTTTATGTATCATTCTTGCTTTGCGGTTTCGCTGCACGATGATTGTTGCTATTCAGACCGCTGTTTCGATAGTTCATTTCATCGACCTGTCGATGTTCACGACAACCGGATCACGGACTGATGCCGACGCCTTCGCCAGCACGCTCCCACTCCCTCGCGCAACGGCTGTCCCGCGCCGCCTTGTTTGCGCTCACCTCCACACTGCTGGCCGCCTGCGAGCAGAATACCTTCCAGCCGCCACCGCCTCCGAAAGTCGACGTCGCACAGCCGGTCCGGCACGCAGTCACGCGCTATCTCGAAGCCACCGGCAATACCGCACCGGTGAAAAGTGTCGATCTGGTCGCACGCGTACAGGGTTTCCTGCAGTCGATCGACTACAAGGACGGCGAGGCCGTGAAAGACGGTGCCACGCTGTTCACGATCGAGCCGGAGACCTACAAGCTCAAGCTCGACCAGGCGCAAGCCGCCGAGGCCGGAGCGCAGGCCTCGCTGAAGCAGACCGAGGCCGACTTCAGGCGGCAGTCCGATCTGGTGGCGCGGCAGGCGGTGTCGCAGGCGACGCTCGAAAATTCGACATCGGCCCGCGACAACGCGCAGGCCAACCTGCAGCAGGCCCAGGCCAATACCAGGATCGCGCAAGTCAACTACGGGTACACCAAGGTGACGGCGCCGTTCGACGGCGTCGTCAGTGCGCATCTGGTCTCGATCGGCGAGCTTGTCGGCGTCGCCTCGCCGACGCAGCTTGCCACCATCGTCTCGCTCGATCCGATCTATGTGAACTTCAACGTCAACGAGCAGGACGTGCTGCGGATCCGGGCCGAAGCCCGGCAGCGCGGGCTGACGCCATCCGACTTCAGGCAGATCCCGGTGGAAATTGGTCTGCAGACCGAAGACGGCTACCCGCATGAGGGCAGGCTCGACTATGCGGCACCGACCATCAATCAGTCCACCGGCACGCTCGCGGTCCGCGGCATCATCCCGAACCCGAACCGCGTGCTGCTGCCCGGCTATTTCGTCCGCATCCGCGTTCCGGTCGAACGCGTGCCCGATGCGCTTCTCGTGCCGGACACCGCGCTCGGCAGCGACCAAAGCGGCCGGTACGTGCTCGTCGTCACGGGCGACAATACAATCGAGCAGCGCAAGGTGACGATCGGCCAGCGCGATGGCGCGTTGCGCGTCGTCGAAAGCGGGTTGAAGGCGGAGGACCGCGTGGTGATCGCGGGGCTGTTGCGTGCGATCCCCGGCCAGAAGGTCGATCCGCAGCTGAAGACGATCGAGCCACAGGCCTCCGCCGGGAAATAGGCCATGATCTCCAAATTCTTCATCGAGCGTCCGGTCCTCTCCAACGTCATCGCGATCCTGATGATGCTGATCGGCGCGGTCGCGCTGTTCAATCTTGCGATCGCGCAATATCCCGATGTGGTGCCGCCGACCGTGCAGGTCACGACGCGCTATCCCGGCGCGAGCGCAAAGACGCTGATCGATACCGTGGCGTTGCCGATCGAGCAGCAGGTCAATGGCGTCGAGGACATGTTGTACATGCAGTCCTATAGCGGCGCCGACGGCACCTACACGCTGACGGTGACCTTCAAGATCGGCACCGATCTCAACTTCGCGCAGGTGCTGGTGCAGAACCGCGTCTCCAGCGCATTGTCGCAATTGCCGCAGGCGGTGCAGAACCAGGGCGTCACCGTGCAGAAGCGGTCGACCTCGATCCTGCTGTTCGTCACCCTGACGTCTCCGGATGCCAGATACGACAGCCTCTATCTCAGCAACTACGCTACCATCAATCTGAAGGATGAGCTGGCGCGGCTGCCGGGCGTCGGCAACGTGACCGTGTTCGGGTCCGGCCAATATTCGATGCGCATCTGGCTCGATCCGAGCAAGCTGCAGGTGCGCGGCCTGGTGCCGCAGGACGTCATCCAGGCGGTCCAGCAGCAGAGCCAGCAGGTCGCGGCCGGCCAGGTCGGGGCGCCGCCGACGCCGCCCGGCCAGGCCTTCCAATATACGCTCAACGTTGCCGGCCGGCTCGACGATGCCAAGCAGTTCGAGGACATCATCGTCAAGACCGGCAACAATGGTGACGTCACGCGGCTGCGCGATGTCGGCTCGGTCGAGCTCGGCGCACAGACCTACAGCCAGATCTTCTCGCTCAACCGGCAGCCCGCCGCCGGCATCGGCGTATTCCAGTCGCCCGGCGCCAATGCGCTCGAGGTCGAGCAGGCCGTCGAGAAGAAGATGGCCGAGCTCGCCAAGGCGTTCCCGCCGGGCGTCCAATACGACACGCCGTTCGACACCACCAAATTCGTCAGTGCCTCGGTTCACGAGGTCTACAAGACCCTGATCGAGGCCGGCCTATTGGTGCTCGTCGTCATCCTGGTGTTCCTGCAGGACTGGCGGGCGATGCTGGTCCCGACCACGACGGTGCCGGTCACCATCATCGGCGCGTTCGCGGCGATGGCCGCGCTCGGCTTCACCATCAACATGTCGACCCTGTTCGCCATCGTGCTCGCGATCGGCATCGTGGTCGATGACGCGATCGTCGTCGTCGAGGGCGCCGCACACAATATCGAGCGCGGCATGAACGGCCATGACGCCGCGATCCGCGCCATGGATCAGCTATTCGCACCGATCGTCGGCATCACCTTGGTGCTGATCTCGGTGTTCCTGCCGGCGGCGTTCCTGCCCGGACTCACGGGGCGCATCTACGCGCAATTCGCGCTGGTGATCGCGGCGACCGCGCTGCTCTCTGCCATCAATGCCGCGACCCTGAAGCCGACGCAATGCGCGCTGTGGCTGCGCCCGCCGGTACCGCCGGAAAGCCGCAACGTCTTCTACCGCGGCTTCAACAATGTCTATGGGCGGTTGGAACGGCGTTACGCGGCGCTGATCGGCCGGCTGGTCGCGCATAGCAACACCTCCGTAGTCGTCGCACTGATCCTGATCGCGATCGGCGGCTACGGCCTGTCGCGTGTGCCAACCGGCTTCCTGCCGATCGAGGACCAGGGCTATCTGATCGCCGCCGTGCAGCTGCCCGACGGGGCGGCGCTCGAGCGTACGCAAAACGCCTTGGAGAAGGTGAGCGAGATCGCCGGCCAGACGGCGGGCGTGGCGCAGGTCGTTACCATCGCCGGCATTTCCGCGCTCGACAACAGCGCGAGCCTGGCGAATGCCGGCGTTGCCTATATCGTGCTGAAGGACTGGGATTCCCGCGGCAAGGGCGAAGACCTGCGCTCCTTGGTGTACGGACTGAACGACAAGATGGCTGCAGTGACGGAGGCGCGCGTCGTCGTGCTGCCACCGCCGCCGATCCAGGGCATCGGCAATGCCGCGGGCTTTGCGATGCAGGTCGAGCTGCGCGACGGCAACGCCGATTACGCCAAGCTGCAGGCCATGACATCGGCCATGGTGGCCAACGCCCAGAGCCAGAGCGCGCTGCAGCGGGTGCAGTCGCCGTTCCGCGCCCAGGTGCCGCAGTTCGACGTCGAGATCGACCGCATCAAGACGCAGACCCTGCACGTCACCACGGACGCGGTGTTCTCGGCGCTCTCCTCCTATCTCGGCGCCTCCTTCGTCAATCAGTTCAACAAATTCGGCCGGGTGTTCCAGGTCTATGTACAGGCCGACGCCAGCGCGCGACTGACCGCGGGCCAGATCGAGAACCTGATGGTGCGCAATCAGAACGGCGACATGGTCCCGCTCGGAACCGTCGCCACCATCCGGCCGAGCGTCGGCCCCTCCCTGATCAGCCTGTACAATCTCTATCCGTCGGCCACCATCATCGGCCTGCCGGCGCAAGGCTACAGCTCCGGACAATCGCTGAAGCTGATGGAGCAGGTCGCAGACAAGACCTTGCCGCCCGGCGCGGGCTACGAATGGACGGCGATGTCCTATCAGGAGAAGGCGGTCTCCAACCAGATCTATCTCACCTTCGGCCTCGCGCTACTGCTCGTCTATCTCGTGCTCGCCGGGCAGTATGAAAGCTGGTACGCACCGATTTCTGTGATCCTCGCTGTCCCCCTGTCGCTGCTCGGCCCGATGGCGGTGTTGAGCGCGCTCAAGATCGACAACAATCTCTACGTCCAGATCGGACTGATCCTCCTGATCGCGCTGTCGGCCAAGAACGCGATCCTGATCGTCGAAGTCGGACTCGAGCTGCATGGCCGCGACGGCAAGCCGCTGCTGGAATCCGCCATCGAAGCCGCGCGCGCCCGCTTCCGCCCGATCCTGATGACGTCCTTCGCCTTCATTCTCGGCGTAGTGCCGCTGGTGCTCGCCACCGGCGCCGGCGCCAGCGCGCGCAAATCGATCGGCATCACCGTGTTCTCGGGCATGCTGGCCTCGACCTGCCTCGCCGTGCTGTTCGTGCCGGCATTCTTCGTGGTGGTGCAGCGGTTCGAGAACTGGCTTGCCGCGCGGAAGAAAAAGCCGGGCGCAGCGGCGGCAGCCGCGCAGGGATCGTGACCCTTCCTTCGATGCGCGTGGTGCTGCTCGCGGTTCAGATCGTCGTGGCGGGGCTCAGCCTCGCGAACATTATATATTTCCGGCTGAACAATCTGCTGGCGCCATCGCAGCCCGAGGCCGCGACCTCCAGCGCGGTCGTTGCGATCGTCGGGCTGACGATCGCTGCGATTGGCGTCAGCCGCAAGGCCACGGCGCCGCGCCTGCCAACCATCTTGGCGCTTCTGATCGTCTTGACCGGAGCCGCAGGTTTCGTACCGCGCCTGACCGCGGTCTACGAAGCCGATGTCGCAGCGCGGCTGCGCGAACGTGATGATCAAAACGCCGAACAGATCATGCAGAACGACCTGACGCGATGGAGCACCGAGATCGACGCACGCCTCGCCGAACATCGGGTTCTGAGCGGTGACGAGGCCTGGGCGCTGCTCGACGCGATCAGGGCATCCGGCCTGCGCTATCGCGGCCTCGTCAACCGACGGCCGGAGGCGATCGCGCTGTTGCAGAAGGCGATGGAGGGCAAGGTCTTCGACCCGAATGTGATAGTGCAAGGCAAGCGCCCAGTCGACACCGCGCCGCGGCCGCTGTTTCTGCAATTCTACACGGAGACGATCGAGATCGGAAAGCGCGTGCATGCGGTGCGCGCTGCCGACTGGCAACTCATGCAGATGCTCGCCGTCGGCGCAGACCTGACACGGCCGGAAGCGGCCGCGCTCGCTGCCGACCTCGGCAGGACGGCAAAGCCGGGGGCCGGCGACTTCATCACGCTGGACTAGTTGATAGTGTACGACGCGGCGGATGCCGGCGCATGACATCAAGCACAGTGCTTCGCGAAATCTCCTACTGCACGCGCAAGGGCGTGTCCTTCAGCCCGTTGTCATCATAGGCCTTGCGCAAGAGGCCGTTTGATGCGGCCTCCGTCATGAACGCGGTGACGAAGCTCAGCGACTGTGGATGATCCAGCGGCACCGCCACGGCGGTGACCGTCTTCTTGAAGGTCTCGTCGAGCACGCGCGTGCCCGGCAGCTTCTTGGCCATCGCATTGAGCTGGTCGCGCGACAGTGCAAAGGCATCGACTTCGCCTCGCTGCAGCAGGCCGAAGATTTCGTCATAGGTCTGGTAGCCAGTGACGTGCGCGTTCTTCAGATGCGCCACGGCGCCACGCATGGTCGTGGTGTTGTTGACCGCTGCGACCTTGACGCCCGCCTGATCAAGCGTCGCGAAGCTCGTCACGGTCGAGCCGGCCTTCACGATATAGGTCGCATCCGCGACCTCATAGATCGGACCGAACGCCATTTTGGTCTCGCGCTCCGGATCCTTGGGCAGGAAGGTGACGTCCCAGGTGCCTTTGGATGCGGCATCGGTGATCTGCCCCGAGTTCTGGTGAACGACGTAGTCGACGGGCACGCCGAGCCTCGCGGCCATGGCTTTGCCGAGATCGACCGGGACGCCAGCATAGCCGCTTTCAGTCGTTGTGCACCAAAACGCGCCGCCGGCCGGACTGATCGCGATCGCCACCCGCAGCCGACCGGTCGGCGCGATCTCATCCTTCAGGTCACCGGCGTGCACACCAGCCGCTCCGGACATGATGCCGGCAACGGCCAGCGTTGCGGCCCACAACCAGCGCCACTCGCTCATGAAGCCTCTCCTTGCAGACCGGAAAGCCGGCTATCGTGATGACGATGCATCTCATACAAACGCGCCATGGCGGTTCGAGGCAAGACGCACGCACAGTCAAATCGGCGCGACATTCGACGGCAGCCCGTTCATGCGCTCGTCACTCCGCAGCCGCTTCCCGCAGCGCGACCCGTGGCGTCCTGATCTCCGGCGGCAGGATCAGCGCTGCGGCGATCGCAAACAGGCACAGGCCGGCAAAGGCGTGCAGCATGGTCGAGAACCCGCCGTGCTCATAAAGCCAGGCGACTAGCCCGACCGATGCGCCAGCGGCAGTGAAGCCGACGAAATAGCGCACCGCATAGGCGCGCGAGCGCCATTCCTCGGAGGTGTATTTGCCGACCATGGCATCGTTGACGGTGACCTGTCCGAAGGCGCCCATCACGATGCCGATCGAGACCAGGATCAAGGGCAGATCGGAGAAATCGGCGGCGAGATACAGCAGCGGCGCCAGGATGAACGACAGCGGCAGCGCGACGGTTTTCAGCGCGTGCCGGTCGAGCAGCCGGCCGATGGTGTATTGAGTCATCGCGCCGAACACATAGACGCCCGCCGCGATCAGGCCGAGCAGCGCCGGGCTCTGCGTCAGGTCGGCCAGCCGTTCGGCAAACAGCTTTGGCAGTGCCACCGTGACCGCGTTGAAGGTCGTGGAGATCGCGATGACGACGATCAGCAGCGCCACCACCACCCGCCACATATGCTCGCGCGCGACCCGGGCCTGCGCGGCGGCCTGCCTCGCGCCGCGGCGGTCCTCATGGACGACCGTCAGGGCAAAGACCGCGCCGATCAGCATCGTCACGACGCCCGGAATGATGAAAGCGAACCGCCAGCCGAGATATTGACCGATCACGCCGGTGACCAGCGCCGAGGAGGCCACGCCGAGATTGCCCCACACGCCGTTGATGCCCATCTCGCGTCCGAGCTTCTCGGCATAGGAGACGATCATCGCGGTGCCCACGGGGTGATAGATCGAGGCGAACAGGCCGATCGCGAACAGGGTCGCACCGAGCTGCAAGGGCGTCTGGACCAGCCCGACCGCGACCATCGCGGCACCGATCCCGAGATAGAAGATCAGCATCATATGACGGCGGCTCCAGCGGTCGCCGAGCCAGCCGGTCAGGAGCGAGCCGGCGCCGAAGGCGATGAAGCCCGGGGTCGCGTAGGGCAGCAGTTCCGCATAGCTCATGCCGAGCGCCGGCCCCATGATGACGACGGCGGCGGCGAAAATCAGCATCGCGTAGTGATCGATGAAATGACCGGCGTTCACGAAGCCGATCACCTTGCTCGGATGGTTCATAGGACGGGTGCTCGTGTTGGCGTGAAATCGGTTATAGTCGCTTCCCATGACGGGATGCCGCCAATGACCATCGTCGACGCGCCAATCCGAGCCCTCGTTCCCGACCGCCGCGCCATCCAGGCCGGCGTGCACCTGGTCGCACGCAGCTACAGGAAGGGCGCGCGGCTCGACCCGCATAGGCATCGCGAGGCCCAGCTGGTCTATGCCGCAAGCGGCACCATGCAGGTCACCACGCCGAAGGGCCGATGGCTGGTGCCGCCGGACCGCGCGGTGTGGGTGCCGGCCCATCATGCACACGCGATCGACATGCTGTCGGACTGCGAGATGCGCTCGATCTATTTCGACGACGATTGGTTGCAGCGCGAGATGAGCGGGACGCGGCTCGACCAGGAATTCGTGGTGCAGGTCTCGCCGCTGTTGCATCACGCCATCCTGGCGCTGTTCGAAGCTCGGAAAGACCGCGAACGTGCCGACCTCCTGGTCCGGCTCGCGATGCTCGAATTGCGCGGCGCGGATGATTCCGCGACCTTCATTCCCCTGCCCCAGGAGCCGCGCTGCCGGCGCGCCGCCAACATCGTCCTGGCGGCTCCCGCCGCCGCCTACGACATCGAAACGCTCGCCGGCCAGGTCGGCACGTCGGCGCGGACGCTGTCGCGGCTGTTTGCCGCAGAAACCAAGCTCAGCTTCAAGGCCTGGTGCCAGCGGGCTCGGATCGCCGCCGCAATCGAGCGGCTGTCGACCGAGCGTCATCTCACCGTCAAGCAGCTGGCATCCGAGCTCGGCTATGCCAGCTGGCCCGCCTTCTCGCACGCCTTTCGGCAGGTGACCGGCAAGTCGCCGACCGACTTCGTCCGGCGCTCTTGACCAATTGTTATGCTTGAATGTGACAAGCTTTGCCATAAATCAATGTAAGATCGATTAGATCGCCCGGATTCGACGAGATCAGATGGCCAACGCCTTTTTCACCGACCTGCTTGCCACCATCTCCGACCGCGGGCGCACCCTTCTTCGCCGCGGCGATCCCGCCGTCGACAAGCATGACGCGCAAAGCCTGACCGAGCTCTGCCAGGCGTTGCTGTCCGGTGCCGGCGAAGCGTCGGGGACCGCGATGGCGCGCGACGTGCTCGACGGCTATCACGATCTCGATGCCGACGGGCAGAAGGCGTTCTTCACCGCGCTGGTGCACGATTTCGGGCCTGATACGGCGAAGCTCGCCAAAGCCATCGAAAGCTGGCGCGCGGAGCCGACCGATAAGGCCACCAGCGAGCTGCATTTTGCCTCCGAACCGCGCCGGCAGGAGCTGATCCGCCGGCTCAACCGCGCGCCGGGCGGCACCGGCGAGTTGGTCGCGATGCGGACCGATTTGCTCGGTCTGATGAAGGCCAATCCGGAGCTCGCCGCGCTCGACCGCGACGTCGTCCATCTCTTGAGTTCTTGGTTTAACAGGGGGTTTCTCGTGTTGCGCCGGATCGACTGGTCCACACCCGCCAACATCCTGGAACAGATCATCCGCTACGAGGCCGTCCACGAGATTCACGATTGGGACGATCTGCGCCGCCGCCTCGATCCGGTCGACCGTCGCTGCTACGCGTTCTTCCATCCGGCCATGCCGGACGCGCCGCTGATCTTCGTCGAGGTGGCGCTGACCGAAACCATACCTGGCGCGATCGCGCCGCTGCTCGCGGTCGACCGGCAGCCGGTGCCGATCGATCGGGCGCGCACGGCCGTGTTCTATTCGATCTCCAACACCCAGCGCGGGCTCGGCGGCATCTCCTTCGGCAACTTCCTGATCAAGCAGGTGGTCGAGGAGCTGCGCCGCGAGCTGCCCAAGCTCGACACCTTCGTGACGCTGTCGCCGGTGCCCGGCTTCATGGGCTGGCTCAAGCAGACCACCGAGATCACCGACGACGACCGCGCGGTGCTGGCGCTGCTGGAGCAGCCGAAATGGTTCGAGAATGCCGAGACGGAAGCGCAATTGCGCGCCGTGCTCGAACCGCTGGCAGCGTACTACTTCCTCAAGGCGCGCACGCCCAAGGGCAAGCTGATCGATCCCGTCGCGCGCTTCCATCTCGGCAACGGCGCGCGGCTCGAGCGCATCAACTGGCTCGGCGACCTCTCGCCTAAGGGCCTGCGCGAATCCGCCGGCATCATGGTCAACTATCTCTACCGCCTCGATGACATCGAGAAGAACCACGAGGCCTTTGCCAATGAGGGCGAGGTGGTGGCCTCCAGCGCGGTGAAGAAGCTGATCAGGACCGAGGGCCGCCGCCTGTTGGATATGCGGCTGTCGTAGATCGCCGGGCATCTCTCTCCGCATCGTCATCGTGAGCGAAAGCGAAACGCGGGACTACCCGCGTCGGATGGCGCATTCCCTCTCTCCCACATCGTCATTCCGGGACATCGCGAAGCGATGGGCCCGGAATCCATTTCGCGTCGAGTCTCACCGTAAAATAGATTCCGGGCTCGTGCCTCCGGCACGCCCCGGAATGACAGAGAGCTTGCGGCGCGAACAGTGCAAACTGTGACTCCGCAAACGTGATTCCGCAAACATGACTTGGCCTTCTCGCAACGCTTGAGCGTCCGAGCTTTGCAAAACGTCACCCTCGAAAATTCAGAGGGCGCAGGGAAGACCGGGTGCTTGGCCACACCCATGGCCCCCGTGCGTGAGAAAATGCACGGGGCAGGAACCACAGGTACGACCGGGCATTCCGGCCTTCCCTGCGCGATGGTTTTAACGGTGTCCTTCGTGCTCTCCCTGGGGATCGGGCTTTCTTGCCCCCATTTTGCGACAACGCGCCTTCAGCGCGTTGCGCAAGACCTCAGCGTCGAGAGGCCAGGACCACACGACTTCTCCGTCCGTGTCGACGCCGGTCGTCTACCGGTGCCTCCACGTCCATCGCATCCCACCCCGACGTTCGTGACGACGCGTCCGTCCCTCTTCGATGAGGCGGGATGTGCACATAATTGCTGATTTTCAGAAATTGTCAAGTGAAAGATTTTTGGCTCAGAGACGATCAGGTGTGCCTTATCACAAGACTAAGGTGTGCGCGGTCGAATGAAGCTGCTCGACATGTATGGCTGGCTCCGAAGAAATGTGATGCTTGCCTCTATGCTCCCCAGCGGATCGCTTGAAACATCCTGCTCGACGAAAAGATGGCGCACGCCGCTCTGGGACGCTGCTGCGAGTATGCTGGCGAAGTCGATCGTACCGTGGCCCAATTCGGTGGTCGAACCATCTTCCGCCATGTCCTTGAGATGAAGGAGTGGAAAGCGCGACGGATTTGCTCTCAAGACGCGCGCAGAGTCGAGATGTCCCTTGGTTGCCCAGTAAACATCGAGCTCGAACTTGACGAAGCGCGCGTCCGTGCGGCTGAGCAATACGTCATATGGCCGGATGCCGCCTGGCAAGTCCGCAAATTCAAAGTCATGATTGTGATACGCCAGCGTCAGGTCGGAACGCGATGCTCGCTCACCGATCGTGTTCAAATCATCGCAGATCCGCATCCAGTCGTCGGACGTCTGCCTTATCGACGGATCCAACCATGGACAAACGACGAACCGGCTGCCGAGCAACTCGGCGATCTCGAACGACCGTCGGGCATCGTCCCGCAGGCTGGCGTAGTCAAGATGCACGGATGGGGCTGCAAGACCGAGGCGCCGCAGGAGTTGACCAGTGCGGCTGACGTCGACACCGAGAATGCCGGCAAACTCCACCTCGCGATATCCGAGATCGGCAACTGTCCTCAGCGTCCCCTCAAAGTCGACCTTCAGCAGGTCACGGACCGTGTAGAGCTGCAACCCTTCCTTCCACAGCTCTCGAGGGGATGCTGGACCAATTTGCATCATCACCCCAGCCGCGATGCATCCTAAGACGTGGCGCCTGCTTGGTTGCGCCGGCATAGGGTCTACCTTGGTGCCTGCAGGACGACTCCGTAGCGCTCATAGATCCGACTAATCGTACCGTTGGTGCGGAACCGGTCCAGAGCTCCGTCGATGGCTTCGCGCAAGCGGTCATCGGGGCGCACCATGCCAACGGCAACATTCCAGTTGAGGTCCGCCTCGCTCTCGTCGAGCTCGAGGATCCGTACCATCTTATCCGGATGCGTCAGATTGAAATAGCTGGCCGCGGTGGGGGTGACCGCTGCCGCATCGATCTCATGATTGGCAAGAGCTTCGAGGCTGTCGACCTCGAAACCGAAGGTCGACGTGGGCACGTGGCGCCGACCGAGGGTCATGGCGGCCATCGATCCGACCAGGACGCCGACTTTCGAGTGTTCGTCCAGGCTCTTAAAGGAGGTGAGGCGGCTTCCAGGTGGAACCGCCAGCACAACGCCCGTGCGGTAATACGGCTTCGATATCCTCAGGTTGGTTTCGCCTTGGGCCTCGCGATCGGCAATCACGTCGAGCACGATATCACAGCCCGCGCTGCGCATCTGGTATTGAGTGATGATCCAGTCGGGCCTGAGCGAGACGCCAAGCTCGCGCGCGAACGCATTGCCCAACTCGATCTGAAACCCAGGAGGGTCACCGGCCTTGTTAGCGAAAGGCAGCGAGTTGGGGTGGGCGCACAGGCCGAGCACACCGGAGTCGCGGATCGCAACGAGAGAACGGGCCTCTGCAAGATGGGTCAGCCCTAGCAGGGCGCCGACCACGAGCGGAAGACAGGATTTCATGGAATTCACCGTGCAGCTCAATGTGGCCTAGCCTTGATGTGGCTTCAAGGCGCGGATGTATTTGATGATTTCGTCGATCTGGGCATCGCTGAACACTACGCCGAAGGCAGGCATCGCGCCTTCCTTGCCGTGCTTGATTCGATTGCGGATGAACTCGTCATCCCGCTTGGTGTCCATGAGCTGCGGCCCTTTCCCGGCGGCGCGACCACCATCAGAGTGGCACCAGCCACAGGTCGTCGCGAACAACTGCCCGACATCAAGCTCTTCGTTTTGCGTGGGCGGAGCAGGCTGCTGCGCGCTCAAGGTGGAGATCGTAACAAGCGCGGCAAGTGTCGGCATAGCCAACATCGTGATCTTCCAAGCCAATCGCATACCGGGCGAACCTACCTTTTAGGAGTCCAATACGAGCCGAGCTTCATGAGCTCCGCATGAATGGAGGGAGCGGCTCACACCCCTCCCTCCCGACGTCACGAGGTTCTATTTCAGACTGTAGACGACGAGCGCACCGTCGTCGCGGGGCATGCTCTTGTAGACGCCGCCGAACGTCGGCGCGTAGTCATCCGAAGCCATCCCGCCGAAGCCGGCGACCACCGCGATGTACTGCTTGCCGTTGGCGGCATAGCTGATGATGCCGCCCTGGTGGCCAGTGCCGTCGCCGTGGCTCCACAATTCGGCACCGGAGTCGGCATCGTAGGCATGAACGGTGCCGCGCGAATCCGGCACGAACACCAGATTGCCTCCGGTCGACAACACGCTTCCGAGCGGCGGCTCGGGGAAGCGGACCTCCCACTTCTTGGCGCCGGTGATGGGATCGCGCGCATCGAGATGACCATAGATCTCACCGCCGGGCGGTGGCGCGATCTTGAAGTCGGCTCCGATGTTGAGCTGGGCCTGAGGAGCAACGATTGGCGTTGTCTTCTGAACTTCCAGCGTCATGCACCATTCCTGGCCGAGCTTGTAATAGAGGCCCGTCTTGGGGTTGTACGATCCGGAGTTCCAGCTCACTCCACCAGATATGTGAGGGCACAACGGCTCGGAAACCTTGCCGGCGGAGAAGTCGCGACGGCCGATCAGCTCACCCGTCTTGGGATCAATGTCCTTGACGAAGTTGCTGTTCTGCGTGATCCGCCAGACGTTCTTGACGCCAAGATTGCGGTCATAGACGAAGATATATCCGCTCTTGTTCGGGTGGACGATGTACTTCTGCCCATCGCGATCGAGCATCACGAACTCGCCGACCGCGCTGTCGAAGTCCCAAGCGTCGTGAGGCAGTTCCTGGTGATAAGTCTTCAGCTTGCCCGTATCGATATCGAGCGCAATCACCGAGGTGGTGTAGAGATTGTCTCCCGGGCGCGCCCCCTGCGTCTTGTAATCGGCTCCTGACCAGTCGTAGAGCGGCGCCGGGTTGGCCGTGCCCCACAGGACTGTATTGTTTTCAGAGTCGTAGGTGCCGGGCATCCAGCCTCCGCCGCCGCCCGTGCGCCACGAGTCATTGCCCCAGGTCTTCATGGCATCCTCGGTGCCGGCAACCGTCAGGAATTCCCATTTCTTCTTGCCGGTGGCGGCATCAACGCCGAAGATCGGGCCACGGCCCGGCCATTCGCCGCCTTGCGCGCCGATCACCACCGTTCCCTTGGCGTAAAGCGGTGCTCCGGTGAAACCAACGGTCAGCTTTTGGGAATCGAGCAGTTTGGTGTCCCACATGACCTTTCCGGTCTTCATGTCGAGCGCTATGAGCCGGCCATCCATTGTTCCCACGTAGACTTTGCCCTCACCAATGGCGACGCCGCGATTGTAGGGGGAGTGGGTCTGCCGCGCGATCAACGCCTCGTCCAGCTCAGGGAAGTAGGACCAGATCACCTCACCGGTAGCGCCGTTCAGCGCAAAGGTGCGGCTATAGGAGCCGGTGTAGTAGAGCACCCCGTCAGCCGCGAGAGGCATTGATTGCAACCCTCGCGTGGAACGTCCGGGGATGTGGATCCAGGCAACACTCAGGTTGTTGATATTACTGGCATTGATCTGTGCCAGGGGGCTGTAGTGATACGATTTGTACGAGCCATGATAGGTCAGCCAATCGTTCTGACCGGCGGCTTCGATCCGCGCCGTGTCGACGGATTGCGCAAACGCCGATGACGCTGTGAGCAGCGCACCGATAACAAGAACAGGCAAACAAGAATAACGCCACTGCTTCTTCATGTAGACTTCCTCCCGCTTTTTGGCTTGCGACTGAGTTAGCTGCGACGACTATTGTCGTTCGCATCGCGGCGCTTCTTCGTCATCACGTCAGCTGCCCGCGCAATTTCCTCCCGCTCGATTCACAAGGAGCTACGCCTTCCGGACTGACTGCTGTTGCGCCCCGTCCGGTGGCATAGAGTACGCGGGATCACATGTTGTGCAACGTTGGAATGCGCGCACGGCAACTTAGTGAACGTCAGGAGTACTTACCGAAATCGACATGCTTGCCGCTGACGGAGCCGTGTTGAGCGACAAAAAAATCCCCCGTGAAGGGGGAGTACTACTATTGTCACTGCTTAACCTGCGTCATCGGAATAGCTAGCAGTCAGGCATTCCTGCTGGGCGCGAGGAGGCATTGGCGTTGGCACTCGTGCCGGACGTCGGAGCCGTGGAAGTGCTAGAGCTAGAGCCTGGCGATGTTGTTGAACCAACGGTGGTATTTCCAGATGGTCCGGTCGCAGTGGTGCCACTTACGTCGCGAACCACCTTGTTGGCCACGTCCCAGCATTGTTTGAGATCGTGACCACTCGCCCCACCCGTCGAAGTTCCTTGTGCGTTGGCGAATGCCCCGACCGCCAGCAATGCGCAGCTGATCGCCCCTGCGAGATACATCTTTCTCATCATTGGGATTTCCTCCTGGTGCGGCCGGCTTAAGTGCCGACGCCTCTCAATGCCGACACGACATTCAGCGTTCCTCCGGATCAAAGCATGAAGCTGGCAAGGAAAGTCTTCGCGCCTTTGTCATTGCGGCACTGCGGCGAAAATGAATTCTCGACGGGCGAAGATCAGTCGAATAGGTGCTTCTCGTCGACCTCTGGTCTCATGGCGAAACACGAGGAGAGCCGAACGTCTGCTGCCAGCGGCGGGCAGTCTCGCGCCTTGCGGTCTGATCGCGTTGTGTCCCGCCGCGATCTGACACGCACTAGAACATCGTTTCCATGAAATCGGCTGTCGAGTATGGATTTAGCTCTCGCCATCTCCAACGGTGTCATGCTCCGCGGAGGCGGAGCATCCAGTACTCCGCGGCAGAAGAGATCGAACAGAGGCGTCACGGCGTACTGGATCGTCCGCCGGAGCCTGTCATCGGGCTCGCCGTAGGCGAGATCCGGTGGCGGACGATGACAGCTGGGGCTGTATCGATAGGACCGAGACTTTAGAAACGGACGTCTGGTCACCCTGCCGCGCATACGGCCGCAAACGGAGCACAGCCTGCGGAAGATTTTCCGTCAGCTTGAGCCTGACAGAGAAGTCTTGGACCGTGCCGGGTTTCCCGCATCTTTTCCACCAGCCCAACTCGGCGTGGAAGTAATAGACGGGCGCCTCAGTCGATCACAACCGTCTCTGAATACTGGATCGTCCGCGAAGGCGCCTTCGCGGACGATGACAGTCGAGATGATGCATCCAGATCACTTGTTACGATCTCGCGTTTTGCGGCCGCAACTTACCCTGCGCTGCACTCGAGAGAGCGATCAGGATGATTCCTTGTCGCGGAAATACGGCTCGACGGGCCCGTGCACCTTGATGGTCAGCGGATTGCCGTAGCGGTCCTTGGCGTTGCCGGCGGGGACGCGGATCCAGCCTTCGCTGACGCAATATTCCTCGACATTGGTCTTCTCGACACCTTTGAAACGGATGCCGATGTCGCGCGCAAGGATCTCCGCGTTGTAGTACGGGCTCTTCGGATCGACCGACAGACGGTCCGGCAGTTCATTCGCAGTGGTCTTGGTCTCGCTCACAGCAGCGCCTCGATCTGTTTCTTCAATGCCTCAGGTTTGGTGGTCGGCGCGTAGCGCGCCACCACGCAGCCCTCGCGGTCGACCAGGAATTTGGTGAAATTCCATTTGATCGCCGCGCCCAGCAGGCCGCGCTTCTCCCGCTTCAGGAACTTGAACAGCGGATGCGCGGCCGAGCCGTTGACGTCAATCTTCGCGAACAGCGGGAAAGTCACGTCATACTTGCCCGCACAGAATGCGCCAATTTCCGCAGCCGAGCCCGGCTCCTGGGCGCCGAACTGGTTACAGGGAAATCCCAGCACGGCAAAGCCCCGGCTCAGATACTCCCGATAAAGGGCTTCGAGACCGCGATATTGCGGCGTGAAGCCGCAGGCGCTGGCGGTGTTGACGATCAGCAGCACCTGCCCCTCGAACCGCTTCAGCGGCACCTCTTCGCCACCGAGCGAGGTCGCGGTGAAATCGTAGATGCTGGTGGCCATCTAGCTCACCGGATCGATCGGCGACGGCGGCATGCCGCCGGCTTCGATCGCCTCGCCGGCGGCAAGGCACAGGTCTTCGCGGAAGCGCTGCGACACCAGCTGCACGCCGACGGGCACCCGCCCGACCAGGCCGGTCGAGACCGTCAAGCCGGGGAGTCCGAAGAAGGGAATCGCAATCTGCGTCAGCTGCGCGTGCCAGACGCGCTGGAACGATGCCTCATCCTTGCGGTCGAACTGGTCGGGGAACGGCAGTTCGCCGGACACTGGCAGCAGCAGCACCGGATGCTGCTCGAGGAACATGAGCCACTCGCGGGTCAGGGTGGCGCGGCGGGTCAGCGTCTGCGACAGGTCGAACGGATGCACCTTGGCGCGGTTGCCGCGCAGGCAGGCCAGCGCGCCGGGGTCGCCCTCCTTCTCGGCGAGCGCGAGCTGCGCCTCATAGCCGTCGCCCAGCCAGAGCCTGGTCTGGAGCTGAGCTGCCTCCTGCATCGGCGGGGTGTCCTTGAGCTCCTCCACGATCCAGCCGGCGCGCTCCAGCCGCTTGGCGGCATCGCGCAGCGCTGCCTGCACCTCCGGCACCGGATTGAGCCCGTCCGGATCGACGCAGAGTGCCACCCGCTTCGGCAGCGGCGGGCCTTCCAGTGGCACCGGCATCCACCAGGGATCGCGCACATCGCGCGCGGACATGGCGGCCAGCGCCAGCCGGAGATCCTTCACGGTGCGCGCCAGGGGGCCGGAGACGGCGCTGATCTGCGGCCCGATTGGACGCTCCGGCAGCGCGGCGTTGAAGGCGGGAATGCGCCCGACGGTCGGGCGCAGGCCGTGGATGCCGCAGGCATAGGCCGGGTAGCGGACCGAGCCGGCGATGTCGGTGCCGTGGCCGATATGGCCGATACCGGCCGCGGTCGCCGATCCCGCCCCGCCGGAGGAGCCACCTGGCGTGATCGAAGGATCGCGGGGATTCTTGGTGTCGCCGTGGACGAGATTGCTGGTGAACCAGCGGTAGGACACGGCCGGCGTGTTGGTGCGCCCCAGCAGCACCGCGCCCGCTCTGACCAGATTCTCAACCACCGGATTGTTGGCTTTCGCAATCACGTCCTTCTGCAGCTTGAGCCCATTGGTGGTGGCAAAACCGGCCTGGTCGACATTGACCTTGATCGTGACGGGAACGCCGGCCAGCGGCCCCGGATCCTCACCCCGCGCCAGCGCAGCATCGGTCCGATCGGCCTGGGCCAGCACCTCCTCGGGACGGTGGTCGATCACCGCATTGATCTTGGGATTGACCGCATCCAGCCGGGCCAGCGCCGCTGTCGCAGCCTCCTTAGCGGAAACCTGCTTGGACTTGATGAGTGCGGCGAGGTCGGCAGCCGGCAGGCGCCAGAGGTCGGTCATGGGCAACTCCGTGATGGCACCGTTTTCTAGCGCCAGAGCGAGCCAGTAACCAGGGCGGCGGCCGGTCCTTTGCGGCGTGCGGCCATGCGCGCTGCGGATGGACGGCCGGGCGAGCTGCTGCTCGGCGTCCAATGCTATTGCTGAATTGATTCATGCGGAATCAATCTTGGCCAGGGCTGACGATCAAGATTAAGACCTTGAACAAACAAATAAGCCTGGGGGAAACAACATGCTCGGATCTGGCACCGCACTCGCAACGACTCTGATCATCGCCGCTTTCGCAACTGGGCTGGCGCCGCGGACATCCCGCGCCGAGACCTTCGCCTATATCGGCAACGCCGACAGCAACGACATCAGCGTGTTCCGGCTCGATCCCGCCACCGGCGAGATGGCTCCAGTGCAGACAGCCGCCTTCCCCGGCGTCGAGAAGCCAGGCTCGTCGACGCCGCTGGCGATCAGCCCCGACCATCGCGTGCTGATCGCGGGCGTCCGCTCGCAACCTTATCTGGCCGTCAGCTTCGCCATTGATCCCAAAAGCGGCCAGCTCAGCCCTATCGGCAGCGGCCCGCTGGCCGACAGCATGGCCAATATCGCCTTCGACCGGTCAGGCAAATTCCTGTTCAGCGCCTCCTATGGCGGCAACAAGGTCGCGATCAATCCGGTGCAGGCGAACGGCGCGGTGGCAGCACCTGCCCAGGTGATCCCGACTGGCCCGAACGCGCATGCCTTCCTGCCCGCGCCCGACAACCGCTTCGTGTTCGCGACCAATCTCGGCTCCGACCAGGTGCTTAGTTTCAAGTTCGACGCGACAACCGGCGCACTGACGGCGAACGAGGCGGGCACGGTGAAAACGCCTGAAAAATCAGGTCCGCGCCACTTCATCTTTCACCCGAACGGCAAGTTCATCTACCTCTTGCATGAGTTGAACGCCGACGTTGCCGTCTATGCCTATGATGCTGAGAAAGGCACGTGGCGCGAGACGCAGCGCACATCGGCCCTGCCCTCCGGCCTTTCGGGAAAGCCTTGGGCCGCAGATCTCCACATCACGCCGAACGGCCAGTTCCTCTACGCCTCGGAGCGTACCTCGAACACCCTGGCCGCGTTCAAGGTCGACGCCGCCAGCGGCCATCTCACCACGATCGGCAGCGTTCCGACCGAGACCCAGCCGCGCGGGTTCAATATCGATCCCAGCGGCCGCTATCTCGCAGCCGTCGGGGAACTCTCCAACGGCATGAGCCTCTACAGCATCGATCAGGCCAACGGTGCGCTGACCAAGCTGAAGTCGTATGCCGTCGGCAAGAAGCCGAACTGGGTGGAATTCGTCACCCTGCCCTGACACGGGCGGCGGCAGTCCAAGGAACGATCGGGCGGCCGGTTGAATTGGCCGCCCGGCGGCGGTTTCAATCGGCGTTGTAATTACCTATATACAGCGTAATTACCTATATACAGCGCATGAGCACGACCACGACGCCCAGCCGCCACCCGCTTGCAGTCCAACATCCTGAAATCGACGAAAATTCGATCCGTCTCCTGGTCGAGACCTTCTATGGCCGCGCGCGGCAGGATGCGCTGATCGGCCCGATCTTCAACGCCACGGTACAGGATTGGGACGAGCACATCGGCAAGATCGCCGACTTCTGGTCATCGATGCTGCTCAAGACCGGGCGCTATAACGGCGCGCCCATGCGCCCGCATTTGCTGCTGTCGCTGCAAGGCGCCCATTTCGATCGCTGGCTCCAGCTGTTCGAGGCCACCGTGCGCGAGCTGTTCTCGCCCGAGGTCGCCGAGCTCTTCATCATCCGCGCCCGCCGCATTGCCGACAGCTTCGAGATGGGGATTGCGACCACGCGCGGCGAGATCGTCCGTCCCCGGCATGCGGTTTCCGGATGAAACCCACCCGGAGGAAACGGCGAGAGGCCTCCGTCTGCCTCAATGCCGCGTCATCGACTGGGCCGGCATGTCGAAGATCGCCTCGGAGAACGGAAACTCCAGGACGATATCGCCTTCCTCATCGGTGACCTCGATGACCGCGGACAACAACGCCGCGTTTGCACCTTCGGTGCGAAAAAGTTCCCGGATCATATCACGTGCGACTTCCCAGGCACGATCGGGATTGCGCAGCATTTCGCCGTCGGTATCAGAAACCAGCTCATCGCCGATCCGGGTGTTGAAGAAGTATCGGGGCATAGGCAGATTCCAATAAGGTCGCGCTTTTTGGACGGGACGTCTTGAACAACTCACGACTGGCTTATGCGGCGGTTCCGCGTCAGCCTACGAAGAGAACCGGACGCGGTTGCGAACCGATCAATCACGAATTCGTTCTTTTGACAGCCTTGTTTCCCTGACATCGATACTCGTTCCCGTCTGCGACATCGCACTGCAATAAATGGGCCGGACTGGTCCAAACAAAAAGATTCCACTGGCGAACTTTTCTTGACACGGTAGTTTAATGTTGAGGACGAGAAGCGTCCCGAGAAGAAGGAGAGGACAATGGCCTGGAAAGCACCCAAGATTGTTGAAGTGCCGGTCGGCATGGAAATCAACATGTATGCCTGCGCCGCTCGTAAATAAATTGCGAGTGTGACGTCAACGTCTTGAGGGTGGACGCCCAAGGGCTGCGCATTCTCCAGCCCGATGCGCTGGGTCCGGCGTCCACCCTCGTCCCCAATCCAGCCCGTGCGTGCTTCGATTTGTGTACTTCGATGTGCGTTCTTTGATTTGAGTGAGCTGCCAGGAGACGGGTCATGCTTCGCATCGTCGTCCTGGGCGCCGCCGCCGGCGGCGGAGTACCGCAATGGAATTGCGGCTGCGCGGTGTGCCGGGCCGCCCGGACGGATCATCCCGAGATCAGAAACAGTCAGGCTTCGATCGCCGTCAGCGGCGACGGTATCCATTGGTTTCTGATCAATGCGTCGCCCGACCTGCGCCAGCAGGTCACCCGCGCGCCCCAGCTTCATCCCCGGCCCGGCGTGCTGCGCCACAGCCCGATCGCCGGCGTGATCCTGACCAATGGCGAGATCGACGCGGTCACCGGCCTGCTGTCGATGCGCGAGAGTTCGCCCTTTACCATCTATGCGCACGCTAAGGTGCTTGCGATCCTCAAGTCGAACAGCATCTTCGATGTGCTGAAAGAGGAGAACGTGCGCCGTGTGAGCATCGATGTCGATATCCCGTTCATGCCGCAATTGCCGGACGGGTCGCCGTCCGGACTTGAGATCACCCCGTTTGCGGTCTCCGGCACCAGCGCATGGTATCTCCGCGGCAAGGAGCATCCCGGTGGAAGCGCCTCGACCGGCGACACCCTGGGCCTGAAGATTGTCCATCAGGCCAGCGGCAAGTATGTCTATGTGATCATGGCCTGCGCCGACGTCGACGAGGCGTTGAAGACGCGGCTGAGGGATGCGCCTCTGGTGTTTTTCGACGGCACCGTATGGCGCGATGACGAGATGATCCGTGCTGGGCTCGGCGACAAGACCGGCCAGAGCATGGGACATATCGCGATGTCCGGAGAGAGCGGCGCGATCAAGCAGCTGGCGGACATCGGGATCGGCAGGAAGATCTTCCTGCATATCAACAACTCGAACCCGGCGTGGCTCCACGCCTCACAAGAGCGGCAGACATTGGAACGCGAGGGATGGGAAATCCCCGCCGAAGGGATGGAGATCGTGCTGTGAGTGAGGTGAACTTGAGTGGAATGACGGCGCTGTCGATCGGCAAGAATGTGACGCTGAACAGCGCCGGTGAATTGGAAGCGGCGCTCCGCCATATCGGCGCGACGCGCTATCACAACCTGCATCCGTTTCATAAGCTGTTGCACGGCGGCAAGCTCAACAAGGGCCAAGTGCAGGCCTGGGCGCTGAACCGCTACTACTATCAGTCGACGATTCCGATCAAGGACGCGGTGGTGATCTCGCGCTTCCGCGACCGCGCCACCCGGGTCGAGTGGCGGCACCGGATCGAGGATCATGACGGCGACGTCGGCAGCGAGGGCGGCATCGAGCGCTGGCTCAAGCTGACGGAAGGACTTGGACTCGACACCGCTTATGTCGAGTCGACCGAAGGCATCCTGCCGGCGACGCGCTTTGCGGTCGAGGCTTATGTGCATTTCTGCCGCGACCGCTCGCCGCTCGAAGCGATCGCCTCGTCGCTGACCGAGCTGTTCGCGCCTGGCATCCATGAGGAACGCATCTCGGGCATGCTCGAGCACTACAACTTCGTCAACAACGATACGATGAGCTACTTCAAGCGGCGGCTGACCCAGGCGCCGCGCGACGCCAATTTCGCGCTGGCCTACGTCAAGGAATATGCGACGACGCCCGAGCAGCGCGCCGTCGTCTGCAACGCGCTGATCTTCAAGACCAACGTGCTGTGGGTGCAGCTCGACGCGCTCTACCACGCCTATGTCGACGGCCACATTCCACCCGGCGCGTTCGTGCCGAAGGGGAGCTGAGTCGAGATGGCAGCGCCACGCAACATCCAAGTCACCGAAGGCAGTCGCGTGGCGCTGCCGCGGCATACCAAGCTGAGGTATGACGAGACGCGGCAGGTGTGGGTGATCCTCGCGCCCGAACGCGTGCTCGCACCGGACGAGATCGCAGTCGAGGTGCTCCAGCTTTGCGACGGCGTGCGCGACGTCGCTGGAATCGTGGACGAACTCGCCGCCAAATATGCCGCCCCGCGCGACACCATCGCGACCGATGTGGTCGCCATGTTGCAGGACCTCGCCGACAAGGGATTTCTGACCGAGGTTCGGGAGAAGACCTCATGACCGAACTCACCGACACCAAGCCGCAGGCCGACGGCAATGACGGGCTGGCCGTCCTCGAGCGCCGTGGCTCGGTCGCCGAGACCTATGGCATTCCGCTCGCCGTGCTGGCCGAACTGACCCATCGCTGCCCGCTGCAATGCCCCTATTGCTCCAATCCGTTGGAGCTCGACCGCGCAGGCCAGGAGCTCACCACCGCGGAATGGAAGAAGGTGCTGTCCGAGCTCGCCGAGATCGGCGTGCTGCAGGTGCATTTTTCCGGCGGCGAGCCCACGGCACGCAAGGACCTAGTCGAGCTGGTGCAGCATGCCAATGATGTCGGCCTCTACACCAACCTGATCACATCGGCCGTGCTGCTGACACGCGAGCGTCTCCAAGCCTTGGCGGATGCCGGGCTCTGCCATGTCCAGATCAGTTTCCAGGCCACCGAGGCCGAGCTTGCCGACCGCGTCGGCGGCCATCGCGGCGGTCACGCCAAGAAGCTCGAAGTCGCCCGCTGGACGCGCGAGCTCGATCTGCCGCTCACCGTGAATGCGGTGATGCACCGGCAGAACCTGCATCAGCTCCCGGACATGATCCAGATGGCGGTCGATCTCGACGCCGACAGGCTCGAGGTGGCGAACGTGCAATATTACGGCTGGGCCTTGAAGAACCGCGCCAGCCTGATGCCGACCTACGCTCAGCTCGAGGAGACCGATCGCCTGGTCGCCGAGGCGCGCGAACGATTGAAGGGCATCCTCACCATCGACTACGTGGTGCCGGACTACTACGCGCTGCGGCCGAAGAAATGCATGGGCGGCTGGGGCCGGCAATTCTTCAACATCTCGCCATCCGGCAAGATCCTGCCCTGCCACGCCGCCGAGAGCATCACGGGCCTCGAATTCGAGTCGGTGCGCTCGAATCATTCAATCGCCTGGATCTGGCAGAACTCGGAAACCTTCAACCGCTATCGCGGCACCGGCTGGATGAAGGAGCCGTGCAAGACTTGCGAATTCCGCGAAATCGATTTCGGCGGCTGCCGCTGCCAGGCCTTTGCGCTGACCGGGGACGCCGGCAACACCGACCCGGCCTGCACCTTGTCGCCGCTGCATGAGCGCATCTTCAAGCAGGCGGAGGCCGACGCGGCGTCCGGCCAGGACCGCTTCCTGTATCGCAACTTCGCCGGCGGCAGCTGGGAAGGCGGCGCTCAGGACGGCGAGGCGGCCGAGCGCGACCACAATGCCTGACGCCGAAGCAGGCAAGCCTTCGGCGCGGCGCGCCGATCCATTCGCTCCACTGACTTCGGAATGGCTCGGCGTCTCCGGCGGCCACGAAATCTACGTCGAGAGCGTCGGCCGCGCCGGCGGGATTCCCGCGGTCTATCTGCACGGCGGCCCCGGCTCCGGCTGCCAGCCGGATCATCGGCGGCTGTTCGATCCCGAGCGCTTCCATGCCGTGCTGTTCGATCAGCGCGGCGCGGGGCGCAGCCGGCCGGCGCGCAGCCGTGAGAGCAACACCCTGCCCGACCTGATCGCCGACATGGAGCTGATCCGGGAAAGGTTCGGTTTTGCGCGCTGGATCGTGGTCGGCGGCTCATGGGGCGCGACCCTGGCCTTGGCCTATGCGCAGGCGCATCCGACCCACGTTGCCGGCCTGGTGCTGCGCGCAACCTTTCTCGGCACCCGCGCCGAGGTCGAGACCGCATTCGACGACACACTGGCGCGGTTCCATCCCGCGCTCCATCGCGACTTCCTCGACGTGCTTCCCGAGGCCGAGCGCGGTTCGCCCTGTGCTGCCTATTGGCGGCGTATCCTCGATCCGGATCCTGCGATCCACGGGCCTGCCGCGCGCGCCTGGCACGACACCGAGCGCGCGCTCTCGGAAGTGAGGCCGTCCCGCGTCGGGCTCGACAAGGCCGCGCTGCAAGCCGGCGGGCCGCTTCCGGCGACCCCGTTCATGGAGGCGCATTACTTCCACAACGATTGCTTCATGGCGCCTGAGCAATTGCTGCGCGAGTCCGGCCGGCTCGCCGGCATCCCCGGCATCATCGTGCAGGGGCGGTTCGACCTGCTCTGCCCGCCCGCCACCTCGGCCGCGCTCGCGCAAACCTGGCGCGAGGCCGAAATCCGTGTCGTCGAAGCCGCAGGTCACAATCTTTATGATCCCGGCATCCGCGATGCCGTGATGAAAGCGATCGCGGATATGGCGTCGCGCGCGACTTTGCGACAAGATAGGAACGACATGGCGTGAGGCTCTCACCCTCCCCTGGAGGGGGAGGGTCGATCGCGAAGCGATCGGGGTGGGGTGATGCTCCACACTCCGACCCAAGTTCACCCCACCCCGTCTCACATTTCGCTGCGCTCATGTGAGCCGACCCTCCCCCACCAGGGGAGGGTGGAGACCGTGCCGCGCGCGAACACCTGCAACGATAAGGATTCTGCAATGCCCATCGCCGGAAAAGGCATGCTGCTGACGTCGATGGACATCAACGCGTCGGATGAAGCCGAGTTCAACCGCTGGTACGACCGCGAACATCTGGAAGAGCGGGTCGCGATCGACGGCTTCATCGAGGCGCGCCGCTATGTCGCCGAGCAGGCCAGCCCGAAATATCTCTGCCTCTATTCGACGGAGACGATCGAGGTTCTCGACAGCGCAGCCTATCGCGCACGGCTCGCCGCCCCGACCGAATGGTCGAAGGCGACGATGGCGCAATTCAAGAACATGATCCGATCCGTGGCGCGGATCACGATCTCCAAAGGCACCGGCCGCGGCGCTGTGCTCGGCGTGATCCGGCTGCGCCCGAAGGCAGGACAGGACGAGGCTTTGCGACGCGCCTTGCACGTCGAGCTCGATCCGGCCGATCTCGACGGCATCATCTCGATGCATCTCTTGGAAGGTGACGCTGCGCTTTCCGGACCGACTGCCGAGCTGCCCGTCACCACACGCGGCGCCGACTGGTTCGTCCTGATCGACGGCACCGAGAGCCATGCCATCGCCACGCTGATGACGACGCGCTTTGCCGCCATCGACGGACCATTGGCGACCCAGATTTCAGTCGGGATTTACCGCCTGATGTGGGACTTGAGCCGCGCCGACATCACGCAAAGCTGATTGCGCGTTGTGATGGATCAATGACGTCAAGCCGATAGCAGCGCATCATACGCTGCGGTGCGACATATTGTGCAGAGAGACGTGGCGGCGGAGCGGCACAAGTGCGGCGCAGCACGAGCGCCGCAGCATGCCTGTTTGCGCAAATTTGCCTTTGTGCCCGCCTTGGAATGGCTCTAGTCTAATAGGACAATCATATTGAGCCATTTCAAAAACAGAAGGGCGGCAGCGAGAGTATGACGACCGGAAAAACAGGTCACGGCCTGCGATCCGTCTGAGCTCAACAGCTAGTCACCCTCAGGTCAGGAAGGCCGCGCGCTCGTGGTTCATCGCGTGGACAGGGTAGGAATGAAACCGACTGATATTTCGGCCCCCGACTACTTTCACAAAGTGGTCGATTGCCAATGGGCCTGTCCCGCACACACCCCCGTCCCGGAATATATCCGACTGATCGCCGAGGGTCGCTACAGCGATGCCTACATGATCAATTGGAAATCGAATGTGTTTCCGGGCATTCTCGGGCGCACCTGCGACCGTCCATGCGAGCCGGCGTGCCGGCGCGGCCGCGTCGAGGACAGCCCGGTGGCGATCTGCCGCTTGAAGCGCGTCGCCGCCGACTTCAAGGACGACGTGAAGCAGCGCATGCCGCGACCCGTGCCGAAAAACGGCAAGCGCATCGCGCTGGTCGGTGGCGGGCCCGCCTCGCTGACGGTGGCGCGCGATCTCGCCCCGCTTGGCTATCAGTGCACGGTGTTCGATGCCGATCCGAAGCCCGGCGGCATGATGCGCTCGCAGATCCCGAAATTCCGGCTGCCCGACAGTGTTGTCGACGAAGAGACGGACTACATCCTGAAGCTCGGCGTCGAGTTCAAAGGCGGCCACCGCATCGACAGCCTGAACAAACTGCTTGCGGACAAGTATGACGCTGTTTTCATCGGCTCCGGTGCGCCGCGCGGCCGCGAGCTCGACGTTCCCGGGCGGAAGGAAGCCGCCGCGAACGTCCATATCGGCATCGAATGGCTCGCCAGCGTCTCGTTCGGCCATACCGACAAGATCGGCAAACGCGTGATCGTGCTCGGCGGCGGCAATACCGCGATGGATTGCTGCCGCACCGCGCGCCGGCTCGGCGGCACCGACGTCAAAGTGATCGTGCGCTCCGGCTTCGAGGAGATGAAGGCCTCGCCCTGGGAGAAGGACGACGCCATGCATGAGGATATCCCGATCCTCAACTATCTGGTGCCGGTCGCGTTCAACCATGACAATGGCAAGCTCACCGGTGTAACCTTCCAGAAGGTCCGTGCCGAATATGACGCCAAGGGCCGCCGCAACCTGGTGCCTTCAGGCGAGCCGGACCAGACGTTTGCATGCGACGACGTGCTGGTCGCGGTCGGACAGGAGAACGCGTTCCCGTGGATCGAGCCGGATTGCGGCATCGAATTCGACAAATGGCACATGCCGGTGGTCGATCCCAAGACATTCGCCTCCACCAATCCGAAGGTGTTCTTCGGCGGAGACGCTGCATTCGGCCCGAAGAACATCATCTGGGCGGTCGCGCATGGACATGACGCTGCGCTGTCCATCCATCGCATGCTCTCCGGCGAGGACATCGCCGAGCGGCCATTGCCCGAGGTGCACGTCACCTCGCAGAAGATGGGCATCCACGAATGGAGCTATGACAACGACATCTCGCCCGACCAGCGCTACAAGGTGCCGCATCGCGACAAGGTGGTGGCGCTCAAGGATATCCGCGCCGAGGTCGAGCTGGGCTACGACGTCAAGCTTGCGCTCGGCGAGGCGCATCGCTGCCTGAACTGCGACGTGCAGACCGTGTTCTCGAACACGCTCTGCATCGAGTGCGATGCCTGCGTCGACATCTGTCCGATGGACTGCATCACCTTCACGCAGAACGGCGAGGAGGCCGATGTCCGGCAGCGGCTGAAGGCGCCGTCACCACATCCGGACCAGAGCCTCTACGTATCGAGCGATCTGAAGACCGGCCGCGTGATGGTGAAGGACGAGGACGTCTGTCTCCATTGCGGCCTGTGCGCCGAACGCTGCCCCACCGGTGCGTGGGACATGCAGAAATATTTCATCGAGATGACTCACGCAGGTAACGCATGCCCCAGCAAGCGCCGCTCAGCAGCGTAAACGACTTCGTCGTTCGCTTCGCCAACGTCAACGGCTCGGGCTCGGCAAGCGCCAACGAGTTGTTCGCCCGTGCCGTGCTGCGCCACGGCGTGCCGGTCAGCCCACGCAACATCTTCCCATCCAACATCCAGGGGCTGCCGACCTGGTACGAGGTAAGGGTCACCGAGGCCGGCCATCTCGGCGCCCGTGGCGGCGGCACCGACCTGATGGTCGCGATGAATCCGCAGACCTGGGACAAGGACGTCGCGGGCATCGTGCCGGGCGGCTATCTGTTCTACGATTCCACCAAGCCGATGCCGTCGACGAAATTCCGCGGCGACATCACCGTCATCGGCGTGCCGCTGACCGCGATCACCAATTCGACCTACACCGATCCGCGCCAACGGCAGCTGTTCAAGAACATCATTTATCTCGGCGCGCTCTGCGCGCTACTCGACATGGACCCGAAGCTGATCGAGCAGCTGATCGGCGAGCAATACAAGGGCAAGGAAAAGCTCCTGTCCTCGAACGTGCATGCGCTGCATCTCGGTCGCGACTGGGCATTGCAGAACCTGAAATGCCCGATCGGCCTGCGCATCAGGAAAGCCGACAAGGTCGGCGACCGCATCTTCATCGAAGGCAACAACGCAGCCGCGCTCGGCGCGGTCTATGGCGGCGCCACCGTCTGCGCGTGGTACCCGATCACACCGTCCTCGTCGCTGGCGGAGGCTTTCGGCAATCACTGCAAGAAGCTGCGGCACGATCCCAAAACGGGCAAGGCCAAATATGCCATCGTGCAGACCGAAGACGAATTGGCGTCGATCGGCGTCGTGATCGGTGCCTCCTGGAATGGCGCGCGCGCCTTCACCACGACCTCCGGCCCGGGCATTTCCCTGATGACCGAGTTCATCGGCCTGTCTTATTTTGCCGAGATCCCGGCCGTGATCATGAACGTGCAGCGTGCCGGCCCGTCGACGGGCATGCCGACCCGCACCCAGCAATGCGACGTCATCGCCTGCGCCTATGCCTCGCATGGCGACACCAAGCATATCCTGCTATTCCCCGAAGATCCGGCCGAAGCCTTCGAGTTCGCGGCAACCGCCTTCGATCTCGCCGAGCGGCTGCAGACCGTGATCTTCCTCATGCTCGATCTCGACATCGGCATGAACCAGCGGCTGTGCCGGCCGCTGAAATGGGACGATGCGCGGCAGTATGACCGCGGCAAGATCATGACCGCCGAGATGCTGGATGAGGGCCGCGACTTCGGCCGTTACCTCGACGTCGACGGCGACGGCATTCCGTATCGGACCTATCCCGGCACGCACCCGACCAAGGGCTCCTACTTCACCCGCGGCACCTCGCGCGACCGCTACGCCAGATATTCCGAGGAAGGCGCCGTCTACGCCGACAACATGCAGCGGTTGATCCGCAAATTCGAAACCGCCCAGGATCTGGTGCCGCGGCCGCTGCAGGCCAACGCCGCCAAGCCGACCCGCTATGGCGTGATCTATTTCGGTTCGACGGCGCCGGCGATGGACGAGGCGATCGAGCTTCTCGAAGCCCGCGGCCACCTGCTCGATCGGCTGCGCATCCGCGCCTTCCCGTTCCATTCGAGCGTGGCGAGCTTCCTCGCCGAGCACGACTTCGTCTATGTGGTCGAGCAGAACCGCGACGCGCAGCTGCGCCAGCTGATCGTCAACGAGAACGGCATCGATCCGGTCCGGCTGGTGCCGATCCTGCACTACGACGGCACGCCGATCACCGCGCGCTTCATTGCGGACGCGATCGGCGATCACCAGGATCATCTCAAAGTCACACCGCTGCGCAAGGCCGTGTCATGACCTACATCGCTAAACCGAAATTCCATCATCCCGGCATCAAGACCAACGCGCTCGGCTTCACCCATCGCGACTACGAGGGCAAGATCTCGACGCTGTGCGCCGGTTGCGGCCACGACTCGATCACCGCCTCGATCATCGAGGCCTGCTTCGAGCTGTCGATCGAGCCGCATCGGGTGGCCAAGATCTCCGGCATCGGCTGCTCGTCGAAGACGCCGGACTACTTCCTCGGCAATTCGCACGGCTTCAACTCGGTGCATGGCCGCATGCCGTCGGTGCTGACCGGCGCCAATCTGGCCAATCGCGAGCTGATCTATCTCGGTGTTTCCGGCGACGGCGACTCCGCCTCGATCGGCTTCGGCCAGTTCGCGCATGCGATCCGGCGCGGCGTCAACATGACCTACATCGTCGAGAACAACGGCGTCTACGGCCTGACCAAGGGCCAGTTCTCGGCGACCGCGGATCGCGGCTCGAAGTCGAAGAAGGGCATCACCAACACCGACAACGCCATCGACCTGGTCGGCATCGCGCTGCAGTTGGGGGCGACCTATGTCGCCCGCTCCTTCTCCGGCGACAAGAAGCAGCTGGTGCCGATCATTGCCGGCGCGATCCAACACAAGGGCGCGGCGTTCATCGATGTCGTCAGCCCCTGCATCGCCTTCAACAATCACGCCGGCTCGACCAAGAGCTACGACTATGTGCGCGAGCACAATGATGCCGTGAACCGGCTGGACGTGTTCACCGGGCGCGATCCGATCACGGTCGATTACGCACCCGGCACGGTGCAGATCGTCGAGCAGCACGACGGCTCCCGCCTCGCGCTGCGCAAGATCGACGCCGATTACGATCCGCATGACCGGCTCGGCGCCATGACCTTCCTGCAGAAGCACGCCGCCCAGGGGCAGATCGTCACCGGGCTGCTCTATGTCGATCCGGACTCAGAGGACCTGCACAGCCACCTCAATACGGTGGAGCAGCCGCTGAACCGGCTCGAAGCCGCGGACCTGTGTCCCGGCTCCGCTGCGCTCGACAAGATCAACGCAAGCCTGCGCTGATCGGCGGCTAACCGGCCGACCGCCTTGCCGGGATCTCAGGCGTCGTCTGCTCGTCGACGACCTGATTGATGATGCGAAGGATTTCGGAGCGCGTATCGTACTTCGCGAACTCGCGGGCCATCTTCTTGGCGCGGGCGCGATGGTTCGGCTGATCCAGCACGGCCCGAACCGCCTCGCGCACGGCCTGCTGAGTAGGCTGGTTGGTCGCGAGATTGATGCCGACGCCGGACCAGCCGATACGCATGTTCACGTCCGCCTTGTCCTCGGTCAGACCTGCGCTGACGATCGGCAGCCCGTAGCTCATCGCCTGGTTGACGCTGCCATAGCCGCCATTGGTGACGAACACGTCCGCCTTCGCGAGCGCCCACTCGAATGGCAGATAGCGGGAGACGCGCGCGTTGGACGGGATCACGCCCGGAATCGTGTCAATCGGCCGGCCGCCGGTGGTCACCATCACCAGCAGATCCTTTTCGTCCGCAAGCGCCGCAAGCGTCGGCGCGACCAGAAGTCCGAAATCGTGATTGGCCACCGTCCCCTGCGTCACCAGGACCACCTTGCGCGAGCCGTCGAGGTCATCGGCCCAGGGCGGCAGCGGCGCCTGGTTGGGGACGATCGGCGGACGGCCGACGAAATGAACGGTCGGCGGCAGCTTGCGCGGAAATTCGAAGCTCGGC
Organism: Bradyrhizobium sp. HKCCYLS1011; assembly: GCF_051167795.1. Classification (NCBI taxonomy): domain Bacteria; kingdom Pseudomonadati; phylum Pseudomonadota; class Alphaproteobacteria; order Hyphomicrobiales; family Nitrobacteraceae; genus Bradyrhizobium; species Bradyrhizobium sp. HKCCYLS1011. Next base: position 245,282 of record NZ_JBNPTT010000006.1, on the reverse strand, counting down.
ACCGTCAACTGCAGATACGCATCGGCGAGCACCGAGACGGAATCGAACATCGCCATCTCGAGTGGGCCGAGGCCCAGTTTCGCCAGGATCGCATTCAACCGGCGGCCACCGGGCTCGCTGACGATCCGATCGTAATCCCTGGCGATATCGGCGTAGCGATCACGCTCCGCCTGGGTCGTGGCATGCGGCAGCCCGAGAAAATGCGGCGCGCCGTCATCACGGGGCGAATGCAGGATCGACGTTCCGCACAGCACGATGGGCGGCCGGTCCGCACGCGGACCAAGCAGCATCGGCAACACGCCGAAGATCATGTCATCGCCGACGATGACGTCAGGCTGATACTCGCGCAACGCCTGCAGCAATCCCTCATGCTGTGCCGGAATGCGATCGATGAACAGCCGCTGCAGGGCCACGCTCAGCCACTCCGGACCGGGCTCGATATCTTTCAGCTCCGGTGCGATCGCAAGAAGGTCATTCGGATCGATGTCGGCGTTACCTGGAAAGACCCTGAATGTCGCGCCACTAGCCTCGACTCGCTCGCGAAGCTTGCTTGCGGTCAGAATCGACACGTCATGCCCGTCCTCGATAAGGCCATGCGTGATTGCAAGCAGCGGATTGAGATGGCCCGTCGCAGGCGTCGAAGCAATGAGAACTTTCATCAGATTCTCCTACCGTGAACGTCGGCACGCAAGATCGGCTCACGCCGCGCTTCCGTATCGATCTGACGGAGGAGATTGTCGCCGCATCGCTACAATTGGACTGCCGGCCGCGGGAAATGCGTTACGTGTGACATCGAATTGCGACCGCGGACATAATCGCCGGCATACGCGAATGCCTTCTCGCCATCATCCAGGAAGCGGCGACAGCGCTGACGACGCGGAGCGCGACCGCCAGATGATAGGCGCGGACATCATGTCGGCGGGGCTGAGATAGAAGCCCGCGACGACGCCCAGCACCATGAGGCAAGCTTGCGCAGGACGGATGCGCCAAGTCCGCTTGATCGAGCGGAAACAGCTTACGCTACCGGGGTCAAAGCCCGCTGAGGAATTCCTCGATGGCGGCATTCGTCTCCGCGGGCGCTTCCTGCTGGACCCAGTGACCGACCTTCGGGATGATCACCGATCCGCGGAAATCGGTGCAGGCTGCGCCGGGGTCCGCATAGCGGTCCGAACCGGGGATGATACGCCGGACAATATCGCGCTCGCCTGCAATGAAGTACGACGGCTGCGTGACCGGCTTTCCCTTGATGGCAGTGAGCTGGCCGGGATCCAAGCGCTGGGCGCGATAGCGGTTCAGAGGCCCTCGAAAGCCGGTCTTGCGGAACGCACTGACATAGACATCGAGATCGGCGGTGCTCATCCAGGCCGGAAAGGGCTGAGGGTCGATCATGCCATCGAAAAATTTGGCATCGGCCGGCTTGTCCGCGAACCAGATATCGGGGCGCGCATCGCCGGAGGCGGCGAAATAGATCTTCCGCAGCGACGCTGGAATGTCAGCCTCCAGCTCAGCCTCTGCCACGCCCTCGGCTTGAAAATAGCTCTGGTAGAAGAAGCGGCCAGCGTAGATTTTCGTCGCTATGTCGACAAACGACAGGTCGCCAATCGGCGTGAAGGGCACGCTCAGCCCGATGACGGCCGTGACGATGCCGGGATGGAGTAGCGCCGAGGTCCAGACAATCGGCGCTCCCCAGTCGTGGCCCAACAGAATGGCCTTGCCGCCACCGAGGTGATCGGCCACCGCCGCCACGTCGCTCGCGAGATTGCGCATGGTATAGGCTTCAACGGGCTCCGGCCGCGAGCTGTCTCCATAGCCCCGCACGTCCATCGCGGCGACCGCGTAGCGACGTTCAGAGAAGTGGCGAATCTGATGCCGCCAGGAGTACCAGAGCTCAGGCCAACCATGAACGCATAGGATCAGAGGCCCCTTGCCCTCGATCGCGACGTTGAGTGCGATGTCGCCGTTGTGAACGGTCGTGAAATCCATATTCGCTACTCCCTTCATGAAGCGTGGAGCACTCGTGATGCCGGAACCCGTCACGCCCCCGCTGCGCGTCGATGCGACGGTCCTTCACTTTCCTCCCATAAGCTTGGCGGCGACTCTCCGCTTGCGCCACACGTCTGCAATGATCGCACAGGAGCCTGCTGTCTCGTTGCTACCGCGTCAATACGATGCAAGGAGATTCGTTGCCTCTGAAACGTCATTTGATTCGGACGGCCCGAACGTCCATCACGCGCGGCTGGGAGAGCGACGCGGCGCAGATAGCCAAACACAAGAGCTTCAGGACGGGGAAGGCAGAAGTCGACCCCAGACGCGCTCGAGCTGCGCGATGGCATCCGGGAGCGCGATAACGGAAACCGCGTCGGCGGTTTCGGTCAAGAGCCGCAGCTCTCGCAGCTTCGCCAGCGCGGCATCGACGTTGAACGACAGACCGAGGCTGAACCGCTGCAGCAACAGGTCCTCGATGCGCGTGCGGAGTGCGTCGTGCGTGAGTTCGCCCGGCGCAGAAACGAGGCCGCAATAGGCGAGCAGCGCCTCCTTCCAGTCCTGCTCCTCCGCCTCGCCGATGAGATAGTTGAAAATGCCGGAGTTGTTGTTGACGTTGCGGTAATAGATGTTGTCGGTGAGCTGCTTCTGGTGGATCAGCGACTGGCGATGGAAATTGCCCCATTGCCTCAGGATGAAGGCACCCAGCGCGAACAGGCCGCTGAGCGCGGCGAGCGCCTGCTGAGTGTCGTTGTCATGCAGCGTGCCGCTCAGCCCGAGATAAAAGCCGGCCACGACGAACAGCACCGTCAGGGTTGAGGCCAGCTTGAGCAGGATCGGTACCCCGCCGACCAGCGCCGGCACGCCAAGGGTCAGCTGTTGGCGAATCCCCATCACCACGCGGACGTTCGGAAACAGCGCCTCGAGGTCCCAGCGCGGGATGTGGCGGAAATATTTGAACAGCACGGCGCCGCCGCGGACCTTGCTGGCGCTGCCGCGCGCGCTCAACAATGACAGGCGCGGCTCCGCACCGACGACATCAGGCCTGGTCGCAACCATCAGCACGACGTCGTCATAGACCTCGATCTCGAGGGAACGCCGGCGCAAGCCGAACAGAGCCGGAATCGAGATGGTCTCCCGATGATGTCCACGCCGAAACATCCGGACATCCCGATAATCGGTCAGCGGCGCCTTGATCTTGACCCGCACCAGCGCGTGCTCGGTGAAGGCGCGCAGGATCTCCTCGTGCTTGATCTCGACGAAATTGGCCTCGGTGAGAACGCGCACGAACTCATCGCTCAAACCGCGGTAAGCGGCATCGAGCGCGTCGGCCGACAGATGCGCGGCCCGACCGATGTCCGGATCGAAATAGAAATAGGTCTGGCGCAGCCGGTCGAGCTCGTCGAAATATTGCTGATGCAGGATCGCACCCAGGATGTGGGCGAATTGCCGAAGCTCGCCCGCCAAGGCATCGTCCAGGGTGAAATGGGTAATCAGCCCGTCGAGAATGTCCGACTTCCGTAAGGGAATGAAGCGATCCCGCGGCCCAGGGGTGGGCGCATCATTATTCGGTTCAGTCACACCGTCCCTGCCCAAGGTTTGCTCTTCTTTTCACGGTCCGCCGGGGAGATCAGACCCTTAGCCTGCTTGCTCCTTCCTAGCTTGCCAACATAGCGAACTTGCGACGGCGGGTTCTACCTGCAAAGCTGCCTGAGAAACCTGAAGATAACGGCAGGACTAGTACATGCCCGACGCCGGCTCACCGTTTCCCTCCGCTTTCGCGGCCATTGGCGCGATCGACTATACGGCCATTCTGGTCCGCGACATGGTGGCCATGCGCAGGTTTTACGAAGACGTCCTTCGTTTCCGACTCTCGCGGGAATTGTCATCGAACTGGATCGAATATCGGATCGGGCCAAACACGCTGGTGCTGGCACGGCCGAGCCGAGTCGCTGGAGACAGGTCGACGCCTGAGGGCAGCGCTTCGCTGCAGCTTGCCTTCAAGGTATCTCTGGCCGACGTGGACCAATGCGCAGAGGAGCTCGCGGCGAAAGGTATCGCGCTCGTCGAGCCGCCGACCGACCAGCCGTTCGGTCACCGCACGCTGTTCTTCCGCGATCCGGACGGAAACTTATTGGAGGTGTTTGCCGAAATCTAGTTCGTCCAGTCGCGATGGACGGCGGCCATATGCGACTGTCCGTGGGGCGGGCAAAGGCGCGAAGCGCCGTGCCCACCATCTGCCAGCCTGCGCGGACCTTGGTGGGCACGCTTCGCTTTGCTCGCCTTTCGGATTTCCGACCTACTATTTGGCAGCTTCACAGAGCGGCCGCCGCGTCAGGCGGCCGCCGGTTGTATCCGCGGATTGAGCACGTACTCCTTGAGCACCTTGTCGGTGGCTGCGTCGACTTCGGTCAGCGAGACGTCGTAGGTCCAGAGATCAGCGAGATGCTGGAGGACGCGTTTGGCGTCGGTCTCGTTGAGCTGGGCGCCCTTGACCACCGTATGACGCAGCATCAGCCGGCGGTCGCCGGCGAGGTCGACATCGATCACCTCGATGTTGGGATCGATATAGCCGACATCGTACTGCCTGGAGAGTTCGCGGCGAATGCGGCGGTAGCCGCGCTCGTCGTGGATCGCATCGACGCGGATGCCGGCGCGCTCGGCCGGGTCGTCATGCAGATGGAACAGGCGCAGCCGCCGCATCAGATGCGGGCTCAAGAACTGGCTGACGAAGCTTTCGTCGCGGTAGTTGGCCCAGACGTCGCGCAGCACGGCCATCGCATCGCCGCTTCCGGCGATATCCGGGAACCACTCGCGGTCCTCGGCGGTCGGCTCGGTCACGATGCGCTCGATGTCCTGCATCATGGCGAAGCCGAGCGCGTAAGGGTTGAAGCCGGAGAAGCGCGGATCGTCGAACTCCGGCTGGAACACCACGTTGGTGTGCGACTGCAGGAATTCGAGGAAGTTGCCGTCCGTCAGCCGTCCCTCCTGGTGCAGCCGGTTCATGATCCGATAGTGCACGTACGTCGCCGTGCCTTCGTTCATGACCTTAGTCTGGCCCTGCGGATAGAAGTACTGCGCGATATGGCGCACGATGCGAATCAGCTCGCGCTGCCATGGTGCGAGCCGGGGCGCGGTCTTCTCGAGGAAATAGAGCAGGTTCTCCTGCGGCAGGCCGAGCAGCACGCGTCGTCGCTCGACATTGAGCACAGCCCTGGTCTTGGTGGGCCCGCTCGGCACGGTGCGCCAGAGATCGTTGAACGCGGCCTCTTCGTAAAGTCGGCGTTTGCCGGCACGCTTCTCTTCCTCGCGCAGATCGAGCTTCTTCTTGCCGGGATAGCGGTCGACACCATGCGACATCAACGCATGCGCGGCGTCGAGCGTATGCTCCACCGCGACGCGGCCGTGCCGCTCCTCGCATTGCACGACATAGCCACGGGCGAATTCGAGATAGTCGAGAATGCCGTCGGCATCGGTCCACTGCTTGAACAGGTAGTTGTTCTTGAAGAAGTGGTTGTGCCCGAATGCCGCATGCGCGATCACGAGCGTCTGCATCGTCGCCGTGTTCTCCTCCATCAGGTAGGAGATGCAGGGCGAGGAGTTGATCACGATCTCATAGGCGAGACCCATGAGCCCCTTGCGATAGGAGGCTTCATGGAAGGCGAAGTGCTTGCCGAACGACCAATGCTTGTAGAACAGCGGCATGCCGACCGAGGAATAGGCATCGAGCATCTGCTCGGCGGTAATCACCTCGATCTGGTTGGCGTAGGTGTCGAGCCCGAGTTCGCCGCGCGCAATAGTCTCGCAGGTATCGTGGATGCGCTGCAGGGTCGAGAAATTCCAGTCCGCGCCTTCGAACAGAAGCTCGCTCATGAGGCGGCCCTCTCCTGGGTCTTGCGCCGCTGGAACAGATCATGGAAGACCGGGAAGATCTCGCTGCGATCGCGCACCTTGCGCATCGATAGCGGCGCCCCCCCGGCGCGCAGCCGCTCATAGAGCGACCACAGCGCCGAATCCGGCATTTCAAAAGAGTAGGTGCCGGACTCGCCGACCTCGAGATAGGCGAAGAACTGCGACACCGGCAGGATGTTGCTGGTCAGGATGCGGGCGACATTTTCGGAGTCGGAGGTCGCATTGTCGCCGTCCGAGGCCTGCGCAGCGTAGATGTTCCAGTCGGACGGGCTGAAACGCGACCGGACAATATCGTGCATGCATTGCAGCGCGCTCGACACCAGGGTGCCGCCGGAAGCCGGGCCGTAGAAGAAGGTCTGCTCGTCGACCTCCTCGGCGCGGTCGGTGTGGCGGATGAAGACGATCTCGACGTGCCGGTAGCGCCGGGTCAGGAACACGTAGAGCAGCATGTAGAACCGCTTGGCGAGGTCCTTCATATGCTCGGACATCGAGCCCGAGACGTCCATCAGGCAGAACATCACGGCTTGCGCGATCGGTTTCGGCACCGTCTCGAAGCGGCGATAGCGGATGTCGATCGGATCGATGAAAGGGATGCGCTTGGCTTTGGCTTTCAGGGCCTCGATCTTGGCCAGAAGCTCCGCACGGCGCCCCTCGTCCGTCTCCTCCTCAAGTTCGGCTTCGAGCTCCGCAATCTCCTGCGGCCGCGGCCGCCGCAGCGCGACGCGACGGGCGAGCGCGCGGGTCACCGTGCGGCTGATCGAGATATTGGCCGGCGAGCCGGAGGTCGCGTAACCGGCGCGCTGCAGCCCCTCGCTCTCGGCCTCGGCAAACTTGCGCTTGGCGAGGTCGGGCAGCTCGAGGTCGTCGAGGAACAGGTTGACGAATTCCTCCTTGGTCAGCACGAAGCGGAAGGCGTCCTCGCTGTCGCCCTGTCCGGGGGCCGATTTCCGGCCGCTGCCTTCGCCGGACCGCGGCAGGATATCGCCCTCGACGAACTTCTTGTTGCCGGGCAGCACCATGTCACGGGTGCCCCCTTCCTTGCGAAGGCGCGGCTCGTCCATGCCGTCGAGCGGGATGCTCACCTCCCCGCCCTCAAGCACGTCCCGGATGTCGCGGTCCTGCGACGTCTTCTTGACCGCGCCCTGCACCAGCGCCTTGGCCCTGCGCAAAAATCGCTGACGATTCTCCAGACTTTTGCCGCCGGGATTCAGGCGCCGATCAATGATGTGCATGACCACCTTTCCATACACCTCCTGGTGCAGCGGATTTGCCGTCTACTCACCCTCATACTCGCTCCTGCCGCGATATCGTGGTGCAGACGCCAAATCCAAAGCTGCACCAGCGACATTAGCTTCACGAGCGTTCGCTTGACGAGAATTCCCTGACCCCAACATTCGCTCAAATGCCTCCCAGACGGGAAGCGAAATGTCGGACGCCGGAACCCTCCTCAGCCGGCCTGCTTCACGCGCATATACCATTCGACCAGGCGGCGAACCTGCCGCTCGGTATAGCCGCGCTCGACCATGCGCGCGACGAAGTCGTCATGCTTCTTCTCGGTCTCGCCATCTTTCTTGGTCCCGAAGGAGATGACCGGCAGAAGATCCTCGACCTGGGAGAATATCCGTTTTTCGATGACTTCGCGGATCTTTTCGTAGCTGGTCCAGCCAGGATTTTTGCCGCCGTTCTGGGCCCGCGAACGCAAAGAGAACTTGACAACCTCGTTGCGGAAGTCCTTCGGGTTGGCGATCCCGGCCGGCTTTTCGATCTTGGTCAGTTCCTGGTTCAGCAACTCGCGATTGAGCAACTGTCCCGTATCGGGATCCTTGAAGTCCTGATCCTCGATCCAGGCGTCTGCATAATCGACGTAGCGGTCGAACAGGTTCTGGCCGTAATCGGAGTAGGATTCCAGATAGGCCTTCTGGATCTCGTGGCCGATGAACTCGGCGTAGCGCGGCGCAAGGTCGGCCTTGATGAATTCGAGATAGCGCTTCTCGAGTTCCTCCGGCAGCTGCTCGCGACGGATCGACTGCTCCAGCACATACATCAGGTGCACGGCGTCGGCCGACACTTCGGCCGTATCGTGGTTGTAGGTCGCAGCAAGAACCTTGAAGGCGAAACGGGTGGAGACGCCGTCCATGCCTTCATCGACTCCGGCGGCGTCACGATATTCCTGCACGCTGCGCGCTTTCGGATCCGATTCCTTCAGGCTCTCGCCGTCATAGATCCGCATCTTGGCGTAGAGCGTCGAGTTCTCGTGCTTGCGAAGGCGCGACATCACCGAGAAGCGGGCCAGCGTGTCCAGCGTCGCCGGCGCGCAAGGAGCGGCGGCGAGTTCGGAGCCCGAGATCAGCTTCTCGTAGATCTTGCGTTCTTCGGTGACGCGCAGGCAGTACGGGACCTTTATCACGCAGATGCGGTCGATGAACGCCTCGTTGTTCTTGTTGGTCTTGAAGCTCTGCCACTCCGCCTCATTGGAGTGGGCCAGGATGATACCGCTGAACGGGATCGCACCGATATTCTCGGTGCCGATATAGTTGCCTTCCTGCGTCGCGGTCAGCAGCGGGTGGAGCATCTTGATCGGCGCCTTGAACATCTCGACGAATTCGAGGATGCCCTGGTTGGCGCGGTTCAGTCCGCCGGAATAGCTGTAGGCGTCCGGATCGTTCTGCGCGTAGGTCTCGAGCTTGCGAATATCGACCTTGCCGACCAGCGAGGAGATGTCCTGATTGTTCTCATCGCCGGGCTCGGTCTTGGCGATCCCGATCTGGCGCAGCCGTGACGGCTGGATCTTGGCGACGCGGAACTGCGAGATGTCGCCACCGAACGCTTCCAGCCGCTTGTAGCACCACGGACTCATCAACCCGGTGAGCCGGCGTCGCGGAATGCCGTACTTCTCCTCCAGCATCGGCCCGAGCGTGTCGGGATCGAACAGCCCGAGCGGCGATTCGAACACCGGGCTCAACTCGTCGCCGGCTTTGAGCACGTAGATCGGATGCACCTCCATCAGCTGCTTCAGCCGCTCGGCGAGCGACGACTTGCCGCCACCGACCGGTCCAAGCAGGTAGAGGATCTGCTTGCGCTCTTCCAAGCCCTGCGCGGCGTGGCGGAAGAATCCCACGATACGTTCGATCGTATCTTCCATTCCGTAGAAGCCGGAGAACGCCGGATACGCCCGAATCGTCCGGTTCAAAAAGATACGGCCAAGGCGTGGGTCCTTGGCCGTGTCGATCATCTGAGGCTCACCAATCGCAGCTAGTAGTCGTTCAGCGGCATTCGCATATCGCATCGGGTCGGTGCGACACGATTCAAGATATTCCGCCATCGACATGTCGGTCTGGCTTCTAGCCTCGAACGACCTCGCGAACGCGTTGAACAACGAATCGTTGTACATGATCCCTCTCCACGTAGGTTCCGCTGCACTGCTGCAACGAGGCGAGACCAGACTACGTTCCTCCTGATCTCGACACCGACTCAGTGTGAAGCGCGCCAGCCCCTATTGGGCACCCTCTTGACCCTCTTCCGCAACGCAAAGCGCAAGCAGCACCTGCCCTATCAACAAGCAGTTCGCTCAATAGTTCGGCAAAATCGGGCCGTAGCCGTCATTTGTAAACCATTGTCTCTGCTTCGCAACATCCGCAATACTCCGGCACCGGGCTCTTCCTGCGCCGCACAAGACATTGTGAAGCCACGCAAACTCCGCGTTTTTGCGGAGCGAACCAGTGTCCCATCGAGACGTGAACCGGCGGTGAACGCAGATCTTCCCGGAAGCGACGAAGATTTGGAACGAATCTGCCATCGCGTGGCGTGAGACTGCCAGCGCGCGGCAGACGCATGTTGCGGAAGATCAGGATGAAGCTGCAATTCGCGCACACGCTCGCCTCTATCGCCGCGGTGAGCCAAACCAATCTTGCAGCCCCGGCTCGCGCCGACGAGACGATCAGCAAGAGCCAAGCCGACGCTTTCGACGTCCGCGTCTTTGCGAAGCCGCCGGGACGAAAAGCATATGCCTGTTTCATGCGGCACTACGATGCCGATCATCTCGCGCGCCATCCGAAGCAGAAAGTCGCGGCGATGCAGCTCTTGATCACAGCCGAGATTGCGGACCGCGACAGCGCGCTCGCCTATTCGTTTCGCCTTGGCATCAATGATCGTGACCGTCCCGGCGACTTCGATTCCAGCGGCGCTTGCGATCATGCGCTTGCCGAGAACGCGCACCATGAGATCCGCGACAGCTGCCCCATGGATTGCGAAGGCGGCGGCATCGAGGTCGCGCTGTCGAAAGACGACAAGTCGGCGATCGTGCGGCTCGCACGCATCACGATGTGGCAGCGAGACAACAAACCCGACACTGCTAAGCCCGACATTGCGAAGCCCAATAGTGAGGCGAGCGATGCGCTGGTCGCCGGCAGCGACGACAAGATCTTTCTGCTCGACCGCACCGACCCCAGCGATTGCGCAGGCCTCGTCACCGATCGCAAGGAGCTTGCAGCCCTCAGGCACAAATAACATCATCTCAAGACAAAACATGTGATGTTGTTTTTGGCATTGCAAGGAGAGCGACCATGCATCGGCGCAATTTAATCCGCAGCGCGCTGTCTGCCGTTGGCGGCATTTTCGTGGCGTCGCGTGCGACGGCAGCAACCGCCGCGGCCGCTGACGACAGGCTGAAGGTGGTTTATCACCTGAACGAGATCGAAAAGGTGTCCTTCGTTCTCGGCAACATCCAGAACCATTATGACGGCGTCGGTGGCCCCGATCACGTCACCATTGCGCTCGTCGTGCACGGCACCGCCTTGCGCGCTTTCGTGGCGTCCGGAGCGGCTCACGATGTCGGCCGCCGCGTCGGCCAGTTTTCCAAAATGGGACTCGAACTCGCCGCCTGCGGCAACACGATGAAGGCGCAGAACATCGGTCTGTCGGACCTGCTGCCCGGCTTCGTCGAGGCCGAGAAAGGCGGCGTGGTCCGCATCGCCGAGCTGCAGTCGAAAGGCTATCTGTACATCAGACCGTGAGGCGCAAGCGCCGACGCGCGGAGCCCGCGAACCGTGCATGGGTGGCCGCCGGCTTTTCACAGGGATCAAACCGATATGAATGGCGTTATCCAGGGTGGTGGCGCATAGTCGTTCATATTGGGGTCTTACCGGTCTGGCACCCTGCCCAGCCTGGAACCCGAAAAAGCAAGCCAGCGCACATAGATAGGCATCATGAATCCCGTCAAAGCACTCGAACAGCATGGCCAGGCGGTCTGGCTGGATTTCCTCGCCCGCGGCTTCATCGGCAAGGGTGATCTCAAGCGGCTGATCGACCAGGACGGCGTCAAGGGGGTGACGTCCAACCCGTCGATCTTCGAGAAGGCGATCGGCAGCTCGGACGAATATGACGCGCCGATCGGCAAGGCGCTGAAGAGCGGCGACCGCCCGGTGGCGGCCCTGTTCGAAGCGCTCGCGGTCGAAGATATCCAGCATGCTGCGGACGTGCTGCGCCCGGTCTACGACCAATTCGACGGCAATGACGGTTTCGTCAGCCTCGAAGTTTCGCCCTATCTGGCGATGGAGACCAAGGGCACGATCACCGAGGCGGAGCATCTCTGGAAGGCCGTCGACCGCCGGAATTTGATGATCAAGGTGCCGGCCACCGATGCCGGTCTGCCGGCGATCCAGTACCTGATCTCAAAGGGCATCAGCGTCAACATCACGCTGTTGTTCTCACAAGCGGTGTATCGTCAGGTCGCGGAAGCCTACCTGGCCGGGCTCGAGGCCTATGTTGCCGATGGCGGCGATCCGTCGCATGTCGCGAGCGTCGCATCCTTCTTCGTCAGCCGCATCGATACCATGGTCGACAAGCAGCTGGACCAGAAGATCGCCCAGGCCAACGATCCGACCGAGAAGAAGCGGCTGGCCGGGCTAAAGGGCAAGATCGCCATCGCCAACGCCAAGATGGCCTATCAGGACTACAAGCGGCTGTTCGCGGGCGAACGCTGGGAGGCGTTGGCGGCCAAGGGCGCCAAGCCGCAGCGGCTGCTGTGGGCCTCGACCGGCACGAAGAACAAAGAGTACAGCGATGTTCTCTACGTCGAAGAGCTGATCGGACCGAACACCGTGAACACGGTGCCGCCGGCAACGCTCGACGCCTTCCGCGACCATGGCAAGGTGCGCGACAGCCTGGAGGAGAATGTCGAGGAGGCGGAAGCTGCGCTCGATGAGCTGGAAAGGTCCGGCATATCGCTCGACCAGATCACGGCCGATCTGGTGGTGGACGGCGTCAAGCAATTTGCCGATGCCGCCGACAAGCTCTATGGGGCGGTGGCGTACAAGCGCGCCACCGTGCTCGGCCTCGAGGTCGGCAAGCAGACGGTCACAGCGACAGCAGAGCTTGGCAAGAAGATCCAAAAGGCCACGGATGAATGGCGGACGGACGCCAAGATCCGCCGCCTCTGGCGCAAGGACTCCTCGATCTGGACCGGCCACGACGAGCGTAAATGGCTGGGCTGGCTGACCAGCGTGGCCAAGGCCAATCTCGCCGACTACGAGGACTACGCAGCGCGTGTGAAGGGGCAGAAATTCTCCGACGCCGTCGTGCTCGGTATGGGCGGCTCGAGCCTCGGCCCCGAGGTCCTGGCCCAAACTTTCCCCAAGAAATCAGGCTTTCCGAAGCTGCATGTGCTCGATTCGACCGATCCGGCGCAGGTCCGCGCGATGGAGAAGGCGATCGACATCGAAAAGACCGTCTTCATCGTCTCCTCGAAGTCCGGCGGCACCACCGAGCCGAATGCGATGAAGGACTATTTCTTTGCCCGCGTCGCCGAGGCGATCGGTGCCGCCAAGGCCGGCCACCGCTTCATCGCCGTCACCGATCCCGGCTCATCGCTGGAAAAGGCGGCCAAGGCCCAAGGCTTTGCCCGCATCTTCTATGGCGAGCCGAGCATCGGCGGCCGCTACTCGGTGTTGTCGCCGTTCGGCCTGGTGCCGGCGGCGACGGCCGGCATCGATCTCCGCAAGCTGATCACGCATGCGCTGTCGATGGTCCGCTCCTGCGGCCCCGACGTGCCGCCGCACGAGAACCCGGGCGTGCAGCTCGGGCTTGCGATCGGGCTCGCCGGCCTCGAGGGCCGCGACAAGGTCACGCTGTTCTCCTCGCCCAAGATCGCGGATTTCGGCGCCTGGGCCGAGCAGCTGATCGCCGAATCCACCGGCAAGGAAGGCAAGGGTCTGATCCCGATCGATGGCGAGCCGCTCGGCGAGCCCGCGCTTTACGGCAACGATCGCTTCTTCATCGATATCCGCACCGAAGGTGAAGAGGACGCCGCGCACGAGGAGATGCTGACGGCGCTGGAACAGGCGGGCCATCCGGTGGCGCGCATCGTGATGAAGTCGATCGATCATATCGGCCAGGAGTTTTTCCGCTTCGAGATGGCGACCGCGGTTGCAGGCAGCGTGCTCGGCATCAACCCGTTCGACCAGCCGGATGTCGAGGCTGCCAAGATCAAGACGCGCGAGCTCACCGCTGCCTTCGACAGGACCGGTGCGCTGCCCGAGGAAGAGCCGTTGATCACGGTGAAAGGCTGCGAGCTCTACACCGACCCGCATAACGCTGACGCTCTGCGCGAGCATGGTGCCGACGGGACCCTGGCCTCCTGGCTCAAGGCGCATCTGTCCCGCGCCGGCAAGGGCGACTATGTCGCACTGCTCGGCTATATCGAACGCAATGAAGGCAACATCGACGCGCTGCAGACCATGCGGCTCAAATTGCGCGATGCCAAGCATGTCGCGACCTGCGCCGAGTTCGGCCCGCGCTTCCTGCACTCGACCGGCCAGGCCTACAAGGGCGGCCCCGACAGCGGCGTGTTCCTGCAGATCACGGCTGATGACGACAAGGATCTGCCGATCCCCGGCTGGAAAGCCAGTTTTGGCGTGGTCAAGGCGGCCCAGGCCCGCGGCGATTTCGACGTGCTGACCGAGCGCGGCCGGCGCGCGCTGCGGGTGCATCTGAAGGGCAATTTGAAATCGGGGCTGAAGATGCTGGATGCCGCGATTACCGACGCGCTGAACTAAAGCGTGATGAGATTGGGATGAATCGTCATCGCGCTTTAGATTGTTGTTTGAGCATGATCTCCGCGCAAACGCGTTCCGCGTTTGTCGCGAGGGAAAACCGGTTCGCACTTTTCCGGGTCATGCTCTAGGCAAAAGGGAAGTTTGTACATGCAGCTTGGCATGATTGGTCTCGGGCGGATGGGTGGCAACATCGTCCGCCGCCTGATGCGCGCGGGACATTCCACCGTGGTCTACGACCGCGATCCGAAAGCGGTCGCAGCGCTCGCTGCCGACGGTTCGCTCGGCGCCGGAGGGTTGGAGGAGTTCGTCGCCAAGCTCGACAAGCCCCGCACCGTCTGGGTGATGCTGCCGGCCGGCAAGATCACCGAAGCCACGATCGAGCAGCTCACCAAGCTGATGGAGTCCGACGACGTCATCATCGACGGCGGCAACAGCTTCTGGCAGGACGACGTGCGCCGCGGCAAGGCGTTGAAAGAGCGCGGGATGCATTACGTCGATGTCGGCACCTCCGGCGGCGTCTGGGGGCTTGACCGCGGCTATTGCATGATGATCGGCGGCGACAAGGCGGTGGTCGATCGGCTCGATCCGATCTTCGCCGCGCTTGCTCCCGGAGAGGGCGAGATCCCGCGCACGCCCGGCCGCGAGAAGCGCGACGCGCGCGTTGAACGCGGCTACCTGCATGCCGGCCCGGTCGGCGCCGGCCATTTCGTCAAGATGATCCATAACGGCATCGAATACGGCCTGATGCAGGCTTATGCCGAGGGTTTCGACATCCTCAAGAATGCCAGCAGCGAGGCGCTGCCCGCGGATCACCGCTTCGACTTCGATCTCGCTGATATCGCCGAGGTCTGGCGCAGAGGCAGCGTGATCCCGTCCTGGCTGCTCGATCTCACCGCGATCGCGCTCGCCAAGCAGCCCAGCCTCGAGAAATATTCCGGCTTCGTCGAGGATTCCGGCGAAGGCCGCTGGACGGTGAACGCCGCGATCGACGAGGCCGTGCCGGCGGAAGTGCTGACCGCCGCGCTGTTCGCCCGCTTCCGCTCGCGCCAGGAACACACCTTCGCCGAGAAGATTCTCTCGGCGATGCGGGAAGGTTTTGGCGGCCACAAGGAGCCCGAGCAGCATGCCGATCCCGCGCGTCAAGCTGCACCCGAGATGGTCAAGCCGAAGGCATGAGCGATGGCGAACGGATCATATGAGTATCAAAAGCCGGACTCCTGCGCCTTCGTGATTTTTGGCGTCACCGGCGATCTCACGCACCGTCTGGTGATGCCCTCGCTGTACAATCTCGCCGCCGCCAATCTGCTGCCGGAGCGCTTCTGCATCGTCGGCATCGCCCGCGGCGGCATGCCGAGCGAGAAGCTGCGTGAGAACCTGCTGGAGGGATTGCGCAAATTCGCGACCCGTCCGGTCGAGGACGAGATCGCCAAGCGGCTCCTGCAATGCGTGACCTCGATCGAGGCCGATCCGAAGGATCCCGACAGTTTCGACCAGTTGAAGTCACGGTTGGAAAAGCTGGAAGCCAACCGCGAGACCGGCGGCAATCGGCTGTTCTATCTGGCGACGCCGCCGAGCGGGTTTGCCCCGATCGCACGCCAGCTCGGCCGCGTCGGCCTGCTCCGCGAGGACGGCGGCGCATGGCGCCGGCTGGTCGTGGAGAAACCGTTCGGCACCGATCTCGCCTCGGCCAAGGCGCTGAACGACGAACTCCTGAAGCTCGTCACCGAGCATCAAATCTATCGGATCGATCATTACCTCGGCAAGGAGACGGTGCAGAACATCCTGGTGCTGCGCTTCGCCAACGGCATGTTCGAGCCGATCTGGAATCGCCACCATATCGACCACGTCCAGATCACCGTGGAGGAGAAGCTCGGCGTCGGCACGCGCGGCAGCTTCTATGACGCAACCGGCGCGTTGCGCGACATGGTGCCAAACCATCTGTTCCAGCTGCTGTCGCTCGTCGCCATGGAGCCGCCCGCACGGTTCGACGCGCACACCGTGCGTTCGGAAAAGGCCGAGGTGCTGGCTGCGATCCAGATCCAGAGCGAAGCCGAGGCGCTGCAGAATTCGGTGCGCGGGCAATACATCGCCGGGCGCATCGGTGATAGCGGGCTTCCGGATTATCGCAGCACGCGGGACGTCAATCCGGAGAGTACGACCGAGACCTATGCGGCGCTGAAGCTCACCATCGACAATTGGCGCTGGGCTGGCGTGCCGTTCTACCTGCGCACCGGCAAGGCGCTGGGTCTGAAGCGGACCGAGGTCGCGATCAAGTTCCGCCAGGCGCCGTTTGCGATGTTCAGCTGCACGCCGGTCGAGACGCTCGCTGAGAACTATCTCGTCATGGGGATCGAGCCGACCCAGGGCATCACCCTGCAGTTCAACACCAAGGTGCCGGGCCCGACTGTCCGTACCGACGGCGTGCAGATGAAGTTCAACTACAAGGACTATTTCCAGGCCGAGCCGGCGACCGGCTATGAGACGCTGATCTATGACTGCATGATCGGTGACAACATGCTGTTCCAGCGCGCCGACAGCGTCGAGGCCGGCTGGAAAGCGGTGCAGCCCTTCATCGAGGCCTGGAAGAAGGCCGGCCATCACGGCCTGCAGACCTACACAGCCGGCAGCGACGGGCCGACCGCTGCGGCCGAGCTGCTGACACGCGATGGCCGCAGCTGGCGAAAGCTCGATTGACGATGTCAGGCGCGAGAGGCCGCCGACTGATTCGCATCGCCGACAAGGAGGCGATGGCCAAGGCGGCCGCCGAGCAGCTGCTGACGCAGATTGATGTTAATCCCGGCCGGGTCGCGATCTGCCTCTCCGGCGGCTCCAGCCCAAAGCAGCTCTACCGGCTGCTGGCGACTGAACCCTATCGCAGCCGCGTGCCGTGGCAGCGCGTGCACTGGTTCATCGGCGACGAGCGGTTCGTCCCGGCGGGCGATGCACTGCACAATATGGCGATGGCACGCGACGCCTTTCTGAACGCCTGTGCGCCGGCAGCAAAAATCCATGCGATTCCGACCGACACGGCTGATGTCCACCAGAGCGCCCGCGCCTACGAACGCACGCTGCAGGATTTTTATGGAGCTGATCGCCTCGATCCGGCGCGGCCCCTATTCGATCTGGTGCTGCTCGGCATCGGGCCGGACGGCCACACCGCGTCGCTGTTTCCGGGCTCACCGGCGCTCGATGTGCACGACCGCTGGGTCGTCGGCGTCGACCAGGCCAATGTCGCGCCCTTCGTGCCCCGGGTGACGCTGACCCTGCCCACACTGGGCTCCTGCCGCAAAATGCTGTTCGAAGTGGCGGGGGCGGACAAGCGCCCGATCTTGACGCGGGTGCTGTCGGGAGAGAATCTCCCGGCCAATCGCGCCCATTCGGATCAGGAGACCGTCTTCCTGGTTGATTCGGCGGCAACGCCGGAGAATTTGAGTGAACAACCTGACGTCTGACCTGCCCTCTGCACTGGTGATCATGGGCGTGTCCGGCTCAGGAAAAAGCACGATCGGCGAGGCGCTGAGCGCCCGTCTCGGCTGGCGCTACGAGGATGGCGATAGCTTCCATCCCGCCGCCAACGTCGCCAAGATGAGCGCCGGCCATCCGCTGACCGACGCCGATCGCTGGCCCTGGCTGCAGGCGATTGCAGCCGAGATCGAGCGCTGCCGCGCGGCCGGCGAGCATGTCATCATCGCCTGCTCGGCCCTTAAGAAGGCCTATCGCGACATCCTCGTGCACGGGCGCGACGACATCCGCATGGTCTACCTGAAGGGCACCGAGGCGCTGATCGCGGATCGGATCGGTCATCGCAAGGGACATTTCATGCCCCCGGGCCTGCTTGCCAGCCAGTTTGCGACTTTGGAACCACCCGCCGATGAGGAGCATCCTGTCACGGTCTCGATCGATGCGCCGGTCGAGGTGATCGTGGATCGCATCTTGCAAAAGCTCGACATCGAAAAGCTCGACATCGATGCCAGCCGCGCAGCCAACAGGAGCTCCTGATGCCCCCTATCGCGCTCGTTGTCTCCGACGTCGACGGGACCTTGCTCACGCGGGACAAGACCCTGACCGATCGCGCGCGTGACGCGGCACGGCGCCTGCACGAGGCCGGCATCGCCTTCACCATCACCTCCAGCCGGCCCGCGATCGGCATGCGCTTCCTGGTCGAGCCGCTGCAGATCAGCCTTCCGGTCGGTCCCTTCAACGGCAGCTCGATCGTCGATCCCGATATGACGCCGGTCGAGCAGAGCCTGATCCCGACGCGCGCGGCAGAACGCGCACTCGAGATGCTCAACCAGTTCGGGGTCGACATCTGGCTGTTCACCAATGATGCCTGGCTCACCCGCAATCCTGATGGCGACTACGTGCCGAACGAGAAGCGCGCGATCCGCGCCGATCCAACCATCATCGAGGATTTCTCACCCTATGTCTCGAACGCCTGCAAGATCGTAGGTTCGAGCCGCGATTTCGAGCTTCTGGTCCGCTGCGAGGGCGCAATGCGCGAGGCGCTGGGCGACCAGGCGCTCGCCGTGCGCTCGCAAAGCTATTATCTCGACATCACCCCGCCGGGCCGCGACAAGGGCACGTTCGTCGCCGCGACGGCGGAACGGCTCGGGATTCCGCTGGCGGCGGTCGCCACCATCGGCGACATGCATAACGACGTCGCGATGTTCAAGGTCAGCGGGCTCTCGATCGCGATGGGCAATGCCAGCGACGAGGTAAAGGGCTATGCGAAAGAGGTCACGACCTCAAATGAGGACGAAGGCTTTGCCAACGCGATCGACGCGATCCTGAGCGAGAATGCGAAGGGTTGACTGCTGCGGAGATACCCGACGGCGCTCACGACTCCGATCGCTGCATCGCCGGCTTCTTGCTCGTGGCCTTCGCTGCACTCAGATTGTGCGCAGTCGTGACCAGCGCGATGTGCGTGAGGGCTTGCGGGAAATTTCCGGTCTGGCGCCGTGCCTGGGTGTCGTATTCCTCGGCCAGCAGCCCGACATCATTGGCGATCTCGACCACGCGCCTGAACAGCACATCGGCCTTGTCGAGGTTACCCGCCAGCACATGGGCATCAGCGAGCCATAGCGTGCAGGCCAGAAAGGCGCCCTCGATCGGCTCCTGCTCGTCGGGCCGACGCTCGCGCGGATCATGGCGGAGCACGAAGCCGTCGCGGATCAAATGCTGCTCGATCGCCTCGATCGTGCCGCGGATGCGCGGGTCCGAGCAGGGGAGGAAGCCGACGGCGGGTAGCAGCAACAGGCTCGCATCGAGCAGTCTCGAGCCATAGGATACGACGAAGGTGTTCAGCGCGGCGTCGAAGCCCTTCGCGCACACGTCCTTGTGGATCGTCTCGCGCAGGCGGTACCAGCGCTCGAGCGGCGCCTTGAGGCCGAATTTCTCGGCGCTCTTGATCGCACGGTCGAACGCCACCCAGGTCATCACCTTGGAAAATACATAATGGTGGCCCTCGCCGCGGCGCTCCCAGATGCCATGATCGGGCTGGTCCCAGACGTCGGTGAGATGATCGAGCACGGCGCATTCGAGCGACCAGGTGCCGTCATAGAGCTTGAGCTTGGCCATCCGCGCCTGGTGGAAGGCGTCGATCAATTCGCCGAACACATCGAGCTGCAATTGCGCATGCGCAGCGTTGCCGATCCGGACCGGCTGCGACCCTTCATAACCCGGCAGCCATTCCGCCTGCCATTCCGTCAGCCGCCGCTGTCCCATGATGCCGTACATGATCTGCATATGGGCGGGCGCACCGGCCGCGGCGCGCAGCAGCCAATCATGCCAGGCCAGCGCCTCCTCGGTGTAGCCGGAGTTCATCAGCGCGAGCAGCGTGAAAGTCGCGTCACGCAACCAGCAGAAGCGATAATCCCAATTCCGCCAGCCGCCCAGCTTCTCCGGCAGCGATGTCGTCGGCGCGGCAACGATGCCGCCGGTCGGCGCAAAGGTCAGCGCCTTGAGCGTGATCAGCGAGCGCATCACCAGGTCATCGTTCTCATCCTGATAGGTGCAGCGGCCGGACCAGTCGCGCCAAAACCCTTCTGTATCAGCCAGCGCGCGATCAGGATCGATCGCCCGCGGCACCGGCAGATGCGAGGGCGCGTAGGTGAGCACGAAAGGCACGGTCTCACCGGCCTTGATGGTGAACTCAGCAACAGTGGTCATGTTCTCGCCGCGAGTCTCGACCGGCGTGCGCAGCACCGCCATGTCCTGCCCGCAGATCGCAAGCAGCGCGGTTCGGTCCTCGGACCGCTTCACCCAGGGAATATCGACGCCGAAGCCGAAGCGGATGATCATGTCCATCCGCATCGGAACGCTGCCGCTGAGACCGCGGACCATCCGGACCACATCCGAGGCATGGCCGCGCGGGGGCATGAAGTCGATCAGCTCGACGGCGCCCTCGTCGGTCTCAAACCGCGTCTCGAGGATGAGCGTGTTGCCGCGGTAGCGGCGCGAGCTGCTCTTGATCCCGCTCTTCGGCGCGATCAGCCAGCGACCATGATTGTGGTCGCCAAGCAGCGCCGCAAAGCAGGCGTCGGAAGCGAAATCCGGCCAGCACAGCCAGTCGATCGATCCGTTGTGACTGACGAGAGCCGCCGTCTCACAATCGCCGATCAGGGCATAATCTTCGATCCTGCAGGACATTCCACCCTCTGATGCCAACGTCCCCCCATGTTAGAGTGCCCCGCTCCGCAACCTCATTGTTTCATCCCTGCCGCGCTGACGCGCTCCGCTGTGGCCGCCTTCAGCGCGGCGACATCGACAGCGCCGGCGATGTCTTCCAGCGCGATCGGAACTTTCTGCCGCCAGTTCGGATGCTCGTCGATCGTCCCGGGAATATTGGGCTGATCGACCACGCCGAGCAGGTCCTCGAGCGAGACGGCGAGCAGGCGGCATCGCGTCCGGGACAGGAAGCCGATCGCCGAGTGGACATCGTTCTGACCGATGCCATTGTGCCGCAGCACCTCGTCCAGCATGCCGAGCGCGCGCCACCGCTCCTCGTCGGTCTCGCCCGGATCGATCCCGAGCGCACGCTTGGTGTTGAGATCGCCGAACGAGCGCCAGCCGGCATAGGTCGAGAGATCATGCGTGTTGAGGGTGACCAGCGCATTCGGCTGGTAGTAGTCGAGATCGCGGAAGTGACCGTTGTCCTCGCGCTCGAAGATCATCACCTTGTAGGACCAGATGCCCCAGTCTGCCATCTGCTCACGAAAGCCGGGCGGCACGGTGCCGAGATCCTCGCCGATCACCACGCAGGCGTTGGCGACGCTTTCCAGCGCCGTGGCCGCGAGCAGCGCATCGAACGGCATCTGCACATAGGCGCCCTGCCGCGCCGGGAAACCGTGCGGCACCAGATAAAGGCGCTTCAGACCGAGCACATGATCGAGCCGGATCGCGCCGGCATGGCGCATCGAGGCGCGGATCATCTCCCTGAACGGCTCGAACGACCTGAGCTCGAGCCCCGGCGCGTTGAAACCGGCCAGCCCCCAGTTCTGTCCGAGCGTATTGAGCGGGTCCGGCGGCGCGCCGACCGACAGGCTCCGCGAGATCGCCCCCTGTTCGTTCCAGGCATCGAAGCCATCGGATTGCACGCCGACGGCCACGTCGAGATAGAGCCCGACCTTCATGCCGAGCCGATGGCCAAGCTCCTTGCAGGCGCGCAGCTGGCGCTCGGCCAGCCATTGCACATAAGCGACGAAATCCGTTTCCTTCCGGTCCGGTCCCTGCAGCATTTTTCGGAATCGCGCCGCGTCAGGCTGCCGCCATTCTTCCGGCCACTCCCACCACGGCTGCTTGAACCGATGGCGCAGGACCTCGAAGCAGCAGAAGCGCTCCAGAAGCTCGCCGCGTTCGGCGCGATAGGCCACGAACTCCGCTGCATGTGCAGCATCTGCTCCGGCCCTGAAAGCCGCGAAAGCAGCGCGCAGTGCCGGCCACTTCAAGGCGGCGACGGCCTTGTAATTCACCTGCTCGGTCTGCCTGACGGATTCGAGCGCACTGGTATCGATCCCGCCCTGAAATCCCGGCGCCTGCTCGACATCGATGTAGAGCGCATTGAGAAACAGCCGGCTGTTCGGGGCATACGGACTGAAGTCGCCGGGCCGGTCGTCGAACAATGCATGCAGTGGGTTAAGCCCGACACCGTCAGCACCGAGCTCCGCACCGAGCTCGATCAGATCGGCAAGATCGGTGAAGTCGCCCATTCCCCAATTGCGGCCGGAGCGGATTCCATAGAGCTGCACAGCAAGCAGCCAGCCCCGATCGAACTCGCCGCCAAATGCCTTCGGCGGCGCGACGATCAGCGGCAGCTCCTCACGACATAATGATGCATCGATGAGCTGCAGCCGATAGGACCCGACCGGCAGATCGTCCGGCCACTCGATCATCGGCTCCTCGGCCTTGCCGACAGCCACCGCCTCGTCGCCGCGTCTGATCGTCCAGCTGACCGGCAGCTTGGCGGCATCCCCGAGCCGGCTGCGCGCCGGCTGGCCGGTCCGGATCACCACGGTGCCGTCGAGCAGCCGGTGCGGTGTTGGCTGCGGAAAGGATTCGACGATGATCTTCAGCGCCGCTTCCTCGGTGACATGGCGGCGGCCCTGACCATCGAAGAATTCGGTCATGATTCCGAGGCTGTGGGCTTGGCTGAAGAGATCCATTCGGCACGCGTTTCCCCGCAACTGGGTCGGACGTCACGGAATTGTTGTGGGACCACAAGAGGATAGTCTCGCCTAACGCATCGCCCGGGCTTGTGTTCCCGAGGGAACCAAGCTTGGGTGCGCGGCTTTGTATAGGGTGGGCGTCTCGTTTCGGCAACGAAACGGGACGTCAGTTTCTTGTCAATGGCATCACCGTGAACAAATTCACTCAAACCGTCGCGAGCGCCTCCATTCGCGGCTCATTTTCCCCTATTTTGCCCTCTTGTCGGGAGAGCCGCGTGCAGCGGATCGAACCCACCTACCTTTCTCTCCGCCAATTCGTCCGCTGCTGAGAAGCGTGAGGGCCTCATGAACCTGTTGTCATCCCTGGATGCGACCGACCTCGTCACCGATCTCCATGGCGACGGCCTCTGGTACAAGGATGCCATCATCTACCAGCTTCACGTCAAAGCCTTTGCCGACAGCAACAATGACGGCATCGGCGATTTCGTCGGGCTGACCGAGAAACTGGATTATCTGCAGGACCTCGGCGTCACGACGCTCTGGCTGCTGCCGTTCTATCCGTCGCCCGGCCGCGACGACGGTTACGACATCGCCGATTACGGCACCATCAATCCCGATTTCGGGACCATGAAGGATTTCAAGCGCTTCATCCAGGAGGCGAAGCGCCGGGGCCTGCGGGTCATCACCGAGCTCGTCGTCAACCACACCTCCGACCAGCACCACTGGTTCAAGCGCGCCCGCCGCAGCCCGCCGGGCTCCAGCGCGCGCAACTGGTATGTCTGGAGCGACACCGACCAGAAATATCTGGGCACGCGCATCATCTTCACGGACACCGAAAAATCGAACTGGACCTGGGATCCGGAGGCCGGCCAGTTCTATTGGCACCGCTTCTTCTCGCACCAGCCGGACCTCAATTTCGACAATCCGCGCGTGGTCAACGCCATCATCCAGGTGATGAAGCGCTGGCTGGACGCCGGCGTCGACGGCTTCCGGCTCGACGCCATCCCCTATCTCTGCGAGCGCGACGGCACCAACAACGAGAACCTCCCCGAGACGCATGCCATCATCAAGCGCCTCAGGGTCGAGCTCGACAATTACGCCCAAGGCAAGCTGCTGCTCGCCGAGGCCAATCAGTGGCCGGAGGATGTGCAGGAATATTTCGGCCAGGGCGACGAATGCCACATGGCTTATCATTTCCCGCTGATGCCGCGCATCTATATGGCGATCGCCCAGGAGGACCGTTTCCCGATCACCGACATCCTGCGCCAGACCCCGGACATTCCGACCAACTGCCAATGGGCGCTGTTCCTGCGCAACCATGACGAGCTGACCTTGGAGATGGTGACCGACGTCGAGCGCGATTATCTGTGGTCGACCTATGCCAATGATCCGCGCGCGCGGATCAATCTCGGCATCCGCCGACGTCTTGCTCCCTTGATGGATAATGACCGGCGCAAGATCGAGCTGATGAATTCGCTCCTGATGTCGTTCCCGGGGACACCGATCATCTATTACGGCGACGAGATCGGCATGGGCGACAACATCTATCTCGGCGACCGCAATGGCGTGCGCACCCCGATGCAATGGACGCCGGACCGCAATGGCGGCTTCTCCCGCGCTGATCCGGCCCGGCTCTACGCCCCGATGATCATGGACCCGGTCTATGGTTATGAGGCCGTCAATGTCGAGGCCCAGTCGCGCAGCCTGTCGTCGCTCTTGAACGCCAATAAGAAACTGATCTCGGTGCGCAAGACGACGCTGGCCTTCGGCCGCGGCACCATGAGCTTCATCCGGCCGACGAACCGGGCGGTGCTGGCCTATGTCCGGCAGTACAAGGACGAGGTGATCCTCTGCGTCGCCAACCTGTCGCGCTCGGCGCAGGCGACCGAGCTCGACCTCTCCGCCTTCAAGGACCGCATCCCGATCGAAATGCTGGGCCGCACGCGTTTTCCCGCGATCGGCGAGCTGCCCTACATGATCACGCTGGGACCCTATAGCTTCTATTGGTTCCAGCTCAAGGAGCGCGAGAAGTCCGAGCCGGTCGTCCAGCGCGTGGTGCCCGAATTCGAAACGCTGGTGGTGCCGCTCGGCTCGACCTGGGTGTCGCTGGCACGCACCCGCAGCGTGTTCGAGCGCGATGTGCTGCCCGGCTTTCTCACCCGCACCCGCTGGTATCCGGTCCGCCAGCAGGAGGCGATCCATCCGACGCTGACTGCGGCGATTCCCTTCTGCGACATCGGCGACAACCGCCCCTGGCTGATCTTCTTCAAGTCCGGCGAGCGGCCGGAGCCGCTTCGCTATCTGCTGCCGATGCAGATCGAATGGGTGCGTTTCGACCGGGAGCGCTACAACCCGCAAGCCTTCGCGGCCGTGCGCCAGGGCGCGCGCGAAGGCACGCTGCTCGACGTCGCGACCAGCCCGATCTTCCTCGCGCTGCTGCTGCGCAATCTGCGACAGTCGCTGACCGTAGAGGAAAACGGCCTGCGGCTGGAATTCCGCCCGACCGCGAGGTTTCCCGCCGAGCCGATCCGCGAAACGGACCAGGTCAAAATCGTCGAGACCGACCGCTGCAGCAGCAAGGCGGTGGTGGACAATGCGTTCTTCGTCAAAATCTATCGCCAGCTCGAGGCTGGAGCGCATCCCGAGATCGAGACCGGCCGCTTCCTCACCGAGATCGTGGCCTTTCCCAACGTGCCGCCGCTGCTCGGCAGCGTCGAACTGATCCACGAGGGTGAACACCAGGCCGTTGCGACCGTGCACGGCTTTGTCGAGAATCAAGGTGATGGCTGGACGGTCAGCGCCGCCTATCTCGATCGTTTCGTCGACGAGCAGCGCGTCCGCGTGGCGAACGACGATCCGCGCTCGAGCCAGGAGCAGCCGCCCTATCTCCGCTATATGACGCAGGCCGGCCGCCGCGTCGGCGAATTGCACGCGGCCCTTGCATCGCGATCCGACCTCGCCGATTTCGCACCCGAGCCGATCAGTGCCGACGACGTCGACCATTGGGTCGATGCCATCCGCGCGCAGGCGGCCCGCGTGTTCGCGATGCTGAGCGAGCGCCGTGATCGCACCAAGGACGCCGAGCGGGTGCTGGTCGATCAGGTCCTCGCGAGGCAGGCGGACCTTTCCGAACAGCTCAGCACCTTGAGGCCGCAGGATCTTGATGGCCTCAAGATCCGCGGGCATGGCGACTTCGACCTGCGGCAGATATTGATCGTGAAGGACGATATCTTCATCGTCGACTTCGATGGCGACGAAGAGCTGCCGCTCGTCGAGCGCCGCCGCAAGGTGCCGCCGGCGCGCGATGTCGCGGGCTTCGTCCGCTCGATCGACTGCTCGGTGCGCGCTGCGCTTGAGCGCGCCTTGAGGACCGCCTCCGACGAGCATGGCAAGCTCAGCACCGCGCTCATGGGGTGGCGCGATCACGCTGTCGCCGCGTTTCTGACCGGATATCGCGAGATCAAGGCGAATCAGCGCCTCTGGCCGGCTGACCGGCATGCGGTCGAGGCGATGTTGAATTTCTTCATGCTGGAAGCAGCCATCGCCGAACTCGACTATGATCTGGCGCGCCGGCCGGAGCGGTTACGCATCGCGTTGAGTAACCTGCTTCGCGTCATGTCTTTGTCAGTCAGCGAGTCCTCATGACCCAACTTTCTCCCGAGGCGTTTGCGATCATCGAAGGTCGGCATGCCGACCCGTTTCGCTATCTCGGTTTGCACCACGTCGACGACAAGACGGTCGTCCGCGCCTTTCTGCCCGAGGCCTCGCGCGTCGAAGTGGTCGGCGAGCATGGCGAGCTCGCGCCGCTTTCGCGCATCCACGATGCCGGCCTGTTCACCGGAACGCTGGCAGGCGGAGCGCAGCGCTATCGGCTGCGGACCCATTTCGGCGAGCATGTGGTCGATCTCGAGGATCCCTATCGCTTCCCGCCGATCCTGAGCGATTTCGACCTGCACCTGCTCGGGGAGGGCACGCACCAGCGGTTCTACGACAAGCTCGGGGCACATCCGATGGTGCTCGACGGCGTCGAGGGCGTCGGCTTCGTCGTGCTCGCGCCCAATGCGCGACGCGTCAGCCTGGTCGGGGATTTCAATTTCTGGAATGCGCGGCGCCATCCGATGCGGGTGCGCGGCAATGGCTATTGGGAGCTGTTCATCCCGCGCGCCAAGGCCGGGGACCACTACAAATTCGATATTATCGGCCCGCAAGGCGAACACCTGCCGCTCAAGTCCGATCCGATGGCCTTCGCGGCCGAGCTGCGTCCGAAGACCGCCTCCATCGTCATGGACGAAACCCGGCTGCCCCACCCGCAGCCAGCGCCAGCCGGCATCAATGCGCTCGACAAGCCGATCTCGATCTACGAGGTCCATCTCGGCTCCTGGCGACGCCGGGATGGCAATCAATGGCTGAGCTATCGCGAGCTCGCCGAGCAGCTGCCCGCCTATGCGCGCGACATGGGCTTCACCCACATCGAGTTCTTGCCGGTCAGCGAGCACCCGTTCGACGGCTCCTGGGGCTATCAGCCGACCGGCCTGTTCGCGCCGACCAGCCGGTTCGGCTCACCGGAGGATTTCTGTGCGCTGGTGGACGCCTGCCATCGCGAGGGTATCGGCGTCTGGCTCGACTGGGTGCCCGGCCATTTCCCGGACGATCCGCATGGGCTCGGCCATTTCGACGGCACCGCGCTCTATGAGCATGCCAATCCGATGCAGGGCCGCCACCTCGATTGGGGCACGCTGATCTACAATTACGGCCGCACGGAAGTTTCTAATTTCCTGCGGTCGAACGCGCTGTTCTGGCTGGAGCGCTATGCGATCGACGGTCTGCGGGTCGATGCCGTCGCTTCGATGCTGTATCTCGATTACAGCCGTCCGTCGGGCGGCTGGATTCCCAACAAATATGGCGGGCGGGAAAATCTCGAAGCGATCGAATTCCTGCGCCGCGTGAACACGGAAGTCTTCCGCAATTTCCCGCAAGCGACCACGGCTGCCGAGGAATCCACGGCCTGGCCGCAAGTCTCGCGCCCGGTCGAATTCGGCGGGCTCGGCTTCGGCTACAAGTGGAACATGGGCTGGATGCACGACACCTTGCGCTACATCAGCAAGGACCCGATCCACCGCAAATATCATCACGGTGAGATCCTGTTCGGCCTGCACTACGCTTTCTCCGAGAACTTCATCCTGCCGCTCTCCCATGACGAGGTCGTGCACGGCAAGCGCTCGATCCTGGGCCGGATGCCGGGCGACGACTGGCAGCGCTTTGCCAATCTGCGCACCTATTACAGCTTCATGTTCGGCCATCCCGGCAAGAAGCTCCTGTTCATGGGCTGCGAGCTCGCCCAGGAGCGCGAATGGGATCATGATCACTCGCTCGACTGGCACCTGCTCAGCCAGCCGAAATATGCCGGCATCCAGGCGCTGATCCGCGACCTCAACCTGCTCTATCGCAACCAGCCGGCGCTGCATGAGCGCGATTGCGAGCCCGACGGCTTCGAATGGCTCATCACCGACGACGCCGATCGCAACGTGTTCGCCTGGTTGCGCAAGGGCCGCGATGCGCGCACCCGCTGCGTGGTCGTCGTGAATTTTTCGCCTAACGTGTATTACAACTATAAGGTTCGGGTACCCTTCGGCGGCGCATGGCGGGAAGTTTTCAATTCAGATTCCGTTCATTACGGCGGCAGCAATGTCGGCAATATTGGCGAGGTCCATGCCTCTGAAGGTCAAAACGAGCTCAACCTCATCCTCCCTCCCCTGGCAGCGGTATTTCTCGTCCCGGAAGGCTGACTCGATGCGGCTGTCGGCCGGAACGCCCACCCGTCTCGGTGCAAGCTGGGACGGGCGCGGGACTAATTTTGCATTGTTTTCGGCCCACGCGGAGAAGGTCGAGCTGTGCCTGTTCGACAGCCAGGGCCGGCGGGAGATCGAGCGGATCGAGCTGCCGGAACGGACCGAGGATGTCTGGCATGGCTATCTCAACGACATCTCGCCGGGGCAGCTCTATGGCTATCGAGTTTATGGCCCTTACGAGCCGGAGCGCGGCCATCGGTTCAATCCGAACAAGCTCCTGCTCGATCCCTACGCCAAGCGGCTCGCCGGCCGCCTGGTCTGGAGTGATGCGCATTTCGCCTATCGCGCCGGAAGCCCGCGCGAGGATCTCTCCTTCGACCGACGCGACAATGCGCGCGGCATGCCGAAGGCCGTCGTCGTCGACGAGACCTTCAATTGGGGACGGCGCGAGATGCGTCCTTCCATCCCCTGGGAAGACACCATCATTTACGAGGCCCATGTCAAAGGGCTGACCATCAAGCGCGAGGACGTGGCGCCGAACCTGCGCGGCACCTATGGCGGGCTGTCCTCGCCCGCCATGATCAAGCACCTGAAGCGGCTTGGCGTCACCACCATCGAACTGCTGCCGATCCACGCCTTCATCGACGACCGCATGCTGGTCGAGAAAAAGCTCGTGAATTATTGGGGCTACAACACGATCTCCTATTTCGCGCCCGAGCCGCGCTACGCCCAGGACAATCCGCTCGACGCGTTCAGGACCATGGTCGCCCGGCTACACGATGCCGGCATCGAGGTGATGCTCGACGTCGTCTACAACCATACAGCAGAGGGCAATCATCTCGGCCCGACCTTGTGTTACCGCGGCATCGACAACGCCTCCTACTACTGGCTGAAGCCCGACAACCCGCGTTACTACGACGACTTCACCGGCTGCGGCTCGTCGGTCAATCTCACCCATCCGCGCGTGCTGCAGATGGTGATGGACTCGCTGCGCTACTGGGTCGAAGTCTGCCATGTCGACGGCTTCCGCTTCGACCTTGCCACCACCTTGGCGCGTGGCCCGCACGGCTATGATCGCGCCAGCGCCTTCCTCACCGCGATCCGGCAGGACCCGATCCTGGCCGGCGTGAAGCTCGTGGCCGAGCCCTGGGACGTCGGTCTCGGCGGTTATCAGGTCGGTGCGTTTCCGTCGCAATGGTCGGAATGGAACGACCGCTATCGTAGCGCCATGCGGCGCTATTGGAGCGGCCAGGGCAGCCTGATCGGGGAAGTCTCGAGCCGGATGACCGGCTCGTCCGACCTGTTCAATCATGACGGGCGCACGCAGCGCGCCAGCGTCAACCACGTCACCGTCCATGACGGTTTCACGCTCGCCGACCTCTTCAGCTACAATTCGAAGCACAACGAGGCCAATGGCGAGGACAACCGCGACGGCTCCAACGACAATCACAGCAACAATTGCGGCGTCGAGGGACCGACCGACGATCCCGCGATCAACGCGTTGCGCCGGCAGCTCCGCAAGAACCAGCTCGCCTGTCTGTTCCTCGCGCAAGGTCTGCCGCTTCTGCTCGCCGGCGACGAGGTCGGCAATTCGCAGAACGGCAACAACAATGCCTATTGCCAGGACAACGAGGTCGGCTGGGTCGATTGGGGCAGAATGGGACGCGAAGGCGACGATCTCGTCGACTTCATCGCACACATCACCGAACTGCGCCGCAGGTTCGGTCAGATCCGCGCCCGCCGCTGGCTCGATGGCCGGCGCCCTGACGGCAGTTTCGGCGTGCTCTGGCTTACGCCGTCGGCACAGGAGATGACGCAGGAAGACTGGACGTTCCCCGATGGGCGATTTCTCGCCTATGTGCTCGGTCCGGTGGAACCGGAGCAGTTGCCGATCTTTATCGTCCTGAACGCGGCCCCCGAAGAGATCGGATTCAATTTGCCCAAGCTCGCCGAATACAAGACGTGGCAACAGGTTCTCGATACGACGGAAGCCAAGCAGACGCCGGCAGACTTCGCTTCCGGCGCCGAACTCGTGGCGCCGCCCCGCTCCGTGCTGGCCTTCGCAGGCCTGTCATGAGGCCGCGTCAGTTTGGTCCTCGCCTGACCAAGGACGGCGTCTCGTTCCGCCTATGGGCTCCGGGTGCCGAGCGCGTCGACCTCGTGCTGGACACGCCACGGCCGATGCAGCGGAGCGAGGACGGCTGGTATGTGCTCGACGTCCCCGGTGTCGGCGCGGGGACGCGCTACAAATTCCTGATCGACGGCGAGCTCGATGTGCCCGATCCCGGCTCTGATTTCCAACCCGAGGACGTCTTTGGTCCGAGCGAGGTCATCGATCACGCCAACTTCGCCTGGCGCGCCAAGGACTGGCGCGGCCGCCCCTGGCAGGATGCAGTATTCCTCGAAAGCCATGTCGGCACGTTCACGCCGGAGGGCAGCTATCGCGCGATGATCGACAAGCTCGACCATCTGGTGGAGACCGGCATCACAGCGCTCGAGCTGATGCCGCTGGCGGATTTCGCAGGGACCCGCAACTGGGGCTATGACGGCGTGCTGCTCTATGCCCCGGACAGTGCCTACGGCCGCCCCGATGATCTGCGCACGCTGATCGACGAAGCACATCTGCGCGGGCTCATGGTGTTCCTCGACGTCGTCTACAACCATTTCGGCCCGGAAGGGAATTATATCGGCCGCTATGCGCCGACCTTCTTCACCGACGCGCACACGCCCTGGGGCAGCGCCATCGACTATGGCCTGCCCGAGGTGCGCGCCTATGCGATCGAGAACGCGCTGCATTGGCTGACCGATTACAGATTCGACGGCCTGAGATTCGATGCCATCAACCACATCCTGACGCCGCCAGGGGACGTGCCGATGCTGCATGAGCTGAGTGCAGCGGCCGGCGAGCTCGCGGAGGAGACAGGACGCGATATCCATCTCGTGCTGGAGAACGGCGACAACCTCGCCAGCATGTTGGATTCGACAGAAGATCCTCCGCACGGCAAGTTCCGGGCGCAGTGGAACGACGACTATCACCACGTCTGGCACGTGATGCTGACCGACGAGGACGCCGGCTATTACGGCGACTATCAGGACTCTCCGCGCGGTGGCCTGGCCCGGACGCTCGGCTCCGGCTTCGTCTACCAGGGCGAGCCGGCCGCGTTCTGGGGCGGCAATCCACGCGGCGAGCCGAGCGGGCATCTGGCACCGGGCGCCTTCGTCAACTTCCTGCAGAACCATGACCAGATCGGCAACCGGGTGTTTGGCGACCGGTTGGAGGCTCTGGCACCCGCCGAGGGCATCCAGGCCGCGCTGGCCGTCACCCTGCTCGCGCCGACCGTGCCGATGCTGTTCATGGGCGATGAATGGGGCTCGACGCGGCCGTTCCCGTTCTTCTGCGATTTCAAGGGCGACCTTGCACATGCCGTCCGCAAGGGCCGCCGCACCGAATATGCGTGGGCCTACGCCAAATATGGCGATGAGGTCCCCGATCCCCTGGACATCGAGACATTCAGGTCCGCGGTGATCGATTGGGAGGCGTGCAACACGAGCCCGGGCAAGGAACGCTTGGCGCTGGTGCGCGACCTGCTTAGGCTGCGTCACAAGGAGATCGCGCCAAGGCTTCCCGGCGCGCGCTTCGGCGAAGCTCATGTGACCGACGATGGGCGCCTCACCGCCTATTGGCTGATGGGCGACGGCACCAAATTGCGGCTGCTCGCCAATGTCTCGGGCAAGGAGATCGCAGGTCCTTCGTCGGAATTCCCTGGCACGCTGATCTGGGGCGGGACGCCCGCTGATTGCCTGCCGCCCTGGTCCGTGTTCTGGAGCATCGGAGGGTAACATGCCTCCGGCCATCCCGCTCGCCACCTATCGCCTGCAACTCACCGCAAATTTCAACTTCGACGCCGCTGCGCGCGTCGTGCCCTATCTGAAGGCCCTCGGCATCAGCCACCTCTATGCCTCGCCGTTCATGAAGGCGCGCAAAGGCTCGATGCACGGCTACGACATCACCGACCACACCAAGTTCAATCCGGAGCTGGGCGGCGAAGAAGGTTTTGCGCGGCTCGCTGCCGCACTGCAAGACAACGACCTCGGACTGATCCTCGACTTCGTGCCGAACCATGTGGGCGTTCACTACGACGACAATCCCCGGTGGCTCGACGTGCTCGAATGGGGCCAGGCGTCGCCGCATGCAGCGTCGTTCGACATCGACTGGGACCAACTCCCCTATCGCGCCCGCGGCGGCGTGCTACTGCCCATCCTTGGCTCATTCTACGGGGACGCCCTGGAACACGGCGAGATCGAGCTGCGCTATGACGCCAATGAAGGCAGCTTTTCCTGCTGGTATTTCGAGCACCGGCTGCCGATCGCACCAGAGCGCTATGGCGAGATCCTGCGGGTGATCGTCAAGGACACCGGCGCCGAACAGAGCGAGGCCGGCGAAAAGATCCTGGAGCTCGCCTCGCGCTATCGCGGCCTCCGCCACCCCAACCGCAAGGAGGCGCCCGCCTTCAAGGCGGAGCTGAAGGACATCCCCGGCGCAGCCGACATCATCGGACAAGGGCTCGCCGCCTATCGCGCCGGCCCTGACCGCCCGGCTCAGACGTTGGCCCTGCATCATCTCCTGGAGCGGCAGCACTACAAGCTCGGGCATTGGCGGCTCGCCTCCAGCGATATCAACTATCGCCGCTTTTTCGACGTCAATACGCTTGCCGGCCTGCGCGTCGAGGACGCCGGCACGTTCGAGGCGATCCATCGGCTGGTGAAGAAGCTGATCGCCGACGGCCAGTTGCAGGGACTGCGGCTCGACCATATCGATGGTCTGCGCGACCCCGCACAATATTTCCAGCGGCTACGCCGATTGATCCGCGACGCGCGCGGACCGGCCGCACAGCCGTTCTACGTCGTGATCGAGAAGATCGTCTGCGAGCACGAGAAGCTGCCGCACTTCGCCGGCGTGCACGGCACCACCGGCTACGAGTGGATGAATGTCATCACCCAGGTGCTGATCGATCGCAAAGGCCTCGAGCCGCTCGACGAGATCTGGCGCCAGATCAGCAACATCTCGCCGCGGTTGGAGCCACTGCTCAAAGCGGCCAAACGACGTGTGCTGGAAACTCTGCTGACGAGTGAATTCACCGTGCTGACGCGCCTGCTCGCGCGCATTGCCAACGGGCACTATTCGACGCGCGACTATTCGGAAGACAGTTTGCGCCAGGCGCTCGAACTCTACGTGCTCCATTTCCCGGTCTATCGCACCTATCTCACGGGCGCGGGCCCGACCGCGGCGGATCGCGCCCTGATCGATCGCGCGATCGAACGGGCGCGCGCCGAATGGTTCGCGTCCGACGGCTCGATCTTCGATTTCCTGCGCGACGCGCTCACGATGGATCTTGTCAAGGGCGATCGCCATGCGACACACAGCGCGCCACGCGTTCGGCGATTCGCCCTGAAGGTGCAGCAGTTCACCGGCCCGATGATGGCAAAGTCGCTGGAGGATACCGCCTTCTACCGCTACCATCGGCTCTTGGCGCTGAATGAGGTCGGCGGCGATCCGGCTGCGCAGGGCCTGTCGATTGCTGATTTCCACGCATTGATGCGGCAGCGTGCCAGGGATTGGCCGCACGGCCTGACTGCCACCGCGACACATGACACCAAGCGCGGCGAAGACGCCCGCACACGCTTGATGGCGCTGACCGAACTGCCCAACGACTGGACCTCGACGGTCGCGCGCTGGAAGCTGCTGAACGCGCCGAACGTGGTGACCGAAGGCAACATGCGCGCGCCCTCGGCGGCTTTCGAATACATGATGTACCAGACCTTGATCGGAATTTGGCCAGTGCATGGAGCTGCCGACACCTTGCCGGAGCGGCTGCAGGCCTATGCGCTGAAGGCTGCGCGCGAAGGCAAGCAGGAGACATCCTGGCTCAATCCTAACGAGGCGTATGAGAAAGGCTTGCGCCTCTTCATCGAGCGCATCCTCGATCGGGGGCGGTCACCGGAATTCCTGCAGTCGCTGGAGACATTGGCGAAGCGTATTGCGCTGTTGGGCGCGCTGAATTCGCTGAGCCAGATCACGTTGAAAGCGACGATGCCGGGCGTGCCCGATTTCTATCAGGGCACCGAATTCTGGGATCTCTCGATGGTCGATCCCGACAATCGGCGACCGGTCGATTTTGCGGCACGCGAGGCGGCATTGCGCGAGGTCGAGGACCCGGACTGGGCGAGCCTGACGCAACATTGGCCGGATGGACGGATCAAGCTGGCCTGGACGCGGCACTTGCTGAAATTGCGGAACGAGATGGCGCTGGTGTTCACGGAAGGCAGCTACGAGCCGTTGGAGGTCAGCGGCCCACACCGCGAGCACATCATCGCTTTTGCGCGGCGGCGCGGACGTGATGCCGCAATCACCATTGTCGCTCGCGCGTTTGCGCCGTTGACTGATAGTGGCCGCGTCTGGCCGGGCCCGAACGCCTTCGATGCCGCGGTGAGCCTTGAAGGCTACAGAATCGTGGACGGGGACCACGTGAGCGCGCTGCCGGTGTCCTCCCTGTTCAGCCATCTGCCGGCGGCCGTGATCGGCGCCCGGGCAGACCGTGCCGTGCATCCACTTCAGAAGCCGGCGGCTGCGCAGGCGGATGCTTCCACCGGTTAGCTCTTCTTCGACAACAGCAGCTGCCCGCGGCTGCGAATGGCGGCCTGCGCGGCTTCCGCAAAGCGCTGCAGCAACCAGGGCAGAACGACCTCCACGCGGACATGATCGTCAGCGACATTGATCTGGCCTGAGGCCGCCTGACCGAGCGCGCGAACGCGAAAGAACATCTGGTCGCCATCCCAGCGTTCCTCGTCGACTTTTAGCACCGGCACGCTGGCGGCGGCCCGCGTGAGCCCGTTCTGCAGACGGCGAACCGCCTCATCCTTGCCGAGACGATGCGGGATCGAGATGACGAGTGGCGCAGACATCGGAAATCTCCTTCCTGCCAATCGCTTAGATGTAGTTACGCCACCTGCGGCTGCAAAGACACAGCCCGCATTTTCCCTGCCCCCATTCCGGAACTTTCGAAGTTCCCGTCAGTTTCCTCGGCGAACGAAAGTGCAATCTCACCCCAAGCGGGGCTGGAGGAGGGACTATCATGTCAATCGGAACAATCATCCTGATCATTCTCGTGATCGCGCTGCTCGGCGGCTTTTCCGGGATCGGGGGCGGACCGTTCTACGGCACCGGCTATTATGGCGGTGGCGGTCTCGGGCTGATCATCGTGATCATTCTGATCCTGGTCCTGCTCGGACGCATCTGATCCGAACACATCATTGATGACCGCCGGATCGGGCATGGCAAAGCCATGCCCGATTTCCCTGTTAGGCCTTGTCCTGAGCGGCGAAACGCAGGTGATCGGTCTTCAGTACGAGCGCCGTCGCGAGCTCATAATTTCCCCGCCAGTTGCTTGATCGCCGCCTTGATCGAGCCTTCGGCCTCGTCATATCCCTCCCATGCTTTTGTCCTGGCAAGCAGCGCCGGCACTGTGCGGACCGTGTAGCGCTTCGGATCAAGCCCGTTCTTCACCTGCGCCCAGGTCAGCGGCATTGATATGGTGGCGCCCTCGCGCGCGCGCGGTGACAATGGTGCCACCGCCGTCGACATCCGGTCGTTGCGCAGATAGTCGAGAAAGATCTTTCCCTTGCGCAGCCGCTTCGACATGTTGAGCAGATAGTCCGCCGGGCTGTCGTTGGCCATCCACTGGCAGATACCTTGCGCGAACGCTTTTGCTTCCGGCCACGTCACCTTGTCGCGCGCGCCATGACGCAAGGGCGTCACCACATGCAGGCCCTTGCCGCCGGTGGTCTTGCAGAAGCTTTCGAGCCCGACGCTCGTGAGCCGTTCGCGCATATCCCTTGCCGCCGCAATCACCTCCTCGAACGCGACGTTCGGCGCCGGATCGAGATCGAAAACCAGCCGCCCCGGCACATCATAGGCAAACGGCGCGCAGTTCCAGGGATGCAGCTCGACGGCGGCGACCTGCGCCACCGCCGCCAATCCTTCCACGCGATCGATCTCCAGATACGGCTTGCGATCACCGGAGACCTTGGCGAGCTCGAGCAGCTCCGAGGTGCCCTGCATCCCGTGGCGTTGGAAGAACCTCTCACCGTCGATTCCATCAGGAGCGCGCACGATCGAGCACGGGCGGCCCTTGAGGTGACCGATCATCCATTCGCCGACCGTTTCGAAATAGCGCGCGAGATCGAGCTTGGTGACCGGAGCGCCGTCGCCGCCATCCGGCCATAGCGCCTTGTCGGGCTTCGAGATGACAACGCCCATCACCTCAGCGTCGCGCTTCGGCTTCGACGGCGCCTTGAACACGGCCGTGCCGGCGCTCGTCGCGGTCGCGGCCGCACGTGCGACCGGCTGCCGGACCTTGGTCAGGACAGGCGCGTCGGCGACAACCTCCTTCGCCGGCTTGTCCTGGCGCAAGCCTTTGAACGAGGCCTGCCGCACATTGCCGCCGTCGGTCCATCCGGCAAACTCGATCTCGGCGACCAGGTCAGGCTTGAGCCAATGGATGTCGCGCGTCTTGCGCGGGGCATTCTCGCCGCTGAACGGGCTTTTGTTGGAGGCCGACGCTTCCAGCGCCGGCATGATCTGCTTGACCTTATCCTGGCCGAAGCCGGTGCCGACGACCCCGACATAGGCGAGATGATCGTCCTTGTTGACGCCGACCATCAGCGAGCGGAACTTGCCGTTCGTCGTCTTCCAGCCACCGATCACCACCTCATGGCCCGGTCGCGTTTTTGCCTTGGTCCAGCTCTCGCTCCGGCCGGAATGATAAGACGTATCAAGCCGCTTCGAGACGATCCCTTCCAGCTTCAGCTTGCGCGCAGACTCCAGCACGGTTTCGCCGTCGCTCTCGAAGTGCTCGACATAGCGAATATGCGGGTTCTTGCCCTTGATCGTCGCCTTCAACAATTTCTGCAGGCGCGCCTTGCGCTCGCGCAACGGCAGCCGACGCAGGTCGAGCCCTTCAGCAAACAGCAGGTCAAACGCGAAGTAGATCAGCTCGTCGGTCTTGCCATCGGAGAGCGCGGCCTGCAGCGCAGAGAAATTTGGATTACCTTCGCTGTCCAGGGCGACAACCTCACCATCGATGATCGCATCCGGCAGCTTTGATGCTTCCTCCGCGACGGCGCCGAACTTCGCAGTCCAGTCCAGCCCCTTGCGCGTTTTCAGGGTCGCCTCGCCGCCCTCAACCCTGATCTGCACGCGATAACCGTCAAACTTGATCTCATGGCCCCAGCCGTCGCCACCCGGCGGACGTTCGACCGAGGTGCAGAGTTCGGGCGCAACGAAGTCCGGCATCGCCGACACTTTCTTCGGCTCTGGGCTTTTTCGGGCCGCCGGTTTGGTCGCAGCCGGCTTGCGCGACCGTGCCTCATTCGCTTCGCCGCGGTTGGAGTGCCAGACGGCATCCGCGCTCACCGCGTTCGTCTTGGCCAGCATGAACGGCTTGGGCGCCCTGCCCTTGCCAACCGCGATCTGCTCCATGGTGCGCCCCGAGGCAACAGATTTGTCCTGCGCCAGGATATCGTTGGCCCCACCCTCGCGCGCGAATTCGTCGCGATGCTTGATCAGCAGCCAGTTGGTGCGCTTGCCGCCGGTGCGATCATGGCGCATCCGCACCAGCACCCAGCTGCCGTGCAGCTTCTTGCCTTGAAGCGTAAACTTCAGATCGCCCTTCTTGAAACCGCGTTCGGGATCGTCGCTGTCCCAATAGCCGCGGTCCCACAGCATCACGGTGCCGCCGCCATACTCGCCTTCCGGAATCGTGCCTTCGAAATCGCCATAGTCGAGCGGATGATCCTCGACCTCTACCGCAAGCCGCTTGTCATGCGGGTCGAGCGAGGGGCCCTTGGTCACGGCCCAGGACTTGAACACGCCGCCAAATTCGAGCCGGAGATCGTAGTGAAGGCGCGTCGCATCGTGCTTCTGGATCACGAAGCGCGGCCGCTCGGCTGCCGCGACCTTGGCGTCGCCCGAAGGCTCCGCGGTCTTGTCGAAATCCCGCTTTTTGCGGTAGGTGGAAAGCTTTTTCAGCGCCACGACCTTGATCCCACTGAAGCCAAGCGGCGCCAGCCTAACACGTCCGGGCCGCCACCCGGAACCAAAACCCCTGAGATCAGTTGGGGTTCCCAGACCTTCATGCCAAGCAGCCGGGAGTTATGGGATGGCGCCGCGTGCCTATTGGAAAGGGACACTCAAGCTGTCGCTGGTCAGCTGCCCGGTCGTGCTCTATCCGGCTGCGACGTCCACCGAGAAAACCCGCTTCCACCTGATCAATCGCGAGACCGGCAACCGGCTCAAGCAGCAGATGGTTGACTCTGAAACCGGCGACATCGTCGAGGGCCAGCAGAAGGGGCGCGGCTACGAGCTGTCCAAGGGGCAATATGTCGAGATCGAGCCGGAGGAGCTCGAGGCTGTCCAGATCGAGAGCAACCATACCATCGATATCGATAGCTTCGTGCCCCGCGACGAGATCGATCAACGATACCTGAACCACCCGTATTACATCGCGCCGGACGGCAAGGCTGCGCTCGATGCGTTCGCCGTGATCAGGGATGCCATGAAGGATCAGGACCGCGTCGCGCTGGCGCGCATCGTGCTGACCCACCGCGAGCACATCATTGCGATCGAGCCGCTCGGCAAGGGCATGCTCGGCACCACGCTGCGCTTTCCGTATGAGCTGCGCGACGAGAGCGAGTTCTTCGACGACATCAAGGCACCCAAGATCACCAAGGACATGGTCGAGCTCGCGGGCCATATCCTTCAGACAAAGGCAGCGCATTTCGATCCCGCGACCTTCAAGGACGAATACGAGACCGCGCTGAAGACCTTGGTGAAGCGCAAGGCCGCCGGCAAGCCGGTCAAGCTGCCCGAGCCCGAGGAGCGGCCAAGCAACGTGATCAACCTGATGGATGCGCTCAAGCAGAGCCTGAAGGCCAAGCGGACCACGAAGCCGTCGCGCGCCTCGGCCCGCCGGCCTCGCACCCAACGCCGCTCCGCCAAGAAGACGCACCGTTTGGCGGCGCGACAGCGGAAGGCGGGGTAGTGTCATTGACACCGTTGAACGCCCCTGAGAGTCTGTCATCGCGACCGGAGCGCCGTGTCCGCTCCAGCCCGAAGGACGACGGCGGAAGCAATCCAACGTGGTTGCGGGAAGATCTGGGTTGCTTGGTCGCTTCACCCCTCGCAATGACGGTGGATGGCCGGGACCTCGCCCGGCCATAACGGTGCGGTAGCTCAGCTCTTCTTCGATGCCCGTTTCTTTGTCGACTTCCTGCTGGACTTCTTTGCGGATTTCTTCGACGACGCCCGGGCGCTCTTCTTTTTCGGCACCTTCTGTCCCGCCCGGCGCGCTTCCGACAGACCGATCGCGATCGCCTGTTTGCGGCTCTTGACCTTGCGCCCAGAACGGCCGCTCTTCAACGTCCCGGCCTTCCGCTTCTTCATTGCGCGTCCGACTTTCGCGGATGCGCCCTTGGAATATTTGCGTGCTGCGCGTGCCATGAAAATAGTCTCCTGTGGCACCAAAGCAATGACGACGCGCGCAGAAGGTTCCCGACAACCTCGGTTGAGCTCGCATCGGCGAACCTAATCCGGCGCACGCAGGCGATAACCGATGCCGGTTTCGGTGAGCACATAGTGTGGGCGTTCGGGGTCCTCCTCGATCTTCTGCCGCAACTGGCGGACATAGACGCGCAAATATTGCGCGTCGGTCAGCTCGTCCCACAATTCCTTCAGCAGGAAGCGATGGGTCAGCACCTTGCCGGCATGCTGAACCAGCACGCGCAACAGTTCATACTCCTTCGGTGACAGCTTGACCTCGCGCTCGCCGACCTTGACGATGCGGCGCACCAGGTCGACCGAGAGATCGCCGGTGCGAAACACCGGGCGCTCGCCCTTCACCTGCAGCTGATGCCTCAGCGCCGCACGCAGACGCGCAAGCAGCTCGTCCATCCCGAAGGGTTTTGTGACGTAGTCGTCGGCGCCGAGGTCGAGCGCCTGCACTTTCCCGGCTTCGTCGCCGCGGCTCGACAGCACCACGATTGGCACGGCGTCGTTACGCGCGCGAACCGTCCGCAGCAGTTCGTGGCCGTCGATATCGGGCAGGCCGAGGTCGAGAATGATCAGCGCCGGCTCTTGCGCGAGCAGTTCGAGCGCTTTCTTCCCATTCGGAGCCTCCAGGATCTCATAACCCTGCGTGCTCAAACCCATGCGCAAGAGCTTGCGGATCGGCGGCTCATCGTCGATGACGAGCACCTTGATGGGGGCCCCGGTCATGCCGCGGTATCCAATGATTTGGATTGTAAAGGGATAGGCAATCGGATGGTCAGCACCGCGCCGCTGCGGTCGTTGCGGTTGCCGGCCCAGATCTGGCCGTGCATCGCCTCGATGAAGCCGCGCGAGATCGCGAGCCCGAGGCCAGTGCCGGGTCGCACATGGTCGCCCTTCTGCACCCGGTAGAACTTGTCGAACACATGCTCGACCTCGCCCGGCGGGATGCCCTCGCCCTCGTCGCAGACGTCGAGCACCACGCTCTGACCGTCGCGCCGCGACCGGATCGCGATCAGCGTGTCCGGTGGCGAATATTTCGCCGCATTGTCCAACACATTGAAAAGCACCTGCTCGAACAGCACGGCGTCGAGCTCGAGCATCGGCAGATCGGCGGCGAGCTCGAGCGAGATCTTGTGGCGCGCCAGGATCTTGCTGGCGCGGCGCAATGCGCTGCCGATGATCTCGCCGATGTCGTGCGGTGCCGTGTTCGGGACGATCGCGCCGGATTCGAGTTTGGTCATGTCGAGCAGATTGGCGATGAAGCGATTGAGGCGCTCGGATTCGTCGATCACGGTCGCGAGCAGATCCAGCTTTTCCTTCTCGCTCAATCCGGCCGCAAGATCACGCATGGTCGAGGCGGCACCCAGCACCGAGGCCAGCGGCGTCTTCAGATCATGCGAGATCGAGGTCAACAGCGCCGAGCGCAGCCGGTCCTGCTCCATCGCCCGTTTGACCTTGTCCATATCCTCGACCAGAAGCACGCGCTCGATGGCGAGCGCGCCCTGGTCGACCAGCGCATCGAGCAGGCGACGCTGGTCCGGCGTCAACAAAGGTCCGGTGCGGTCGTCGTCGATGCCGATGACGCCGATCGATCCGCGGCCGGTGCGCATCGGCAGGAACAGTCGCTTG
Source organism: Bradyrhizobium sp. HKCCYLS1011 (assembly GCF_051167795.1). NCBI lineage: Bacteria > Pseudomonadati > Pseudomonadota > Alphaproteobacteria > Hyphomicrobiales > Nitrobacteraceae > Bradyrhizobium > Bradyrhizobium sp. HKCCYLS1011. Next base: position 203,650 of record NZ_JBNPTT010000006.1, on the reverse strand, counting down.
GCACCGGGCAGCGTATCCGAGCCGCGGCCGGCGGCGCGGTCATTGCTCCACGCCCAGCTCGCCGCGGCGAGGTCGGCATCGTCGAGCTGATCTTCCGGCGGATAGCCGGCCATCACCGTCAGCTTGCCGTTCTGCGGCAGCAGCAGCACGACGCGCACCTTGAGCATCAACGCCGCCTGATAGGCGGTGGCCCACAACACGTCATCGAGCGTCGCAGTGCCCGCGAGCTTGCGGCTGAACGCATAGAGCTGCTCGGTGGTCCGGATGCGACCAATCGCGGAATCCGCCTGCACGCGCACCCGCGATGCGAGATTGGAGACCAGGATCGCGATCAGCATGAAGAAGAAGAACGCCGCGATGTTGGTCGGATCGGTGATGGTGAAGGTGTAGATCGGCGGCAGAAAGAAGAAATTGTAGCAGAGCGAGGCGAGCACGCTCGCCAGCAGCGACGGCCACAGGCCGTAACGCGCGGCAACGCCAACCACCGCGGTGAGAAAGACAAGATCGACATTCTCGACGCCGAACCAGGGTTGGATCAATTCCGCGATCCCAAGGCCGAGCGCCGTGATCAGCACCGCCGTCAAATAGGGGCGCGGCTGGAACGGCTCGCTCCGCGCGCGGGTCTGCACCGAGCTGTTTGCATTGGGCGGCGGCTCGTCGCCGGCGATCACATGGACGCTGATATTGCCGGCGCGCCGCACCAGATCGTGCACCACTGAGCCTCTCATGATCTCGAAGAGGCGCGAGCGGTTGGACTTGCCGATCACGATCTGGGTGACGTTGTTGGCCTGGGCAAAGCTGATGAGATCGTCGGCGATATGACGGCCGCCGGCGGGAATCGCCAGCGCCTCGCCGCCAAGCGACTCGGCCAGCCGCAGCGTATCCGCCAGCCGGTCGCGCTCGGCATCGGTGAGCTGCAGGCTGCGACGCGTTTCGATGGTGATCGCGGTCCACGGAGCATGGACGCGGTCAGCCAATCGCTTGGTGTAGCGTACCAGACCGGCAGCACGCGGGTCCTCGCTGACACAGACCAGAATGCGCTCGCCGGCCGCCCACGGGCCGGCAATGGCATTGGCCTGCATGTGCGTGAGCAGCTGCTCGTCGACCCGCTCGGCGGTCCGGCGCAGCGCCAACTCGCGCAGCGCCGTCAGATTGCCCGGCGAGAAATAATGCTCCAGCGCGCGCTCGGCCTGCTTGGGGACATAGACCTTGCCCTCCTTGAGCCGCTGGATCAGGTCATCGGGCGTGAGATCGATCAGCTCGATCGCGTCCGCCCGGTCGAAGATCGAGTCCGGCACCGTCTCGCGCACCCGCACATGAGTGATCTGGGCGACGACGTCGTTGAGGCTCTCGATATGTTGGATGTTGACGGCGGTGTAGACATCGATGCCATGCGACAAGAGCTCCTCGACATCGAGGTAGCGCTTGGGATGGCGGCTGCCGGGGACGTTGGTGTGAGCCAGCTCGTCGACCAGCGCGAGCTTCGGTCGGCGCGCGATGACGGCATCGAGGTCCATCTCCTCCAGGACCTGGTCCTTGTAGGTGATGCGCTTGCGCGGGACCACCTCCAGCCCGCGGACCAGCGCCTCGGTCTCAGCGCGGCCATGGGTCTCGACGAACCCGACCACCACGTCGATGCCCGCCCTCAGCCGGGCCTGCGCGCTCGAGAGCATCTCATAGGTCTTGCCCACGCCGGGCGCGGCACCGACGAAGATCTTCAGGTGCCCGGCAGGACTATCCGCCCGCCGGGCAGCCTCGAGCAGGGCTTCCGGCGAGGGACGTTGATCAGAATCGCGGCGTTGACTGGCCATAATGCATTATAGATAAGCGGCCCGTCGCGCCAAGCCTAGCGCTCGGGGCGCGCTTTCCGTTCAGCAGCTTTACTTGCCCGTCGCGGTATCGAGAGCCAGGTTGAGTGCGAGCACATTGACGCGCGGCTCACCAAGCAGACCGATCAGGCGGCCTTCGGTGTTCTGCGTCACCAGGGCGCGGACCTTGTCCTCCGGCAGATTGCGCGCCTTTGCCACCCGCGGCACCTGGAAGAGCGCGGCCTCCGGCGAGATGTCCGGGTCCAGCCCGCTCGCGGACGTGGTGACGAGATCGACCGGCACGGCTTGCGACGGGTTCTCCGCCTTCAGCTTCTCGACATCGTCCTTGACGCGGTCCGCCAACGCCTTGCTGGTCGGACCGAGATTGGAGCCGCCGGAATTGGCCGCGTTGTACGGCGCAGACACCGTCTTGGTCGAATCGTTCGGATCCGGCGCCGTGGTCGCCGAGGGGCGGCCGTGGAAATATTTGTCGTCCTTGAACTCCTGCCCGATCAGGCTGGAGCCGATCACCTGGCCGTTGCGCGTCACCAGGCTGCCGGCCGCCTGCGCTGGAAAGATCGCGCCGGCGATGCCGGTCATCGCCAGCGGATAGATCAGTCCGGTGATCAGGGTCAGCGCCACCAGGACAAAGATGGCGGGACGGATTTCTCTGAGCATTGTGGTGTCTCCATTTATTCCGTCATTGCGAGCGAAGCGAAGCGATCCAATCCACCTGCTTCGTCATTCCGGGGCGATGCACAGCATCGAACCCGGAATGACGGTGGACGTGTTGATTGCTTCGCTCGTCATGACGATTGTCGTTTAAGCCAAGTGCAAGGCGGTCACGATGAGGTCGATCGCCTTGATGCCGATGAAGGGAATGATGATGCCCCCTAAGCCATAGACCATCAGGTTGCGCCTGAGCAGCGCGCCGGCGCCGATGGCGCGATAGGCGACGCCTTTCAGCGCCAGCGGGATCAGCGCGATGATGATCAGCGCGTTGAAGATGATCGCCGACAGGATCGCGCTCTGCGGGCTCGCCAAGTGCATGATGTTGAGCACGTTGAGCTGCGGATAGAAGGCGAGGAACATGGCGGGGATGATCGCGAAATACTTCGCGACGTCGTTGGCGATCGAAAACGTCGTCAGCGCACCACGCGTCATCAACAGCTGCTTGCCGATCTCGACCACCTCGATCAGCTTGGTCGGGTTGGAGTCGAGATCGACCATGTTGCCGGCTTCGCGCGCGGCCTGCGTGCCGGTGTTCATGGCGACGCCGACATCGGCCTGCGCCAGCGCCGGCGCGTCGTTGGTGCCGTCGCCGCACATCGCCACCAGCTTGCCCTTGGCCTGCTCGTCACGGATCAGCTTGAGCTTGTCCTCGGGCGTGGCCTGAGCCAGGAAATCGTCGACCCCCGCCTCGGCCGCAATCGCCGCCGCGGTCATCGGGTTATCGCCGGTGATCATGATGGTGCGGATGCCCATCCGACGCAGTTCGGCAAAGCGCTCGCGAATGCCGCCTTTGACGATATCCTTGAGCTGCACGATGCCGAGCAGCCGGCCATCCTTGGCCACCGCCAGCGGCGTACCGCCGGTCTTGGCAACCTCGTCGGCAATCGCGCGGACCTCGCGCGCAACATCGCTTTCTGCGGGCTGAATGGCGCGTACTGTGTTGCCGGACGCAAGCTGCGCTGCACCGCCGCCGATGTAGTTCAGGATCGCGTCGACCGCGCCCTTGCGCACCGAGGAGCCGCCGGCATCGACGCCGCTCATCCGGGTCTGCGCCGTGAATGGAACGAAGGTGGCGCCGAGCTCGGCCATGTCGCGACCGCGAATGCCATACTTCTCCTTGGCCAGCACCACGATCGAGCGCCCCTCCGGGGTCTCGTCGGCGAGCGAGGCGAGCTGGGCAGCATCTGCCAGCTCCTGCTCGCCCACGCCGCGCACGGGACGGAAGGCTGTGGCCTGCCGGTTGCCGAGCGTGATGGTGCCGGTCTTGTCGAGCAGCAGCGTGTCGACGTCACCGGCGGCCTCCACCGCGCGGCCTGACATCGCCAGCACGTTGAAGCGCACCAGGCGGTCCATGCCGGCGATGCCGATCGCCGACAACAGCGCGCCGATCGTGGTGGGAATCAAGGTCACGAACAGCGCGACCAGCACGATCACCGAGATCGAGCCGCCGGCATAGGCGGCGTAGCTCGGGATCGTCACGGTGGCGAACACGAAGATGATCGTCAGGCCCGCCAGCAGGATGTTGAGCGCGATCTCGTTCGGCGTCTTCTGCCGCTCGGCGCCCTCGACCAGCCTGATCATGCGGTCGATGAAGGTCGAACCTTGCGCCGCCGTGATCTTCACCCGGATCCAGTCGGACAACACCTGCGTGCCGCCGGTGACGGCCGAACGGTCACCGCCGGATTCGCGGATCACGGGGGCCGACTCACCGGTGATGGCGGCCTCGTTCACGGAGGCGACACCCTCGATCACCTCGCCATCGGACGGAATGACGTCGCCGGCTTCGACCAGCACGATATCACCGACCTTGAGGCTGGTGCCCGGCACCATCCGATAGCTGCGGTCGTTTCCAGTCAGGAGCTTGGCCTGGCTCTCGGTGCGGGTCTTGCGCAGCGAGTCCGCCTGCGCCTTGCCGCGGCCTTCCGCGACGGCTTCGGCGAAGTTCGCGAACAGCACCGTGAACCAGAGCCAGAGGATGATCTGGAAGGTGAAGCCGAGATTGGCGCCGCCGGTGACGAGATCGCGCAGGAAGATGACGGTGGTCAGTGCTGCGACGACCTCGACCACGAACATCACGGGGTTCTTGATCATCAGCCGCGGATCGAGCTTGACGCAAGCGGCCTTGATGGCGGGCAGCACGATCTTTGGGTCGAGCATCGTCGACATCGTCGTGCGTTTTTGCAGTTTCATGGTTTCCATGGAGATCACTCCGAATGACGACGGTTCAGAACGTGGCGCCGGAGATCATCGCGAGATGCTCGACGATCGGTCCGAGCGCCAGTGCCGGGAAGAAGGTGAGGCCGCCGACGATCAAGATGACGCCGACGACGAGGCCGACGAACAGGCCGCCCGTGGTCGGGAATGTGCCCATCGACGGCGGGATCGACTTCTTCTGCGCGAGCGAGCCGGCAATCGCCATGGCAGGCACGATCATCAGGAAGCGTCCGACGAACATCGCGGAGGCGAGCGTCAGGTTGTAGAAGAAGGTGTTGCCGCTCAGACCCGCGAAAGCGGAGCCGTTGTTGCCCGTGGCCGACGTGTAGGCGTAGAGCACCTCGGTAAAGCCGTGCGGGCCGGCATTGGCCATCGATGCGACCGCTGACGGCAGCACCACCGCAACCGCGGTCCATCCCAGCATCATCAGCGGCAGGATCAGGATCGCCAGCATGGCCATCTTGACCTCGCGTGCCTCGATCTTCTTGCCGACATATTCCGGCGTGCGGCCGACCATCAGCCCGGCGACGAAAATCGCGAGCACCACGAACAGCAGCATGCCGTACATGCCGGAGCCAACACCGCCGACGATGATTTCGCCCAGCTCGATATTGATCAGCGGGATCATGCCGCCGAGCGCGGTGAAGCTGTCATGCATGGCATTGACCGCGCCGCAGGATGCCGCGGTCGTGATCACGGCGAACAGCGAGGACGCGACGATGCCGAAGCGAACCTCCTTGCCTTCCATGTTGCCGCCGGTCAGGCCCAGCGCATTGAGCGTGGTGGTCCCGCTGGCCTCGGCCCAATAGGTCACGACCACGCCGGCGAGGAACAGCACGCCCATCACGGCGAGGATCGCCCAGCCCTGGCGCTGGTTGCCCACCATGCGGCCGAAGACATTGGTGAGCGCTGCGCCGAGCACGAAGATCGAAATCATCTGCACGAAATTCGACAGCGCGGTCGGGTTCTCGAACGGATGCGCCGCATTGGCGTTGAAAAAGCCGCCGCCATTGGTGCCCAGCATCTTGATCGCGACCTGGGAAGCGACCGGGCCGACCGCGATGGTCTGCTTGGCGCCCTCCAGCGTCGTCGCCTCGACATAATCGCCCAGCGTCTGCGGCATGCCCTGCCAGACCAGGAACAGCGTGTAGACGATGCAGATCGGCAGCAGCACATAGAGCGTGCAACGGGTGATATCGACCCAGAAATTGCCGACCGTGCGCGCAGACGCTCGCGCGAAGCCGCGGATGAGCGCGATCGCCAGCACGATGCCGGTTGCCGCCGAAAGAAAGTTTTGGTGGGTCAGGCCGACCATCTGCGTCAGGTAAGAGAGCGTGCTTTCGCCGCCGTAGTTCTGCCAATTGGTGTTGGTGATGAAGCTAATGGCGGTGTTGAACGACAAATCTTCCGCGACGGCTGACTGGCCCGCGGGGTTGAACGGCAGGATCGCCTGCAGCCGCATCACGCCGTAGATGATCAGGAAGCCGCCGACATGAAACAGCAGCATGGCGACCGTGTAGGTCAGCCAATGCTGCTCGCGCCGCTCGTCGACGCCGCCGGCCCAATAGATCGCGGACTCGATCGGGCGCAACACCGGGGAAAGAAACGTCCGCTCGCCCGAAAAGACGCGGGTCATGTACCAGCCGAGCGGTTTTGTGAGCGCGACAATGATCGCGCAGTAAAGAAGGATCTGGATCCAGCCGATTGCGGTCATGGGAGTTCTCTTTGAGATACGCTGAAAAGCCCGGCGGTCAGAACCGCTCGGGCCGCAGCAGCGCATAGGTGAGGTAGATCAGAAGGCCGACCGAGACGGCGGCGGCGAGCGAATAGTCGAAGATCATGTGCGCCTCCTCTTAGAGCCGCTCGCAGGCGTAGGTGTAGCCGATCGCCACTGCGAAGAGGCCGGCGGCAAGCGCCAGCATCAGAATGTCCAGCATGGTTTGCTCCAGGTCGTGCGCGAGAATAGGCCGCGCACAAAGCTGCCCCGGTCCGGATGAGCAGAATTGCGATGGATCAATCACGGTGGCTCTTCTGCTGCCTGGATCCGTGGCCTGGAAGTGCCATTTCGGCCATAGATTTTCGAGACGACGCCCGCGGCGAACTTATAGGAATCTCATAAAGACGGACCGCACTGCCGACCTGGGGGACACGCACGAGACACAATTCCGCTCTCTCGCGACGCACGAGGCGTCCGAGCTTTTGCGTCTTCGTAACCCTCTTGAGGCAGAGGGCGCAGGGAATGCCGGGTATCCACTGATACCCATGGCCCGCCTGCAGAAAAAAAGCAGGCAGCAGTCACCACAGGTCCAGCCGATCACCGGCATTCCCTGCGCAGTGGTTTTAACGCTTATACGTGATCTCCCCGGTGCGCCGGGCTTTCTGGCCACCGCTTTGCGCATGGTGCGTTCGCACCAGCGCGGCATCAGCGTCGGGATGCCAGGACCACACGATTTCACGTCCGCAACGCCTGCGCTCGTCGTGCGCAAGCGATCGCGGCCACCGCATCCTGCCTCCACGTTCGTGACGACGCGTACGCCCCTCCGACGAAGCAGGACGAGCAGACCATAGCATAATTTCTGAAAAAACGAAATACTTTTCTTGCACGAAGGCTGAACACGCCGATCGGCTTGAAAGCGCGTGGGAAATCGACTTTTCGGCGCACGCCGGCGTCAGAGGCGTCTCGTGCCTATGCCGCGCTTATTTCTCCCGACCCGCGCCCATCTCGTTTCTTTACGGCCCTTTCGCCATGTTGGCTGATGCAGTCCAAAGGCTGCAGCAATATGACCCAAGGGACAAACGTCATGTCGCTCACGACCTCATATCACGCATTTGCCGGACGCGACGATGTCGCCGCAACGACGTCGGCCGTCATGGCTGAGATCCTCGGCAGTTCCAGACGGGAGTCTCCGGTGCTGGAGCGCGGCTACCGCAGAGCGCGGATCGAGGAGCTCATGGGCTCCGGGGCGCGGATCGATGCCGCGCTCGAGCTCGTCGCGCTCGAATTGCCGCAGTGGCAGCTGCGGCGGCTCGCCTACGACGGCGGTGAATGGCATTGCGCGCTGTCCCGCATGCGCGAACTGCCCGACTGGCTCGATCGCTCGGTCGAGGGCCGGCACGCCGACCTCGTCCTTGCGATCCTCGAGGCCTGTATGGAAGCCCGCGAATACAGCGAGGTGAGGAGCGCCCCGCATGTGCCGCTTGTCAAAGCAGCCGCGGCGACGACGCCGTTCTGCTGTGACAACTTCGCCTGAGCGGCCGGGGGAAGAGGCAGTGGTGCCGTTTGCAGAGACACCGACCGAGCTTTCGCCGCTGCGGGTCATGGCACGCTTCGTCGTGCGGACGTCCATCCTGTTGGTCTTCGCCTCGTTCGGCACGATCGGCTTCGGCCGCAGCCTCGCCGCGCTGCTGTGGATGACGATCATCCTGTGCGCGGTGCTGGGGACGATCCGCCGCGAGCGCGTCTTCACCGCGGGCCTCAATCATTGGGACGAGATGGTCGCCTATACGGCGCTTTATTGCGGCGTCATGGCGCTCAATCAGCTCGCCACGTCCTGAGCGCAAGGCATTTACGCGGCGCTTATGACGTCGAGCGTCTCGCCGCCTCGAATTCCTATCCGCTCCCCTCGATATTCATCAACGACAGCGACGTCGCCTCGCAGGAGATCCGCGCGCTGTAACTGAAAGGACCACGTCCGTGAAACTCGTCGAACCTCCGTCGTGCAATCAATCCACTGCCGCCCTCGTCTTCGTCGGCAGGAACAGAAGCGGCCAATGGGTCGCCCAGGAACAGAACGGCCTCTATGGCGGCCTGTTCGTCAGCCGCGCGGCGGCGATGAAATATGCGCTGTTCGAGAACGGCCATCATCCGGAGACCATCGTCGAACTGTCCCGTGCGATCGAGCTCGACACCGAAGGCCGGCTTGCGCCGGTCGGCATCCTGTTCGGCGCCGGCAAGCGGCCTGTGGCATGACCTCGCAAATCGCGGCCTATCGCTGGGGCGGCGCTCCCGCCAGATGGCTCGCAGGCACCATTCCCGACATCCCAACGCCGTTCGACCCCGATGGTGCGGTCGATCTCGCCGCTCTTGGCGAGCTCTGCGAGCGGCAGATCGAGGCTGGCGCGCTGGCAGTGGTCGTCTGCGATATCGTCGGCGAAACCGCCACGCTCACGCCTGCGGAACGTGACGCGATCATCCGCATGGCGGTCGAGGTGTCGCGCAAACGAATCCACGTGATCGCCGGCGCCGGCTCGAATTCCACCCGCCAGGCGGTGGAGAACACCAAGCAGGCGGCCGCCGCCGGTGCCGATGCGATCCTCTCGGTTGTGCCTTACTACAACAAGCCGATGCAGGACGGGGTCTTTGCGCATTTCCGCGCCGTTGCCGAGGCGACAGCGCTACCGATCATCCTGCATGATTGTCCGGCGCGGACCGCGCGCGGCTTGTCCGACGACACGCTGGCCCGGCTCGCACAGTCCGCTCAGTTCGTCGGCTTGCGCGACAGCACCGGCGACATTGCGCGCACGGCATCCTTGCGTGCGCGGTTGCCGGCCGGCTTCCGGCTCCTGTCCGGCGATGATGCGACCGCCTTGCCCTTTATCGCCGCAGGCGGCGACGGTTGCTTCTCTCAGATGATGAACGTCGCGCCGGAGCTGTGCAGTGCGATGTTTGCATATGGCCAGCGGGCGCGCTGGCGCGCTGCGCGACGGCTATACCGTCAGATGCTGCCGCTGATCGAGCTCCTGGCCCGCGAGACGCCCGCAGCGCTCAAATACGCTCTGAGTTTAGATGGCATGGTACGTGCGGATGTCCGGCTGCCGCTGGTCGAGCTGGACCCGTTCGCTCAGACGGCCGTGGCGGATGCCCTCAGCCTGCTCCCGCCACACGATGCGATCGTCCCGGCCAGCCATAAGTTGCGCGCGCAAGCCTGAGCCAGAGACGCAATCGCGATACGCGGATGTCAGGCGCTAGCCTGTTCAGAAGTCCCATTTGTCGCCAAGAACGAGCGGTAGCTGCGGCTGCCGCTTGACCTCAGGCGCGGCAATGGAAGCTCTACGGGATATCAATTCATCGCGCAGCTGCCGGAGCCTTGCCGCGGCGATCGCCGCGCGGATTTTCTTGAAGGTGACGCGGAGCCTGCGAGTGGCCCGCGCAAGCGGCGCCGCTCCATCTTTGCCAAAGCCGCGCCCGGCGCTCCGATGCAGATCGATCGACATCATGACCACTCTCCTGATCCCGGCGCAGGTCAGCGTGCCGGCAGACAGGAAAGATGGACGTCACCGTCGTAGGAATGCGAGACGGCCTCCAGCCGCCTTGCATAGGAAAACCATAAGTGCCGCGTGCAGCGGCCCTCCTTATTCCGCGGCTGCCGTGCGGAGCTCGGCGCGTTCGACCTTGACCGCGCAGAACTTGAACTCCGGGATCTTGCCGAACGGATCGAGCGCGGGATTGGTCAGGAGATTGGCGGCGGCTTCCGCGTAGCAGAACGGCATGAACACCATGTTCTCCGGCACGTCGCGGTCGGAGCGCACCTTGACCTCGACCGCGCCGCGGCGGGTCTGCAGCCGGATGAAATCGCCCGGCACCACCTGCAGGCGCCGCATGTCCTTCGGCGACATGAAGGCCACCGCCTCCGGCTCGATCTGGTCGAGCACGTTCGAGCGGCGGGTCATCGATCCCGTGTGCCAATGCTCGAGCACGCGGCCTGTCGACAGCACCATCGGATATTCATCGTCCGGCAGCTCGTCCGGCGGGATGATATGCGCAGGCACGATCTTGCCGCGGCCGCTCTCGGTCGGAAAACCGGTGGTGAAGATGATCTCGTTGCCGGGCTTATCGGGATCGTCGACCGGGTAGGTCACCGCGCCCTCACGCACCAGCCGCTCCCAAGTGATGTTCTTGAGCGACGGCATCACCTCGGTCATCTCGGCGAACACGTCGGCCGGCCCGTTGTAGTTCCAGGGCAGGCCCATGCGCTTGCCGATCTCCTGGATGATCCAGAGATCCTGCTTGGCGTCGCCCGGCGGCTTGATCACCTCGCGCGCGAGCTGCACACGACGGTCGGTGTTGGTGAAGGTGCCGGACTTCTCGGCGAAGGCCGAGGCCGGCAGGATCACGTCAGCGTGGAACGCGGTCTCGGTGACGAACAGGTCCTGCACCACCAGGTGATCCAGCATCGCCAGCGCCTCGCGCGCGTGCTGCAGATCGGGATCGGACATCGCGGGATTCTCGCCCTCGATATACATGCCATGGATTTCGCCGGCATGGATCGCGTTCATGATCTCGACCACGGTGAGCCCGCGCTCTGGATCGAGCTGCTGCTGCCAGAGCTCTTCGAACTTGCCGCGCAGGTCGACGCGGCCGACCGGCTGATAGTCCGGCAGGAACATCGGAATCAGGCCGGCGTCGGAGGCGCCCTGCACGTTGTTCTGGCCACGCAACGGATGCAGCCCGGTGCCGGGACGGCCGACCTGGCCGGTGATCAGCGCCAGCGCGATCAGGCAGCGCGCGTTGTCGGTGCCGTGGACATGCTGGCTGATGCCCATACCCCAGAAGATGATCGAGGCTTTCGCGCGCGCATACATGCGCGCAACCTCGCGCAGGGTCTCGGCCGGGATGCCGCAGATCGGTGCCATCTTCTCCGGCGTGAACTCCTGGATCTTCTGCTTCAGATCGTCGAAGCCTTCGGTGTAGCCGGCGATGTATTGCTCGTCGGTCAGGCCCTCGGTGATGATGGTGTTGATCATCGCGTTCAGCATCGCGACATCACTGCCGGGCTTGAAAGCGAGGTGCTTATAGGCGTGGCGCGACAGCGTCTGCCGGCGCGGATCCATCACGATCAGCTTGGCGCCCTGCTTGGTCGCGTTCTTGATGAAGGTCGCCGCGACCGGATGGTTCACGGTCGGGTTGGCGCCGATCACGATGATGACCTCGGCATCCAGCGCCGCTGAGAACGGCGCCGACACCGCGCCCGACGCCAGGCCTTCGAACAGTGCCGCGACCGAGGAGGCATGGCACAGCCGGGTGCAGTGATCGACATTGTTGGAGCCGAACCCGGTGCGCACCAGCTTCTGGAACAGATAGGCCTCCTCGTTGGAGCCCTTGGCCGAGCCAAAGCCGGCCAGCGCCTTCGCTCCCTTCTCATCGCGGATCTTGACCAGACCGCGTGCCGCGATGTCGAGTGCCTCGTCCCAGCTCGCCTCGCGGAAATGCGTGAACGGATTGGCCGGGTCGACCTGGTCGTTGGCATCCTTCTTCGCGTTCGGCATCCGTACCAGCGGCTTGGTCAAGCGATGCGGATGGTGGATGTAGTCGAAGCCGAAGCGGCCCTTGACGCACAGCCGGTTGTGATTGGCCGGGCCGTCGCGCCCTTCCGCATAGATCACCTGCTCGTCCTTGACCTGGTAGGTGACCTGGCAGCCGACGCCGCAGAACGGACACAGCGAGTCGACCTTTCGGTCGGCATAGGTGACGCGGGTCTGCTTGTCATCGAGCATCACGGCCGGCATCAGCGCGCCGGTCGGGCAGGCCTGCACGCATTCGCCACAGGCGACGCAGGTGGATTCGCCCATCGGATCGTCGAAGTCAAATACGATCTTGGCGTCGGCATTGCGATAGGCCATGCCGATGACGTCGTTGACCTGCACCTCGCGGCAGGCGCGCACGCACAGGCCGCACTGGATGCAGGCATCGAGATTGACGCGCATCGCCGGATGGCTGGCATCGGTCTGCCAGCGCTCCGCGCCCGGGAAGCGGCTCTCGGTGACGCCGGTCTTCTCGGCCCAATGCCAGAACTTGGAGTCCGGATCATGCGAGGTCTCGCGCGCCGGCTGGTCGGCGACCAGGAGCTCCATCACCATCTTCTGCGCAGCGACGGCGCGGCTGCTCTCCGTCTTTACCTTCATGCCGACGGTCGGCGTCCGCTTGCAGGAGGCCGCAAGCACGCGTTCGCCCTCGATCTCGACCATGCAGGCGCGGCAGTTGCCGTCGGGGCGATAGTCCGGCGCCGGCGAATAGCAGAGGTGCGGGATCTCCTTGCCCTGCCGCTGCGCCACCTGCCAGATCGTCTCGCCGGCAGCGGCTTCGACATTGACGCCATCGAGCTCGAACTTGATCACAGTCATTCGGCTGCGTCCTTGAATTCGTCGGGGAAGTATTTGATCACGGATGTCAGCGGGTTCGAGGCCGCCTGGCCGAGCCCGCAGATCGAGGCATCGCGCATCGCCTGGCTCAATTCGTCGAGCAAAGCCCGGTTCCAGACCGGCTCTCGCATCAAGAGCGCCGCCTTCTGCGTGCCGACCCGGCACGGCGTGCACTGCCCACAGCTCTCATCCTCGAAGAACTTCATCAGGTTCAGCGCGGCGGCGCGCACGCTGTCCTCTTGCGACAGGATGATCACCGCGGCCGAGCCGATGAAGCAGCCGTATTTCTCCAGCGTGCCGAAATCGAGCGGAATGTCGTCCATCGACGCCGGCAGGATGCCGCCGGAGGCACCACCGGGCAGATAAGCGTAGAGGGTGTGGCCGTCGGCCATGCCGCCGCAGAACTCGTCAATCAGTTCGCGCACGGTGACGCCGGACGGTCCCAGCTTGACGCCGGGCTCCTTGACGCGCCCCGATACCGAATAGCTGCGCAGCCCGTTGCGGCCGTTACGGCCCTGGCTGGTCCACCATCCGGCGCCCTTCTCGATGAGGTCGCGCACCCACCACAGGGTCTCGACATTGTTGATCAGGGTCGGCAGGCCGAACAGGCCGACCTGGAACGGATAAGGCGGCTTGTGCCTGGGCAGGCCGCGCTTGCCCTCGATGCTCTCCAATAGCGAGGACTCCTCGCCGCAGATATAAGCGCCGGCACCGCGCCGCAGATGCAGCACCGGACCGCCCGGCGGCAGCTTGGCAATTTCGCGCGCCAGAATCTCGCGCGCCGCCGGATATTCGTCGCGGATGTAGATGTAGACCTCGCCGGCCTCGACGACATGGGCGCCGATCAGTGTCCCCTCGAGGAAGCGATGCGGGTCGCTGTTCAGATAGTGGCGGTCCTTGAAGGTGCCGGGCTCGCCCTCGTCGCCATTGACCGCCATCAGCCGCGGCCCGGGCTCGCCGAGCACCGCGCGCCATTTGCGCCCGGTCGGGAAACCGGCACCGCCGAGGCCACGCAGGCTGGCGTCGTCCAGTGCCTTCAGAATGTCGTCACGGCTGATGCGTCCGGCACGCAGATCATTGAGCAGCCTGTAGCCGCCGCCGGCGACATAGGCATCGTAGTCGATATAGTCAGGAATGTGCGGATGGCTGTCGCCACGGCCAGCGGTCGCCAGCACCTCCGCCGGCGTCGCCTGATGCACAAAGTGATGGCCGACCTCGGCCACCGGCGCGCAATCGCACAAGCCGACGCAGGGCGCGCGCACGACCCGGATACCAGGGCCGGCCTGGGCCTGCAGATCGCTCAGCAGCTGCTCGCCGCCCATCATGGCGCAGCTCAGCGAATCGCAGACGCGAACCGTCAGCGGCGGCAGGTCCGGCTCCCCTTCCTTCACCACATCGAAATGCGCATAGAAGGTCGCGGTCTCGAACACCTCGGCAAAGGACAGCTTCATCTCATCGGCCAGGGCGGCCAGATGCGCCGCCGAGATCTGATGATAGGTGTCCTGGATCAGGTGCAGATGCTCGATCAGGAGGTCGCGCCGCCGTGGCCGATCACCCAGCAGTTCCGCGATCTCATGCGCCGCGGTCGGATCGACTTGGCGGCCCTTCGGCGTCGCCTTGGCGCGGCGCCGGCCCTCGCCAGGATGGTCGAAGGCTCGAACCTTATGCACGTCATGAACCATAAGCGCTTCATTCCCTTTGATCTTTAGACCCACTCTAATCTCTGGCATGCCAGAGGCAAGTGGAACTCACGACATGACCAAGTCAGCAACCAAGTCGCGGAAATGAAGGGAACCGGTTTCCGAAGCGCGGTATGACTCAGCCTTTGCTCATGCAGTCCGAGATGTAGAACCAGCGATCGTCACCGATGAGACCCTTGGCCTTGACCTCTTTGCGGCAGGCCTTGAGCTTCGGTTTGTTGGCGCTCCATTGCGCCTTCATTTCCTTTAGCCTCTGCACCGTCAGCTTCATCCGCGACGGTTTTGCGCCCTCGGTCGACGCCGGAGCAGCCGGCGTCCCTGTCTGCGCGATGGCGGCAGGGAGCTGGCCTGCGACCAGCACCAAGGCAACACAACAAATCCAGATTCGAGACATTTCAATCCCCCAAATTGATTGATCAACAATAGTAAAAACGACATTGCGGGACGCGCCGAACCGGCGCGCCCCGCAATTGATAGCGCAACGCGATCAGAAAATCTTGACCGCGCCTTCCAGGGTTTTCAGCGTGCCCCAGAGTAGCGGCACACCGACGAAGGCCCAGAACAAAGCCGCCTTGAGATCAAGGCCGCCCTTGCCGATGCCGAACGAGCCGTGCTGGATCGAAGCTTCGCTCTTGGCGGTCTCCGACTGATAGCGGGCAACCTCCTCCGGGCTCATGTTCCACTTGTGGTCGACCGGCTTGATCAGGAAATTGCAGACCAGCCCGGCGGCCAGCATGGCGCACAGGATATACATCGTGCTGTTGTAGAGCTGGTCGCGCGGCACGCCGGCGGCCAGCTGGAACTCACGGATGTAGTTCACGACCACCGGGCCGATGATGCCGGCGGTCGACCACGCCGTCAGGAGCCGGCCGTGGATGGCGCCGACGAAGAGCGTTCCGAACATGTCGGCCAGATAGGCCGGCACCGTCGCGAAGCCGCCGCCATACATCGAGAGGATGATGCTGAAGGCCAGCACGAACAACAGCTTCGAGCCGACCACGGCAAAGGTCGGCGCCGCCGCGTACAGAACGATGCCGATCAGGAAGAAGCAGTAGTAGGTGTTCTTGCGGCCGATATGGTCCGACAGCGACGCCCAGAAGAACCGGCCGCCGATGTTGAACAGCGACAACAGACCGGCAAAGCCGGCTGCGATTCCGGCGATGGTCGCCTTCTGCGCGGTGTCGAGCTGATTGAAACCGACATCAGGCAACCCGATCAGCTTGCCGGCGAAGATCTCCTGCAGCATCGGCGAGGCCATGCCGATCACGCCGATGCCGGCGGAGACGTTCAGACACAGCACCCACCAGATCAGCCAGAATTGCGGCGTCTTGTGCGCGTTGCGCAGATGCACATGGTGCTCGGAGATCATCGCCTTCTTGGTGGTCGGCGGCGTCCAGCCGTCCGGCTGCCAGCCGGTGGGGACGACGCGATAGGCGAAAGCGCCGATCATCATGAAGATGAAGTAGACCAAACCCATGGTGACGAAGGTCTGCCAGACGCCGACTTCGGCCGCGGATTTGTAGCCCGCGAAAGCTGACAGGCTCGGCCCGGTGAACTTCACAGCTCCAAAGTCGAAGCTGAAGAAGTTGCCGCCATTCATGAGAATGTTGGCCAGGGGCGCGCCGATCATGGCGCCACCGCCAAATCCCATGATGGCCATGCCGGTCGCCATGCCGCGCCGGTCCGGGAACCATTTCACGAGGGTGGACACCGGCGAAATGTAGCCAAGGCCAAGCCCGATGCCGCCGATCACGCCGGCCCCAAGCCACATGATCCAGAGCTGGTGCACATAGACGCCCAATGCGCCGATCAGCAGGCCGCCTCCCCAGCAGCATGCAGCGACGGCGCCCGCCTTGCGCGGACCGACTCGCTCGAGCCAACCGCCCCAGATCGCAGCGGAGACGCCGAGCAGCACGAAGAACAGCGTGAACATCCACCCCAGGCTGGCGACCTTCCAGTCACACGTCGTGGTGAAAAGCTCCTCGACCAGCGACATGTCCGGGCAGGCCTTGGTCTGGGTGATGCCGATCGAGCGCGACAACGGCAACCAGAACACAGAGAAGCCATAGGCCATGCCAATGCACAAATGGATGCATAGCGCCGCCGGAGGCACTAACCAACGATTGAACCCGGCCTTGGCGACGGTGTGCTCGCGGTCAAAAATTCCCGCGGTTTCGCCGACCATGGTTCCAGCACTCTCAACACTCGCCATCCAAACCTCCCCTACATGCGCCCGTCCCAAGGCTCTGCATCATCTTCGGTCCCCTTGATCAGAATCAACGCGATCAGTCGCGCCGTCACGTATTGCTCCACCACGACGATTTCGCGATGCACAAGGGCCGGACGTCGGCTTTGACACGCATAACACCCCTGCCGACGTCTTATGCCGCTTGCCATCATTGCGTCGGGGCTTGCTAACCCCCCTCGATTCCACGACGGGCATGGCTGATCCTCCGCAACCTCTGCGGAGAAATCATGATTGGTGCAGAAGCTTCCGACAATGTCGAGCGAAAACGCGAGCCTTGTGGGAAACAGCGTGCATTCGTCGCATCGCAGCAACAAACATGGCTGATTGTTACTACGTGCCGCGCGCATATCATTAGTTCGCCACTAGCGGCTGCAAGCAACGGCTGCGGCGGATTGACGCTCTACATTCGAATCTCCGATCGCACTATCAAGATTCCGAATGAACTACGGCTGCATTTCGCACCGCGATATGCCCGTCGCGATACATGGCATCGCGTGACACCGTCGGCCTGCCTGCATTCGCCTGCAAGCCGCGGGCAAAATACGGTTGTCGGATCAACTTCAAAACCTCTCTGCCGAGCAGCCTACCAACTCATGCTCCGCTTCAATAGTTCGCATCCCTTTGTGTGCGAACTACGGAAGCGGGGTACCAGAAGCGTTCATCAATGGCTGGCATCCCAGCACAGCTGGACGCACATTTCCGTGATCAAGTTGCGATCAGGTCGGTCGCCGGCGATCAGGCCGCCGCGCCTAGCTTTTCGATCAGGAACACGATGCGCTGCTCGCTGCGCTCGCTGATCTCCACCTTGTCGCCGGTCTCCCGGATCAGATTAGGGATGTCAATCACTGACAACGGATCGGTGCAATGCACTTCGAGCCGGTCGCCGGGCTTGAGCGGCTTCAGCGCCTTGCGAGTCTTCAGGGCGGGGAGCGGGCACTTCAAGCCCTTCAGATCAAGCATCGTCGTGGTCATGGGCGGACCATGGCCAAGTGAAAGCGCAGCGTCAACCGCACTCAAATCAGTTCGGCATAGGAGAGGAATCCGACGCTCTGGCCAGGCTCGACCTTGGTGATGTCTTCGCCGAGTTCAGCCAATCCATCGGTCTCGATCAGCGACGACAGCAGACCGGCGCCTTCGCGCGGGAATTTGACCGCCTCGAACGAACCGTCCGCCGCACTGCGCAGGGACACGCGAACATATTCACGGCGGCCGGCTTTTTTCTTGTAGCTGAAGGCGGCGCGCACCGGCTTCGGCGTCAGCGCTTCCGGCAGCGCACCGGCCAGGGCCAGCACGGTCGGCCGCACCACGTGGACGAAGGTGACGAAGCTCGCGACGGGATTGCCGGGCAATCCGATGAACGGCGTGCCCGAGATGATTCCCATGGCGACAGGCCGTCCCGGCTTGATCGCCATCCGCCACAGCACCAGCGAGCCGACGCTCTCGACCGCCGCCTTGACGTGATCCTCCTCGCCGGTGGAGACGCCGCCGGTGGTCAGAAGCAGATCGTGCTGGCTCGCGACCTCGCGCAACGACGCCGCGAGCGGCGCACGCTCATCGCTGAAGATGCCGAGATCGGAGACGCCGCAGCCGAGGCGCTTCAACATCGCCATCAGCATGAACCGGTTGGAATCGTAGAGCTGCGCCGGGGCCCGCGATGCTCCCGGCGACGCCAATTCGTCGCCGGTGGAAAACACCGCGACGCGGATGCGCCGCCGCACTGCGAGGGACGTCAGGCCAAACGCCGCAGCCACCGCAACATGCTGCGGCCTCATGCGCTGCCCTGCCCTGAGCGCGACGACGCCGTTCGCCATGTCCTCGCCTGCCGGGCGCACATTGGCGCCTGGCTTGAGACCGGCCGGAAGCACCACCCGGCCGTCCTCGTCGACGCGCACATCCTCTTGCATGAACACGGTGTCGGCGCCGCCGGGCATCGGCGCGCCCGTGAAGATGCGCACCGCGTGCGCGGCCGGAACAGGCGTTGCTGCCGCGCTGCCCGCGGGCACGCGCCCGGTCACGACGAACGTCGCTTCACCCTCCGCCGGCAGATCGCTCGCACGCACCGCATAGCCATCGACCGCGGAGTTCGTGAACGGCGGCAGCGGCAAGGGCGCTGCGATATCGCCGGCGAGGATGCGGCCGTCGGCCGCGATCAGCGGCAAGGTCTCGGTTTCCGTGACGGCACTGACCTTCGCCGTGATGATGCCGACGGCATCATCGATCGACATCAACGGGCCGCCAAAGGCAAAACAATCGTCGGAGAGCTGCGCCATGGGGCCTCTTACCGTCTTCCGATCGCAAGAACGTCCGCGACCGGCATCGCCAGGCGTTGCATCATCGCTGCGATCGCCGGGATGTCGTCGAGATGCACCACGGGTAGCGACGTTTCAACCTGGACATCGCTGGCGATGCCGACAATGTCAGGATCGTTCGGGAACAGCAACGGCTTGCCATTGCCTGCACGATGCACCTCGATCTTGCGATGCGGCTCAGTCTTGTAGCCCTCGACGACGACAAGATCGACCGGAGACAGTTTGGCCACGAGCTCAGGCAGGGCCGGCTCGGCATGCCCGCGCAATTCATGCATCAAGGCCCAGCGCGCTGCCGACGACACCAGCACCTCTTCCGCGCCGGCTTCCCGATGCCGCCAGGAATCCTTGCCGGGCACATCGACATCGAACTTGTGATGCGCGTGCTTGATCACGGAGACGCGCAGGCCCTGCGCCTTCAGATGCGGGATCACGCGGGTCAGCAGGGTGGTCTTGCCGGCACCGCTCCAGCCGGCGAGGCCAATCAAATTCATTGCGGTCTCCGAACGGAACCAGATACGGCCGTCATCGCGAGGCAACAGCGACGAAGCGATCCAGTTCTTTCTGGGCCTCTGGATTGCTTCGCTCGCAATAACGGCGCCCGGTTGCAACTCTTCTCGTCAGCTAGCTTTATATCGGCGGCCCAGGAATGTCATGCTAACGTCTGCATCATGACCACATCTGCAAGAGCCCCCGCCCCCCGCATCCTGCCCAATCCCTCCGATCCGCGGCTGACCGAGCGCGTCAGCGGCATCGACCAGACCGGCGTGCGGGTCGAGATCAACGTGCCGGTGGAGCGGCCGCTGACGCTCTATCTCAACGCCCAGGAGATCGTCACCATGATGACGATCGGCGACTATCCGGAATATCTGGCGCTCGGCTATCTGCTCAACCAGAACATGCTGAAATACGACGACGTCGTCACCGAGGTCGAGTATGACGACGATCTCCAGGTGGTGGTCGTGCGCACCGCACATCACACCAATTTCGAGGCGAAGCTGAAGAAGCGCACGCAGACCTCGGGTTGCGCGCAAGGCACCGCCTTCGGCGATCTGATGGAGGCGATCGAGAGCATCGTGCTGCCGAAAGCAGAGCTCCGCACCTCCTGGCTTTATCAGATGACGCAGACCATCAACACCATGCCTTCGCTCTACCTGGAGGCCGGCGCGATCCACGGCTGCGTGCTGTGCGAGCAGGGTACGCCCGTCTGCTACACCGAGGATGTCGGTCGCCACAACGCGGTCGACAAGATCGCAGGCTGGCTCTACCGCCACGGTGTCGACCCCGCCGACAAGATCCTCTACACCACCGGACGGCTGACCTCGGAGATGGTGATCAAAACGGTGCGGATGGGCATTCCCATTCTGGTATCGCGTTCGGGCTTCACCGCCTGGGGCGTGGAGCTCGCGCGACAGGTCGGGCTGACCCTGGTCGGCCGCACGCGCGGCAAGCGCTTCATCGCGCTCTCCGGGCAAGAGCGCATCGTCTACGACCAGGACCTCGCCTATGTCGAGGAGGAATCGGCAAAGCATCGGCGGAAGGGCGAAGGCGGTGATGACTGACGCGGCGGGTTCCAGGCAAATTTCCGGCGTCGTGCTCGCCGGCGGGCTGGCGCGGCGGATGGGCGGCGGCGACAAGCCGATGCGCATGATCGCGGGTCGCACCATTCTTGAGCGCGTGATCGCGCGGCTTGAGCCGCAATGCGGCCGGCTCATTCTCAACGCCAATGGTGATCCCGCGCGCTTTGCGGCCTTCGGCCTCTCCGTCGTGCCGGACAGCGTCGCCGATTTTCCCGGACCTCTCGCCGGCATTCTGGCCGGGCTCGACTGGGTCGCGGCCAACCAGCCGTCGGCGCAATGGATGCTGAGCGCAGCCGGCGACTGCCCGTTCCTGCCGCGCGACCTCGTGGCGCGACTGTACGCCGCGGTGCAGGCCGACGACGCCGAACTGGCGGTGGCAGCCTCCGACGGACAGTCGCATCCGGTGATCGGCCTGTGGAGGGTATCCTTGCGGGATCAGTTGCGCCATGCGCTGGTCGTCGAGGATATCAGGAAGATCGATCGCTTCACGGCGCGCTACAGGCTGGCAACCGTGAGCTGGCCGGTGACCCCGGTCGATCCGTTCTTCAACGCCAACACGACTGAGGATCTCGCGGAGGCTGAACGATTGGCGGGGCTTGATGGCGGCTGACGAAATGACGAATGATGCGGCGACCACCGCCGTACGCCGCACGGTGATCGCGGTCGCACTGCTCAATCTCGGATATTTCGGCATCGAGTTCGCGGTGGCACTCGCGATCGGCTCGGTCTCGCTGTTCGCCGACAGTGTCGACTTCCTCGAGGATGCTTCGGTCAACCTGTTGATCCTCGTAGCACTGCGCTGGAGCGCGCTGGCCCGCGCGCGGCTCGGCATGGCGCTCGCAGCAGTCCTGCTGGTGCCGGCCTTCGCCGGGCTCTGGACCGCAGGCCAGAAGTTCTTCACCGCCATCATCCCAGCGCCGCTGCCGCTGACGATCACCGGGCTCGGCGCGCTGGTCGTGAACCTCTCCTGCGCACTGATGCTGGCGCGGGTCCGCCATCACCATGGCAGCCTGACGCGCGCAGCCTTCCTGTCGGCACGCAACGACGTGCTGGCCAACATCGCGATCATCGCAGCCGGGCTGGTCACGGCGTCTCTATGGCACTCAATTTGGCCCGACCTGATCGTCGGCGTCGGCATCGCCTGCCTCAACGCGGATGCCGCGCACGAGGTGTGGGAGGCCGCGCATGAGGAGCACAAGGCGGCGAAGGCGTAGCGCGTTACAAAACGTAGTGCAGCCACGGCGACGGTGAACTCCCTCCCCTCTTGCGGGGCGCGACGAGCTGCGCTTGCGCTGAGAGGGTTGGGGTGGGGGGTGCCCCAAGCGACACTGCCGCCGTGGCCCCCCACCCCCGACCCCTCCCCGCAAGGGGGAGGGGAGAGAACCGCACCTGCGGCAACCGCTCCCAACTACTGATCACGGCTTCGCGTTCGGAAAGAACAGCTGCTGGCCGTCGATCTTGTAGTTGGCGATCGCGGTCTGGCCGTCCGGCGAGATCAGCCAGTCGACGAAGGCCTGCCCGTCTTCCTTCTTCACATGCGGGAATTTCTCCGGGTTCACCAGCATGACGCCATACTGGTTGAACAGATGGGTGTCGCCCTCGACGACGATCGCGAGATCCCCGCGGTTCTTGAACGAGATCCAGGTGCCGCGATCAGAGAGCACATAGGCGTTCATTGCGCTGGCGGTATTGAGCGCTGCGCCCATGCCCTGCCCGATCTCGCGGTACCACGGCCCCCTCTGCGCAGTGATGTCGATGCCGGCGTCCTTCCAGAGTGCCAGCTCGGCCTGATGGGTGCCGGAGCGGTCGCCACGCGAGACGAAGGGCGCAGCCTTGGCGGCGATCGCCTTGAACGCCGCCAGGATGTCGTTGCCCTTCACAGCCGCCGGATCGCTGCTCGGTCCGATCAGCACAAAGTCGTTATACATCACGTCGTAGCGCTTCACGCCAAAGCCTTCGGCCAGGAACTTCTGTTCCTGCGGCTTGGCGTGGACGAAGACCACGTCGGCATCGCCGCGCCGCGCGGTGTCGAGCGCCTGTCCCGTGCCTTGCGCGACCACCTTCACGTCGATGCCGGTCTTGGCCTTGAACAGCGGCAGCAGATAGCCGAACAGGCCGGAATCCTGGGTCGATGTGGTGGAAGCGACCACGATCGAGCGGTCCTCCGCGCTCGCAGGCGCAAGTGCGGTCCAGGCCGCGACCAAGCTGACGACGAGGAGAGAGGCGAAGCGAGAGCGCATCACGATAGCCTTCTTGATCTTGATGATGAGCGTTCAGAGCACAAGATCGCCGCGGATGAACGCCGCGGCTTCCGGCGTGGCCGGATTGTCGAGGAAGTCGATGACGAGGCTGCGTTGGCGCACGGCGCCGCGCACCATGAAGATCACGTCGCCGGCGAGCCTGCGCACCTGGCCGAGGTCATGCGTGGTCATCACGATCTTGATGCCGGACTGCGCCGCGGTCAGCACGATGTCTTCCAGCGCACGTGTCGCGGCCGGATCAAGGCTTGCGGTCGGCTCGTCCAGGAACAGGATTTCGGGATTGCGCGCCAGCGCGCGCGCCACGGCCAGCCGCTGCTGCTCACCGCCGGACAGCCGTCGCGCCGGACGTTCGGCGAGATCGGTCAGGCCAACCCGCCCGAGCAGTTCGGCAATACGCGCGGGACGTTCGCCGCGCGGCACACCCGCTTGGACAAGCGCGTAATCCACATTGGCGGCGGCGCTTCGCCGCAGCATCGCCGGTCGCTGAAACACGAAGGCGCGCCGCGCCGGCGCACTGACCTCGCGCCCGCCCCAGGAGACGTGCCCTTGGCTCGGGCCCACCAGGCCCATGCACAGCCGCAACAGGCTGGTCTTGCCGGAGCCGTTGGGTCCGACAATCAAGGTCGGGGCACCCGGCGTAATCCGGAGGCTGACGCGGTCGAGCAGCGCGGTGGCGCCGACCCGCAGCGACACCTCGTCAAGAACCAGCGGCAGGTCGCTCGAGGGCGCACGCATGATCTAACCCGCCTGCCGTTCCGACCAGGCGCGCATCGCCCAGGCGGCTGCGTTGATCGCCACCACGATGGCGAGAAGGACAAGTCCCAAACCCAGCGCGAGCGGCAGATTGCCTTTGGAGGTCTCGAGCGCTACCGCCGTGGTCATGGTGCGCGTGAAGCCATCGATATTGCCGCCGACGATCATGACGGCGCCGACCTCGGCGGCGGCGCGGCCGAAGCCGGCCAGCAGCGCCGTGAGCAGGCTGTAGCGCGCGTCCCACAACAGCGTCGTTACCCGCCCGACCGGGCCGACCGCCATCGCCGCGAGTTCATCGCGATATTCGACCCAGAGGTCGGCGATGGTCTGGCGCGTCAGCGCCGCGATGATCGGGATGATCAGCACGGTCTGTGCGATCACCATCGCGCTCGGCGTGAACAGGATGCCGAGCTCGCCGAGCGGACCCGAGCGCGACAGCAACAGATAGACCGCCAATCCCACCACCACCGGCGGCAGACCCATCATCGCATTCAGCGCGACCACCACCGCCTCACGGCCTGGAAACCGGGTCAGCGCCAGCCAGGCGCCAAGCGGCATGCCGATCAATGCTGAGAACGCGACGGCGGCGAGACTGACGATCAGCGACAACCGGACGATCGCGAACAATGTCGCGTCGCCGTTCGCAATCAACTCCCAAGCACTGCCGTGATCCGTCATCCGCTGCTCCGGATAGCCTTGTTCGGCACAGATTCCAGAGCCTGTCAAATAATTGAAGAGGACCAGAAATATGCATATAGGTGCAGGATGGAGTTCCTCACCACCAGCGAAGCAGCCGACTACCTGCGCCTGGGCGAGCGCAAGCTCTATGAATTGGTGACATCGGGTGCAATCCCCTGCAGCAAGGTGACGGGGAAGTGGCTGTTCCCGCGCCACGAGCTCGACCTTTGGGTGCAGGCCGGCATGGCGCGGCCACCCGGCATGCCAGTGGCCGATCCACCGCCAATCGTCGGCGGCAGCCAGGACGATCTGCTCGAATGGAGCCTCCGTGAATCCGGCTCGGCGCTGGCCTCGCTGAACGAGGGCACGATGCGCGGTGTCGAACGGCTGCAGCGCGGCGAGGTGATTGCGACCGCTATCCACTTTCACGGCGGCGAGCCGGCCCGGGATGACGCCAACGTCGCAGCCGTCAGGGCGATGCCGGGGCTTTACGACGCGGTGCTGGTCGGGGTTGTCAGGCGGGAACAGGGGCTGCTGGTGGCGCCGAGCAATCCGCGTCACCTCGCGAGCTTGGCCGATGTGCTTGCCTCCGGCGCGGTCGTCGCCATGCGCCAACCCGGCGCAGGCGCGCAGCTGCTGCTGGAATCGCTGCTCGCTCGCGCCGGCGCCAGCCTGAAGGATGTGAAGCGAGGCGAGCCGCCCTGCCTCACCGGCCCGGACCTGGCTGCGGCGATCCGCAATGGCAACGCCGATTGCGGCATCGCAACCCGCGCAGCGGCCAAGGCGGCCGGGCTCGATTTCGTGCCGCTCACCTGGGAGAACTTCGATCTCCTGATGCGGCAGCGCAGCTATTTCCGTCCGCCCATGCAGGCGCTGATCCGCTTCCTGGCAGAGAAGCGCACCCGGGAGCGCGCCACCGAACTCACCGGCTATGATACCTCTCCCGCCGGACAGATCCGCTTCGCGGCCTGATTGACTGACGCGGCAGGTTCACTGCACAAAGGAACGACCGGCCGAAAGAGCCGGACACATCGGGGAGGACGGATTGCCAATCATCGACGTCGAACGAGCGAGCAAAGCCGCGCTCATGGCCGCGGCCGTGCTCTTGATCGCACCAACAGCGCGCGCCGAGATTTCCGACGGCATCGTCAAGATCGGTGTGCTCTCCGACATGAACGGCCCGGCGTCGACGCCGACCGGACAGGGCTCGGTCACGGCCGCGCAGATGGCCGTCGACGATTTCGGCGGCAAGGTCTTGGACAAGCCGATCAGCGTCATCGTCGGCGACCATCAGCTCAAGGCAGATATTGGCGCAGCGATCGCCCGGCGCTGGTACGACACCGAGCAGGTCGACCTGATCGTCGATGTTCCGGTCTCCGCGGTCGGATTAGCGGTGCAGACCATCGCCAACGAGAAGAAGCGGCTGTTCATCACCCAGTCGACCGGCGCGGCCGATTTCCACGGCAAATTTTGCTCACCCTACGCCATGCAGTGGGTGTTCGACACCCGCGCGCTCGCCACCGGCACCGCCAAGGAGGTGGTGAAGCGCGGCGGCGACAGCTGGTTCTTCATCACCGATGACTACGCCTTCGGCCATTCGCTGGAGCGCGATGCCTCGAGCGTCGTGACCGCCAATGGCGGCAAGGTGGTGGGCTCGGTGCGGCCGCCCTTCGCCACGCCTGATCTGTCGTCCTTCATCCTGCAGGCGCAGGCCTCCAAGGCCAGGATCATCGGCATCGCCGCTGGGCCCCCGAACAACATCAACGAGATCAAGACGGCGGCCGAGTTCGGCGTGATGAAGGGCGGCCAGCAGATGGCGGCGCTGCTGGCGCTGATCACCGACATCCATTCGCTCGGCCTGCCCGCGGCGCAGGGCCTGCTGCTGACCACCTCGTTCTACTGGGACATGGACGACAAGACCCGCGAATGGTCGAAGCGCTATTTTGCCAAGATGAACCGGATGCCGACGATGTGGCAGGCCGGCGTCTATTCCGCCGTCACCCACTATCTGAACGCGATCAAGGCCACGGGCAGCGACGACCCGCTCGCGGTGGCGGCGAAGATGCGCGAGACGCCGGTCGAGGATTTCTTCGCGCGCCATGGCAAGCTCCGTGCCGACAATCTGATGGTGCATGATCTGGTGCTGGTGCAGGTCAAGTCGCCGGAGGAGAGTAAATATCCGTGGGACTATTACAAGATCCTGGCGACGATCTCCGGCGAGGACGCATTCGGCCCGCCCGATCCGGCGTGTCCGCTGGTGAAGAAGTGACGCTGGGGCCACGGTGAAGGAATTGTCCCCGCCTAGCGCGCAATTGCGCGCGAGACGCGGGGACTGATAACGACCGACGGCGATGATGGAGGGATGCAGCGCGATAAGCGTCACGCTCCAGAACCAGTATCACGCCGTCGTCCCGGCGTTCGCCGGGACGACGGCGTGCTATTTGGCGGCGCCAATCTCCTTGAAGTACTTCAGCACACCCGGATGAATGAGATCGACGCTTGGCGCGGCCGCGACCGTATTCGCGGCCGTGGTCTCGCAGGCCTGCGCCAGCGTCTGACAAAGCGTCGTTTCCGCACCGTGCAGCGTGCGGGCGAGACGATAGGCGACGTCGTCCGGCAGGGTCTCGCGCACCAGGACGAAGCTCCAGGAGCCGAGCGACGCGATCGGTTCGCGCTGCCCTGGATAGCTGTTCGCCGGCACCGTCAGCGACTTTAAGAAGCTGTGCTTGGCGCGCACCATTGCGATCTCGTCCGCCGAAGGCGCGATGAAACGCGCGCCGCCGGCACTGTTCGCCATTGCGACAAAGCCCGGCCAGCCGGTGCCCGCGCCCCACAGCGCCGCCGCACGACCATCCTGGACCATGGCCGGCCCGTCGCCGGCGCGGTCGAGATAGATCGCCTTGAAATCCGTATCCTGCTTCAGGCCGAGACCGTCGAGGATGTAGCGCGACATGATCGGCAGGCCGGAGCCCTTGGCGCCGAACACAACGGTCTGCCCGATCAGATCGCGAATGGTCCTGTATGGGCTGTCGGCGCGCACGACGAACAGGCCGGGACTTGAAAAAATCGCGGTCAGGATCTTCAGCCGGGTCGGCGGCCGGTCGATGCCCATGAAGGCCTGATAGGCCGGCTCGCCCGCGACCAGGCCGAGGTCGAGCTCGCCCTGCTCGAGCAGCGGGATGTTCTCATTGCTGCCCTTGGTGTTACGCGGAACGATCTCCAGCGACGGATCGCCCGCATTCATGGCTTTAGCAAAGGCATCGCCGTAAAGCGGGAAGCCGCCGCCCGGTGTCGCGGTTCCCAGGCTGATCGCGGCCTTGCTGGTTGTGGCGCTGGTGATGGCGGTTTCTCCCTGCTGCGCTGCAGCGCTGCCGCTGAGCAGCGCAAGGGTCATGTAGAGGGTTATGCAAACGACACCGACAGGCCTCATGATCCACCATCCGCTCTCCGCGACAGCGAGCTTGTAGGCAACGGCGCCGCTTTATGGAAGCATGAGCCCGATCACAACGACAAGAGTTTCGAGGAGGAAGACCGATGAGGAGATCGCGTGCGATTCTGTTCGGCCTCGTTGTCCTGATCGGCATCACCTTGCGGCCGCTGCCGGCCGCCGCCGGCTATCCGGATCATCCGGTGCGCTGGCTGATCGGCTTCGCGCCGGGCGGCCCGGTCGACGTGGTCGCGCGCATCATGGCGCAGTGGCTGTCCGACCATTTCGGCCAGCAATTCGTGGTCGAGAACCGCACCGGTTCGGGCGGCAACATCGCCGCGGCAGCCGCGATCAATTCGCCGCCCGATGGCTATACGCTGCTGTTCGTCGCGCCGAACAACGCGATCAGCACCTCGCTCTACAAGAAGCTGTCCTACGATTTCCTCCGCGACACCGTCCCGGTCGCCAGCATCATGCAGCTCACCAACATGCTGGTGGTCAGCAATGCGGTGCCGGCAACAACGGTGCAGGAGTTCATCGACTATTGCCGCGCCAATCCCGGCAAGATCTCCTATGCCTCCTCCGGCAACGGCACCTCGGTGCACATGTCGGCCGAGCTGTTCAAGGCAATGACCAAATGCGACATGCTGCACGTGCCCTATCGCGGCTCGGCGCTCGCCTTTCCCGATATCATCTCCGACAAGGTGCAGCTGATCTTCGACAACCTGCCGAGCGCGCTGGAGCAGGCCCGCGGCGGCAGCGTGCGCGCGCTCGGCGTCACCTCGCCCCAGCGCTGGCCGACGGTGCCGGACGTGCCGGCGATCGCCGAGACCATCCCGGGCTACGAATCGGTCGGGTTCTACGGCATTTCGGCCCCCAAGGGTACGCCGCCCGAGATCGTCGGTATCCTCAACAAGGCCGTCGAGCAGGCGCTGAAGGACCCCAAACTGGTAGCGCGGCTGGCCGAGACCGGCGGCATCCCGCGCGCCATGGCGCCGGAGGAGTTCGGCAAGCTGGTGGCTGACGAGACCGAGAAATGGCGCAAGGTGGTCGAATTCGCCGGCGTGTCGGTGGATTGACGGGCCGGGCCGTTGCGGCTGTGGTTCGGCCCGGCGGCGGCATTGCGGGATCGCGGCCCACGCTGTAAACGAGGCCGGCACCGTCGCCCGGTTCCCCCGCCAGCAGCTTCGGATCAGCCCGTGCTGGTCCGCGGAGAGGCTTTTGTGCGGGGCGCCAGCGTCGCGGGGCCTGTAGCTCAATGGTTAGAGCCGGCCGCTCATAACGGTCTGGTTGCAGGTTCGAGTCCTGCCGGGCCCACCACATCAGTGGCTTACTCGGTACAGCCCCTTGTTCCGCTGAGTTGACCCACGAGAAACGCCCCGTGCCATCGCTCCGCGCTTCTTCGGTCGAGGGACTGCACTCTCACCTATGGTCTTCGCTCTCGATCATGAATGCGGTGGGGGCTCTCGCACGAACTGGCCGAGCAAAACCGTTGCCCACTCTGCAGAACACCTCAAGGTTCGACCCGATACAGGCGCCATCGCTTCGGCACGCCTTTGAGTTGATGAACGCCGCGATCCTTGAAGCGGATACCGGACTGCGACATCAGATCCTTCACTGCGCTCGAGACGAGCACTTCCCCGCCACGCGCTTTCGCGGCGACGCGCGCGCCGATATGAAACGCGAGACCGACGACCTCGGCTCCGCTCACTTTGTATTCGCCCGCATGAAGCCCCACCCTGATTTCCAGGCCCAGCGTGCGCACCGCCTCCTGGATCGCGGTCGCGCAACGGACAGCGGCAACCGGCGCCTTGAAGGTCGCGAGCATTCCGTCTCCCGTCGTCACGACCTCCTTTCCGCGCAAGGTCTTCAGTTCTCTGCGGACCGCGGCGTAATAGTGGCTCATCACCAGCGTCCAGCGGGAATCGCCGAGTCGCGCGGCTTTTTCGGTGGAGCGAACGATATCGACAAAGAGGATCGTCGCGAGCGCTTGTTCGAGTTCGGCGCCACGGCCGGCGGATTTGCGGCGGATCGCAATAGGTCCTGCCAGCGGTTCATAGCGATGGTTGCGTCGCCGCGCGATCGCGGCTTTTGCATAGCCTTTGGCACGCTCCGCCGTGCCGCACCGAATTGCTTTCACCCTCGGTGTAAGCGTCCAGTAGACCTTTCGCCCATCGCCGGCGCCACGGACCTCTACGGCGCCCCACTTCAGGAAAACCGTCGAGCCAACCCGTCGAACACACCATGCCTTTGACGTGTATCCGGAAACGTTCGACTGATGGACTCCGATGCGAAGAAACTTGGACATGAACGTGCGGCCGATCGAAAGACCGTTTGGGCATACCGGCAGTCAAGCGTAGTCGTACATTTCCATGTTGGCAACAGCTCTACTTCGAGCAAATGATGTCCGGCATGTGTGTCCGATCGCAGAAAAGCGTGCGGCGCACGCCCGACGTGTGGACGCCGGCGAGCTAACTGCCGGCGTTTCTCTTCGCAGCCGCCTGCGTACCGACCGCCGCCGCCATTGCAGCGCTCGATGGCGTCGGCGGAGCTTCTTGCTATCGCCTAAGCGGACGAAGATCGACGATCGCTGCCGTGAGCGGGAGACGCTGCGCAAGGCCGTGGCGGGCGGGGCCACCACGGTAGACTTGGCCGCCGCGACAGGATCAGCTGCCCCCAAGCGTAGAGCCCGCTCTGAGCTACCGCCCCAGACGGAGATGCCTCCGCTCCCGATCACCCGACAGAATTCAAGGCAGTCGGCAGACGTCGGGATGAAGCAAGGGCGCGTCCTTCAACCAGAATTTAGCGCCGTCCGAGCCGGCGACGGCGCGCAACGCATTGCCAGCCGGCAAGCGGATCCAGCTTTGCGATGTCAGCATCTGATCGCCAATCGACAAGCTCCCCGCGAGAACAAGCGCTTCAAGCCCGCGTACATTGTTGATCATGATCGTCTCGTCGGGTGCCCAGCTCTCGAGACGTACGTTTTCGAATCCGTCGTCGAACAATTCAATCGCGCTCGCCGCGCCCAGTCTCGGCTTCATCAGACGATCCTCCGCGGGCCGCCACACGATCTGCTCACGATCGCCGTCCCGGAATTGCCAAAGCCGGACGAAGATCGTGCAGCCGTCCTTCGACGCGGGAACGTGCGAGGTCCCCGGAGGATTGCGGAAGTAGCTGCCGGCCGGGTAATCGCCGTGCTCATCCTGGAACACGCCGTCGAGAACGACGATCTCCTCGCCGCCGCCGTGCGTATGGCGGGGAAACGCACTGTGAGGTGCGTATCGCACGATGGAGGTGGCGCGCGCCACCTCGTCACCGATGCGGAACAGCATCCGCCGATCGACACCCGCCGCCGGGCTCGCTTTCCACGGGAGCTCCGCGGCGTGAACGATCACAGGAACCGTCAGATCATCATTGATACGCATGGCACCCCTCCTTTCGTGGTCAACATCATTCTCAACTTGGTCTGGCCGGATCTCATCTCGTCAGAGGTTTCCTTCGAATGAGGCTCGACCGCCGACGCGCGTCGTTCGCAGACGTGCGACTAGCGAAGCGGCGGCGCCTTCCGCTGCATGGACGGCACCGGCGAGATATCCCGGCTCGCGAGCGCTCGTCTCGCTACCGGCCAGAACGATGCGGTCGCGCCATCCTTCACCGACCCATGGGCCACGATCCGCGACGGGATGAACGGCCGCGATTCGGTCCCGGTCCGTGGCCGTGAGGGGATCGGCCGCCCAATCCTTGAAGAGAGTAGCGCGAACCTCGGCGGCCTTCGAGTCGAACAGGAGAGCCAATTGCTGGATGCAGGACGCGATGATCGCTGCCTCCCCCAGCGAAGCGCGGTCTTCCGCGGGTAGGCCGAGAAAGCCGAACAATGCGGCTTTGCCGGAGGCAGTCGTAGCATCGTGCACTTCGGCGAGCGGTCCCACCATGCTTTGCGCCGTGCCCGACAGACCCTTCTCAAGCCAGAATGGCCGATCGTATAGCGCGAAGAACTTCGCATGCGGTGCCATCCACGTCGGCGTATCGCGCCAGCGTCGCGCCGACGTTTGATCAATTCGAGGGGTAAACGAGACGGCCGCTTCAAGCAGACGCGGCGGGAGCGCGAAGACGACTTGCGATGACCGGTAACTCCTTTCAGCGCCGCCAGCGTCGATGAAGGATAGCTCGACATCATCGCCGTCCAGCATCGCGCCAGTCACTCGGGCGTTGAGCTCGATATTCCCGTCCGGAAGGCCAGCGGCGAGCGCCGATATAATCGAAGCCGTGCCGCCGACGAGCCGCATGGAAGGGGACGCTCCGCTTAGTCCCCCGAACCGCCGGGGGGCTTCGAGAGGCAGTCGATGTAAGACGATGTCACCGCCACTCTGCTGAGCGAAGCTGGCCAGTCCAAGGCCGTCGACGAGCCGACTGAAGGACGGCTGCACGTCGGGCCAGAACCAGGACGGACCGAGATCGAACCCATCGCACGAGGCTTGGCCCGACTCGTCGACCGACAGGATACGTCCTCCGAGCCTTCCTCGCGCTTCCAACAGTCGAAAATCGATCCCCGCACGGTGGATCAGATGGGCCACGGTCAGACCGGCAAGGCCCCCTCCGACGATCAGAACAGCAGCATCCGATGACGACACACTGAATTCTCCCTAACTGCTGGTCCAATTATTGGCGGCCGGCGGTGACGCCACCGTCAACGGGAAGTACGGTGCCGGTGATCCAGGACGCCTGGTCAGAAGCAAGAAACAGAATGGCCTCGGCCACGTCCCGCGGTTGGCCATTGCGGCCGAGCGGATGGAAGGCGTCGAAGCTCGGAAGCACTTGCTTCACCTGCTCGTCGGACATGAAAGTATTGTAGACCGGAGTTTCCACGACGGCAGGCGCGACGGCATTGATGCGGATCTTATATCGGGCCAGTTCGATCGCGAGATTGCGCACCATCGCATGAACGCCGGCATTGGCGGCGGAATAAGCCGCCGAAGGCGTAGCGCCGATTGCCTGGATCGCCCACATCGAGCCCGTCTGGACGATGGCGCCACCCCTGTCCTTCATGGCTCTTGCTGCGGCCTGGGCCGCAAAGAACTTCCCCTTCAGGATCGTGTCGAGATACCAGTCGTAGTCCGCCTCGGTGAGTTCGAGGAAAGGCTTCGGGTTGAAAACCCCGGCGTTGTTGACCAGGACGTCCAGCTTTCCGAAGCGGGCAACCGCAGCCCCTACCAACGCCGCGCCAGTTTCGGGATTGGCGATATCGCCGGCCGATATGATGACTTTCTCACCACCCGGATCGATCTCACGAGCGGCCGCCAGCAATTTCGCGGCATCGCGCCCGTTGATCGCGACCTTCGCGCCTTCGGCGAGGAAGCGCGCGGCGGCTTCCTTGCCGATACCTGAGCCACCGCCGGTGACGGCGACCACTTTTCCTTCGAAACGCATCATATTCCCGCCTCTCCTCCGCGCATCTCTCGGCTTGCCAACTCAGGCCAGCGTCGGGATGACGCCTCATCTAGAAGAAAAACTATTCGGTGCACCGGCCGCCGCCGAAGCAGGATGCAATCCACATCTCGGCACCTCTGCCCTTTTGCATGAGCCTCAAATGGCTTTCGTTGATTGTTATTGACAGACGCGCAGCGCGTCGCAAATCTGAAGTTCTTTCCGTCCGCTAAAGAAAATCTTTTTGGATGAGATCACCGATCTTTTTGAACGCGCTCCGGGCTTTCGAGGCCAGTGCCAGGCACGAGAGCTTTTCCGCCGCGGCTTCGGAACTCAACGTGACGCCCGCGGCCGTTGGACAACTCGTGCGGAGTCTCGAGGAGTGGCTCGGCACATCGCTATTTCACCGAAGTCCCAGCGGGCGGGCCAGGCTGGTCCTGACCGAGATCGCTCAGCGCGCGCTGCCGGACATACGCGCCGGGTTCGACCGATTGAGTCTGGGCCTTGAACGCCTCAAGGAGGGCTCGGCAAACGGCGTGCTGACGGTTACGGTCAGCCCCGCCTTTGCGGCCAAGTGGCTGCTGCCGCGCATCGATCGCTTCCAGGCGTTATGGCCGGATATTGACCTGCGGCTCGATACCAGCCTCAAGCTGCTGGATTTCGTCGCGCAAGGGATCGATATCGGGGTGCGGTATGGCGCCGGGATTTGGCCCGGCTTGACTGCCGAAAAACTCATGGACGAGGAGATCTATCCGGTCTGCTCGCCGACGCTGTTGCGCCGGAACCGACGGCTACGGACGCCAGCCGATCTGGCCGCTCAGACGCTCATTCATGATCTGTCAGTGGATGCCCGAGCCGGTTTCGCGACATGGAGTACCTGGCTGGAGAAAGCCGATGCGCCGGATGTCGCAACGAAACGGGGATTGCGGATCAATAATTCGGCCGCGGTCCTGCAGGCAGCGATCGACGGACACGGCGTCGCGTTGGCTCGCAGTATCATGGCGCGTGACGACCTGGCGGCGGGCCGCTTGGTGCGGCTCTTTCCCAAGGTCGAGTTGGCCTCGGCGCTTGCATACTACGTGGTCTATCGTCCGGAGTGTGCCGCGCTGGCGAGACTGGTTGCCTTCCGCGACTGGCTCGTCGCGGAGGCGTCGATGGCATAGAGGCAGGCCGCTGCTGCGGCAAGGCCGCTTCGACCGACGATCCGACCTCTATTCCTGCTCTCGCTCATTCGAGAGCGCGCAGACGAGCTGTGATATTTCCGGGATGCCGTGGCGACGCCCTGGCGTGCCAGCCGCTTGATCTCCCGCAACATGGTGCGGCGCAATGATGATTGTATAGGTTTCGTCAATCCCTCAGCGGATCCAACACCATGCACTTGCTGTCGAAGCCGATGAAGAAGATTGACCACCATGGCGCCGATGCGGCGGTGAACCACGGCTGGCTTGCCGCAATGAGCCACCTTGAGCCCGGCGACGCCTGCACGGAGATGGGTTCGACACCGGAAGGAATACTCGCTGCCGACGCGGCCGCGCGGCTGAAGAAGCTCGGACCGAACCTCGTTGCGCGGGAACGCAAGCCAACCATTCCCGAGGAGATCTGGAATCGCGCGCGCAATCCGTTGAATGCGCTGCTCCTGACGCTGGCTGTGGTCTCCTATTTCCTGGGCGACGTACGCGCAGCAATTGTGATTGCTGCGATGGTCGTGCTGGCGATTACAACAGCCTTCATCCAGGAGCACCGCTCCAACGAGGCTGCAGCCCGGCTGCGGGCCATGGTTCACACCACCGCCAGTGTCAGACGCAGGCCCAGCCAATCGGATGATCCGTTCACCGAGATTCCTATCGATCATCTCGTGCCGGGGGATGTGGTGCGGCTCTCCGCCGGAGACATGATTCCGGCTGATCTGCGCCTGCTCGATGCCAGGGATCTGTTCGTCAATCAGGCCGTCTTGACGGGTGAATCCATGCCCGCCGAGAAGCACGGCAAATGCTGCACGTCAGAGCACGAGGACCCCCTCGACCTGCCGAATGTCTGCTTCATGGGAGCCAATGTTGTTTCGGGCTACGGCACCGGAGTGATCTTGCGAACCGGCCGAAGCACCTTCTTCGGCCAGCTTGCCCACGAGATTGCAGGCCGCCGCGTTCCGACCGCCTTCGACCAGGGCGTCAACAGGTTCACCTGGCTGATGATCCGCTTCATCCTCGTGATGGTCCCTGCCGTTTTCCTGATCAACGGCCTGACCAAGCACGATTGGCTGGAGGCGCTGCTTTTCGCGGTCGCGGTGGCCGTCGGCCTCACGCCCGAAATGCTGCCGATGATCGTGACGGTCAATCTCGCCAAGGGCGCGATCGCAATGTCGCGCAAGAAGGTGATCGTCAAGAGGCTGAATGCCATTCAGAATTTCGGGGCGATGGACGTGTTGTGCACCGACAAGACGGGCACCCTCACGCAGGATCGAATTATTCTCAAACGGCACATCGATATCGAGGGAAATGACTCGGATGAAGTGCTCCAATACGCGTTCTTGAACAGCCATTTCCAATCCGGGTTGAAGAACCTCCTCGACAAGGCGGTGCTTGCGCACGCCGAACTCGATCAACGATTGCGGGCTGACGGAGGCTATTCGAAAGTCGACGAAATCCCCTTTGACTTCACACGCCGGCGGCTTTCCGTGGTGGTCAGGCGCGATGGCACGAAGCATCTGCTGATCTGCAAGGGCGCGGTCGAGGAGATTTTCGCCGTCTGCTCGAACTACTCGCTGAATGGTGAGGTGGGCCGGCTCGACGAAACCCACTTTGAGACAGCCAAACAGCAGACCAGCGTCTTGAATTCCGACGGATTTCGTGTCGTTGCGGTGGCCTACAAGGAGATGGCCCCCTCGAAGACGGTGTATTCGGTCGAGGATGAGGCAGACCTGACGCTTCTCGGATACATCGCCTTTCTGGATCCCCCGAAAGAAAGCGCAAGGGAGGCCATCGCGGCGCTCGCGCGGAAAGGCGTTCAGATCAAGGTCCTCACCGGCGACAACGAGGTCATTACACGCAAGATCTGCCATGAGGTTCAACTGGAGCCAGGCGAAATTATGCTGGGCAACCGGATCGGCCAGATGAGCGATGCTGAACTGGCCGAGGTCGCCGACCGCACGACGGTTTTCGCCAAACTGAACCCGGAGCAGAAGGAAAGAGTGGTGCAGGCCCTTCACGCCAAGGGACACGTCGTCGGATTCCTCGGCGACGGTATCAACGATAGTCCAGCCCTGAAAGTCGCTGATGTCGGCATCTCGGTGGACACCGCGGTCGATATCGCAAAAGAATCGGCGGACATCATCCTGCTCGAAAAGAGCCTTCTCGTCCTTCAAGAGGGCGTAACGGAAGGTCGCAAGATCTTCGCGAATATCACCAAGTACATCAAGATGGGCGCGAGCTCGAACTTCGGGAACATGTTCAGCGTGCTCGGGGCAAGCATCTTCCTGCCGTTCCTGCCGATGGCGCCGATCCAGGTCCTGACCAACAATCTGCTTTATGACTTCTCGCAGACGACGATTCCGACCGACAATGTCGACGATGAGTATGTGGCTCTTCCGCGAAAGTGGGACATCGGCAACATCTTCAAGTTCATGA
Organism: Bradyrhizobium sp. HKCCYLS1011; assembly: GCF_051167795.1. Classification (NCBI taxonomy): domain Bacteria; kingdom Pseudomonadati; phylum Pseudomonadota; class Alphaproteobacteria; order Hyphomicrobiales; family Nitrobacteraceae; genus Bradyrhizobium; species Bradyrhizobium sp. HKCCYLS1011. The sequence continues at coordinate 166,757 of NZ_JBNPTT010000006.1, read as the reverse complement.
TCTTCATCGGACCGATCAGCTCGATCTTTGACTACGCGACCTACGGCATGATGCTCTTTATCTTCGATGCCTGGAATAATCCGCATCTGTTTCAAACCGGCTGGTTTGTCGAATCGCTACTGACTCAGACCCTGATCATTCACATCATCAGAACCGCACGGATTCCGTTCGTCGAGAGCCACGCAAGTCCTGCGCTCATTGCGACGACAGTGATCATCTGCACGATCGGCATGACGTTGCCCTTTACCTGGGCCGGCGCCGCCCTGGGCTTCGTGCCACTGCCGTGGGCTTATTGGCCGCTGGTGGGAGCCCTGCTGCTGACGTACGCAATACTTACGCACTTTGTGAAGGTCTGGTTCACGCGAAGATGGGGCCTTTGACAGGCGTGCGTCGTGCGATCCAAGTTAGTCCGGCCGGCCAGAGCGCCGGGCCCCCTAGCGTCCCCAACGATCCTGCCAGATCTTCTCGCCGATCGCGCAGCTGATGCGCGGCGCTTTTTCGGCGATCGGAACCATCCGGTGTCCGGGTGTCCTGTCCGCGACCTCCCGGATCAACTTGGCGCGGATCGCCTCCTTGAAATTATCGCGATCCTTGATCGGCACCACAAAAGAGCCCGGGCCGCCGATGACACAATCCTCATAATACCAATCGAGATTGTCGATATCCATCGTCGAGTAGGATGGCTCCTTCACCATGACCGGCAGGCCATTGATGACGATCCCCTTCGCCAGCGCCTCATCGCGAACGGACGTGACCGGGGGACCGTTGTTGTTCGGGCCGTCGCCTGAAATGTCGATGACGCGGCGCAGTCCTCGGTACGGGTCCTGCTCGAACAGCGGCATCGCGAACAGGATGGCACCCGAGATCGAGGTACGCGACCCGCGCCGGACCGGCGTCTGCAGGATTTCGTTTGCGATGGCGTCAGCCGTCTCCGGCCCCTCGATCACGCGCCAGGGAATGATGATCTTCTGGTCGCTCGACGCGGACCATTCGAAATAGGTCAGGGAAATCCTGGCGTTCGGCCCCGTCCGCAGCGCCTGCAAGAATTCCGTGGAGGTGATGGCCTGAGCATATCCCTCGCGCTGAACGGCGAGTTCGTCCAGATCCATTGAATAGGAGACGTCGACAGCAATGACAAGCTCAACATCCACCGGGGTCGCGGCTTGCTTGTCTGCTACTTCGGATCTTTGGCCCGGCGCCGCAACGCTCGTGATATCGGCGCCAGCAAGCATGCCAGCGACCAGCACCGTTCCGATCGAGATACACCGTCGCATAGTGGACCTCCGCATCTTGAAACGATGGTGACACGCGAGCTGCGCCGCTGCAAAGCGGAAGTTATGCTGCTCACGTTGAAGTTAATGGCAGTGCAGCCACAATCATGACGGTATTTCCAAACGCCCCGCACGCCCGCCGATAATGCGCCCGAGGCGCCGTTCACCTGGGGTTGCGGTCCATCCATCACGAAAGGTGATGCCCCGCCTCTGGTCAATGCACGAAGCAAGACGTAGCCATCTGAGTATCCAATCTGGCTCAATCCAACCTGGCTCAATCCATGACGCAAAGGGCCAGCTGCTCGCGAAGCGAGATATGACCTGGCTCCTTGTTAAATCGCCGATGCCAGCTCGCGCTCAAGACGAAGCGTTCCATACTCTCGTCGATGAAGCCGCGAAATCCGCCGCCATCGCCACAACGATGTGCTCGATAGCGGCATATTCCTCAAAATATCTATACCTCGTATACGCGATATTGATTTCAAATTGATCCCGAGGTTCTGCATGAGGCGTGTGTGCGGCCATCACGCGGCAAGCGGATTTGAGGAGGACCCGGCGTCATGTTGGAGACTACGTATCGGCATCACGCATGGCGGATCTCATGGCGGGCGGCGGCGTTGGCCTGCGGGCTTCTGATATGCGGAGGCAGCGGTCCGCTCCCGGTCAGTTCGGCGTCAGCTGCGGCCCCCTTTGCGAAGGTTGCAGCGCCGGGCTTCTTTCGCACGATGTTGGGTCGCTTCGAAATCACCGCTCTTTATGACGGAGCGCAAGCTGTCGACCTGGTCAAGCTCCTCGATGAGCCCCCCACCAATACCGAAGTCGCCCTCAAGAGTGAGTTTCTGGAAAATCCCGTTCCGACATCCGTCAACGCCTTTCTCATCAACACCGGATCAAGGCTTGTTCTGGTGGATACCGGTGGAGCGGAATTTTTCGGCGGGCGGCTCGGCAAGCTCCAATCGAACCTTCGCGCCGCGGGTTACGAACCGGACCAGATCGACGACGTCCTGCTGACTCACATGCACCGGGACCATATCGGAGGCCTCGTGTTGAACGGTGCGCGCGCATTTCCGAATGCGATGATACACGCCGACAGACGCGAGTCGGACTATTGGCTGTCAAAGGACAATCTCGACAAGGCTCCGGACGGAGCGAAGGCCAGATTCCAAAGTGTGGTGGCCAGCCTCACGCCCTACATCGACGCCGGACGGTACCAACCGTTCGAAACTGACTCCGAAATCATCCCTGGAATCCGCTCGATCAGAAGCTACGGGCACACGGCGGGGCATACGGCCTACGCCGTCGAAAGCGAAGGGCAGCTTCTGTGGCTGACCGGCGATGAGATCGTAGCCGCTGCGGTACAGCTCGCAAATCCCGAGGTGGCGACCGCCTTCGATACGGACGGCGCTGCCGCCGCGACGACTCGCGAACACATGCTTGAGAATGCCGCAAAGCAAAGGGCATTGATCGGAGCCGCGCATCTGCCCTTTCCCGGGCTCGGGCACATCGGTACGAGGGGGGCCGAATGGCAATGGGTGCCGCTGGACTATTCGGCCGCCGCTCCATGACACGGCGCCGACATCGGCTGTCTATCGCGGCAGGAACGAAGATCGCTGCACCGCGTTCATCCGCATCTCGGAGGACCGCCCCAGATGAAACTTGTGTGGCATGCCGACAACCTTCTGGAAGTTGACTGGCTGCGTGATGTCTTAGGAGATCTGGTCGAGGAGGAATGCACGGACCTCGCGCTGACCTGCTTCGATGATGACTGCATTCATGTCGTCAGCAGCAATTCGCGACCACTGCCTGCATACGAAGACTACTTCCAAGAGTGCCGAGCGAGGTGCCGTCGCCTGGTGCTGCTTCATACCAGCGACGAATGGTTTTCGGGAGGCTACGCGCTCTACCGCCATTTCGACGCGGTGATCCGGAACTTCGCAACCGGACTGGCACGGCACGAGGGGATATGGACGATCCCGGAGGGGTATGCCAACGGCACGAGAACATCCGGCGCGGTGCGTCCGATCACGGAAAGACCTTACGTCTGGTCCTTTACCGGGGAGATCAAGGCCTCTCGAACCGACATGGCTGCCGCCTTCGCAGGGTTGGAGCCGAACTTCCTGACCGGCACCGCGTCCATTTACGGAAGCGGTGGCAGAAAACTGAGCAAGCCCGAGTTCGATGACGTTCTCGACAATACGATGTTTTCGCCTTGTCCGATGGGGAACGCCATTCTCGAGACGTGGCGGCTCTATGAGAGCCTCGAGCTCGGATGCATCCCGATCATCGAGACCAGAGCCTCGATCGACTATTTTACGCGGCTGTTCGGACCGCACCCCATCCCGTCATTCAGAAGCTGGGAGGCTGCTCGCACCTACGCGCAACATGCGCTCGCAGACAAATCTTCCCTGCTCCGGAAGCAGTCGGAGATTTCGAGCTGGTGGACGGCAAAAAAGCAGGACGTTCGAAAGCAGGTGCGTCGCGCGGCGACCGGCCCATCGCATCGTGCCGCCCTGCAAAGATTTGGCGCTCTCACCCGCAACCGCTACCCGCCGGTGCATGAACCTCTGCGTCTCCTGGAGCTCCTGCGCCATCAAAGCGGCGGCAGCCTGATGCGACGGATCAAGCGTCCCGGCGGTCCGCTCAGACGTATCGCGCGCGAGAGCTTGCGCAACCTTCGTGCTTGACAACCTTCGTCCCCGAGATGTCAGATTTCGCCGGTCCCGACCTGTAACTCTTCCGGAGATTTTTCGCGCGCGCTCTTGTTCCGCAGCGAAGAACTCAACGAATATAGACATTCCGCGTAGAGCACCGAGCCCGCTCCATAGACAATCACATAGGCGACGATGAAGGTGTCGATCGTCCAGTGAAGCAGCACCATCAGCGTGCTGACCAGCACCATGCCGCCGAGCGTGAGACATGATCGGCGGGCGAGCTCCCCGAACCGCCCCACGCCGATCAGCACGATCTGGCAAGTTGTCTGTACCAGCATGAAGGCGAACATCGCGCAGATCGCGATGCGCATGACCGGCGAGACGATCGCGTTGTGGTTCAGAATGAGGCCGAAGAGCCGTTCGCCGAACAGCGCGATCGCGAGGATGCCCGCCGTCATCGGCATCAATCCAATCATCACCCCTTTTGCTGTTGCCCGGACCAATCCGGCGGCATCCTCGTTGTGGACCGCGCGGGTCTGCTGGGGCAGGACGGTCTCGGCACCAATCAGATAGCTCATGACTGCGAAGCGGGTCACCTTGTAGAACATATCGAATGCGACAATCGCCATCGCATCGCCTGCCACGGCGAGCAGATAGTATGGGAAAACGCTGATGATGAAGTCGGTCAGCGACAGCAGGACAGTGGCCCCTACCCCGCGGATTTCATTCCGAAGCAAGCGCACTCCGTTGAGAAACGCGCCGCGTCTCGGCATGAAGCCATAGAGCCTTGCCAGCCCGAGCAGCCCGGCAATCGACAGCACCCATATCGCCAGGCTGATCGCGCTATACGACACAAACGAAAGGCCGAGGAGCATTGCCACGGTCACGGCCAGGAGCGCAACGCGCCTGCCCAGATCGACGGCTTCCGTCCATACGAAGCCATCCCTGGCATTGACGGCCACCCGAAGGGCCATGCGCGGCAAGGCGCAGACTGCGCCGGCAAAGATCAGGAGATATGCGAGGCCGTGAGGGGCGACCTTAAGGAGCCCCGCGGCGAGCGTGGCCGCCAAGATCATGACCGAAACAACGCCGATCGCGATGTACAGCGTCACGATGGTCGCAACCAGGTCCTGGTCGTCCTGGCTCGCGTCGTCTCTGTCGGCTTCCGCGAGATAGTGAGAGCGAAGTTTGAAGAATGTCAGCCCCGTGATCCCGAGGTCGCTCTGCACGACAAGCGCCGCCGTGGCCAGCAGGCTCGCGATCACGGCATAGGAATTGAGGCCGATCGTCCGGACCAGCACATACGCCAGGACGAAATTGGATATCGCCGTGAGCGCCGAATTGACTCCCTTCAGCGTGAAGAGTGCGAGCGAGCTGTGAGAGATCCGATTCAACCGGGAGCGGATCGTGCTGCTCAGATATGTCTCGGGGCCGGCAACTGGCCGGCTCAGCCCGGATTGAGACACCGTTCGCTCGCCCTCGCCCTTTGGGAGACGTTCGGAGTCGTTCGCGGTCCATGGCGGCCGGCCGGTCATCTCGTCCCCAGCGCCGGCACGAACATGTGGCCGGTCTCCTCGGGTGCACCTTCGCGCGCCTGATCTGTTGCGGGGGCTGTTTTGCCAAGCCAAACCACCAGAGCTGCGAGCTGCATCAGAATCGACGGATTCAGCAGGTAGCCACCGAGGAACAGGTAAGTATAGCCAAGCGCAAAACGCAGGCCTCGAGGTCCCCTGCAGAAGGCAACATAAAAGAACCTGACGTAAGCCAGCGCGCCCAGCAGGCCATATTCATAGATGACCTTCCCCCAGGTCGGATCGAAGGCGTAGAACGACAACAGCCTGAATTGCTCCTGCACCGTGCCCGGACCCCGTCCAAGGAAAAACGTCAGGTCGTTGGCGAACACCACTTCCTGCAGCACCCTGAACATCGACAGGAAGCGCGCCCAGCCGCTCGACTGCACATCCGAAAATTCACTGATTCGCCGCGTGAATGCATCGAGGGACAAGGCGTCACCAAACATGATCAGCACAAGGCCGAGCAGCGCCGCGAACACAAACAGCCGAGAGTGCCCGTGACGCAGGAAATAGAATGGAAGGAACAGCGCCAGCATCGTCAATCCGGTGCCTGAATAGCTGCACAAGAGGCCGGCGGTGAGGATAACCAGCCGGAGCGCCGTGGATCCGAGCACCAATTCGGCGACCAACGCAACAGCGAGAAATTGACAGAAGAAGGATGGCTCCAGGAAGAAGACCCCGTTGCTCTTGTACACGGGCGACGACCAGTAGAGCGGAATCAGCGAATTGTATCCGGCCACGGTCACGTTTTCCGGCAGGTGCTTGTCGAGAAAAAACGCGACGTCAGGTCCGACGACGAACTGTCCCACGAATTGCAGAACGCCGATCAGCGCGCAGACGCAGCCGACCGTTGAGAGAAAGCTCATCATGCGACGCTGAAAGTCCTCGGACGAGGCATTCCGGAAGACCAGCGGAAACTGCGCAACCACGAAGAACCCCAGCGACAGCGCGGACACATGCGGGCTGGGTGACAGCGCAGTGCTCAACGCTCCCAGCGAAACGAAAAGCGCATACCAGACCAACGCGGTCGTATTGATCTCGAGCACGCCCGCGAGAAAGGCGGCGATCGTCACAGCAGGAAACACGAAGAGGTTCAGCGGATATAACCCGCCGGTCCCAGGCAGCGCGATCTTTTGCAGAAAGACCGCGGACACAAGTGTAAGAGCGCAGACCGCAAAGCCCGACCGTGCGGCCAGACGCGCAGCCGCTCCTGCTGGCGCGACCTCCAGCATCAAGTTGCTTTCCTCGCAGCCTCGATGTGCCTCATGCGACAGGCCCCTGGCGGCGGAAGCGATAATCGGCCATCTCATAGTCGGCCATCTCATGGGCCGGCGTCCACTCGTCCGGCTCGGACGCAAATCGATCGCTGAGACGCTCGTCGACGTCTGGCTGCCGCCAGCGCTTATACGCGCGTCGACGCCGCGCGCTGATCGCTTCGAACATCACGCAAACAGCCGCCCCACCCACCAGCCCGATGACGGCGCCCAAGGCGACGAAAAGCGGCTTGGGCGGAAACACCGGCTCGGTGGGCGCCGTGGCGGATTGCGCGACCTTCACGTTCGAGAGCTTTTCGCTGGCATCCCAATCGGCGTTCATCTGGGCATCGGCAGCGCGGCCGACATTTGCTTCCATTACCTTGGATATCTGGTCGAGCTGGTCCTTGAGGCGGCTGAACTCCGCCGTGATCGACGACAGCTCGCTCAGCTTGTGCTCGACGTCAGCAACTGCCTCGGTCTGCGCCTTTTCCAGCGATCGCAGACCCACGATCTCCGAATTGAGGTTCACAAGCGACTGTGCGGTCTCCTGGAACACGCGCACCAACAGCAGGGGGGATTCATTTGCCGGCACCTTGTTGGTGTCGGTCAACGCGTCGCTATTCCCAGCGGGAACGTTCTGTTTAGGGCCCGTGATCTCGCCAGGAAGCGAGATTCGGCGACGGAGCTGTGTCAACGTGTTCTGGAAGGTCGCGGCCTGCGCTTCCTTCTCTGCGATCGAGCCGCGCGTCTTTGCCAGCGCGACCAGCGCATTGTCGCGCCGCGTGAGCGCAAGCTCAGTCTCCTGGCTCACCGAGTAGGTCGAATGCTTCTGTGCAAAATCGCTCAGCTCGGCGGAGGCACGCTTGTACTCGTCGCGGTAGCGCGCAGCCTGCTGGCGAAAGAAGGCCGGCGCTTCGGCATTGCCGCTGAGATCAGCCTGGCGCTGGAGAAAGTCACGTACCACGAGGCCCAGGAACTGTTCGGCAATCTTCGGGTCTTCATGCCGGAACGTCAGAGACAATATCTGCGAGTCTTTCTCGAGCGTCACCGCGAGGCGCTTCTTGACCTTCAACAGCGCGCGATCGGCATCGGAACGCTCTTCATCAGGCTTCCTGGGTCGAACCGAATCCAGCATGGGTCTGACCGGATCAAGAACTCTCGAAATCGTTGTCGACAGTTCAGGAGGCAAGATATCCAGAGCATGCCACGAGGTCGTCTGCTTCCGGTCAGGAAACAGGCGTTGCGCGCCAAATTCGCCGATCGCCTGCCGAAGCACGTCTTCGCTATTGATGATGTAGATCTGCGAATTCAGCTGGTAGCGGAGCGTGTCGGGAAACTGAGCCTGTTGCCGCTGCGCCCGGTCAAGGGTGGTCATCAACAAGGCTTCTGACTGGAACATCGGCGTCACCGCGAAGGTGAAGCCGATTGCGCCGGCGACGATCAAGGCGAAGACCGTCAGGAATGTGAGCCGTCTGGCCCAAACAATCTTGCTGAGTAGGCTGAACGACATGCACGTCTCGCGGTTAGTAGGCCTTGGGCAGGTGCGAAAGAGGCATGTGGCAAGTGCGAAATGGCGCCTTGGTTCCAAAATTTGTTGGCCGAAGCGACCAGATCGGCTGCGTCCACATGCCGAAAAAAAACGCTCACAGGAATGGGATTTCCTCATGTTTCTGCGCACCTCGATTGCCGCTTTATTGTTGGTCTGGTTCGGCACCCCATGCTCTGCGGGCAGTCCGGCGCTCGGCGCTTACGTCGGGAACAGCACGTCCAACTCGCAGCAATTCGAGAGTTGGCTCGGCAGACCGGTCGATCAGATCCCGGCGCACACCGGACGCACGGACTGGAACGACTGGATCAACAGCATCAGCTGGTCAGTGCAGCTCTGGTCGCCGCTCAACAAGCCGATCTGCTGGACCATTCCGCTGTTTGCCGACGGCGGGTCTTTGTCGGAGGCCGCGGCCGGCGCGTATCAAGCTTCCTACGTTCGGGCGGCACAAATGCTGGCGGTCACTCGACCGTCGGACGCCGTGATCTACGTGCGAACAGGAGAGGAATTCAACGGAAACTGGATGCCGTGGTCGGCAGCGGGACACGAGCAGGATTTCGTCAAGGCGTATCGAAACTTCGTCGCGGCCTTCCGTTCAGTGTCTGACCGCTTTCGCTTCGAATGGAACGTCAATGTCCGCGAAACGCGCATGAACCCGGCCGATGCCTATCCCGGCGATGATGACGTCGACGTCATCGGAATGGACTTCTACTACAACATCCAATGGAACCCGACGGATCCCATCAAGGCATGGGATGAAATGGTCAACAGCCAATATGGCCTGCAATGGCTCGAGGATTTCGCCTCGGCCCACAAGAAGCCATCGGCCTATCCGGAATGGGGCGTGAACTCTGACAGGGCCGGCCCCTACATTGCGAAGGCCGCGCAATGGTTCTCGGATCACAATGTGCTGTATCAAAACGTCTGGAATTCGAATGACGCTTTCCCGGGCAAGCTCAGCGATGGGCAATATCCCAATGCAGCGGCGGCCTATATCGCCGCATTCGGCGCAACGACGTCGGGTGCCAACATGCGCGCGAGCCCTAACAGGTGAGCGACGTTTGACGCCGAATGCTAACGCAGAACCTCGTCAGACACAGGGATCTGAGGTCTTTTGGAAACTGAGACCCGCAATGCGCGGTAAACGAAGCCGGCTGCCCAACTTTGATGCATAATCATCGCGGCAGGACCGGCCGCACATCCGGCCGGATCGCGCTGTGATACTGCCAAATATAGTCCTCCGGTCAGGCACGCCCCCGCGTAGGCCAAACTCGGCAGAAAGAACAGCCATCCAAAAGCAACACCCGAAGCCACGCTGAGCATGTTCATTCCAAGCGCACCCAAGGGCAGCAATTGCCTGGCTTTCGGTCGACGGCGGTGCTTGAGCATTGTCCTTGCGCGGCCGGAGCCATGGTTGAAATATTGGCGGGCGAGCGCGCCGAGAGAGCTGCGCGGAAAATAGCTGATGGCGAGCTCCGTGCACAGCCAGATCTGCGCACCTGAATTCCTCAGCCGGACATCAAGCTCAGCATCTTCATTGTGGGTGAAACTCTCATCATAGCCGCCGATGGCCAGGAACGTCCTGCGCGCGAAAGCGGCATGGTGACCATGATCCACATAGCACGAGCGATTTCCGACCCGGTGCGACGCCCCGCCATTTCCCAAACGACTGTTCTGCGCAGCGGCTATCCCACGCTGCAGAAAGCTCGTTCCGCGCGTGCGCATCGGCACCACGACGGATGCCGCGTCCCGCTCTCTCAGCTCTCGCACCAGCCCGGCAACAAAGCCGGGCGGGTACTCGGCATGCGAGTCGGCGCGAATGATGATTTCGGAGTCCGGTCTGGCCAATATTGCGCCACGATTGAGCGCGGCCGATTGGTAGCGCGCCGGATTCATCTCCAGCCGAATTCTCGGATTGAGCCTCGCCAATTCTTCAACGATCAACGCTGTGTGATCGGTGCTGCCGCCATCGAGCACGATCAGCTCATAGTCGAGGCCTTCGCCCTCCGGAATCAGTGAACTGATCGCCTGCCGAATGTATTTCTCCTCATTCAGCGTTGGAACGATTATCGTGACGGACGGTTCAGGTGGCATGAGATGATCCCGAAGCGGAACTCAGGTTGACCTACGCAAACGCGCCAGTGTTTGCGATGGGGTCGGTGTCACGGGGCACAATGCTGATCAGTTATCCAGGTTCCAATCGATGAATGGCCCGGCTGCGTTCGATGTCGTTCAGCAACGGCTTGGACTGGGCTGCGCACGTCTCGGCTCCGTTCTCGGCCGCGATCGAGCCAATGCTTTCACGCTGATTCAAGCAGCATATGATCGCGGCATTCGCTTCTTCGACACGGCGAACATCTACGGCCAGGGCGAAAGCGAACGCATCCTGGGCGCGGCGCTCGGCAGCCGACGCAAGCGCGTCACCCTCGTGACGAAGGCGGGACAATATTTTCCTGCATGGATGCGCATCGCCAAACCGCTGAAAAGCACCGTCGCGCCCCTGATCCGTCGAAGCGGCGCCGGTCGTCACCTGATTTCAAAAGCGCGCGAGGCACCCTTGCCGCAGAATTTCTCCGATCACGGTCTCCGCGCATCCATCGACGCCAGTCTCCGGCGACTGAACACCGACTACGCGGACATTCTTCTCCTGCACAGCCCGCCCGCGGACGTGATCGCCAGGGGTGACGCGCTTGGCTTGCTGGACAAAATGCGTGACGCTGGCAAGGCCATCAAAATCGGCATCTCGTGTGAAGACGTCCAGACAGGTTTGCTTGCATTGGACGATCCGCGCGTCGACGCCGTCGAGCTCCCGTTGTGGCCGCCCACGGAGATGACGGATCGCTTCCTTGATCGCGCGCGACGTCAGGCCGTGTTCGTCATCGGCCGCGGCCTGATCAACACTGCACAGCCAGCCAGCAGCAACGATCGATGGTCGGCCGCCCAGGCGGCGCTCACAGCCTCACTGGCGCGGAGTGAAATCAGCCGCGTGCTCATCGGCACGACCCGTCTTGCGCATCTCGATCAGGTGCTGGATGCCGTTCGGAGAGCGGAAACGTCGTGTTCATAGATGGACGTCAGATTCCTTCGGGATCGGACCTCGACACGGAGGTCTGCATCATCGGCGGCGGCCCTGCGGGCATCGCAATCGCGCGCGAATTGTTGGGAGCGTCACGTTCGGTCATTCTGATCGAAAGCGGAGGATGGCGGCCCAACAGGCTGACCCAGAGCCTCAATGCAGCCGAACTTGCTCCCGACAGCCGGCATCCGCCGCCGGAGATGTATCGGGAGCGGCGCTTCGGCGGTTCTTCCACGATCTGGGGAGGCCGCTGCGTCCCGCTGACACGAAGCGATTTCGAACCGCGATCTCACGTCGCCAACAGCGGCTGGCCGATTTCATACGACGACATGGTTCCGTACTATTTGAGGGCACTGACGTACTGCGAAGCCGGCGAGTTTGCATTTGACCCAACCTGCCTGGATGCGCCGGGGCCGCTCATCGACGGATTTGACAATGAAGCGATCATGGTCGGACTAGAGCGCTTCAGTCCACCGACCGACTTCGGCCGGCGTTTCAAATCGGATTTGATTGGATCGCCCACACACCGGATCTTGCTGGAATCGACCTGCGTCCGCTTATCGAGCGATGCCTCCAGCCGCGCGGTGGACGCTGTCGAATGCACGACCATCGCGGGCAACCATTTCCGGATTCGCGCGACATACGTGGTGGTCGCGGCCGGCGGATTGGAATCCGTGCGTCTGTTGGCGGCATCCAAGCTTGCCAATTCGAGTGGAACGCTCGGCCGGTACTACATGTCGCACCTCGAAGGCACCTTGGGATGGCTGCAGGTCGCCCCAGGACGCCAGGTTGCCTGGAACTTCGCGCGAACACGCGATGGCATTTATGCCAAGCATCATCTTCGACTGTCCAACGAGATCCAGCAGCGCCATCGGCTGCGGAACATGATCTTCCGCCTCCACCATGCGAATCCCATGGATCCCCAGCATGGTGATCCAGTGTTGTCGTTGATGTACATCGCCAAGCGATTCATCCTTCCCGAGTATCGCCGCAAGATTTCCACGGTCGAACTGGAGTCGTTGGATCGATTGCCAAAAGGGCGCGCGCTGACCGCCCGTCACGTCGCCAACGTCGCCAAGAACCCGTGGCCGTTGATCAAATTCCTGAGCTCCTGGGTCTACAAGCGTCACGCCTGCTATCGCCGCATCCCCTATGTGGCGCTGTACTCGAAGGCCGGCTCCTACCCGCTCGACTACAATGCGGAGCAGACGCCCTCATACGAAAGTCGGCTTTCTCTCACCCATGAGAAGGACCGCTTTGGCGTTCCCAGGCTTCACATCGATTGGCGGGTCTGTCCCGATGATCTCGCCTCGATCGCGGCAAGCTACCGGCAGGTGCACAGCATCCTGGCCGAGACGGGCGTCGCTGCGGTCGTCTATGACGAAAACCTCCTGGACGAAAGCGTGAAGCAGACCATCCCGGTCGGCGGGCATCACATCGGCACCGCGCGGATGAGCGATGATCCGAAATACGGGGTCGTCAACCCGCAGTGCCGGACGCATGATCTCGAAAATCTCTATTTGGCCGGAAGCGCGGTGTTCCCGACCAGCGGCTCTGCCAACCCCACGCTGACGATCGTCGCATTGGCGATCCGCATCGCCGATCACCTCAAAAGCGCCTTGCGGAGTGCCACGTGACGATATCGATCCTTTGGCTTGGGCGAACGATGCCCATTCCACTCAATGCGGGCGATCGTATCTATTCTGCTCAGCTCGCCGGAGCGGTCGCGCGCCAGGGGGCGAATGTCGCTTTTCTGGGTCTGCAAAATCCCGACGATCAAACCGGCAGCCTCGCTCATCTCGAGCCTCGGGTGCGCTGGAACGTGGTGCCTGGCGCTCCCAACGCGAAGCTGCTCGCGTTAGCAAGCAACCTTCCGATGGTGGGAGCGCGATTTGCGACCAAGAACTACCGGGCCACGATCGCGCAGGAACTTGAGACGACCGACTATGACGTCGTGGTCTTGGATCAATATGGAATGAGCTGGGCGGTTGCTGACATCAGACAAATCGCCCGGAATCGTCCGGTCCTGGTTCATGTGTCGCATGACTTTGAGACCAGGGTCACCGATCAAATCGCCAACAATTTTTCCGGCGACATGATTCGCAAATTCCTGCTCAAGCAGAATGCGCGGAAGACGCGCCTCGCGGAACAGTGTCTCGCACGTTCCTGCGATTTTCTGGTGACCCTGACGGATGAGGACCGCGCTGCGTTCAATGACATCAATCCCACGCTCGGCTGTGTCGTTCTGCCGCCGGGCTATGCCGGGACCAGGCAGCGCGCCCGCGCCCTGGACAAGACGGTGCCGCGGCGTGCGATCATTGTCGGTTCCTTCAGCTGGATCGCCAAACAGATGAACCTCGAGCGAATGCTGGAAGCGGCGAGCGGCACCTTCACGCAGCATCGCATCGAGCTTCATGTCGTCGGCATCATACCGGAGCCGCTTCTGTCGCGTTTACGGCTGCGGTTCCCCTGGGTCGTATTTCGCGGCTTCGTCGATGATCTCGGCGAAGAATTTCGAAATGCGCGGATTGCCTTGGTTCCAGAGGAGATCGGCGGCGGGTTCAAGCTCAAGATCTTGGACTACATCTTCTCGCGCGTGCCGGTCGCCGCCGTTGAGGCAGCGCTCGGTGGAATTCCCAAGCAGCTGAAGAGCCACTTCATCGTCGAGAACAGCGTTAGCAAGCTGCTGGCAAGCGTTGCAGCCATGATGGACGACGTCGACGCTCTCGACAGGAGGCAGAGTCTTGCCTTCGAGGTGGCGGATGGTCTGTTCAACTGGGACGCCAACGGGCGTCGCCTGCTGGACAAGTTGGAGTGCGCTCTCGGCGCGAGGCCGATCAAAAAGTCATCTCAGATCTGGGCCGCGCCCAGTCCAGCGCATCGTTCTGCCTGAGCGGATTCCGGTCGCGCACGTTCCGGCGCCGATATTCGCTTCCTCTGGGAACGACGGTCTGAAGTTCCTGACATGAACTTGTCGCAAGTGAGCTCGAGTAAGCCAAGGACTCTCAAGCGGCCGAACCTGATTGGTCGGTCGCGACGCCTACGATCAAAGTTCACGTACTACTCACGATTCATCTACTTCTCACAATTCATCTACTTCACGTGCACAACAACCGATCACGCTGATGCCTAATTGGGCGAGCGAATGGCTTTTTTCTGGTGACTTCCAGGACGCGAGGAACCGTCGCACAAATTTGGGAAAAATTGGAACGATGATTAGCAAAACGATTTTGTTCGCATTGCAGCATTCACCTGTGCGTCGGAGTGCCCACTCATGAATGGAATGGCAAAAGCGAATAGGGTCGATGAAGACACACTATTTGTTTTGGTGCAGACCACCCATCCGATAGGCCTCGCTTCCAAGCGGGTCACAGACATCATTTTGGCGTTGGGCGGCATCGTTCTGCTCGCGCCATTTCTGGTGATCTGTTGCTTGGCGACGGCCCTGTTCTCCCCCGGCCCCGTGCTGTTCCGACACAAGCGCGTCGGGTTCAATGGAAAGCAGTTCGATTGCCTGAAATTTCGCACCATGGCGACGAATGCATCCGAACGCTTGCGCCGGCATCTTGAATCGGATCCCGCCGCCGCGGCGGAATGGATCGCGACGAGAAAGTTGCGCAACGATCCGCGTGTGACCGCCGTTGGCGCCTTGTTACGGAAATCCAGCCTGGATGAGCTGCCGCAACTCTTCAACGTCCTCAAGGGCGATATGAGCATTGTGGGACCGCGACCGGTGACGGAGGAAGAGCTGGGCCGATACTCCGACGCCCTCAACGCATATTATGCGTGTCGTCCCGGGATCACCGGGCTTTGGCAGGTCAGCGGGCGGAGCAGCACGACCTTCCAACGGCGCGTCGTCCTCGACAGCTATTATGCGCACAACTGGTCGATGATCCTCGACGCCAAGATCATCATGGCAACGATTCCGGCGGTCTGTTTCTCGAACACGGCCTATTGACGTGTAGCTGGCACGAAACGCACGTCCTCGCTTCATCTGCGCCGCTGACCGGCTGAGCCACAATCGATCGGTCCGGCGAAACGAGGCGTAAGCCGCCTGCAAAGTTCAGCCGCCAAGCACTCGCCCTCAGTCGGCCGGTCGCGAATCGATCGACGATGACGCTAAATCGACCGCATCCGGCATTCGCATAGTTCTGCCGCGTGAGGCTCGTGTCCGGATGTATCCGGACCTGGGAGCTGTCCGTGGATACGGACGCACGGCCCTTTTCGGGTCAAGACCGGCAATCGAAACCGCCACTTTGCCTAGAGGGCCGTTGCACGGCACTTCTGCAAGTTCCGAATCTCACGTAAGCTTATCGCGCTTTCGCTGTCGCAGATGCCTGGAGCAGAGCCGAATTGGTCCCCGATCATTTCTCGACAATCGACCAAATGGAGATGCGCGCCGCCTTGTGGGCTCGATCTCGAGGGGCACTCATATGATATATTTTGCCGTTGGACTGGCATTGCTGGGAACTGCCATCGGGCTGGTGTTCCGATGGAAAGTGCTTTTGCCCATCATCATCCTCGTACCTTTCGCGGCGGTCGTCTTCTCGGTCGCTCGAGGAGCAAGTCTTGAAACTACGGTGATAATTGTCCTCGCCGCGGAAGCCATCCTCCAGGGCGGCTATTTCTTGGGTTTGCTGATCCGCTTTCTTGCCACCGCCGTCAAACGACTGGTCCGCCCTTCAAGCTTGATCGAGAGGGGTCGTGTTCCCGAGACCCGCGATAATGACCGCCACCCCGCTCCGCCCACACAGCCGGGATCATCGACGCTCAGCTAGAGGTGATCGAGCCAATTTCGCAAAGACGCTTTTGGCGACGACAGTTATTTCCAGGCGTAGAGCTTGAACTCCGGTAAATCGCCCTCTCCCGGCTTTCTCAGCACCCAGAGATTATAAGCCGCGAGGTCTCTCAGGCCTATGGCATGCATCGTGCTGTCGTACAGGTATGAGATCATGTAGAAAGGCAGAAAGAATTCAAGATAGGAGCTGCTGTTGTAGCCTGGCAGATGGTAGACGGCCTTAAAGCCGGAGGCCTGCACCATCTTGCGAAAAGCGGAATAGTTCGTCCTGTCATAGTGCGCGACAAAGCCGAGATGCTCGGCGGTCTCGCCCATCGCCGTCGCCAGCAATCTTTTCGAGGCCGATTTGGGCAGCATCCTGTTGGCGACGGCAAACGGCGCATACCGTCCCGGAAACTGGGCGATCAAATATCCACCGGGCCGCAAGACATCGAACGCATTGTTGAGAAATCGTTGATTGTCGCTGAAGTGCTCGATGCCCGAGCTGATCATGACAAGGTCGACACTGCCTGGGGGGATCGGGATCTGCGCGACGGCATCGCATTCAATCTTCTCATCGAGCAGCGGGTTGTCCGCCATTTCGGCGCCGTCGATGTCCACCCCGATGAGCTTGATGCTGTACCAGGTCTTGTAATGTTTCGGAAAATGCCACTGTTGTCCCGCCCCGACATCGAGCACGATTTTGGTATCTGGATGGGACAACAGGATGGCTCCTATCTTATGATAGGCGGCAAAGACATTCGCCTCATGAAAATGGTCGGGAGTGATCGCCCGTGAAACCTTTCGGTTGAGCGCCAAGAACGACCGCAACGGTTCCATTGAAATTCTCCCCGGCAAATGGTCTGGCTCAAGGGGTTGCGCACCAACGGATTGGTAGGCCTCCCCGACGGTCATGCAATCCGATCGCGTTTGCGCAGCCGAGCGAATGGCGGACGCATCTACGAACGAAGGGGATGACTCGGTGCTGATGAAGGCATTATCAACCGACCAGAAACGCCCCGCATCTCAATCATTTCAGGATCATTTTGTGCCTCTGCAGCATCGCTTTTGGCGCGGTCCGGCCCGAACCCAGGTTCCGAACCCAGACGCTGATGCGGTGGCGAGAATTGGGGGACGAAGTCAGGACAAAGCAACAGCCGGAAGGCTCAAGGGAACAAGCGTCCTAAAACCATCAC
Organism: Bradyrhizobium sp. HKCCYLS1011; assembly: GCF_051167795.1. Lineage (NCBI taxonomy): Bacteria > Pseudomonadati > Pseudomonadota > Alphaproteobacteria > Hyphomicrobiales > Nitrobacteraceae > Bradyrhizobium > Bradyrhizobium sp. HKCCYLS1011. Next base: position 149,410 of record NZ_JBNPTT010000006.1, on the reverse strand, counting down.
AGAATCATCATCAGAAATTCTTATCCTTCCAATCATCAATCTCGATTTCCCCTGATGGCGCAAGCTCCTTAGAGTGCGCCCACCCAAGCCAGGGAAACCATCTACAGCACGGCAGGAGGCAACCATGGACGACGTCAGCAAGTGCCCGTTTTCGGGCGGCTCGAAGGGATTCACCAACAAGGAATGGTGGCCGAACCAGCTCGACCTCTCAGTCCTGCATCAGCATTCGAACCTCTCCAACCCGCTGGGCGAGGCGTTCGACTATGCCAAGGAGTTCAAGAGCCTCGACCTCGATGCCGTGATCAAGGACCTCAAGGCCCTGATGACGGATTCGCAAGCGTGGTGGCCGGCCGACTTCGGTCATTACGGGCCGCTGTTCATCCGCATGGCGTGGCACGCAGCCGGCACCTATCGCATCGGCGATGGTCGCGGCGGCGGCGGACGCGGGCAGCAGCGCTTTGCCCCGCTCAACAGCTGGCCTGACAACGCCAACCTCGACAAGGCGCGCCGTCTGCTTTGGCCGATCAAGCAGAAATACGGCCAGAAGATCTCCTGGGCCGACCTCTTCATCCTCACAGGCAACGTCGCGCTGGAGTCGATGGGCTTCAAGACCTTCGGCTTCGGCGGCGGTCGTCCCGACACTTGGGAGCCCGACGAGGACATCTATTGGGGGCCGGAAGGCAAATGGCTCGCGGACGAGCGCTACAGTGGCGATCGTGAGCTCGCCGGCAATCTCGGCGCGGTCCAGATGGGCCTGATCTACGTCAACCCGGAAGGGCCGAACGGCAACCCCGATCCGCTCGCGGCCGCGCGCGACATCCGCGAGACGTTCGCCCGCATGGCCATGAACGACGAAGAGACGGTGGCGCTGATCGCGGGCGGCCATACCTTCGGCAAGACCCACGGCGCCGGCGATGCCACGCTGGTCGGCGCGGAGCCGGAAGGTGCAGACATGGCCGAACAGGGCCTCGGCTGGGCCAGCAAATATGCTTCGGGCAAGGCCGGTGACACCATCACGTCAGGTCTCGAAGTGATCTGGACCACGACGCCCACGAAGTGGAGCAACAACTTCTTCTGGAACCTGTTCGGCTATGAATGGGAGCTGACCAAGAGCCCGGCCGGCGCGCACCAGTGGAAGCCCAAGCACGGCGCCGGCGCCGGCACTGTGCCGGACGCGCACGATCCGTCGAAGCGTCACACGCCGTCGATGCTGACCACCGATCTCGCGCTGCGCTTCGATCCGGCCTACGAGAAGATCTCGCGCCGCTTCTACGAGAACCCGGATCAGTTCGCCGATGCCTTCGCCCGCGCCTGGTTCAAGCTGACCCATCGCGACATGGGCCCGAAGGTGCGCTACCTCGGCGCGCTGGTGCCGAAGGAAGACCTGGTCTGGCAGGATCCGCTGCCGGCCGTCGATCACGCGCTGATCGACGAGAACGATGTCGCGGCGCTCAAGGCCAAGATCCTGGCCTCGGGTCTTTCGATCTCGCAGCTGGTCTCGGCGGCCTGGGCGTCGGCGTCGACCTTCCGCGGCTCCGACAAGCGTGGCGGCGCCAATGGCGCGCGCGTTCGCCTCGCGCCGCAAAAGGACTGGGCCGTCAACCAGCCGGCGGAGCTTGCAAAGGTGCTGAAGGGCCTTGAAGGCATCGCTGCGGACTTCAACGCGACGGCAGCCGGCGGCAAGAAGGTCTCGATCGCGGACCTGATCGTGCTCGGCGGCAATGCCGCGGTGGAAGCGGCGGCCAAGAAGGCCGGTGTGGACGTAAAGGTGCCGTTCGCACCGGGGCGCTCCGATGCTTCCGAGGCCCAGACCGACGTTGAGTCCTTTGCGGTGCTGGAGCCAAGGGCAGACGGCTTCCGCAACTATCTGGCCGGCACGCAGTGGCTGTCCGGTGAGGAATTGCTGGTCGACAAAGCACAGCTCCTGACCCTGACGGCGCCAGAAATGACGGCACTGGTCGGCGGCATGCGCATGCTCGGCACCAATGCCGATGGCTCCAAGCACGGCGTGTTCACCAAGCAGACGGAGACGCTCAGTAACGACTTCTTCGTCAACCTGCTTGACATGAGCACCGCCTGGCAACCGGTCGATCAGGGCGAGCACACCTTCGAAGGCCGTGATCGCAGCACCGGCGCAGTGAAGTGGACTGCGACCCGCGCCGACCTGATCTTCGGCTCCCACTCGCAGCTGCGTGCGCTTGCCGAGGTCTATGCGAGCTCGGACGCCAAGGCGAAGTTCGTGAAGGACTTCGTCGCGGCCTGGACCAAGGTGATGAACCTCGACCGCTTCGACCTGAAGGCGTAAGAGTCGCCGTTAACGGCCAATCGACCGCACTGAACGAGAGCGGCGCTTCGGAAACGAGGCGCCGCTCTCTTGCAACGACTCCACGGCATCATGGCTGGATATCATCAAGCCGCTCCAGGAATTTCCGCTTAGTATTGTGTCTTGCACGGATATCGGCAATCCGACGCACGAATTCGGCCGTCGTTCCTTGCTCGCCCGCGAGCGCCTTGAAATCGGATAACAAGGCAGCCGCATTGTCGTAACCGGATGCATTGCGCCGCTCGACCTCCGTTTCGATCTCACGCCAGACCGCTTCTCCGCGCTGCTTGAGCGCCTTGAGCCGAACCTCACGCGCCTTTTTGTCGTGCTCGGCTTGGCGCCGTCTCTCAGCCTCCTGGCGTTCGGCATCCGCGCGCTCGCGAGCCGCAGCAACCTGTTGCCGGCGCGCCCGCAAGTCTCCCGCGGTTCGCTGCGTAACGCAGGCCGCGTCCTTCTGGCGAAATCGGCGCTTCAGCTCCGATGCAACATGTGCATCACCGTCAACGACGCGCAACAGGAGCTGGATCTTCTCATGTTCGGAAATGGTGCCGATGGCGTCGCGCAACTCATCTTGCGACTGCCCTGCCGCTGCAGCATTCTCAGCCGCCGCCTGCAACAGATCCGGGTCGATCAGGAGAAATTCGCCCAGGCTCTCAAGGGCACCACTGAGCGGGCCAATTCCTGGCAGGGGCTCCAACTCCTCATTGGAGATCAGCTCCTCCTCAACGGCCGTCAGCCAGATGAGATAAAACAACCTGAGGTCACCGCAAAGCAGGTCAGCGCGGAGTGGCGCGAGCTTCGCCATCCAATGCGAACCATCGTCCCACTCGTCGATGTCGAGCTCGTAACGGCTGATATCGACGATGACATTGTCGCCGGAGACCGACATTGCGACCCAATCGATATCGCTCAGAAAGGGTTCGGCATCCGAAGGATCCAACGCCGGCCTCGGCACACGAATCATGAGGCGCCGCGCGCCCCAATTGGCGACATAGACATGGAGATCGAACCACGCCTCCATGAACTTGTGCGGATCGCCTTTGAGATCGCCCCATTCATAATGGTTCGTGAAGCTCGTCGCGGTGATCTCCGCGCGCGAGGATATCGAGCGCAGCTTTTCCTGCACGCCAGCATCGAGGCTATGGTCGATCGCCAGAAATTCGTAATATTGATATTCGCTCATGATGATGAGGCAGGCTGCCGGTCACGGCGGACATCACATGGTTAGCCCGCCGCCAATCATAGTCCAGCCCTTGCCATCCGCCGTTCGTTTCTCATCCACAGCAATCACCTGAGCTCACCGCTCCGCAGCCGAGCCGCCGCCGTCGATCTGGCGGCCCATCAGCGCGATTGCCTTCTGATAGACACCCGCGGCGTTCCAGGCTTCGATCGCGGCAAAGTTCGGCTCGCCCGGCTGATAGCCGGCGCCGGCGCGCCAGCCGTTGGCATGCAGGAAGTTCGCCGTGGACATCAACGCATTGGCAGCGTTGTCGAGATTGCCGGTGCCGTAGTTCAAGATCGTCTTCGGCATGAACTGGGTCTGCCCGACCTCGCCATGCATCGAGCCGCGCTGCGACGGCGACAGCTGGCCGCGATCGATCAGCTTGAGCGCCGCATAGAGCTGATCGGTGAAGAATTCCGGACGCCGGCAGTCATAGGCCAACGTCGCGATCGAGGACAGCATGTGCTGATTGCCGCGCTGGCTGCCGAACGCCGTCTCCATGCCCCAGATCGCGATCAAGGGGCCAGGCGGCACGCCATAGCGCTGCTCGATCGAGGCGAATAGTGCCGCGTGCGACTGCTTCATCGCGCGGCCGCGCGCGACGATGCCGGCGGCACCGCGCTTGGCCAGGAACTGATCGAGCGACAGGCCGAAGCTGCGCTGGCTGCGATCGGCGGCGATGGTGGCGGATGCGTAGTTGGTCTGCATCAGCGCGCCGATCGCGCTCGCCCCAATGCCCTTGGCACGGGCCTCCTCGCCGAACTGTTGCTTCCAGGTTTCGAAGCCGCCCGGCCCATTGCCGCACTGCGCGGCATCGGCCCGCACCGCCACGCCTGCCACAAGCACCAAAGCCAGCACGGCCGCCTTCGCAACATCTCCGCCCTTGGTCATCCGGCTATCTCCCTCGGCCAACCTGCGGTCTTCCCGCGGAAGGAAGCTCTTAGCACCGGGCGGCGCGCGATCCTACCCTCCAGAGCCGCACAACGGCCGAGTTCAAACCGCCACCGGCTTCTTGCGTTCCCGGCCCTCGGCGAGATTGCGCACCACCACGTAGAAGATCGGCGTGAACATGAGACCGAACAGCGTGACGCCGAGCATGCCGAAGAACACGGCGACGCCGACCGCCTGGCGCATCTCCGAGCCGGAGCCCGTCGAGATCACCAGCGGCAGCACGCCGAGAATGAACGCGAAGGAGGTCATCAAGATCGGCCGCAGTCGCAGCCGGCAGGCCTCGATCACGGCATCGAGCCGCTCGCGGCCTTCGTTCTCGATGTCGCGCGCGAACTCGACGATCAGGATGGCATTCTTGGCGGCAAGCCCGACCAGCACCACGAAGCCGATCTGGGTCAGGATATTGATGTCCTGGCCCATGATGCGGACGCCGATCGTTGCGGCCAACAGGCACATCGGCACGATCAGGATCACGGCAAACGGCAGGGTCCAACTGCCATATTGCGCGGCCAGCACCAGATAGACGAACAGCACGCAGATCGGAAACACATAGAGACCGGCGCTGGCGCCGTTCACCTGCTGAAACGACAGGTCGGTCCACTCGTAGCCGAAGCCGCTCGGCAGCGTCTCATCGGCCAGCCGCTTCATGATGTTGATCGCCGTCGCCGAGCTCACGCCGGGCAAGGTATCGCCCTGCACCTCCGATGACGGATAGAGATTGTAGCGGGCGACGCGATCGGGACCTGCGACATCCTTGAAATCGACCACGCTGCCGAGCATGACCATGTCGCCGGCCGCGTTGCGCGTGCGCAGCCGTGCCAGATCCGCGGTCTCCTTGCGGAACGGCAGGTCGGCTTGCGCGGTGACGTGATAGGTGCGGCCGAACAGGTTGAAGTCGTTGACATAGGTCGAGCCGAAATAGGTCTCGATCGTATCGGTGATGTTGGCGATCGGCACGCCGAGCTTCTCGGCCTTGACCCGATCGATGTCGACGAACACTTGCGGGGTGTTGGCGCTGTAGGGCGAGAACACTGCGGTCAATCCCGGCGCCTTGCGCGCCGCCCCCACCAGCTCGTCCGTCGCTGCGGCGAGCAGCTCGCTGCCGCGTCCCTGCCGGTCCTGGATGCGCATGGTGAAGCCGCCGCCGGTGCCGATGCCCGGCACCGCGGGCGGCGGGATCACGATGATGAACGCGCCTTCGATCCCCGCAAGGCGCTTGCGCAGCTCGGCTGTGATCGCAGTGGCGGTCAGCCCCTTCTTGGCACGGACCTCTGGCTCGTCGAACACGGGAAACAGTGCCGCAGAGTTGCTCGCCTGCGTGCGCGTGGCCCCCGATAGACCCGCCAGCGCCGGAACCCGCACCACGCCCGGCGTGGCCAAAGCGATGTTCTCGATCTTGCGCACGATTTCGGTGGTGCGCGCCAGCGAGGCTGCGCCGGGCAATTGCACGGACACGATGACGTAGCCGCGATCCTGCGCCGGAATGAAGCCTTGCGGCGTGGTCGCAAGCAGCCATCCGGCACTGCCGATCAGCAGCGCATAGACCAGCAGCATCACCACCGAATGCCGGATGACGAAGCCCGCGACGCGTGCATAGCCCTGCGACAGACGATCGAAGATTCGGTTGAACAGACCGGTGAAGGCGTCCCAGCCCCGAGCGATCAGATTCCAGCGCGCCGGCGGCCGTCGCTCACCATGCGGCTGCAGGATCTGCGACGCCAACGCCGGCGACAGCGTCAGCGAGCAGAAGCAGGAGATCGCGGTCGCGACCGCGATGGTGACGGCGAATTGCTGGAAGAACTGTCCCGAAATGCCGCCGAGGAACGCGGTCGGCACGAACACCGCGCAGAGCACGAGCGCGATCGAGACCAGCGCGCCGCCGACCTCCTCCATCGTCTTGAGCGCCGCATCCCGCCTGCTCAGGCCATGCTCGAGATGGCGTTCGACATTTTCGACCACCACGATCGCATCGTCCACCACGATGCCGACCGCCAGCACCAGGCCGAACAGAGTGAGATTGTTGATCGAGAAGCCCAGGGCCGCCATCACGGCGAAAGTGCCGACCAGCGACACCGGGATCGCAACGATCGGAATGATCGCCGGCCGCCAGCCCTGCAGGAACACCAGCACCACGATGACGACCAGCGCCATCGCCTCATAGATGGTCTTCACCAGTTCGCTGACGGACTGAGCGATGAACTCGGTCGGGTTGTATCCGATGTTGTAGTCGAGGCCCTTCGGGAAATTGGCCTTCAGGCCCACCATCGTATCGGAGATGCGCTTGGCGGTGGCGAGCGCATTCGAGCCCGGACGCTGAAACACCAGCAGCGCCACCGCGGACTTCCTGAGCAGGAAGCCGTTGGTGGAGAAGTCCAGCGCCCCGAGCTCGATCCTGGCCACGTCGCGCAGGCGCACGGTGCGTCCGTCGGCGCCGGCCTTGACGACGATGTCCTCGAATTGCTGGGGCTCCTTGAGCCGGCCGGTGAACGTCAGGTTCGGCTGGAAGGCGCGGTCGGCGATCGGCGGCGAGGCGATCTGCCCACCTGTGATCTGCAGGTTCTGAGCCCGGACCGCCGCGACCACCTCGCCTGCCGTCATGCCGAGATTGGCGATCTTGTCGGGATCGAGCCACAGCCGCATCGAATAGTCGCGCGCGCCGAAGATCGTGATGTCGCCGACGCCGTCGAGGCGGAGCAACTGGTCGCGAACCTGCAGCAGCGCGTAGTTCGAAATGTAGGTCTGGTCGAACGTGTCGTCCGGCGACAGCATGAACACGACCATCATCAGGTCGGGGCTGTTCTTGCGCGTGACGACACCGTTGCGCTGCACCTCCTCCGGTAGCCGCGGCTGCGCGATCGCGACGCGGTTCTGCACCAGCACCTGGGCCTTATCGAGATCAGTGCCGAGCTTGAAGGTGACGGTGATGTTCAACTGGCCGTTCGAGGTCGCCTGGCTGTAGAGATACAGCATGTCGTCGACGCCGTTGATCTCCTGCTCGATCGGCGCCGCCACCGTGTCGGAGACGGTCTGCGCGGAGGCGCCGGGATATTGCGTGGTGACGACGACGGTCGGCGGCACAACTTGCGGATATTCCGAGACCGGCAAGGTCGGATAGGCGATCGCACCTACGATCAGGAGCACGATCGACAGCACCATCGCCAGGATGGGCTGGTTGATGGAGAGCCGCCCGAGATTCATGAGTTTGCGCCTATGACTTGTCGCCGTTACGTGCCGCTCGCAGCCGGATGCGGCGCCACCTTGGCACCCACCCGCGCGCGCTGGATGCCGTCGATGATGACGCGATCCTCCGCCTTCAGCCCTTCGCGGATCACGCGCAGGCCATCATCCAGTGGCCCGAGCACGACTGCGCGAGCCTCGACGGTGTCATCGGCCTTGACCACAAAGACGATCTTGCGCGATTGGTCGGTAGCGACAGCGGTGTCCGGAATCAGCAGCGCCTCATAAGGCAAGGAGCCGATCAGGCGAACGCGGCCGAACTGCCCGGGCAGAATCGAGAGGTCCTTGTTCTGGATCACGGCGCGGCTGCGCAGCGTGCCGGTCGAGACGTCAAGCCGGTTGTCGAGGAAGTTGACGGTGCCGTCATGTGACGGCTTGGTCTCGCCAGTCAGCGTGACCTGCACCGGGTTCGGCGTGTCGCGCGAACTCGGACGCTTGCCCTCGAACCACAGCCGCGAATTCTTCTGGTAGGTCGTCTCGTCCATGTCGAAATAGATGTAGATCGGGTCGAGCGTGACGATCGAGGTCAGCAGCGTCGAGGTGCCGGTGTCGCTGCCCTGCACGAGATTGCCGGCGCTGACCAGGTGCCGGCTGACGCGGCCGGTGATCGGCGCCAGCACGTGGGTGAATTCGACGTTCAGCTTGGCCCCTTTCATCACGCCCTCGACCTGGGTCTCGGCGGCCTGCGCCGATTGCAGCGCCTGACGGCGCTGGTCAACCACGGAATCGGAGACCGCCTGGGTCTGGTTGAGCGTCGTTGCACGGTCAAATTCGCGCCGCGCCAGCTCGGTCTTGGCCTTGGCGTCCGCGAGCTGGCCTTCGGCCTGCTCGGCCACCGCCTCGAACGGCCTGGAATCGATCACATAGAGCAGATCGCCGGCGTGGACGATCGCGCCGTCCTGGAACTCGACCGAGGTGACGTAGCCGCCGACGCGGGCGCGCACCTGCACCTCCTCCATCGCGTCGAAGCGGCCCGTGAACTCGTCCCAATCGGTGACGGTACGCTTGACCGGCTGGGCCACGGTGACGGGCGGAGCAGCGGCCGCCTGCGGCTGCGGCTTCTGTTCCCCGCAGCCCACCAAAGCGGCTGCAAGGCTGAGGGTTAAGATGTTGAGCGTCCTCTTAAATCCAGCAGAACTGTCGGTTCGCTGTGGCGCGGCAGACAACGAGCAGCTGATACACATCGACGCACATTCCCCCGGAATCTTACGGGGAGCATAACACGCCATCACGCATCCGGCGCTCAAAATCGACCGCACCCTGCCCGATCGGGCGGGTTGGAGGATGCGCATCATCTCTCCGGCCGGGTTCCATCCGCCGCGGCGGGCCCGATGTCATCAGGTCATCATCATTCCAGGCTCGGCAGGTCGAGATAGTTTCACACGCGTTCGCGCGGTTCGCCCCGCCGAGCAGCTGGTCCTGCGCCTTGATCAGCTCGATCGACTGTCGGAGGCCCTCCCGGCCTGCCCTCCTTGTCCCGCCGCACCGTGCTAGGATCGGTGCAGCGCGGACCTTCGTAGGGCATCATGATGACTGACGCGGCACGGCCTCCATCACGCCGCCTGACGGGTCGGTGCCTCTGCGGCACTGTTTGCTATCAGGTCGCGGACGCCTTCGAATATGCCATGAACTGTCATTGCAACGACTGTCGGCGGGCCACGGGATCAGCGTTCAAGCCCTTTGCCGGCATCCGGCGCGAACATCTCGCGATCGCGGCAGGGGGCGACGCCACCTTGATCTACGGCGACGCCTCCGCCGCGCACGACGTACACTGCCGGCACTGCGGATCCCTGCTCTTCTCCGTCGTCCGCGAAGGCGCCTATGCCCATGTCACCATGGGCACGCTGGTCGATGCCCCGAGCATCCGTCCGTCGATGCACCTGTTCGTCGCTTCAAAGGCGCCATGGCACGACATCACGGACGACCTGCCCCAACACGCACGCTTTCCGGGAGAATGACCACCCGCAGGCTATTGCATCACGCGCTCAGACTCGGCAGATCGAGCTCATTCTCGCGCGCACATGCGATCGCCTCGTCGTAGCCTGCGTCGGCATGACGCATGACGCCGCTGGCCGGATCGTTCCAGAGCACGCGCTCCAGCCGTCGCTTGGCATCTGGCGTGCCATCAGCCACGATCACCATGCCGGCATGCTGCGAATAGCCGATGCCCACGCCGCCGCCATGATGCAGCGACACCCAGGTCGCCCCGCTTGCGCAGTTCAGGAGCGCGTTGAGTAGCGGCCAGTCGGATACCGCATCCGAGCCGTCGCGCATCGCCTCGGTCTCACGGTTCGGGCTCGCGACCGAGCCGCTATCGAGATGATCGCGGCCGATCACGATCGGCGCTTTCAACTCCCCGCGCGCCACCATCTCGTTGAAGGCGACACCCAGACGATGGCGATCGCCGAGCCCGACCCAGCAGATCCGCGCCGGCAGGCCCTGGAACTTGATGCGTGACTTCGCCATGTCGAGCCAATTGTGCAGGTGCTTGTTGTCGGGCAACAGCTCCTTGACCTTGGCGTCCGTCTTGAAGATGTCCTCGGGATCGCCCGAGAGCGCGGCCCAGCGGAACGGACCGATGCCGCGGCAGAACAGCGGCCTGATATAGGCCGGGACGAAGCCGGGAAAATCGAACGCGTTGGCGAGGCCCATATCCTTGGCCATCTGGCGGATGTTGTTGCCATAGTCGAGCGTCGGCACGCCGCTGCTGTGAAAGTCCAGCATCGCCTGGACGTGGCCGACCATCGACGTCTTTGCCGCCATTTCGACCGCCTTGGGATCGGCCGCGCGCTTCGCCTCCCACTCCGCGAGCGTCCAGCCCTTCGGCAGATAGCCGTTGATCGGATCATGTGCGCTGGTCTGGTCGGTGACGACGTCCGGTCGCACGCCGCGACGCACGAGTTCGGGGAAGATCTCCGCGGCGTTGCCGAGCAGGCCGACCGAAACCGGCTTCTTGGTCTTTGCAGCCTCGGCCATCAGCGCCAGCGCCTCATCGAGCGTGGCCGCCCGGCGGTCGAGATAGCCGGTGCGCAGCCGCATCTCGATGCGGCTCGGCTGGCATTCGACCGCCAGCATCGAGGCGCCCGCCATGGTCGCGGCGAGCGGCTGCGCGCCACCCATGCCGCCGAGGCCGGCCGTGAGAATCCACTTGCCCGCGAGATCGCCGCCATAGTGCCGGCGGCCGACCTCGACGAAGGTCTCGTAGGTGCCCTGCACGATGCCCTGGCTGCCGATATAGATCCAGGAGCCGGCGGTCATCTGGCCGTACATCATCAGGCCAAGCTTATCGAGCGCGTTGAAATGATCGAGCGTCGCCCAATGCGGCACGATGTTCGAATTCGCGATCAGCACGCGCGGTGCGTCCGGATGGGTGCGGAAGATGCCGACCGGCTTGCCTGACTGCACCACCAGCGTCTGGTCGGCCTCGAGCCTCCGCAAGGAAGCAACGATGCGGTCAAAACTCTCCCAGTCGCGCGCGGCGCGGCCGATGCCGCCATAGACGATCAACTCGCTCGGCTTCTCGGCGACATCAGGATCGAGATTGTTCATGAGCATGCGCAGCGGCGCTTCAGTCAGCCAGCTCTTGGCGCTGATCTCGCTGCCAACAGGTGCGCGGATCACCCGCTCATTGTCGAGGCGTCGGTTCATGACAAAAAGTCCCTCTCATCAAAGCTTGGGGAACGGGTCGCGGCCGAGCGCGCGGGCCACGGCAGCCGGTAAGGCACAGCTTGCGACCAGTGCGCCGGCCTTGGCGATATCGTCGGCCATGTAGCGGTCGGTGCCGAGCGGCGGCACCTCGGCACGCAAGGCAGCAATGACGGCGCCCAGCGCAGCGCTCGTTGCATGCGGCGCGCGCAGCTCGATTCCTTGGGCCGCGACCAGAAGCTCGATGCCGAGGATCTGCGCGAGATTGTCGCACATGTCGAGCAATCGTCGCGCGGCATGCGCGGCCATCGAGACGTGGTCTTCCTGGTTGGCACTGGTCGGCGTGGAATCGATCGAGCACGGCAGCGCGCGCTGCTTGTTCTCGGCGAACAGAGCCGCCGCTGTGACCTCCGCGATCATGAAACCGGAATTGAGCCCGGGCTCAGGGGTGAGGAACGGCGGCAGGCCGAAATTGAGCGCAGGGTCTACCAGCGTCGCGATCCGGCGCTCGCTGATGGCGCCGATCTCGGACAGGGCGAGGGCGATCTGATCCGCGGCAAAGGCCACCGGTTCGGCGTGAAAATTGCCGCCTGAGACGATCTCGCCGGTGTCGACCAGCACCAGTGGATTGTCGGTGACGGCATTGGCCTCACATACAAGCGTGCGCGCGGCCTGCGCAAAGACGTCGAGTGCGGCGCCGGTCACCTGCGGCTGACAGCGCAGGCAATACGGATCCTGCACCCGCTCGTCGCCCTCGAGATGCGACATGCGGATGGCGCTGCCGTTCAACAGCTCTGTCAGGATCGCACCCGCGGCGATCTGCCCGGCATGACCGCGCAGTGCCTGGATCTCGGGCCGGAATGGCGCGGTCGAGGCCATCGCCGCATCGACTGACAGCGCGCCCGTAACCAGTGCCGTGCACCCGAGATCATGCGCGCGGATGAGGCCTGCGATCGCATAGGCGGTCGAGAACTGGGTGCCGTTGATCAGCGCCAGCCCCTCCTTCGGTCCGAGCGTCACAGGTGCAAGGCCCGCTATCGCCAGCGCCTCCTGTCCGGGCAGCAGCCGGCCCTCAACAAAGGCTTGGCCCTCGCCGATCATCACGGCCGCCATGTGCGCAAGCGGCGCGAGATCGCCGGAGGCGCCGACCGAACCCTGCTGCGGCACCAGCGGATAGACATCTCGCGCCAGCATCGCCTGCAATTGTTCGATGATCGCCCGACGCACGCCAGAGGCGCCGCGGCCGAGCGAGACGATCTTCAGCGCCATCATCAGCCGCACGATCGGCTCCGGTGTCGGTGCGCCGACGCCACAGCAATGCGACAGGATCAGGTTGCGCTGGAGAGCCGTGGTCTGCTCCGGCGGAATCCGCTTGGACGCCAGCTTGCCGAAACCCGTATTGATTCCGTAGACGGGCTCACGGCCCTGCGCGGCCTTGGTCACGATCGCGGCCGCTGCGTCGACAGCCGGCCAAGATGACGGGTCAAGCTCGATGCTCGCACCAGCGACGAGCACCGGCACGAGCTCACTGAAGCTGACGCGGCCCGGCGTCACGAGGATGGCTGTCATTGCCCTCTCCACACCCGGCGCTGCAGCGGATTGAAGCCGACGCGATAGACCAGCTCGGCGGGACGGCCGATGTCCCAGATCGCGAGATCGCACCACTTGCCGGCTTCGAGCGTCCCGGTTTCATCGAGCAGGCCGAGCGCGCGCGCGCCTTCCCGCGTCACGCCGGCCAGGCATTCGTCGACCGTCATCCGGAACAAGGTCGCCGCCATGTTCATAACGAGCAGCAGCGAGGTGAGGGGTGAGGTGCCGGGATTGCAGTCGGTTGCGAGCGCCAGTCGCACGCCGTGCGCACGGAACAGATCGATTGACGGCTTGTGCGTCTCGCGAATGAAGTAGTAGGCACCGGGCAACAGCACGGCCCCCGTGCCGGCCCGCGCCATCGCCGCCGCGCCCTCGGCATCGGTATGTTCGAGATGGTCGGCCGAGAGCGCGCCGAAATCAGCCGCCAGCCTGGCGCCGCCGAGATTGGACAATTGATCCGCGTGCAGTTTGACCGGCAGGCCCAGCGCCTTCGCGGCATGGAAGACGCGCGCGGTCTGTGCGCCGGAAAAGGCGATACCTTCCATGAAGGCGTCGACGGCATCGGCAAGTCCCGCGCTGGCGACCGCAGGCAGCATCTCCTGGCAGACGAGATCAATGTAGCGGTCCTGGTCGCCGCCGGCCTCTGCAGGCAAGGCGTGCGCGCCGAGGAACGTGGTGCGGATCGCAACTGCCCGCTCGTTCGCGAGCGCACGAGCAGCCGCGAGCTGGCGCAGCTCCGTCTCCGTGTTCAGCCCATAACCGGACTTGATCTCGATCGTGGTGACGCCTTCACCGAGCAGCGCATCGAGCCGCGGCAGCGCGGCGGCAATGAGTTCGGCCTCGCTCGCAGCGCGCGTCGCCGCGACGGTGGAGACGATGCCGCCGCCGGCGCGGGCAATCTCCTCATAGCTCGCGCCCTTCAGCCGCAGCTCGAACTCGTGCGCGCGATCGCCGCCGTAGACGAGGTGGGTGTGGCAATCGATGAGGCCCGGCGTGATCCAGCGTCCCTCACAATCGATCCGCTCCAGCGCGTCGGCATCGACCGGGAAATCGGCACGCGCGCCGGCAAAGGCGATGCGCCCCTCACGCGCCGCGATCACCCCGTTCTCGACCAGTCCGAGCCCGGGCAGATCCTCCCGCAAGGTCGCGAGCCGTGCATTGTGCCAGATCCGATCGAAACGCTCGGCCATGCTGCCTCCCGGGATTACGAAAGCTTGACGGGGCCATATGTCTATACATAATCTCGCATCGACCAATCTGTCCAGCGGGCTTCGACAATGGCGTCCTTGCACTTCGCATCCGCACTGCTCCCTTCGGGCTGGGCCGATGACGTGCAGCTGACGGTGACTGATGGTCTCATCATGGGCGTAACGGTTGGCGCGGCGCCGGGCGCCGGTGATGAACGGCACGCGCTGGCGATCCCTGGTATCGCCAGCCTGCACAGCCACGCATTCCAGCGCGGCATGGCGGGATTGGCCGAACTGCGCGGCGAGTCCACCGATACGTTCTGGACCTGGCGTGAGACGATGTATCGCTTCGCGCTCGCGATGACCCCAGACGATGTCGCCGACGTCGCGACGTTGCTCTATGTCGAGATGCTGGAGCGCGGCTTCACCCGCGTCGGCGAATTCCACTATCTGCATCACGACCGCGACGGCAGTCCCTACGCCGACATTGCGGAGATGGCGAGCCGTATTGCCCAGGCTGCCGACGCATCAGGCATTGGGCTCACATTGCTGCCGAGCTTTTATGCGCATGGTGGTTTTGGCGGCGCCGCGCCGCATGAGGGTCAACGGCGCTTCATCTGCAACGTCGATCAGTATGAAAGGCTGCTCACGGCATCGCGCAACGCAATCAGCGCACTGCCGGGCGGCAATATCGGCATTGCGCCGCACAGCCTGCGCGCCGTCTCGCCCGATGAGTTGAAGGCGATCCTCGCTCTCGCCAACGGCGGCCCGGTGCACATCCATGCTGCGGAGCAGGTGAAGGAGGTCGAAGACTGTCTCGCCTGGTCGGGCCAGCGGCCGGTCGGATGGCTACTCGATCATGCCGACATCGACGGGCGCTGGTGCCTGATCCATGCCACCCATATGACGCCTGATGAGACGACCTCGCTCGCCACGCGCGGCGCGGTGGCCGGTCTGTGCCCGGTCACCGAAGCCAGCCTCGGCGACGGCGTCTTCCCGGCGCGGGACTTTCTCGCGGCCGGCGGTCGCTTCGGCATCGGCAGCGACTCCAACGTGCTTGTCGGCATCACCGACGAATTGCGCCAGCTCGAATATGCCCAGCGGCTGACCCATCGCGAACGCAACGTGCTCGCCGGCGGCTCCGCGCGCTCGACCGGCCGTGCCCTGTTCGACCAGGCGCTCGCCGGCGGCGCCCAGGCGCTGGCGCAAACCTGTGTCGGGCTGCAGGTCGGCGCGCGCGCGGACATCGTCACGCTCGACATGACGCATCCCTCGCTCGCCGGGCGTAGTGGCGACGCGATCCTCGACGGCTGGATCTTCGCGACATCGAACGATGCCGTCGACTGCGTCTGGGCCGGCGGCACCAAGCTCGTCGAACACGGGCGCCATCGGCTGCGCGACACGGCACGCGCGGCGTTTAACGCCGCGATCCGGAGGCTCGTCGCATGAGCCTTGCGGAAAGCCGCGGCAGGCCGGAAACGGCGGGCCGGCCGACGTTGTACAAGCAGATCCGGCTCGACATTGAGCGGCGGATCCTGACCGGCGAATGGCCGCCCGGCCACCGCATTCCGTTCGAGCACGAAATCATGGCGCGCTATCGCTGCTCGCGCATGACCGTCAACAAGGCGCTGTCCGAGCTTGCCCAGGCCGACCTGATCGAACGCCGCCGGCGCGCCGGCACCTTCGTGCGCCGGCCGCAATATCTGTCGGCGGTGTTGAAGATCCCCGACATCCGCGCCGAGATCACCGCGCTCGGCCGCGCCTACGGCTATGAGCTGATCAGCCGCGCACGGCGTAGCGCGAATGCAGGCGACCGCGAGCGATTGGGCGTCAAGGGAGCGCGCAAGGTAGTTGCGATCACCTGCCGTCATAGCGCCGATGGCGTGCCGTTCGCGCTCGAGGACCGCTTGATCGATCTTGAAGCGGTGCCCGGCGCGGCAACTGCGGATTTCGCGGCGGATCCGCCGGGCTCGTGGCTGCTGCATCACGTGCCCTGGACCGAGGCCGAGCACGCGATCAGCGCCATCGTCGCTGATATGGCGACGGCAGAGGCGCTCGACATCGCGGCCGGCGCGGCCTGCCTCGTGATCGAGCGCCACACCTGGCGCAAGGCGCGGCCGATCACCGCGGTGCGGCTGATCTATCCCGGCGAATCGCACCGGCTGGTCGCGCGCTTCAAAGGGAGCTGAGATAGAGCGTCATGCACACAAAGCTCCAGCACAAGACTTGCAGGCTCGTTTTGCAGATTGTGCGGCATCCGCCGCACCGAGACGAACGGACAATACACTCAACCAGCAAAGGACGACGATGATGCGCAGCTTCGGGGCCCTCGCGATATCGGCCGCTCTGGCCACCACCCTCCTGGCCTCTGCACCCGCTCATGCCGACGACGTGAAGGTCGGCGTCGGCATTTCCGGATGGACCGGCTTTGCGCCGCTGACGCTGGCGAAGGAGGCCGGCATCTTCAAGAAGAACGGCCTCGACGTCACCTTGAAGAAGATCCCGCAGAAGGATCGCCATCTGGCGATCGCCTCGGGCGACATCCAGTGCGCAGCGACGACCGTCGAGACATGGATTTCCTGGAACGCCAACGGCGTCGCCACCAAGCAGATCTTTCAGCTCGACAAGAGCTACGGCGCCGACGGCATGGCCGTGCGCAACGACATCGCCGCGATCAAGGACCTCAAAGGCAAGCAGGTCGCGGCCTCCGCGCCCGGCACCGCGCCCTATTTCACGCTGGCCTGGATGCTCAAGAAGAACGGCCTTTCGGTCAAAGATGTCACGGTGGTGAACCTGGAGCCCGCAGCAGCGGCGCAGGCCTTCGTGTCCGGCCAGAACGACGCGGCGATGACCTACGAGCCGTATCTGTCGACGGTGCGCGCCGCCCCCGACAAGGGCAAGATCATCGCCACCACGCTCGACTATCCGATGGTCATGGACACGTTCGGCTGCACGCCGAAATTCCTCGCCGAGAATCCGAAGGCGGCGAAGGCGCTGACCGACAGCTATTTCGAGGCGCTCGACATGATCGCCAAGGACCAGGCCAAGGCCTATGAGATCATGGGCGCAGACGTCAAGCAGTCGGCCGAGCAGTTCGGCAACTCGGCGAAATATTTGCGCTGGCAGGACAAGGCCGCCAACCAGAAGTTCTTCGAGACCGAATTCAAGAGCTTCAACAAGGATGCAGCCGATCTCCTGCTCGAGATCGGCATCATCAAGCAGGCGCCTGATCTCAACGACATCTACGACGCGAACTTCATCAAGTAGGACGGGTCGCAACGAGTCCGTAGTCCGTAGGATGGGTAGAGCGAAGCGAAACCCATCGATTCAGCGTTGTAGCGATGGGTTTCGCGAACAGGTCGGGCGACCCGACCCGTTCGCTCTATCCATCCTACACATTGAGAAAGCCCCTCTCTCGTGATCCGTCCTCTCGATCCCGTCAGCACGACCTCCCGCACGGTGCTCGGCCTTGCCTTCTTCGTGCTGTTCGTCCTCGTATGGGCGCTGGCGACGTTCGGCGGCTATGTGCCGAAGACCTTCCTCGCCAATCCCCTGACCATGCTGCACGAGGGCTGGGACCTGCTCGCGAAATATGGCTTCGTGTTCGATATCGGCATGACGATCTGGCGCGTGGTCGGTGGCTTCGTGCTCGCCGCGCTCATCGCCGTCCCGATCGGAGTGCTGATGGGCGCCTACAAGCCGATCGAGGCCTTCCTCGAACCGTTCGTGTCGTTTGCGCGTTATCTGCCGGCGTCCGCCTTCATTCCACTGCTGATCCTGTGGGCTGGGATCGGCGAGTTGCAGAAGCTCCTGATCATCTTCATCGGCTCGGTGTTCCAGATCATCCTGATGATCACGGTGGCAGTCGGAAACACCCGGCGCGATCTGGTCGAAGCCGCCTATACGCTCGGCGCCAGCGACCGCGGCATCATCGGCCGCGTGCTGCTGCCGTCAGCCGCGCCGGAGATCGCCGAAATCCTTCGGCTGGTGCTGGGCTGGGCCTGGACCTATGTGATCGTCGCCGAGCTGATCGGATCATCGTCCGGCATCGGCCACATGATCACCGACAGCCAGGCGCTGCTCAACACCGGCCAGATCATCTTCGGCATCATCGTGATCGGCCTGATCGGGCTGATCTCGGATTTCCTGTTCAAGGCGTTCAATGCCTGGCTGTTCCCGTGGAAGCTCGCATGACGACGCTTCGCATCGCGCAGGTCTCGCGCACCTTCCCGGCCCGCGCCGGTCATGCACCGACCCGCGCGCTGGAGCCGATCGATCTTGCGATCGGCGACAATGATTTCGTCACCATCCTAGGTCCCTCCGGCTGCGGCAAGTCGACGCTGCTGCGCATCGTGGCCGGGCTCGACCGACCGACTTCCGGCCGCGTGCTGCTCGACGACCGTGAGGTAACCGGCCCCGGCGCCGATCGCGGCATGGTGTTCCAGTCCTACACATTGTTTCCCTGGCTGACCGTGCGCGACAATATCGCTTTCGGCCTGCGCGAGCGCGGCGTCTCGGACACCGAGCGCGGCAAGATCGCCGACCGCTTCATCCAGCAGATCGGATTGAGCGGCTTTGCCAATCACTGGCCGAAACAGCTGTCCGGCGGCATGCAGCAGCGCACCGCCATTGCGCGCGCCCTTGCCAACGATCCGAAGATCCTGCTGCTGGACGAGCCGTTCGGCGCACTCGACAACCAGACCCGTGTCTTGATGCAGGAGATGCTGCTCGGCATCTGGGAGCGCGACCGCAAGACGGTGCTGTTCGTGACCCACGACATCGAGGAGGCGATCTTCCTCGGCAGCCGTGTGCTGGTCATGAGCGCGCGGCCCGGGCGGATCAAGGCCGACATCAAGATCGAGCTGCCGCATCCGCGCTCCTACAAGATCAAGACCTCGGCCGAATTCGTTGCCCTCAAGGAACGGTTGGTGGAAGAGATCCGGGCCGAGGCGTTGAAGGTGGTGGCTGAGGCCTGAGCTTCAGCGCACGACGGAACGGCCCGGTGCCGCTGCTTCATGGCAGGTAGCGCTCCGCGGCCGTCATCAAGCGCCGGCCGATCCGCCACCGGTCCAACAGCCTGAGCCAGGGCGCGAGATGGAAGACGCTCATCAGCACGTACATCAGCAACATCGGATTCATCGTCATTCCTTGTCCTGCGGTTGTGCAGAGCGGCTCCGGCGCGCCGGTGCTGAGCACGCCGCTCGCGAGCGCCATGAACGCGAAGGTCGGAGCGGCCGCGAGGCTCAGCCAATCGGCCACGCCGGGAGTTGCTCTGTCTCTTGATGGCGATTGCTTCATCGATCGGCCGCCTCTGTCTGCGTTATCAGCGCGCGCCGTACTCATCGTGACGGCGCCACCACATGCCGCTCTCGTTGCGGCCCTTCGGCGCGCGATCGAGCCATTGATAGCTGCCCCACAGCCCGTCGAGGCCGCGCGCATAGGCCGAATAGGTGTGATAGATGACGCCATCTTCGCACACGAACGCGCTCATGCCGGGACGGTCGCGCATGAAGGTCGCGCCATCGGTTCCGCAAGTGGACGCAACCTGCGCCGCCTTAGGAGGCACATCGGCCGCGCTGCGGGCGGGGCTCGGCTGATAATTGTATTCGGTGCCGCCCTGGCGCTGCTGGTCCTCGGTGATCGAGACGTTGAAGTCGAAATTGAAATCGCTGCCGGCCGAGGAGGCCCAGGGAAAGGTCCAGCCCATCCGCTTCTTATAGGTTTTGAGCTTGGCCAGCGGCGCACGCGAGACCGCCCACAGCATCACGTCGTGATGGGCGAGATGCACCGCAAAGCCGTTGAAGCCGTCGGCGATCATCGAGCAAGAGGGGCAGCCGGCCGCGAAGTCGGGGCCGAACATGAAATGGTAGACCAGGAGCTGCGAGCATCCGTTGAAGAGGTCGGGCAGCGAGGCCGGTCCCTCATCGGTGTCGAAGCGGTAGTCCTTGTCGACGCGGACCCAGGGCAGCGCCTGCCGCCGCCGCGCCAGCGCATCGCTCTGCCGCGTCAGTTCCTTCTCGGCCTGCAGCAGCTCCAGCCGTGCGGCCAGCCAGTCTTCGCGTGTTCCGGTCGGATGAGAGGTCATGGTGTGATCCTTTGCGTGTTGACCGCGAGCTAGACTAGGATCGGCCCCCACAGGGGTGAGAGTTACAAGTGTGGCGGGATTTGCATGGACTCGCTGATCACGGCTGCAGCGCTGGCGCTGGCTTCGGGTGATGCGCTCGGCGCGCTGAACCGGGTGGCCCTGCGCGAGGATGCGCCCGCGCTGGCGCTGCGCGGCATTGCCATGGCGCGGCTCGGTGATTTCGTGCGCGCCAAGGCGTTGCTGCGGCGTGCAGCGGGCGCATTCGGCCCGAGCGAGGCGGTGGCGCGCGCCCGCTGCATCGTCGCCGAAGCCGAAATCGCGCTGGCCTCGCGCGATCTGCGCTGGCCGACCAAGGCGCTGGACGCGGCACGGGCGACGCTCGACAAGCATGGCGACCGGCTGAACGCCGCGCACGCGCGCAGCCTCGAGATCCGCCGGCTGCTCCTAATCGGCCAGCTCGACGAGGCCGAGCAGCGCCTCGCCGCGCTCGATCCGGGACCGCTGCCGCCGGCATCGCGGGCGGTCTATGAACTGATCGTCGCGGGGCTGGCGATGCGGCGCCTGCAGACCAAGGCCGCACGCGCCGCGCTCGAACGTGCCGAGCATGCGGCACGGCGTGCCGGCATCCAAGAACTGATCGCCGAGATCGAGCAGGCGTCGCGCGCCTTGACCGCGCCCGCGGCACGGCTGATCTCGCGCGGCGGGGAACAGCTGTTGCAGCTTGCCGACGTCGAAGCGCTGCTCCGCTCCGATGCATTCGTTGTCGATGCCTGCCGTCTGACCATGCGTCACGGCCGCGTGGTGGTCCCGCTTGCCCGGCGGCCGGTGCTGTTTTCGCTTGCCCGGTCTCTGGCCGAAGCATGGCCGGACGACGTGCCGCGCGGCACGCTGATCGCGCAGGCGTTCCGCGGCAAGGAAGCGGATGAGTCGCATCGCGCGCGGCTGCGCGTCGAAATCGGACGGCTGCGGCAGGCCATGCAGCCGCTGGCCGAGGTCACCGCGACCAAGGCGGGCTTTGCGCTTTTGCCGATCCGCGCGCAGGAGGTGGTGGTGCTGACGCAGCCGATCGAAGATGAGCACGCGGCCGTGCTCGCATGCCTCGCCGATGGCGAGGCCTGGTCGAGCTCCGGCCTGTCGCTTGCGCTCGGCGCCAGCCAGCGCACCGTGCAGCGGGCGCTCGACGAGCTGCTGGTCGCCGGAAAGGTGCAGGCGTTCGGGCGCGGACCCGCCCGGCGCTGGACCTGCCCGCTGCTGCCGGGATTCGCGACCACGTTGTTACTCCCGGCGTCGCTGCCGAGCGAATAGGCTTTCTGCATTGCAGACGACAGGAGCGGACAGATGAAGCGAAGCGCAGCGGAGATCGTCAGAGAATATGGTCCGTTCGCGGATACCAAGCAGGTCGGCGGCGTCACCTATGACGGGCAGAAAGTCTGGTTCGCAGCCGGCGAGACATTGAGGGCGTTCGATCCGGCCGATGGGACGGTCCAGCGTTCGCTCGACGTCCCCGCGCATGCCGGGACCGCGTTCGACGGCCGGCATCTGTTTCAGCTCGCCGAAAACCGCATCCAGAAGATCGATCCCGCGAGCGGCGAGGTGCTGGCGACGATTCCGGCGCCGGGTGGTGGCGGCGACTCCGGCATGGCCTGGGCGGAAGGAACGCTCTGGGTCGGCGTCTATCGCGAGCGCAAGATCCACCAGATCGATCCCGACACGGGCAAGATCCTGCGCACCATTCCCTGCACCCGCTTCGTCACCGGCGTGACCTGGGTCGACGGCGAACTCTGGCACGGCAGCTGGGAAGATGAGGCCGGCGCGTTGCGCCGCATCGATCCGCAGAGCGGCGAAGTGCTCGAACAGCTCGACATGCCCGAGGGCATCACGGTGTCCGGTCTGGAGTCCGACGGCGGCGACCAGTTCTATTGCGGCGGCGGCAGCAGCGGCAAGGTGCGCGCGGTGCGGCGACCAAGGCGCAAATAGGGTGCAAGGTCAGCGGCTCGAGAATCTTTTTCTCGGTTCATCCTTCGAGACGCATCGCTCCGCGATGTTCCTCGGGATGAGGCCCGCTTCGCGGCGAGCTCATATATGGACCCTCATGGTGAGGAGGTGTGAAGCGCCGTCTCGAACCACGAGGCCTCCGCGACACGACAACAATGCAGCAGGCCCCGCCCACTCCTCTACTGCGCGATCGAGGTGTACGCCGCCTTGCGGAAGGCGGCGTTGGCCTCATCGCGCTGCGGGCCCTGTGCCTGTTGGCCCAGCGCCTTGGTCGGCGTGATCACCGAGAAGAGAACGAAGCCGCCGGCCTTGCGCGGGAAGATGAAGTACTCGGTGATGTCAGACTTCTCGCTGTCCTCGCATGACGACATGCCGCGGAACACGACCTGGCTGTCGACCAGCTCGCTGTTGCGTGCGGAGATGAACTTGCCTTTGCAGTCCCTCGCATCGTTGCCGACGATGATGGCCGCGACCTCCAGCCCGTCGACATTGGGCTCGGGCGGCACGATCCGAACGAAACCGGTGGCGTTGTCGGCCTTCCAGGCCACCCCGCCCGGCATCAACCACACCGGCTTTTCGCCGCCCCCCAGGATCGATGGATGTGACAGCGCTGCCTTGAGGATGAAATTCGAGGCGATCTGCATCGCCTCCAACTGCAATTCAGCTGAAGCGCCCTGCGGCCTGGACGGCTTCGCATTCGACGCGGAGGTGACCGGCGGCGGAGCGGGCTGATGCGACACGGCGGCGGCGCGCGTGACCCCCGCCATGAAGTTGGTCGCAGCCGCAAGGCCGCCTTGATTGACCGTCTTGGCGCAATAGACCAGCGCAGGCAGCATCACCGCGGTGCCGTCAAGGGTGAACTGAAACAGGTTGCCTTGCGCAAAGGCCGACATGGTCTTGGCGGCTCGAAAGCTCTTGACCAGCGCCGAGTCGACCGGCATCGGCACTGCGACCATATTGGTCGAGAACACGGTGCCGTCCACATTGAAGGTGTTGCGGCCGTCGAAGCTCAGCACGATCGGGAATTTCTGTCCTGGCGTCAGCGTCCAGCTCGGATGGATGAAGGCCAGCGCCCATTCGTAGGTCTTGGACACCACGACGCTGAAGGTGATGCCGCTCTTGTAGCTCGCACTCGCGATGCAGCTGGTGAACGCGCCGGTCTTGTCGTCGGTATAGGCGCCGCCCGACCAGCCCGCGGCCGAAATCGAGCCGTAAGGACCGCGCGCTTGAGCGGGCGACACCAGCGCCACCACCAGCACGAACAACAACATCGCAAGTCCAGCCCTCACGGCAGCCCCCATTTCCAACACGAAATTACCGCATTCTTGCAAAAACCTCGCCTACGTCAAGTAGCGGGACCGACATTCTCACTACTCCAAGGATGCTTGCTTCAAACGTGCTGGCTTGATAGGTCGCAGCCATCTCCGCCCCCTCTTCACCGGACCGTCATCAAACCGGGCTAGCGCTCACGCCTGTCGCAGACGATGGTCAAGGGATCCACGACATGTCCGAATCGCTGCCCGTGCTCGGCGCTGCGCTCTCCATCAAATCCATCCCCGCACATCGCGACTGGCTGCTGGAGCGCCAGCGCGATCTCGAGATCCAGGATTTTTCCCGCGCCGAAGTGCTCGATGGCGACTGGCGCGCGATCGCTTGCGACATCAAGGCCATGCTCGACGGCCACACCGGGCGGCGCGGCATCCACGGCCCGTTCTGGGGATTCAAGATCGACAGCCATGACCCCTTGATCCGCCGCGCCGTGACCAAGCGCCTGCTGCAGGGGCTCGAAGTCGCCGAGTTCCTCGGCGCGACGCATATGGTGATCCACTCGCCCTACACGACCTGGGACTACAACAATCTCGATAGCGAGAGCCGCGAAGGCCTGATCGAGCGCGTTCGTGCGACGCTTGGCGATGTGATCGCGCGCGCCGAGCAGGCTGGCTGCGAGATCGTGATCGAGAACATCGAGGACAAGGATCCCAAGGATCGCGTCCAATTGGCCAAGGCGCTCGGCAGCGCCAAGGTGCGGGTCTCGCTTGACACCGGTCATGCCAACTATGCGCATCATTCAACCGGGGCGCCGCCGGTCGACCATTATGTCGATGCAGCCGGCGACATGCTGGCGCATGTGCATCTGCAGGACACCGATGGCTATGGCGACCGCCATTGGGCGCCGGGCGAGGGCAATATCCCCTGGCCCGCGGTGTTTCGTGCGCTCGGCCGGCTGACCTCCAAGCCCCGTCTGATCCTCGAGCTGCGCAACCACGACTATGTCCGCGCCGGTGCTGCGCATCTGAAGGCGCTCGGCCTCGCCGAATAGAGCCGCACGCGACACCGGGATGGCCACTTGCCGCATCAGCGTCGGTGAAGAGGGCTATCGCAGAAATCGGCAATGTCGTAACCAAAATCGCGAAACGGATTCGTGTAGATCGGGGTCAGCCAGACCGCATCGACCCCGAGCCATCGCAGATAGCTGGCGCGTTGCAGGAGCCCGGCGATATCCCCCTTGCCGTCGCCGTCGCTATCCTGAAACGAGATGGTTGCGATCTCATAGATGACGGCGCCTCGCCACCATTCTTTTTCGGTTCGATTGGCTTTCGTGGGCATTCGCGGGGGCGTGATTGATCATTCATGCAATGGTCCATGCGCCGAGGGTGGCGTGGACACCGCTGGCCCCAATGCAGGCGAAAGCGTTCCGTTTCCTTGGGCTCGCAGCAATCAATGGGGGACGCGTTGCTGCGTCCATAGCGCACTGACGCGGCCGGACGAATCTCCGCCGGCAAATGCGCCACCCGCTCGGGGCGCCATCGAGATCGTCTCGACCGTCTCGATGGCGACGATCTCAAGGCTGATCGCGGCAACCACGCTTTCGCGCGCCAGTGCCGTCCATCTCTCGGCCTCCTGCAGCCAGAGAGTACGACGCGACGGATCGCGCTCGGCCTCCTCACGACAGTTCGTAGCTGCCGTCAAACATGCCGACCTTCTGTCCATGCCCCATGGTGCGGCAGGTCCGTGACAGCAGCATTAACTTACGCTGCCGCGCTCGCGATTTCTCCAGGAGCAGGCTTCGAGTTCCTATTCCCGCTCTCAGGCATATCTCATGGGCAGGGAGTGGTGGGCATGACAGGCGGCAACGGCCGCGTGACCGAACGCAACCGATATCTGATGCAGGTCGGTGACGACGTCGCCGATGCCATACAGGTGATCGATGTCGCTGCGCTGCTTGTCGTCGACCTTGAGAAAGCCGTCCGGCGTATGGCTCGCACCGAGTTGCATGGCCAGGTCGGAGCGCACCGCGGCGCCCATCGCCGGATAGACGATCTCAAACTGTTCGCACGAGCCGTCGACAAGCACAGCTTCGATGCCGTCACCCTGGCGACGGAGCGCATCGAGCTTTGGCGTCACGCGCACCGCCGCGTCGCTCAGCTTCTGCCGCAACGCATCGTCGTTCGCGTCGTCGATCGGGACCAAACTCACATCGGCGCTATAGCTTCGCATGAACAGCGCTTTGCCGGCGGCATGACTGAGCGGCCCGATCACCGCGATCCTGCGACCGATCGCCTCGAAGGCGTCGCAGACCGGACAATAGCGCAGTTCGCCCCGCCTCACCGCGTCAACCCACTCCGGCAGCGGCATCTGCTTGTCGACGATTCCGGTCGCGAGAATGACCCGCTGCGCGGTAATGGCACCAGCGGCGTGAGAGGCCAGCAATCCCACTTCATGCCTTTCCAATGAGCTCACCGAGCCACGAATCACGGGCACTCCGAGTTCGATGACCTGCTGCTGCATGCGCGCGAGCAGTTCGCGTCCAGGAATGCCATCAGGAAATCCGGGCAGATTATGACTGCGCGGAATCAAAGCGGCACGCGACGCGCCGCTGTCGACGATCGCAACGTCGCGACGGAAGCGCGCCAGATAGATCGCAGCCATCAAGCCGGCGGGGCCACCGCCGATGATCAAGACCTCGGTTTGCATCGGATGACCTTCACGTGGAGCGGCCACGCCGCGATGGGTTCACGCGACGTCGCTCCGGATTGCCCCTCGCAGAGACTAAGAAGTTCGTCAGCGAAAAGTTCTGGCATACAAGGGAATTTCCGGCTCGGCGCCGAGTTCTTGTCGAAAGGGTGCGGCGCCGCGCTTGCTGAGCGGCTCGCGTTCCGCGCCAACATTCGCCTCCCTTAGAGGCACCTGAGTGAATGTTGGCGCCAATGGAACTCTGGCTGGACGGGGTGTTTGGAGTGCAGCTTTGGATCTGACGCTGTGTAGCAGTGTTGCGACAAGGGGAACTTGTACGTCAAATCCGCTGTCCAGCAAAAACCCACTGCTGCTGGACGTTCAAAGAGCTTCATCCACAGAGAACTTTTTATCCTACTTGAAACTTCTGGTTGAAACGGTACTTTTTAACCTATGACGCTGCCCAGGGGGGCGCGTTCGTGTGAAGTTGCCGACGTTGATAGATGCGAGGGCGTCAATGAGGTTTGTAAATTCGACTGATGAGAGTTTGCTGGCTTATTATGAAAGCGTTCGCAAGCAGGTCGCCGCTGACAGTCGGATCGGAGGTCCTTTCCGGCTGATCGGGGAAAGCGCCAAGCAATATGCGACCGAGTTGCAGGCGGAGATGCGGCGACGGCAGCTTCGATTCACACCGATCGACTGGCCGCACTGATCGGCGCCGCGGCATAGGGTGAAGCGAACGCAGCGGAGTTTCCGCTGCGTCCGCCCTTCCCTTTGCTACTCCCAGGCCCAGCTGGAAAAGTCATTCTCGAACTGCGGGACGTCTTTCCAAACGCCCTTGAGCTTCTTGTTCACGATCGTGATCCACTGCGGCTGGTAGAGGAAACCCGCCGCCGCATCGGTCGCCAGCATGCGCTGGGCGTCGCCGAGCAGTTTGGCACGCGCGGCTTCGTCCGGCGTCGCCACGATCGACTGATAGAGCTTGTCGAAGGCGTCGGAGTGATAACCGAAATAATAGTCCTCGGTGAACTTCACGAGGTCGAACGGCTCGACATGCGACACGATGGTCAGGTCGAAATTGCGGGGACCGTTCAAGACCTGCGACAGCCACGCCGCCCATTCGAGGTTTTCGATCTTGGCGACGATGCCGACCTTGGCGAGCTCTGCGGCCAGCACCTCGCCACCCTGCCGCGCGTAAGGCGGCGGCGGCAGCTTGAGGCTCAGCTCGAGCGGCGTCTTGATGCCGGCCTCCGCCAGGAGCTTCTTGGCTTTCTCCGGATCATACGGGTTGATATCGGCGGTATCGACATAGCCGAGCGAGCCCGGCACGTAGAAGCTGCCGATCGGCGTGCCGAGCCCGTCGGCTGCGCCCTCGATCATCGCCTTGCGATCGATCGCGGCCAGAATGGCACGGCGGACGCGGACATCGTCGAGCGGCTTCCTCTTGTTGTTGATCGTGACGATGGTCTTCGCCTTGGAGCCGCCGATCAGCACCGTAAAGCGGGGATCAGACTTGAACTGCGCGAGACTCCGTCCCGCAGCAACGCGCGGGAAGGCGTCCACGTCACCCGACAGCAGTGCCGCGACTTGCGCTGAAGGATCCGAGATGAAGCGGATCGTCACCTTGGCGAGCTTGATCGCCGCGGCGTTGCGATAGTCCGGCCATTTGTTCAGCGTGATCGATGAGCCCTTGGCCCAGGCACCCAACGTGTAGGGCCCGGTGCCGACCGGCTGCGTCGCATCACTGGCTGCGCTCTTCGGCTCGATGATCGCGGCGGTCGCCTGCCCAAGCAAAAACGGCAGGTTCGGCTCGGCATATTTCAACGCGATCACGATCGTTTCGGCGTCGGGCGCATCGACATGCTCGAAGCTCTGGAACAGCGCCTTGTCCTTGTTGGTGCTGTTTTGCGCCGCCGCCCGCTCGAACGAGAACTTGACCGCCGCGGAATCCAACGGCTCACCGTTCTGGAATTTGGCGCCCTTGACCAGCTTGAAGGTGTAGGTCTTCAAGTCGGGCGACGCCTGCCAGCTCGTGGCGAGCAACGGCGACACCGAAGAGTCCTCGTTGATCTTGGTCAGGGTCTCATAGATGTTGTAGAGCGTCACTTCGGCGATGGCCGCAGCCGCGGCGCTGGTCGGATCAAGGCCCGGCGGCTCCAGCGTCATGCCCATCACGACGCTGTCCTTCTTGCCTTGCGCCAGCGCCGGCACCGACCAGGCGAACAATGGTCCCGCAGTGAATGCGGCGACCCAGACGGCAATACCAACCTTCTTCAACATCGGCTCTCTCCCTAGATACTCCAAACTATCAATCAAAGCCGATCGGAGACAATAGCATCGCCGGTCCCGATCACCGTCGCAGGCTGCGCCATTACCATTTCGGCCTTGTGGCATGCAGCCAAATGTTGAGCCCCGATGGCGCGTAACGCCGGCGCTGCCTCGCGGCAATGTCCGTCAGCGAGCGGGCAACGCGGCACATAGGCGCAGCCGGCGGTAGTGGCCGATTGCGAGACGTTCATCGGCGCCGCGCGGCGCCGCCTGATTGCCCCGGCCTGCGCGCGCGGCACTGCCTCCAGGAGCGCGCGCGTATAGGGATGGCCGCATCGTTCGAACAAATCTTCGGGGCGTCCCTGCTCGACGACCCGTCCGAGATACATCACCGCGACCTCGTCGCAGAGATAATCGACGACCGCGAGATCGTGACTGATCAGGACGTAGCTCAGGCCGAACTCGTCCTGCAGATCTTCCAACAGGTTGAGCACCTGGGCCTGCACCGACACGTCGAGCGCGCTGACCGGCTCGTCGGCCACGATCAGCTTCGGCTGGGTGATCAGGGCGCGCGCGATCGCGATGCGCTGGCGCTGGCCGCCGGAGAACTCGTGCGGGTATTTGTCCATGTCGGCGTCGCGCAATCCGACCTGGCGCAACACCGTGCCGACGCGCTCGCGCAAGCTCGCGCGATCGAGCCGGCCGAGCGCCGTCAGCGGCTCGGCGACGATGCGCGCGATGGTCTGGCGCGGATCGAGCGAGCCATACGGGTCCTGAAACACCATCTGGAAATCGCGCCTGGCGCGGCGCAGCTCATCGGCCGGCATCGCATTGAGATCGCGGCCCGACAGCTTGACCGAGCCGGAGGTCGGCCGCTCCAGCGCCATCACCAGCCGCGCGAAGGTCGACTTACCCGAGCCGGATTCGCCGACGACGCCGAGGCTCTGTCCGGCCATCACCTGCGCCGAGACGCCGTTGAGCGCGAGCACCTCGCCCGGCGCACGCAACAGGCTCTCGCGCGGCAGCGCATAGCGCTGCACGAGATCCTGCACCTCGAGCAGTGGCACGCGGGACGAGATCTGATCCGCCGCACTCATGCGCCGGCTCCCGCCAGCGATACGTCGGTCCTGATACAGCGCGCCCGATGCCCGCCTCCGATATCGATCGCATCGGGAAGCGCTGCACGGCAACGCGCGATGACGATCGGACAGCGGTCGGCGAAAGTGCAGCCTTGCGGCAGATCGGCAAGCTCGGGCACCGAGCCGGCGATGGTCTTCAGCCGCGTTCCTTTCTTGGCGCCAAGCCGCGGCCGGGCGCGAAACAGCCCCTGGGTGTAGGGATGGCCCATGCGCGAGAACACCGCATCCGTCGTGCCGCTCTCGACCACGGCGCCGCCATACATCACCATCATGCGGCTGACATTCTCGGCGATGACGCCGAGATCGTGGCTGATCAGGATCATCGCCATGCCGCGCTCCTCGACCAGATCAGCGACGAGGTCGAGGATCTGGCGCTGGATGGTGACGTCAAGCGCGGTGGTCGGCTCGTCGGCGATCAGCACGTCGGGCTGGCAGGCAAGCGCCATCGCGATGGTGATGCGCTGGCGTTGGCCGCCGGAGAACTGGTGCGGATACGCATCCGCGCGCTTGACTGCATCAGGCAGGCCGACGCGATCGAGCAGTGCGATCGCCTCCTCGCGCGCCTCAGCCGCGGAAAGGTTCTTGTGGCGACGCAACGGCTCCGCCACCTGCCGCCCGACCGTGTGCATCGGATTGAGTGCGGTCATCGGCTCCTGGAAGATCATGCTGATGCGGTTACCCCGCAGCCGGCAATAGTCAGGGTCCGACAACCCGACCAGCTCGCGGCCGTCGAGCCGAATGCTGCCGCTGACGACCGCGCTGTCCGGCAGCAGTCCCATCAGCGCCAGCGCGGTGACGGACTTGCCGCAGCCGGATTCCCCGACCAGTCCGAGCGTCTCGCCGCGCCGAAGCGCAAATGAGACCTCGCGGACAGCCTGCGCCCGGCCGCGGCTGGTGTTGAGCGAGATGCCGAGCCCTTCGACCTCGATCAAAGGCGTATCGCTCGCTGCGCTCATGCTCAACGCTCACGTGAGAGGCGTGGATCGAGCAGGTCGCGCAATCCGTCGCCGAGCAGGTTGAGACCGAGCACGGCAATGGCGATCGCCAGACCCGGATAGACCGCGAGCATCGGCGACTGAAACAAGAGACTCTGCGCATCGTTCAACATGCGTCCCCATGAGGGCATCGGCGGCTGCGTGCCGAGCCCGAGATAGGACAGCGCGGCTTCGGCCAGGATCGCGAGCGCGAACTGGATCGTCGCCTGCACGATCAGGATCGACAGGATGTTCGGCAGCACATGCTCGATCGTGATACGAAAGCGGCCCTTGCCGGACGCGCGCGCGGCAAGCACGAATTCCCGCGCCCAGATCGCGCTCGCCGAACCACGGGTGACGCGAACGAACACCGGAATCTGGAAGATGCCGATGGCCGTGATCGAGGTCACCATGCCCGGGCCGATCACCGCGGCCAGCATGATCGCCGACAGCACGGCGGGAAACGCGAAGGTGAAATCGGACAGGCGCATGATCAGCTCCTCGGTCCAGCCTTTCCGTGCTGCGGCGACCAGCCCGAGACAGACGCCAACGGAGAGCCCGATGCCGACGGCGATGATGCCGACCAGGATGGTCGCGCGCGCACCGACCAGCAGCAGCGAGACGATGTCGCGCCCGAGCACGTCGGTGCCGAGCCAATGCGACGCCGATGGCGGCCTCAGCTTGGAGGCGATGTCGAGGTCGTAGGCCGACCACGGCGTCCACGCCAGCGACAGCAGCGCAGCGCCAAGCACGAGCAGGCAGAGCGCGCCGCCGAGCGCGAAGCTGCGATGGCGCAGCGCGCGCCGCCAGAAGCCGTTCGCATTGCGCGTACGATCCGGCACGAGCGCGATCGTGGAGGAAGTGTTCACAGCTCGTGCACCTTGATCCGGGGATCGATCGCGGCATAGAGCACATCGACCACGAAATTGACGACAATGACCATCGCCGCGAGCAGCATGACGCAGTTGCGCACCACGATCAGGTCGCGATTGGCGATCGACTGGAAGATCAGCCGGCCGAGCCCTGGCAGATAGAACACGTTCTCGATCACGATCGTGCCGGCCAGCAGATTGGCGAACTGAAGGCCCATCACGGTCATCACCGGGATCATCGCATTGCGCAGCACGTGCCGCCACAACACCTCGCGCCTGGTCAGCCCCTTGGCGCGCGCCGTGCGCACGAAATCCTCGCGCGAGACTTCGAGCACGGCCGAGCGCGTGACGCGGGCGAGGATCGCCGCCTGCACGACGGCAAGCGCGATGGCCGGCAATAGCAGCGACTTGATGCCGGGCCACAGCCCGTCATCCCAGCCGGCAAAGCCGCCGGCCGAGAGCCATTGCAGCTTCACCGCGAACAGGAGAATCAGGAGGATCGCGAACCAGAAGCTCGGCAGCGCGATGCCGATCTGCGTCAGTGACATCACGCCGACGTCGCCGAGCCTGTTGTGATGGGCGGCGCTATAGACGCCGGCGGCAAGCGCCAGCGCTGTGGTGATGGCCATCGCCATGATCGCGAGCGGGATGGTCAGGACCAGCCGTTCCGCGATCAGGCCGGCGACCGGCGTGCCATAGGCGTAGCTGTTGCCGAGGTCGCCGACTGCCATCCCGCCGAGCCAATGCACGTAGCGAACCACCAGCGGCTGGTCGAGCCCGAGCTTGACCGCGAGCGCCTGCACGGCTTCCGGCGAGGCATCGGCTCCCATCAGCATCTGCGCGGCATTGCCGGGCAAGGCGTCCAGCACCAGGAAAATGACCAGCGACGCGCCGACCAGGGTAGCCAGCAGGGTCAGGAAACGCCGCAGAACGAACACGCTCATTCTATGATCTCGGCCTCACGCCACCCCACGGCACGATCCAACATGTCCCGCTGCCGGACGCAAGCCCCGCGCGCATGGTGCTTCCCCGCGATCAGCCAGGCCTGCGGGCCAGCAGATCGTGCGACGCCTCGAACAGCGCGCTCACCCGCAACAGCTCCGCATCGGCGCGGAAGCGGCCGACCAGTTGAAGGCCGATCGGCAGACCGTCGCGACCAAAGCCGCAAGGCAGGCTGACCGCCGGGTGCCCGG
This sequence comes from Bradyrhizobium sp. HKCCYLS1011, assembly GCF_051167795.1. Lineage (NCBI taxonomy): Bacteria > Pseudomonadati > Pseudomonadota > Alphaproteobacteria > Hyphomicrobiales > Nitrobacteraceae > Bradyrhizobium > Bradyrhizobium sp. HKCCYLS1011. The sequence goes on along the minus strand of NZ_JBNPTT010000006.1, from coordinate 116,775 downwards.
TCATGTTGAATGGCATGGTCCAGGGAAACCAGTGTGGCCGGACATGATCGAAACTTTGCCCGTCGATCTCGATGGTGCCGAACAGGTCCTGGTCGATCGGTAACGCCGTCCGGCTCAGGGTCGGCATCGCCAGCAGGTTGCCACGCGCAAGCAGCGCCTGCACGCGGCGGAACAGCGACGTGCGTTCGAACATGGCCTGCTGGTAGTCCGCACCGCTGACCTTGGCGGCCAATGCGATCTGCTTGTGGAACGTCTCGCTCAGGACATCGCCGTGCTCGGCGGCCAGCTTCTCGAAGCGCGTCCGCCAGACGGTATGATTGATGGCGCGCCAGACCGGCTCGACATCGAAATCCGCGCCGGAAAATTCCTCGAGCTCTGCGCCCAGACCTGCCAGCCGATCGAGACTGGCCTTGAAGGCATCAGCAACGTCGGCCGCGACCGGCCGCCCCGGCAGCGACAGGCAGAACAGAATCCTCTGTCCGCGCAGATCGCCGCGCGGCGTGGCCGCAACCAGGAAATCCGGCACGGGAACGCCGATCGACCAGGGATCGGAGGCATCCTCCCCTGCCATCGCCTGCATCATCAGCGCGGTGTCAGCAACCGTCCGCGTGGTCGGCGTCACGTAGGTCTGGTTGCCGAAGGCATCCTGCACCTGGCTGTGGGGGATGACGCCGTTGCTCTGCTTCAATCCGACCACGCCGTTGCAGGCGGCAGGAATCCGCGTCGACCCGCCGCCATCGGTGGCAACCGCCAGTGGCGCGATCCCGCTCGCCACCGCCACCGCCGCGCCGCCGCTCGAGCCGCCGCTGGAACGCCGCGCATCCCAGGCATTGCGGGTCCGGCCGAACAACGGCGAGTCGGTCAGGCATTTGCTGCCGAACTCCGGCGTCGTGGTCTTGCCGATCAGGATCGCGCCCTGCGCGCGCAGCCGCGCAACCGCCACGGCATCCTGATCGGGGACATTGTCCGCATAAGGCACCGCGCCGAAGGTGGTGCGGACGCCCTTGGTGTTGACGATGTCCTTCACCGTGAAAGGGAGACCCTCCAGCAGCCGGGCGGGCTCGCCGCGCGCGATCCTGCGTTCGGCATCCCTTGCCTGTGCCAAGGCGCTGTCCGCGCAGATCGTGATGAAGCAGTTGAGCTCGCCCTGCAGCCGCTCCGCCCGGGCCAGGACCGCGCTCACGATCTCGGTCGGCGAGATCTGCTTGCGAGCGATGGGCTCGCGCAGCTCGGTTGCGGAGCGGAAGCAGAGATCGTCGCTCATCTTCAGGTCATTCTCCGGCAGCGCAGTCCCGCGAAGGCGCATTGACAGCAAGAATGGCACCCGGGTTAACTCGCCGTCCAATACGAATTTGAGCGCCAACCCATACATTTTCGGTATGCCCATGGACCTCCGCAGGCTTCCTTACTTCGTGGCCGTGGCCGAGGAGCGCAGCGTCGGCAAAGCCGCAGAGCGGCTGCGGATGGCGCAGCCGCCGCTGTCGCTGCAAATCCGAAAGCTGGAGTCCGAAATCGGCACCGCCCTGTTCCGCCGGGGCAGTCGCGGCATGGACCTGACCGAGGCCGGTCAGGCGCTGCTGTCGCGGGCGCGAGCAGCGCTCGCCCTTGCAGCGGAGGGCGCGGAATCGGCGCGTGCCGTCGCAGCCGGACGGCGCGGACGGCTCTCCGTTGGCTACATGTTCGTGCTGGCCAATGCCGTGCTACCCAGGCTCGTTCCCGAGCTGCGCCGGTCGCTGCCCGGAGCGGACCTCGAGTTTGTCGAGCTGAGCGCGTCGACGCGCGAGGCGCGGCTGCTCGACCGCAGCGTGACGGTCGCGCTGTGCATGCCTGCCATCCGCCACCCTGAGATTCAGGCGGCGCAGATCGGCACGCAGCCGCTCATGCTGGCCCTGCCGGCGCGGTCGCCGCTCGTGCGCCTGACAGCGGTGCCGGTGAACAGATTGCACGGGCGTCCCCTCATCGCTCTGCCGCGACCAGGCGAGGAGTCCGCCTCGTCCGCGGTGGCCGCCCTGCTTCGGCGGCATCAGGTCGAGATGCCGATCGTCAGCCGGGTCGAGACCGTCCATTCGGCGATGAGCCTCGTCCTGGCCGGCGAAGGTCTTGCAATTCTTCCGGCTTGCGCGGCGCTCGGCGCACCACGCGGCATCATCTTCAAACCTTTCCTCGACGCGACCGATACGATCGAGATCGCGATCTGCTGGCGGCGCGATGTCGACAGCCCGCTGATCCGAAACTTTCGCAAATGCGCCGAGAGAGTCGTGGCCCGGCTGTAAGGCCGAGGGCGAACCGACCCACCCCTTCGACGCGGAAACGCTCCGCATCAAGGGGCAGACGCGCCGCGAGAAAGGCGCGTGATCAAAGGTTATCCGGCATCTTGAGCTCGTGGCGGATCCGCTCCGCCTTGATCTGCCGTTCGGCCTCGTACCAGAATTCCTGGTCACGGCCGCTTGGCCGGCCGGCCTGCTCCCAGAGCTGATGGGCCCTCTTGCTGATCTCCTGGTCGTCCGTGTCGTTCATCCCTTTTGCTCCTGTGTCCGGCAGCTTCACCGAGATTTGCGGCCACACCGGCCGTCGGCGCGTTAAAGCTCGGTCTTGCATCAACGCTTGAAACAGTCATGGAGACAATCATGGCCGATCAATTCCTTCGCGGGCGCGTTGCGCTGGTGACCGGTGGTTCGCGCGGCATCGGTGCCGCCATATGCCGCGCGCTGGCCGCCGCCGGTGCCTCCGTCGCGATCAACTACCGGAACCGCACCGATGAGGCCGAGCGGTTGGCAAAGGAGCTGCAGGGCAAAGGAGCCCGCGCGATCCCGTGTCAGGCGGACGTGTCGAACACCGCGTCCGTCACGACGCTGGTCGCCGCGGTCCAGAGCGGGCTCGGCCCGGTCGATATCCTCATCAACAACGCAGGAATCGCGATCACGCGCGGCATCGATGATCTCACCGAGGCCGATTTCGACACGACCATCGCCGTCAATCTGAAATCGGCGTTCCTCTGCACGCAAGCCGTCGTACCGGGCATGCGGGCGCGCAAATGGGGACGCATCGTCAACATCTCCTCCGGTGCGGCGCGCGGCGCCGGCGCGATCGGCCCGCATTACAACGCGTCCAAGGCCGGCATGGAGGGCCTCACCCGCGGCTATGCCGCGCGGCTCGTCAAGGACGGCATCACCGTCAATGCGGTCGCCCCCTCACTGATCGCCACCGACATGATGCAGGATCAGAAGGCGCTGGTTTCGCGCATTCCACTCGGACGCTTCGGCCAGCCGGACGAAGTGGCCAAAGCCGTGATGCTGCTGCTCGACAATCCCTACATGACCGGCCAGACCATCGCGATGAGCGGCGGCATGGCGTTCAATTGAAGCGATGCGGGATGGAGATGGCGGCGACGGCTGTCACTGAGCGCCCGGCACGACATCGCTGAAGAACCGGATCAACTCGCCGCTGACCTCGTCGGGGCTCTCTTCGGGCATGTAATGCCCGCAGCCCGCCACGACGCCGCCCTGCACGTCGCTGCCGAGCGAACGCATCGCCTCGACCATGCCCTGTCCGACGCCCCGTTCCGCGCCCAACGCCAGCACCGGCATCGGCAGCGGCCGCTGGCCTCTGGCGCGATTGGCGGCCAGACCTTCCGGACTGAAAGCCGCCTTGTAGTAGGCCGTGGCCGCGCGGATCGCCCCGGGTGCGGCGAGCTGCCGCGCATATTCATCGATATCGTCAGGGCCGATCGCCCAGGCGTTGATGGCCTTGGCGCGGAACAGCCAAGTCAGGAACGCCGGCTCCCGCCCTGCGATCAGAATCTCCGGCAGATCATCGAGGCGATTGAAGGCGAAATGCCATGTGCGCAGGTTTGCCTCGTCAGGCGCAAGATCGGTGCGCGGCGACGACAGGCCGGGCACCAGCGCGTCCAGCACCGCCAACCGCCTGACATCATCAGGCCAGTCGGCCGCGTAGGCGTAGCCGATCCAGGTGCCGACGTCATGACCGACAACGTCGATGGGGCCGTCGGCAAGCAGACCGAGCTTTTCCGCGAGCGCGTGGATATCAGCGGCGACCGTTGTCAGGTCGTAGCCGCCCGCAGGACGATCAGACTCCCCCATGCCGCGCGGATCCAGCGCGACGACGCGACGGCCGGCGGCAGCAAGGCGCACCATCACGAAACGCCACGCATACCAGCTCTGCGGCCAGCCGGGCAGAAGCAAAACCGGCGCGCCGCTGCAGCCGGCGACATAATGGAGATGGACGCCGTCCACGACCGCGGTGCCGTGACGGAAGGTTTGCCAGAAAGCGGACAGGTCGGATTCGGTTGAGCGCATCATTTTAGAACAATCGTTTCCTAATTAGCGATAGCAAAGTCAGTCGAGGAGGTGCAGCGCGTGTTCGCAGACGGCAACCATGTCGGCCTGCTTGCGGCCCGTCTTGCCGACAACACGCATGCCCTGAATCAGGCAGAGCATCAGGCGGCCCGTAATCTCCGGGTCCACATGCGATGCGACCGAGCCGTCGGCCTGGCCTTCACGGATGAAGCGCACCAGCCGCGCCTCATGCGTCGCGAGAATCTTCGCCAAGCGTTCGCGAAACCCGGCGTCCGAGGACGCAAACTCGATGAGGCCACCGACGACAAGGCAGCCGGTCCGCCCGGCGTCGCCGTGGCTGTATTCGGCATAGGCGCTCAACACGGCCGCAACGCGCTGGCGACCGGTCGCAGCCGAGGCCAGCCATTCATCGAGCCGCCGGGACCGTTGATCGACGTAACGATCGAGTGCCGCCAGCAGAAGACCGCGCTTGTCGCCGAACGCCTTGTAGATGCTGCCGGACGTCAGCCCCAGCGCCTTGTTCAGGTCGGAGATCGAGGTCGCGTGGTAGCCGATCCGGCTGAACACCGTGATCGCCTTGTCCAGCACGCTGTCGATGTCGAACTCGCGCGGACGTCCGGGCTGGCGGCGATCCAATTCGGTAATGATCGTTTCCATATTCGGTCAGTTAGAACATGATCGTATCCAAATCAAGCCCCCCCCCCGCCATGGGGCAGGGTATGCACGCATTTCTGGATCAACCGCATCGCATGCTGGCGCGACAGTCTCGGTGTGCTCCCTCTCCCCGTTCCTGCGGGGAGAGGTAAGGGCATGCGCGGCTCGAGCGGAAAAAATGTGTGTTGCCCTGGCGCCGTGACGGAGCGACGCCCGGTTCACCCCTGCACGACGCCGAGCAGCAGGGCCACCTCGCCGTTCTCCCACAGCGGCAGCAACAGCCGCGACAGCTCGCGGCTGGATGTTTCGGTCAGGCGCAGCAAGGTCGGCTCACCGGCCTCGACCGTGACACTCGCCTGCGCGCGGAGATAGCCGAAGGCGGCGTCCGGGGTGGTCTCGTCGGCGAATTTGCCGACCGCAGCCTCGGGCAGGCCGGCACTCACGAACTCGAAGCGGAAGCGCTCCGGCTTCGTGAAAACCTTCAGCAGAAAAGCCTTGTGCAGCCGTCCGACGGCGGACTGGGCGAGATCGTCGGCGAAGGGCATGCTGTTTTCCGCCCGTTTCAGTCCCTGCCACAGCGCAACCGCCGCCTGCAGCCTGTCGTCGAGATGATCGGGAACTGGAAGCGGATTTCGGCACAGCATGATTTTCGGTCCCATCATCTTCGGCGGCATCGGGATCTGCGCGGCGTGATCGGCCGCGCAGCCTTCGTTGAATTTCGATCCACCCTACGCATGCGAGGCGCTGTCACTTTGATCCTCGTCAACGGGAGGCCACGGAGGAACTGCATCATCGTGGCGACCCCATCGACATCGAAAGGCAATCGACCGTCGGCCATGCCCAACAGCAGTCCACAGAGCAATCTGCACCTTCATCCGCACGCGGCGGCCCCGGACAGACCCGGCTTTCTCTGGGGTGCCTCGACCTCGAGCTATCAGGTCGAGGGCGCGGCACATGTCGACGGCCGCGCCGACAGCATCTGGGACGTCTATGCCCGCCCGCCCGGACGGGTGAAGAACAACGACAGTGGCGAGATCGCCTGCGATCACTATCATCGCTATGCCGACGATGTCGCGCTGATGCGCGAGCTCGGACTGAATGCCTACCGCTTCTCGGTCGCTTGGCCGCGCGTGCTGCCGCAAGGCCGCGGCGCGCCGAACGAAAAGGGTCTCGCCTTCTACGACCGGCTGATCGATGCGCTGCTTGCAGCCGAGATCGAGCCGTGGATCTGCCTGTATCATTGGGACCTGCCGCAGGCGCTCGACGACCTCGGCGGCTGGCAGAACCGCGACATCGCCGGCTGGTTCGCCGATTACGCCGCGCTGCTGGCAAAGCGGTATGGCGACCGGGTCAAACGTTTCGCCACCTTCAATGAGCCCTGCGTGTTCACGCTGTTCGGCTATGGCTTTGGCTGGCACGCGCCCGGCGTGGCCGACAAAGCCGCGCTGCACAAGGCGATCCACCACGTCAATCTCAGCCACGGCAAGGCGATCGACGTGCTGCGCGCGAGCGTGGCAGGCAGCCAGCTCGGCGCGGTCCACAATCGCCAGCCCTGCTATCCCTGCACCAACAGCCCGGCGGACGTAGCGGCGGCACTGCGGTTCGCCGAATATTGGAACGATGCGTTTCCGCTGCCGCAGCATTTCGCCTGCTATCCGCCGACGCTGGCCGACGCGGTCGCGCCCTATGTCCAGCCCGGCGACATGGCGCAGATCGCGCGTCCGCTGGACTGGTTCGGCCTCAATCACTATTCGCCCCACTACATCAAGGCCGACAGCAACCTGATCGGCGCCACCTTCGGCGCGCCACCCGATGACGTGCCGCGCACCGCGATCGGCTGGCCGATCGTGCCGGAGGCGTTCCGCGACACCCTGCTCGACATCCACACGAGATTTCGGCTGCCGATCTATGTGGCGGAAAACGGTACGGCCGCCGATGACAAGATCGACGCGACGGGGCAGGTCCGGGACGACAGCCGCATCGCCTATCTGAAGGCCTATACGGAAGCCATGGAACAGGCGATGACCCAGGGCGCCGACGTCCGCGGCTATTTCGTCTGGTCGCTGCTGGATAATTTTGAATGGGGGTCGGGCTATTCACAGCGCTTCGGCATTGTCTATGTCGACTTCGCCACGCAGCGGCGCATTCCCAAGGCATCTGCGCGGTGGTATGCGGACATGATTGCGGCGCAGCGGAGCACGAAGGTTCCCGTCGGCCGCACCAACACGGTGGAAGCGGCTGAGGGATGAGCGAGCGCGTTCTTTTGGCGGATATTGGCGGCACCAATGCGCGCTTTGCGCTGATGGATCGCGGCGTGATCGGGCCCATCGAACATCTGAAGGTCGCCGACTTTCCGACCATAGGCGACGCGATCAGATCATTTCTGTCGCAACAGGCGGGCGGCCCGCCGTCCGCCGCCGTGCTCGACGTTGCCGGAACCATCGAGGCCAATCGCGCCACGCTGACCAACAGCCATTGGGTGATTGACGGCGCAGACCTTGCGCGACAATTCAACCTCGCCTCGGCCAAGCTCCTGAACGATTTCGAGGCCGTGGGCTGGTCATTGCCGGCACTGCAGCCGGTCGACCTCTATCCGCTCGGCGGAGGGACGACGGTCGCGGGCGCGCCGATGGTGGTCCTTGGCCCGGGAACCGGCTTTGGCGCGGCCTGTTATCTGCCAGGCGACGGCCGTCCGATGGTCGCCGTCACCGAAGCCGGCCATGTCACGCTGCCGGCGACGACCGAACGCGAGAGCCAGGTGATCGCCAAGATGCGCGAGCGACTCGGCCATGTCTCGGTCGAGCGCGGCGCGCTGTCCGGCATGGGCATCGAGCACACCTACCAGGCCATCGCCGCGGTTGACGGCGCTGATGTGCCGCAGCGCGATGCTGCCGAAATCACGCAACGAGCGCTCGACGGCAGCTGCGCCGTCTGCCGTGCCACGCTCGACATGTTCTGCGGCTGGCTCGGCGCGGTCGCCGGCAATCTGACACTCACCTTCTGCGCCCGTGGCGGGGTCTATATCGCCGGCGGCATCGCCCCGCGCTTTCCGGACTATCTCGCGCGATCGGATTTCCGGCGCCAGTTCGAGAACAAGGGGCGGTATGACGCCTATCTGCGACTGATCCCGGCCTATATCGTCACCAAGCCTGACATCAGCTTCCTCGGCCTGAAATCCTTCTTCGAAACCAGCGCTGCATCGCCGGCGCGCTGACACATGACCGACATCGTCACGATCACACCCAACCCCGCCGTTGACGTCTCGACCGAGGTCGAGAAGATCGTGCCGATCATGAAGCTGCGCGGCCGCGCTGCGCGGCGCGATGCGGGCGGCGGTGGCATCAACGTCGCGCGCGTCATCACCCGCTTTGGCGGCGACGTCACCGCGGTCTATCCGGTGGGAGGCGCGACCGGCGCCCTGCTCAACAAGCTGGTCGCACGCGAGGGTGTCGCCAGCCTGACTTTTCCGAGCAACGAGGAGACGCGCGAAGATTTCTTCGTGCAGGAAGCCGCGACCGGCCAGCCCTATCGCTTCATCCTGCCTGGGCCGACACTCAGTGAATCCGAGTGGCAGAGCTGCCTGAAGCTGCTTGCCGACATCAGGCCATTTCCGCGCTACGTCGTTGGCAGCGGCAGCCTGCCCCTCGGCGTGCCCGCCGACTTCTACGGCCAGATCGCAAAGCTCGCGCGCGAGCGCGGCGCGAAGTTCATGCTCGATACCTCGGGGCCGGCGCTGACGGCCGCAGTCGACGCCGGCGTCGACCTGATCAAGCCGTCCTTGCGTGAGATGCGCGAGCTTGCCGGCGGCGAGCTCGGCGATGCGCTCGCCTGGGAAGCTGCCGCACGGGCGCTGGTGCATAGCGGCAAGGTCGAGACGGTGGCTTTGACGATGGGCCATCTCGGCGCGGTGCTGGTCACGCATGACCGCGTGCTGCGCGCGCAGCCGCTGCCGATCACGCCGGTCAGCGCGGTCGGCGCCGGCGACAGCTTTCTCGGTGTGCTGATTGCCAGGCTCGCGGCTGGCGCAGCCCTTGACGAGGCGTTCCGCTGGGCGGTGGCGGCAGGCGCCGCGGCCCTGCTGCACACCGGGACCGCGCTGTGCGATCCCGCCGACGTCAGACGTCTTGCTGCAGAGGTGATCGTAGAGGTGGCGTGAGCGGAGCATCCCCTGCTGCCGCGTGATGGTTGAGCTTGTCCAGCGACAGCAACAATCCGCCGACCCGCTCCAGCGAGGAGATCCAGTCGGCGACGCGGCTGTAATTGTCGACCAGCCAGTTGAACGAGCCCTGCACCAGGGTGAATGCAGCCGCCGCCTGGGTCAGCTCACCCAGCGTCATCGCGCCGTTGAGAAACTTCGGCGCGCATAGCACCAGCCCGATGATCGGCGCCAGCAGCGAATTGAGATGCGATACCGATGTGGTGCGCATCAGCTGCCAGCACAAGCGCAGCCATTGCTTGACCACATGCCGCAAGGCCTGCCAAAGGCCGTCGATGACGCCGCGTTCCTGCTGCTTCGGCGTGACGCCTTCGCCGATATCGCGGAGCAGATGTGCCGCCGTGATCAGCTCGGCCTCGGCCTGATCCTTGGACTGGATAACGCGTGTCAGCGGCCAGCCGACCCAGATCATCGCGCTGGTGACCAGGCCGGAATAGACCGCGACGCTGATGACCAGATAGCCCGGTATCCAGAGCTCATGCCCCCACCAGGTGAACGTGATCGGGCCGCCGACCTGCCACAGCACCTGCACGAAGATGATCGCGGTCAGCAGCGAGGAGATCACGCCGAGGGCGAAATCGACCGGCGCATCGGTCGCGATCCTGACGTCCTCGGCGATGCGATATTCCGGAATTTTCTGCTCGCCCTCCGCCGCGGCCAGCCGCGCGTACCGGTCGTTCTCGACCCAATAATTGATCACCTTCGTGGTCAGCCATTCACGCCAGTTGCGCTGCATGGTCATGCGGCCCCACACCGAGGTGACAGCAAGAACGACGCTCCCGAGGCAGAGCGGAACCAGCAGATAGGCCGCTTCGCGCAGCCGCGCCGGATTGCGGCTCTCCAGCGCGTCGAAGAAATCCCTGTTCCAATAGTTGAAGCGGAACTGCACATAGAGCTGCAGCACGACGATGATGACGAGGAAGGCGCACAGCAGCCACACCCGCCAAGCCCTCACGCCACACCAGAAGTGTCGGGCAGTGAGCCAGAAGCGCGACCATTCGAGATCGCCACGGTCTTCGCTGTCTTCAGCCATCATCCTGGCAAACGGCCCTATCCACACGCACCACATCTCGCGCAGCATGGGTGCCTGTTTCTGGGCACAACACCACCCCATGCCGAGCAGGCACATTGCTACCCTGATCTCGTTGACAGGCCCTTTCTCCTCCCCGTTCCCTTGTTAGAGCCAATCATTGGTATCAGCTTGATCCTGCGCAAGGCACTCCTTGGATCTCCCGCCAAACTCGTTCTCAACAACGTTGCAGTGCGGGAGAAGCGGCGATGACGGCAATTGGCTCTGTCCCTGGTTATATCCGATGGTTCAAGGATCTCCGCATCGAGGATGTGCCTCTGGTCGGCGGCAAGACCGCCTCGCTCGGTGAACTCTATTCGGCGCTGGCGCCGCAGGGTGTCCGGGTACCCAACGGCTTTGCCCTGACGGCTGCGGCCTATCGCGACGCCTTGCGCGCAACCGGCGCCGACGAGAGCTTGCGCGCGCTGCTCGAGGGCCTCGACAAGCGCCGCATCGCCGATCTCGCCAAGCGCGCGGCGAAGGCGCGCGCGATCATCTATGAGGCGACCGACCGCGCCGATCTGCGCAAACAGGTCAGCGAGGCCTACCGCCAGCTCGAGCAGGAATATGGCAGAGCCGCAGCGGTCGCGGTGCGCAGCTCGGCGACGGCCGAAGACCTGCCCAATGCGAGCTTCGCCGGCCAGCATGACAGCTTCCTCAACATCCGCGGGCCGCGAGATCTGTTCGAAACCTGCCGGCGCTGTTTCGCCTCGCTGTTCACCGATCGCGCGATCTCCTATCGCATCGACAACGGCTTCGATCATTTCAAGGTGGCGCTCTCGGTGGCCGTCATGAAGATGGTGCGCTCCGATCTCGCCGCGAGCGGCGTCATGTTCACGCTCGACACCGAAAGCGGTTTCCGCGACGTCACCTTCATCACCGGCGCCTATGGGCTTGGTGAGAACGTGGTGCAGGGCGCGGTCGATCCGGACGAGTTCTACGTGCACAAGCCGACCTTCAACGCCGGCTTCCGCGCCGTGCTGTCGCGTCGGCTCGGCGCCAAGGAAAAGCGCATGGTCTACGCCAAGACCGCAAGCAAGAAGACCGGCGCGAAGGCGCACGGCGCGACCACGCGCAACGTCATCACGCTTCCGCCTGAGCGCAATGCGTTCTGCATTACCGATGCAGACGTGCTCGAGCTCGCGCAGGCCGCCATCGTCGTTGAAAATCACTATTCGCAGAAGGCGGGCCGGCCAACGCCGATGGATATCGAGTGGGCGAAGGACGGCAGTGACGGCGCGCTCTATATCATCCAGGCCCGGCCCGAAACGGTGGCCTCGCGGCGCACGCCGGAGGCGCTGGAAACCTATTCGCTCAAACAGCCGGGCAAAGCGATCGCGACCGGACGCGCCGTTGGCGAGAAGATCGCCGCCGGCAAGATCCGCCTGATCAGGAGCGAGCGCGATCTGCGCGCCTTCCGTCCCGGCGAGGTGCTGGTCGCGACCTCGACCAGCCCGGACTGGGAGCCGGTGATGAAGACGGCGGCCGCAATCGTCACCGATCATGGCGGCCGCACCTGCCACGCCGCGATCATTGCCCGCGAGCTCGGCGTGCCCGCCGTGGTCGGCACCGAGAGCTTCACCAAGACCGCAAGGACCGGCATGACCGTGACCGTCTGCTGCGCCGAGGGCGACGTCGGCCACGTTTATGAGGGCGCCCTCCCCTTCGAGGTGAGCAAGATCGCCATCGACACGCTGCTTAAGCCGCGCACCGAGATCATGGTCAATCTCGGCAATCCCGAGGTCGCGTTCAGGACTGCGATGATGCCGAATGCGGGGGTCGGCCTGGCACGGATGGAGTTCATCATCAGCCAGCATATCGGCATCCATCCGATGGCACTGGCCGCGCCTGAGAAGGTGAAGTCGGCAAAGGTGCGCAAGGCCATCCAGAATCTCACGGCGCGCTACAAGGCCCCGGCGGACTTCTTCGTCGAGCGCCTGGCGGAAGGCGTCGGCACCATCGCGGCGGCGTTCTTCCCTCATCCGGTGATCGTGCGGCTGTCCGACTTCAAGACCAACGAATATGCGAGCCTCATCGCCGGCGATAATTTCGAGCCGAGGGAAGAGAACCCGATGCTCGGCTTCCGCGGCGCTTCGCGCTATGCGCATCCGGCCTATGCCGCGGGCTTCGCGCTCGAATGCGCGGCCCTGCGACGCGTGCGCGATGTCATGGGCCTCACCAATCTCAAGATCATGATTCCGTTCTGCCGCCGCGTCGAGGAGGCGCGCAAGGTGATCGAGACCATGGCGAGCCATGGGCTCACGCGCGGCGACAGCGGGCTCGAGATCTTCATGATGTGCGAGATCCCGAACAATGTGATCCTGATCGATCAGTTCGCCAAGCTGTTCGACGGCTTCTCGATCGGCTCCAACGATCTGACCCAGCTGACGCTCGGCGTCGACCGCGATTCCGACATCGTCGCCTTCGATTTCGACGAGCGCGATCCCGGCATGCTGAAGATGCTGACGCTGGCGGTCGAGGGCGCCAAGCGCAACCGCCGCCATGTCGGCATCTGCGGCGAGGCCCCCGCGAACTATCCGGATATCGCGCGCTTCCTGACAGAGCTCGGCATCGACTCCATCAGCGTCAATCCGGCCAGCGTCGTGCGCACGATGGAAATCGTGCGCGAGGCGGAGCGTGAGCTGGCGGCACGCGCGCCAAAGGCGCTGGCGAGCTGATTTTCACCATCAGGCGGGTCGTACCCGCGACGTCATTGCAGGCGCCGGCCGATGTAAGGCCCGCTATGCATTACGACGAATTAATTCCGCGGACAGGATGAATTAATTCGCCCGACAGGACGCGGTAATCCCGTCGTTGTACTTCGAAAAGCGGGGCAGTTGAGCTTTTGCATTTCGGAGATACGAGAATGACAGACACCAATCAACCACCCCGCAAGCCGCTTGCAAGGCGCCGGCTCGCTTTGCTCGGCTCGGTCGCCGTCATCGGCGCGGGCGTGATCCTGGCCGGTCCGCTGGCCGGACAAATGTCCACGAGCGCCTTCGCGGCAACGCCAACAACACAATCTGAGCAGGGACCGCGCGGCTTTGCCGACCTCGTCAGCAAGGTCAAGCCTGCGGTGATCTCGGTACGTGTCCGCATCGACGGCGCTTCCGATGCCAACATGCTCAACCGCAATGGCGAAGATCCCGGCGTGCAGCCCTTCATGGATGGGTCGCCGTTCGAGAAATTCTTCCGGCAATATGGCTTCAACGACGGCCCGCAGCCGCACCGGCATCAAATGATCACCGGCCTCGGTTCGGGCTTCTTCATCTCCGCCGACGGTTATGCGGTCACCAACAATCACGTCGTCGATCACGCCAAGTCGGTCGAAGTCACCACCGATGACGGCCAGACCTATACCGCCAAGGTGATCGGCACCGATCCGAAGACCGACCTCGCGCTGATCAAGGTCGAGGGCAACCACACCTTCGCCCATGTCGATTTCGAGACCCAGATGCCGCGCATCGGCGATTGGGTCGTGGCGGTCGGCAATCCCTACGGCCTCGGTGGCACCGTCACCGCCGGCATCGTCTCGGCCGAGGGCCGCGACATCGGCAACGGGCCCTATGACGACTACATCCAGATCGACGCGCCCATCAACAAGGGCAATTCCGGCGGCCCGACCTTCGACGTCAACGGCAACGTGGTCGGCGTCAACACCGCGATCTACTCGCCCTCGGGCGGCTCGGTCGGCATCGGCTTCGACATTCCCGCCGCCACCGCCAAGCAGGTCATCGCGCAGCTCAAGGATCACGGCACCGTCACGCGCGCCTGGCTTGGCGTACAGGTGCAGCCGGTCACCGGCGGCATCGCCGAAAGCCTCGGCATGAAGAACGCCGCAGGCGCCCTGGTCGACGAGGCGAAGCCGGACACCCCGGCCGCGCAGGCCGGCATTCAGGCCGGTGACGTGATCACGGCCGTCAACGGCAATGCGATCAAGGATTCGCGCTCACTGGCACGCGAAATCTCCGGCATGAGCCCCGGCAGCAGCGTCAAGCTCGACATCCTGCGCAAGGGCGAGGCGAAGACCATCAACGTGACCTTGGCGACGATGCCCGGCGAGCAGAAGCAGGCCAATGCCGGCGAGCATGACAATGGCGCGGTGCCCGGCGTACCGCATCTCGGACTGTCGGTTGCGCCTGCGGATCAGGTCGCCGGCGCCGGCAGCAAGGGCGTCGTGATCACCGCCGTCGATCCCGACGGTCCCGGCGCCGAGCACGGGCTGAAATCCGGCGACGTCATCCTCGATGTCGGCGGCAAGAGCGTCGGCAGCGTCTCCGATCTGCGCAACGCGTTGTCGGCGGCGAAGTCCGACGGCAAGCACGACGTGCTGATCCGGGTCAAGACCGCCGACAACACTCGCTTCATCGCGGTGCCGATCGGCTGATCGGCTTAAGGCTTGCGAGCCCGCCGCGGCGCTTCGTTCGAGGCTGCGGCGGGCTTGGCGTTGAGTCACCTCGCCTCTTCGAAGCCCGCGAGCACCGCGGTGAGGTTCTCACCCAGGATATCGGAAAGATAGCCGCCCTCCTGCACGAACACGGTCGGCAGCGCGAGCCGCGCGATCGCAGCCCCGATGCGTTTGAAGCCCGCCGTGGTGACCGCAAGCCCGGCGAGCGGATCGTGCTCGGAGGCATCGAGCCCGAGCGCCACCACCAGCGCGCCCGGCGCGAAGGCGCGGATGGTCTTTGCAGCCGTCTCCAGCGCGTTCATGTAGCCATCGTCGCCGGTCTTCAGCGGCAGCGGAATGTTGAGATTGGCGCCGAGACCTGCGCCCGCGCCGCGCTCATGCGCATAGCCCCACACGAACGGATAGTAGGCGACCGGATCGGCGTGGATCGACACCGTCAGCACGTCGCCACGCTCGTAGAAGATGCCCTGCGTGCCGTTGCCGTGATGCACGTCGACATCGAGGATCGCGACGCGCTCATGAGTCAGGCGGAGATGCGCCGCCGCGATGGCGCTGTTGTTCATGAAACAGAAGCCGGAGGCGATGTCGCGATAGGCATGATGACCGGGAGGACGGCACAGCGCATAGGTCGCATCCTCGCCGTCCATCACCAGCTGCGCCGCGGTGGTGGCGATATCGGTCGCGGCGCAGGCACCGGCCCAGGTGCCGGGGCCGATCGGCGCCGACGTATCCGTCGTGTGCCAGCCGAGCCGGCCGACGATATGCGTCGGATAGGTGCCGGCGTTGCGCACGGGATGCATGTTCGGAATCATCTCAGACCCGGCATCGCCGAGCGCGGCCCAGGCCTCCCAGGCCTCCGCGAGGAAGCTGAGATATTCGGGACTGTGGACACGCGCCCGGGGTCCCTGGCCGAAATTGATCGGCGCCACCACGCGGTGATTGCCGGCCTTCAGGCCCGCCAACAGACGGTCCGCACGTTCGGGCTGTTCGGTGGTGCGCTTGACCACGCCTCGCACGAGATAGAACTGCGGATCGTGGCTGCGATGCAGCTCGCTGTAGACGGCCTTCACGTGATGCTGCTCCGGTTCGAGGACAGCCGAATTGTGCATGAGCGAACGGACAGCACAAGCGCAGACCGCTCAATCCTTTGCGGGGTCCGGTGCAGGCACTTCCATCCGGCGGAACAGCTGCCCCATCCTCCGCTGCATCCGACTAACTCCTATGCGCCGGCTGTCGACAGTTTGAGCTTGCCCGTCCGGCGCCGCTGAACGAAAGTTCGCCCAAACCGCGGAAGGACCAGCCAGATGATGACCACGCATGTGAAGCCCGACACTCTGACGGATGCGAACAGGCAGGCGCGGACCGATCTCGCCGCCGCCTACCGGCTGATCCACCGGCTCGGCATGGACGACAGCATCTACACCCACATCTCGGTACGGCTGCCCGGCACCCATGATCGCTTCCTTATCAATCCCTATGGCATGCGCTTCGAGGAGGTGACGGCGTCGAACCTCGTCACGGTCGACATCGAGGGCAACGTGACCGACGATCCGCTCGGACTTGGCATCAACCCGGCCGGCTTCACCATTCACAGCGCCATCCACATGGCGCGGCCGGATGTCGCCTGCGTGCTGCACACGCATACGGTCGCGGGCGTCGCCGTCTCCTCGCTGAAGTGCGGGCTATTGCCGCTCAATCAATGGTCGCTGCAGTTTGCCGGCCGCGTCGCCTATCACGACTTCGAAGGCATCGCGCTCGACCTCGACGAGCGGTCGCGGCTGATCAAGGACCTCGGCGACAAGAACGTGCTGGTGCTGCGCAACCACGGCCTGTTGACCTGCGGCCGCTCGGTCGCCGAAGCCTTCAAGCTGATGCACAACCTCGAGCGCTCCTGCAAGGCGCAGCTCGCGATCCAGGCGTCAGGCGCCGAGATCAACACCGTCTCCGACAACATCGCCCGCCACACCGCCGAGCAATACGCGAAATTCTCTGACCGGATCGAAACCGAAGGCCGCCCTGACAGCGAATGGGCCGCCTTCAAGCGTATGCTGGACAAGTCTGATCCGGATTATGTGAACTGACTTGCGTTGCGAGCGAGCCGACTGCGCCGCAGCTCGCACCGCGAGCTTACCTCGCCCCGCTTGCGGGGACGCAACGAGCTTCGCTCGCGCTGAGAGCTCGGATTGCATCATCAGATGCGATCGGGGTGAGGGGTACAGGTTTCACCATTCGCACCACTCGCGCGGCTTCCCCTCACCCCGCCCCTCTCCCCGTAAGAACGGGGAGAGGGAGTACACCGAGCTCGCCCGCGCCAGTCTCCACGCTCAGATCACGTGCAGACGGCGCAGCTTCTGCACCTCTTCGTCCACCTCTTCCAGGCCGCCCTTGTCATAGACCATCATCAGCCGCTCCGGGCTGAGATAGGACAGCACGACGTTGCGGAAGAAGTTGTTGTAGCGCGACACGTCCGAGGTATCGTAGCCGAACTGTGGCGCGATCTGCTGCAGGATGACCTGCACCTGCGTCACGGCGGGAATCGAGTTGACGAAATCAGCATCCGACAGGTTATGGATCTGATACTCGACCAGCACGTTGCCTTGTCCGGCGGAGGGCAGGTTGACGCCGGCACCGAGCGCTGCGAGCGGCGGCAGGCGCAGATGGCCGCTGCCGTCGACGGCCAGATAGCCCTTCGCCACCGGATCGATCTGCGCGATGATGGCGGCCGCGCGCAGCCAGTTCACCACCTTGAACTCGTTGCCGAGCGTCGGCGCCGAATGGGCCGAGGCCTGCGTGATCACGAACAGCGGCGGCAGGCCACGCGCCATGGTCTCGGCGATGCTGATGATGTGGTGGCCGCCGGTGCGGGAATCGCCCGCCGCGCCATAGTTGTCAGTGGTGCCGGCGCCACCGAAATTGAGCTCGGCGAATTCGGTGCCGTCACCGTTCCACTGGAACACCATCATCTTCGCCCAGTCGTGCCAGATCGGCGCGGCCAGGACCACGTCCTGATTGATCCTGACGTCTCCGTGTCGCTGCGCGCCGCGGGTCACGGGCAGACGATGCTCGCCAAGGCTGCCATATTCACCGCGATAGGTGTCGGCGAAATTGATCGAGCTCTGGTCGTTGAAGGATTCATGGACGGCCAATCCGCCGGGATAGGAATGGTGGCCGCCGAAATTGCTGCCGGGCGTTGCACCAAAAGTCAGCGGCAGGTTCGGGCAGGAGCTGCCGTCATGCACGACCGGTGGGAAGATGCCGGCCTTCAGGCCACCGGTGATCGATGCGGCATCAGCGGGGTTGACCAGGTTCTGTGCGATCAGGGTGTTGATGATCTGGGTTTTGACGGCGTCATTCACATTGGCGCGGTGACGGATGCAGGTGTTCGGATTCAGGAAGGAATCGAGCGTCTGGCTGCGCAGCTGCGCGTCCTCGATCTGCTCGGCGTTCTCCTTCAACAGATCGATCGCAGAGCGCACGAGCGGCGAGCCGGCGCCGATCTGTTGGGCGCGCGCGTTCCCGGCGCCGACCTGGGTCTGGTCGCCCGCGTCGGCCGATACCGCCGTCAGCATGACGGCGCAAACGATCATTGCTCCCTGACGACTCATGGCAGCTCCATTGGAATTTTTGCTGAATTGAAGAGGCAAACGGATGCGTTGCGGGCAGCAGCGCCGCCCGCGCGGCAGGCAAACGTTAGTGGGCTTTAATGTCTGCGGCGTGAAGCTTCGGTGTCAGTTGGATCGCGCCATGCGGACCTAGTATCCCGCCGGCTCGATCGGGAGTGACGGCCGGGTCGTTCAAAACGACAGCCGCTCCTGTCCCCGCGCCCCGCCTTCCGCGCAGGTCCATCGCCGGTTTCGGGCGGCGATCGATACAAAATCGGCATCAATCGATACAGGCTTCGGCTTGGACCCACTGGCTCCGTCTGTCTAGACATTCCACAGAGGAAAAATTCAGGGAGGTCTTGCGCATGAGCGCAATTGTGTCCGTGGCCGAGGCGCGACGATCGCGGGTCAGGCTTTTCATCGTCACCATGCTGTTCCTGGTCACGACCGTCAATTACGCCGACCGCGCGACGCTCTCGATCGCGGCTCCGGCCCTCTCCAAGGAGCTCGGCCTGGATCCGATCGCGATGGGCTACGTGCTCTCGGCGTTCGGCTGGTCCTATGTGATCGCGCAGGTGCCCGGCGGATGGCTGCTCGACCGTTTCGGCTCACGCTGGGTCTATGCGGTGAGCATCCTGACCTGGTCGCTGTTCACGATGCTGCAGGGCTGGATCGGCTTCGTCACCGGCGGCGTCGCCGTCGCGACGCTGTTTGGGCTCCGTTTCCTGGTTGGTTTCGCCGAGGCGCCGTCATTCCCGGCCAATGCGCGGATCGTCGCGGCCTGGTTTCCGAGCAACGAGCGCGGCACGGCATCCGCCTTCTTCAACTCCGGCCAGTATTTCGCCACCGTGATCTTCGCGCCGCTGATGGGCTGGATCGCGCATGAGTTCGGCTGGCGCCACGTCTTCACCGTCATGGGCGCGCTCGGGCTGGTCATGGGCGCGATCTGGATCAAGACCATGTACGGCCCGAAGGAGCACCCGGCCATCAACGAGGCCGAGCTCGACTATATCCGCCAGGGCGGCGCGCTGGTCGACCTCGACGGCGCGCAGGAGACCAAGGCGGCATCGAGCGGTCCCGGCTGGTCGCATATCCGTCAGCTGCTGTCGAACCGGATGATGCTCGGCGTCTATATCGGCCAGTATTGCATCAACACCCTGACCTATTTCTTCCTGACCTGGTTCCCGATCTATCTGGTCCAGGAGCGCGGGCTGACGATCCTGAAGGCGGGCTTCGTCGCCACGCTGCCGGCGCTGTGCGGCTTCATCGGCGGCGTGCTCGGCGGCTTCATCTCGGATGCCATCCTGCGCAAGACCGGTTCGCTGACGCTGGCGCGCAAGATCCCGATCGTCGGCGGCATGCTGCTGTCGATGGCGATCATCGGCTGCAACTATGTCGACGGCCAAGCGCTGGTGGTCGGCCTGATGGCGGTCGCCTTCTTCGGCAAGGGCATCGGCGCGCTCGGCTGGGCGGTCGTCTCCGACACCTCGCCCAAGGAGGCCGGCGGTGTCTCCGGCGGCCTGTTCAACACCTTCGGCAACCTCTCGAGCATCACCACCCCGATCGTGATCGGCTACATCCTGGCCGCCACCGGCTCCTTCAACGGCGCCCTGGTGTTCGTCGGCCTCAACGCGCTGGTCGCGGCGATCTCATATCTCGTGATCGTCGGCCGCATCGAGCGGGTGCAATTGCGAACCTCCTGAGCACCACGCGTGGGGCTCACCTTGACGGCGGCCTTCGGCCGCCGTTTTTTTTGCGCAAGCGGTGGGGCAAACTCATTTGTCATTCCGGGGCGCCGCGCCGCGGCGAGCCCGGAATCCATCAGGCCCGCGACCCGCGGTGAGATGAATTCCGGGCTCGTGCTACGCACGCCCCGGAATGACGGAGGAGAGAGTCCACAACTCATTCCAGCTGAACAGACCGATCAGGCCGAATTGACAAATCCATCATTTCTGAAAACAATAATTTTCTTGCTATTTTTCCGAAATCATGATTTTATCTGCGCATCCCGCCTCACCGCGGAGGGGCGTTGCGCGCGATCGTCACGACACGCGAGGCGGGATGCGATGGCCGCTGTCATGCCGCAGCGCGTCTTGCGACGCGTGGACGAACGGCAGGCGCGGACGTGAAGTCGCAGCGTCCTGACACCCCGACGCTGGTGTTACGTTCGCGACGGCGCTAACGCGCCGCGTGGATATGGTGGCCAAAAAGCCCGGCGCACCAGGGAGACTGCGTATAAGCGTTAAGACCATCGCGCAGGGAATGCCGGATGTTCGGCTTGACCTGTGGTACCTGCCGCCTGCATTTTTTTCGCAGGCGGGCCATGGGTGAGGCCTTCACCCGGCATTCCCTGCGC
The DNA here is from genome assembly GCF_051167795.1 of Bradyrhizobium sp. HKCCYLS1011. Lineage (NCBI taxonomy): Bacteria > Pseudomonadati > Pseudomonadota > Alphaproteobacteria > Hyphomicrobiales > Nitrobacteraceae > Bradyrhizobium > Bradyrhizobium sp. HKCCYLS1011. Next base: position 96,154 of record NZ_JBNPTT010000006.1, on the reverse strand, counting down.
CCTCTGCACTTTTTAAGGGGGACACACTGATCAGAAGCCTCGGGCATCGGTTGCCGCGAGAACGCGCCGTTATGTCAAGTTGACTGATCCACCCCTTCTGATGGATGCGCTGTTTGAGATGTGAAGCCGCTCTCTCCCCGTCGTCCCGGACAAGCCGCGACGCGCGTCAGCGCGTCGCGGCGCCGATCCGGGACCCATACGCCGCGGCCGGCGTGGTGAGCGAGCAGCTAACGACGCTTCTGCCCCAAACCGCTCCCCGGGGATATGGGTCCCGGCTCAAGGCCGGGACGACAGGGTGCTTGTTGGTGCAGTCGAGCTTCCGTCATTGCGAGCCAACGGACCACTGGCGCGAGCCCAACATGGAAGACCGCCTGGCAACTGTCGATCTGCCCCCGGCATTTTCAGTTGATCCGATCAATGCTAATCCGCGGTCTACGCCCGCGCCATCCATACCTGGGAGGCATCGATGTTCGATCTCAACCAGCTTCGCTGCTTCGTCACGGTGGCCGAGGAGCTGCATTTCGGCCGCGCCGCTAGCCGGCTCAACATGACCCAGCCGCCCTTGAGCCGGCAGATCCAGGTGCTGGAGCACATCATCGATGCGGCGCTGCTGGAGCGCACCAGCCGCTCGGTGAAGCTGACGCCGGCGGGGCGCAGCTTCCTGCCCGAGGCGCGGCACATCCTGAAAATGGCAGAAAGCGCGGCGCAGGTGGCGCGGCGGATCGCCAGCGGCAAGAGCGGCTCGCTCAAGATCGGCTTCACGGCCGCCGCAGCCTACGGATTCATGCCGGAGCTGCTGGCGGCCTGCCGCACGCGGTTGCCCGAGGCCGATCTGTCATTGAGCGAGATGGTATCGGGCGACCAGATCGAGGCGCTCGCCTTTGGGCAGATCGATGCCGGCCTGTTGCGGCCGCCGATCGCGCGGCCGGAATTCGCGACCAAGCGCGTGGTCGCCGAGCAGCTGCTCGCCGCCGTGCCGCGGCGCCACCGGCTCGCCTCCGCCGACAGCATCTCGATCAAGGACTTCGACGGCCAGCCCTTCATCATGTATTCGCCCTCAGAAGCGCGCTATTTCCACGACCTGCTGGTGGCGCAATTCATGCGGGCGGAGGTGCTGCCACGCTACGTCCAGCACTTAAGCCAGATCCACTCCATTCTCTCGATGGTGCGCGCAGGTCTTGGGGTCGCCATCGTGCCGGAAGCGGCGAGCAGCCTTCGGATCGCCGACGTGAAGCTGCGTCCCCTGAAGCTGCGCAATGCCGCCCCAGTCGAGCTGTTCCTGGTCTGGCGGCGTGAGCACGACAATCCGCTGCTGCCCGCGTTGGTTGAGATTGCAAGCAGCCTCGCCGCGCTGCAGCAGAGCGAGGATTGATGCCGACCTGGTATTGATCGATACCGTGATTGGCTTGGACCGGCATCGGACTTGGTCTTAACGAAAGGCCTCAAGGACGCGATGTCTGAGCCCCAAGGTATATGGCCCTAGGCTCATGGCCCAAGTTCCGCGTCGATGATCGGAATCCGAGAGGAACGCGCGATGAGCAAGATGACCCCCAAGGAGATGGCCGCGCAGATCGGCAGTGGCCTGCTCTCCTTCCCCGTGACGCCGTTCAAGGCGGACTATTCCTTCGACGAGGCGACCTATCGTTCCAACATGGACTGGCTGTGCGGCTATGACGTTGCTGGCCTGTTCGCCGCCGGCGGCACCGGCGAGTTCTTCTCGCTGACGGCGACCGAGGTTCCGGAGGTCGTTCGCGTCGCGGTCGAGGAAACCAAGGGCCGCGTGCCCGTGCTCGCCGGCACCGGCTACGGCACCGCGATCGCGCGCGAGATCGCTGTCGGCGCCGAGAAGGCCGGCGCCGACGGCCTGTTGTTGCTGCCGCCCTATCTGATGCATGCCGAGCAGGAGGGTCTCGCCGCCCACGTCGAGGCGATCTGTAATGCGGTGAAGATCGGCGTCATCGTCTACAACCGCGACAATGCGATCCTGCAGCCCGATACGCTGGCGAAGCTGTGCGAGCGCTGCCCGAACCTGGTCGGCTACAAGGACGGCATCGGCGACATCGAGCTGATGACCCGGGTCTATTCCAAGCTCGGCGACCGCCTCACCTATATCGGTGGCCTGCCGACGGCCGAGACCTTCGCGCTGCCTTATCTCGACATGGGCGTCACGACCTATTCATCGGCCGTGTTCAACTTCGTGCCGGAATTTGCGGTCCAGTTCTACGCCGCGGTGCGCCGGCGCGATCACGAGGCGATCCACGCCGGATTGAAGGATTTCATCTTGCCTTTGATCGCGATCCGCAACCGCAAGAAGGGCTATGCGGTGTCGATAATCAAGGCCGGCATGAAGGTGATCGGCCGCGATTCCGGTCCGGTACGCCCGCCGCTAACGGATTTGATTGAAGCCGAAATGGCCGAGCTCACCGCCCTGGTAGCGCAACTGCCGAATGCGCTGCCGGCGCGTCAGGCGGCGGAGTAGGTTTCACGGTCATTCCGGGGCAAGGCCGCAAGGCCTTGAACCCGGAATCTGGAGATTGATGGAAGAGAAAAGACGCAAGCCAATTTCAAGATTCCGGGTTCAGCCCTGACGGGCTGCCCCGGAATGACGGTGGTACTAACAAGACGACCAAAGGAGGAGCAGATGGTTCAAAACGCGATTGGCGCCGGTTTCAACGGCGCGCCGATCGTCACCGCGATGGAGGTCATCCCCGTCGCGGGCCGTGACAGCATGCTCCTCAACTTAAGCGGCGCGCATGCGCCGTTCTTCACCCGCAACCTCGTCGTCCTCACCGACAATTCCGGCCATACCGGGCTCGGTGAGGTGCCGGGTGGCGAGAAGATCCGAAAGACGCTGGAGGACGCGCGCGACCTCGTCATCGGCCAGACGATCGGCGCCTGCAACAACATCCTGGCGTCGATGCGCGAGACGTTCGCCGATCGCGACTCCGGCGGCCGCGGCAAGCAGACCTTCGACCTGCGCGTGATGATCCATGCGGTGACCGCGGTCGAATCCGCGCTGCTCGACCTGCTCGGCCAGCATCTTGGCTTGCCGGTGGCGGCCCTGCTTGGCGAAGGCCAGCAGCGCACATCGGTCGACGTGCTCGGCTATCTGTTTTTCGTCGGCGACCGCAGCAAGACCGACCTGCCTTACACCACCGGCGAGGGCGAGAAGGACGGCTGGTTCGCCCTGCGCCACCAGGAGGCGATGACGCCCGAGACGGTGGTGCGGCTCGCGGAAGCCGCGCATGACCATTACGGCTTCGCCGATTTCAAGCTGAAGGGCGGCGTGCTGCGCGGCGAGCAGGAGATCGAGGCGGTGACCGCGCTCGCGAAGCGCTTCCCTGACGCGCGCGTGACGCTCGATCCCAACGGCGCCTGGTCGCTCGACGAGGCGATCCGGCTGTGCAGCAACATGCACGGCATCCTCGCTTATGCCGAGGACCCCTGTGGCGCCGAGGCCGGCTTCTCGGGACGCGAGATCATGGCCGAGTTCCGCCGCGCCACCGGGCTGCCGACCGCGACCAACATGATCGCCACCGATTGGCGGCAGCTCAGCCATGCGCTGCGACTGGCCGCGGTCGACATTCCGCTCGCCGATCCCCATTTCTGGACCATGCAGGGCTCAGTGCGGGTGGCGCAGACCTGCCGCGACAACGGCCTGACCTGGGGCTCGCATTCGAACAATCATTTCGACATCTCGCTGGCAATGTTTACCCATGTTGGTGCCGCGGCTCCCGGCAAGGTGACAGCGATCGACACCCACTGGATCTGGCAGGACGGTCAGGCCCTGACCAAGGAGCCGTTCCAGATCAAGGGCGGCAGGATCGCCGTTCCCGACCGGCCCGGCCTCGGCATCGCGCTCGACCGCACGGCGGTCGACAAGGCCCATGTCCTCTATAAGCAGCATGGGCTCGGTGCGCGGGATGACGCAATCGCGATGCAGTTTTTGATCCCTGGATGGACGTTTGATGACAAACGGCCCTGTCTCGTGCGTTGACGCATTTGATGGGGTAAGGTGCCCGTCCAATCGCGCAATTTCTCGGAGAACAACATGAACGCGATCTTGAAGAACTTCATCGCCGGCGAATGGGTCGACGGTCACGGTGCGACGCGCAACATCAACCCGTCCAACACCAATGACGTCGTCGGCGAATATGCCAAGGCCGACAAGGCGCAGACCGAGAAGGCGATCGCCGCTGCCAAGGCTGCCTTCCCGGCGTGGTCGCGCTCGACCCCGCAGGAGCGCTATGACGCTCTAAACAAGATCTCGGCCGAGATCCTGGCACGCAAGGAAGAGCTCGGCCGCCTGCTGGCGCGCGAGGAAGGCAAGACCCTGCCCGAAGGCATCGGCGAGGTGGCCCGTGCCGGGCAGATCTTCGCATTCTTTGCCGGCGAAGCGCTGCGCCTCACCGGCGAGAAGGGCCCTTCGGTACGGCCCGGCCTCGACGTCGAGATCACCCGCGAGCCGGTCGGCGTGGTCGGCCTGATCACGCCTTGGAATTTCCCGATCGCGATCCCGGCCTGGAAGATCGCACCTGCGCTCTGCTACGGCAACACCGTGGTGTTCAAGCCGGCCGAACTGGTGCCCGGCTCGGCGCATGCGCTGTCCGAGATCATCGCACGCTCCGGCATTCCCGCTGGTGTGTTCAATCTCGTGGTCGGCCCGGGCTCGGTGGTCGGCCAGACCCTGCTCGAACATCCCGATATCGCTGCGATCTCCTTCACCGGCTCGGTGGCCACGGGGCGCAGAATCGCGCAGGCCTGCGTGAGCTCGGATCCGCTGAAGAAATTCCAGCTCGAAATGGGCGGCAAGAATCCGATGATCGTGCTCGACGACGCCGACCTGAAGGTCGCGGTCGAAGCTTGCGTCAACGGCTCCTATTTCTCCACCGGCCAGCGCTGCACGGCCTCGTCGCGTTTGATCGTGACCGAAGGCATTCATGACAAGTTCGTGTCAGCGATGACCGAGCGACTCAAGGGCCTCGTGGTCGACGACGCCGTGAAGCAGGGCACCCATATCGGCCCTGTCGTTGACCAGAACCAGCTCGAGCAGGACCAGCGCTACCTCAAGATCGGCCAGGACGAGGGCGCGAAGCTGACCTGGGGCGGCGAACTCTTGAACCGCGAGACCCCCGGCTTCTACATGCAGCCGGCGCTGTTCACCGAAGCCACCAACACCATGCGCATCGCCCGCGAGGAGATTTTTGGCCCCGTCGCCGCTGTCATCCGCGCCAAGAGCTACGACGAGGCGCTTGCGATCGCCAACGACACGCCGTTCGGCCTCGCCGCCGGCATCTGCACGTCGAGCTTGAAATACGCCTCGCATTTCAAGCGCAACAGCGAAGCCGGTATGGTGATGGTCAACCTGCCGACCGCCGGCGTCGACTATCACGTGCCGTTCGGCGGCCGCAAAGGCTCCAGCTACGGCGCCCGCGAGCAGGGCTCCTACGCGCGCGAGTTCTACACCGCGGTCAAGACGGCCTATACCTATCCGGTGTGAGTTCGGTGAGATCACGCGGCATCAGCGGTCGGCTCCCTCTCCCCGTTCTTTACGGGGAGAGGGTTGGGGTGAGGGGCAGACGCTTGCTCGGTGCAAGCCACAAGACCTGTACCCCCTCACCCGGATTGCATCTTGCGATGCAATCCGACCTCCCAGCGCGAGCGAAGCTCGTCGCGTCCCCGCAAGCGGGGCGAGGTTGCACAGCGAGTGCCGCGTCAGCCTAACCAAAGCTCATAGGACGAGGAGCAGGCATGAAACACGAACCGGTCGCGGCGGCAGAACCGCGTTACATCAAGCTGAACCCGCGCGACAATGTCGCGATCGTCGTCAATGATTTCGGCCTGCCCGCCGGCACCAAATTTCCTGATGGCCTTGAGTTGAAGAGCTTCGTGCCACAGGGCCACAAGACCGCGCTGGTCGACATCGACCAGGGCGCGCCGATCGTCCGCTATGGCGAGGTGATCGGCACCGCGACATCGCCGATCAAGGCCGGCGAATGGGTCGATGAAGCCCGCATCGAGATGCCGGAGGCGCCTGCCCTCGACAGGCTCGAGATCGCCACCGTCGTCCCTGCCCCGCTGCCCCCGCTCGAAGGCTACACCTTCGAGGGCTATCGCAATGCCGACGGCTCAGTCGGCACCAAGAACGTGCTGGGCATCTCGACCTCGGTGCAGTGCGTGTCCGGCACGCTCGAATTCGCCATCAAGCGCATCAAGTCCGAGCTGCTTCCCAAATATCCCAATGTCGATGATGTCGTTGGCCTCACCCATGCCTATGGCTGCGGCGTCGCCATCACCGCGCCCGACGCGGTGGTGCCGATCCGCACCTTGCAGAACCTGGCGCTGAACCCGAATTTCGGTGGTGAGATTCTGGTGGTCGGCCTCGGCTGTGAGAAGCTGGCCCCTGAGCGGCTGGTGCCGGAGGGCGTCGACAATGCGATCGTGCGCATGCAGGACGAGGCCTTCGACGGCTTTGGTGCCATCGTCGAGTCCATCATGGAGGCGGCCGATCGACGGCTCGCGCAACTGAACAAACGCAAGCGCGAGACCTGCCCGGCCTCCGACCTCGTCATCGGCCTGCAATGCGGCGGCAGCGATGCGTTCTCCGGCGTCACGGCCAATCCCGCCGTCGGCTTTGCCGCGGACCTCTTGGTGCAGGCCGGCGCCACCGTGATGTTCTCGGAAGTCACCGAAGTCCGCGACGCCATCCAGCTTTTGACGCGACGCGCCATCAACGAGGAGGTCGGCCGCGCGCTGGTGCGCGAGATGGCATGGTACGACGCCTATCTCGCGCGCGGCGGCGCCGACCGCAGCGCCAACACCACGCCGGGCAATAAGAAGGGCGGCCTTGCCAACATCGTCGAAAAATCATTGGGCTCGATCGTGAAGTCAGGCTCAACCCCGATCACCGGCGTGCTCGCACCCGGCGAGAGGGCGCGGCAGAAGGGCATGCTGTTTGCGGCGACGCCGGCGTCGGATTTCATCTGCGGCACCCTGCAGCTCGCCTCCGGCATGACCTTGCAGGTGTTCACCACCGGACGCGGCACGCCCTATGGCCTCGCGGCGGCACCGGTGATCAAGGTCGCAACCCGCAGCGAGCTGGCGCGGCGCTGGAAGGACCTGATCGATTTCGACGCCGGGCGCATCGCCACCGGCGAGATGACGATCGAGGAGACCGGCTGGGAGCTGTTCAATCTGATCTTGGATGTCGCAAGCGGCCGCACCAAGCCGTGGTCCGACCGCTGGGGCATCCACAACGACCTCACGCTGTTCAACCCTGCGCCGGTGACATGAGATTCTCGATCAGGGGTCGTGATCGGGACTGATCTGGGAGCGTCGGCGAAGGTGCTACCCTTGTAATTCAAAGACGGCCAATTCTGCTACATCGGCTGTTTCGAGCTACAAGGGTAGCAGCGGCATCTGGATTGCTTCGCTTCGTCCGCAATGACGGGTATGCTGGGAGTGTCAAACTTAAATCCACCCGACATGGCGGACCGATCAGATGCACATCATCAGCCGTTTTGCTGCGCTCGCCGTCGCTTTGCTCCTTGTGACCGGCGCGACCTCCCGCGCGCAGGAAACCATCAACACCGTCCCGCGCGAACTGCTTGACGACCTCGTGGTCGGCAGCCGCATCCTTGCTGATCTCGGCGTGGTCGACGGCTTCGGCCATGTCAGCGCGCGGCATCCGACCAACCCGAAGCACTTTCTGATGTCGCGCTCGCTGGCGCCGGCGCTGGTGACGGCCGACGACATCATGGAGTTCGACGAGAACGGCGAGCCCGTCGACGCCCGCGGCCGCAGCATCTTTCTCGAACGCTTCATCCACGCCGAAATCTACAGAGCGCGGCCGGACGTGATGGCCGTAGTGCATGCTCATTCGCTGGGCGTGATTCCATTCGCCAACAGCAAGACACAGCTGAAGCCGATGTTCCACAATGCCGCCTTCCTTGCGGCGGGTGCGCCGGTCTGGGACATCGGCGCGGCGTTCGGCGCCACCAACATGCTGGTGAGCAACAATGCGATCGGCAAGTCGCTTGCGACTGCGCTCGGCGACAAATCGATCGTGCTGATGCGCGGCCACGGCGATGTCGCCGTCGGCTCCGCGGTGAAGGTCGCGGTGTTCCGCGCCTATTACACCGACGTCAACGCCAAGCTGCAGGCCCAGGCCCTCGGGCTCGGCAGCGACGTCACCTATCTCAGTCCGGAAGAAGGCACCAAGGCCGACGCGGTCAACATGGTGATCATGGACCGCGTCTGGAATCTCTGGAAGCTGCGGGTACAGACGCTGATGGGGAAGTAATAACGAACAGAACTGCTCCCACGTTCGCCTCCGTCATTCCGGGGCAGCCCGAAGGGCTGAGCCCGGAATCCATAACCACAAGGCGAAGTGGGACGCGTCGCTCGCGACAGACCTCCGCTCGCCTACACCGCCCCTTCCGCCTCGACGTAGAGCGAATACAACGAGTGCGAGGCCGCCATATAGAGCCGGTTGCCCTTCGGGCCCCCGAAGGTCAGGTTCGGACAGCGCTCGGGCAGGCGGATGAAGCCGATCGGCTTGCCTTGCGGGTTGAACACCATGACGCCGTCGAGATCTTCGGATTTGCCCTTCAGCTGATAGACCTTGTGGCCGTTGACCTCGGTGGGCTCGGATTGCAGCGCGCCGTTCGATCCCCAGCCGCACCAGAGATTGCCGTCGCGGTCGACCCGGAAACCATCGAGAGCGCCCTGGTCGGCGGCATCGATCAGCTTCACCTTGTTGCCGACTGTGCCGTCCGCATTGACGTCGTAGCTCCAGATGCTGCGGTTCGGCGTGCCCTTCCATTCCACGACATAGAGCTTCTTCTCGTCCGGCGAGAAGGCAAGCCCGTTCGGGTTGACCAGGTCGGTGATGACGGCGGTCAGCTTGCCGTCGGCGCCGATGCGGAAGACGTTGGTGTTGGCCTGCTCCGGCTTGGCCTTGAAGCCTTCCCAATTGCCGCCGATGCCGAAGATCGGATCGGTGAACCAGATCGTATCGTCCGACTTGACCACGATGTCGTTCGGCGCGTTCAGCCGCTTGCCCTCGAAACTGTCGGCGAGCACCGTGATCGCACCATTCTTCTCGGTGCGGGTGACGCGCCGCGTCAGCGAATGCTCGCAGGTGACCAGCCGTCCCTGGCGGTCGCGGGTATTGCCGTTGGCGTAGTTTGACGGGCTGCGGAATACCGTGAAGCTGCCGTCGGCCTCGCTGTACTTCATGATCCGGTTGTTCGGGATATCGCTGAGCAGCAGATAGCCGCCGTCCGGGAAATAGACCGGGCCTTCCGCCCAGCGCATGCCGCTCGCCAGCTGCTCGACCGTGCTGCTGTAGAGCCGGTATTTGGCAAAGCTCGGATCGAGGATCTCGACGGCAGGATCCGGATAGCGCTGGTTGGGCTTGAATGGGAATGATTGAGCGGCGGCGCGCCCGGCGATGGCCGCGGCGGAGCCCGCCACAGCGCCTGCAAGAATGTGTCGACGTGAAAACTTCACAAGAATCCTCCCTGGTTTGGCTTTTGCTTCGGCCTATCGCCGGCCTGCACCTGCTTAAAACCGGCGTGCCGGCGGGTCTAATCCTGTTCCGGCATCGATCGATGCCGTCGGCACATCGATATTGCGGCGCACGCTGCGCCGGATCCTTGAAGGAGGTGACGAACGGGGCGGCGCTCGCTATAAGCCCAATGATCCGCCGACAGAATCCGCCGCAAACCGCTTGCAACAGCTCGCCGACCCACTCGACCCCTGCCCCATGCGGCGCCGTCCGTCCGTGACTTCGCGCCTTGGCTGGCGCGTGGTCCAGTGCCTGGTCGCGGCCTTGAGCCTCTGCCTGGTCGGGTCCGCCCTCGCGCAAGACCCGACTACCGCCTCGACCGACCCGGAGATCAAGCCAGACATCGACCTCTATGCGCTGATGTCCGGCACCTGCAGCAAGCTCACCGTCGACGGCCGGGAATTTCCTTGCAAGGCGGTCGCCTTCTTTCACAGCGAGAAGGGCCGCGCACATTTCACGGTCGCGCTGGACGATCCGGCCGATGACAGCCACATCATCGCGTTTTCCGGCATCAACGGCCACCGCTCGCGGGCGCAGCAGGATCTTTACGAGCTGCCTGTCGACCGGATGCTGCTGAATTCCAAGGACCGCCCGAGGGTCGACGGCATTCCGGTGCCGGCGACCGAGACCTCGGCCGGCGTTTGCCGTCAGATCGGCAATTTCGCCTCGCTTCAGGTTGCGAGCGTCACCTGCCGCGCAACCGATCAAGCGGGACGGGCCTACGAGCTGCAATTCGTCTCGGACGGCTCGCCGATCACGCTGCGCCGGGTCCGCCAGACCACGCCGAACATTCAGCACGATCCATATCAATAAGGCGCATGACGTCCTTCAGACACGCGGCGCAATGCGTGTCGGATTATTTTGATTCGCCTTGAACGTGCAGCCCTCCTCGCGCGACCGATCGCAAACAGGGGGGAGCGTCATGCCGATCGAACCGACCGACCTCGATTCCGAATCTACCGAGCAAGTACAGGGCGCCACGCTGTCGCTCTCCGGCGGCGGCTATCGCGCCATGGTGTTCCACATCGGCGCGCTGTGGCGCCTCAATGAAGTTGGGCTGCTCGGCCGGCTGAAGCGCATCTCGAGCGTCTCCGGAGGTTCGATCACCGCGGCCTATCTCGGCTTCAAGTGGAAGGACCTGCAGTTCGACAACGGCAAGGCCAAGAACTTCCAGCTTTTCGTCGACGGCATGCAGCAGATGGCGGATAGGACCGTCGACGCCGGCGCCATCATCGGCGGCATCTTCCTGCCGGGTACGATCAGCGACCGGGTCGCCAAGGCCTATGACGAGGTGCTGTTCAACGGCGCCAAGCTTGCCGATCTCCCTGACGACAGCGACAACAAGGCGCCGCGTTTCGTCATCAACGCGACCAACGTGCAGACCTCGGTGCTGTGGCGATTCTCGCGGCCCTATATGGGCGACTATCGGATCGGTCTCGTCGATGCGCCGGATGTCGCGCTCGCCACTGCGGTAGCTGCCTCCTCGGCGTTCCCGCCCGTGCTGTCCCCGCTGACGCTGCCGATCAAGCAGAAGGTACGCCAGACCAAGGGCGCCGACCTCAATCACGACCAGGCTTACACGACGCAGGCGATCCTGAGCGACGGCGGCGTCTACGACAATCTCGGCCTGGAGACGGTGAAGCGGTTCACGACGCTGCTGGTAAGCGATGCCGGTCAAAAGATCGCAGCCGAACCGGACCCGCATCATGACTGGGCGCGTCACTCCATGCGCGTGCTCGATATCATCGACAACCAGGTGCGGAGCTTGCGCAAACGGCATCTGATCGATGCCTATGAACGCGGCGATTACACCGGCACATATTGGGGCATCCGCACCAATTTTGCCGACTATCATCTGCCTGACGATCCCCTGGGCTGCCTGCATCGGGACGCCACGCCGCTTGCGGCGATCGCGACGCGGCTGGAGAAGATGCCGCGCGATCAGCAGCACCGTTTGATCAACTGGGGCTATGCGATCTGCGATGCGGGGTTGCGGGCGCATATCAAGCCGGAGCTGCAGGCTGCACTTGGCATGCAGATGACGCCGCCAGCATTTCCCTTTCCGGAAGCCTATTGAAGCGCGCCCATCGTTGCGGAGGCGACCATGTCAAATCGATCGCGGTTCAGATGCGATGAAACGGGCGGACCGGGCGAGCGGCCGTCCAAGCCGGATGAAAGCCCGATCGACATCTTCACCTCGACCGAGATCCCGACGCCGTCGATCCGCCCGCTCAACGTCTATGCTTTCGATCCGAGTCTGGGCAATTTCGTCGGCAACCAGATGATCACCCGTGTCAGCTACGAGGAGCTCGAGCCCGGGCCGGTCGGCGATCGGTTCGCGGTGATCGATTATGATGGGGGGCAGCGCACGTTCTACAAGCCGGTCAATCTCGACGATCCCAGGCTGCTGATGACCAATGGCCTGCCGCCGTCGGAGGGAGATCCGCGTTTCCATCAGCAGATGGTCTATGCTGTCGCGAGCGAAACCTTGCAGCGCTTCGAATATGCGCTCGGGCGCCGCGTCCGCTGGCGGACACGGCTGGGCGACAATCAGCCGCATGCTCCGAAGGGCGCGTCCCGCCGTCTCAATCTGTTTCCGCACGCCATGTGCGAAGCCAACGCGTTTTATTCTCCGGACGCGCACGGCATCCTGTTCGGCTACTTCAAGGCAAGCCAGACCAATCCCGGTCGCAATCTGCCGGGACAAACCGTGTTCATCTGCCTGTCGCACGACATCATCGTGCACGAGACCACGCATGCGATCGTCGACGGCATCCGCGAATATTTCATGGAGCCAAGCAATGTCGATGTCGCGGCCTTCCATGAAGCCTTCGCCGATCTCGCCGCTCTGTTCCTGCATTTCTCCCACGAGGAGGTGTTGATCGACACCCTCCAGAAGACCGGCGGCAAGCTGTTCGACTTCAAGCTCAAGGGCGATTTCGCCACCGCCCCGGGCGCCACGCCGGTCCTGCAGTCGCAGCTCGACACCGAAAATCCGCTGATCGCACTGGCCACCCAGTTCGGCGAGGCGGCAGGCCGGCAATGCAGCCTGCGGAGCGCGTTGACCACACCTCCGACGACGGAAGGCGCGAAGGACATCGCCACCAAGACGGAGCCGCACGAGCGCGGCTCGATCCTGGTCGCCGCCGTGTTCGACGCCTACTTTACTGTCTATGGCCGCAGGACCTTTGACCTGTTCCGGATCTATCGCGCCGGCGGCGGCAGCCTGGAAAAATCCGACCTGCCCTCGCCGCTTGCCGGCCGCCTGGCCGCGGAGGCGAGCCGAACCGCCGAGGAGTTCTTCACGATCTGCGCCCGCGCCCTCGACTATTGCCCGCCGGTCGACATCACCTTCGGCGACTTTCTGCGCGCCCTGCTCACCGCGCATCTCGACTATTCACCCGATGACCGCGACCATATTCGCGACGCGCTGATGCAGGCGTTCCGGCTGCGCGGCATCTACGCCGAAGATGCGAACTCATTTTCCGAGGACGCATTGTTCTGGCCCAAGGCGCCGTCCGGCCGGCTCCGGGTCCCAGGCCTGGTGTTCGGCGATCCGAACGGCCTGACCAAGGAGGAGAAGGATCGCAACGGCGACGTGCTGCGCGCCTACGCCGCCGAGAACGCCGAGATGCTCGGCTTCGACCGCCACGCGGGCGCGATTGCCGCGCCGTCCTTCCATCCGATGTTCCACACCGGAAAGGATGGCAAGCTCTATGTCACCATGGTGGTGGAGCTGGTTCAGACCATGCAGATTCCGTTTGGGACCGGAATCCCCGGTACCTTCCCGATGCGCAACGGCGTCACGCTCCTCATCGCCCAGGATCCGCCGGACCGCGATGAGCGGCCGGATCCACGGATACGGTTCGTCATTCCGAAGCTCTACAAGCCCGAGCGCGAAGAGCGGATCCGCAGCTTCTACATCGCGAGTGGGCGCGCCGCGGCCGACAACGCGTCGGACGACAATTCGCGCTTCCGCCTGAACTTCGCGCTGCTGCATGCTGGAGTCTGACCATGGCCAAGGCGTCCTCCAAATCATCTCGCCCGCGGTCACCCAAGCGCATGACCGCACGCAATCCCGCCAACGCGCGCCGGGCATCCGTGCCGGCGCCGCAGGAGACAACGCCCAACTCCCGTGCGCTGGTGAAGGCCGCCGGCGGCATGCGGGTGCGCATGTATCGCGTCGGCTTCGGTGACTTCTTCCTCTTGAGCGTGCCGACCAGGACCGGCGCCGGCCACATCCTGATCGACTGCGGGGTCCACGCCAGGGATCTTGGCAGCATTCGCGACGCCGTCACGCAGATGGCGGAGGACTGCAACAAGCACCTGTCGCTGGTCATCATGACCCATCGGCACGCCGATCATATCTCCGGCTTTGCCAGTTGCAGCGATATCTTCAGCCAGATCGCCGTCGACCGCGTCTGGATGCCCTGGTTCGAAAAGCCTGATGATCCGAAGGCGGCGGCCTTCCAGGCCAGCCTGACCGCAATGGCCGGTCATCTCGGCCAGCAGTTTCGCGCCCGGCTGGCCGCAAGTCACGACGATGCCACCGAGCAGATGCTTCAGATGGCCGAGAACATCACCGGCGGGCTCGGCGCTGCCGGGATCGCCGCCAATCAGAAGGCACTCAACGTCCTGCATGGCGGCTTCAAGACCAAGGTGCAACCCGATTACTACAAGGCCGGCGACACGCCGAAGCTGCCGCCGGATCTCGAGGATGCCGGCCTCAACGCTGAGATCCTCGGGCCGCCGATGGACGACGCGCTGATCACGCAGATGACCAACAAGAACCAGCAATATCTGGCCGGCGCGACCGGAACGGAGCAGGATTTCGGGCGCTCGAAGCCGTTCGCCGATGCCTATCGCGGCAGCCATGAAGACTACAACGACAAGGCTTTCGAGCTCTACGGTCCCGATCAGATCATCCGGATGATCAGGAGCGCACAGCCCGACGTGCTCGCTGCCCAGGCGGTGGCCGCGGACAAGACGCTGAACAACCAGAGCCTGGTCGTGCTGTTCTCGTTCGGCGGCAAGAACCTCCTGTTCGCGGGTGACGCACAATGGGGCAATTGGGAGAACTTCCTCTATGGGGGCGCCTATGGCACTCCGGGCCATACCGAGCTGACCGAGAAGGCCAAGGGCATTCTCGGCAAGATCGATTTCTACAAGGTCGGTCATCACGGCAGCGCCAATGCCACGCCGAAGGACGCCGTGCAGGCGATGCGCATGGGCTGCGTCGGCATGTGCTCGACCCAGGAGCACGCTTACAATGAGGTGCCGCGGGCGCCCCTGCTCGATGCGTTGCGCAAGCGCATGAATGACCAGCTCGCGCGCAGCGACCAGGTTGCGGCCGGCACGGAGGAGCCGGCTCCGGACGCAGGCAACGTGCCGACCGCCTTCACGGCCCCGAAAGGAGGGCTCTTCATCGACTATAGTTTCTGACCAGCTATCGCGCTCCGCGCAGGACGTCACGCGCGGCGCGCCCGAGCCGCTTGGCAGCGTCGACCAGGTCGGTTGCCGGAAAGCCTGAATAGCCGAGGATGAATCCGTCCGGTCCGCGCGGCACGATGCGCGCGTCCGACAACAGCCGGCTCTCGATGCCGGCGCGTTCGCGGATCAGCCGCGCCGCGTCCTTCGGCGCGTCCAGCGGCAGTGTCGCGAGCAGATGCAGGCCCTGCGCAGGGGCTGCGATGTGCAGACAGTCCTTGGCAGACCGCTGCAGCGTCTCCGCGACGGCATCGCGGGCCTGACGGTAACGCAAACGCATCCGTCGCATATGGGCCGCAATCGCGCCATCCGCCATCAGGTCGGCGAGCGCATCCTGCATGAAGCGCGGCGGAAAGCGATCATGCGAGGCGCGGGCCGCGACCACGGATGGCACGAGCCTCGGCGGCAGCACGAGATAAGCCAGCCTGAGACCTGCGAACAGCGTCTTGCTGAACGTGCCGATATAGATCACGCGCTCGCCGCCGATGCCGGCCAGCGCCGTCAACGGCGGGCCGGCAAAGCGATACTCGCTGTCGTAATCGTCCTCGAAGATGACGGCATCAGCCGCTTGCGCCCAGTTCAGCAGTGCCACGCGCCGCGCCATGCTCATCGCGACCCCGGTCGGGAACTGGTGCGACGGCGTCACGTAAGCGGCCTTGGCCGCGCGCATCGCCTTCTCACCGGCCGTCACAACAATGCCTTCGCCATCGACTGGCACGGGCACCAGCGTCATGCCGGATGCGCGCAGAGTGTTGCGCGAGGCATAGTAGCCGGGGTCTTCAAACCAGACGGGATCGCCCGGCTTCAGCAGCGCCTCCGTGCATAGCCGCAGGCCTTGCTGCGTGCCGCTGACAATCAGGATGCAGCTCGGATCGCTGCGAATGCCGCGATTGGCCGCAAGATAATGCGCGATCTGCGTGCGCAGATGAGCGCTGCCGCGCGGATCGCCATAGCCGAGCTCATCGCGCGAGGCCCGAGCAATGCGGCGCCGGCTCGCGGCAGCAAGCCGCTTCAGCAGCGGCGTGTCCACAAGGGTAAAGCCGAGCGCGAACGGACGGTGCGGCGTGGTCTGGACGGCGAGCTCGGCAACAGGAGCCGCCGGCGCGGGCGCCGGCAGTTGCGCGGCGACATAGGTCCCCGCACCATGTCGCGCTTCGACCAGACCGTCGGACAGCAACTGCTCATACGCCGTGACGATGGCGTTGCGACGGACGCCGAGTTGCTCGGCCAGGGCGCGCGTCGACGGCAGCCGCAGGCCCGGCGTCAGCAGCCCGTCGACGATCGCGGCGCGCAAGGCACCGTGCACCTGGAGCGCCTGGTTGCGGATCGCGCGATCCAGCCGGATCGGCAGGGCCAGCACGTCGTCGCGGCGGCGCCTGGAAGTGGTTGCTTGGTTTCTCATCAAATTGGAGCTCGCAGCAACCACTTTGCCATGGCAGGAAGCGTTCTCCAACCGGAGAATGACGATGTCCGAACAGGCCAGCTATCCCGTCGACGAGACCAACCGCGTTAAGCGCCGGCACGATCGCGGCCGCTACGACCATGCCACCGTGCACGCCCTGCTCGACTCCGCCGCGCTCGGCCACGTCGCCTATGTGATCGACGGTCAGCCCTATTGCACGCCGACGCTGTATTGGCGCGAAGGAACGACGCTGTATTGGCACGGCTCCAGCGCCAGCCGCATGCTGCGCAACCTGTCCGAAGGCGAGCCTGCCTGTCTCACCGTTGCCCAGCTCGATAGCCTGGTGCTGGCGCGCAGCGGCTTCCATCACTCGGCGGACTACCGCGCCGTGATGGCGTTCGGCCATGCCAGGCTGATCGAGGATCAGGCCGAAAAGGCGCATGCGCTCACCATGATGGTCGACCGCTTCTTCCCCGGTCGCACCGCGACCCTGCGCCCGACCACCGCACAGGAGCTCAAGGCAACTGCCGTCGTCACGATGGAGATCGAGAAGGCCTCGGCCAAGATCCGCAGCAGCGGCATCGTCGACGATGAGGAAGACTATGCGCTGCCGACCTATGCCGAGCGCATTCCGGTCCGCACCGTGCTCGGCGCGCCGGAACCGTGCAGCCGGCTGGTTGCGGGCACTTCGCGGCCGGCCACGCTCGCGAGCTACAGCGCCGGCCGGCTGTTGGAAGATGCGCTGACGGATGCCTATGCGATGAGCTATCCGGCAGGATAGTCCGTCCATTCGCGACAGCAGCCCGAACGCTGCATCAACAAGCACGGTGCACCCTCTCCCACAAGGGGAGAGGGTAAACCGTCTTCGCCGACGGCGCACGAGTTCGTCAGCTACACTGCAACCAGCGGCAGCTCGATTGCGGAGGCGTGCTCGCCGCCGCGCATCGTGGTGATCACGGGCGGACGGCCATGCGGCACCTGGCCGCAATGATCGTCGTCGTGGCCGGCGATCGAGACGCGGATGCGGCTGCCGCTTGCGAATTGCCACGCCACTGGCAACAGCGGCACGCGGATACGCTCGAGCTGCCCCGGAATCAGCGGCGCGGCGTCGGCGCGCGCAAAGCTGCGAAACGGCCATGTGGTGCGATACTGGTCCGGCGCTGTGCTCTCCTTGCGATGCAGGGCGCGCAGCAGGCCTTCGGTGACATAGCGCTCGGTGCCGTCGGCCTCGACCTCGCTGAGGTACACGAACAGCGCAAGATCCGGCTCGCTGGACCAAAGCCAGAGGTCGGCAAGCCCATGGCCGGCCAGCTCCATCGCCGATGGCAACGGCGCGCTGGTGTAGCTCAGCATCGACGCCGTACGACCCTGCCAATCGGCGTAGTAATGCCGGCTGTCGATGCCCGCGATCCGCTCATAGCGGGTGTTGTGACCGGTGCCGCGGCTGAAATCGACGTGATGCTGATCTTCGCCCGCTTGCGGCGCGGCCTGGGTGAGTTCGCCGTCAGAGGCGAGGTAGAATTGCCGCCGCGCCACGACCGGCGGCCATTGATGCCCGGCGCGCCATTGCTCGGCATGAAGTGCGTAGTAATGGATCGGCGCCTCGTCAATCAGCCCGGTATCATAGCCGAGCAGATAGGTATCGAAGAAGCGCAGGATCTCACCGAGAAGCGCGAAACTCGGCTCGACCGATGTCCGCCACGGCGAGATGTCGATGCGTGCGCCGTGATCCCAGGGGCCGAGCAGCAGATGCCTCGGATTGTCTCGCATGGTGAGATGCCGCACGATGGCACCGTTGGCATAGCCGGCACCATCGAACCAGCCGGACACCGACAGGATCGCCACATCAGGCCTGATGCCATCGGCCACCGAATAGGGACTGAACGAGGCCGAGCTGAAGGCGGGATCGTAAGGCAGCCCCTCCTCGCGAAATCTGAACTCGGCCATGAAGTCGGTCTGGCGGAAGTTGCCGAGATGCTGCGTGATCGCCGTGTTCAGCAGCGCGCCATCCGGGTCCTCATCGACCGGCTGCGGCCCTTCGAAATCCGGATTCGCGAAATAGGAGAACTGCCGCAGGATATCGCGCCGATCATGGTCGAGCCCGACCATCAGCTCGTCATAGACCTTGGTCAGCGATTTCAACTGAATCCCGCCTGGGAAGTAGTTGTCGGCATACGTATCCCACACCGAAAACAACGGCGCGATCGCCTTGACGGCGGGATGGCCCGTGCTGGCCAGAAAATCGGCGGCGGCGCCGAGATAGGAGATGCCCGTGGCGCCGATGGCGCCATTCGACCAGGGTTGCGCGACGATCCAGTCGGCAATCTCCCGGCTATCCTCGCGCTCCCTGGGCGAACGGAAGCTGTCGCGGGTCCCGAAGCTGGCGCCGGTGCCGCGGACGTCGACCACAACCACTGCATAGCCGCGCGGCACAAAGTAGTCACGGAACTTGCCGGTGTTGGGATTGATCTCGCCGCTGCCGCCAGGCCTCAGCTTGAAGCGGCGATAATAGGGCGTGAAGAACACGAGTGTGGGAAAGCGGCCGGCGCCGGTGCCGTCCTTCGGCTGCGGCACGTAGGCATCGACCGCGATGCGGCAGCCGTCGCGCATGGTCACGTAACAAGAGGATGGCTGGGTGATCAGATAGTCGAGCGGCCGGGCCGCGACATAGTCGGCCGGCGGCACGCGCCAGGCCGATGCCGTGTTGTCAGTCACAGTCATGCGCTCAGCTCACCCATTCTGCTTTGATCTCGGCCGCGCCTGGTGCGGACTCCGGCTGGCGCCAGGAGAAGCTGAACAGGCCTGACGGCGCGACCTGCTCCACTTCGGCGCGCATGATGTCGCGCGCGATCACCACGACGAACGGCGGCGGCGGATTGTCGGCCGAAAGCTGTCGTGGCGGCGAGAACATGGTGCCGACGCTTTCGACCAGCAGCGGCCGGGGTGCCTCGTGAACCCTCACCAGCCCCTTGATGCGGAGCAGGCGTTCGCCGAGCGCGCCGGCGACATTGTCCAGCCAAGCCGCGAGATCGGCATAGGCAAGTTCACCGACTGGACGTACGAGGCAAAGAGCGAGCCGCGGATGCGCAGATGTGGTCGGAGGCGTCAGTTCGCGCAATGGCGGCGCCGACGCGAGTGGCGCGAACGCCGTCCGCACGGCTGCGGTGCGATCGGCCGTTGCGATCACCTCGGCAACCGGATTGATGCCGGCGATCGCTTCCGTCGCACCCGCCACCGCGTCCGGTGCAAGATCGGCCTTGGTCGCGACGATGCGGTGCGACGCCGCCCATTGCGCCGCCGCCTCTTCGAAAGCGGCCACCGCGGTGCCGCGCGCGAGATCGTAGGTGCCGACCACGGCAACACGCATCCGGTGCTCGGCGAGCGTTGCGAGCTGGCGTAGCACCGGACCGGGCATCGACAGGCCCGACGTTTCCAGAATGATCCGCTGCAGTGGACCCGCGCCCGCCGGGCGCGGCGGCATGATCAGGCGATCGATCGTAAACGCCAGATCGGAGCCGATCTGGCAGCAGACGCAGCCGTTCGAAAGCATCGCCATCGGCACGTCGTCGCCGCTCTCGCGCAGGATCACGCCGTCGAGCCCGATCTCGCCAACCTCGTTGACGATCACCGCCGTATCGCTCGCCGCGTCGCTGACAAGGAAATCGCGCAGCAACGAGGTTTTGCCCGAGCCGAGAAAGCCGGTCAGGACGAAGAAGTCGATCGGCGCAGCTGTCATGGCGCGGCAGCGTCCTTGACAGCGTATTTCTCCGGCACGTCGCTTTCCCAGCTCGCCTTGACCAGCTCGCGCACGTCGGCCAGGAGCTCCTCGGTATCGTAGACGATGCCGTCCTTGATGGTGTATTTCAGGCCGCGATGCCATTCGACGGCATTGGTCGTGTCGTTGAAGCGCATCGCGCCGGTGCCGTAGAGCAGCTTGAAATCGGTCAGCGGGTTATGATCGTGCACCAGCATATCGGCACGCATGCCGATGTCGATGGTACCGATCTCATTCTCGAGTCCGCACAGCGCCGCGCCTTGCGAGGTCGCCGAGCGCAGCACCTCGAGCGGATGGAAACCGGCCTCCTGCAACAGCTCCAGCTCGCGCACATAGCCGAAGCCGAAGATCTGGTAGATGAAACCGGAATCCGAGCCAGTGCAGACGCGACCGCCGCGATTCTTGTACTCGTTGATGAAGGCCATCCAGAGCCGGTAGTTCTCCTTCCACTCGATCTCGTTCTGGGTCGACCAGCGATACCAATAGGAGCCGTGGCCACCACGCTGCGGGGTGAAGTAGTCCCACATCGATTTCCAGGTATAGTCCTTGTGCCAATAGGCCTGACGCGCCCGCATCAGATCGCGGTTGGCATCGTAGATCGAGAAGGTCGGGACGAAGGTGAAGCCGATTTCGAGGAACTGCTCCAGCACCTCATTCCATTTCGCCGAGCCCGGCTCGGCGCCCTGCCGGAACATCTGACCTGACACCGAGAAGCGGAAATATTCGTCGGTGTAGTTGTAGTCGAGCGGGAAGTTCTGGATCACGCGATCCTCGAACAGCGCCTCCGGCAGGCCGTAATAGTGCTCGGCGCTGGTCAGCCCCCAGCGCGCGGTGGTCAGCGCGTTCATGCGCGACACCGCCATCTGCGCGTGATGGCAGCCGGCGCGCAGGCCGAGCTTCTTGCACTCGTCGAGCGCAGCCTCCATGATCGCCGGCGGCGCGCCGAAGAACTTGATGCCGTCGACGCCGCGCTCCTTCACAGCGCGCAGCCAGCTACGGCCCTGCTCGGGCGTGTAGATGGTCTTGACCATGTCGTTCACGGCCGGAAAATACGCGTAGGACAAGAGCCGGGGCGCCGCGATGCTGTTGTCCTCGGAGCGCTTCTTCTGGTCGATCATCCAGGACAGGCCGTTCATCGAGCCCATCTCGCGCACCGTGGTGACGCCGTGGGCGAGCCAGAGCTTGTAGACATAGTCGACCGGCGGCACCCAGCCGTTCGCCGAGTGATAGGCAACGCCGGCGTGGGCATGACAGTCGACGAAGCCCGGGGTCACCCATTTGCCGCGACAGTCGATCTCGTGATCGGCTGGCTCGCCCGGCTTGCCGCCGTAGCCGTAACCGACGACCTTCTTGATGCTGACGATGCGACCGTTCTCGACGATGATGTCGACCGGACCGATCGGCGGCGCGCCAGTGCCGTCGATGACCGTGGCGCTGCGCAGGGCCAGCCGCTTGAACGGTCCAGTGCCGCGATCGCGCGAGGTCGCCGCCGGCACGATCGCCTGCGTGCCCTTGTTTCTGATATGCGCGAGCTCGTCGCCCGGAAGGATGTCGGCCTGTTCAGTCATGCTCTTGTTTCCTTGTCTTCCAATCAGCAAGCCTCGTCGGCGGTCTACTCCCTCTCCCCGTTCTTACGGGGAGAGGGTTGGGGTGAGGGGCAGACGCACGAGAAGTGCGAGTGGTCGGACCTGTACCCCCTCACCCGGATGTCATCTTCGATGCCGTCCGACCTCTCCCCGCAAGCGGGGTGAGGTTGCAGCGATTGCGCCGTGATATCGTGACTCTATTCACTTACGCCGTCCTGTACCGCCGCGCGAAAGCCACGCTGCCGAACACCGTGAAGGCCATCGTCACCGCCAGCAGCATGAAGGCGAGCGTGGCGCCCATGGGCCAGTTGTTGCCGCGCACGAACTGGTCGTACACCGCCGGCGCCATCATCTTGAATTTGGGGCCGCCGAGAAGCACCGCCGTTGCATAGGTGTTCATGCACAGCACGAACACCAGGATCGAGCCCGCCGCGACGCCGGGCGCCGACAAGGGCAGGATCACCCGCCAGAACACGCGCAAGCCCGAGGCGCCGAGATTGGCAGCGGCATCTTCGAGATCGCGCGGAATGCTCTCGATCACGGAGGCGATGGTCAAGATCATGTAGGGCAGCACCACGGCGATGATGCCGATGATCACTGCCTTCGGCGTGTACATGATCTCCAGCGGCTCCGAAATGATACCGAGCTTCAGCAGCGTCACGTTGATCAGGCCGCCGCGCGAGAACAGCGCCATCCATCCCGCCGAGCGCACCACGTTACCGACCAGCAGCGGAAACAGGGTCGAGATCACGGCCAGGCTCTTCCAGCGGCTCTCGATGCGGCCGAGCCAATAGGCCGCCGGAAAGGCGAGCACGAGCGTCAGCAGCGTGCAGAACAGCGCGATGCCGAGCGTCGAGACGATGATCTGCTGATAGTACGGGTCGGTCGCCGCCTTGATATAATTGTCGGGCGTGAAGGCCTGCACCATCAGCTGGGTCGGGCTGAACTGGTTGAGCGAGATCCGGAACATCAGGATCATCGGCCCAACCAGCAGCGCGAGCACCAGCAGGCAGGCGGGGACGACCAGCAGCGCCATCACGGCCTCATTAGCCCTTGAAGTCCTTGTTCCAGAAATCCATCGTCCGCTGCGAGCGGCCGGCGGCATAGGCATAGTCCGGCTTCACCAGCCGGGCACGCTCGGTCTCATTGAGGCTGACCTGCGCGGCCAGGTCCTCCGGCAGCACCGCATCCGACACCGTCGGCACGTATCCCATCTTGTCGGCGAAGGCGACCTGGGCCTTCGCATCCAGCATCGCATCGAGATAGGCGAACGCGCCCGGCTTGTTCCTGGCGTTCTTAGGCACCGAGCCCTGGAACACGATTGCCGGCGCGCCCTCCTTCGGCACCACATGGGCGAGCGGAATGCCGGCCTTCTTCCACATGAAGCCGCGGGCCAGCCACATCGTAGTCAGCCACACCTCTTCCGACTTCAGCGCTGCCGCGAGCGCCTCGTTCGACGGATAGATCTTCACGTCGAGCGAGCGCCATTCCATCAGCTTCTTTTCGGCTGGGTCGAGATTGGACGGGCCGCCGCCGCCAGCCAGCGCCGCGGCCAGCGTGTTGTTGGGATAGAGAATGTCGGCGAGGCCGACGCGGCCGCGCCATTTCGGGTCCCAGAGATCGGCGAAGGATTGCGGCGGCGTCTTCACCTGGTTGGTATTGTACAGGATCACTTGCGCTGAATAGATGTGCGGAATGGCGATGTCGCTCTTGAGCTCCGGAAACACCTTGTCGAGCCGCGTCATCTGCTTGGGATCGATCGGATCGAAGGTGCCGGACTGCGCCACGATGTACATGTCGCTGTCAGACAGCAGCGCCACATCCATGGAGCCGCGCCGGCTCTGCCGCTCGGCGAGCAGCTTGGTCTTGCGCGGATCGTTGTTGGCGATGTCCTGCACGATCTCGTAGCCCTTCGGGATCAGGATCGGCTTGTCGATGATGTCGCTGAGCAACTGCCCATAGTCGCCACCCCAGGTGCCGACCACGATCTGGCCGGTTTCCGCGCGCGCAGGGAGAGCGGAGGCCAGCGCCGCAGCGCCGGCGGTGGCAGAGAGAAAATGGCGTCGCGAAATCATGATGACCTCTCACTCATGCTGATGTTTGCGGGACAAGGCGCGGAGCCTTGCGGTCCCATTGCAGTGACACGGTGTCCTCGGGCCTCAGCGCCGCCAGCGGCTCGCCGGCGCTGGGCGTCTGGCGGATCACTACCAGGGTCTCTGCGCCGACCGCGACCACGTATTCGGTCTGTGGACCCATATAGGTGACGGCCTTGAGCCGCCCCTGCACACCATCAGTGCCGCCGGCCTGCAGCGTGATCCGCTCCGGCCGCAGCGCAAAGGCATCGGCATCCTTGCATTCATCGGCGACGCTGTCGACGGGTAACGCAAGCCCGCTTTCAGTGCGAAATTGAGCTTCGCTCTCGCGGCGGCCCGAGAGGATGTTGCAGCGCCCGACGAAGTCGGCGACGAAGGCGTCCTTCGGCGTATCGTAAAGCTGCTGCGGCGTTCCGATCTGGCGCACGCGACCGCGCTCCATGACGACCAGGCGGTCAGCCATGGTCAGCGCTTCCTCGCGGTCATGCGTGACCATCAGGGTAGTCAGACCCAGGCGCTGCTGCAGCGCGCGGATCTCCAGCCGCACCTCGCTGCGCAATTTGGCATCGAGATTGGACAAGGGCTCGTCGAGCAGGAAGATGCGCGGATTGATCACCAGCGCCCGCGCCAGCGCCACGCGCTGCTGCTGGCCGCCGGAGAGCTGGCGCGGCAAGCGGTCGGCGAGATGCGACAGGCGGACGAGCTTGAGCGCCTCGTCGATCCTCGCCTTGCGTTCCGCCGCATTCAGTCCGCGCATCTCCAGGCCAAAGCCGACATTGTCGGCCGCGGTCATATGCGGAAACAGCGCGTAGGACTGGAACACCATGCCGGTCGCGCGCTTGTAGGCCGGCTGCCGGGTGACATCCTCGGCATCGAACAAGACGCGCCCACTGGTCGGCGGCAGGAAGCCCGCGACCATGCGCAAGGTAGTGGTCTTGCCGCAGCCGGAGGGGCCAAGCAGCGCGACCAGCTCACCTTGCTGGATGGTGAGATCCAGCTCATCGACCGCAACGGATGTGCCGAAGCGCTTGCTGAGTCTTTCAAGCGACAACCGAGACATCAAACGACCCGGGACAGTTTGACGAAGCGGTCTGTCACCACCATCAGCAGCCCAACCAATGTGATCTGGACGGTTGCTACGGCGGCAAGCGTCGGGTCGATCCGGAATTCGAGATAGTTCAGCATCGCGACAGGGAGTGTGATCCGACCGGGGCCGACGAGCAGCATCGAGAGGTCGAGATTCTCGAAACTCTGGATGAAGGAGAACATCGCGGCCGCCACGACGCCTGGCCGCATCATCGGCAGCGTGATGCGGCGAAACACCGTGAAGGGGTTGGCGCCGAGGTTTGCCGCCGCTTCTTCCGCTCTGCGGTCGAGACCTTGCAGGCTCGCGACTACCAGGCGCACCGTCCAGGGAATTGCGAGCAGCGTGTGCGCCGCCACCAGCCCTTCGGTGGTCGCCTTGATATCGCGGTCAAAGAAATCCTCGGCCAGCACATAGAGCATATAGAGGCCGGAGCCGGCGACCACGCCGGGGACGGCGAGCGGCGCGAGCAGGAAGGAACTCAAGGCCTGGCGTCCCGGAAATTCACCGCGCACGATCGCGAGCGCCGCTGCCGTGCCGATCGGGACCCCGATCGCGGCGGCGAGCAAGGCGACCTGAAAGCTCGTGAGCAGGCCGCGCAGGAATTCGGGCTTGGCCCATGCGTTGGCGTACCATGCCAGGGAAAGCGCCGGCGGCGGGAAACTGATCAGCTCCTGCGCGAAGAAGCTCGTGACCACGATCATCACCACGGGCGCGAAGATGATGAGATAGGCGAGTGCAATCAGTGTCCGCATCAGGACGCGGCCAACCGACGGCTGTTCCGTTAAACGGAACATCATTATGGACACCTTACCAACGAGATAGCCCCAGATGCTCGAGCTTGAGCGGCGGCATCGTAGTCGGCCGCCACGCGCGCGCCAAGCCCACTGCTCGAACTATCGCGGTGCACATTTGCATCACAGCATGGCGCGCGCGACAACGATCAGTACGCGCATCGTTGCGCGGCTTCACCGCAAGCACGAACCTCCATCCGATCTCCGCTCGGTATCGCGGACAGTTTTTGGGCACGCCCTGCTCAATTCTTGCGCCGGCACTTTGCAACATTTTGTGCGCCCGTGGACAAGTCTTCCGCGTGCACGCACCCGTAAGCTTCCTTCGAGCCTGGGCCGCGGCGACGCACCACAGTGTCGCCGGACCACGCGACCACGACCGTTTCGAAGGAGCTGGCAAATGCAGAAATGGCTTTTCACCAAGGCGCGCCGCGCGGGGCTGGCCGCGCTCGGCGCCGTGATCGCGGCGGGACTGTTGACGCCGATCGAGGCGCAAGCCGCGACGCCTGCGGGCTGCGCGGCGCTGCAAGAGAAATATCCGGACTGGAAGGGCAAAACGCTCACGAATGCGATCAACCCGCATACGCCGGGTTATGAGGCGATCGATCCCAAGGACCCGAGCAAATATGTCGGCTTCGACATCGATCTCGGCGAGGCGATCGGCGACTGCCTCGGTTTCGCGCTGACCTACAAGCCGGTGGTGTTCGCGGCATTGCTGACCACGCTCGCAAGCGGCCAGGCCGACATCGTGATCTCCGATATCTATGCCACCAAGGAGCGCGCCAAGGCCGCCGATTTTATCACCTATTCCAAGGTGTTCGATGGCGTGCTGGTGGCCAAGGGCAATCCGAAGGGTATCCACGGCATCGACCTCACGCTGTGCGGCGCAGCTGCGGCCGAAAATACCGGCTTCGTCGAGGTGCCGCTGGTGCAGGACATGGGGCCGAAATGCAAGGAAGCCGGCAAGCCGGAGCCGACCTTGCAGCTCTATGACAACAACGCCAACTGCATCCAGGCGATCCTGGCGGGGCGTGCCGACACCTACATCAACGACGTCAACACGGTGGACCAGGCCGTCAAGGCCTATCCCGACAAGCTCGAGAAGGCGATCGCGGTGACCATCCCCTATTCGGTCGGCATCGCCGTGCCGAAGGACAAGCCGAAATTCCGCGACGCGGTGCTGGCGGCGCTGATCGAGGTGCAGAAGGCCGGCATTCACCAGGAGCTCTTGAAGAAGTGGGAGCTCGATCCGGCCAACTTCAAGGAGCCGGACATCCTGACCGCGGATTGAGAAAGTGAGCTTCGATCGATGGAAGCGGCGTTGATTGACCGCGAACCGCTCCACGAATGCAGTGCGCCCCCTCTCCCCGTTCTTACGGGGAGAGGGTTGGGGTGAGAGGCAGACGCCCGATCGGTGCAAGTCGTTAGACCTGTACCCCCTCACCCGCCCGCACTTCGTGCGGTCGACCTCTCCCCGCAAGCGGGGAGAGGTGAACTTCCGTCGCCGTAACTGGCGAGCCCTATCTCACCGCGCGAACTGATCGATGTCCCTGTTCCTGCACTATCTC
This sequence comes from Bradyrhizobium sp. HKCCYLS1011, assembly GCF_051167795.1. Taxonomy (NCBI): domain Bacteria; kingdom Pseudomonadati; phylum Pseudomonadota; class Alphaproteobacteria; order Hyphomicrobiales; family Nitrobacteraceae; genus Bradyrhizobium; species Bradyrhizobium sp. HKCCYLS1011. Next base: position 68,797 of record NZ_JBNPTT010000006.1, on the reverse strand, counting down.
AGCATGCCGTACCTGCTGCAGGGCATCGAGCTGACCCTGCAGGTCACGGCGCTCGGGTTGATCGGCGGCCTGGTCCTCGGCCTGATTCTCGCGGGCATGCAGCTCAGCCGCTTCTGGCTGCTCTCGGCTCTGGCGCGCGGCTACACCGTGATCTTCCGCGGCACCCCGCTGATCCTGCAGATGGTGTTCGCCTACGACGCGCTGCCGCATATCGGCATCAAGCTGCCGGCGGTGCTCGCCGCAGGCCTCGCGCTCGCCTGCAACGAAGCGCCCTTCATCGCGGAGATGCTGCGCGCCGGCGTGCTCGGCGTCGATCGCGGCCAGCTGCTTGCCGGGCAAGCGCTCGGCATGACACCTGGCGTGTTGATGCGGCGGATCATTGCGCCGCAAGCGATCCGCACCATGATCCCGGCCTTCGGCAACGAAGCGGTCAGCGCACTGAAAAACTCCTCGCTCGCCTCCGTGATCGCAGTGCAGGAGCTGACACTACGCTCGACCCAGCTCGCCTCCTCCACCTTCGACTTCTTCTCGATCTTCTTCGCCTCCGGCCTGATCTATCTGGTGCTGACCGGCGCGGTCAGCGCGATCCAGCTCGCGCTGGAATGGCTGCTCGATCTCGACCGCGCCAGCCGCAAGCGCCAGCTGGCGGATTATCTGCCTTGGTGCCGCGTCGATCTCGCGACCAAGCTGAAGCTCGCCGAGCAGACCGCCGCTAGGACCGCGGGGCCTCAGCCGGCCGAGCTGAAGGAGACGCCGCCGCTTGCGCTGACCAGCGAGGATCGCGCCAGGCGCGCCGCCACCATCGCCCGCAACAACATCGCGGTCGAGGTGAAGGATCTGCGCAAGAGCTATCACGGCCATCCCGTCCTCGATGGCCTCGATCTCACGGTGCGCATCGGCGAGGTGGTCGCGCTGCTGGGTCCGAGCGGCTCGGGCAAGAGCACCCTGCTCCGCTGTATCAATCATCTGGAGCATTGGGAGGCCGGCGAGATCCGCGTCGGCGGCCGCCGGCTCGGCTTCGGCGACGACGGCAGGAAGCTGTCGCCGCGCGCCATTGCCAATGAGCGTGCCAATGTCGGCGTCGGCATGGTGTTCCAGCAGTTCAACCTGTTTGCTCATCTCACCGCGAAGGAAAACGTCGCCGGTCCCCTGCGCTGGGTTCATGGCCTCGGCCGCTTCGAGGCCGAGCGCCGCGCCGGCGAATTGCTGGAACGTGTCGGGCTCAGCCATCGCGCCGATGCGCTGCCGCGCCATCTCTCAGGCGGCCAGCAGCAGCGCGTGGCGATCGCGCGCGCGCTTGCGCCGAACCCGAGCGTCCTGCTGCTGGACGAGCCGACCTCGGCGCTCGACCCCGAACTGGTCAACGAAGTGCTGGAGGTGATTCGGCGGCTCGCGATCGACGACGGGCTCACCATGATCATCTCGACGCATCAGATCCGCTTTGCCGACGAGGTCGCCGACCGCGTCGCCTTCCTCAACGGCGGCGTGATCCTGGAGCAAGGCCCGGCACACCAGGTGCTGTCCCATCCGCGCCATCCACTGACTGCGCGCTTTCTGTCGGTGATGGATGCCGAACGGCAGAAGGACGCCGTGGCATGAACTCATCCTTCACATCAACATCAATGATCTCGCGTCCCAGCTGCAAAGAGGCCCTTGCATGAGACATCACCTGTTGCCGGTGTCACCGAAAACCGTTCACTGGGGCTATTTCAGCAAAGTGGTCGCCCCGGCGCTGACCTTGCGCTCCGGCGATCGCGCCACCATCGAGACGCTCACCCATCACGCCAATGACGACTATGAGCGCATGATCAAGGACGATCCCGGCGCCGAGAGCGTGTTCGCCTGGACCCGCGAGCACAAGGCGGTGGCGCGCCGCGGCGCGGGTCCGACCCAAGGCCCGTTCGTCCGCGGCTCCGGCGAAGGTCTCGGCGTGCATCTGCTTACCGGTCCTGTCGCGATCGAAGGCGCCGAGCCCGGCGACGTGCTGGAGGTCCGCATCCTGGACATCAGGCCGCGACCGAGCCAGTGCGGCTGCCATGCCGGCAAATGCTTCGGCTCCAATGTCGCCGCCAATTGGGGCTTCCACTATCACGACCTGATCGAGGAGCCGAAGCCGCGCGAGGTCATCACCATCTTCGAGCTCGACACAGCGGGCGAGCCTTATGCCAAGGCGGTCTACAATTACGTCTGGACGCCGCAGACCGACCCCGACGGCATCGTGCACGCGACCATCGACTATCCCGGCGTGCGCGTCGATCACGCCACCATCACCAAGCGCGAGAACATCCTGCCCGACATCAGGGTGCCGGCGCGGCTGCATTTCGGCACCATGGGGCTGGCGCCATCGGAAGCCGATTTCGTCTCCTCGATTCCGCCAGGCTATAGCGGCGGCAACATCGACGACTGGCGGATCGGCAAGGGCGCGCGGATGTATTATCCGGTCGCCGTGCCCGGCGCCTATTTCTCCGTGGGCGATCCGCATGCGGCGCAGGGCGACAGCGAGCTCGGCGGCACCGCGATCGAGACGTCACTGACCGGCGACTTCGAGTTCATCCTCCACAAGAACAACGATCTCGGCGGCACGCCTCTCGAAGGCCTCACCCATCCCCTGCTGGAAACTGCTCAGGCGTGGTCGGTGTACGGTTTTACCTATCCCAACTACCTCGCCGAGCTCGGCGCCAGTGCGCAAACCGAGATCGCCAACCATTCGAGCCTTGATCGCGCCATGCGCGATGCGTTCCGCAAGCTCCGGCGCTTCCTGATGACGGTCCATCGTTTGAGCGAGGACGAGGCGATCTCACTGATGTCGGTCGGTGCCGATTTTGGCGTCACCCAGGTGGTCGACGCCAATTGGGGCGTGCACGGCACCATCCGCAAGAGCGTGTTCCGATGTGAGTAGTGCACCGGGCTGAAGGCTCTTTTGGACCAGCGGCGGGGGATATGAGCGTCATCATGACGCCGCCGTGGCGGCGAACAGTCGAACTCGTCTGGCACGGGGGTTGCTTCGCATTCCGCAACCCGGGTCGTGTCATGAGTTTTCGCCCCTTCACCAGCGAATCCTATGCGCAGGACGAGCGCCCTGAAGCGTGGCGCGATGTCCTGAACGCGGCCGGGCTGCAGCCGGCGGCCAAGTCATCTTTCTATGACGGGCATGCGACCGCCTCGCACCGCAACGCGCCGGGCCTCGCGCTGTCACGGCTGGCGGCAGGTGCGCAAGTCGTGGCGCCGCTGCCTCACAACCATGAGGATCTGCCGATCGCGCTGCTCGTGACTGAGGATGGCGCCGTGCTGAAGAGCACCGAGGGCCATCGCATCGTGCCGGCCGGGCATTTGCTGCTGCTGCCCCGCGGCGGGGATTGCAGCATCGGCTTCCAGCGTGACCTGCGCGCGATCGCATTGTCGGTGACATCGGATGCGCTGCACGGCCGCATGATCGGCAAGCTCGAGTTCACCAAGCCTCATGTCATCCCACCGAACGGTCTCGCCGAAATCTTCTGCGGCACGCTGGCGGCCACCGCGCGATCGCTTGAAAGCCTGACCGATGCCGAATGGAGCACGGTCGCGCAAAGCCTTGTCGACCTGTTGCTCACGCTGGCGCACCAGCAGGCGGCGTCCGTCAAGGATGCCTGCAACAGCGCGACCCAGGCCGCCACCCTGCACCGCATCTGTCAGACCATCGAACGCCGGCTCGACGACGCCGAGCTGACACCCGCGCGGATCGCGCAGGCGGAAGGCATTTCCGAGCGCTACCTGCAGAAACTGTTCGAAGGTGCCGGCGACAATTTCAGTCATTATGTGCGCGAGCGCCGGCTGCAGCGTGCACTCGCCGATCTGTCCAACCCGACCGAAGCGCACCACTCGATCTCGGAGATCGCCTACCGCTGCGGCTTTGCCGATTCCGCGCATTTCAGCCGCAGCTTCCGCCAGCGTTTCGGCCTGTCGCCGCGCGAGTTCCGGCAGCAGCAGGCCGGGCGGACCAGCGCGGCCGCCGCACCGCGCGGCCAGCGCGGCTGGCCGCATCAGGCCCTGGCGCAATTGCGCGCGCATCAGGTCGCGCCCGCGAAAGGCCAGACCATGCTGCCGGCGCAGGCCAACGATCTGGCCGCGGCGCAGCAGCGGCACCATCTCGCCGTGTCAGCCGACCGCGTGCATTGGGGCTATTTCAGCCGTTCGCTGCCTCCGCAGTGCGAGATCGCATCCGGCGACACCATCACGATCGAAACCTTGACGCAGCACGCCTCCGACGATCCCGCGCGCATGATCTCAGGCGATGCCGGCGCGGAGAGCGTGTTCGGCTGGACCAGCACCAAAAAGAACGTCGACCGGCGCGGCGCCGGCCCGATGGATGCCAGCGTGTTCGGGCGCGGGGCCGGCGAAGGTTTTGGCGTGCATATCTGCACCGGCCCGGTCGCGGTCAAGGATGCGCAGCCGGGCGACGTACTGGAGGTGCGCATCCTCGACATCGTGCCGCGGCCGAGCCGCAGCGCCGACTATGCCGGCCGCGTGTTCGGCTCCAGCGTCGCCGCGTGGTGGGGCTATCACTACAGTGAGCTGCTGGCCGGCCCCAATCCGCGCGAGGCCGTGACGATCTACGAGATCTTCGCCGACGAGGCCGAGCCCCATGCCCGCGCGCTCTATTCCTACCGCTGGGAACCGCAGACCGATCCGTTCGGCGTGGTGCACGCGACCTACGACTACCCCGGCGTCCCCGTTGCGCCCGGCAGCGTCAAGCGCCGCCACGGCGTGCTCGATCACGTCCGGGTTCCGCTGCGGCCGCATTTCGGGGTGATCGCGGTGGCGCCGCGCGAACTCGATTTCGTCGACTCGATCCCGCCCTCTTATTTCGGCGGCAATCTCGACAATTGGCGGCTCGGCAAGGGATCGACGGTCTATCTGCCGGTCGCGGTGCCCGGCGCGCTGCTCTCGGTCGGCGATCCCCATGCGACCCAAGGCGACGGCGAACTCTCCGGCACCGCGATCGAATGCTCGATGACGGGCACGTTCCAGGTGATCCTGCACAAGAAGGGGCAGCTCGCTGGCAAGCCGTTTGCCGACCTCACCTATCCGCTGATCGAGACGGCGACCGACTGGGTGCTGACCGGCTTCAGCCACCCGAACTATCTCGCCGAGTTCGGCGCGCAGGGCCAGAGCGAGGTCTATGCCACGTCCTCGCTCGACCTCGCGATGAAGGATGCCTTCCGCAAAATGCGCCGGTTCCTGATGCACGTCAAAGGGCTCAGCGAGGACGAGGCGGTCGCGCTGATGTCGGCCGCGGTCGATTTCGGCGTCACGCAAGTGGTCGACGGCAATTGGGGCGTGCACGCGATCCTGAGCAAACGGCTGTTCGAGGATGTCAGCTGATTTCAGGCTGGTCGTAGGGTGGGCAAAGCGAAGCGTGCCCACCGCTGATCAGTGCCCCGCAGCATGGTGGGCACGCACCGCCTGACGGCGCCGCTTTGCCCACCCCACACATTCATTCAGGCAAGAAGGATCCACACCATGCAGTTCCACATGATCGCGGGCGCGACCAGGCCCGTTGCCCCGTTCAGCCATGCGGTGGAGACGGACGGCTTCGTCTTCGTCACCGGACAGATGCCGGACTCACCGGAGGCGCCGGGCGTGCTGCCGGAGGGCATCATCGATCAGACGAAGACAGTGATGCAGAACTTGAAGTACATCCTCCAAGGTCTCAACCTCGGCCTCGAACATATTGTGATGGCTCGGATTTACCTGACGCGCTTCAAGCAGGATTACGCGGCAATGAATGAAACCTACCGCTCGTTCTTCCCCGCGGACCGCTTGCCTGCCCGCACCTGCGTCGGGGTCACCGGTCTCGCTTATGACGCGCTGATCGAGATCGATCTGGTCTGCAAACGACCATAGCAGCGACTGGTAAATATACGGTAACCGAGGGAGGTGTCGACCATTCGCTGAGGTCGCAGGTGCCAGACCCTTTCGCCGATTGCCTCGCGCCGTGGCGCGATGTCAATTCGCTCACGACAATGATGTCGTGAGGAAGTCTCCATGCCGAACCAGTTCTCCCGCCGCCAAGAGATCAGAAAGCCCGCGGTCAGCTCGAAGGGCGGCATTGTCGCTGCGCAGTCGCGACATGCGGCAGAGATCGGTGCTGATGTGCTGGCGGCCGGTGGCGACTGCGTCGATGCGGTGGTGGCGACCGGCTTTGCGCTCGGCGTGCTCGAGCCCTGGATGAGCGGCATCGGCGGCGGCGGCGCTATGGTGCTGTACCGCGCCAAAGAGAATCGTGTCGAGGTGATCGACTACGGCATGCGCGCGCCGGACAGCCTGCGCGTGGCGGATTATCCGCTTGTAGGCGACGGCACGGTCGCTGCCGACATTTTTCCCTGGGCGCGGGTCAAGGACGACCGCAATCTGCACGGCCCCGGCGCGATCGCGGTGCCCGGCGTGGTCGCCGGCATGGAGGCGGCGCACCAGCGCTACGCCAAGCTGTCGTGGCAGGAGCTGGTCGCACCGAGCGTGACGCTCGCCGGCGAGGGCCTGTTGGTCGACTGGTGGACCACGGTGATGATCTCGAGTGCCGCCGCCGATCTGCGCCGCTACGCGGCCAGCGCCACGACCTATTTGAAGGACGGCCTGCCGCCGAACCCGCAATGGGGCGTCAAATCGGTGGTGCGGCTGTCACAGCAGGAACTGAAGGCGACACTGGCGCACCTCGCCGCCGCCGGCGCCCGCGATTTCTACCAGGGCGACCTGGCCCGCTCGATCGCGCGCGACATCGAGGCCGCCGGCGGCGGGCTCTCGGTCGAAGATCTCGCAAACTTCAAGGCGCATCTCCGCGAGCCGCTGAAAATCCCCTATCGCGGCGGCACGGTGTTCGCGACACCCGAACTCACCGCAGGCCCCACGCTCGCGCAGACGCTGCGGCTTCTGCAAGCGAACCTGCAGCCCTCGCGCGGCGCACCCGATCCTGCCACTTACCTCGCTTACGTGGAGGCCTTGCAGGCCGCCTATCGGGAGCGGCTCAATGGCATGGGCGATGCCGACGGACGTCGCGCGCTCGGCGCCGAATATCTCGCGCCGACCTGCACCACGCATTATTCGGTGGTCGATCGCGACGGCAACATGGCCTCGGTGACGCAGACCCTGCTCTCGACCTTCGGCTCGAAATTCCAAACCTCGCAGAGCGGCATCATGATGAACAACGGCATCATGTGGTTCGACCCGGCCCCGGGCACGACCAACTCGCTTGAACCCGGCAAGCGCTGCCTGACCAACTACACGCCGGTAGTGGCCGAAGCCCCCGACGGAAGGCGGCTTGCGCTGGGCGCCTCCGGCGGCCGCCGCATCCTTCCCGCGGTGACGCAGATGCTGTCCTTCGTGATGGATTTCGGCATGGATCTGAATCGTGCGATCCACCAGCCGCGCATTGATGCCAGCGAGGGCGACATCGTCGGCGCGGATACGCGACTGTCAGCGGATGCATTATCGGCGCTGAAATCCAGGTTCGACGTCGAACAGGCGCCGGTGCAGACGCTGCCGCTCAAATTCGCCTGCCCGAGCCTCGTGCTGCGCGATGGCGACACCAACAGCGGCGCCACCGAGATCTTCCATGCCTGGGGCGATGCGGTGGCTGAGGCGTAGGGCTGGTATCGTCATTACGACGCGCCCGAAGCAATCCAGCTTTGTCCGCCGGGTCACGCCATCGCCGCCCGCTGACGCCGCGCCAGCATCAACAGCGTCAGCACAATCGCCAGATTGAGGCCGTTCCAGGCGACGCCATTGATGAAGGCGGCGGCATAGGAGCCGGTCGCGTCGAAGATCACGCCCGAGATCCAGCCGCCGAACGACATGCCGACCACGGTCGCGAAGACGACGATGCCGATCCGGGTCGCGGCCTCCTGCGCCGGCATGGTCTCGCGGATGATGATCGCATAGCTCGGCACGATGCCGCCCTGGAACAGGCCGAACATCGCGGAGATCACGTAGAGCGAGCTCAAGCCGTCGAAGAACAGATAGAAGCTGAGCGCAAAGCCCTGCGCCAGCGAACCGACCAGCAAGGTGCGCAACCCGCCGATGCGATCGGCAAGGAAACCGGAGCCGATGCGGCTGACGATGCCGAACCCCATCATCAGGGACAGCATCTCGGCGCCGGCAGCGACGCCATAGCCGAGATCGCCGCAATAGGCGACGATATGGACCTGCGGCATCGCCATCGCCACGCAGCAGGCAACGCCGGCGATGCAGAGCAGCACCGTCAGCGCATTGGTCGAGATGCCGAGATCGAGCCGCGGCGGCGCCGCCCGCGCATGGCTTTGCGCGGCGACGCCGTTCATCCGCGCCCGCAACACCGCCAAGAGCAGTGTCATCGATGCCGCGCAGAACAGGCCGATGGCGATGTGCGTGGTGCGCCATCCCACACTCTGGGTCCCGTAATTCACGATCGGCGGCCACACTGTGCCCGCGACATAATTTCCGGCGGCGACGATGGTGACGGCAAGCCCGCGATAGCGGTCGAACCAGTGCGAGGCTTCCGCCATCAGCGGCGCGAAGGTCGCTGACGCGCCGAGCCCAATCAGGAAATAGACCGCCTGGAACTGCCAGAGTGTCGTGGAGAGACCCACGAGCACGTAGGACATGCCGGTGCAGGCAATGCTCAGAGCCATGGCCGTCACGATGCCGAAACGATCGGTGATGCGGCCGATGATCACGCCGCCGAGGCCGAAGCCGAACATGGTGAGCGTGTAGGCCAGCGACACCGCGGCACGGCTCGCCGCATATTCGGCCTGCACGGCCGGCAGCACGACCACGACCGACCACATGCCGGCGCCGCCGATCGAGGCGATCAGCAGCGCAAGGCCGAGCCTGACCCATGCCTGACGCGAATCAGGGGTGAAGCTGGGCGTTTCCTGATGGTGATTCAGATGGACGTGCACGGCGAAGAACTTCGTCATCAATGGATTTGCGGTCAATCGCCAGCAGTGCAAGGTGAGCATGCAGAAGCACTGCAACACGCGCTTGATCTGGCGACGGTGCGGGGCAAGCTCACTCGTCGAAATTCACCGCCGTGGTGTTGGCGCCACAGAGCAGCACCGCGACGCGCTCGGAACGTTCGGGGCGATAAGCGCCTGACAACAGCGCGGCGAAGGCGGCTGCGCCGCCGGGTTCGGTGACAACCCGCAAGTTCGCCCACAAGACACGCTGCGCGGCGCGGATATCCTTGTCACGCACCAGCACGACATCGGGGGCGACAAATTCGCGGGCGAGCGGAAACACCCGCTCACCGATCCGTCTCGGCGCCAGACTGTCGGCCGCAATGCCGCCCGCGGGCGCATCGACCGGACGGCCTGCCGCCAGCGCGTCGCGCAAGGTCGGCGCGCCGTCGGACTCGACTGCGACGATCTTGATGCGTCCCTCATACCAGGCCGCGATGCCTCCGATCAGCCCGCCGCCGCCGACGGCGACCAGCAGCGTGTCGATCTCGGGAGCGTCGCGCTCGATCTCGAGCCCGACCGAGCCCTGCCCCAGCATGGTCTCGGCTTGATCGAAGGCGTGGATCGCAACCGCGCCGCTGGCCGCAACATGCCTCTCGCTCGCCGCCAGCGCATCGGCATAACGATCGCCGCCGACATGGATCTCGGCGCCATGGCGCGTGATCATCTCGATCTTCGAGCGCGACGCGATGGTCGGCACGAAGATCGCGGCCTTCTTGCCCAGACGGTTGGCCGCAAACGCCACCGCGACACCATGATTGCCGCCGGAGGCCGCGACCACTCCGGCTGCGGGGACATCGCGCGTCAGCAGATTGGCGAAGGCGCCGCGCGGCTTGAACGAGCCTGCATGCTGCATGAATTCGAGCTTCAGCCGCAGCGACGATGTCGGCAGGCCGAAGTCCTCGCCGGCAACCGTGATCAGCGGGGTCTGACGGATATGCGGCCGGATCAGCTCATAAGTCGTCGCGATACCCTGCCGATCCACCGCTTTCGCGACATCCGCCATGCCGCACCTCCTCAAATTGCCTTCCGCCTCTCTTGACATGAATTAGCCATTTGGCAAAGTCACAAAATGGCTCCTGACGTGACGTTCCGTGCGCTGGCCAATGGCAAGCGGCTGCAGATCCTCGCCTGGCTGCGCGAGCCGCGCCGACATTTTCCGCCGCAGGCCGATGGCGATCTGGTCCGAGACGGCGTGTGCGGCATCTCGATCGCCGAGAAGCTCGGCATTTCGGCCCCGACCCTGAGCGAGCATATGCGGGTGCTGACGACAGCGGGGCTGGTCAAGGCCAAGCGCGCCAAGGGCTGGACGTTCTACAAGCGCGACGAGGTCGGGCTGAAAGCTGCGAAACAGCTGATCGGTCGGCTGTAGGATCGCTCCGATGTCCCGCGAAGATTTGACGACCTCAACCGACGCGCGCTTAAGGCAACAACTGCTGCGCATGCGGCAGCCACATCGGCCTGGCTACACAGCGCGTCGGAGGCGTTCATGTTCAAGCCACATTGCTGCAACAGAAGCTCCGCATAAGTAGCGCCGCCGGGCGCAGGCCCTTGGCGGCGCCCGGCTTTGCCGCTAGATTCGGCTCGGCAAGGCAGGGAATTGTCTGGAAAGCGATGTCGCTCGCAATGACACGGCGGATGAGGTTTTTGGCGGGACGCCTGGTCGTCCTGGCCTATCTCTTCTGCGTGGTCAGCCCGAGCTTCGCGATGGCGCTGGGCAACGTGGAAGAGCCCTGCTTCGATGTGGTTCCGGTCGCGGTCCATCACGCGATGGCTGCTCACGACGTGATGAGCCACGAGGTGATGGGGCATCTCGATGCCGACCATGCGCTCCACCATCATGACGGCAGGTATGCGCATGATCGGGCCGATCAGCCCCTGCCCGCCGACCATCATGATGGCGGCAAGATGCCAGGCCCTTGCTGCGCGACGCTGTGCGTGGTCGGGATCGCTGCCGATCTGCCGGGCCTGAGCGCACCGCTGCGCCCCACTGCTGAGCGCGTCACGCAAGGCGACCAGAGCCTGGTCGGCCGCGCGCCGCCGCTGCTCTATCGTCCACCGATCGTCCTGGTCTGAACGAACGCCACGGCGTGCGGCCTGATGGCCGCGCCGGTTCATCGACAGATCAAAGGACCAATCATGTCATCGCCATCAAAGGCGACGCGCGCTGCCGCGTATGCGGCGCGTGGCCGCCTGCCACTTCCGCTCTCCATGCTGACGCTCGTCGCTGCGGCGATCGGCACCGCCGGATGCATGCCAACTGCAATGACGCTCGGCGGTGCCGATCCGGCTGACGCTACGGCCAGGGTGGCGCCGGTGCAGTATCGCGCGATCACCGCGCCCTATAGCAGCCTGCGTCCGGCAGCGCCCACGTCCTGGCGCGAGCGCAACGACGCCGTCGCGCCGCGCTCCGAATCCGATCGCTAGGAGCGCCAACGATGACCGGGATCTTCAGGCTGGCGCCAGCGACGGCGCTCGCCGCGGCGTTGGCGCTTGGCGGATGTGCCTCGCTCTCGCCGGACGGCGGCATGAGCGTGGTCGGCGACGTCACGAAACGCACGATCAATAAAGAGGCGACGGCTGTGCGCGCGGCCGAGGATGGCGATCGCGTGCGCGCCGCGAGCCGGCGCCTATTGGCGCGTCCGCTCAACGCGGACGCGGCGGTGCAGCTTGCGCTGCTCAACAACAAGGGCCTGCAGGCCGCCTATGACGAGCTGGCGCTGAGCGAGGCCGATCTGGTTCAGGACAGCCTGCCGCCGAACCCGACCTTCTCGCTCTCCCACATCTCCGGCGACGGCGCGTTCGAAGCCGAGCGCCAGGTCGCGGGTGACATCCTGGCCCTTGCGACCCTGCCCGCCCGCTCGGAGATCGCGCGCGACCGTTTCCATCAGGCGCAGCTCAAGGCGGCACTGGCGACGTTGCGGCTCGCGACCGATGTGCGCCGCGCCTATGTCCGCACGGTGGCCGCGAGCGAGCTCGTCGCTCTGCTCACCGAGGCGCAATCCGCCGCGGAGGCCACCGCGCAGCTCGCGCGCAAGCTCGGCGAGACCGGCGCGCTCAACCGGCTCGATCAGGCCCGCGAGCAGGTGTTCTACGCCGAGACCACGGCCGAGCTCGCCTCCGCCCGCCAGGCGGCTGCAAGCGCGCGCGAGCGGCTGACGCGCCTCATGGGTCTGTGGGGCGACGACCTCGCCTTCCGCCTGCCTGAGCGCCTGCCCGAGCTGCCGCGGCAGCCGCTGACCGAGCCGTTGGTCGAGGCCGACGCCGTCGGCCACCGGATCGACCTGCAGATCGCGCGCATCGAGCTCGCAGCCTTGGCGAAATCGCTCAGCCTCACCGAGGCGACGCGCTTCGTGAACCTGCTCGACCTCGCCGGCATCGATCGCACCACCCGCGACCCCGACGGACGCAAGTTCAGCGAGCGCGGCGTCGACGTGCAGTTCCAGATTCCGATTTTCGACGGCGGCGAGGTCCGGATGCGGCAGGCGGTCGAAAGCTACAATCTCGCGTTCAATCGCCTGACCGAGAAGGCCGTCAACATCCGCTCGGAGGCCCGCGACGCCTATCGCAGCTACCGCTCGACCTACGACATCGCGCGCCACTACCAGCGCGAAGTGCTGCCACTACGGCAGATCATCAGCGACGAGATGCAGCTGCGCTATTCCAGCATGCAGGTCGACGTCTTCGCACTGCTTGTTGAGGCACGCCAGCGGATCGCCTCTCGCCGTGCTGCGATCGACGCCATGAGCAACTTCTTTCTGGCGCAGGCCGAGCTCTCCGCCGCCATCAATGGCGGCAGCAGCGGCGCATCCGAGAACACACCGCAGCTGACCGCGAGCGCACGCGATCCGAGCAGCGACTGACAAAGGGAGACATTCGAATGTTCTCACGCAGGACACTTCTGAGCACCGCGGCGCTGGTCGGCGCCAGCGCGGTCTCCGGCCGGGTGCAGGCGGCCGCGATTCCCGAAGCCCCGACCATGGAGCGCGCGGCGACGCAGCCGCCGCTGCATCCGACCACGGGCCCGGACTATCAGCCGGTCGTGACCCTGAACGGCTGGACGCTGCCCTGGCGCATGAACGGCGACTGGAAGGAATTCCATCTGGTTGCCGAGCCCGTTGAGCGCGAGTTCGCGCCCGGCATGATCGCCCATCTCTGGGGCTATAACGGGCAGTCCCCCGGACCGACCATCGAAGCGGTCGAGGGCGACAAGGTTCGCATCTTCGTCACCAATAAATTGCCCGAATACACCAGCGTGCACTGGCACGGCGTCATCCTGCCCTGCGGCATGGACGGCGTCGGCGGACTGACGCAGCCGCACATCAAGCCGGGCAAGACCTTCGTCTATGAGTTCGAGATGAAGAAAAGCGGGACCTTCATGTACCACCCGCATTCCGACGAGATGGTGCAGATGGCAATGGGCATGATGGGCATGATCGTCGTGCATCCGCGTGACCGTGGCTTTCGTCCCGTCGATCGCGACTTCGTCTTCGTGATGTCGACCTACAGGATCGATCCCGGCAGCTTCCTGCCGCAGGTCAACGAGATGACCGACTTCAACATGTGGACCTGGAACGCGCGCGTCTTTCCGGGCATCGATCCCATGCCGGTGCGGCTCGGCGACAAAGTGCGCGTGCGGATCGGCAATCTCACCATGACCAACCATCCGATCCATCTGCATGGCCACAGTTTCCAGGTGACCGGCACCGATGGCGGCTGGATTCCGGAAACCGCGCAGCTTCCGGAGACGACGACGGACGTGCCGGTCGGCGCCATCCGGGCGTTCGACTTCGTCGCCGACAATCCCGGCGACTGGGCATTCCACTGCCACAAATCACATCACACCATGAACGCGATGGGCCACGACATGCGCAACCTGATCGGCGTGTCGCGCAAGGAGCTCGCCCGCGCCGTCGGCAAGCTCGCGCCGGATGCGATGGTGATGGGCGCAACCGGCATGGCGATGGGCAACATGGAGATGCCCGCGCCCGACAACACGCTGCCGATGATGACCGGTGATGGTCAGTTCGGCGCAATCGAGATGGGCGGCATGTTCACGGTGCTGAAGGTGCGCGACGACCTCGCACGCGACGACCACCGCGATCCCGGCCCCTATCAGTTTCCGCCGGGCACGGTGGCCCATGAGGTCGAGACCCCCACCGCAGAACCTCCGCGGCAGCAGCCGCCAGCCGCGAAGCAAACCGGGAAGCAACGGTGACGTCCGTCGGACCCGATCAACACCCAACCAACAGGAGATGCAGTATGAAAATTTCGATCGCGATCGGCGCGCTGACCGCCGCCCTGATCGCCACGGCGCCGGCGCTTGGCCATGAGCACCATGGCGCGCACGGCTATTCCGCCGGCGAGCCCGGTGATCCCAAGCAGCCGGCGCGCACCATCGAGGTGCTGTTGAGCGAGATGGAATTCACCCCGGCACGCATCGAAGTGAAGCGCGGCGAGCAGATCCGCTTCGTGCTTCGCAACACCGGCAAGGAGGATCACGAATTCCTGCTCGCCACCACCGAGGAGAACCTGAAGCATGCGGCGGTGATGAAGAAGTTTCCGAACATGGAGCATGACGAGCCGAACGGCGTCCGGCTCGCGCCGAACAAGACCGCCGAGATCGTGTGGAAGTTCACCAAGGCCGGAACATTCGAATATTCCTGCCTGATTCCCGACCATCGCGACTACGGCATGACCGGCCACGTCACCGTCAAGTGACGCACAAACTTAACCAAGCAGGAGACCACGACATGACGCGATTTTTCCGGATTGCCGCCGCGGCGGCCCTGACCTCGGCGCTCACGCTGACTACGGCACTGGCCGGGGACGCCGACATCAGCGGCGAGGTGAAGAAGATCGACGAAGCCGCAGGCAAGATCACCCTGAAGCACGGCCCGGCCAAGAGCCTCGGCATGGACGAGCCGATGACGATGGTCTACCACGTCAGGGACCCTGCTGTGCTCAAGACGGTGAAGGTCGGTGACAAGGTGACGTTCGAGGCCGCGCAAGAGGCCTCGGGCTACACGGTGACCAAGCTGCAGAAGAGCAAGTAGCGCGGTCATTCGCGAGGTTGCAGACCGTGGACGGGTTCGTCTGACTGCGTCATTGACGCAGTCGCCCTCTGCAGGACCATTCCGGGGCGCAAGGCGACGAAGTCGGCGTTGGACGCCGACTTCGCGCCGACAAGGAAGGCCGGAATGTCCCGGAATGCGCGCGTGACCCGCTAGTCGAACATCGGCCCGGCGGTTTCAGATGGTGGCGTCGTATCCGCCGACGCTGATCGCGGCATCAGGTAAACAGCGGTCAGGATGTGGAGGACGCAAAAGCCGACCACAATCATGACCAGCAGCATATTCTCACTCAAGGTCGGGAGCTGAATGGAAGCCTTGCGCTCCGCTCTCACACGGGTTGGCATTATCAACGATCCCTCAACTTCGTCAGATCAAGCTCTTCACCGGACCTCTCAAACAGATGCGCGTGTTGTCTCAGAATGCGTTCGGCCTGCAGCCGCCGCGAGTGGTGCAACATTGCCGATAGAAATTTGAAAAAGCCTGGATGTTTCGGAGTGGCTTGGGAAGCGGTTCGGGCCGAAGTGACGGCCCTCAATGAAAATGACGCCTGTGCCATCGGATAGGCTCCGCAATCGGGTCAATATGCGCATAGGTCGTCGCAGCCGGCTCGCGCGGCTGTGGGCGATTTCACATTTCAAGAAAAGTTTACGAGCGCCCGCACCTGTCTCGGCGGTGCCACGCGCTGCGATTGCGATCGAAGGCGAGGACATCGACTGGGTCGGTGTCGCGCTGGCGGTGCGGCGCGCGGTCGGACGGGCCTGAGCGGAGCCGATAGCTGTCCGTCGTCAAATCGCCGTGTCGATCAGGCATAGAGAGGCTTTCCTTCGATTGAGCCTGATATGCTGACCGACACGTTCCTCCACGTTCTCTACGACCTGGCGCAGTGGCGCTTTCTCGTCTTGTTCGCCTGCATCTTCTTAGGCCTGGGCGCGCAGATCGTGCCACCGTTCCGCCCGCGCGCGGATGGCCAGGCGCGGTTTCGCACGCTGATTCCGATCCCGCTCGGGGTCGTGCTTGGCATCGGCAACCTCATCTATGGCACGGAGCTGTCTGCCAACTTCATCCACCGCTACGGCATGCAGGGTCAGGCGACGGTGACCGGCTCGCATGACACCGGCAATTCCTACAACGACCGGCGGGTGATGGGCCACAACGTGCTGATCAGGACGGCTGACGCCAAGACCGTCGAGACAAGCTTTACCGATGCGGATTTCAACGTCTATCCGCCGGCCAATGGCGTCTATTATCCGCAGCAGGGCGACATCTTCAATGTCAGCTACATCGCGAGCTTCCCCCAGGATTTCATCATCATCAGCAACGATGACAGCCCATGGGCGCGACGGCTCCGCTGCTTCGAGCTGAATTCGGCGATGCAGCAGGCCGACGCCAAGCGGCGCTTCGCCCTGGCCTCGGAGGAATTCCGGCAGGCTTACGAGGCTGCCGCACAGGCGGCGCACGCTGCCGGCTGCGATCGGGGCTCGTGACAGGCGGATGAACGTCGGTGTCATCCGCCTGTCGATAATGCGCTGAATTCGAGGTCACCGCCGCCGATCCGCCACTCCCCTGCCTACAACCGATGGCTGTATTCCGCATGGCGGCCGCGGCGCGGCCGTCCCTGACGGCCGGGGTGAGGGGCGCCTGACACCATCGTCCGTCGCCGTATCGGCCGTCAGCAGAGCGGACATGACATTCGCCAGTTGCCCGCCGGACTATCGAACTGCGCACGTCAAATCCAAAGCTTCTACTCACATCAATCAGTTAGCTGGTGGTCCCTTGACCCCAGCATGCGCCAACGTGACACCCGGATGAGATCCAAGCATTGGATCGGACCGTCAGCGGCAAATTTGGCAGTGGCTTTTTGGTCGCTGTCTTGCGCATGGGGCTCTGCGCATCACCACCACCCGCGAGTGGTAGCCGGCTCCGAGGACCTCTGACATAGTGGCACGAGAAGCCGCGCCAGACGGCGAGCGCGCGGCCAAGCCAGGGGGATCAGCCATGCGGGCAGCGATGGTGATGGGCTTGCTTGCGGCAGGATTGGGCATGGCGGTCGCGTCCGTCGCGCCGGCGGCCGCGCAGGCCATAAAGGGAGGGCGTCCGACCACGGCCACTTCCGTCGGCGAAGGCAGCAAGCTCCAGGAGTCCAACGAATGGACGGTCGGCCTCGCCGGCGGCTTGCTGGAAGGCACCAACATCCGGTTCGCCGCCGAAATGGCCAAGGTGCTCGACGACCGGCCGAACCTGCGGGTGCTGCCGATGGTCACCTACGGGGCGCTGGGCAATATCGAAGACCTGCTCTACCTCAAGGGCGTCGACATCACGATCACGTCCGCCGACGTGCTCGACGAGTTCGCGCGCAACGGCACCCTCGCCAACATCAAGAACCGGATCCGGTACATCTGCTCGTTCTACATCAACGAGATGCATGTCTATGTCCGTCCCGAGATCAAGACGCTCGAGGATCTTGCGGGCAAGAAGGTCAGCTTCAACACGCCGGGGAGTGCGGCGAACCTGACCGGCGGCATCATCTTCGACCGCCTTCACATCAATGCGGAGAAGGTGTTCATCAACAATTCGATCGCGCTCGAGAAGATGCGGACCGGCGAAATCGCCGGCGTGGTGCACGTCACCGGCGCGCCGACGGACCTGTTCGCCAAGTTCAAGCCGGAGCCGGGCTTCCACTTCCTGCCGGTGCCGTATACGCGGGCTTTGCAGGACTATTATGTGCCGACCGCACTGACGTCACTGGACTATCCCAATCTGCTCCAGCCCGGCCAGAGCATCGAGACGGTCGGCGTGCCGCAGGTGCTGGCCGTCTACAACTGGCCTCCCGAGAGCGAGCGATATCGCCGTGTCGCCCGCTTCGTGGAATATTTCTTCAAGCGGTTCGACCAGTTCAGGCAGCCGCCATTTCATCCGAAGTGGAACGAGATCAATCTCGCTTCCACGGTCCCCGGCTGGACGCGTTTTCGCGCCGCCGACGAGTTGCTGGCGGAGATCGCTCCGGCGGAGGGGGACCGCGCCGTCAAACAGCAGTTCGACGAGTGGATCAAAGTCAGGGCGGCAAAGACCGGCCAGCGCATAAGCGACGAAGACGCCATGGCATTGTTCAAGCAATTCCGCGGCTGGATGAAGCGGGACGGCAGCCAGCCCGCGCCGTAGCTCAGACCGATGTGAGGCGACGCTGCAGTGCTCCTGCCAAGACCACCAGCCTCCTGCCAAGCGCGGCAGGAATTGCCAAGACGGCCTGGAATGCCGCGAATACCCGCGCGGCCCGGTCTCGCGTTTCGAAATTCGCCTTGAGCGAAGACACGCATAAGTAGCATACGGGGCAACTACTCTCTTTTGATTATGGATTTTTTTGGACGTCGGCTTGACCCGCCCTCACTTTGGACGAAGATTTCGACCATAATACCGCCGGGACTGTGAGGCGAAGAGCGGATGCGCATCGGCAGCTACCACGTCGTGCCGCGGAAATCGGAAAGAGATATTCCGATGGTATCGGCGCGGAGGGATGAGCAATGCGCTCGCGCCTCGGTGAGGAAGCGCGGCCGGGTCGTTGGCATGCGTGGGTTCGCTGGTGTCTCGGTTCTGACGTTCGTACCATCGCGGCGCGCGCGTCTACGAATGTCAGAACTGAGGGATACTAGCAAAATCAGGATTCGAGTGTGGCCTTGTCTGACATTCGCTTGGGACTGCGCCGGTGATGCCGGAGCCAATGTCAGATGCGCCACACACGTGAGAAATGGCCGGCGTGAGCGAAAGGTGAACGCACGCTGTCGCCAAATCGAAAGCGAGGGGGAGTTCAGCGTGAGCGGGGGTTTAGCGTGAATGACATCAGGCACAACCACGATCCCAACAGCCTTGCCTACTATGCGCCACCGGGATCGGACGCCAGAAGCGCATCGACGGTGCCGCCTGAGGATGACGGCGCGTCACTGCAACGCCGGACCGATGAGCCGGCGCCGCACTTGCGCGTCGTGGGGACCAACGAAACGCGCCCCGGCGACACATCCGACGCCTTTAGCACCGCCGTTGCCGCCGCGCTGCGGCAGCAGATGGAAGCCGAACAGTTGAAAGCATCCATGCTGAATCGCGGCAGATCGGGCCCAAGCCTGGCAACTTTTGCAATCGCAACCGTCGGCGCAGCGGCGGTCGCGCTGGCCTATACCGTTCTGTTTCCGCTAGCGCAGTCGACCTCCGAACAACACGGTTGGTCCTCGGCGCGGCTGTTCACCGCGGCGCCGCGCCGCCCGCCGCCGACATTGGTCGTTCGCAATCAAAGCGGAGCGATCAACGAGCCGCTCGAGCTCGGGGTCACCATCGACAAGGCCGAGCCGGGGTCGACCGTCACCGTCAAGGGTCTCCCGATCGGGTCGCGGCTCACATCCGGCACACAGACAAGCCCGGGCGAGTGGCGCGTCCCGGCAGAGGCCGCCACAGACGTCGTCGTGACGCCACCAGCGGACTTTGCCGGCGAGGTCAAGCTCCTGGCCGAGTTGCGGGGCGCAGACGGGGCTGCCTCGGTCTCGGCCGTGGTGCAATTGGGATGGAAGGCGCCTCCAGCGCCTGCGCCGGTGGTGGCCGATATCCCGGCTGCTCCGGTTGCCGTGCCTCCTGCTGCGTCTGTGGCCGCTACGCCGCCGGCGACTCCGGAGCCCGCCACAGCGGCGCCAGCGGGCACGGAAACAGCAACCACGGAAACGGCGAAGACCCCCGCCATCAATCCCGTCACCGATGAGGTCGGCAGCCTGATCCGGCGCGCGCAGGAGATGCTCGCGATGGGCAACGTGAAGGGCGCGCGAGCTCTGTTGCTTCGAGCCAGCGATGCGCATGATCCGCGCGCGGCCTATGCTCTGGCGCAGACCTATGATCCGACCGTGTCGCACCAGTCAAGCGCCGCCGATGCCGCCACCGATTTGGCGCTGTCGCGGTCGTGGTATCAGAGGGCTCGGGAGTGGGGAGCGCCGGAAGCGCAGCGTCAGCTCGATGCGCTCGCGTCGGCCAATGGACGCCGAGACAAATGATCCTTGGCTGATTTTTGGCTGATCCCTGGTTGATCCTTGGCGCGTGCGCACCAATGCCGAAGACAGGTGACCGCCCGAGTGGCGGTGACCATGCATTCAACAACGCACTTCACTGATAACCGATCTCATGCGCCCTCGCCGGGGTTCGCCCCGTCGGGCCTGCGCCCGTCGTCATCCGGTTCTATGACACACGCCTGATATCGTCGCGGATGCGTCGCGACCCGAATTGCGGCGAGCACCGTAGTCACGTTCGCGGAGAGGAGACAACCGGCTCTCGCGCAGACCCGTAAGGCCCCTTCAGCGGCTCAGTGGCGAGCCCGGCCGTGAGCCGTCCGAGGCCCTGGCCGAAACAGGTCGGGGCGGGCAACGCGATTGACGACTGAAGCTGCCCAGCCCCGCGCTGCCGCAGCGCCGCTTGATCACTCGTCCTCGGCCTCGGCGAGTTCCTCGAGTTCTTCGAGCTCCTCAAGCTCTTCGGTCACGTGATCGACCACATCAAGGGCTTGCTGGACGTCGAGGAGACTCTTGATCGCGGTCTCCGTCTCACCCTGCTTATAGCCGGCCGCAATGGCTTTGATCCAATTCTGGCGCACCTCGACCAGCACCGTGCGCGCACTCAGGAGAGTTTCAAGATCGTTGTCGGCCATGTTGCTCCTCGCCATCATCTCGTTTGGTTCCTAACCGCGAGGTATGGCACTCATATGTCAAACAGCGAGAGCTTCGACACGGCCCGTGAAAAGGCAGGCTCGGATCTCTCCGTCGACAACATCTTCAGATTGTATTAACGCCATGCCGCTCCCGTTCGCACCGGTTGCGATCACCGCGGGCGGGCACGCATGGTGGTGCGCTGCCACGCTACGGGCCTTCACCATTAACCAACCGCTAACCATGCAATGGCTAAATCTTGCCGGGCTGAAGGCGGGGCATGCCGAAAGAGACGTTCGGAAGATCGTCCGTCAGCCCCCCAGGGCCGCGTAAACTTACAAGAACTTCTTGGAGACGAGCCCTTGGGCAGCAACGTCGGATCCCGCGCCTTCCAAAACGCCAGGCAGCAAAAGAAGCTGAAGAAGCAGGCCGAGACCCTGCTGGCGGCGGCATTCACCGCCTATCGCGAGGGACGGCAAGCGGACGCGCAATCGCTGTGCCGGGAGTTGCTGCAGGAGCAGCCGAATTGCTTCGAGGCCCTCCACATCCTGGGGGTATCGATCGTCCATGGCGGGCGGTTTGCGGAAGGGCTCCCGTGGCTCGAACGCGCTGTGGCGCTCGACCCGGGCTCGGCCGAGGCGCAATCCAATCTGGGCTTCGCGCTGCTCAACCTCGCACGTTATGACGAAGCGCGCGCGCACTTGCAAAAGGCGATCGTTCTGCAGCCGAATTTCCCCACGGCGCAGCGTAATCTCGCCGACACCCTGCTGCACCTGAAGCTGCCGGAGCCCGCGCTCGCAGCCTTCATCCGCGCCATTCAGCTCAAGCCCGACGATGCCGACGCCTGGAGCAATCGTGCCGTGGCGGAATTGATGCTGGGGCGCTGGGACGCTGCGACCGCCAGTTCCGAGCGCGCGCTTGCGTTACGGCCGGGCCACGTCGAAGCGCTGATCAACAACGGGCAGGCGCAGCTCGAGCTGCGGCACTTCGCGATCGCCGAGGCGGCATTCAATGCGGCGCTCGCGATCCAGCCGAACAGAGCGGAGCTGTTGGCTCACCGCGGACGGCTCTATCTGCTGATGGACCGGAGAGCCCAGTCGGAAGCGGATTATGACGCGGCGCTCGCGCTCGACCGCACGCTGATAGCAGGATGGCAGGGCAAGGCGGAGCTCAGCATTCTGAACGGCAACCTGGCGCAGGCGACCGCCGCCTGCAACAAGCTGCTGGAACAAAATCCCAGGTCTGAAGTCGGCCTCACCTTGCGCGGCGCGTGCCTCGGGCGACTTGGGGACCCCGCCGGTGCGATCCAGCAATTCGATTCCGCGCTCGAGATCAGGCCGGACTACGCCGAAGCGATCTCGAAGAAGATCTTCTATCAGGACTTCGTTCCCGAATCCGATTTCGCGGTCCAGCAGGCCACGCGCCGCGCCTGGTGGGACGTGTATGGCTGCAAATTCCCGCGGCGGATCCTAGCGGCGCGAGCGCTCGACCCGAACAAGCGCATCGTGATCGGCTACGTCTCGTCCGACTTCCGAATGCATTCGGCGGCCTTTGCCTTCCTGCCGGTGCTGCGCAACCACGACAAGACGCGCTTTCAGGTCAACTGCTACGCGTCGTCGACGGCGCGTGACTCCTTCACTGAAACCTTCCGGTCACTGGCCGATGTCTGGGTCGATGTTTCAGCCCTGTCGGACGACGAACTGGCGGACCGCATCCAGGCCGACGGCGTCGATATCCTGGTCGACCTCTCGGGCCATACGACGGGCAACCGTTTGAACGTGTTCGCGCGCAAGCCGGCGCCGGTGCAGGTCACGGCCTGGGGCAATGGCACCGGAACCGGACTTGCCACGATGGACTACATCTTCGCCGATCCAGTTTCGATCCCGCTGGAGGCGAGATCCCTGTTCGCGGAAGCCGTCTACGATCTTCCCTCGGTCATCACGATCGATCCGATCGTCGCGCTAAAGCCGTCCGCGCTGCCGATGCGCGCCAACGGCCATGTCACCTTCGGCGTCTTCAACCGGGTCAGCAAGATCTCGGACTCCGCGCTCGCGCTATGGTGCAGGCTGCTGCGCGAGATCGACGGCGCGCGGCTGATCGTCAAGGATATTGCGCTGTCCGATCCGATGGTGCGCGACATGCTGCTTGCGCGCTTCCTAGCCCATGGTACGGCGGACGGACGCGTCATCTGCCTGGGCGGAAGCGAACGCCACGACCATCTGCGCGCCTTCGCCCAAATCGACATCGCGCTCGATCCATTTCCGCAGAACGGCGGCATCTCGACCTGGGAAGCGCTTTACATGGGCGTACCCGTTGTTGCCAAGCTCGGCCGTGGCGCGGCGTCGCGCATGGCCGGCGGCATCCTCAGAGCCATCGGTCTCGATGACTGGGTCGCCGACGATGACGACGGTTATGTCGCGATTGCCAAGCGATTTGCCGCACAGCCGGATCAGCTGGAGCAGCTGCGGGCCGAGCTGCCCGATATCATCGCCCGCAAGCCGGCCGGCGACGTCGCGGTCTACACGCAACAGGTCGAGGCCGGCTACCGGCAGTTCTGGCGCGATCATTGTGCGGCGGCCGCGCGCGGCTGATGCGGGCAGCGTTGCCGATGGCGTAGCGCCTGCGATTGAGGACGGCGGAGTACTCGCTAGCGGGCGTAGCCCGGATGAGCGAAGCGATATCCGGGGATTCACCCGCGTGTCGCTAGCGCTCACGCGGGCTACGCTGGCTGCGACCAAGGACGGCGGCCCACTCGCTAGCACGGCCGCCCACCGTCCAACGCCCTCACGGAATTGGGTAACCCTTCCACAGCCATTCCAGCGCTGATGGCAGCGTCTGCGCGATGGTCGGCCTGTCGACGTGTTTGGCGTTGCGCACGAACAAGAACTGATAGTGGTAACTCTTCTCGGCGAGCACCTTCGCCATCAGCTCGGCCGAGAGCGTCCAGTCGTGCATGCCGTCGGGGATGGTCGGATTGGGATAGAACAGGTCCTGATCGCCCATCTCGAACCAGTAGCGGATCGGCTTGACCGGCGCGCTCGGGATCAGCGGCGAACCCGGCGCTTCTGACGGCACCAGCTTGCCGTCCTTCACGGTGAGATTGGGCGTGGCCGGGCCCGTCCATGGCGAATGGAATTCCCAGGCGCCGCCGCGCAACGCCGGGTTCTGCGGCCATTGCTGGTTCACCATGGTCGGTGAGTAGGCCAGCACGCGATGATAAAGATCGGGATTGAACCACGCCATGATGAAGGCCGCAGCGCCGCTGGAGCTTAAGCCCATGGTCGCGCGTCCCTCGGGATCATGTGTCAGTTTCACGCCGGCCTCTCGCTCCACGCGCGGCAGCACCTCGCGTTGCACGAACTGCGAATAGGTCTCAGAAACCGTATCGTATTCGCGGCCGCGCTGCGCGCCCTGCGCATCCTGTCCGCCGTTGCCGATCTGGATCGACACCATCGGCGGCACGCGCCGCTCGTGGATCAGGTTGTCGAGAACGGTGTTCATGTCCTTCCAGGCGGCCGACCCGCCGTCGCCGAGCACGATGAAGGGCAGCTCGGTGCCCGGCGCGATATTCGCCGGCACATAGACCTCGACCCTGCGGGTCCAAGTGCCGGGATGGCTGGTGGTGACGACCATGTTCGACTTGTCGTTCGGCGCCGTGGTCGTGATCATGATCGACGAGTTCGTGCACCCCG
This sequence comes from Bradyrhizobium sp. HKCCYLS1011, assembly GCF_051167795.1. Classification (NCBI taxonomy): domain Bacteria; kingdom Pseudomonadati; phylum Pseudomonadota; class Alphaproteobacteria; order Hyphomicrobiales; family Nitrobacteraceae; genus Bradyrhizobium; species Bradyrhizobium sp. HKCCYLS1011. The sequence continues at coordinate 44,393 of NZ_JBNPTT010000006.1, read as the reverse complement.
CCACGTCATCGCGGATCAGGCCGGGATTGTAGATCACGCTGTCGGCCGATGACATGGTGAAGGAGACGACGGTGCCTTTCGGCACTCCCTCCTTCGCGATCGTCTCAGGCGCGGCCGCATGGGTCGGACCGATGATGAAATTCCCTTCCGCCCCGGCCGGCGGCAAGCTGCCGTCCGGAAGCTCGGTGGCCTTCGGATAGTTCGGATTTTTCGGGTCGCGCGTCGGCGGCTTGGTCGAGAAGTCGAGCCCGGTGGTGTCGATGAAGAACGGCTCGTCCTTGTCCGTGGTATTAGCGCCGGGAGGCACGATCATGTTCTGCGTGACGCACGACGTCTGTGCCTGTGGCGTCTGAACTTGTTGCGCCTGAGTTCGGTTAGCTGTCACGAGCAACGCGGCGGTGATCAATGTTCCCGCAAGGACAGTCTGGGCGCTTTTCATGTTTCTTCCCGTGCTGGCGATCTTGTGAGCGAGCCTTGGCCGGGATTATGTCGGGCCGTCCGTGGGTGGTCAATCGGATGGTGTTCTCTTGCGAGGGACGTCCATAGTGCAGGCGTAATCCGCCTATGCACATGCAACACGGCTGGGCCGCGATCACGCTGCGCGCTGTCCCTAGGCGCTACGAGTTGCTCCGATGCGGCCCCTCGGTCGGCTATTTCGATGCTTGGCTGATCTTGTGCTCGGGATGGCCAGTACTGTGATCTCGGCGCAATTGGCTCAGCGATGTCTCATTCAACTGAGACAAGACTTCGCTGAGTTTTGCCGTATCCGGATAGCCGGCCGCGAACGACTTTCCGTAGATCTTGCGGAGTGTGCCGATCAGGGTGTTGCCGTGCTTCCTGCTGATCTCGCCGTCCTTGTCCCGGTGACGACCATCCAGACCCGGCTCCTTCATGTCTTCCCTCCCTGCCTGCGTCTATGCGCTTTGCAGGTACCGTGCTCCCAATCCAGCTGATTGGCAACGCTCTGGAGGGAGCTGGCAGCGAGAAAATGATCAGCGCGTAGAACGGATTGGCGTCAGGCGTAATCCGCCGTTGCACGGTCAATTTGGAAGAGCGGCGAGCTACGCCTGCGGCTAGCCCGCCCTACGTGCTAGCCGTCAAAGCAATCCAGAGCCAGGGAGGAAGTCTGGATTGCTTCGTCGCCTGCGCTCCTCGCAATGACGTCACCATGCGCCAGCACAGCGCGCTTTTGGTTTTGGCAGGAGCACAATCATTCAGTGGCAAGTCGGAAGCGAGACGGTCTAGCCGACGAGGTCCGCCGACAGCAGCTTCTTCAGCTTCAGGACCGCGCAGTCCGGCGTCGTGACGACCGGCTTGCCGGTGGCTTCTGCGACCAGCGGCGCCGTCGCAGCGATGCTGAACTGCGCAAGCGCAATCACGTCGCAATCGCGCAAGTCGCGGGAGGCTTCCACGATCAGCCGGTCATGCGTCGGGCGGTCGCCGCGGTCCAGCGCAGCAAGCGCGCCTTCCGCGAGCCTCGGCACGATCTCGACGGCGGATGGAAATTCCGGCGGCATCGATACCAGCGTCGGCGGAAAGGTAGCGAGCAGGCCGATCCGCTTTCCCATGACGGCCGCCTGCTCGATCATGGCTTGGTTGGGCTTCAGGACCGGCATCGGCGCATGCGCGTGCACGACCGCCTCGATGCAGGGGCCGAATGCCGAGCAGGTGAAGAGGATCGCATTCGCGCCCGTCGCCGCGGCATAGTCCCCGAGCGCCAGGAAGCGCCGGGTCATTCCGTCGGTGAGATGGCCAGCACGCGCCAGGTCCGCTGACAGGCTGTCGTCGAGCAGGTTCATCAAAGACGCATCCGGCCAGAGCTGCGCGAACGCAGCCTCGATCGGCGCGATCGAATGCTTGAGGGCATGGATCAAGGCGACGCGCATGTTCGTTACGGTTTGTGCTCCACTCTTCACGTGCCCCAGACGTAGCGCATATGGTCTCGCACTGTCGACCCCGGGGACGCTCACCGCGCGGGTCCCGGCCTGCGCGGCGACGCTGACGCGCCGCTGCACGCTCCGGGACCCACGAGGGCGCTACTTGAACGGAATGGAATACATCAACCCGCCTTTGGTCCAGAGCCCGTTGAGACCCCGGTCCAGCTTGAGCGGGCTAGCCTTGCCGACATTGCGCTCATAGATCTCGCCGTAATTGCCGCCGGCCTTGATCGCGGCGGCCAGCCATTTGTTGTCGAGCCCGAGGCGGGAGCCGAGATCGCCGCTGGCGCCGAGCAGGCGCTGCACGGCGGGCGTCTGTGACTTCGCCATTTCGTCGACATTGGCCTGCGTGACGCCCAGCTCCTCGGCCTCGATCAGCCCGTAGTGCAGCCAGGTGATGATGTCGCTCCAGACCTCGTCACCGTTGCGCGTGAAAGGGCCGAGCGGCTCCTTACTGATCGTTCGCGGCAGCACCACGTAGTCCGCGGCGTTCGGTGCGGCGGTGGTCACCGCGCCTGCCAGGGCGGAGGCATCCTGGGTCATAGCATCGCAGCGGCCGCCGAAGAAGGTCTGGTACATGGTGTCGACGCGGTCGAACACCAGCGGCTTCCAGTCGATGCTGTTGGCCCGGCCGTAGTCGCCGAGCGTCACCTCGTGTGTCGTTCCTTGCGCGACGCAGATGGTTGCGCCCTTGAGGTCGGTCAGCTCCTTGACTCCGAGGTCCTTCCTCACCACGAATCCCTGGCCGTCATAGAAGTTGATCGGCCCCTGCCGCAGACCGAGCGTCGTGCCGCGCAAGTAAGTCTGGGTCGAGTTGCGATAGAGCACGTCGATCTCGCCCGATTGCAATGCCGTGAAGCGGTTCTGCGCGGTCAGCGCAACGTAGCGCACCTTGTTGGGGTCCCCCAACACGCCGGCAGCGAGCGCACGGCAATAATCGACATCAAGACCTTTGTAGTTGCCTTGCGAGTCCGGCGCAGAGAAGCCCGCAAAGCCCGCGCTGACGCCGCACACGAGCGCGCCGCGGCTCTTCACCGTGTCGAGCGTCGCGGCCGACCCAATGCCCGTCATTGCAGCGAGCAGTCCAGCGACGATGGCCACCTTCCTCATGTTACTCTCCCCTCACTGATTGACACTACTCAAGACGTCGTCGACGGCCGTGCCGAGCTTGTCGACGATCACATCGATGTCCTCCGGAGAGGCGATATAGGGCGGCGCCAGCAGCACATGGTCACCGCTGCGGCCGTCCACGGTCCCGCCTCCCGGATAGCAGCCGAGACCGTTGGCAAACGCGGCCGCCTTGATCTTCTGATGCAGCTTGAGCGCGGGATCGAACGGCGCTCGCTTGGCGCGATCGGCGACCAGCTCGATCGCCCACAGCAGGCCGCGGCCCCTGATGTCGCCGACATGACGATGATTGCCGAAGCGTTCCGTCAGCCGCTGCTCGAGCTGCTTGCCGCGCGCTTTGACGCGGTCGAGCAGGTTCTCCTCCCGGATCACCTCCTGCACTGCGAATGCGGCCGCGCAGGCCATCGGATGCGCGAGATAGGTGTGGCCGTGCTGGAATGCGCCCGAGCCGTCACGGATGCAGTCGATGATCCTGCGGTTCGCGAGCATCGCGCCGATCGGCTGATAGCCGCCGCCAAGTCCCTTGGCGACGGTCTGGATGTCGGGCGCGATGCCTTCCTGCTCCCAGGCGTGCATCGTCCCAGTCCGGCCCATGCCGCACATGACCTCGTCGAGGATCAACAGCGCACCATGGCGGTCGCAGATCTCGCGCACTGCGCGGAAATACCCCTCCGGCGCCGGCACGCATCCGGCGGTAGCGCCGACCACGGGCTCAGCGATGAAGGCGGCCACGGTTTCGGGGCCGCAGCGCTGGAACTCGGCCTCAAGCTCGGCCGCGAGTCGCGCGACGAACGCCGCATCCGTCTCGTCGTCGCGCTTCTCGTGATAGGCGAAGGCTGGGGTCACGTGGCTGAAGGCTGTGGAGAGCAGCGGAGCGTACGGCTCGCGGCGCCAGGCATTGCCGCCCGCGGCGAGCGCGCCGAGCGTATTGCCGTGATAGCTCTGCCTGCGCGCGATGAAATGGTGCCGCTGCTCTTCGCCGCGCTCGATGAAATATTGCCGCGCCAGCTTGATGCTGGCCTCGATCGCTTCCGATCCGCCGCTGACGAGATAGGCGTAAGCGAGGCCGCCGGGCTCCTGTCCGACCAGCGCGTCGGCGAGCGCCTCCGCGGGCTCAGAGGAAAAGAAGGCGGTGTGGGCATAGGCAAGCCGCGAGAGCTGCTTGGTCATCGCGTCGATCACACGCGGATGCTGATGGCCGAGGCAGGACACCGCGGCGCCTCCGGAGCCGTCGAGCACGCGCCGGCCGTCCTCGGCAATCAGATACATGCCGTCGCCGCCGATCGCTCGAGGCGGCGTCTCACGCAGGGATCGATGCAGCACGCGGCTCGGGCGGGCGCTCATGGCTCAACCTTTCTCTGACACATAGACGGAGTTCGCGGCGAGGCGGGCCTCCGTTTGTTGGAGGCGCTTCTTCGAGGCTGCACCCCCGAGCGAGAACGTCAATGCGGCGAGCGACTGCGCGATCGCGATCGCGCCCGTCAGGCTCGGAAAGAAGCCGGGCGAAGATGCCGCTTCGAACAGCAGGACGTGGGCCGCGCCCGCGGCCACGGGAGCGCTGGCCGCATCGGTGATCGCGATCAGAGTTGCGCCGGCGCGACTGGCGGCCTGCGCGACCCTCACGCTGGTGCGGGTATAGGGCACGAAGCCGATCACCACGACGGCTTCGCCTGCGCGGAACGCGCCGCAATCGAAATCGTCGGGTCCGGAGCCGCCGACCAGCTGCACCTTGTCCGGCTCGAACAGGCGAAGCTCGTAGTTGAGCAATTCGGCGACGCTGCGGCAGCTGCGAAAACCGGCGATCCAGATGCGGCTGGCGTCGTGCAGCGCCCTTGCGGCCTCCGCGACCGCATGTGCCGAGATGCGCGGAAGACCGGCAGCCTCCGCCTCGATCTTCTCGGTGACCAGCGCGACGCCGGCATGGGGGCCATTGCGCCGATTCCGGGCGCGGCCCGAAAAGGGAGAGCTTTGCGCAGGCCTGCGCGCTTCGACCAACGCGGCGCGCAATTCGTCCCAGCCGGAATAGCCGATCGCCTTGGCAAGACGCGTGAAGGACGCGGGATCGGCGCCCGCCTCCGCCGCGAGGTCACGCATCGAACGGGTGGTGGCGTCGTAGTCGTTGGCGGCGACGAAGCGCCCGACCTCCTGCAGGCGCAAGGGAAGCGACGGGAGTGCGCTGCAGAGTTCGCTGAGCGGTGAGGATTTGACGGGCTCCGACATGAAACATTTGTTGCACAGATTGGTAGATAATGCAACATATGATGCATGTCGCTGGAGAACGCCGCAGGCCCGAGGTATTTACGCCATGACGACCGATGCTCGCAGACCGCCGCGCCGCCGCTTCTCGCTCGCGCTGGGAAGCCGGGAATTGAAAGGCCTGCTCTGGCAGGTCGTGGTGGTGGGGACCGTGGTTGCGATCATCGTTTTTCTCTGGTCCAACACCGTCCACAATCTCGCGGCTCGCCGCATCTCGACCGGGTTTGCCTTCCTCGGCCGCGAGGCCGGCATGCCGATTGCCGACACCCTGCTCGGCTATAATCCGAGAGACACCTATCTCTGGGCCTTCGTCGTCGGCGTCGCCAACACCTTGCGCGTTGCCGTGATCGGCATCGTGCTGGCCACCATTCTGGGAACGGTGATCGGCATCTCGCGGCTTTCGGCCAACTGGTTGCTGGCGCGGCTCGCGGCCGTCTATGTCGAAGTGCTGCGCGACATCCCGCTCCTGCTGCAGCTCCTGTTCTGGTACGTGCTGATACAGGCGCTGCCGCCCGCGCGCGCCGCATGGCGGCCGGTCGAGGGCGTATTCCTGTCCAATCGCGGACTGATCCTGCCCTGGGTCCCGGTCGAGGCCAGCCAGCTCTGGGTGCTCGCCACGGCCGCGCTGGGCCTTGCCGTGTTCCTCGGCATACGGCACGCGCTGATCGCGCGGCAGATGCGCGACGGCAAGGCCAGGCGCGCTTGGCCCTATGCGCTTGCGCTGGTCATTGTGCTTCCGGCGCTTTCGTCGTGGCAGCTCGCGGTGCCCTGGACCATCGCGTGGCCCGAGCTGCGCGGTTTCAACTTCGTCGGCGGGCTGACGCTTGCGCCGGAATATTTCGCGCTCCTGATCGCGCTCGTGACCTATACCTCGGCCTTCATCGCCGAGATCGTCCGCAGTGGTATCCAGTCCGTTCCCCGCGGCCAGTGGGATGCCGCCAATGCGCTGGGCCTGCGCCGCGGCTTCATGCTGCGGCGGGTCATTCTGCCGCAGGCGCTGCGCGTGATCGTGCCACCGATGACGAGCCAGTACCTCAATCTGACCAAGAACTCCTCGCTCGCGGTTGCGATCGGCTACCAGGACGTGGTGTCCATCGCCAACACCACGCTGAACCAGACCGGGCAGGCAATCGAGGCGATCGCGCTGATCATGGCGGTGTTCCTCACCATCAGCCTCTCCATCAGCGTCTTCATGAACTGGTTCAACGCTCGCATTGCGCTGGTGGATCGCTGATCATGATCGCCGCCACCGACATTGCCGACGCCGCGCGCCCCCGCCCGCAACCGGGCAATCCGATCCTGCGCTGGTTGCGCGCCAACCTGTTCCCCTCGATTCCGAACGGCATTCTCACGCTGGTGTTGGTCGCCGTGCTGGCCAAGGGGCTGCACGGCCTTGCGCAATGGGGCATCACGCATGCGGTCTGGCTGACGCCCGCCAATGATTCCAGCGCATGCCGCGCCGCTCACGGGCTCGGCGCCTGCTGGGCCGTGATCCCCGAAAAATACCGCTTCATCCTGTTCGGCACCTATCCGTTCGACGAGCAGTGGCGGCCGGCGCTGTCGGTCATGCTGTTCATCGCGCTCTATTATGTCTCGACCCGTCGCGCCTTGTGGCGGCGCGAGCTGATCTATCTGTGGATCGGCGCGCTCGTCGTGATCAGCGTGTTGTTGTGGGGCGGCGTCTTCGGCCTGTCCTACGTGTCCCAGGACCGTTGGGGCGGACTGCCGGTCACGCTGATCCTGGCCACCTTCGGTCTCGCCTTCGGCTTTCCGCTCGGCATTCTCGTGGCGCTTGGCAGGCGCTCAAAGCTGCCAGCCATTCGCTCGCTCTGCGTGCTCTATGTCGAGTTGATCCGCGGCGTCCCGCTGGTGAGCCTCCTGTTCATGTCGAGCGTGATGTTCCCGCTGTTCATGCCGGACGGATTCAACATCGACAAGCTGCTGCGCGCGCAGATCGCCATCGTGCTGTTTGCCGGTGCCTATCTCGCCGAGGTCATCCGCGGCGGACTGCAGGCCGTGCCGCGTGGCCAATACGAGGCCGCCGATGCCCTTGGACTGTCCTACTGGCGCAAGCACCGCCTGGTCATCCTGCCCCAGGCGATCCGCCACGTGATCCCGCCATTGGTGAACACCTTCATCGCCTTTTTCAAGGACACAAGTCTCGTCCTGATCATCGGTATCTTCGACCTCCTGACCACCGCCAAGACCGCCATCGTCGATCCCGCCTGGCAGCAATTCTCCGTCGAAGTCTACGTCTTCGTGGCCGCGATCTATTTCGCCTTCTGTTTCGCGATGTCGCGCTATAGCCGAAGCCTGGAGGCGCACCGGGCTGGGCGGTGATCGTCCTTCCTCTTGTTGGAGCAGGTGGCACGCAGCCGCGGCAGCGCGTGCTATGCGGCGAGCGTAGCTTGCATCAGCGATGCGAGATCCGGGGACTGCACCCGCGCATCGCTTGCGCTCACGCGGGCTACTCTGGCTGCTACGTGCCAGAGCAACATAACCGGCTTGCTCACGGAATCGGATATCCCTTCCACAGCCATTCCAGCGCCGACGGCAACGTCTGCGCGATGGTGCCAATGCACATGCCACAAGGCCGAGCCGCGATCACGCTGCGCGCTGTCCCCACGCGCTACGGGTTGCTCTGATGCGGCCCCTCGATCGGCTATTTCGATGCCTGGCTGATCTTGTGCTCGAGATGACCAGTACTGTGATCTCGGCGCAATTGGCTCAGCGATGTCTCATTCAACTGAGACAAGACTTCGCTGAGTTTTGCCGTATCCGGATAGCCGGCCGCGAACGACTTCCCGTAGATCTTGCGCAATGTGGCGATCAGGGTGTTGCCGTGCTTCCTGCTGATCTCGCCATCCTTGTCCCGGTGACGACCATCCAGACCCGGCTCCTTCATGTCTTCCTCCCTGCCTGCGTCCATGCGCTTTGCAGGCAAAGTGCTCCTAATCCAGCTGATTGGCAACGCTCTGGAGGGAGCTGACAGCGAGAAAATGATCAGCGCGTAGGACGGATTGGCGCCAGCGTAACCCGCCCTTGTACAGCCAACTTGGAAGGGCGGCAGGTTACGCCTGCGGCTAACCCGCCCTACTTGCTAGCTGTATCTTTTCGACGGAAATCCCGGAGCTGACGATGAAAGCCTATCTTGTCCTCGATATCGCTGTTCATGATTTCGGGTCGTTCAAGGAATATATCGACGAAGTGCCCGCCTTCGTCGCGAAGCACCGCGGCAGGTATATCGTTCAAGGTGCCGTGCCCTCACCGATCGAAGGTGATTGGCGACCTGAAAGAATGGTGATCCTGGAATTTCCAGCGCGCCAGAATGCGACGGACTTCCTGAGCGATCCGGATATTCGAGGCCTGTTTGTGATCCGGCATCGGACGACGGCCAGCAAGCTGGTTCTGGTGGATGGGTGCACGGACCAAAATTCGTAGGGCAGATTGGCGTCAGCGCGGTCCACTATTGCGTGGCGAATTTGAAGAACAGCGGCGGATTCCGTCTGCAGCTAGCACCTCTCAAGGCCGAGATAGAATTCCTCGATGCCGCAGTCATAACTGACTGACATAGACCGAACGATTTTGAGACAGTCCTGCATAGTATTTGGAACAAACTTACGCCTTGGCGGACGTCGATGCTTCAGCTCTGGGTAACTGCGAAGGAAAACGGATGTCTGAAGTCAAGCCTCCGCGCACCGCGATGAGGAACATATGCCGACTGCTCGCCTCCGTCCTCAGTCTGACGATGGTGGCCATGACAGCTGTTCCGGCCGAGGCCGCCAAGGCCAGCAAGCAAGACAAGATCAAAGCTGCCCAGGCAGGGAAAGCCAAGGCAGCCGCGAGGAAACAACTGACTGGCCGCGACCATCAGGGAAATCACGATAGCCTGACAAAGCCGAACAAGTCCGGGGCCAAGGGCGATCGGCACGCCAAGGGCGTCAAGCAGGCCGGCGCCGCAGGGAAGAAGAAAAAGAAGAAATGAGCGCGGAGGACGGATTAGCATTCGCATAATCCGCCGTTATGTGACGAATGTGGAAAGGCGGCGGTTAGGCCTGCAGCCACGGTGACACTGCACTTAATGCCCGATGAGGCGGCGCAGCCATCAGGCATCGCAGAGCCCGCGGCTTATCCTGCAGGCTCACGATCCCGTTTGATTGACTGCGCCGTCACCGCAATTCGACATCTGTCTCCAGCACATAACGGTGCTGCTTTATCGTCTCGCCTCGCGACAGAGAATCGCGCTGGACCACGTCAAGAGGATTGAAGCCGAGCTTGGCCAGAACTCGTCCAGACGCTGGATTGTCGTATGCGTGTCCCGCTCTGAGCTTAAGAAGAAGAGCGTCATTGAAGGCAAAGAGGATAAGAGCCTGAGCCGCTTCGAAGGCGTACCCTTGGCGCCAATGCGCACGATCGAACCAGTAACCCAAATTCGCTTCACGATCAGCGATCGCGTCCAAATAAGCCATCCCGATCATTTGCCCTTCAAGCTCGACGGCGAATCTGTACGCTTCGCCGGACTTCCATTGACGCACATGATCTGCGAACCACGCACCAACCTCCTCTCGACTTGGGGGAAACGAGCTCGTACGCAGCATGCGCGCGACTTCCCAGTCCGATTGAATATCGAAGGCCCGACCAGCATCAGAGCTGCATGTCGGGCGAAGAAAAAGGCGCTCCGTCTGCAGAGAACGAGGAGCTATGTCGACCGCAGTCATATTCACCTCATGCCTTTCAGGCCGTCGACGAATTGCCTATTCTTTCAAGTCGTCCTCGGAATTCCGGCCCGCATAGGCGACGGTCACAATCTCCACCTGCTCTTTGAAGACCCAGAAAGCGATCGTGACTCTGCGCTCAAAGCCGATTGTGCGAAGGCCGGGCAGGACATCGTCCCGGCGTGTGCCGCGCTTCGGAAACGTGGCGAGCGCCATGCAGGCTTCCTCGATGCGGTCGATGAAATCGCCAGCGATATTGTGACCCGACCGCTCCGCGATGTATTCGTAGAGGCCAATGAGATCGGCCTCCGCTTCCGGCCGGAATACGACCTCGAACGCCACGCTTCAAGTGCTCCGCTTGGCGGCTTTCATGGTCCTCGCGTGGCGAGCCCGGAGGCGCTTGAAAACATCGGCGGCCGGAACGCTGGGGCGCGGGTCCTTGACCGAGGCCTGCACCTTGGCGCGCAGGTAGTCGTCGAGCGCGGCATCCTGGCGGTCGAGGGCACGCAGGGCCGCGCGCATGACCTCGCTGGCCGAGGCGTATTCGCCAGACTTCAGGCGCGCCTCGAGGCTTGCGAACTGCGGGCCGAGCGTGACAGTGATGGGCTTGCTGCTGCGCATGTGGTGCCTTCCTTTTGGGTCCTTATATCACAGGTATGACAGTGTCATACAGGACGAATTGATCTGAAGACGTGCATGGCCGCGACAGGCGCGGCCGTGACGGCGGAGAAGACGTTGCGGCATTGCGCGCGAAGGTCGACCCGACCGGCAAATCGGTTGTGCAATCTTTTGAAGGGACGCGGGCCGCGCATCAAACCGCCAAAGTTCACCTGCGCCGAAAAACCAATTTCGCTTGCGCCATCAAGCTGATTTGCCCTGTCCAGCCCTCCGCGCAAAGATATTCCTATTTCTATTTTTCAGAAATCATGGTTTCCTACATCCATCCCGCTTCCACCGGAGGGGCGTATCGCGATCGTCACGAGACGTGGGAAGGGGATGCGATGGGCGCAGTGGGTCGCAGCGTGGCTGATGTCGCGCCGACGAACGATCCATTGCGCACGGCGAAATCGTGCGGTCCTGGCCTCCCGGTGCTGAGGCCAAGCTTTGCGGACGACGATCTGCGAAGCGACGGGGGCAAGAACGCCGGTCCCCGGGGAGACCACGTATAAGCCGTAAAGCCATTCGCGCAGGGAAGGCCGGTTGTTCGGCCCACCTGTGGTGACTGCCGCCTGCTTTTTGTTTTGCAGGCGGGCCATGGGTGCCGGCCAGGCATCCGGCCTTCCCTGCGCCCTCCACAATTCGAGGGCGGCGAATTTCTCCGTAGAAACTCGGGCGCGAGGCGCGGCGAGAACGAACAGTTGTGTCGTCATGAACGGTGGATTGGATTTGCGTGCCTCACGCAAGAGCGCGTTGCTTGGACCCCCACCCCGGCGCTACGCGCCGACCCTCCCCGCAAGGGGGAGGGTGAAGCATGGACGCCTCACCGGCCCACACTTCATGCCGTTGTCACCGGTCATTAACCGGTTGCTAACCATACACCGGGCAAAAATTGCCGGGTTGGAAGTGAGTGTCGCAGTCGGGTGCGGATGTTGGGGGAGGCCCTTTCCGTGGACGCCAGTGCGGTAGCTCAGTCTCGAAACGGTGGCCCGGTGGCCGCCGCGAAATCGTTTGGGGCCGGCCAGCGCGGCCCGCGGGGAGAGCCGAGAGCCATGGTCGACGTCACGGCAGGACAAGGGGCCGGGTTGCCGGCATCAGGATTCAAGCTCAGCGACATCATCGATATCTTGAAGCGCGGCGACATCGCACTCGCACTCGGCATCCTCACCATCCTGGTGGTGCTGATCCTGCCGCTGCCGTCGATCCTGCTCGACATGTTCCTGGCGATCTCGATCACGCTGTCGATGCTGATCCTGATGACCGCGCTGTTCATCCAGGCGCCGCTGGAATTCTCCTCCTTCCCGACCGTGCTCTTGATCTCGACCATGCTGCGGCTGTCGCTGAACCTGGCGTCGACCCGGCTGATCCTGTCGCGCGGCCATGAGGGCACCGACGCTGCCGGCCACGTCATCGAGGCCTTCGGCTCGTTCGTGATGGGCGGCAATTTCGTCATCGGCCTGATCGTGTTCGCGATCCTGGTCACGGTGAACTTCGTGGTCATCACCAAGGGTTCGGGCCGCATCGCCGAGGTCGCGGCGCGCTTCCATTTGGATTCGATGCCCGGCAAGCAGATGGCGATCGACGCCGATCTCTCCGCCGGACTGATCGACGAAAAGGTCGCCAAGGAACGGCGCAAGGCGCTGGAGGACGAAAGCGGCTTCTTCGGCGCCATGGACGGTGCCTCAAAATTCGTCCGCGGCGATGCGATCGCAGGCCTGCTCGTCGTCTTCATCAACATCATCGGCGGCATCATCATCGGCGTCGCGCAGCAGGGCCTTTCCTTTAGCGATGCCGCCCGATCCTATACGGTGCTGACGGTCGGCGACGGCCTGGTCACCCAGGTGCCGGCGCTGATCGTCTCCACCGCCGCGGGCCTGCTGGTGTCCAAGGCCGGCGTCACCGGCGCGGCCGACAAGGCGCTGATCAAGCAGTTCTCCGGCTATCCGCAGGCGCTCGGCATGTCGGCCGCTGTCATGCTGGTGCTGGCGGCGCTGCCGGGCATTCCGACCCTGCCCTTCCTGGCGCTCGGCTCGGGCGCGGCCGCGCTCGCCTGGAAGGCGCGCAAGCAGAAGCATGTCGCCAAGGCCGCGGAAGCCGCAGCCGCCGCCGCGCCCGCTGCGGCCGCCGCCGCGGCAGCGGCTGCGGAAGAACCGATCTCCGCCGCGCTGAAGATCGACGACCTCAAGATCGAGCTCGGCTATGCGCTCTTGCCGCTGGTCAATGGCCCCGACGGGACCGACCGGCTGACCGACCAGATCAAGGCGCTGCGACGATCTCTGGCGATCGAGATGGGTTTCGTGATGCCGTCGGTGCGCATCCTCGACAACGTCCAGCTCGAAGCCAATACCTACGTCATCAAGATCAAGGAAGTGGACGCCGGCACCGGCAAGATCTGGCCGAGCCAGTTCATGGTCATGGATCCCGGCGGCAATCAGGTCGCCGTGCCCGGCATCCACACCACCGAGCCGACCTTCGGCCTGCCCGCCACCTGGGTCGATGCCAGCCTGAAGGAAGAGGCCTCGCTGAAGGGCTACACCGTGGTCGACGCCGCCACCGTGCTCTCGACCCATCTCACCGAGCTGCTCAAGGCCAATATGAGCGACCTGCTCTCCTATGGCGAGGTGCAGAAGCTCTTGAAGGAGCTGCCGAAGGAGCAGAGCGAGCTCATCAAGGACATCGTGCCGAGCCAGATCACCATCTCCGGCATCCAGCGCGTGCTGCAGCTCTTGTTGGCCGAACGCATCTCGATCCGCGATCTCTCGACCATCCTCGAAGGCATCGCGGATGCGCTCGCGTTCTCGCGCAATCCGTCGACCATCGTCGAGCATGTCCGCGCCCGCCTGGCCCGCCAGATCTGCGCCCACAACACCTCGCCGATGGGCTATCTGCCGCTGATCGCGCTGTCGGCGCGGTGGGAGCAGGCGTTCGCGGAATCGCTGGTCGGCCAGGGCGAGGAACGCAGCCTCGCGATGCAGCCATCGAAACTCTCGGAGTTCATGACCGCCACGCGCGACGCCTTCGAGCGCGCCGCTCGCGAGGGCGAATCGCCGGTGCTGGTGACGTCAGCGGCGATCCGCCCGTTCGTGCGCTCGCTGGTGGAGCGCTTCCGCGCCCAGACCACGGTGTTGTCGCAGGCCGAAATCCATCCGCGAGCCCGGCTGAAGACCGTCGGCAGCATCTAGCGCAACGGTTGAGTTTGACTATATTATTCCCGCAGAGGTCGGCACCAAATGCTGACCTCTGCCGCTTTCGGTAGCATTTTCCGCCTATGCCTTTCCGCCACAGGCAACTAATTTGTTAATTTTCCTTCATCAAGGCGATTTTTTGTCAGAGACGGCCAAAATTGTTGCAAGCGATTGTATTTACTAGGCTTATTCTGGATTTAGGCTGCCACAATCGCGGCAGATCACGACTGATCACGCTCTTGTGATGGTGACTTGGGAACGGAATTGGGATTTCCTACGTTTCTTAGCGCGACACGATGAACCCCCGGCCGAACCGCACCGACGAATCGACGAATCATCGAGGACGCAAGACGAAATCGCGAGCGGAAGGCGGCAGGAGGCTTCCATGAACCACTCGATCTACAGCGCAGATCGGACCACCCACCTGAAGATCGTGGTCGTGGCGCTCGTGGCTGGCATCGCGGTGGCAGGTTTCGGCATTACCGCCCGCAGCGGTTCGGACAACGACATGCAGACGGCCCGCGTCATCAAGGCGGGCAAGCCGGTGGTGGTGACGAGTTCGGAGGCGCCGCTGGTTCGCTAAAGGAGTTTAAGGAATTCACGCGGTGCTACAGCCCCCCAGTGGCCGCGTGGATATGTAGTAGACCCAACCCCAAGTCCACTACCGAAAACGCCCGCTCCCCACGGGCGTTTTCTTTTTGTGGAGGTCTCAGCGCGCCGGCGCGGGCGGCACGGTCTCGATCAGCTTGCCGGAGAACACGATCGGTCCGGTCGCCACTCCGGTCGGCGAACCGCCCTCCGGCTCCAGCGTCACGGCAAAGGTCGCCCGATTGACCGTGTCGGGATCGTAGGCGGCGAGCACCGGCCTGGTGGTGAAATCGTTGCCGCCGATCACGCCGAGCGAGCGCGGTCGCTGCAGCCTGTCCGACACCAGCCACAGCTCGTAGCTCTTGCCGGGCTCCGGTTCAGCACCGACCCGGCGCACGGTGAAGTTCTTGCTGCTGGCATCGACCGTCAGGATGAAGGCCGGCGACGATCCGTCTTTCTGCAGCAGCGCGACATATTGCGCGGCCGGCGCCTTCACCTGGGCCACTTGCGTGCGCGGCTTGGGCCGCAAACCTTCCGGCAGCAATTCCGGTCGATAGAGCTGGACGCCGATTATCGCCAGCAGCACTGCCGCAAGCGCCGCCATGACATTGGCGACCATCCGCCATTGCCGGGCCTTTAGGGTCAGCCGCACCATCTCGACGTTGTCGTTGACCGCTTGAACCGTGGGCGCCCCTGTCAGCGCGCCAGGCCTGGTGGGCTGTTCCGGCCGCTCGCGCTCAGCGTTCGCCGGAAGCTCCTGCTCCAGAACCGGTGCACCCGGAGGCGTCACGTGCTCCGATGCCACGTCCGACGTCTGCGCCGACAGAGGTGTCTGTTCTGGAACGACCTGTTCCTGCTGACGCGGGGCTTCGATCGCGGCCTTGATGCGAGCCCACAATTCGGGCCGCGGCTCCACCAGCCCGACCATCTGATTGAGCACGCTCAGGCGGAATTCCCATGCCTGAACCAGGGCCGCATAGTCCTTGTCGACGGACATCATCGTCTCGACCTGTGTCCGCTCGTCCGCATCGAGCGTGCCGAGCGTGTATTCCGCGGCCAGCGCAATATGATCTTCGCTATACGCCATCACACGTCCAGATCATCAGACCCGCCGCCTCAACGAAATCAGAGACCAAGGCACGCGCGGATATCCATCATGCTCCGCCTGAGCCAAGTCTTTACCGTATTCACCGGCGCCCCAAACTTCGCCGCCAGCTGCTCGCGGCTCCAACCGTTGTAATAGGCCAGCAGCACCAGCTTCTGACGGTCAGGTTCGAGCTGCCCGACGCATTCCAACAGCCGCCTGAGCTCCTCCGACATTTCACGGCGCGCCAGCGGATCCGGAGTCTCGGCCGCAACCTCCATCGCGTCGGGTGCCTCTTCGAGCGACAGTTCGCCGCGTTTGCGGACTAGGTCGATGGCGCGATTGCGCGCGATCGCGGCCATCCAGGTGATCGGCGAGGACACCGCGGGATTGAATTGCGCAGCGCTGTGCCAGACCTTGACGTAGGTTTCCTGGACGACCTCCTCGGCGAGATCCTGTCGCCGCAAGATACGGAGCACGACGCCATAGAGTTTCGCCCGCGTCGCCGTGTACAGACGCTCGAAGGCGGCTTCGTCTCCCCTGGCGACCGCGGCGAGCAGCCAGACCAGCTCTGCCGGCGTCAGCATTCAGCTTTCCCCGAAATCGCCCTGCTCCATCGTTTCCAAACCCGGCCAAAGTGTAGACGCCATCGCCGCGACAAAAAAGCCCGGGCGCCAGGCCCGGGCTCGATCCTGCCACTTGATCAAACCCGCGCGGTCAGGCGATCACGCCGAGGCGGGCACGCATCAAGCCGATGCTGTCGAGGTCGGCCTGCTCGCGCGCGTTCTCCTCGGCCTTTTCGCGGGCCTGATCGCGCTCATCGAGCAGCTCGACCTTCTTCAATTCCTCAAACGCCTCCGACAGCGCGCCCTTGGCTTCCTCGAGCTGGCCGCGCAGCTCGTCGGCCGAGCGGGTCAGGTTCTCGCGGCGCTGGATCGCAGCCTTGGCGTAGGTCGGATAGGCAAAATGCGAGGGATCATTGATGCCGGCGCGGTCCTGCTCGGTCTGGATCTCGCGCTCCAGCTCGGCCGACATGCGCTCGAAATCGGCAATCATGCCCTCGATCTGCGCCACCCGGCGGCGCTTCTCGTCGACCTGGAATTTCTTCAGGCGAATTAGTGTTTCGCGCGACTTCATCGACTCATACTCCCCAGAAGTCCCGTAGCGGACGCGGGACGGGGCCGGCCGCCCGTCAAGGGCCCGCCGGCTTGGCTCATCACATGGCGCGGATGATTACCCGACAAAGTTAGCTTTCCGTTTCCAACCGCCCCAGGATTTGTTCCAGCTGGCGGTAGCCGGCAGCAAGACCGCAAATTTCGTCCTTGCGCTGCCGCAGGAAGCCCTCCAGCGGCTCGTGCAGGCGGATCGCCTCGTCGACCTCCGGGCTGGAGCCGGCGCGGTAGGCGCCGAGCCGGATCAACTCCTCCATGTCGGCATAGGTTGCCATCACCTGGCGGGCCCGCATGATGGTGGGCAGGTAGGCAGGATCGGCCGACTTCGGCATCGTGCGCGACACCGATTTGAGGATGTTGATCGCGGGATAGCGTCCGCGCTCCGCGATCGAGCGCTGCATCACCACGTGGCCGTCGAGAATGCCGCGCACCGCATCCGCAACCGGCTCATTATGATCGTCGCCGTCGACCAGCACGGTGAAGATGCCGGTGATGGTGCCCTCGCCCGTCCCCGGCCCCGCCCGCTCCAGCAGCTTCGGCAACTCGGTGAACACGGTCGGCGTATAACCCTTGGCGGTCGGCGGCTCGCCGGCGGAGAGGCCGATCTCGCGCTGCGCCATGGCAAAGCGTGTCACCGAATCCATCAGGCACAGCACGTCCTTGCCCTCGTCGCGGAAATATTCCGCCGTCGCCAGCGTCAGATACGCCGCCTGCCGCCGCATCAGCGCCGGCTCATCCGAGGTCGCGACCACCACCACCGATCGCGCCAGACCTTCCTCGCCGAGATCGTCCTGCAGGAATTCCTGCACCTCGCGGCCACGTTCGCCGATCAGACCGATGATCGAGATGTCGGCGTCGACGTTGCGCGCCAGCATCGACAGCAGCACCGACTTGCCGACGCCGGAGCCGGCGAAGATGCCAAGCCGTTGGCCGCGGCAGCAGGTTAAGAAGGTGTTGAGCGCGCGCACACCGAGATCGAGCGGGGTGCCGACCCGTTTGCGCGAATGCGCCGGCGGCGGCATGTTGCGATAAGGCACCGGCGAGCCGCCGAGCGGCAGCGGCCCCTTGCCGTCGATCGGCTCGCCCATGGCATTGATCACGCGCCCAAGCCAAGCCGGGGACGGCCGCACCTGGTTGGCTGCATTGGCGATCACGGCACGACAACCGCGGCGTACGCCTTCGAGCCCGGCAAACGGCATCACCACCGCGTTCTTGCCGGAGAAGCCGATCACCTCGGCAGGGATGTAATTATTGCCGGTCTCGATCACGATCCGCGCGCCGACCGACATCGCGTGGATCGGCCCCGCGATTTCGACCATCAATCCTTTGACGCCGACGACGCGCCCATAGATATTCACACCGTCGATGTCGTTGATTTGCTCGGCGAGCGCCTTCATTGCGGAAACCTTAAGTATCGGCGGTTTAGCCCGCCCTGCTTAACTTCGTGTTTACCCGCATCATTAATCATTGCGTCACTGTCTTGGGTGACTGAGAGGCTCGGCTCGCTGCTTACAAAAATCAGCGGGTCGCGGGAGTCGGTTAGGTCCGTCTCTTAACATGGAGCTTGAACGAGAACGGCTGAGAAAACCTGCTTCGTCGCAATATCTTAGGGCGATTCGACAAAAATTGCACGGATGGAGCTTGCGGAGGTGAATCAGATTTTGTTAACCATCTTCTCGTCAGGATCCGAATCAGTTGTTCAAAGGCGTTTTGAGTGCCGCAAGTGCGGCCGACCTGACGCCCGGAGCGGCGACTATGGGGAACTGGCATGCGCGTTTTGCTGATTGAGGATGACAGCGCCGTCGCGCAGTCTATCGAATTGATGCTCAAGTCCGAGAGCTTCAACGTCTATACGACGGACCTTGGCGAAGAAGGCGTCGATCTCGGCAAGCTTTACGACTACGATATTATCCTGCTCGACCTCAATCTGCCCGACATGTCCGGCTACGACGTGCTCAAGCAGCTGCGGGTCTCCAAGATCAAGACTCCGATCCTGATCCTGTCCGGCCTCGCCGGCATCGAGGACAAGGTCAAGGGTCTCGGCTTCGGCGCCGACGACTACATGACCAAGCCCTTCCACAAGGACGAGCTGATCGCACGCATTCATGCGATCGTGCGCCGCTCCAAGGGTCATGCCCAGTCGGTCATCCAGACCGGCGACCTCGTCGTCAATCTCGACACCAAGACGGTGGAAGTCGGCGGCCAGCGCGTGCATCTGACCGGCAAGGAATACCAGATGCTGGAGCTGCTTTCGCTCCGCAAGGGCACCACCCTGACCAAGGAAATGTTCCTGAACCATCTCTATGGCGGCATGGACGAGCCGGAGCTGAAGATCATCGACGTCTTCATCTGCAAGCTGCGCAAGAAGCTCGCCAACGCCTCCGAAGGCCGCAACTTCATCGAGACCGTCTGGGGCCGCGGCTATGTGCTGCGCGAGCCGCACGACCTCGACGAACGCATTCCCGCCTGATCTTACGGCTTTTCCCGGGGCTGGCTGCGAGCGCCGCGCTCGCGACACCCGAACCTCGACCCCGCCGCGAATGGCGGGGTTTTTGTTTGTGGGGATTGATGTTGGACGCCCGCGTGCCTTGCGGACGCTGCGCTCCCTCTCCCCGCCTGCGGGGAGAGGGTCGGGGTGAGGGGGACTCTCCACAGACGGACCTCGCGGAGAGTCCCCCTCACCCGGATTGCATCTTCGATGCAATCCGACCTCTCCCCGCAAGCGGGGCGAGGTGCCCCCGAGCAAGCCGTGATATCTGCGACCAACAATTGTCCTACTGAAAGACGTGGACGTCTGCGCCTGCAGCGCAATCTCATCACACAAGGTCGTCGATCTCATTGCGACACGCATCTCGTTCTGACATGCCCATTTCGTTCTGACATGCAGTAGCGATCTCGCGGCGCATCGCGCCCGAGCTATTTGGCAATCTCACCGCCCTCTTGTCCTTGAGGGCGCAGGGAAGGCCGGGCGCTGGCCGCGCCCGTGGCCCGCCTGCAGAAAAGAAAGCAGGCGGCAGTCACCACAGGTCTGGCCGAGAACGCCCGGCCTTCCCCGCGCGATGTTTGAAGGCTTACTCCGCGCTCTCCCCAGGGACCGGCTCTCTTGCCCCTGTCATCCGCAACGCGCCAAACGCATCGTCACGAACTTGACGCCAGCACCGGGGCGCCAGGACCACGCGGCTTGACCGTGCGCACCGGATCGTTCGTCCGCATGAACTTTACTTGGGCATGATCTTTATCGGAAAACCGCTACGCACTTTTCCGGATCATGCCGCCATGCTGCGACCCGACGCGCCCACCGCATCCCGCACCCGACGTCCGTGACGATCGCGAAGCGTCCCCTCGTTGGGGCGAGACGAAGACATAAAAACATATCTTCCGAAAAAACGAAATCAGAATATTTTTGCGTGAAGATCTGGACAGGCCAAATCACGCTGAAATTTCTTGCGAAATTCCTCTTTCCGGACTCGCTGACACGATTGCGATGCCCGAGCGGCCCCGAGCAGGTCAAGCCCGGTGTCGCCAGAAACAAACAAGCGAACGTAGCTCGCATGAGCGACAGCGACATGCGGGATCACAACCCGGATTTCGCTTTCGCTCATCCGGGCTACGCTTGCCTCCCCATGCAGGACCTGCGGATGTTACACCGTCATGACCCCGGGGTTTTGATCACGAGCTTGATGTTCAGCAGGCTGACGCCCTTGAATGGGTTTGGCGCGCTTTCGATCGTTCCCGTGCCGGTGGCGTTCGCATAGGCGCCTGTTCCCGAAAGGATCGTGTACTCGCCGGTCGACTTGCCGTCCTTGGCCATGCCGGTGTAGCGCGCGGTGATCGAGCCTTCCTCGAATGTGTAGGTGCTGTAGCCGAAGAAGGGGCCCGAGCCTTTGAGCAGGTCCGCAGTATTGACGAACTCTTTCACGCCGATGCGGCCGTCGTTGAAGACGGCGACGCCAAACAATTTGCCGGACGCGATCGTCTGTCCTTCGACGTTCGCGACCTCCATGACTTTGACATCGATCGGCTTGGTGACGAGCTTGAACTCAAGCACCTTCTCACCGGCAACAGCGGTTGATGCCGCAGCGGCCATCGCGACGCCAGACAGGACAAAGATGAGAGACTTCCGCATAGGCTCCTCCTCCTTTGCTTGCTGAAATCAAGTCAAGAAGTTGCGCAGCGGGCTAGACGCCATGCCCCGGCTCTTGCGGCAGCACGACAGAGAGCCCTCGGCGACGCCCCGGAAGCGGCCGAAGTCTCTGAACCCCAGGCACGCAGGCCGGGACGCACCTATAGGTCTTGAGCGATGGCTAAAAGTTCAGGGGTCGTTCAGGTATAACTGTAGGCAACAGAATTGCACGGCGAGCGCGCTTGATGCACCGTGTCGCCGAATTCACGCAGTTCGTCGCGGACGATGGCCCGCGCTTGGTTGCCGCTGTGCGCATGATTGGAAGGGTGGAGTAGATCCGCAAATTTGCACTTGGCTTTTGAAGGACGCGGCGACGTGGGACTCGATAGGACTGCGTTCGAGTTCTCGGCGGTCAGGATGGAGGTGTGCACATGGGTCAGAACGAGATCGAGGCCATACGCGCATTACTGAGCTCGAAGCCGCGCCCGGTGGGGTGGAGTGAACGACGGCAACGTCTCGACGAGGTCGGTTCGGTATGGCCGATTGCGGGAGATGTCAGACTCGATCCGGTCGATCTTGGAGGCGTCCCCGGCGAGTGGTCGACCGCGCCCGGAAGCGATACCGATCGGGTCCTACTTTATTTCCATGGCGGCGGCTATTGCTCAGGCTCCATTGTCAGCCACCGACGCATGGTGACGGAAGCCGGCCGCGCGGCCGCGGTCCGCACGCTCGCGGTCGGCTATCGGCTGTCCCCGGAGCATCCGTTTCCGGCTGCGCTCGATGACGCGCTCACGGCCTGGCAATTCCTGCGGCGGCTCGGGATCCCCGCGGCGCAGATCGCCATCGGCGGCGACAGCGCCGGCGGCGGCCTCACGATCGCGCTCATCAATCGCCTGCGAGAGACGCAGGCCGAACAGCCGGCCTGCGCCTGGCTGGTATCACCCTGGACCGATCTGACCATGTCCGGTTCAACGCTCGAAACGAAGGAGGCCGTCGATCCCATCATCCATAGAAGCTACCTCCTCGAGCTGGCCGAGGCCTATGTTCCCGCCGGAGTCGACAGGGAAGACCCGCTTGTGTCGCCGCTCTATTCGGACTTGAAAGGCTTTCCTGCAACTCTGGTCCAGGTCGGATCGAACGAGACCCTGCTCGCGGACGCGACGCGCTTTGCGGCTGCAGCCGGTGCTGCGGATGTCGCGGTGACCTTGGAGATCTGGCCCCACATGATTCACGCCTGGCATCTTTGGAATGCTCACCTCGAGCCCGGGCGCCAAGCGCTCGCGAGTGCCGGCGCCTTCATCCGTGGGCGTCTTGGGTAGGACGCCGTAGGACGGGCGAAAGTGCGTCCGTATTGTCTACGCGTTAAAGATCGCGGAGGCATCGTGCCCATCGGAAAGCTTACTTGTCCGCATTGGCGACTTGGGTGAACGAGCAGTCCAGACCGCAAGTGTAGCCCGCATGAGCGGCAGCGATATGCGGGAGCACGAACCCGGATTTCGCTTCGCTCATCCGGGCTACGCTTGCTGGCAGGTGATCATCAAGTGACGAGCAGCACAACGCCTGCGACGAGCAGCAGGCATCCCATGAATCTCCATGCGCCGACCGGTTCTCGCAGCAGGAGCACGCCGAATAACGCGCCGATCATCATGGACATTTCGCGGGTCGGTGCGACCACGCTCAGTGGCGCGCCCATCTCCAGAGCGGCGAGGACCAGGATGTATGACAGCGGTGACAGCAGCCCGACGCCGATCGCGAGAAGCCGGCGTCCTTGCATCAGCTCACCGGCGCGCTCGAGGTTGCGCAGCACTACGGGTGCGAGCAGCACGAAGCGCAGCAGGTTCGAGAACCAGTCGAGCATGACCGGCCGGATGCCGAGCGCTTTCACGCCGTAAGCATCGACGATCGTGTAGCTGGAGATCAGCAGACCGGTTGCGATGCCCCAGCGTACGCCGGCCTGGCCGCGCGATTGACGGAACGCGATGAGGTCACCCTGGGTTAAGATGAGACCGATGCCGACGACGACCGCGGCGAGGCCGAGAAGTCCCTGATACGAAGGTGTTTCGCCCAACAACAGGAAGGCGCCGAGCGTCGAGAACGTCGGTCCCATGCCGCGGGCCACAGGATAGACCACCGAAAGATCCGCGACCTGATAGCCGCGCTGCAGGCAGAGACTGTAGCAGAGGTGGATCGTGCCGCTGAGCAGGATGCAGCCCACGACGGCTGGACTCACGACGACGCCCTCGTGGGTCAGGACGCAGGCCACCCACGGCGCGTAGGCGATGCAGGCGATGAGGTTGTATGCGAACACGAAAGTCGGCCCCGCCGCAGCGGCTCGCTTCGAAAGCATGTTCCAGGTGGCGTGGACGAAAGCGGCGAGAACGACGAGAATAACTGGGGCGAACGACATGAGACCTCCGCGCGCCAACACGGCGCAAGGTTGATCTCGACGTCTCCGCCTCTGGGCTTTTGTCCCTCGGGTGCAGCCGCGGGTCTGCCGCGGTGTCTGCAACGCTCGGACCAGCGACAGCGCAATGGCTGTCCGGCCCCCTAGTTGCCACTCGGTCGATGGGACGCATTTAATCTGCCGGATTGCTGCGTTGTCAATCCATCGATGCAAGCCAAGCGTATCCCGCATGAGCGACAGCGGGGATAATGATGTCGGCTCGCTGATCCAGGCTTCAGATCGTCGAGGCCCGTTCGCTCAGCGAGGCTTCCGTGCCGCGCGCTCACCGCTTCGATTGCTTGGTGCGCTTCGCTCCGCTCCGCTTCGTGGATCGCTTGGTCGCTTTCGGTGCCATCTTCTTCGCCGGACGCTTGGCGGCTTTCTTGGCCTTCTTGCCCTTCTTCGCTTTGCCGGTCTTCTTTGCCGCCTTGGCCTTCCTGGCGCTGCCCGCAGCAGCTTTCTTCTTGGTCGTCTTCTTCCGGCCGGCGGAGGCTTTCGCCGCGGCGGCGGCCTTCTTGCTGGTTTTCTTGCCGGGCTTCTTGGTCGTCTTCGCCTTTGCGGCGCCGGACTTCGGCGCAGTCTCGGCTGCGGGGGGCGCTTCGGCTGGCTGCGACGGCTTGGAGCCTGCGCCCGATGATGGCCTGGTCGTCTTGTTTCGCGAAGCGCCTGACGCGGGCGATGGAGCGGCGCCGCTGCCGCCAGCACCGGCGACCTTGGCGGCCGCCGACATCCAGAAGCGCAGCTCGGGCGACTTCTCCTCAGTTCCGCTGATATACCGGTCCTGCCAGGTGTCGTCGCCTTGAAGCGGCTTGCCGAAGATCTCCGGATGCTGCTTCAGGAGGAAGCGCCAGGCGTAATGGTCGTACAGATCGAGCACGTGGCAGGCATAGGCTTCCGCAAGGCCGCGATGGCCGCGGATGATCAGCATGTTCTCGTCATTGTTGTGCGAGGCGCGGAAGCCGAGATTGTGCGAGCCGGTCACGACCACGCAATCGTCGCTGAACGGATCGATCACCACGATCTTGTTGTGGATGATCGCAAAGCCGTATTTGGCAAGCTCCTTTTCCCACTTGCCAAAGGCATCCTGCACGGCGCCGGCCGGCACCGCGCGAAAGTCGATCGGTCCCTTTGCTGCTTTGGCACCCTTCTGCTTCGGCCCGCCGGCCTCGCCGACCACCTTGACCTCCGGTGTTGGCGCCTCGTCGCCGCCGTCAGCCGGCCGCTCGGTGTGGCCGCCCGAATGCAGCGCCTCGGAGAAGTTGGTCGCGCGCTGCGGGCTGGTCAGCGCACCGCGCACGAACAGATCAGGCTTCTCGGCCAGCAGCTTGCCGGCCTCGTCGAGGATCGAATTATTGCCGGGGTCAAAGGCCAGGAACAGCACGGCTTGTTTGGCCTGGCTCATCAGGTCGAACACCCGCCCCATGTCGTTGGGCGTGTCCGGATGCTTGCCGAGCTTGCCCTTGGTGTTGGGCGAGAACATCGGCTCGATGGTGACGCCATTGGGAAGCTTGATGGGGCTTTTGATCGACTTGTCGTTGTCGGCGTGGGCGAAGTCGCGCAACGTCTTCGACTGCAGCTTCTTCTCGTCGCCGTCCGCCGCGTCGGTATCGTCCTTCAGCGCATTCCAGTAGTCGAGGTAGCGCTGCGCCAGATCGGGCGAATCGACCACCAGCGCATTGTTGGTCTGGGTGCACAGCCCGGTCGAGGTCCAGTTGGTCGAGCCCGACAGCACCGCCGTGGGCTTGCCGTTCTGCGTCAGCACCATGAACTTGTTGTGCGGGATGTCGCCCTTGCCCAGGATACGGTCGATCACGTCGACACCGGCCTTCTTCAGGGCGGCGCGGTTGTCGGCGTCGGCATCCTCGGTGTCCGGCCCCTGCTCGTTGCCGAGGATCACCGTCCGGCTTTTCGGATTGGCCTGCAGCTGTTTTTCGAGCCCGTTAGGATCGTTGAGCTCATAGAGCGCGGCATGGATCTCGCCGCCTTCGTCATCGGCCCGCTTGAGCAGTGAGGTGACGCCCTCCTGCAGCTGTCCCATCAAACGGATGCGGATCTCATCGTTCGGATCGAGAATGTGGGGCGCGAGCGCGTCGATGCTGGGGTGGTCTTTCAGCTCATGGCTGAGCGCCTGGGTCGCGATGATGCCGCGATTGAAATAGGCGTGAAACGGCGGCCGGCTCGGCGTCAGCGTGACCTTGTTGCTGAGCAACGGCTTCACGCCGGCGAGCGGGCTCAAGGTCCGGCCGGGCGTGCCGCCCATCGGCACGATCTTGTACTGATAGGTGCCACCGCGTTTGGCGAAGAGATCCTTCCACCAGAATTTCTGGACGGGGGCCTGTTCGGTGGTGAGCTTGTCGGCGGTCTGCCCCTTGAAGCGGGCGAGCGCCGGCAGCACGGTTTCCTTGTTGGCGTCGAGATCGATCTGGTGAATCGCAAAGCCGAGGCAGCCATCGAGGCGGCTGTCGAAGGTCCAGGCGACGACGGCAATATCATTGTTTGAAAATGCAAGGGCGGGCATGGGGCAATCCTTTCGTACAAGGACTATGCCCCGAAGTTGTAACAGGCATTCCACGCACTCGGAACCAGAATTGGGCGGCGCGCAGATACCAGCGAACGGTGGTGCGATGCAGCATCACTCTGGCTGCAAACGGCCATTGGAGTTGAGCTATGTCCGCGGAAGAAGGTGAGCCCCCCTCCCCCTTGCGGGGAGGGGTTGGGGGTGGGGGTCGGCACGCGCTGAACTTCGTTGGACGCGCGTGCGCGATATCCAGGACGTTATCGTTTGATCGGTGAAGTCTTGGTGGAGTCAGCTCTCCTCATGAAGAGCACGACTCGTGGACCCCCACCCCCGACCCCTCCCCGTAAGGGGGAGGGGCTCACCTCCGTCGTCGTGAGAGCTCGGATCCACTCCCGACAACGATTTCGTCATTGGAGCGAAGCGACGAAGCAATGACTCGCCGAGAGATCATCGCCCTCGCATCACGCCCCCGGCTTGCCGCGGGTGACGTAGCGGCCCTCGCCCTTGGCGCCGACCAGCGCACCGTCGCGCACCACGAAGCGGCCGCGCAGCATCGTCGCCACTGGCCAGCCCGTGATCTCGATGCCCTCATAGGGCGTATAGTCGGAGCCGTGATGCAGGCCGGCCTGGCTGATCTTCGCCGTCCTGGTCGGATCCCACAGCGCGATGTCGGCGTCGTAGCCGATCGCGATCGAGCCTTTGCCCCTCAGGCCATAGGTCTTGGCGTGGTTGGTGGCGGTCAACGCGACGAACTGATTCAAACTGATACGGCCCTTGCTCACGCCCTCCGAGAACAGGATCGGCAGCCGGGTCTCGACGCCGGGAATGCCGTTCGGCACCCAGCGGAAGCTGGTGCGCCCCTTCGGCGTCAGCTTGCCTTCCTCGTCGTCGTAGCGGAACGGGCAATGATCCGAGGAGAACAGCGCGAACACGCCCCTTTGCAGCCCCTCCCAGCACGCCTGCTGGCTGGCCTTGTCGCGCGGCGGCGGCGAGCAGACATATTTGGCGCCTTCCATGTTGAGGCCCTGCATGTCCTCCTCGGTCAGCACCAGATATTGCGGGCAGGTCTCGCCAACAATTGTCAGGCCGCGCATCTGCGCGCGACGGATCTCCTCCATCGCCTCGCGGTTGGAGACGTGCACGATCACGATGGGGACGTCGATCAGCTCGGCCAGCGAGATCGCGCGATGGGTGGCCTCGCGCTCGACCGCAATCGGCCGCGACTTGCCGTGGAAGTAAGGCGCGATCTGACCGGCGCGTTCGAGCTTGTCGGTCAGGAAACGGATCGCGTCATAATTCTCGGCATGGATCTGTACCAGCGCGCCGGTTTCGCGCGCGACATCGAGCACGCCGAGGATCTGGAAATCGCTCAGCGCCAGATCCTGGTAGGTCATGAAGATCTTGAGCGAGGTGTAGCCGTCGGCGACCAGCGCCGGCAGCTCCTGGCCGAGCACGGCCTCGCTCGGATCGGCGATGATCAAATGGAAGGAGTGGTCGATATAGCAGGCCTGATCCGCCAGCGCGTGATAGTCCTTCAGCGCCTCGCGCAAGGGCTGGCCCTTGGCCTGCAGGCAATAGGGCATCACGAAGGTGTTGCCGCCGAACGCAGCAGCGCGCGTCGCGCTCTCGAAATCGTCGGCCATGACGATGTCGGGGCCGGACGGCTGGGAGATGTGCACATGGCTGTCGATGCCGCCCGGCAGCACCAATAGCCCCGAGGCATCGACGATCTCGGCGGCGTCCGTCATCGCCGCGCCGATCGCGGCGATGCGCCCGTCCTTGATGGCGACATCGGCCTGATACGTATCACTCGCCGTAACCACGGTGCCGTGGCGGATCACAGTGTCGAACGCGGTCATCTTTCACACCTCCCCAACGCACGGCCTCAAGCAAGTTTGTGGAACAACGAACCCCATTCGCTGACGCGCCGGGGCTCGACGCCCGCCATCTTCAGGCACTTCCACACCACGGTCGCGATCGTATCGTAGATCGGAATCCCCGTCTCCAGCTCGAGCCGCGGCACCAGCGGCGCCGCCTTCAGATTGGTGCAGATGATCGCGATCGCCTCGGGCTTCTCAGCCGCGACCTCGCGCAGCATGGTCTCGAGCTGCGTCGGTGTCACCTCGGAGAAGGAGAAATTGTCCTGCAGCCCGAGATGCCGCTCGGCCTGGCAGCCGATGCCGAGCCTCTCGTAATTGGCGATGATCCTCGCCTGCACGTCGTCGAGATAGGGCGTGACATAGCCGAGCTTCGTCACCTTGGTCTCATGGAGGATCTCGTTCAGCGCCAGCATCGAGGTGGTGGCGGGAATGCCGGTCGCCGCCGTGATCTGTTCGCACAGCTTCACGTCGGCATCGAAGCCGAGCCAGCCCGAGGACGTCCCGTTCCAGCCGATCACGTCGACCTTGGCATGGGCCAGAAGCTCCGCCGCGCGCAGGATGTTGCTGTTGTCGAACTGGGCCAGCGCCTGATCCGAGAGTGCGATCTCGGTCACCTTGAAGCGCGAGAAGTGCGCTGACACTTCGGGCAGGTTAGCCACCATCGCCGAGGTGATCGGCTCCAGCGCGGTGTTCGACGACGGCGTCAGCATGCCCAGGAGAATACGTTTGCTGTTCATTGATTGACCACTTCCAAGGGGGACGGCGCCCGTTCGCCGCGTAGAAGCGCAAGGATATGCCGCTTCAGCGCGTTGAACTGCGGCGAGGTGATGTCGCGCGGCCGCGGCAGATCGATCGGGATGATCTCGCGGATGCGGCCGGGACGCGCACTCATGACCGCGACATGGGTGCCGAGCGTCAGCGCCTCATCGATGCCATGAGTGACGAACACGATCGTGCCCTGGTGCTGCTGCCAGATCCGCACCAGCTCGGTCTGCATGTCCATTCGGGTCTGCTCATCGAGCGCACCGAACGGCTCGTCCATCAGGATCACCTGGGGATTCATCAGAAGCGCACGCGCAATGCCGACGCGCTGGTTCATGCCGCCGGACAGTTCGGACGGATAATGGTTCTCGAAGCCGGTGAGGCCGACCATGTCGATAAAGCCTTGCGCCCTGGCGCGGCGCTCGCCCTTCTGGCTGCCGCTGAGCAAGAGATGAAAGGCGACGTTCTCCCACACCGGCAGCCACGGCATCAGATTGGCGTGCTGGAACACGACGCCGCGATCGGCGCCGGGCGCCGTGACCGGCTGGCCGTCGACGGCGATGGTCCCGCTGCTCGGTTGCTCGAAGCCCGCGATCATGTTGAGCAAGGTCGACTTGCCGCAGCCGGAGGGGCCGAGCAGGCACAGGAACTGATTGCGCGCCACCGAGACCGTGATGTCGTCGAGCGCGATGACATCGGAGTTGCGCGTCTTGTCGTTGAAGATCTTGGAGACGTGGGAGATCTCGATCGCAGCCATTGTCAGGCCCCGCCGCGCAAGGTCGTATTGCGCTGCCAGTGCAGCACGCGCGCCATCACCATGCGGATGGCGAGATCGCTCAGGAAGCCGAGCAGGCCGATGCTGGCCATCGCCGCCAGCACCAGATCGTAGCGCAGGAAGTAGTAGGAATCCCACAGCACGTAGCCGAGCCCGCTCTTCACCGCGACCATCTCGGCCGTCACGGTCAGCATCCAGGCCGAGCCGATGCCGATGCGGAGCCCTGCGAAGATGCTGGGCAGCGCCGCCGGCACCACGATGTAGCGCAGCAGCTTGCGCTCGCTGCCGCCGACCATCGCGCCGGCGCGGATCAGATTGCGGTCGCAGCCCTTCACGCCGTGGATGGTGTTGAGCAGAATCGGGAAGAAGGCGCCGAGAAACACCAGGAAGATCGCCGGCTTGTTGGCGATGCCGAACCAGATGATGGCGAGCGGAATCCAGGACACCGGCGGGATCGGCCTGAGCATCTGCAGCGTCGGCTCGATCACGATCTCGGTAGCGCGCGACCAGCCGATGGCGACGCCGAGCGCCACGCCGAGCAGGGTGGCGATGGCAAAGCCGGCGGCGACGCGCGACAGGCTCGCGGCCATGTCGACCAGCCAATGCGCACTGTAGGTCTGGGTGTTGCCGTCGGTGCCGAACACCCAATCCGCCCAGGCCCAGATCACGGTCGACGGCGCCGGCAACAGTGCCGCCGGCAGCGCGCCGGAGCGCGAGAACGCCTCCCATCCGGCTAGCACCAGGATCGGAACGAGGGTGCGATCGAGCTTCCTGATGTGAGCAATTGCGCTCATCTCAATAGCCGAGCTCGGTCTTCGGTTTGCCGGTCGCGGCCTCGAGGAAGCGATAGTCCATGTTCTTCTCGACCGCGGCCGTGACGTCCGAGTTGATGTATTTGAGATCGCGCATCATGGTGGCGATCGCCACAGCCGATGCCCGATACATCTTCGGGTCCGGATCGAGATTGTCGATCGCCCCGGTCGCGATCGCCTTGTCGAGCCCGGTGATCTTGCTGATCACCTCGACCAGCGCCGGCTTGTCGGCCGCGATGTGCTCATCGACCTTGACGACGGCGCGCACGGTTTCTTCCAGCGCCTTCGGCTTGGCTGCGATCACGTCGGAGCGGGTCACGATCAGATTGGTCAGCTTGCCGGCCGCCTGGTCATAGGGGAAGCCGAAGAACTTCGCAGCCTTGGCCTGCATGATCTGGGTGGCGAACGGCTCGACCGTGCAGATCAGCTCGACCTCGCCGCGGCGCAGCGCCTGTAGATGATCCGACGGATTCGGGATGTTGACGAACTGCACGTCCTTGTTGATGTCGATGCCCTGCTTGGCGAAGGCGCCGCGCATGTGGATGTCCTGCGCATTGCCGCGCGAGGCAGCGACCCGGAACGGCTTGCCCTCCGCCTTGTACTTCGCGATCAGCGCCTTCAGCGCACCCCAGTCGTTCTGCGCCACGTCGAGGTCATTGGCCAGCAGTAGCGCCGAGCCGCCATTGACCTGGCCGGAGATCGCAACGACATCAAAACCCTTATCGAGTGCGATCGCATAATGCAGATAGGTCACCTGCGCGACCTCGATGTTCTTCGACACCAGGGCGGTCAGGGCGTCAGTGCCGGTGTTGAAGCCGACCGCGTCGATCTCTATCCCTTGCGCGAATTGCGGCGTCAGCGACATCGGCGTGCAATGGGCGCATTTGGCATAGCCCAGCTTGATCCTGGCCTCGTCCTGCGCAAGGCCCGGCATGGGTGCGAGCAGCACGAGCGCGGTCAGGATGGCGAACAGACAGCGTGTCACTTTGATCTCCACGGTCGACGCGAAAGGGTCAGCAGACAGAAAAGGTCAGCAGACTGTTAGCAAGTGACGTGCCATCTGGATGCGGTATGCAATTTTGATTTTCTAAAGTATATTCAATCGATAAGATTGATTATCTAGAATCAAAAAACGCCCGATCTGTGGGCACTGCGCCTGCTTTCCAGGCACAGCATCCGGGAGCAGCCATCGCCATCATGAGCGCATCCGCACCACGGACCAGACTGAAGACGCGCTTCAAGCCGGCGCGGCTCAAACTGTCGTCGGACCATTCGAAGCGCCCGCTGGATCGGATGTCGCTGCACGACCAGCTCGTCGCCAAGGTGCGCGAGATGATCGTGGACGGCGAACTCGCCGCCGGCGCGCCACTGCCCGAGCGCATGCTGTGCGAAACCTTCGGCGTGTCGCGCACGCCGTTGCGGGAGGCATTCAAGATCCTGGCGGCGGAGGGCCTGATCGAATTGCGGCCACACCGCACGCCGGTGGTGGCGCCGATCGACCGCGCCGAGATCGCCGAGATTTTCGACGTCATGGTCGCACTCGACCGCAGCGCAGGCTTCCAGGCAGCAAACCGCGCAACAGCTGACGACATCGCCCGGCTCGACGCGCTGCACGCCGAGCTGGTCGAGCTGCATCGTGCTGCGCAGCGCTCCGCCTATTTCCGGCTGAACCAGCAGATCCATAGCGAGATCACCAGGCTCGCCGGCAACAGCGTGCTGTTCAACATCTGGAGCACCCTGCAGCGAAGCGTATTCCGCGCGCGGGCCGTGGCGAACTACGACGCCAGGCGCTGGAGCGAGTCGGTCGCCGAGCATGAGGCGTTCATGGCGCTGCTGCACGCCGGCGACGCCGAGGGTTTTGCAGATGCATTGAGCTTACACACGCGAAAGACCGGAGATTCGGTGCTGCTGATGCTGGATCAGGCTGCCGACGCATAGACTTTGTTAGCTTTGAACCGGCAATTGCGGTGTGCCGACGAAACAAGCGTGCGACAATGGGGCGCGTTTCCGCCGGGCCTGATCATGATCCTGCAATCGCTTGCCGGGCTGCCGGCGTTTCTGGTCTATTTCTGCACTTCGATCATCGCGGTGACGGCATACCTTTTCGTCTATACGCGCGTCACCCCGCACAACGAATTCCAACTGATCCGCGACAATGATCCGGCCGCCGCGATCGCGCTCGGCCTAAGCCTGCTCGGCTTCACCTTGCCGCTGGTCAGCGCCATCGCCCATTCGGTCAATGTGGTGGACTGCCTGATCTGGGCTCTGATCGCGCTGATCGTTCAGGTCATCGTCTATTATCTGGTCAAGATCCCGGTGCCGAACCTGTCGCAGCGGATCGCGGCCGGCGAGCTTGCGCCTGCGATCTGGCTCGGTCTCGCCTCGCTCTCGGCCGGCGCGCTGAATGCGGCGTCAATGATCACCTGACCATGACCGAGCATCGCACCGAGTTCGGCAAGCGCAGGCCACTTGGACCGCCGACGCCGTCACCGCCGGCCAAGCGCTCCGGCCATGTTGCGCTGCTGCTGATGGGCACGCTTGCCGTCGGCGGCACCGCCGCGACGCTGATGCCGCGCAGGAGCTGCGAGCCGGCCTCGCCCACCATGGCCGCGCCACCGCAGACCGACGACGCCTGTTCACGCAGCGGCTCGTCGTCCGGCGGTTCGGGCGGTGGCGGCCATTGGCGATTTGCCGACAGCGACTCCAGCAGAAGCGGCGGATCGGGCGGAAGCTCCGAGAGCTCATCCGGTCATGTCAGTCGCGGCGGCTTTGGCGCGTTCGCACATGGCTTTGGGTTTTCCGGAGGCGGCTAAACAAAGGCCCACAGATCGCCGTGAAATCACCGCCTTTGCGTGGTGATTTGTAAATGGATCTTTGACACAGACTACAAAATCATAACAAAAGAGACGTCCAACTGATCGGGGATAGACCGATGAAACGGTCGCGCCGTGTGGTGCTGACAATGATGGGGACTGCGGCAGTCGGCGCGGTCTCCATGGGCTTCACGCGCGCGCGGCCCTGCGGTCCCGGGCTCGAAACTGTGCCCGGGCCGGACGGTCAACCTTATTGCCGAGCGATTCACGGCGGCTTCGGCGCTGCCGTGCACCATTTTCATGGGCACGGTCACGGCGGGCATGGTCACGGCCACGCCGGCGGCTAGTTAGATCGATGCAGCGCATCGCCTGTCCGGAGCGTGACGACTGGCGAGACACCGCCGCGCAATGTGGATTCGACTTCCACACCATCGACGGCGAGCGCTATTGGGACGAGCGCGGCTACTACGCGTTCACGCTCGACGACATCGAGCGCGACATCGAGGCCCCGACCGCCGAGATCGAGGAGATGTGCCTCGAAGCGGCTGGCCGCATCCTCGATGATGAGCGGCTGCTCCGTCGCCTGCAAATCCCGCAAGCCTTCTGGCCGCTGCTGGCTGCAAGCTGGCAACGCGACGACAAGAGCCTGTATGGCCGCTTCGACCTCAGCTATGGCGGCCACGGCCCGGCCAAGCTGCTCGAATATAACGCCGACACCCCGACCTCGATCTTCGAGGCGGCAGTCTTTCAGTGGACCTGGCTCGAGCAGGCGATCGAGCGCCGGATCATCCCGCAGCGGGCCGACCAGTACAATTCGATCCACGAACGGCTGATCGCACGCTGGCAGGACTTCGGCGGCAGCCATCATCTGCATCTGACCGGCCTCACCGGCGACAGCGAGGATGCCGGAACGCTTGCCTATCTCGCCGACACCGCAAGCCAGGCGGGGCTTGCGACCACCCTGCTCGACATTGAAGACATCGGCTGGCGCGACGATGGCGGCGGCTTTGTCGATCTCGACGGCAACGACATGGCGCTGGTGTTCAAGCTCTATCCTTGGGAATGGATGTTTCAGGACGCGTTCGGCGCGCGACTAGAGCAAGCTGCGACGCGCTGGATCGAGCCGCCATGGAAGGCGGTGCTGTCCAACAAGGGCATCCTGCCCCTGCTCTGGGAGATGTTCGAGGGACATCCGAACCTGCTGCCGGCGTTTTTCGAGGACGATCCGAAGGCGGCCAGTCTCGGCCCAAGCTTCGTCCGCAAGCCGCTGTTCTCGCGCGAGGGCGCCAATGTCAGCCTGGTCGCCGACGGCGTGGCGGTGAGCGCGCAGGACGGTCCCTATGGGGCCGAAGGCTTCATCCGTCAGGCCCTGGCACCGCTGCCGGATTTCGGCGGCGTGTTTCCGGTGATCGGCAGCTGGCTGGTCGCGCATGAGCCGTGCGGCCTGTCGATCCGGGAAGACGAAACCCCGATCACCGGCAACAGCTCCCGCTTCGTGCCGCACGCGATTCTTTAACCGCACCGGGACGCTCCTTCCCGGTTGCGGTTCCGACCCGCGAAAACGGCTCGACATGGCCGGGAGGAGCGCTAGAAAGGCAGGGGCGGAACCGCTCCGCAACGAGACCCTTTCGACCGCAAGATTGAACGCCATGGCGCCGACAGATTCGCCCCTTGCGGGCCTGCGCATCCTGGTCGCCGAGGATGAGGGCCTGATCGCACTCGAGCTCGAGACGATCCTCCAGGACTTCGGCTGTGAGGTGGTCGGGCCGGTATCACGCGTTGACGACGTGCTGCGCGAGGCCCAGCGCGGCGGGCTGGACGGCGCGCTGCTCGACGTCAACCTGCGCGGCGAGCAGATCTTCGACATTCTGCCGCAGCTGGTCGAGCAGAAGCTGAAGCTCGTCATCACCTCGGGCTATGACGACGCCACGCTGTTTCCGCCGGCATTCCGGTCGCTCCCGCGGCTTGCCAAGCCGTTCAACGAACAGGCGCTGCGGCGGATCTGCGAAGAGACGTTCTCGAAGAGCTAGAGCGCGAACTCACAAATCCGGTTCTGCCCGCCGCTTCGCTTATGGCGCCGGCAGCGGCGGCACAGCGGGTTCTCCGCCATCCGAATTCCTCTGCCGAAAGCGATCCGCCAGCAACGCCACGATCTGCGCGATGGTATTGGCATTCGTGAACGCCTGGGCCGTGTTC
Source organism: Bradyrhizobium sp. HKCCYLS1011 (assembly GCF_051167795.1). Taxonomy (NCBI): domain Bacteria; kingdom Pseudomonadati; phylum Pseudomonadota; class Alphaproteobacteria; order Hyphomicrobiales; family Nitrobacteraceae; genus Bradyrhizobium; species Bradyrhizobium sp. HKCCYLS1011. The sequence continues at coordinate 9,349 of NZ_JBNPTT010000006.1, read as the reverse complement.
GTGACTGAGTTGTCGCCCAAGCCCTGGATATGAAAATACTCGTGTGTGATCACATCGCGTTGCAGGTCCAGACCATCGTTTGTGAAGAATATCTCGCAGAGATGAGTTTTGGGATCAGGCACGCTGGCACTGGTCCTGGCGTGGTCGCCTGGGTGCCCGGCGCAAAATCCCGTCGTCCCGGCGACCTTGATCGTCTTCGCCTGCGCGAGATTCCGCTCACAAAGCAGTATCACTTTGGCCAGAGCATCCTTGAACGCCTGGCTGTTTGGATCCGGCGTCAGCACCAGGCGCCTGGCCAGAACTGCGATGTTTCTCTTGTGCTTGAACAGCAGGTTGACCATCGCCGCGCCAAATGCCGGGTCGGAGCTCGACGGCAGAAGATTGATGTCAGTTCGTAGACTTCTCAGGTGGGTCAAGGCGACGCGCAGCGCGGCGCGGCTCGCTTCGTGCGCCCGATCGGCAACTGCGTCGCGGTCGGAGAGCGGCGTGCCGTTCAAGTCGGCGTCCATCGCCTTGATGGTCATCTGGCCGCAGATTGGATCAACATCGTGCTGATAAGCGGTGTTGATGATCGGCGGAACGTGAGTTTTCTTGTAGTTCAAGACAGCGGCGGCCGTGGTCGGCCCGTACCGCATCGCCCTTTTCTCGGCATCGTCAATCTTCGGCCCCGTCGGCCGGAGTCTTTCCAAAGCGAGCTGAACCTTCAAAATGTGCGGACCTGGCGGGCTGCCAACTTTCAAATGTGCACTTGGTGTCGTGGCACAAGCATCCAGTTTCGGATCATCCTTGAGTTCGTCGGAAATCAGTACACCCACAATCGCCCCCTATCGCCAATTTATGCGGCGCTGGTCCAACGCCGATCAAGTCGAAGCTGCTGAAATAAGAAGAGCGAGCACCGTAAAGATTTGCATTGGTGCCCGCCCGGATGGCAGCTTGAAGCGTATGCGCTCGCGGCGAAACGTCAAGTTCCGCCACCGGCCGACAGAAGGCATCAACGGTATCTGCTGAAGCTGCGATAGGCTGGCCGCCAGCTACCTGGCTGCCGTCAAACTCGCCTCGATCGGGCTATGGCTCCGCGCCAACGGATACACGTCCTAATCCGTCCGCACGGCCGACCCCGGGAGCTCCTCCGGCGATGTCTCGGCACTGAGTGCAAAGCCAAGCACGCAGCGGAGGCCTTCGGGTGGAAAGTCCAGACTGGCCTCGCCATCCAGGTCGAAGCGCACCACGCGGTCGATCAATGTCGTGCCAAAGCCGCGTGCCCCGCGATGCTCGACCGGAGGTCCGCCGCGCTCGAGCCAGATCAGTTCGAGCCTGCGGCCATCGTCGCGCAGACGCCAGGAGATCGCGACCTTTCCGAACGGCTCCGACAGCGCACCGTATTTGGAAGCATTGGTCGCGAGCTCATGCAGCACCATCGAGAGCGGCAGCACCAGGCGCGCCTCGAGTAGCACGGGCGCGCCTTCCGTGATCAGCCGCCCCTCGCCAATGCCATAGGGCGCGAGCACGGTGGACAGAAGCTCGTTCAGGCCGATGCCGATCCAGCGCGTCTGGGTGAGGATGTCGTGGGCGATCGAGACCGCCTGGATTCTGCCGGAGAACGCCTTGTTGAAGGCCGGCAAGGATGGCGAGGTGCGCAGGGTCTGCCCGGCCACCGACTGCACGATCGCCAGGATGTTCTTGACCCGATGATTGAGCTCTGCGACCAGCATGGTCTGCTGCTCTTCGGCGCGCTTGCGTTCGGTGATGTCGATCAAGGTGACGATCGAGCCCACGATCGCCTTGGCATCGTTCACCAATGGGCCCGCGCTGAGCAGGAAGGAGCGCCCGGAAAGGCCCTCCTTGCGCAACTTGACCTCGACGCCGTGAAACGGCTTGGTCGCCAGCGCACGGTCCAGGCTCTCGCGCGAGAAGCGCGCCAATGTGCCCTGGTGTCTTGCGCTCTGCGCATCCAGCGGAAACGCATCCGAGAACAGCTGCCCCACCGGCGAGGCACCCGCGAGCTGCTCGGCGACGCCGCTGGCATGGGTAATGCGACCGTCGAGCGCCAGCACCACGATCGCGTCCGTGGCCTGCTCCAGGATCGATCGCGCAAACCGCTCGGCGCTCGCGACCTCCTCGGCATGGCGGTGGATCGACAGATCGGTCAAGGTGACGAGGGTCGCGACCACGCCGCCCATCGTCATCTGGCGCATCCACACCGACACCGGCAGCGGACCGCCATCGGCGCGGATGAGCTGCGCTTCGCTCGCGCTGTCGTCCGCGCTCTGCACCGGCACAGCGCCGGAGAACAACGACGCAAAGTTGCGGCCGACCAGCTCAGCTGTGGTCTGCGCCGTCAGCGCGCACAGCCGGGAATTGACGTAGACGATGCTGCCGCTGCCGTCGAGCGTCAGCGCGCCGTCGCTCATGCGCTCGACCAAGACGTGATAGGGCGCGTCCGCGCCCTGCAGCATGATGACCTGCGGACCTTCGGGACCCTGGACGACGACGGCATCGACATTGCCCTGGTGGATCGCCTCGACGGTTTCCTCCGCTTCGTTGCGGGGGCGGTCGTCCTGCATGGTCCTGGTCGATAAGGTCACGCCTGCTCCATCAGCTCGGTGCGATGTCGAGACCGACCAGCACCTTCTCGGCATTGGAGAGGTCGCCGATGATTCGTTTCAGCGGCTCCGGCAATTGCCGGATCAGGGTCGGGATCGCCACGATCTGGTCGCGTTGCGCCAACGCCGGGTCCTTCATCAGATCGATCACCTCGATCGTGTAGCGCCCGGGCAGATGGGTCTCGCACAGCTTCTTCAGATTTGCGATCGCGGCGACTGATTTGGGGGTCTGACCCGCCACGTAGAGGCGGAGATTGTAGCCGTCTTGTTCGGTCATTGCGGCCGTCACTGCTCGGATATCCTGAGATTGGAGGGCGGGCTAGCGTCGCGGCCGGAGGAGCGGCTCGTCGACATCGCGGTGCGGTCGGCAGAGAGCTGATCCTCCCGCGCATGGGCCTCGCGATTGAGAAGCGCAATCTCATGCTCTTCGGTCGCGAGCTGAGCGTTGAGCGCCTCGATCTGCGCGCTGATTTCGCGGCGACGGCGTTCGACCTCGCGGCTGCGCCGCTCGATCTCCTGATCGCGCAGCATCCGATCCGCCCGGTCCCTGGCCTCCTGCGCCAGCCGCGCCGAGCCGGTGAGCACACCCTCGGGACCGATATAGACCTCCCGCAGGCGAATGCCTTCGGATGTCATCAGAAACTCGCGCACCTGGTTGGAATGCGCCATGCCGCGCGATTTCAACAAATAGAGCTGGCGGTTGTGCTCGCCATTGCTCTCACGGTTGTAGAGCAGGAGCCAGGTGTCGGTGAGCGATGAGATCTGCATCTCGGTGGTGGCGGTCTCCGCGGTGCCGCCGCCGAGATTGGTGAACAGCGCCGTGACACCGCGCGCCTTCAGAAAATCGATCAACCGCAAGGTCATCGTATGCACGTCACCCGCGACCCCGGCCCCCATCAGCGCCGAGATGGGATCGACCACGACGGCGGCGGGATCGAACTCCCTGACCTCGCGGTGCATCGACGCAAGGTGCGTCTCCAAGCCGTAGAGATTGGGCCGACGCGCGGAAAAGCGCAGCAACCCGCGTTCGACCCATCGCTGCAGGTCGAGTCCCACCGACCTCATGTTGCGGATGATCTGCTGCGGCGATTCCTCCAGCGCGAAGTAGATGCAGCGCTGACCGGAGGCGCAGATCGAATTGGCAAAATGCGCCGACACCGTCGATTTGCCGGAGCCGGCCATGCCTGAAATCAGGATGCTGGAGCCCTTGTAGTATCCCGTCCCCTCCAGCATCCGGTCGAGATCGGCGATCCCGCTGGACACGCGCTCGGTGGAGGCGCCATGCGCCAGGCCCGACGAGGTGATCGGCATCACCGTGATGCCTTCCTGGTCGATGATGAAGGGATATTCGTTGGTGCCGTGCGCGGTGCCGCGGTATTTCACCACGCGCAGCCGCCGCGTCGAAAGCTGGTCGTGCACGCGGTTGTCGAGCAGGATCACGCAGTCGGCGACATATTCCTCCAGTCCATAGCGGGTCAGCGTGCCGTCGCCGCGCTCGCCGGTGATGATGGCGGTCACGCCTTTCGACTTCAGCCACTCGAACAGGCGGCGCAGCTCCGAGCGCAGCACGGCCTGATTGTCCAGACCGCCGAACAGCGTCTCGATCGTATCGATAACGACGCGCTTGGCCCCGATCGCGTCGATCGCAAAGCCGATCCTGATGAAAAGGCCCTCGAGATCGTATTCGCCAGCCTCCTCGACCTCGTTACGGTCGAGATGAATGTGGTCGATGGCAATCTTCTTGTCGGCGATCAGCTTCTGGATGTCATAGCTGAGCGAGCCGACATTCTTGATCAGATCTTCGGGCTGCTCCTCGAACGCGATGAACACGCCCGGCTCGCCAAATTGAACCGCGCCATTGTAGAGGAAGGTCATCGCAAACAGCGTCTTGCCGCAACCGGCCGCGCCGCACAGCAGGGTGGGCCGTCCCTTTGGCAGCCCTCCGAACGTGACCTCATCCAAACCGTCGATCCCAGTCGGGGACTTTTCGATCACGGGAAGATCCCGCGCCACCACCTTCGGACGCACACTCGCCTTCATTGAGCCCCCTGCCAAGGAACGTTCTACCCGTACGGAGGGTGGAAACGGCCAGGACGGGAAAAGGTTCCGCGCCGTCGCGCTCTATTTCGCGACAGCGAATGGCTGGCGTGGCAGGACTTGCGTGACTGGGAATGGAGGTGCAGGCGGGACGCGCTTCCGCGCCCGGCCCGATGCAGCGGGATCAGCGCGCGGCGACGACCTTCAGCCCGAGCGGCATGGCGGCTCCGACCGGCCGCGCCCCGCGCGCCGGATTGAGCTGATAGAGGCCGCGCCGCTCCTGGCTCGGCCGGAACGTATCGGTGATCCCGACCACGGACTCCGCCGCTCCCAGGATCAGCGTGCCGTCGGGCTCGAGCACCTTGGCGAGCCGTTCGAAGATCGCGCCCTTGGTCTCCTGATCGAAATAGATCAGCACGTTGCGGCAGAAGATGACGTCGAACTTGCCGAGATGGGAGAAGTCCTGCAGCAGGTTGAGCTGCCGATGCTGGACCATGCCGCGGATATCGGCGGAAAGCTGCCAGACCTCGCCGAGCTGGGTGAAGTATTTCACGAGCAGCTGAATCGGCAGCCCGCGCTGGACCTCGAACTGGCTGTAGAGGCCGGCCTTGGACTTCTCCAGCACCTCCTGCGACAGGTCGGTGGCGACGATCTCGATGCGCCAGCCCGACAGCGCCGGTCCATATTCGCGCAGGCACATCGCGATCGAATAGGGCTCCTGGCCGGTCGAGCTTGCCGCCGACCAGATGCGAAGGGAGCGCCGGTTGGCGCGCGACTGGATCAACGCCGGCAGGATCGCGTCACGCAGGTGATCGAACGGAATCTTATCGCGGAAGAAGAACGTCTCGTTGGTGGTCATGGCCTCCACCACCTCGGAGGTCAGCGCCTCCGCGCCGCTCTTCATCTTCTGCACGAGTTCGGTGATCCCGGCGAGGCCGGTGCGGCGGGCCACCGGCAGCAGACGGCTCTCAACCAGATATTGCTTGTCGGACGACAGGTCGAGCCCGGAACGTTCCTTCAGGAGCTTACGCAAGAACTCATAGTCCAGAGGCGTCACGAACGGTCTCCTGCAAACAATCGGACCAGCTTCGGTGCGATCTGATTCAAGGGAAGGATGGCCGCGCAGATGCCGGCATTGGCGGCCGCGCCCGGCATGCCCCAGACGACGCTGGTGGCCTCGTCCTGGGCGATGACGCTGCCGCCGGCCGCGACGATCTCCTTGCCGCCGCGCATGCCGTCGGAGCCCATGCCGGTGAGGATGACCGCGAGCGTGGTGCCCTGCCAGATCTCGATGGCCGAGCTGAACAGCGGATCGACCGCGGGCTTGCAGAAATTGACCGGCGGGCCGTTGTCGAGGGCGATCACGACATCCGTCCCGTGGCGGGCAACGCGCATATGGCGTCCACCCGGGGCGAGATAGATCTGGCCAGGCTTGACCACCTCGCCATCGATGGCTTCATGCGCCGGGCGTCGGCTCGAGCGCGCCAGATGCTCGGCCAGGATGGTGGTGAAGGTCGGCGGCATGTGCTGGGTGATCAGCACCGGGACACGGTCGATCACCGGACCGAGCTCGGTCACCAGCGCCATCAGTGCCTGGGGGCCGCCCGTGGACGAGCCGATCAGGAGCACGCGCGGCGTCTGCGAGCTGAACGCGCGCCGGGCCAGCGCCGTGGGCGCGGCGGGCTGAACCGCTGGAGGCACCGTGGTCAGCGGACGCACCAACGACGGCCGCTGCCCCGGGACCGGTACCAGTGTCGGAGCCGGCGCATGCATCGGCGACACGTGTCCGGAGCGGCGCGCCTTGCCGCCGAGGGTGCGGATCTTCTGGATCAGATCGTGATGGAAGATGTCCGCCGCAGCCGGCTCGCGCGTGCTTTCCGGCTTCGGAATGTAGTCGGCCGCGCCGAGCGACAACGCCTTGAAGCTGATCTCCGCATTGCGGCGCGTCAGCGTCGAGGCCATGATCACGGCGAGGTTGCGCTTCTTGGCAAGCATCTTCGGCAACGCCGCGATGCCGTCGAGCTCCGGCATTTCGATATCGAGCACGGCGACGTCGGGATTGACACGCTCGAGCTGGTTGACCGCTTCAAGCCCCGTCCTGAGCGACGCGACCACGACCATGTCGGGCTCGGACCCGATCCAGCGGGAGATCATGCCGCGAATCACAACGGAATCGTCGACGACCATCACCCGCAGCGGCTCTTGGCTGCTCGAGCCCGGGATCGAAGAACTTGCTAACGCGACGCGCATTGATCACCCAAACAGGCCGGAGCCTCAGCGGAACGGCAGTACCGAACACAAGAACCGATGACGTCCCTTCGCCCTCCGGCAAAACGACTTCAGATCAGTCCAACTTCCATGAATTTAGCCGTCACGATGTCCTTGTCGAACGGCTTCATGATGTACTCATTGGCGCCGGCATGCAGTGCGCGGGCAATGTGGGCGACATCGTTCTCCGTCGTGCAGAACACGACCTTCGGTCCGTCGCCGCCGGGCAAGCGCCTGAGCGCGCCGAGGAACTCATAGCCGTCCATCACCGGCATGTTCCAGTCGAGCAGAACGGCATCCGGCAGACCGCGCTTGCAGATCTCCAGCGCCTGTTCGCCGTCCTCGGCCTCTATGATCTGGAAGTCCAAGCCTTCCAGAATGCGTCGCGCGACTTTGCGGATGACGCTCGAATCGTCGACTACCAAACAGGTTCTCATGTCGGCCTCTCAGGTTTCTGACTTATTGCTGTTGTGTCCATGGCCTGATCTTGACAGGTCTAGGCGGCCATCTTGTCCTGCGCCAGCTCGAGGACGCGATCGACGTCGAGAATGACCATGAGCTGGCCATCGAGGCGGTGCACACCGCCCGCAAGCTTCGCCATCCGCGGATCGAGATTGACCGGATTCTCTTCGCGACTCTCCTCGGGCAGACGCAGCACCTCGCCGATCTGGTCGATCAGGAGGCCATAGGATTCCCCGCGCAGGTCGACGCCAACCGCCATCGGCGGTCTGCCGTCATCGGCCTTGGCGAGGCCGAGCCGCGCACGCATGTCGATCACCGTGACAATGCGGCCGCGCAGGTTCAGAACGCCCGCGATCTCTACTGACGACAGCGGCACCCGCGTCAGCCGTTCCGGCATGAACACGTCCTGCACGCGCGAGATCGGCAGGCCGAACAGCTGGCCGCCGATCACGGCGGTGACATATTCAGCAACCGCGCCGTCACTGGTTTCGGTCTTGATGCTCATCTTAACGCTACTCCTGAAACGGCTGCGGTTAGGCGGCCTGCTTGGCGGCTTCGGCGCGGGCCCGCTCCTCGACCTGCTCCTTCAGCGCCGCGATCAGGCCCGGCCGGTCGAACTTGGCGATGTAGTCGTAGAAGCCGGCCTGGCGGCCGCGCTCGATCGCCGCCGGCGACACCAGCGACGACACCGCGATCACCGGCAGGTGGTGCAGATGCTGATCGGCGCGGATGGTCTCGGCGAACTCGAAGCCGTTCATCTCCGGCATCTCGATATCGGTGACGACGATGTTGTAGTTCTGCCCCGAGCGCAGCGCGGCCAGGCCCTCGATCGCCGAGCTCGCGGTGCGCACCTTGTAGCCGGCCGACTTCAACACCGGCGCCAGCATGTTGCGGAAGAACGGCGAGTCGTCGACCAGCAGCACCGACTGGGTCTGCGCCTCGGTCGCCATCTCCTTGCGGATGAACCAGTCGGCGAACGCCATCGGCAGGAAATGGCCGACATCGATCACCTCGGTCGCCTGGCCCTTGATGACCGCCGAGCCGAGAATGCCATCGCGCGAGCCGGAGACCTGGATGTGGAGCCGCTCCTCGACGATGTCGATGATCTCGTCGACCACGAGGCCCATCGCGCGGGTCTCGTCGGCGAACACCAGGATCGGCTGCGAACCGGTGGTCTGGACCGAGACGCCCTCCATCTGCACCAGCGGCATCAGCTGATCGCGGTACTGCACCATGTAGCGGCCGTTCGAGATCTCGATCTTGTCGGCCGCGATCTCCTCGAGCCGGGTGACCAGCGCCAGCGGCACCGCCTTGGGCTGCGCCGTGCCGGCGCGGAACACCAACAGCGAGGTGAGCTGCTCGCCGGTCGTGGCGTGATGCAGCGCGTGCTCGTCGGCCACCGCCTGCGAGGCCGAGCCGGCGGCGCCGAGCGCCTTGGCAATGCCGTTGGGATCGATGATCATGATCACCGCGCCGTCGCCCAGGATGGTGTTGCCCGAGAACATGTCGATGTGGCGCAGCTTGGTCGACATCGGCTTGACCACGATTTCCTCGGTGTGGAACACGCCGTCGACCACGATGCCGAAGGTCTGGCTGCCGACCTGGGTCACCACGATGAAGCCGTTCTCCGGGTCGGTCGAGGAGCCGTCGTCGATCTTCAGGAGCTTCTTCAGATGCATCAGCGGCAACAGCTTGTTGCGCAGGCGCAAGACCGCGGTGTCCTTGATGCGCTCGATGCGGTGCTCGGAATTGGCGCGCGCCCGCACCAATTCGACCACCGACAATTGCGGGATCGCGAAGCGGTCGCCGCCGGCCTCGACGATCAGCGCCGAGACGATGGCGAGCGTCAGCGGGATCTTGATCGTGACCGAGGTGCCCTCGCCGGCCACCGACTTGATGTCGATGGTGCCGCCGATCTGGTCGATATTGGTGCGCACCACGTCCATGCCGACGCCGCGCCCGGACACCGAGGTGACGGC
>NZ_JBNPTT010000005.1:0-768244 GCF_051167795.1 Bradyrhizobium sp. HKCCYLS1011 | reverse complement strand
GGGCTCAGATCCTGCGACGGGCGGTTGGTGAGAACCGCCCGTTCGCACTTCTTGGCACATTTGGAAGACACAAGAGCGCGAAGCAGCCGTTAGAACCATTGCGCAGGGAAGGCCGGATGTCCGGCTCGTACCTGTGGTGACTGCCGCCTGCATTTTCTTCTGCAGGCGGGCCATGGGTGTGGGCTAACACCCGGCCTTCCCTGCACCCTCTTCTGAGCTAGAGGGTCACAGCTATAGCAAGACTCGGACACAAGGTGCCGCGAGATGGCGGACGTATGCCCGCTGCTGTTTGAAGCGTGGATAGGAATGTACGAAGATTCTTTCCGGCGTCATTCCGGGGCGCGCGGAACGCGCGAGCCCGGAATCCATACTCCCCGGCAGATGTTGTTGAAGCAGGCTTGGTCTAAGAGCGTGCCCTACATGCCGGCCTGTGGTTATGGATTCCGGGCGCGCCCTTGTGGGCGCCCCGGAATGACCAGGAAGGCGCAGGATGGACATACAATACAGGGCAAGCGGCGCAATGGCCGCCCACCCTCATCCGCCTCAGTTGATGCGGGCGAGGACTGCGAGCTTGCGGATGCCCTTGTTCTTGTAGGCATCGAGGAAGGCGTAGTAGTCGCGGAACGAGACGCAGCCATTGGAATCGCCGTTCGGCCCGAGCATAAAGGTGTGCGCGAGCAGGCCGTCGCGGCCATGGATCGACTCGCTGCCGCCAATCGGATTGAGACGCAGCGCCGGCACACCGTGGAACAGCGCCTCGCGCGGCTTCAACTCATAGATATGCGGCGGGGTGACGCCGCGCATCCTGACGTTCTCCGAGCGCGGATTGTCGAGGTTATCGCCGAGGCCGGAATGCGCCTCGAGCTTGGTGCCGTCGGGCAGATAGACCATCTTGGCCGAGATGTCGTAGACCGCCGTCGAGCGATCATACGGCGGCTGGCCGCCGTGAGTCGGATCCTGGCCGATGCTCGCGGTAATGTTGGCGTCCGCCGAGGCATAGGCCAGCAGCCCGCCGTTCTGGTCGGGCTTGCCGCCCCAGAGCTTTTCTTGGATCGAATGGCGCTCGCCGGTGATCGACAGCACGGCCGCCTTGGCGCGCTCGGTCATCGCGCGGAACGTGCTCATGCCGGCCTTCGGTTCGCTGCCGTCAGCCGACGGCGCCGGCTGCGCCGCTTGCTTCGGATTGGCGAGCGCCAGCCGCATCGGCGGCCGCGCGTCCTTCTTCGGAGCCTCGGCCTTCTGAGCCTCGGCGACCTTCTCTGCCATCCTTGGCGGACCGGCGGGCTTCTCGTCGGAATCGGCGGCTTCAGCAAGCCGGGGCAACGGCGGCGGCGCTCCGTTGGCGGCGTTGGACGCGACGCCCTGCGGCACGGCAGCGGCAAAGCGATCGTTGAACATCTGCGACGTGATCGCGGGCACGCTGGCGACCTTGGCCATCACGGGCGCCGTGTCGGGGAGCGCCGCGAAGGCGTCATTGACGGCGTCCGATGCATTGCGCGTACCGATGGGCGACGAGAATTTGACCACCGGCTCGTCATAACCGTCGGTGCCAAGCGTCGGGTAGGCGCTTGCGGCGATGATCTTGGCGTAGACCAGAACGCCGCAACCCGCCACCAGACACGCGATTGCAGCGCCGCCGAACAGTTTGTGAGAAAACGCTTTCAGGGAAGATTTCCTGCGGTTTCGTGCAGCCAACGCAGCTCGACTGTTACTCATTTACTGACGCTCGGAACGGAGACTACGGAAACTCGAAACTCTCTTTTCGATGCGTCGCGGATCGCCCAACCGCTGTGCATCTCGCAGAGGCACGGAGCGTCATTAAGGCGACTTTTAGTTAAATGCGGATTAAGTTTTGGCAGATTGAAGGCGGGTTAACCATTTCGGCCTGTGTCGCCGGCAACCTGGGCGGAAACAGGGCGCAATTGCGACGAGCGCCGCGAATCGCCCCAATCCGTAGCCTGCCGGAATGTCCGCACCGACGGGCGGCCGGAAGCGGCATGGCACAGGAAACCAATCCCAGTAAGATGTCGCTGGCGATTCGTATGGCGTCCGCTTCCTACCGACACGGCACCCAAAAGGATTCGTAGATGCAGACCGTCGGACGCAAGCTTGCCTTCGTGCTGGCCTCGACCAACCACGGCACGATGATCGTCAACCGGCTCGACTATCGCATGGTGGACGCCACGCGCGGCTACGGCGTCGGCTTCCAGCTGTTGGAGACAGCCACCTTCGACCCCGGGGAAGTACAGCTCGCCGTTCGCATCCTGAGCCTGCGCCGCAAGCACTATGGCGACGGCGCGGTCGCCATCGACTGCGGCGCCAATATCGGCGTCCATACGATCGAATGGGCGAATGCGATGACCGGCTGGGGATCTGTGCTCTCGATCGAGGCGCAGGAGCGGATCTATTACGCGCTCGCCGGCAATATCGCGATCAACAACTGCTTCAACGCGATCGCGATCCATGCCGCGGTGTCTTCGGAAGCTGGGGTGCTCAAGATCCCGAACCCGAACTATCTGACGCCGTCGAGCTTCGGCAGCCTCGAACTGCGCCAGCGGCCCAATACCGAGTTCATCGGCCAGGCCGTCGATTACGCCAACGACACGGTCGAGGTGCGGAAGCTCCCGCTGGACGACTTCAACCTGCCGCGCTGCGACCTCATCAAGATCGACGTCGAGGGCATGGAGCTGGAGGCGCTCGAAGGCGGCAAGGCGACGATCGAACGCTGCATGCCGATCATGCTGATCGAGAAGATCAAGACCGACGCGGATCAGTTGCGGCAATGGCTCGACGGCCGCGGCTACAAGATCATCGAGGCCGGCATCAACATGATCGCAATCCACGGGCACGACAAGACGCTGGTCGACATTGCCCCGCAGCTGATGGCGGCCTGAGGCCCCTCGCCTCAGCGCTCCAATTCCGGCGGCGGCGAGTGGTCGATGACATCGCGCTTCGGGTGGCTCACCGCATAAAGCGCATAGGTCTCGATCACCAACGGTCCGCGCATGCGCGGTGCTTCCGCAACCTTGTCGATCTCGGCGAAGGTGGTGCTCGGATAGAAGCGGATCCCGATCTGCGCCTCGTCGACGAACAGCAGCGTGCCTTTGAGCTGTTCCGGATCGGGTTCGGGGAAATTGACCCAGCGGATGCGCTGGATCGGCTGCAGCACGCAGGTGCCGGGCGGCAGATAGAAGGAGAGCCAGGCGGTGGTGCCGTAGTCCATCGCCAGCACGCAAGTCGCGCCGACGCGGGCGCGCACCGCCTCGATCTGGTCGGCCAGCGGGCGCCAGCCGACGCCGACGCTACGGACCGTGGAGTCCCGGACGTAGCCCGACAGCCAGCCGGTGTTGGCCTGCACGATCAGGGCTACGAACATCACGATGCCGACCGGCGCGGCGAAGCGCAGGCAGAAGCGCACGGTCCGCTGCTCGCGCGGCCTCCACGGCACAAGATGTGCTGCGAATGCGGCGGCCACGACGAAGGCCGGATAGATCGGCGCGAACCAATTGGCCTCGACCCGGGCATGCAGCGAGTGCCAGATGAAATAGGCGACGATGACCCAGACCATCACGCTGACGAGCACCCGCCCCGCGGCCTCGCCCGCCTTGCGCGTCAGCAATGCGTAGACACCCATGACGCCGAGGATGAAGACGAGCGGCGTTGCAAACGCAAACTGGGTCGGGATCAGCTCGGCGATATAGGCGGGACGGAAATCCTCGATGCGGGCGCGCCCGAGCTGCTTGATGAAGGACACCCATTGATGCTCGGCGTTCCAGACGATCACAGGGCTGAAGATCGCAAGCGCGACCAGCCCGCCGAGATAGAGCCAGGGCGAGCGCAGCCAGTGCCGGAGCTTCGGCACGGCGACGAGCCAGATCAGGATCGCCGCGCCGAAGAACATCGCGGTGTATTTTGCGGTGAGCGCAAGTCCGGCGGCTGTGCCGACGCCGAGCCACCATGCGCCCCGCTCCGTCTCCAGCACCTTGGCGCAGCAGAACAGGACGAAGCTCGATGCCACCAGCAGCGGCGCATCCGGCGTCACGATCATGGTGCCGACCGCGGCCATCAGGGTGACGTTGAGCAGCAGCGCGGCGGTCGCGGCCACCCGCACACCGCCGAACAGGATCTCGGCCGTGCGATAGACCGCATAGCACATCGGCAGCGCGAGCAGGATCGAGACCAGCCGTACGCCGAGCTCGGTATCGCCCGCGACCAGGGTGCCGAGCCGAATCACGAGCGCGACCAGGGGCGGATGGTCGTAATAGCCGAAGGCCAGATGCTTCGACCACATCCAATAATAGGCTTCGTCGAAGGTGATCGGCGTCACCGCAGCCGCAACCAGCCGCAGCACGGTCAGCGCGACAATGGTCAGCCAGACGTTGCGGACCAGCCGCGCGTCCTCGGCCGCGGCGGCAGAAATCATCGCTTGCGCCAGACGAACAGCCCGGAGATCGCGTAGTTCCAGACCACGCCCATCAGCGCGCCGGCAGCCCCCGCCAGCCACCAGATCGGCTCCTGGTCATAGACCGAAAAGGCCACGCCGACATTGGCAAGCAGACCGACCGAGCAGACGACATAGAACGCGACGAGACCGCGCAGGACGGCCAAGCCCCTCAGCCGTTGGTCGCGATAGGTCAGAAAGTTGTTGAGGATGAAGTTCGAGGTCATCGCGGCGAACGCGCCGATCGCCTGCGCCTCGGTAAACGGCAGGTCGAATAGCTGAAGGCCGAGAAACAGCGTGCCGAGATGCACGAACAGGCCCGTGCCGCCGACCATGGCGAACAAGAGGAAGCGCAGCGACACGGCATCGTTGGTCATCTTGGCCAGCACGAGGCCGAGGAAGTCCAGCGCGACCATCGAATCGAGCTTGCTTTCACCATGCAGGCGCGAACCGAACGTATAGGGAATTTCCACCGTGCGCAGGCCGCCCTCGGCGCTGGCGACGATGTCGAGCAGGATCTTGAAGCCCTGAGTCGAGAGTTTCGGCGCAATCTGCTCGAAACGGTCGCGGCGGATCATGAAGAATCCGCTCATGGGGTCGGCGATCTCGACCCGGAGCAGGCGGCGGGCGATTTCGGTGGCGAAGGCGGAGGCCCCTGCCCGCTGCTTGTCGAAGCTCGCCGCGCTGCCGCCCTCGATATAGCGGCTACCGACCACGAGCTCGGCGGCACCGCTCTGGAGCAGCGCCAGCATCTTCGGCAGTTGCGTCTCGTCATGTTGCAGATCGGCATCGATCACCGCGGCATAGGGCGCGCTAGCGGCGAGAATGCCCTCGATGCAGGCGCCGGAGAGCCCGCGGCGACCGATACGACGGATGCAGCGGACGCGGCTGTCGGTCCGCGACAGCTCCCGCACCACCTGCCAGGTGTCATCAGGCGAATTGTCGTCGACGAAAACGACCTCCCACGGCAGGTCCTTGAACGCCGCCTCCAGCCGCTTGTACAGCGTCACGACATTATCGCGCTCGTTGAAGGTCGGAACAACGACCGTCACGATCGGAATGGCAGCGGATTGCAGCGGCACGGCCCCGGCCGGTCTGATGGCTTCGTTCATGGCGGGGATGCGTATATCCGCCGCACCCTGCCATGCCAAGCTCGGGGCCGTCCCGGATGCGCAAAAAGCCTCAGGTGTGACGGTGCGAGATACCGCCCAAAATGCCAACGACCACAAACAAAGGGCGCGCGTACATCCGGCGCAGCCGCTCTGCCGTGGTCGTCCCAGCAACGGAGCCGGTCAGGGCTCAACGTCGCCGTTAGAAGCTAGATAAGAGGCCCAGTGCGATCCGCAAGGGGCGATTTCGGCCTAATTGGGAACTTCCCGCACCACTGGCCCACGCGGTGTCGGCGTGATGGGCACGGTCTGAACCGGCTGGGCCGGCACCTCGACCCTGGCCGGAGCAGGTCGAGCAAACGGCCCCACCGGAACGTAATAGAAGGCCGCCGCGAGCACGATCGCCGCGACAATGAAGCCAAGAACGCCGCCAATGGATTCCGATGTCATCCGAATGTGTCCCCGTCGCCCCCGCGGCCTGGATATCACGGAACCTCGGCGGCTTGAAAGAGTGTCACGGCGATACCGCCCAACTGGTCAAGATCGCAGGGTTTGACTACTCTCTCCACTCAATCCCCGCCTCTTCCCTCGGAACAACGGAACCTCTTCCGTGAGCAAAGCCCCCGCGCGCGCCGCAAAGCAAAAAAGCCACATCTATATTGGAATCGGCGGCTGGACGTTTGCGCCCTGGCGCGGCGTATTCTACCCGGAGAAGCTGCCGCAATCCAAGGAGCTGGAATACGCAGCCTCCAAGCTGACGTCCATCGAGATCAACGGCACCTATTACGGCTCGCAGAAGCCGGAGAGTTTTCGCAAATGGGCGCGCGAGGTGCCGGACGGCTTCGTGTTCTCGCTCAAGGGTCCGCGCTTTGCGACCAACCGCCGCGTACTCGCCGAGGCCGGCGACTCGGTCAAACGCTTCTACGACACCGGCGTGCTCGAGCTCGGTGACCGCCTAGGTCCGGTGCTCTGGCAGTTTGCGCCGACCAAAAAGTTCGACGAGGCCGATTTCGGCAAATTCCTGGAGCTGTTGCCGCGCGAGATCGACGGCCGCAAGCTGCGCCACGTCGTCGAGGTCAGGCATGACAGCTTCTGCGTACCCGGCTTCGTCGCTCTGCTGCGGGAGTTCGAGACCCCGGTCGTCTTTGCTGAGCACGGCAAATATCCGGCGATCGCTGATGTCGCCGGCGATTTCGTCTATGCACGGCTGCAGAAGGGCGATGACGAGATTGCGACCTGCTATCCGCCGAAGCAGCTCGACGCCTGGGCCAAGCGGCTCAAGACCTGGGCCGAGGGCGGCGAACCCGACGATCTGCCGCGCGTTGACGACAAGCCCGCCAAGAAGAGCCCGCGCGACGTTTTCGCCTATGTCATTCACGAGGGCAAGGTGCGCGCACCGGCCGGCGCCATGGAGCTGATCACCCGCGTAAGCTGAGGCAGAGCGAGATGGCCAAAGCCAAGACGTTGTTCACGATCGGATATGAGCAGACGCCCGCCAAGGCCGTGCTCGACGAGCTGCAATCCGCAGGCGTGAAGCTTCTGGTCGATGTGCGCGCGATCGCAGCATCGCGTCGGCCGGGCTTTTCCAAGACCCAGCTCGCGGCCGGTCTCGACGAACGCGGCATCGGTTATGTGCACCTGCGTGGGCTCGGCACGCCGAAGGAGGGCCGCGAGGCCGCACGCAGCGGTCGCTACAGCACGCTCCACAAGATCTACAACGCCCATCTGAAGACGCCGCAGGCAAAAGAGCAGCTCGACGAACTATCCGCGCTGGTGAAGACGGCCGGCCCGATCTGCCTGCTCTGCTACGAGCGCGACCACAGCCACTGCCACCGGCAGCGGATCGCCGAGATCATCGAGGACCGCGATCATGTCAAGGTCGAAAACCTGGTCGCGCCGCAAACGTGAGCCTGGCTAGCTCAATTGCCAGACATCGACGCTTCGGTCATAGCCGCGGACTGCGACCTGCCCATGCGGCACCGCGTCGTTGCCTTCCTCTCCGATCGCGGCGCGCACGTCGGACGAGATCAGAAGCTGAGAGTTGAATTCCTTGTTCAGCGCCTCCAGCCGCGAGGCGAAATTCACGGTATCGCCGATCACGGTGTATTCCTTGCGCCGCGGCGAGCCGATGCTGCCGGCCACGACCTCGCCAAGATGAATGCCGATGCCGATCCGTAGCGGCCAGTCCGATCCGGCATTGACCTGCTCCATCGCCGCCACCATCTCGCGCGCTGCGGTCACGGCGTGCTGTGCCGCGTCCGGCGTCTCGAACGGCGCGCCGAACAGGGCCAGGAAGCCATCGCCGAGGAATTTATTGACGATGCCGCCGTGCCGCTCGAGGATATCGACCAGCACCGCGAACGCGCCATCGAGCCGGTCGACCACCTCCTGCGGCGTACGCGACCGTGAGGCCGCGGTGAAACTGCGGAAGTCGACGAACATCACGGCGACCTGCCGGATGTCTCTTGCTTCCGTCGGCCCCTCCTTCATCAGGCGCTCGACCACCTGGGGCGAGACGTGCTGGCCGAATAGGTCCGTGACGCGATCGCGCGCCGTTGCGGCATGAATGCTGGCCACGAACTGACGTCGCAGCTGGACGCCGACCGCGCCGGCCAGAATGCCGCAGAGCAGGATGATGAAGCTGCGCTCGGCATGGAAATAGATTTCGGGATTCCGACTGACATCGAGGATCGGACGATCAAAGAGCGCGACGGCCAGCAGCTCCGCAGCCGCCACGAATCCGGTGAAGCTCGACAGCCAGAAGTCGAGCCTCAACGTCGAAAGGATGATGAAAACGAAGTATGCCAGCGGCATGCCGAAGGCGAGCGCCTTGTCGAGACCGATGCTCTCGATCTGCATCAGCAGCACCAGCGTCGGCAGGGAGGTCTCGATCACGGCGCTGACATAGCGTCGCACGACCGGCACGTCGCGGCCACGCCCGATGTTCTTAAGGATCTCGGAGTGGATCCAGCCCTCGAACAGAATGAAAAGGATCAGAATTGCGTAGCTGGTAAGCGCTCTGGAGCCGCCGTGCCAGATCCACAGCATGATCTTCGGCTCGAAAATATCGACGAAGACGGTTATCGCGAGGAAGAGCGCCGCTGTGCCGATCAGCACCTTGACGCGAAGCAGCTCCGTGCCCATGACCTGACGCGTCAGCGCCTGGTTGAATCCAGCCGAAGCGACGGCCTCCTCTTTCTCGTCCCTGCCCCATCCCACGGTCGGCATCCATCCAGCTCTCCGAGCTATTCTGCCTCAATCGAGGGTGCGGCGGAAGCGAAGCACAGCGACCGTCATCGCAAACAGCATCAGCCCGAACAGGGCGATGGTGTCATATTGCAGGTTCTGCAAGGTCGATCCCTTCAGCATGATCGCGCGAACGATACGCAGGTAATGCGTCAGCGGCAGACCCTCGCCGATATATTGCGCCCATTGCGGCATGCCGAGGAAGGGAAACATGAAGCCCGACAGCAAAATGCTCGGCAGGAAGAACATCATCGACAGCTGCATGGCCTGCAGCTGGTTCTGCGCCAGGGTCGAGAAGGTATAACCGATCGCCAGATTGGCGCCGATGAACAGCGTCGAGAGTAAGGCCAGCAGGAACAAACTACCAAACACAGGCACGCCGAACAGCAGCACGCCGATGCCGATGATGATGGACGCCTGCAGGAAGCCAACCATCACGTAAGGCAGGATCTTGCCCAGCATCACCTCGACCGGCTTGATCGGCATCGACAGCAGGCTTTCCATCGTGCCGCGCTCGATCTCGCGCGTCACCGACAGCGCGGTGAAGATCAGCATGGTCATGGTCAGGATGGTGCCGACCAGCCCGGGCACAATGTTCAGCCGCGACTCCGCCGCCGGATTGTAGCGGGCATGGGCTCGAATCTCGAACGGCAGGGTTACGGGGTCACCGGTGTAGAGGTCGTGCGCGAGCGCGGTCTGCACGATGGTGCCCAGCGACGACAGCGCAGACGATGCAGCAACCGGATCGGTGGCATCAGCGGCGACCAGCAGCGCCGGACGATCGCCGCGCCGAACCGCGCGCTCGAAGCCGCGCGGGATTTCGACGCCGAACAGCACCTTGCCCGACAACAGGAGATCGTCGAATTCACTGACGTCATGGACCTCGCGGGTGAAGCGGAAATAGGCGGTGTTTTCCAGCGCTTTCAGGATCGAGCGGCCAAGATCGGAATCTTCCTGCAGCAGCACTGCGGCCGGCAGATGATGCGGGGTGGTGTTGATGGCATAACCGAACAGCAGGAGCTGCATGACCGGGATCATCACGATCATGGCGAACGACACCCGGTCGCGGCGGAGCTGAATGAATTCCTTGACCAGCATCGCGTAGGTCCGGTGCAGGAATCCGAAGCGGGGCTCGCCCGCATGTTCGTGCTGTGTGTCGACGGCGCTCATTGGAAATTATCCTTCGAGCGGTTCATCAGATCAATGAAGACATCCTCGAGCGACGGCGCCGCGTGCTGCCAATGCAGGCCGGGCTTGTCGCGCCAGGCCAGAATCGAGGATTCCAGCGCCGGCTTGTCGCGGCCGGAAACATGCAGGCTGGTGCCGAACGGCGCCACCATGTCGATGCCCGGCTGGCCCGTTAGCGCGTTGGCGACCTCCTGCAGATGATCGCCGCTGACCGTGTAGGTCGTGAGCGCCGATTGTGCGACGACCTGCTCCACCGTCCCATGCACCAGCAAATAGCCGTAGGCGATGTAGGCGATCTCGTGACAGCGTTCGGCTTCGTCCATGTAGTGGGTGGAGACCAGCACCGTCAGCCCCTCGGCCGCGAGCGCGTGGATCTCGTTCCAGAAATCGCGCCGCGCCTTCGGATCGACGCCGGCGGTCGGCTCGTCGAGCAGCAACAATTGCGGATTGGGCAGCGTGCAGGCACCGAGCGCCAACCGCTGCTTCCAGCCGCCCGACAGTTCGCCGGCGAGCTGGCCCTCCCTGCCGGACAGGCCAAGCCGCTTGACCATGTCGCGCGCCGCGCCACGCGGATCGCGCAGGCCATAGAGCCGCGCCACGAATTCGAGATTCTCCCGCACCGACAGATCCTGGTACAGGCTGAAGCGCTGCGTCATATAGCCGACCCTCCGCTTGATGAGGTCGGCGTCGTGCCGGATGTCGAAACCGAGGCAGGTGCCCTCGCCGCTGTCGGGCGTGAGCAGCCCGCACAGCATGCGGATGGTCGTGGTCTTGCCGGAGCCGTTCGGACCAAGGAAGCCGTAGATCGAACCGCGCTTCACCTGCATCGACAGATCGTGCACGACCTCGCGGCCGCCGAACGACTTGGTCAGGCCCTTGACGTCGATCGCGATCTCGTCAGGCGCGTGCGTCATCGTCGATCGGCCACTGGCGTCTTGGCATTGGGATAGATGCTGACCGGCTGGCCGACGCGCAGCGCATCGGGCCGCGACGGCCGGGCCTGGATCAGATACACGAGCTTGTTGCGCTCATCGAGGCTGTAGATCACCGGCGGGGTGTATTCCGCCGACGTTGCGATGAAATAGATCCGCGCGGTCAGGTCGGGCGCACAATTGTCGCAGGTGACGCGGACCTCATCGCCGATCGCAAATTTCGGCAGCTCGGTCTCGGAGACATAGAAGCGCAGCTTCATGTTGCCGGGCGGCATGATCGAGAGCACCGGCCGTTGCGCCGCCACCATCTCGCCCTCGCGAAAATAGATCTGCTGCACAGTGCCGGCGACCGGCGCAAAGCCCCGGCGGCGCGCCAGCCGCGTCTGCGACGTGACCACATGGGCCTCGGCGACACGCAACGCGGAGACCGCCGAATCCAGCGTGGCCTGGGTGCCGGCGCCGGTCTTGCTCAGTGCGGCCGCGCGGTCATAGGTCTGCTGCGCATTGGCCAGCGTCGCCTTGTTCTGGTTGAGGTCGGCCTGCTGCAGATCGTCATCGACCGAATAGAGGAGATCGCCGACCTTGACCTCGTCGCCTTCGCGGACGTTGAGCTTGGTCACCCGCCCCGCCTCGTCGGGGCTGACAAAGATCATGTCGGCCTCGACCCAGCCCTGATAGCCGGGATCGCGCTTGTCGTGACAGCCGTTCAGCGTGAAGGCGGTGACGAGAACAGCGAGGCAGTGCCAAAGGCCTGTCATGGCGCACTCCGTTCGCCAAAGATGAGATCGAGATGGGTCCGCAACATCGCCTCGGCATCGAGCGGCGAATGCCGCTCGAACAAGCTCTTCCACAGCACCGCAATCAGCACCGGCGCGACCATGATCTGCGGGAATTGCACAAGCTTGGACTGGCGGATCTCGCCCCTGTTGATGCCGAGTTCAATCAGAGCGCGCATCGCGGCGAGCCCGCGAGACACCACCTCGCGATAGTAGAAATCGGCGATCGCCGGGAAGCGCGGTCCCTCCGCCACGATCAGCCGCACGATGTCGCCGCGGCGCGTGGTCGCGACCTCGTGGATGAAGAGTCGCCCCAGCCCTTCGACCATGTCGCGCACCGATCCCGCGGGTGACGGCGGCGCGGTCAGGCGGTTCACGAACGGCACGATCGCAGTGCGGATCAATTCCTCGAACATCGATTCCTTGTCCTTGAAATGCAGATAGATCGTGCCCTTGGCGACGCCGGCCCGTTTGGCGATGTCGTCGAGCCGCGTCGCGGTGAAGCCACGCGCGATGAACTCCTCCATCGCGGCCTCGACGATGGCCGCGCGGCGTTCCGCCGCTCGCTCGGCGCGGCTCGACGACACCTCCGCCGTGCTGGCAGCGTGCCCTTCCCGCGCCCTCTTCCGCCGCGGAGCTTCTGGTGCAAGTTTTCGCGTCAGCTTGGCCATGATCATAATATGACTGACTGGTCAGTCATTGTCAAGACCGGCATGGCGGCTTCGGCCACGGCACGAGCGCATCCAGTTCGGCTCAGATCGACGGCCGAATGTAGGGGCGGTTGATCTCCCATAATTCGTCCAGCAATTGCCGCGCTGAGGTTGCGGAGTTCACGACCGGATCGATCAGTAGGGCCTGGAGCGCGATCTCCTTCGAGGCCTGCATCGCCGCCTGCACCGCAAGCTGCTGCACCTGGACCTGAATGGTCATCAGCTTCGCGATCGGCTCGGGCAGCGGTCCGAGCGAGACCGGATGGATACCCGCGCGATCGGCCACGACCGGCACTTCCACCGCAGCATCAGCCGGCAGATTGGGAATGGCATGCCGATTGTGGACAACGCCGGATTCGATCAGCTGCTTGCGATCGTGCAGCACGGAGGCGATCACAGCCACGGCGCGCTCACCCGAGGGCATCCGCCACCAGTCAGGGATCTCGATGCGGCCGGCCAGCACATCATCGATCAGGCGATTCAGCTTGGCGCGCTCACCCTCGTCCCAGTCGAAATTGTAGCCGCCCTCCCCCGCTTCCCAGCCATAGGCGAGATATTCGCCGACATGACCGTCGCCGCAGCCGAGCCAATGGCCGAAGCTGTGAAACAGCGCCCGCGTCAGCGGCGCCACCTCGGGATCGTGGCTCGCTTCCTTCTCGCGCAGCAGCGGATAAAGGTCGGCGCCGGTGTCGCGGTCAAGGATCTGCATCAGGCATTGGAAGTGATTGAGACCGGCGCCCCAGACTTCGACCCGGTCGTCCGGCAGTCCGAGGATCGACGCGACCTGGCTGCGGGCGATGAAGATGCCGTGACAAAGACCGACATGCTTGATGCGGCTGTGCTGCCCCAGCGCCAGGATGATGCGGCTCTCGGGATTGGAGAAGTTGATGAACAGCGCCTCCGGGCAGCGCGCCTCGATTTCGCGGACGAAGTCGAACACCACCGGCAAGGTGCGCAAGGTGAAGAACAGCGCGCCCGGCCCGCCATTCTCGCCCAGCGTGTGGCGGATGCCGTATTTGCGCGGCACCTCGAAGTCGTGCCGCCACAACCGGTTGCGGTCGATCGCGGTGGAATGGACGATGAAGCCGGCGCCATCGAGCGCGCTGCGCCAATCGGTGGTCGCCTCGATTGTCAGCCCAGCGCCGCTCCTCTCGTTCAGCAGTCCGGCGACGGCCTTGGCGCGCGCCAGTCGCTCGGCATCGCGCCCGACCAGCACCAGCGTGCTGCCTGTGAGCTCATGCGTCGAGAACAGATCCCGAAACATGCTGAGACCGAAGGACGCACTGCTCGCGCCCAGAAAAACGATCTTTGTCACCGCTGCCATGCCAGCATCGTGACAGCCGGAAACAACGGGGATGCTGATCCACATCAAAAAGGCTGCGGCGCATTTACTTGACGCCGCAGCCTTTATTGAACGTCCGCCGATCAGTCCCGTCAGGTGAAGTGGAGCACGATGCGGCCGTCGATCTTGCCGGCCTTCATCTTGTCGAAGATCGCGTTGATCTCCGACAGCGGCGCCGTCGTCACTTCCGCCTTGACCTTGCCATCGGCTGCGAATGCGATCGCCTCATCAAGGTCGCGCCGCGTGCCGACAATCGAGCCACGCACCGTGATGCGCTTGAGCACGACGTCGAAGATCGGTGTCGGGAATTCGCCGGGCGGCAGCCCGACCAGGCTGACGGTGCCCTTGCGACGGACCATATGCAGCGCCTGGGCGAAGGCCGGCGTCGATACGGCCGTCACCAGCACCCCATGTGCGCCACCGCCGGTGAGCTTGAGGACGCGCTCCACCGCGTCCTTGTCGAGTGCGTTGACGGCATGATCGGCGCCAGCCTCCAGCGCAAGCTTCAGCTTGTCCTCGGCAATGTCGAGCCCGATTGCTTTCAGCCCCATCGCCTTGGCATATTGGATCGCGACGTGACCGAGCCCACCGACGCCCGAGATGACCACCCACTCGCCCGGCCGGGTGTCGGTCTCCTTCAGCCCCTTATAGGTGGTGACGCCAGCGCACAGGATCGGCGCGATGGCAGCGAAATTCACATTGGCCGGCAGGCGCGCGGTAAACGCCGCGGAGGCGATGACATATTCGGCAAAACCCCCATTCACGCTGTAGCCGGTGTTGTGCTGGTGCTCGCACAAGGTCTCCCAGCCGGTCTCGCAATATTCGCAGCGCAGGCAGGCATCGTGCAGCCAGGCGACGCCGACCGCATCGCCGATCTTGAAGTCGGTCACACCAGGCCCCAGCGCGGCAACGACACCGGCGACCTCATGACCGGGAATGAACGGCGGCACCGGCTTCACCGGCCAGTCGCCGGAAGCTGCGTGCAGATCGGTGTGACAGACACCGCAGGCCTTCAACTTGACCAGCAGTTCACCCGGCCCAGGCACCGGAACCGGTACGTCCTCGATCACCAGCGGTTTGCCGAAGGCTTTGACGACGGCGGCTTTCATGGTCGACATGTGTCTGCTCCTCTCATCTCGAGGCGCAAACTAGCCAAAGCCGGGTGTTCCGAGCTTGATCGGTGTCAAGGGCGCCGCAGCAATCACCCCTTGCCGTCGCAGACCCAAGCGCGGATCACGCATTCCTTACCGCCGAATTTGTAGCATTCGCGCGTGGCCTCGTTGAGCGAGGTCGAGATCTTCGGCCTGACCGCATAGCCATGCGGCCCACAGGGATTAGTGAGATCGACCGAGAACGCCGCACACGCTTTCTTCATGGTCACGGCGGTGCAGTCGCCCTTGCACTGCTTGAGCGCCGCCGCCTTGGCGAGCGGCTCGGTCGGGTAGTCATAGGCCTGGCCATAGGCCGCGCATTTGCCGATGGCGAAGGCGCCGGCCGCATGGGCCTCGCTGACGACATGATCAGTGGCGAAGCGCGCGGCTCCGACCAGAACGGTCATGCCAAACGCAAACAGCGCGAACCGTCGCGCGGCGGTCGAAACAATCATCGAGATCCTCCCCCGAGGCCCAATGCGGTAAATCTAGCCGGGAGGACGTTTCAACTTGGTGAATGGGAGGTTGAAATGAGGGTCTCGTAGGATGGGTTGAGCGCAAGCGAAACCCATCAACGATCGAGGAGCGGGCACGGCGGTGGGTTTCGCTTCGCTCTACCTACCCTACGATCTGCGTGCCGCCTCGAGCGCCTGCGGCGTGTCGATATCGAGGAAGGCGGCATCGCCCTCGACCGGGACTTCGGCGACGGCTTCCGCATGCTTGGCGATGAGGTGGCGCGCCCCGACGTCGCCCTCGAGCGTCATCAATTCCTGGAAGAAGCGGCGTGACCACAGCACGGGATTGCCGCGCCGGCCCTCTGCGACCGGCACCACGATGAGGTTGCCGCGATCGGGCTCGAACGTGCCGATCAGCCGGTCAAGCAGATCGGAGGAAACCATCGGCATGTCGCCGAGGCAGACCACTGCGCCATCCGCGCTCTCCGGCACGGCGGCGATGCCGGCCTTCACGGAGCTGGCGAGCCCGCCGACGAAATCGGGATTGCGTACGAACCGGACGCGCAGGCCGGCAAGCGCCTGCTCGACCAGATCGGCCTGATGTCCGGTGACGACGATTACCTCGCAGGCCTTGGAGGCCAGCGTCTGCTCGGTGACGATCCGCACCAATTTCTTGCCCTCAAGCTCGGCCAAGAGCTTGTTCGGTCCGCCCATCCGGGTCGAGCGGCCAGCAGCGAGCACGATCGCTGCGACCTTGCGCGCGCCGTCAGGCTCGGGCTGGGCGCGGGGCTGCGGCCGCGTGACAATCTCCATCAGCAAGCCGCCGACGCCCATGGCCATCAGCTCGGCACGGGTCACCTTGATGCCCGCCAGCAGACGCATCAAAACCCAGTCGAACCCATTCTCGACCGGCGAGCGCGCACAGCCGGGCGCGCCGAGCACCGGCACGCCGGACGCGTTGCCGATCAGCAGGAGATTGCCGGGATCGACCGGCATGCCGAAATGTTCGATTTGGCCGCCGATGCCGGTGATCGCCGCCGGAATCACGTCGCGGCGGTCGGCAATGGCCGACGCCCCGAACACGATGACGAGCTCGGCGCCGAGCCCGAGCAGCTCCTCGATCGCGTCAGCCAGTGCTGCTTCCTCATGCGGCACCCGGCGTTCGGCGATGATGGCAGCACCTGCCGGCGCCAGCCGCTCGGACGTGACACGCAAGGTCTTGTCGATGACTTTCGGCGACAGGCCTGGCAGGATGGTCGACACCACCCCGACGCGCTTGATGACATAGGGCGCGATCCGGAGCGCGCCTGCGCCGGCCGCAATCACCGCGGCGTCCCGCAGCCGGCCCTCGACCCCGAACGGGATCAGCTTGACGGTGCCGACCATCTCGCCTTCGACCACCGGCTTGAAGGCCGGCAAGGTCGCGAAGGTGACGGCCTCGTCGACGCCATTGATGCGGTCGACGGCGGCACGATCGATCACCAGCACGCCGGCTTGCGCTGCGAACAGGTTGGCGCGCCCGGTGAAGGCCCGATCGACATGGATGCCATCGCCGGCCACCGCTCGCGCGATGCTGGCGGCGGCTTCGTCCTCGGACACGTCACCCGTCTCCAGGCGGACGACGACGATCTCCTTCACGCCCGCTTTGGTCAGCGCCTCGACCTCGGCCGGACCGATCGTGGTACCCTTCTTGAGCACCAGCGATCCTTGTCGCAGGGTATGCACGGTCACCCCGCCGATCGCCTCCGCCGGACTGGCCGGACCGAATTTCATGCCGCCTCTTCTTGCTGTTTGGGCGGCAGCCGCAGCGCGGCGGTGATCTCCGCCATGATCGAGACCGCGATCTCGGCCGGCGACACCGCGCCGATCGCAAGCCCGATCGGGGCACGGATCCGCGAGATGTCCGCCTCGGACGCGCCTTGCGCGCGCAGCCGCTCGGCGCGCTTGCCATGCGTCTTCCGCGATCCCAACGCGCCGATATAGAAGCAGTCGCGCGAGAACGCGTGCAGCAGCGCGGGATCGTCGATCTTGGGATCGTGCGTCAGCGCGACGAAAGCGGTGTAGTGGTCGATGTTGAGCGGCGGCAGCGCCACGTCCGGCCATTCGGCGATCAGCGGCACGTCGGGGAAACGCTCGGGGCTGGCAAAGGCGGTGCGCGGATCGACGACGGTCACGTCGTAGCCGAGCGAGCGTGCGATCGGCGCGAGCGCCTGGCTGATGTGGACCGCGCCGACGACGACGAGCCGCGCGGTCGGCGCGTAGACGTTCAGGAACAGCCTCTTGCCGCCGGCCTCGACCATGCCGCTCTTGCCCATGCGCAATTGCGCGGACAGCTCGTTGCGCAGCGGATCGGCGGCAATGTCCTTGGCCTTCACCAGCCGCTGCTCGCCCGAGGCGACATCGGTGACGAGAATGACGGGCCGCCGGGCGGCGCGTTCGGCATTCAACTCGGCGAGTGTTGCAAGCTTCATCGTCAGCCGACCTTCTCGACAAAGACGCGGATGGTGCCGCCGCAGGACAGGCCGACATTCCAGGCGGTCTCGTCGGCGACGCCGAACTCCAGCATCTTGGGCTGGCCGCTCTCGATCACATCCATCGCCTCGGTGACCACCGCGCCCTCGACGCAGCCGCCGGACACTGAGCCCAAGAACGTGCCGTCGTCATTGATGACCAGGCTCGAACCCGCGGGGCGCGGCGCCGAGCCCCAGGTCTCGACCACAGTGGCGAGCGCCACGCCATGGCCGGCCTTCTGCCAGTCCTCGGCGGCCTTCAGGATATCCTCGTCGCGGTCGAGCATGGATGCCTCCTTGCGGAATTCAGGCTGCGGAGCGGATCGCGCTGCGGTGATGCGGGGGCAGCGGGGATGACAGCGCCGAGATCAGCGCCGCAATCGACGTCAAGTTATGCACGGGCCGGAATTCGTCAACGTGGGGCAGCATCAATTTGATGCCCTGGGCCTTGGCCTCGAAACCCGAATAGCGCAGCAACGGGTTGAGCCAGATCAGGCGGCGGCAGGAGCGGTGCAGCCGGTCCATCTCGAAAGCGAGCTTGTCGTCAGCCTCGCGCTCCAGCCCGTCGGAAATCAAGAGCACGATCGCGCCCTGCCCCAGCACGCGGCGTGCCCACAGCTTGTTGAACGTGTGCAGCGAGGTCGCGATACGGGTGCCGCCGGCCCAATCCTCGACTGAGGCCGAGCAACTTGCCAGAGCCTCGTCCGGATCGCGCTGCCGCAATGCCCGGCTCACATTGGTCAGCCGCGTGCCGAACAGGAACACCGAGACGCGCTTGCGGGCATCGGTGATGGCGTGGAGGAAATGCAGGAACAGGCGGGTATATTCGCTCATCGAGCCCGAGATATCCAGGAGCGCCACAATCGGCGCCGGCTTCTCGATCCGCCCCAGCCGCTGGATGTTGATGATCTCGCCCTCGGTGCGCAACGCCTCGCGCAGCGTCTTGCGCATGTCGATCCGGGCGCCGCGCGGATCCGGCTTGTGGCGGCGGGTCTTGAGCTCGGCCTGCGGCAGCCGCATCCTCTCGATCGCGCGCGTCACCTCGGCGATCTCGGCCGCGCTCATCTGCGCGAAATCCTTCTTCTGCAGCACCTCGCGGTCGGACACCGAGAGCCGCAGGTCCTGCTCCAGCGTCTGCGGCTCCTCATGCATCTGCGGCTGCGCCATCGCCTCCTGGACCCGGCGCGAGGCCGGCTTCGGCTTCTTCTTGGCGTGGTCGGGCAGCGGCACCGAATCCAGCATCGACTTCCACTCTTCGGCAGCGCGAAAGAACAGCTCGAAGGCCTGGGCGAAAATCAGCGCATGCTCACGGCGCTTGACGAAGATCGATTCCAGCGTGGTGAAGACGTCGGCGCGCTTGCCGATGTCGATCGCCTCAAGCGCAGTCATCGCATCGATCACGGCCCCCGGCCCGACCGGCAGGCCGGCGGCACGCAGCGCGCGCGCGAAGCCCGCGATGTTGTCGGCGATGGCGCCGGTGGGAGGGGCGAGGTGGTTGATGGCCAATGTACGACTCCATCGACCCGTCATTTCGGGACATGCGAAGCATGGGCCCGGAATCCATAACCACGAGCGGGAGTATGGATTCCGGGCTCGCCCTACGGGCGCCCCGGAATGACGAGCGTTGTTGCGGGCAAGGGTGCCCTTAACTCTCGCTCGTCGCGTCCTTGATCACCTTTTGCAGCGCGTCGCCCTGCATCCGCGCAATGTCGTCCTGGTACTTCAAGAGCGCACCGATGGTGTCGCCGACCACCTCGGCCGTCAGCCCGCGGGCGTCCAGCTCGGTGAGCGCGGTGGCCCAGTCCAGCGTCTCGGCCACCCCGGGCGACTTGTAGAAGTCCTGGTCGCGCAGCGCCTGCACGAAACGACCGATCTGCTGCGACAGCCGCTGCGAGATGCCGGGCAGCCGCGTCTTGACGATCGCGAGCTCGCGCTCGGGCGACGGATAGTCGACCCAGTGATACAGGCAGCGACGCTTCAGCGCGTCATGGATCTCGCGGGTGCGGTTGGAGGTGATGATCACGATCGGCGGATGCGGCGCCTTGACAGTGCCGAATTCCGGAATCGTGACCTGGAAGTCGGACAGGATCTCCAGCAGATAGGCCTCGAACGCCTCGTCGGCGCGGTCGAGCTCGTCGATCAGGAGCACCGGGGCGCCCGCGACATCCGGCTCCAGCGCCTGCAACAGCGGCCGCTTGATCAGATAGCGCTCGGCGAAAATATCGGACGACAGCTGCTCGCGGTCGACATCGCCGCCGGCCTCGGCCAGCCGGATCGCGATCATCTGCGCCGCGCTATTCCACTCATAGACCGCGGAAGCAACGTCGAGCCCTTCATAGCATTGCAGGCGGATCAGCTTGCGCCCGAGCGCGGCCGACAAGACCTTCGCGATCTCGGTCTTGCCGACGCCGGCCTCGCCCTCCAGGAACAACGGCCGGCCCATACGCAGCGCGAGATAGGTCACCGTCGCCAGCGCCCGCTCGGCCAGGTAGCCGCGCGAGGATAGCAGCTCGAGCATCGCGTCGACGGATGCTGGCAATGAAGCTGCACTCATGCGCAGGCCCGCCTTTTGCTCGTCACCGCCGAGATCACGAAGCCGGCGCCTCCGGCTCAGCGGCCCCTTCTGATTCCGCCGACGCCTTGGCCTCGGCATTGGCGGCCTCGACCGCACGCCGCGCCAGCACGCCGATCAAATGGGCGCGATATTCGGCGCTGCCGTGGATGTCGCTGTTGAGACCCTCGGCCGGCACATCGATGCCTTCCAGCACCTTGGGCGAGAACCGCTTCTGCAGGGCTTCCTCGAACGCGGTGACGCGGAACACGCCATTGGCGCCGGCGCCGGTGACCGCGACCCGCACGTCCGACGGACGCCGCGCCACGAACACCCCGACCAACGCGTAGCGCGAGGCCTGGTTGCGAAACTTCACGTAAGCCGCCTTCTTCGGCAGCGGGAAGCTGACCTTGGTGATGATCTCGTCCGGTTCGAGCGCGGTTGTGAACAGGCCCTGGAAATACTCCTCCGCCTTCAGCTTGCGCTTGTTGGTGACGATGGTCGCGCCGAGCGCAAGACAGGCGGCGGGGTAATCCGCGGTTGGATCGTTATTGGCCAACGAGCCGCCGATGGTGCCGCGGTGGCGCACGGCCGGATCGCCGATCAGTCCGGCCAGATGCGCCAGCGCCGGGATCGCCTCGCCGACCGTGGCGGAGTTCGCCACCTCGGCATGGCGCGCGGTGGCACCGATCACGAGCGCGCGGCCCTTGACCTCGATCTCGTTGAGTCCCTCGATATGCGAGAGGTCGACCAGATGCGGCGGGCTCGCCAGCCGCTGCTTCATGACGGGGAGCAGCGTGTGGCCGCCGGCGATCAGCTTGGCGTCTTCGTTCTTGACCAGAAGATTGGCGGCCTGCCGCACCGTGCCCGGGCGGTGATATTTGAATTCGTACATGGGAATGTCCTGACGCGGGGATGCGCGGGAATTAGGCGAGGTCCGATTTTGCCATGGCCTTGGCGCCGGCGGCGATCGATTGCACGATATTCTGGTAGCCGGTGCAGCGGCACAGATTGCCTTCGAGCTCTTCGCGGATGGTCTCCTCGCTGAGATCGTGGCCTTTGCGATGCACCATGTCGACCGCCGTCATGATCATGCCGGGCGTGCAGAAACCGCACTGCAGGCCGTGATTCTCGCGGAACGCCTCCTGCATCGGATGCAGCGGCGCGCCATCCGGCGCCAGCCCCTCGATGGTCCTGACCTGGTGGCCGTCGGCCATCACCGCAAGGGTCGTGCAGGACTTCACCGCCTTGCCGTCGAGATGCACGACGCAGGCGCCGCATTGCGAGGTGTCGCAGCCGACATGGGTGCCGGTGAGACGCAGATTCTCGCGCAGGAACTGCACGAGAAGCGTCCGCGGGTCGACATTCGCCGTGACGGGGTTACCGTTCACAATCAGGGAAATCTTGGCCATTCAGAACTCTCTATCATCCGCGCCACAGCATTGCACTGCAGCACAGCCCGGCAAAATCAGTCGAAAACCATCATATGGGCCGAACCCGCGGCGGGCAACCTCGCGAGCCCTCAACCCAAATGACGTGTTGGATCGAATTATCCCTGCACGGCCTTGGCGAAATTGGCGAAAAACTCGTCAGCGAGCTTCTTCGCCGCGCCATTGATGAGGCGCTGGCCAAGCTGCGCCAGCTTGCCGCCGATCTGCGCCTCGACATTGTAGGACAGCAGCGTGCCATCGTCCTTGTCCGACAGCGCAACCGTCGCGCCGCCTTTTGCAAAGCCGGCGACCCCACCCTCGCCTTCGCCCGTGATCTTGTAGCCGTTCGGCGGATCGAGATCGCTCAACATGACCTTGCCCTTGAAGCGCGCCGAGACCGGCCCGACCTTCATCTTGGCGGTGGCGCGAAAGCCGTTGTCCTCGGTCCGCTCCAATTCCTCGCAGCCGGGGATGCAGGCCTTGAGAACCTCGGGATCGTTGAGCTTGGCCCACACGGCCTCGCGCGGTGCCGGCAGCTGAACCTCGCCTGTCATCGTCATCGCCATGTGGAAGCTCCCCGGATGGTTTGGTTTAGGCTATTCAACTAATGCACTGCCGCCACAAAGGAAAGGGTGCGATGCGAGCGGGGGCGATGCAGAATCGCGGGTGCAGCCGCACACTCGGCCCTTTGCAATTGGCACGGGCGAGCAGGAATGGTTAGGTCGCCCAAGAATCTGCATGATTCTGCAAAGTGGTGCTTCGCTTAGGACAAGGACCTTGCCCCATGCCGATGATCGATGCCGACGGCTGCCTCATCAACGTCACAGTGGAGGGCCGCGACGGCGGACCGACCTTGATGCTGTCGAACTCGCTCGGCTGCACCCTGCAGATGTGGGAGCCGCAGATGCGCGCCTTCACCCAGGTGTTCCGGGTGATCCGCTATGACCGGCGCGGCCATGGCCGATCCAGCGTCCCGCCCGGCCCCTATTCGGTCGAGCGATTCGGGCGCGACGTGCTCGCGATCCTCGATGATCTCAACATCGAGAAGGTGCACTGGTGCGGCCTGTCGATGGGCGGCATGGTCGGGCAATGGCTCGGCGCCAACGCGCCGGAGCGGCTCGGCAAGATCGTGCTTGCCAACACCACCTGCTACTTCCCCGATCAGACCATGTGGGCCAACCGCATCAAGGCGGTCAAGGAAGGCGGGCTCGCCGCAGTCGCCGACACCGTGATCGCGAGCTGGCTCAGCCAGGACTTCCGCGATCGCAACCCGATTGTCGCTGGGCAAACCAAAGCGATGCTGCTGGCGACGCCGGTCGACGGCTACCTCGCCTCCTGCGAGGCGCTGCGGACGCTCGACTTGCGCGAGGCGCTGCCCAAGATCAAGAGCCCGACGCTGGTGATCGCGGGCCGCTTCGACAAGTCGACGCCGATCACGATGGCTGAGGCGATCCGCAGCCAGATCGCCGGCGCCAGCATGACCATCCTGGATGCCGCGCACATCTCCAATATCGAAGCGACGCTCGCTTTCAACGACGCGGTGCTCGGCTTTCTGACCCAGCGCTGAGTTCGGCTCGTACGAGCTTGATCAAAGTCAACGGTACCCAGGGCGGAGACTGGTAAGGCTCGGCGGACCCCAGCAAGGCCATTGAGGCCGCAATGTCCGAAGATTGCCGGAACCGAGCGATGTCGCAGAACGTCAGCGAACCGGCGACGACGAGTTCCGACGGGACCGCGCTGCTGGTCAAAGGCGCCACCGCCGTCATTTCGCGCGAAGGGCTGCAAGCGCTGATCGACGCGCTGGCCGCCGATCATTGCGTGCTGGGGCCGACCGTGCGCGACGGCGCCATCGTCTACGACGAAATCGCCAAGCTCTCACAACTCCCCGCCGGATGGACCGACAATCAGGACGCTGGCAGATATCGTCTGGAGCGACGGGCGGATGACGCGCTGTTCGGCTTTGCCGTCGGCCCGGAATCCTGGAAGCGCTTCCTTCATCCGCCCGTGGAGACGCTGTGGACCGCGCGCCGCGATAGCGACGGATTTTCGATCGAGGCTCCTTCCGTCACGCAGCGCAAATTCGCCTTTATCGGCGTGCGCGCCTGCGAAATCCACGCCATGGCGATCCAGGACAAGGTGTTCTCGGCGGGCGCTTACGCGGATGCCGGCTATGGATCGCGGCGACAGGATGCGTTCATCGTCGCCGTCAATTGTGGCGACGCCGGAGGCACATGCTTCTGTGTCTCGATGGGAACGGGCCCGCAGGCGGAGAGCGGCTTTGATCTTGCGCTGACCGAGCTGCACGACGGATCACGCCATGATTTCCTGGTCGAGGTCGGGAGTGACGAAGGCGCCAGCTTGCTGAGCCGCCTGCCCCAGCGCCGCGCTGATGATGCCGATCTCAAAGCGGCGGCCGCCGTCATCGCGCAGACGCGAAACCAGATGGGCCGGACGCTCGACACCGACGGCATCAAGGATTTGCTTCAGGCGAACGCCAACCATCCACGCTGGGACGACGTCGCCGCGCGATGTCTCACCTGCGGCAACTGCACCATGGTCTGTCCGACCTGCTTCTGCACGACCGTCGAGGACCACAGCGATCTCGCCGGCGCCACGGCGGAGCGGGTCCGCAAATGGGATTCCTGCTTCACGCTGGATTTCTCCTATCTGCACGGCGGCAGCGTGCGGCAAAGCGGCAGCGCGCGCTATCGGCAATGGATCACCCACAAGCTTGCGAGCTGGATCGATCAGTTCGGCACCTCCGGCTGCGTCGGCTGCGGACGCTGCATCACCTGGTGCCCGGTCGGCATCGACATTACGGAGGAAGCGGCCGCCATCCGCGCCCATCCAACCAGCGGAGGACAGCATGGCGGGACTTGAACACATCCTGAGAGAACATGCGTTCTTCGCCGCGTGCCCCGAGGATCAGATCGCGCTGGTCGCCGGCTGCGCCCGCAATCATCGCTTCGATCCAGGCCAATATCTGTTCCGCGAGGGCGATCCGGCGAACGAGTTCTTCCTGATCCGACACGGCAAGGTCGCGCTCGAAATCGCGAGCCCCGCCCAGTCGCCGATCGTCATTTCGACACTTGGAGAGGGCGAGATCGTCGGGGCCTCGTGGCTGTTGCCACCCTATCGCTGGACCTCGGATGCGCGCGCGGTCGAGCTGGTGCGGGCGGTCGGCATCGACGCCGCCTGCCTGCGCGGCAAATGCGAGGCCGACCACCATCTGGGATACGAGATGATGAAGCGCTTTGCCCCCATCCTGGTAAAGCGTCTCAATGCCACGCGGCTGCAGATCCTCAATGTCTATGGAAAGCGCTGAGATGCCCCTGCTGACCGCAGCGGCCCAGATCGACCCGTTCGTGCCGCAGCTCTACAAAGTCGCGCATGTCCGTCGCGAACTCTCCGATGTGGTGACGCTGGAGATCAAACCGTCGCAAGGGTCCCGGCCGAGCTACGCGCCGGGTCAGTTCAACATGCTCTATGCGTTCGGGATCGGCGAGATCGCGATCAGCATCAGCGGCGACTGCACGGACAGCACAGGCTTCGTGCATACTGTGCGGGACGTTGGCGCCGTGAGCCGGGCGATCGCGGCGCTCGACATCGGGGCCACGCTCGGCGTTCGCGGACCGTTCGGGACGGCATGGCCGGTCACCTCGGCGGAAGGCTCCGACATCCTCATCATCGCCGGCGGCCTCGGCCTGGCCCCGCTGCGGCCCGCCATCACCCACGTGCTCGCCAACCGGGCCCGCTATGGTCGCGTCGCGATCCTGTTCGGCTGCCGCCACCCCGAGGATATTCTGTTCCACGACCAGCTTGCAGCATGGCGCGGACGCCTCGACATCGCCGTCGAGGTCACCGTCGATCATGCCGACAGCAACTGGCGCGGCCATGTCGGCGCGGTGCCTGCCCTGATCCCGCGCGTGTCTTTCAGCCCGCACGACACTGTCGCGCTGGTGTGTGGGCCGGAGATCATGATGCGGTTCACGGCCAATGCCCTGCGCGATGCCGGCGTCGCCTCGAACCAGATCTATCTGTCGATGGAGCGCAACATGAAGTGCGCCATCGGTCTTTGCGGTCACTGCCAGTTCGGACCGACCTTCGTCTGCAAGGATGGTCCGGTGATGCGGTTCGACCGGATCGAGCGCCTTTTGACCCTCCGGGAGATTTGAGATGGATCGAGACCAGCGTCCGCGGCTCGCGGTCTGGAAATTCGCTTCCTGCGACGGCTGCCAGCTGTCGCTGCTCGATTGCGAGGACCAGCTCCTGACGCTGGCCGGCGCGGTCGAGATTGCCAATTTCCCGGAAGCCTCGAGCGCGGTTCTTGACGGACCCTACGATCTCTCGCTGGTCGAGGGCTCGATCACGACAGCGCATGACGCGGAACGCATTCTCAAAGTCAGGCAGCAATCCAGGCATCTGGTGACGATCGGCGCCTGTGCCACCAGCGGAGGCATCCAGGCCTTGCGCAATTTCGCCGACGTGACCGATTTCGTGTCGGCAGTTTACGCCTCTCCGCATTACATCTCCACGCTCGCCACATCGACGCCGATCTCGGCGCATGTCACTGTTGACTACGAGCTCCATGGCTGTCCGATCAATAAGGACCAGCTGATCGAAGTGATCTCGGCCTTCCTCGCCGGACGCAAGCCCGCGATCGCCGCCCACAGCGTCTGCATCGAGTGCAAGCAGCGCGGCACCGTGTGCGTGATGGTCCAGGGCCAGCCGTGCCTCGGACCGGTCACCCATGCCGGCTGCGGCGCGATCTGTCCGGCCTACCGGCGCGGCTGTTACGGCTGCTACGGCCCGATGGAGACGCCCAACATGGCCGCGCTGGGGCGCGAGTGGCGCACGCTGGGCGCGACCCCGCGCGATATCAGTCGCGCCTTGCAAACCTTCAACGCCGCAGCCGAACCGTTCCGAAAGGAAAGCGAGGCCCATGCCGACTAAAACGATCAAGGTCGACTATCTTGCCCGGGTCGAGGGCGAAGGCGCGCTCGACATCGAGATTGCCGGCGACGTCGTCACCTCGGCGCAGCTGCGGATCTTCGAGCCGCCGCGCTTCTTCGAGGCGTTCCTGCGCGGGCGCGGCTACGCCGAGACCCCTGACATCGTCGCCCGCATTTGCGGAATCTGCCCGATCGCCTATCAGATGAGCGTGGTCCATGCGATCGAGGATGCGTTCGGGACGAAGGTCGACGGCCATCTCCGCGCCTTGCGCCGGCTGATCTATTGCGGCGAATGGATCGAGAGCCATGCGCTGCATGTGGTGATACTGCATGCGCCCGACTTCCTGGGCCTGCCGGACGCGATCCGGATGGCGCGCGATCATGGCGACATCGTGCGCAGCGCGCTCGCGCTCAAGAAGGCCGGCAACGACATCATGCGCCTGCTCGGCGGACGCGAGATCCATCCCGTCAACGTCAAGCCCGGCGGCTTCCATCGCGTGCCCAGTCGCGCCGAGTTGCGGACGCTGGTCGGGCGCATGGAGAACGCCCGCAACATTGCCATCGATCTGGTCCGCTGGGTCGCCACCTTTCCCTTCCCGGATCTCGAGCGGGACTATGAATTCGTCGCGCTGCGTCACGAGAACGAATATCCGCTCAACGAGGGGAGGCTCGTCTCCAGTCGCGACATCGACATCGATATCGCCGACTATGAATCGGAGTTCGAGGAGCGGCACCTCCCTCACTCCACCGCGCTGCATTCGCTTTTGAAGCGGCGCGGCGCCTATCTCGTCGGTCCGCTTGCCCGTTACGCGCTGAATTTCGACCGGTTGCCGTCAACGGTTCAGGCGCTGGCCGAAGAGGTTGGGCTGGATCGGATATGCCGGAACCCGTTCAAGAGCATTGTCGTGCGGGCGCTCGAGATCCTGTTCGCCTGCGAAGAGGCGCTTCGCATCATCGCAGCCTATGAGCCGCCGGCGGCGGCCGCGGTCCCCCTCGTTCCCCGCGCAGGCACAGGCTTCGGCTGCACCGAGGCGCCGCGCGGCATCTGCTGGCATCGCTATGAGTTCGCAGAAGACGGCACCATCGCGCGGGCGCGCATCGTGCCGCCGACGTCGCAGAATCAGCCGAGCATCGAGGCGGACCTTGCCGTTGTCGCCGGTTCGCTGCTCGACCAGCCGGACGAGGTCATCCGTGCCCGCTGCGAACAGACCATTCGCAACTATGATCCCTGCATTTCCTGCTCGACGCACTTCCTGAAGCTGACGGTGCATCGGTCGTGACCGATCCCGCGCACAGGCGGATCGCGGTCCTCGGCATCGGCAATGTCGACCGCGGCGATGACGCCGCTGGCGTGGGTGTCGCCCACAGGCTGACACGACGGCTGCCGTCCGACGTGGCGCTTCTCGTGTGCAATGGCGATATCCTAGGCCTTGTCGAGGACTGGACGAAATACGACGCACTAATCTGTGTCGATGCCGCCGCCCCCATGGGAGCACCGGGGCGCATCCATCGCATCGACGCAGCGCAGGATGAGCTGCCCCCCTGCCCATCGCTTGCATCAAGCCATGCCTTCGGTCTGGCCGAGGCGATCGCCCTCGCCCGCGAATTGGGCGTCCTTCCCAACTCCACGATCGTCTATGCGATAGAGGGCGCCTGCTTCGATGCCGGCGCCGCAATCACGCCCATCGTGGCCGCCGCTATCGACGCTACCGCTGAACGGATCATCACCGAGATCGGCTGGATGAACAGCCTCGCGCCGCCGGTCGAGACCTGAAGGCGGCGTCGCCGCAACTCAGCTGCAGGTCAGGCCCGATGCGCAGCCGAGTGTTCGATGCCGCGCGTAGCCGGCTGGTCGTCCGATGTCCGCACTCTGGACTGCATCGGCGGCTCCACGAGCATCACGATGGCCGTGCCGAGCAGCAACATCAGTTCGGTGGCGTGCAGGCGCAGCGCCTCGGCCTCACCCACCCGAGACGCCACTACCATGCTGAAGAAGCTGATGAGGCTGCCAAGCCCGAGCGCAATGCCAAGCGCCTCCTCGCCGCCTCCGGCCTTGCGCAGCCGCGGCACGCTGATCAGGATCAGGAAGATTGCAAAGAACGCCGCGACCGTCAGCCGGGCCAGCGCCAACAGCCAGGCCGCGCGCATCGTCCCGACCCCGGCCAGGTGCAGGTAGTCACTCACGAACAGTGCAACCGAAATGTTGGGCCGCTCGAACAGGCCGTGGACCGGCGCGACCATGATCCGGAACGCGATGATGCTCCAGATCGGAATGAAATAGGCCGCAAGCAGCGCGCCGCTGAAGGAACTGAGCCGCCAGTTCTTGGACATATCGCTCTCCGCCGTCTCCTGCCCCGAGGACCGTTGCTTCGATCTAACGGAGGTAACGCGCTGAAAATGCGGCGGGCAATTTAAACCCTTTATTTACCTTAATGGGCGGACGCGGGTGCAACGCTACCTGCGCCGGCCTGAGCGAGGTGCCGATGGCCGCTCCCGCCCGCCTCGGACGGAGCTTGCATTAGACTTTAGACCGAGACTCCCTTCGAGCCCCAGGCCCTCCCCTTGAGCCCGCTCTAACCCTGGTTGCAATGGAACAATCTGTTTGTCCGCGATCTCCGATGGCAATTCTGAGGCGGCGGCGTTGCAAACGTAACACCGCCACCAAACAAGGCGGGAAAAGCCCGCATTTGCGGCAGCGCACTCTGTTGCGGCCCGCAGTTTGTTGCTGTTAGAACCCGTTAGTCGCGTCGCCCTGGGGACACTGGGACGGAGTCGCGGCAAGCGGTGGCGGGGGGGACCTCCCGGTCGGCAGAAGGGGAAACTGCCGTTCGGACGCGCCGCATTGGCGAACCATTGTCGGCAGTTCATGGATTATTTCGCGCAGCAGCTCATCAACGGCCTCGTCCTCGGCTCGATCTACGGCCTGATCGCCATCGGCTACACCATGGTCTATGGCATCGTCGGCATGATCAACTTCGCCCATGGCGACATCTTCATGATCGGTGGCTTCATCGCGCTGATCTCCTTCCTGATCCTGGTATCGATCGGACTGACGGCTGTCCCTGTGATCCTCCTGATCGTGCTCCTGGTTTCGATGGCGATCACCGCCCTCTATGGCTGGACCGTCGAGCGCATCGCCTACCGGCCACTGCGGCACTCGTTCCGGCTGGCGCCGATGCTGTCGGCAATCGGCATGTCGTTCGTCCTCACCAACTACTCGCAAGTGGCGCAGGGCGCGCGCGTCAAGCCGGTGCCGCCGATCATCACCGGCGGCCACACCCTGCACGAGGGTGCCGAGGGCTTTGTCGTGCAGCTGTCAAACGTCCAGATCGTCGTGGTCATCACCACCATCGTTCTGCTCCTGCTGTTCACCTGGCTGGTGTCGCGCACCCGGCTCGGACGCGACATGCGGGCCTGCGAGCAGGATCAGACAATGGCGGCGCTGCTCGGCGTCGACGTCGACCGCACCATCTCCATGACCTTCGTGATCGGCGCAGCGCTCGCCGCGGTCGCCGGCATGATGTACCTGCTCTATTACGGCCTGGTCGATTTCTTCATGGGCTTCGTCGCCGGCATCAAGGCCTTCACCGCCGCTGTGCTCGGCGGCATCGGTTCCCTGCCCGGTGCGATGCTCGGCGGCCTTGCGATCGGCCTGATCGAGACCTTCTGGTCGGCCTATTTCTCGGTCGAATACAAGGACGTCGCGGCGTTCTCGATCCTGATCGTGGTCTTGATCTTCCTTCCGACCGGCCTGCTCGGCCGGCCCGAAATCGAAAAAGTCTGAACGGTCATCCGCGTGAGCGCGCCCTTTCCCGCATCCTCGAAAGCCAGTCCCTCAATGGGGGCGGCCGCCATCTTCAAGAAAGCCTTCCTCAGCGCGCTGGTCGCACTCGGCCTGTTCTCGCTGATGGTCGGTATCCGCACTGAAGCCGGTCCGACCGGACAACTGATCTATTGGACCCGCTTCAACGAACTCGCCGGACTCGTGGCCGCGGTGTTCGTCGGCTCGATCGCGGTCGAGCTGTTCCGGCGGTGGCTCGGGCCACGGGGTGGCACGGCCGTGCTGATCCCGCCTGTTGTCGGGCGCGGCATGGCGCTGGCTGGCCAGTTCCTGGCACCGGCGCTGCTCATCTTCACGCTGCTGGTGCCCGTGATCTTCTACAACCAGCGCTACATTCTCGATCTCGCGATCCTGGTCCTGACCTATGTCATGCTGGGCTGGGGTCTCAATGTGGTGGTCGGGCTCGCGGGCCTGCTCGACCTCGGCTATGTCGCCTTCTACGCGGTCGGCGCCTATTCCTATGGCCTACTGTCGACCACCTTCGACCTGTCGTTCTGGGTCTGCCTGCCGCTCGCCGGTATCCTCGCCGCTTTCTGGGGCGTGCTGCTCGGCTTTCCCGTGCTGCGGCTGCGCGGCGACTATCTGGCCATCGTCACGCTTGCCTTCGGCGAGATCATCCGCCTTGTCATCCTCAACTGGCAGAGCCTGACCGGCGGACCGAACGGCATCTCCGGCATTCCGCGCCCCAGCCTGTTCGGCATTCCGCTGACGCCCGGTCCCGATGGGCTGGCCGCCAAGCTCGGCATTCCGTTCTCGCCGACCCACCGCATCGTGCTCCTGTTCTACCTGATCCTGGCGCTGGCGCTGCTCACCAACTGGGTGACGATCCGGTTGCGCCGGCTGCCGATCGGGCGAGCCTGGGAGGCGTTGCGCGAGGACGAGGTCGCCTGCCGTGCGCTTGGCATCAACACCACCACGACCAAGCTCACCGCCTTCGCAACCGGCGCGATGTTCGGCGGCTTCGCTGGCGCCTTCTTCGCCACCCGCCAAGGCTTCATCAGCCCGGAATCCTTCACCTTCCAGGAATCGGCGCTCGTGCTTGCCATCGTCGTGCTCGGCGGCATGGGCTCGCAGCTCGGCGTGGCGCTGGCTGCGCTTGCGATGATCGGCGGCTTCGAACTGTTCCGCAGCCTTGAGACCTACCGCATGCTGGTGTTCGGGCTCGCCATGGTGCTGCTGATGATCTGGCGGCCGCGCGGCATCATCGGCCATCGCGCGCCGACGGTCTACTTGCAGAAGTCGGAGGCGATTTCGTCCGACCTCGTCCAGGAGGGTCACGGATGAACGCCGCTCCGATCCTCAGCGTCGAGCATCTGACGATGCGTTTTGGCGGCATCGTCGCCGTCAACGATCTGTCCTTCACCGCCGGGCGCCGGCAGATCACGGCCCTGATCGGCCCCAATGGGGCCGGCAAGACCACCGTGTTCAACTGCATCACCGGCTTCTACAAGCCGACATCAGGCGCGATCTGCCTGACGCATGAGGACGGCGCCCGCTACGAGATGCAGAAGCTGAAAGACTTCAACATCTCCAAGTTGGCCAAGGTCGCGCGTACCTTCCAGAACATCCGCCTGTTCCCCGGCATGACTGCGCTGGAGAACCTGATGGTCGCGCAGCACAATGCGCTGATGCGCGCCTCGGGCTTCACCGTGCTCGGGCTGTTCGGTGTTCCCTCCTGGCGCAGCGCCGAGCGCGAAGCGATCGAGCGGGCGACCTTCTGGCTCAAGCGCATCGGCCTGCTGGATCGCGCCGATGATGCCGCCGGCAATCTCGCTTATGGCGACCAGCGCCGGCTGGAGATCGCGCGCGCGATGTGCACCGAGCCGGCGCTGCTCTGCCTCGATGAACCAGCCGCGGGCCTCAATGCGCGCGAGAGTGGCGCGTTGAGCGAATTGCTGCTCTCGATCCGCGCCGATCAAGGCACCTCGATCCTGCTGATCGAGCATGACATGAGCGTGGTGATGGAAATCTCGGATCGCGTCGTGGTGATGGATTACGGCGTCAAGATCGCCGAGGGCGCGCCCAGCGATATCAGAGACGATCCGAAGGTGATCGCGGCCTATCTCGGCACCGACGAGGAAGAGGCCGCTGCCGTGATGGAGGCCCAGGCGTGAGCGCCCCCCTGCTCGCGATCCGCAGCCTGCGTGCGGCCTATGGCAAGATCGAAGCGCTCAAGGGCGTCGATCTCGACATCAAGTCTGGCGAGATCGTGGCGCTGATCGGCGCCAATGGCGCCGGCAAGTCGACCT
Source organism: Bradyrhizobium sp. HKCCYLS1011 (assembly GCF_051167795.1). NCBI lineage: Bacteria > Pseudomonadati > Pseudomonadota > Alphaproteobacteria > Hyphomicrobiales > Nitrobacteraceae > Bradyrhizobium > Bradyrhizobium sp. HKCCYLS1011. Next base: position 735,361 of record NZ_JBNPTT010000005.1, on the reverse strand, counting down.
TGATGATGACGATCTTCGGGCGGCCGCGCGCGAGCTCGGGGCAGATCCTGTTCGACGGCGCCGACATCACCCAGGTGCCGACCCATCAGATCGCCCGGCTCAAGATCGCGCAGTCGCCGGAAGGCCGGCGCATCTTTCCGCGCATGAGCGTGGCGGAAAATCTGCAGATGGGGGCCGACGCCACCGAGACCAGCGAGGCGGAACGCGCGATCAGCCTGGAGCGCGTGTTTGCGTTGTTCCCGCGGTTGAAGGAGCGGATGGATCAGCGCGGCGGCACCCTGTCCGGCGGCGAGCAACAGATGCTGGCAATCGGACGGGCCCTGATGAGCCGCCCGCGCCTACTACTTTTGGACGAGCCCTCGCTCGGTCTGGCGCCGCTAATCGCGCGACAGATTTTTGACGCGATCCGCACGCTCAACCGGCAGGACGGGCTCACGGTGCTGATCGTCGAACAGAACGCCAATCATGCGCTGAAACTCGCCCATCGCGGCTATGTCCTGGTCAACGGCCTGATTACGCTGGCCGGCTCCGGCGCTGAGTTGCTGCAGCGGCCGGAGATCCGCGCCGCCTATCTCGAAGGCGGCCGGCACGGCTAAGGTCTCCACTCGCCAGATTTCGTTACCAGCGTCATCTGCCCGAAATTAGCCGGTGACTTCGTGGTAAAATCAGCCACAATGCGCGCGCTCTTCCAACCCGGCCGTCCCGGGACGTCCGTATCGATCATGCGAGGATTTCTCATGAAACCACTCAAACTCTTCGGCTTGGCTCTGGGCGCGACGCTTGCGCTCTCGACGGCAGCGCTGGCGGATGACCTCACCATTGCGGTGGCCGGTCCGATGACCGGCACCGAGTCCGCGTTCGGACGACAGATGAAAAACGGCGCTGAGATGGCGGTCGCGGACATCAATGCTGCCGGCGGCGTGCTCGGCAAGAAGCTCGCGCTCGACACCGAGGACGATGCCTGCGATCCGAAGCAGGCGCGATCGGTCGCCGAGAAGATCGCCGGCCAGGGCATTCCGTTTGTCGCCGGACATTACTGCTCGTCGTCGTCGATCCCGGCCTCCGAAGCCTATGCCGACGGCAACGTGCTGCAGATCACCCCGGCCTCGACCAATCCGACCTTCACCGAGCGCAAGCTCTGGAACGTCGCCCGCGTCTGCGGCCGTGACGACCAGCAGGGTGCAGTTGCCGCCGCCTACATCGCGAAGAACTTCAAGGGCAAGAACATCGCGATCCTCAACGACAAGACCACCTACGGCAAGGGCCTGGCCGACGAGACCAAGAAGGCGCTCAACAAGGCCGGCGTCACCGAGAAGCTCTATGAGTCCTACAACAAGGGCGACAAGGACTTCAACGCGATCGTCTCGCGCCTGAAGCGCGAGAACATCGATCTCGTCTATGTCGGCGGCTATCACCAGGAAGCCGGTCTGATCCTGCGTCAGATGCGCGATCAGGGCCTCAAGACGATCCTGATGGCCGGCGATGCGATGGCCGACAAGGAATATGCCTCGATCACCGGACCTGCTGGCGAAGGCACGCTCTTCACCTTCGGCCCCGACCCGCGCAAGAAGCCGACGGCCGCCTCGATCGTCGATAAGTTCAAGGCCAAGAACATCGACCCCGAAGGCTACACGCTCTACACCTATGCCGCGATGCAGGTGTGGTCGCAGGCGGCGAAGAAGGCCGGGACCGCGGACGCCAAGAAGGTGATGGACACCATCAAGGCGGGTTCCTGGGATACCGTGATCGGCAAGCTCCAATACGACTCCAAGGGCGACATCAAGCAGCTCGACTACGTCGTCTACAAGTGGGACGCCAGCGGCAACTACGCCGAGATCAACCCCAAGGGTTCTTAATCAAGAAGGGGTCTTGATCAGCTTCCAACCGTAGCTACAAACGTCAGGCGCCCCGGCATGCCGGGGCGCTTTCGTTTTGCGCAAGATCTTGGAAACAAGATCTCCGAAACAGGAACTTGGACCGAGAGCTTGGAAGCGATCGTCAGGCCGAGGCTGCGATCGTAGTTCCGTTCGCATCCGGCTGCGCGACGGCAGTTCGCGCAGCAGCGACGGCATGCATCAGCTCTGCCGGTCGGAACGGCTTCTGCAGATAGACCACGCGAGTCAGCTCTTCGGAAAGCGCGGCACCATCGAAGGCCGTCATGCCGGAGACCGCGACAACCGGTAGATCGGGAACAATCTCGCGCAGCCTCGCGACCAGGTCGAGACCATTCGCGTCGCCCAAGAAGACGTCGACGATTGCCGCATCGCACGGCGTTTCCCGAAAGACTTGCAGGCCGGCGGATGCGCTCGCGGCCTCGACGACGTCGACGTGATTCACGCGCAGCACCATGCTAATCATCGCGCGTACATCTTTCTGATCGTCGACAACGAGAATACGCGGCATAAACGGCTCCAGCATTTTGTCGAATTGCTACAGCGACGAAGCCAACTTAGACACAACTACGGGTATTTATGCGACCTGGGGTAAAGGTGCAGTTACCGCATTATATGGCACTCACATAGGACAAGATTTTGATCGGTAAAATGTAACCTCAATTGATTGAGACGAAGGGCAAGGCGGAGACGCAGCTGGACCTCGGCGCGCGTGTCGCCGGCCCGCAGGAAGGGGTCATGGAGACCGCCCGAAACGAACACGATATTTTCCTTTCGACAGCTCCCGCCACGCGCCGCGATCAGACCGCGGCGTTGCTCGTGGTGGCCGTTTCGGCCATCGCATTCGCGCTCGCCGTCCCGTTTGCAAAGCTGCCGCTCGCGCCGGTGCCCGCATTCATCGCGAGCTACCAGTCCGCGCTGGCGCTCAACGATGTGATCACCGCGATCCTGCTGTTCTCACAATTTGCACTGCTGCGCTCACGTGCATTGCTGGTGCTGGCCTGCGGCTATCTGTTCACCGCCTCGGCGACAACGGTCCACACCCTGGTGTTTCCCGGCCTGTTCACGCCGACCGGACTGTTCGGCGCCGGCTCGCAGGCCGCCGTCTGGATCTACATGATCTGGCACGGCGGCTTTCCGCTGTTCGTGCTCGCCTATGTGGAGCTGCGCGGAGACAAGGATGGCAACCGCCTCAGCGGCTCGGCGGCGCGGTCCATCCTGCTTGGCGCGGCTGCGGTGGTCGCCTCGGTCGCGGTCCTGAGCTGGGCCGCGATCGCGTGGGAGCAGCACCTTCCGATCCTGATCGACCAGGACCTGACCACCTGGAACCTGACCGTCGTGGTTGCGGCGATCTGTGCCGTGACCTGCGTTGCGCTTGTGTCGCTATGGTTGCAGCGCCCGCACAGCGTGTTGGATCTGTGGCTGATGGTCGTGCTCTGTGCCTGGCTGTTCGACATCGGTCTTTCATCCCTGTTCAACGCGGGGCGCTTCGATCTCGGCTACTATGCCGGCCGCCTCTACGGCCTCGGTGCGACCAGCTTCGTGCTCGGCATGCTTCTCGTCGACAATATCCAGCTCCAGGCCAAGCTGGCGCGGCTGCTCGGCCGGCTGCGCCTGCAGGCAGCCTCGGAACGCGCGCGCTTCACCGAGCGCGAACATCTGCTCAGCGCTGTCGTTGAATCCTCCAATGATGCGATCATCACCCAATCGCTCGACGGCAAGATCACCTCCTGGAATCGCGCGGCAGAGCATCTGTTCGGCCACCGCGCGGCGGAGGCGATCGGCGGGCATATCGAGCTCATCGTGCCGCCCGATCGGCGCACCGAAGTCGACGACATGCTCGCGCGCATCGTCGCCGGCGAGAAGATCCAGCATCATGAAACGGTGCGCATCCACCGGGACGGCGAGCAGCTCGACGTCTCCTTGAGCATCTCGCCGATCGTTGATGCCGGCGGCGCGATCATCGGCGCCTCGAAGGTTGCGCGCGACATCACCGAGAGCAAGCGCACCCAGCGCGAACTTTCGCGGGAGATCGAGGAACGCCAGCGCATCTTCGAGACATCGCAGGACCTGATCCTGGTCACGGATCAGGCCGGCCGCTTGATGCAGGTGAGCCCGAGCTCGCTCTCCATCCTCGGCTACGATCCCGATGAAATGATCGGCCGCAACAGCGCCGATTTCATTCGGCCCGCCGATCTCGATGCCGCGCGCAGCGAAGTCCATGCCGCCCGCGCAGGACGGCAGCCTCACAATTTCGAAGCGCAATTCACCCACAGGGACGGACGCGGCGTGGTCCTGAACTGGATCGCGACCTGGTCGGACCCGGTCCAGCGCTATTTCTTCGTCGGCCGCGATCTCACTGAGAAGCGCGCCGCAGAGGCACAGTTCCGGCAGGCGCAGAAGATGGAGGCGATCGGTCAGCTGACCGGCGGCGTGGCGCATGATTTCAACAACATCCTGACTGTGATCACCGGCACGGTCGGCATCCTGGCCGATGCGGTCGCCGAACAACCACATCTCGCCTCGATCACCACGATGATCGACGAATCTGCGGAACGGGGCGCGCAGCTGACGCGGCAATTGCTTGCCTTTGCGCGCAAGCAGCCGCTGCAACCGGTTGATCTCGACGTCAATGCGCTGGTGCTCGACGCCGCCAAACTGCTGCGGCCGACGCTCGGCGAGCATATCGAGATCGTCTCGGTGCTGCCCGAGGATGCCTGGAGCGCGCTGGTCGATCCCAACCAACTGACCTCGGCCGTGCTCAATTTGGCCCTGAATGCGCGCGACGCGATGCCGGAGGGAGGCAAGCTCACGCTGGAGACCCGCAACGTCGCGCTGGACGACGAATACGCCCAGGCCAACAGCGAAGTGGCTGCTGGCGACTACGTGATGGTCGCGGTCAGTGACACCGGCTCCGGCATTCACCCAGACCATCTCGACAAAGTGTTTGATCCCTTCTTCTCGACCAAGGGTGTCGGCAAGGGCTCCGGCCTCGGCCTCTCCATGGTGTTCGGCTTCGTCAAGCAGTCAGGCGGGCACATCAAGATCTACAGCGAGGTGGATCACGGCACGAGCGTCAAGCTCTATCTGCCGCGATCCGACGCCAAGCCCGTTGCGGCCGCGCCGCCGGCGTCGCGCGAGATCCAGAGCGGCCATGAGTCGATCCTGGTCGTCGAGGACGACGAGCTGGTCCGCAAATACGTGGTCACCCAGATTGCGAACCTGGGCTATACGACATTGTCGGCGGCGAATGCCGCCGAGGCCCTCGACATCATCGACCGTGGTGACGAGGTCGATCTCTTGTTCACCGACGTGATCATGCCCGGAAGCATGAACGGCCGCCAGCTTGCTGATGAGGCGCTCAAGCACCGTCCGCGGCTCAAGGTCCTGTTCACATCCGGCTACACTGAAAATGCCGTGGTCCATCACGGCCGGCTCGACGCCGGCGTGCTGCTCCTGGCCAAGCCCTATCGCAAGGGCGAGCTGGCGCGCATGATCCGGGTCGCGCTCGAACGTTGAGGTCCGAGCAGCGTTGCGCTATCGAGCAGACAGGTTGCAGCCGAGGGACCGTCCCGTGAAGAACCTCCTCACCGATGTCAAAGGCGTGCGCGTTGGTCACGCCGACGATCCCAAGCTTGCCTCCGGCGTCACCACCATCCTGTTCGATGCACCAGCGGTCGCCGCCATCGATATCCGCGGCGGCGGTCCTGGGGTGCGAGATGACGCCGTGCTCGATCCAGTCAACACCGTGGAGCGGATCGACGCGCTTGCATTGTCCGGCGGCTCGGCCTTCGGCCTCGATGCCGGCGGCGGCGTGCAGGCCTGGCTTGTCGAACAGGGGCGCGGCTTTGCGGTGCGCGATGCGCTGATCCCGATCGTTCCAGGAGCGATCATCTTCGATCTCTTGAACGGCGGCGACAAGGCGTGGGGACGTTTTGCGCCATATCGCGATCTTGGCTACGCGGCTGCCGCCGCGGCGGACACCGATTTCAAGCTCGGCAGCGTCGGCGCTGGCCTCGGCGCCACGACCGCGAATTTCCAGGGCGGGCTCGGCTCTGCCTCGGCCGTGACAGCCAGTGGCATCACTGTCGCGGCCCTTGCGGTGGTCAATGCGGTCGGCAGCGTCACGGTCGGCGACGGGCCGTGGTTCTGGGCAGCACCATTCGAGATGAACGGCGAATTCGGCGGCCGCGGTCTGCCCACCTCGTTCACGCCGGACATGCTCGCGATGCGGATCAAGGGCGGCCCGGCGGCGACTGCTGCCGAGAACACCACGGTCTCAGTGGTCGTGACCGACGCGATCCTGACCAAATCGCAGGCGAAGCGACTGGCGATGATGGCGCAGACCGGCATGGCGCGCGCGATCTACCCGGTGCATCTGCCGCTCGATGGCGATGTGGTGTTTGCGGCCGCCACCTGCGAAAAGCCGATTGAACCGCTGGTCGAACTGAGCGCACTCGGCATGACCGCTGCCAACGTGCTGGCGCGAGCCATCGCCCGCGGCGTGCATCACGCGACCGCCCTGCCCTTTGCCGGCGCGCTGCCAGCCTGGCAGGACCGGTTCGGCCGCTGACGAAATCAGGCGCTGACCGCGGCCGTCGAGGACGCGGAGCTCGACAACGCGTTCGACTCACGCTGAATCAGCTTCTCGATCAGGTTGTACGACGAGGTCGCCGAGCTCGCGCTGGTCGATGCCGCCGGCAGCGTCATCGTCACCTTGGAGCCGTCGGCATAGGTGATGGTGGTCGTGGTCGAGCCGTCGCTGTTGCTGGTCGAGCTGCTGGATGCGCCCGACAGCGCCTGCATCAGCGGATCGCTGCTCGAACCGCTGCTGCCGGAGCCGCTGCTGTCCTCGGAGCTCGCGGCGTGATGGTGGCCATGATGGCCGCCTTTCAGCGCCGATTTCAGCTCGTCGAGGCTGACATTGCCGTCGCCATTGCTGTCGAGCTTGCCGAACACGCTGTCGGCATTCGCGACATTGGTGCCGCCGGCGCCCAGCGCATTCTCGAATTCGGATTTGCTGATCTGCCCGTCGCCATTGGCGTCGAGCTGCGAGAACAGGTCCTGCAGCGGATCCTTGGAGGATGTCGTCCCCGATGCGCTCGTTCCGGACTGGCTCTGCGCCGAGATCAGGGCGCTCATGGTGGTCGGCGAGATCTGCACCGAGCCGCCGGCGCTCGGCTGCCAGGGTGTGAAATTCGCCGACGAACTTGCCGAGCCGGAGCCTCCGAGAAAATCGAACGGGCCCGAGCCGGAGCCGTTCGATTGCCCCGAGCCGGACTTCGACGAGCCCAACGACTGCAGGCTGTCAAGGATCGACGCAGCGGCCCCAAGCGCAAACAACATGGCAGGACTCCGAAAACAACGCCGCAGCATCTCGCGGCAATCAACGTTGCCGAATGTTTCGCAAGTGTCGTGCCAACGCCGAACGGCCGGTCAAACGATTGATATGTCGCGATATTTCTCGGTCGACGCGCGCGGCGGACCGGGCAATTGGTGCCGTAGCGGGTAGATTTTGCCGGGCCGCGTTGCCGGAACAGCGCCTGCATGTTAGGGCGCTTCTCATATCAATTCGCCGGGAGACAACGCCTTGACCCAAGCCTTCATGCCGCGTCCGCTCGTCATTGCGCCGTCGATCCTGGCGTCCGACTTCTCCAAGCTCGGCGAAGAGGTCCGTGCGGTCGACGCCGCCGGCGCCGACTGGATCCATCTCGATGTGATGGATGGCCACTTCGTGCCGAATATTTCCTACGGCCCCGACGTCATCAAGGCGCTGCGACCGCACACCAAGAAGGTGTTCGACGCGCATCTGATGATCAGCCCTTGCGATCCCTATCTCGAGGCCTTCGCCAAGGCCGGCTGCGACCACATCACGGTCCATGCCGAAGCCGGCCCGCATCTGCATCGCTCGCTGCAGGCGATCCGCGCGCTCGGCAAGAAGGCCGGCGTCTCGCTCAATCCCTCGACGCCGCTCAATGTCATCGAATATGTGCTCGACATGATCGATCTCGTGCTGATCATGTCGGTCAATCCGGGCTTCGGTGGCCAGGCCTTCATTCCGTCCGCGGTCGGCAAGATCCAGGATCTGCGGGCGATGGTCGCGGGCCGCGGAATCGACATCGAGGTCGACGGCGGCGTCGGGCCCGAAGTGTCCGGACCGCTCGCCGCGGCCGGCGCCAACGCCTTCGTCGCCGGATCTGCCGTGTTCAAGGGCGGCACCATGGACTCCTATCGCAGCAATATCTCCGCCATCCGCAGCGCCGCAGCGATGGCCCGCGGTGAGGCGATCTGAGACGGACATGGTGGAGATCAAGCCGGAGCCCCTGACCAAGGCGGCGTTCGCGCGGTTCGGCGACGTCGTCGAGATCGACGGCGCTGGGCCGATCGAGATCAACCAGGGTTTTGCGCGCCGTTTCAACGGCCTTGCCAATATCGACGTGACCAGCGGCGGCGCCGCGGTGAACATCAGTTGGTTTGAAGCGAAACCGCGTCCGCAGCCGATCGAGATCAAGCTGATGGAGCGGCACCCGCTTGGCAGCCAGCTGTTCATGCCGTTGCAGGACAAGCCCTGGCTGGTGCTGGTCTGCGACGATCCGCGCGATCCCTCCAGCTATCGCACTTTTACCGCCAGCGGCCGGCAGGGCGTCAACTATGCGCGCAATGCCTGGCACCATCCGCTGCTGGTGCTGGGGGAAGGCGAGCGCTTCCTGGTCGTCGACCGCCTCGGTGCTGACAATCTCGAGGAAGTGTGGCTGGATCAGCCGCTGTCGCTGATGCCGAAGTAACACCGCGACGCGGGCGTTGGAGCATAAGAATGGACGAGCCCTATTTCATTCCCCGCGGCGGGCATCCGCCGCAGACCGACCTTCTGACCGGGCGCGCCGTCTTCACCGAGGCTTACGCCGTCATCCCCAAGGGCGTCATGCGCGACATCGTCACCTCGGCGCTGCCGTTCTGGGACAAGACCCGGGTTTGGGTGATTGCACGCCCCCTCTCCGGCTTTGCGGAGACGTTCTCGCAATACATCATGGAGGTCGCGCCCGGTGGTGGCAGCGACAAGCCCGAGCCGGATACGGAGGCCGAGGGCGTGCTGTTCGTGGTCGGCGGCGAGATCACGCTGACGTTGGCCGGCGTTGAGCATCGCCTGCGCCACGGCGGCTATGCCTTCCTGCCGCCGGCGAGCCAATGGACGCTCCGCAACGCCGGTACGGGCCCTGCGACCTTCCATTGGATCCGCAAGGCCTATCAGGCCGTGCCGGGCATTCCTACGCCGGACGCTTTCGTCACCAACGAGGCCGACGTCCCGGCCGTCGCGATGCCCGACACCGATGGCCGCTGGGCCACCACGCGCTTCGTCGATCCGCTCGACGTGCGCCACGACATGCATGTCAACATCGTCACCTTCCAGCCCGGCGCGGTGATCCCGTTCCTGGAGACGCATGTGATGGAGCACGGGCTCTACGTGCTCGAAGGCAAGGCGGTCTACAAGCTCAATCGCGACTGGGTCGAGGTCGAGGCCGGCGACTTCATGTGGCTGCGCGCCTTCTGTCCGCAGGCCTGCTACGCCGGCGGCCCCGGCCGCTTCCGCTATTTGCTCTACAAGGACGCCAACCGCCACATGGCCCTGCGGCCATTCCGGTGAGCCTGCTCCAGGCATAAAGATGTAAGCAGTACGTAGCCCGCATGAGTGACAGCGACATGCGGGTCTCCGTGCGGCTCGTGCGGCCCCCGGATGTCGCTTGCGCTCGTCCGGGCTACGGGTCCGTCATTTCCAACGCTGTCTCGCGCACGGAGCGTCACGCGAGACGGCCAAATCACGCGCCTTGATACTCCACCTCATCCGAGCTGCCGCGGTCGAGCACGGCGACGGCCTTGGCGTGGTCGAGATCGTTCTCCCAGGCCGCCACCACGACGGTCGCTACGCAATTGCCGATCAGGTTGCCGACCGCGCGGGCGATGCCGACGAACCAATCGATCGACAGCACCAGCACGAGGCCGATGGCGGGGATCGCGGGAACCGCGCTCAAGGTGGCGGCCAGGATCACGATCGCCGAGCCCGGCACGCCATGCGCGCCCTTCGACGTGATCAGCGAGACGCCAAGCACGAGCAGGAGATCGGGGATGGACAGCGGCGTGTTGGTGGCTTGTGCGATGAACACCACCGCGAGCGTCAGGTAGATCGAGAACGCATCGAGGTTGAACGAATAGCCGGTGGGGATGACGAGGCCGACCACCTCCTGCTTGACGCCCATCGCCTCAAGCTTGCGCATGATCTGCGGCAGCACGGCATCGGACGATGCGGTCGCCAGCACGATCATCAGCTCCTCTTTCAGGTAGCGCAGGAACTTGAACAGGCTCAGGCCGGCCAACCGCATCACGGTGCCGAGCGCGATCACGACAAACAGCGCGACCGAGAGATAGAACAGCACCACCAGCGTCAACAGCTGCTGCAGCGAGCCGATGCCGTATTTGCCGACGGTGAAGCCGATCGCGCCGAGCACGCCGAGCGGCGCCACCCGCACGATCAGGCCCATGGCGCGGAACAGCACCTTGGCCGTGGTGTCGATGAACGTGACAACCGGCTTGGCCGGCTCGCCGACCAGCGCCAGGCTGACGCCGAAGATCACCGCGAAGAACAGCACCTGCAGCACGTCGTTGCGGGCGAAGGCATCGAACGCGGTCGAGGGAATGATATTGAGGATGAAGCTGCTCAAGCCGCCGCCCTGCAGCTTGTGCGCATTGTCGGCGAAGCTGGTCAGCACCTTCGGATCGAGCTTGCTGACGTCGATATTCATGCCGTGGCCCGGGCCGAAGATCAGCGCCAGCACCAGGCCGAAGGCGAGCGCGATCGTGGTCATGCCCTCGAAGTACACCAGCGCCTTGACCCCGACCCGGCCGACTTTGCGCAGATCGCCGGCGCTGGCGATGCCGTGCACCACCACGCAGAACACGATCGGCGCGACCACCATCGAGATCAGCTTCAGGAAGGCGTCGCTGAAGAATTTCAGCGCCTGCCCCATCTCCGGCGCAACGACGCCGATCAGGATGCCGAGAACAAGCGCTGCCACCACCTGGACGAACAGCGAGCCGAACAGGCTGCCTCTGCCGCGCGTGGCACCCGCAATTGCCGCATCCGTTGCCGTCATATGAAAGTCCCCCTGAATCCTGCGGCGCATGGCCGCGCCGGCTGAACGAATCACTTTGGATGGGGAACTGATGAAAAGCAACGCGGGCCGCGCCTCATTTTGCAGCCTGTCCTGCCGCTTTTGCCGTCAAGTTCAGGACAGGAGGAAGAACAGCCCGCAGGAGATTGCAATCGTCGCCGGCAAGGTCAGGATCCAGGCCACCGCGATCAGCGGGTAGTCCGCTGCACGCCGGCGCCGGAGCCGATCAGGGTACCGGCGATGCCGCCAGTCACCACATGGGTAGTGCTAACGGGATTAGCGACCTTGCTTAGGACGCAGCCTGCGTCGTCGCTGTGTCCGCAGCCTCGTCCGCGCGCGCGACAAGGCGCGGCGGCCGCACCACGGTGACGGTACACTTGGCTTCAGCCGCGACCTTGGCCGAGACGCTGCCGAGCAGCGCGCGCAAGACGGAGTCGCGCCGCGCGCCGATGATGATGTGGTCGACGTGGTTCACTTCCGCGAATTCGAGGATCGCGGTGGCCGGATCGATCGCCTCCAGCACATGGACCGTCAAACGGCTGGCGTCGAGCTTGAGCGGCGAGGCCCAGTGCTTCAACGCCACCATGCGGTCGATATGTTTGTTGTTGCCCTGCTCGTCGAGCGTACGGTCGATGGTGATGCGGCCGAGCTTGAGCACGTTGACGCAGGCGAGCCGCGCCGATGGCAGCGTCGCCAGGATGCGATCTGCGGTGACGCGCAGCGCGCCGTTGAGTTCGTCGGCGCCTTCAGCCACATCGATCGCAATCGCGACGATCGGGCTCGTCGCAAGCTGCACAGCGACGTCCGATTTGATTTCCGGCTGGACCAGCCCGCGGTTGAAGCGCCGCCGCCACACCGTGGTGAGCGGATCGCGCTTGGTCTTCTCCGCGCGCGCGGTCAGCCTGACCTGGTCGGGATGGCCGAGATCGAAGGCGAGCTGTGAAGCGGTCGGATAGCGCCACACCGGCTCGATCTCCAGACAGCGCAGCACGATCTCCTGCAGCCAGGGCGGATAGTCGCTCTTCAGCTGTCGCGGCGGATAGGGATCGCGCCACAGCCTGCGCCGCATGCCGCGCAAGGTCTCGGTCTCGCCGAACGGCCGCATGCCCGTCGTGAAGAAATAGAGCAGCACGCCGAGCGCGAACAAATCGCTGCGTGGATCCGAGCGCGTCCCCATGAGCCGCTCCGGCGGCATGTAGGGCGCGGTGCCGTAGGGCAGCCGGAATTCCTCCTGCAGGAGATCAGGCAGATGCCGGTGGCACGACAGCCCGTAATCGATCAGCACCGCCTCGCCCGTGGGCCGGAACATGATGCTCGACGGCTTGATGTCGTGATGGATCACGTGCTGACGGTGAAGGTCGGCGAGCGCGGTTGCGATCTTCCCAACCAGGACTCGAGCCTCTTCATAGGACAGCGGCAGCTCCGGCAGCCGCTTGTAGAGCGTATCGCCGGGGATGCGCTCCATCACGACATAGGCCTGGGTGGCGAAATCGCCGGTGGCGAAACAGGCCGGCACATGCGGGCCCGACAGCTTCGGCAGGATCATCTGCTCCATCTCGAAGCTGACGATCGCCGCCGGGTCTTCACCCTCCGCGACGCGCGGGACTTTCATCAAGAGCGGCGAAGCGATGTCGGCATGGGTCACGCTCCACAACGTCGCCATGCCGCCGGCATGCACGCATTCGCCGATGGTGAAACCATCGAACACGGCGCCGGGCTGGAGAGCGGATTTCGGCATGGCGCTTACCGTCCGATCGCAAGCCGCTCGGCGAGCCAGGGCGGCAGGCCGTTGGCCCGGATGCGCGCCGCCGCCGTCTCGATGTCATAAGGCACGCGGCAATAGGTGATCTCGCGCGTTTGGGTCTCGTAGGTGACGAAGGACGCCGCCGGATCGCCGTCACGCGGCTGACCGACGGAGCCTGCCACCGCCAGCCATTGCCGCCCGCGCAAAAGTTGGATCGGCGCATGCGAGGTCGGGATGAAGCTCGTCATCTTGGCGGTCACCGACATCGAATACAGAGTCGGACGATGGATATGACCGCAGAAGGTCACCTGGGCATCGGTCGCGATCATGCTGCGCGCGGCGTCGGCGGTCGACTGCACATAGCGCCAGCGCGCAGGGCTCGAGGCCTCCGAATGGACGTAAAGCCGATCGTCGTCGGGAACCATCATCGGCAGCTCGGCGAGAAAGCGGCGCTGTGCGGCGCTGAGCCGACCGCGGGTCCATTCGATCGCGGCTTGCGCCTCGGCGTTCATGTTTTCGCTGCTGACCGCCACCGCATTGTCGTGATTGCCGCGCACCGCGAGGCCGCCCTGCTCGACCAGCGCCATGATGGTGTCGACCGACCATTCGGGATCGGCGCCATAGCCGACGATGTCACCGAGGCAGATGAAGCGCTCAGCGCCCTTGGCGCGCGCCACCTCCAGGCACGCAGCAAATGCCTGACGGTTGGCGTGGATATCCGAGAAAAACGCCAGCAGCACCCGCTTCCTCCTGCCCCACCCTACCCGCGCCCTTCGCACGGGAGTTGAGCAATATCAAGCAGGATACACCAAGGCGATGGTGAAGAGAGACCGCATCGTCGAACCTATTCCTGCTCGTCCTTGGGCGGCATGCGCGGCGGCAGCAGCGGGGTGAACGAGACGCCGTCGCCGGCCTGTTTTGCCGCCTTGAACTCGCCGGTGGAAGGATCGCCGCCGGAGGTTTCAAGGATGGTCTTGGGCAGGATGTATTCGCGTGCGGCATCGATGATGCCGCCCTCGCCGGTGCCGAAATCGGCGGCGCGGCCGCCCTGCGGATGTCCGGCCGCGATCTGGTCGGAGGCATGCTGGGCCTTCTCGGCCAGCGTATCGCTGTAGCGCAGCCGATAGGCCCGCGGCACGCCGCTCGGCCGGTTATCGTCGTCGAGCGTCTCGACCCAGAGATAGACCGAGCCCGGATCACCGTCCACCGTATGCGGGTCGACGATCCGCGTCTGCAGCAGCTTGAAGCGCGGCGGCAGCGGGTCGATGCTGGCCCATCCCATCAGGCCGCGCGCGCCGACGAAGCTGCCGACATAGAACGCGCTGGTCACGATCACGGCGGTGGCCTTGGCCGGCCAGGGCAGCCGGGCATAGACCAGGACCAGCAGCAAGAGCGCGCCGATCAGCGCGTAGCATGCTGACAGCATCAGGATCACGGTCTGCAGGTTCGTCACTGCCGCAACATCCTCACGCCGGTTTTCGGATCGATGTCGGCGCCGTTGGCACGGACGTTCCGGAAGGTCTCGAGCAGCGATTTCGGCCGGCGCTGCACGTCCACCACCTTACCCTCGGCGTCGAGCCGAAAGCGCAGCGCCGTCTTCTCGTCGCCGGTGTGGTCGAGCGTCACCTTGTCGTCGAAGATCACTTGCGCGGTCGGATTGAGCTTCTGCACCTTCACCATCGCGTCCACCGGCGTGCCGGCCACCGCCTGGAAATGCGAGACATTGACGGTGTATTCGCCGGCCACGATGCCGCGCACCGTCACGATCTCCTCGCGGATCGGCGACGGGATCTTCATGCCGTTGACCAGGATGAAGTCGTTGGCGCCGCCGCGATCGTCACGATCGAGCGTGAGGAAGCCAGCCTCGCGATGCCGGTACCAGGCGATGTTGCCGAGCGGGTCCTGCACGAACAGATCGAGATCATCGGGGTGATTGTCCGGCCAGTCCAGCGTGATGATGAATTCGGCCTTGGTGTCGACCTTGCCGTCCTTGGCGTCAGGGGAGATCGCGAGCACCGCAATGAAGAAGAAGAACGCGACGATCTGCAGCGCCTTGAACAGCATCACGCTGAACGGATCGAACTGCTCATCACGCGGATAGAGCCCGAAATCGTCCATCATCAGGGACGCTCCAGCAGCGGCGTGACCCGTGTTTCCGTCAGCATCACGGCGTCGGAGAACACGCGCTGCGTCGCTGCATCCAGCATGTAGTACTGAATGCGGACCAGGATCGAGCCGACCAGCCCTGCGAGCGTCGTGTACATCGCAATCGCCATGCCGTCGCTCATCAGCCCCATCGAGGATTTCATCGCCAGCTTGTCGGAGACGTCGAGGCCGGCGATCGGCGCCAGCATGATGATGAAGCCGATGATGGTGCCGAGCAGGCCGAGCTTCATCAGCGTGTCGGAGGCGAAGCCGCCGAAGCCGTTGGAGCCGCGCAGGCGATCCGCCAGCGTCCGCAGCAGCAGGGTCTGGTCGATGCGCCCGCCGCGTTGCGTGTCGGCCTTGGTCACCAGGCTTCGGATGTGATCGCTCACGAGCCCTGCGGGAAGCCCACGCGCATTGGCATCGAGGACTTTTGCGGCATCGCCCGTGGTAAGGATGGCGCGGCAGCGCCGCGCCGCGTCCGCCTCGCGTGCAATGACGCGGGTGCGCCAGAAGCAGTGCACGCAGGTGACGACGTAGAGAACGACGATCACGCTCGATATGTAGGTGCGGTCCGAGGCCAGCATGAGATGGATCAGGCCATAGCGCCACAGCAGCACCGCGGCGAACACCGACAACCCGGTGAAGATCATCCACAGCAGGAGCGGTCCGCGCTCGGGCGCATCGGCAACGGCCGTCGGCCCCTCGATACTGCTGACCGCGCTCATGCGTTCCACCTCCCCTGAAATTCCAGTTCGCAACCCTGCGTGCGAACCGCGGCGGCGAGTTAAGCAGAGCCTCATGGCTCCGTCCAAAGAGATATGCCCTGAAGGCGTTGGGCAAATTTCCCGATCTCAGCTTTGCTGCAGTGCTTCCGCTTGGCGGAGTCAGCCGGTGTGTTACGGTCGGCAAAACCAAGGTGGAGGGACCGCATGCGCCTGGTGCTTCAGCTCATCGCCCGCCTGGCCCTGATCGTCGTGCTGTGCGTGGCCGCGGCGGCCGCGTGGGTCACTGTCGATGCCTATCGCAGTGTCGACCGCGCCACGACCGCCTCGGCCGAACGGGTGTCGCACGCGCTGGAAGCGCTGTATTGGCGCGAGCTCTTGCTGCATAGCAGCAGGAACCGTGAGCATCTGCTGCCGGTTCCGGACTGGCGCACCACCGAGACCATGAAGCTGATCGCGCCCGGCATCTGCATTCAATTCCAGCCGCAGGCCGCCTTTGAGAAGCCGCTCTGCGGCCAGAGCAAGGGATTGGGCGAGGCACCACCGCGCTGGTTCGCCGCCCTGGTGCAGGGGCTGCTCGGCGACCACAGCGCGGTCGCGCAGTCGATCAGCGCGCGCACGACCACCGCCGGCACGGTCTCGGCGATCGCCGATCCCGAGGCTGCGATCCAGCTCGCCTGGCAGCGCATCCAGGACAGCTTTGGCGTGGCACTCGCGATGGCGCTTGCGATCGGGCTGCTCGCCTCGCTCGCGATCGCGCATGCGCTGGCGCCGGCCCGTGCCATCGTCACCGCGCTGCAACGCATGGCCGAGGGCGAGCACCGCCCCGCTCTGCCCATCTTCCGCTCGATGGAGCTTGCGATGATCGGCCAGGCGGTGACCGAGCTCGGCAACCGGCTGGCGCAGGCAACTGAGCAGCGGGCCGCGCTGACCGAGCGGCTGCTCGACATCAGAGACGAGGAACGCCGGGCGCTGGCGCGCGAACTGCACGACGAGTTCGGGCAGAACCTCACCGCCATCCTCGCCTTCGCCAGCACGATCGAGACGGAAACCGCGCAGCGGGAGATGCGCGCCGCCCAAGACGCGCGGATGATCACGCAGGCCGTCACCCATCTGATGGCCTGCCTGCGCGGCACGCTGAGCCGGCTGCGCTGGCCGCTTGCCGAGGAGCTGGGGCTCACGGCCGGCCTGGTCGCCTTGACCGAGAACTGCCAGCATGCGGCCCGGCCGACCATCCGGCTCGACCTGCAGGGCGATCTCGCCGACATCCAGGGTCCCGTCGCCGTCACCGCCTATCGCGTCGCCCAGGAATGCCTCACCAATGCGTTGCGCCACACCACGGCCAGCGAGATCTCGCTCAAGGTGGAGCGGCGTAGCGGCCCCGATGGCGCGCTCGTGATCTGCATCGAAGACGATGGCGGCGGGGACACCGCGCAGCTGTCGCAATCGAAGGGCTTTGGCCTGACCGGCATCCGCGAACGGATCGCCGCGGTCGGCGGCTCCTTGTCGATTGGACGTGCGGCGCATGGGCTTCGCGTCGCCGCCACCATCCCGCTTGCCGCCTGAGCCGCCCACGATGTCCGAGCCGACCCGCATCACCATTCTGCTGGTCGACGACCACCCGGTGGTCCGGCAGGGCTATCGGCGGGTGCTGGAAAGCCAGGACGGCTTTGCGGTCGTGGCCGAAGCCGACAGCGCCGCAGCCGCCTACGCCGCCTACAAGGCGCACGCGCCCGATGTCGTGGTGATGGATATCTCGATGAAGGGCGCGAGCGGCATCGAGGCGATCCGCAACATCCGCGCGCGCGACGGCCAAGCCCGCATCCTCGTGTTCAGCATGCATGGCGAGGCAGCGCTGGTGAAGGCCGCGTTTAATGCCGGCGCCAGCGGCTATGTCACCAAGAGCAGCGAGCCGGCGGCGCTGGTGCGGGCGATCCGCGGCGTCATCAGTGGCGAGCGGGCGCTCAGCGACGACGTTGCCCATGCGCTCGCCGCCGACAGTCTCGACGGCGCGCAGACCATGCTCGACCGGCTCGGCGATCGCGAGATCGAGATCCTCCGCCAGCTCGCCGCGGGCCTCACCACCGAAGAGATCGCCGCCAATCTCCATCTCAGCGTCAAGACGGTCCAGAACTATCACTATCTGGTCAAGGCCAAGACCGGCGCGCAGACCGATGCGCAATTGGTGCGGCTCGCCGTCGCCAGCGGACTGACCGAGCTGTAGCACCACGATCGGAGCCCACGGCGCGTCCGTCGACGGAGAGAACAACACAGACGTGATGCCCGGCGTTACGCCGGTAGCCAAACGTCCCTTCATGCCAAGCGATGTTTTGACTAGCACCGAGGAATGAGCGCCAAATTATCGAAGCTTCCGATTTCGGTTCTCGACTTCTGTCCGATCCGAGAGGGCGAGACGCCGCGGGATGCGCTGCTGCAGGCCACTGAGTTGGCAGCGCATGTCGAAGAGCTCGGCTACCACCGCTTCTGGGTGGCGGAACATCACAATGCGCCGATGGTCGCAAGCTCGGCGACGCCGGTGGTCATCGCCCACATTGCCAGTCACACCCGCTCGATCCGGGTCGGCGCAGGCGGCGTCATGCTGCCGAACCACGTGCCACTGATCGTTGCCGAGCAGTTCGGCACTTTGGCCTCGCTGCATCCCGGCCGCATCGATCTCGGGCTGGGCCGCGCGGTGGGCGCCGCGCCCGGACGAGAAGCGATCGTGACGCGCGCTCTGCGGCTGGCGCCCGAAGCGCGCGAGCGCTATCCGTCCGACGTGCGCGAGCTGCAATCCTACTTTCGCGCTCCGGCCGAGGGGCAGGAAGTCCAGGCCGTGCCCGGCAGCGGCCTGCAGGTGCCGCTTTGGCTGTTGGGATCGTCGACATTTTCCGCCGCCGAAGCCGGCACACTGGGACTGCCGTTCGTGTTCGCGACCCAGATCGCGCCCCATCTGGTCGGCCAGGCCCTCGCCGAGTATCGGTCGAATTTTCGTGCCTCCGATCAGCTCGAACGGCCTTATGCGGCGATCAGCGTCGTCGTCATCGCCGCCGACGATGACGCGACCGCCCAATACCTTTTCACGTCGCTGCAGCTGATGATGCTGGCGCGTCTGCGCGGCACTCCGGGACCGCTGCAGCGCCCGGTGGCTGATATCGAGACCGTCTCGACCGTGGAGGAACGCGCGGCGCTGGCAAAGGCGCTGCCGCTTGCTGTGGTCGGCGCGCCCGATCGGGTGTTCGGCGAACTCGACAGGCTGATCGCCGAGACGGCGGCGGACGAACTGACGATACTGACGCTGATCTACGATCAGGTCGCGCGACAGCGCAGCTTTGAAATTCTGGCGTCCCGGCTCAGGCAATCCTGCGCGGGGGCCGCGGCTTCGGGCTGATTGTCGCCTCTAGCTCCGCGCGGCTCCCAGGCCGCGAAGCACGAGCGTCAGCACGGCGTCCAGCCGGGCCGCGCGCGCCGGATCCTTCCATTCGTCGGCATGGGCCGGATGATGGAAACGGCTTGTGGCATCGAAGATCGCGCCGGCTGCCGCTTTGACGTCGTCGATCCGGAACACACCCTGTTCGACTCCCTCGGATAGGATCTGCTCGACCTGGACAACCAGCTGCTCCTTATGCGCCCTCACGACCTTGCACGCCTCGCGCGCCAGGGTCAGGTAGGTCGCGAACATCTCGGGATCTTCGGAGACCCGTCTGTATTTGGCGTCGACCAGCTCCCGCAACCAGCGCTCCAGCTTCACGGGCGCCGGTCCCGACTCCGCGGCGATCTGCTCCAGAGGCTCGCTGACGCGATCGAGCCAGCGCTTCGCCACCGCTTCACGCAGCGACGCCTTGCTCGGAAAATGCCGGTAGACGCTGCCGTGGCTGACATCGAGCGCCCGCGCCACGTCAACGACCGTGGCCTTGGCGAGCCCATAACGGCGCAACACATCCTCGGTGACTTCGAGGATTCGCTCGGATGTCAGAACCACAGCCTCGTTCATGCGCGCACCATACCCTCTTTCGCCGGAGCCGCCTCGACATGGATCAATCGTCCCATGTCCTTGCGATCCGCGGGCCGGAACGTCGCAGCCTGAGCCTCCAGGTGACGGGCAACCTGCTCATTGAGCCAGTGCTCGAACTGTGCGTTGGGAAAAAATCTTTCAAACTTCATCGATGGCGTCCTTAACGTGCCCTGACCCCTGGTCGATGGCCAGCGAGCCGGGGTGACTTCAGTATCAGTGTCTTGGGTAGCTGATATAGCATCTCTCGCTGACAGATTTCAATATCTGTCACTCAATATTCGGTGATTGGTATTATAGTCCGCCAGAGTCTTTCCTCACCTCTTTGACCGGCCCTGTTTGTCTCGCCAAACCCGCTCTGCTAAAGCGCAGCGTAAAAACAATCTCGCCGGGCTGCTGTTCGCTCCCCGGCCGCCTCGCTTCGGAGCCGCCGATGATCCCCCGCTATACCCGTCCCGAAATGGCCGCGATCTGGGAACCGCAGACCAGGTTCAAGATCTGGTTCGAGATCGAGGCACACGCGGCGGACGCGCTGGCGGAATTGGGCGTGATCCCGAAGGACGCCGCCAGGACCATCTGGGCCAAGGCCAAGGACGCCGTCTTCAATGTCGCGCGGATCGACGAGATCGAGCGTGAGACCAAGCACGACGTCATCGCCTTTCTGACCCATCTCGCCGAGATCGTCGGGCCCGAGGCGCGCTTCGTGCACCAGGGCATGACCTCGTCGGATGTCCTCGACACCTGCCTCAACGTGCAGCTCACCCGCGCCGCCGACCTGCTGCTTGCCGACCTCGACCGCCTGTTGGCCGCGCTGAAGACGCGCGCCTTCGAACACAAGATGACGCCGACCATCGGCCGCTCTCATGGCATCCATGCCGAGCCCGTCACCTTCGGGCTGAAGCTTGCTTATGCCTATGCCGAGTTCTCCCGCGCTCGCGACCGGCTGGTCGCCGCGCGCAAGGAGATCGCGACCTGCGCGATTTCGGGCGCGGTCGGCACCTTCGCGCAGATCGATCCGCGGGTCGAAGAGCACGTCGCCAAGGCGATGGGGCTCACGCCTGAACCGATCTCGACCCAGGTGATCCCGCGCGACCGTCATGCGATGTATTTTGCCACGCTCGGCGTGATCGCCTCCTCGGTCGAGCGGCTCGCGACCGAGATCCGTCACCTGCAGCGCACCGAGGTGCTGGAGGCCGAGGAGTTCTTCTCCGAGGGGCAGAAGGGCTCGTCGGCGATGCCGCACAAGCGCAACCCGGTGCTGTCGGAGAATCTCACCGGCCTCTCCCGCATGGTGCGCGGCTATGTGACCCCGGCACTGGAGAACGTGGTGCTCTGGCACGAGCGCGACATTTCTCACTCGTCCGTCGAGCGCATGATCGGTCCCGATGCCACCGTGACGCTCGACTTCGCGCTGGTACGCCTCGCCGGCCTGATCGAGAAGCTGTTGGTCTATCCCGCCAATATGGCAAAGAATCTCGATCGCCTCGGCGGCCTGGTGCATTCGCAGCGCGTGCTAATCGCGCTGACCCAGAAGGGCGCCAGCCGCGAGGACGCCTACAAGCTCGTCCAGCGCAACGCGATGCCGGTCTGGCGCGGCGAAGGCGACTTCAAGACGCTGCTGAAGAACGATGCCGACGTGAAGAAGTATCTCAGCGACGCCGAGATCGACGAGCAGTTCGACCTCGGCTATCACCTCAAGCACGTCGACACGATCTTCGGGCGCGTGTTCGGAGCGGCGTGAGGCGACTGTTCCCTGCAACGAACGGACTGCAGGGGAATAGGCGGGGAGCCCTCCCCACGCGGGGCCGTGCACACTCGATGCGTGATGGGACCGCCCGCGTACCTGCGCATGGCCCCAACTACGTTCCCTGCTGGAGCAAGCGAACGTCTGGAGAGCGTGCCAAGAAGATCGTCGTTCAATCCTCCGCAGAACTACCTCCAATTTCAGGAGCATCGCCTCTCTTACTCGACACGGCCGCGATGCATTCGCGGACCCACTGCAAATCGTTCCGCCATGTCGAATTGGTTGGATCGGACTGCGTCAGAGGATCGATAATCGCGAGGCTGTCGCGGTAGCTTGTCAGAGCATCGTCAAGCTTCCCCTGTTCAGCCAGAACGTCGCCGATATTTGAATAGGACAAGGCTAGATCGCGTCGCCAAGTAATGTTTTTAGGATCAGCCTGCGTAAGAGTCTCCATAGCGGCGAGGCCATGGCGGTAGTTTTCTAACGCGTCATCAAGCCTGCCCTGCTCTTCCAGGGCGCTGCCGATCCTATTGTAGTAGACAACCAAATCGCGTCGCCAGGAGCCGTTTTCGGCATCAGCCTGCGTAAGAATCTCCAAGACGGCGAGGCCTTCACGGAAGTGCTTCATAGCATCGTCGAGTTTGCCTTGCCGCTTTAGGACCTCGCCCATGTTTGCGTGGGCGGCGAACAGATCGCGCTGCCAAGTAGTGTTGGCTGGGTCTGCCTTGGTGAGACTCTCCACGATTGCCAGACCATCACGACAAAGCTCCAGCGCACCATCGAAATCACCCTGATCCTTCAGGATATTCCCGATCCCGTGATACGACGCAGCCCGATCGCGCTGCCAAATGGTGTTGGTGGGATCAGCCACAGCGAGACTCTGCGTGATAGTGAGGCCGTTGCGATAGCTCGTTAGCGCATCGTCAAGTCTACCCTGATCTTGCAGGATATCGCCGATCCTGTAGTGGGATAGAGCGAGATCGCGCTGCCAAGTTCTGTTGGTCGGATCAGCGGTCGCAAGGCTCTCAGCGATGGCAAGATCATCGCGATGCCGTCTTAATGCATCCTCAAGCTTGCCCTGGTCCTTCAAAATATCGCCGATCCGATAGTAAAAGAGTGTCAGATCGCGCTGCCATATAGTGTTGCTGGGGTCAGCCGCCGCAAGACTTTCCACGATGGCGAGGCCGTCGGAATAATTTTCCAGTGCATCGCTGAGCTTGCCCTGCTCTTTCAGGATGTCGCCGATCCTGTAGTAGGAGAGAGCAAGATCGCGCTGCCATACAGTGTTGGTAAGAGCCGCCTTCGAAAGCGGCTCCATTATCGCGAGGTCGTCGCGGAAGCTTTTTAGTGCATCGTCGAGCTTGCCCTGCTCTTTCAGGATATCGCCAATCTTCGAATAGGAAATAGACAGATCACGCTGCCATATGGTATTGGTGGGATCAGTCTTCGCAAGAGGCTCAATGATGGCGCGACCGGCGCGATAGCTTTTCAGCGCATCTTCGAGTTGGCCCTGGTCTACTAAGGTGTCGCCGATCACGTCGTACGCGACTGACAGGTCGCGCTGCCAAGCGACATTGGCGGGATCGGCTTGCGCGAAGCGCTCAGCGATTGCGAAGCCATCGCGGTAGCTGTTCAGAGCTTCGTCCAGCTTGCCTTGGTCTTTCAGGACATCACCGATCCTGTTGTGCAAAGACGACAGACTGCCTCGCCGCTTGAGGCTGGTGAGCTCTGTTTGCGCCAAGGATTGGCTTACGTCGAGACCGCTGCGAAAACATCTTAGCGCTTCATCTAGGTTGCCTCGCGTCATCAAGACCTCCCCGAGGCAGTCGAATCCAGCGCTTTCCGCCTGTTTGTCCCCGGTTCGCTCCGCCGATTCCAGAGCCTCCCGAAACGCTGGCTCGGCATCTGAAAGGGAACCCATTGTCAGGCAGAGCTCACCGAGGTCAATCCAAGTCCACGCGTCGTCGGGATCGAGCTCAAGAATTCCTCGCAACGCAATTTTTGCTTCCGAATAGTCATATGAGAGCTTTGCGACCGCCACCTTTTCTCTCAGCAAGGGCAATAATCTTTGCCTGTACACGGTCTCGACTTCTGCGATCTTCGTACTCAGTAAGGTCTGAGCTCCAGCGGCATCGAGTTTGCCGAGACTCGCCCGCGCAGCGGCCAATGCGGCATCGATATCGGCCCCCTCCTTGGAGCGAGGTACAGCCTTGTCGGCCCGAGCACGTGCCTCGGCAATGAATGTCGTAATTCGTTCGGGGATTTGCGCCAGTGGGACGTCCTGCGCGCCGAGAGCATCGAGAACAGGCTGCAGGTCCTCGACCGCGAGGTGCTTGTTGTGAGCGACAGGGGCAGCAGTCAATCGGGCCGCATGGGATCGGATCACGGTGCCGGGGACGACAAAGGCTTCGCGCCGATTGCTCTCCAATTCGGAGAGACTGAGAATTCCGGCGAGTTGCTCGCCGCCGTCCTTGAACACGGGCGAACCACTGGACCCTCGCTTGAACCAATAGGCACTCGGGTTGCAGTCCTTGAACTCGCGTCGTCCGTCCGTTCCGTCGTGATCAGCTAGTTTACCTTCGATTTCGACGGATCTGAGAGTTGCAGGATTGCTTTCGTCCTCCAGCCGACCAGCGATCGCGTAACCTTTGCCCGACTGAAAGCGATCATGCGACGCGAGCGGTAAGATTCTGGTTCCCCTGGTCGGGATGATCTCAGGACGCAGCAGGACGAGATCGGGTACGGGATATTGCCCCTCACACAGATCGGCCAGCGCGGCTGACGAGCGTGCAGGTTTTCCGTTCTCCTCGAGCGATCGCGGATAGATGATCTCGACAACCGCCGCTTCTCCTGGTGCTCGCTCCAGCAAAGCTTCCGCTCCCAGCCCGGTCGCCATGCGCCAGACATGCCGGCAGGTCGCCACATAACCACCCTCGATCAACGCGCCGCAGCCAACAAAGCGTGGCGTCGCTGACACTGAATGGATATAGACAAGAGCCTGCTCAATCATTGCTTTTAGGGAAATGAAAATGCCCGCAAGAATGATAGTGGAATTTCCCGATGGCGCGAAAGTCCATTTTGGCAAGGAGCCGACGGCAGGGCTCGCAGAGGTTGGGATCGGCGAGGAGATCGCGACAGCCACCAGCGAGCAGTTCAAGGCCGCGCTCGGGTCCTTGGCACATTTGGTCGGCGCCCTTGAGGATGCGCTGAAGCGGCTGCAACGGTTGCCCGATAAGGTGGAAATGGAGTTCGGCGCCTCCTTGAGCGGAAAATGCGATCTCTGGGTCGTCGCCGGCGACGGCAAAGCCGACTTCAAGGTCAAGTTGGCGTGGGAGAAGCCCAAGTAACGCAGATCGGTCGGCTGTGAGGGCGCAGCGTCACGGCCCAATTTAGATCACCTAGTCGTGACGACAGATCACCTGCGCCAGGTTGTCCCACACGATCTCGTCGACCTCAGGCGCTTCGACTTGCTGTCTCCGGCGCATTATGGCTCCTCGCAGACTCGTTCGTGCTGAGGATGCCATGATGTCGGAGACCGCCGCCTACGATCCGTTGTTGCGCTGGATTCATTGGGCCACCGCGGCGCTGTTCATCGCGGCGATGCTGATCGGGCTCTATTGCGGACTGCAACCGCCCGGCACCTCGCCGCGACGCGAACTGTTGGAGCTGCACAAATCGCTCGGCATCACGCTGCTCGTTCTCGCCATCCTGCGGGTGATGGTGCGTGCGAGGACAATCGCGCCGCCGGAGCCAAGATCGTTCGGGCCGATGGTGCGGCTCGCGTCGCGGCTCAATCATTGGGCGCTCTATCTCATCCTGTTCGCGATGCCGGTCACCGGCTACATGTTCTCCTCCGCCGGTGGCTACTCGTTGAAATATTTCGGCACCTTTAGCTGGCCGCGCCTGTTTGCCGGCGACAAGGCGATCGCGCATAACGGCGAGATCGCGCACGACACGCTCGCCTACCTGGTCTATGTCGCGGTTGGGCTGCACATCGCCGCCACGCTTTGGCATGCGCTCGTGCTGAAGGACGAGACACTGGCGCGGATGTGGCCTGCCGCCGGCAGATCGAAGCCACAGCCATGACCGGCACAACCTTCCCCGCGCCGGTGATCACGACTGCACTGGCGCAGGCACGAACACGCTGACCGCCTTCGACCGCACGGAGAAGCGGGCCGGCGTGAACGTCACGAGCTCACCGTCGGCGTTGATGGGCCGCGGCTTGCGGGTGCGGACCTCGAAAGCCGGCCCGCGCGTGGCCCGCACCTCGCGCCACAATCCGTGCCGGCCCTTGCGGAAATCATAGGCCATTGCCAGCAGCTTCCAGACCTGGCCGATCTCCAGCGAATAGAGATCGAGATGGGAATCGTCGATCTCGGCACTGTGCTCCACGGCCATGCCGCCGCCGTAGTAACGGCCATTACCGACCGCGATCTGCAAGGTCTTGACGCGCGCCGCGCCTTCGTCGGAGACGATCATCGCGCGGAACGGGCGCGCATTGAGCAGCACCTTCAACGCGGTCAGCACGTAACTCGCACGGCCGAACCGGCGCTTGCTTTCGCGCGTTAGCTGTCGCGCGAGTTCGGCGGAAAGACCGAGGCTCGCGACATTGAAGAACATGTGACCATTGACATCACCGAGATCGATCTGGCGCTGGTGACCCGTCGCAATCACGTCGGCTGCAGCTTCCATCGTGTCCGGCAGCCCGAGCGTGCGCGCGAGATCATTGGCGGTGCCGGCTGGAATGATGCCGAGCGGCAAGCCGGTCTTGACCAGCGCGGGCGCCGCCGCGTTGAGACTGCCGTCGCCGCCGGCCACGACCACGGCTTGAGCGCCATCGGCATGCGCCTCGATCCAGGGTGCTACTTCGCGCGGGCTGTGCGGGGCCGAGATCATGAGATCAAACCCTGCGGCGGTGAGCCGCGAGACGGCGACGCCGGCCGCTTCACCACCAGCGCGGCTGCCGCGATTGATGATCATCAAGAGACGGCGCACTGCCGGAGATCGCGGCCGGCCGCCTTGCCCGGCCCGTTCAATGCCTGCGCTTGGACGATCGGCAGCATCGGCCCCATCCCCTGCCATCAACGTCTCCATACAGATCAGTGGCATGCGCGCACGTCATGTGAGACGCATTCCCAGATGCAATGTTCGGAGCTGACGTCAGGTTCCGGCAGGCGCGGGCCGGACCCGCGCAGCGCTCTGGTGTTCCGGCGCAACATTTGCTCTCTCTGTTCGTGGAATGGCCTCAGCGACCAGCGGCAATTTTTTCTGCACACCCTGCCTTTTTTGCACGGCTTGCGCCGATCGGTCGCAGGTCCGGCTCCGACGTCCATCTACGCCGCTGATGTGTCTGACAAAAAGCGCATCGCGCAACAGCGTGCACAACCGGATCACAGCCGTCATCTGCCGGCATGTTTCGTCTGTTACTTTGCGAGCGTATCGGCTATAGCTTGAGGGTAGCTGTCATGAAACTGTTACAGACTTATCATGCCCGATTCTGATGCGACGACATCGGTCCGCGGCAGCGCTCACGCTGTTCCTGGACCCGACCACGCCGCACCGCGCCACAACGGCGCCATGCCCGACCAGGATCTCTCCGCGACGGCGAAGCAGCCTGCTGCGGCGTCCGAGGCCGAAGCTGCTCCTGTCGCAACGGGCGATGCTCCGAGCACACCGTCGCCCGCGACAACAAGCGATGTCGTGCTGCCCAACCCGGCTACGCCCGGGAGCGAGATCGAGCTGAAGCTGCTCGTCGATCCCGATCAACTGGCCGACTTCAACGACGCCGCTGTGATCACCGCGCATGCGCGCAACAAGGGCACGCGCAAACATCTGAAGTCGGTCTACTACGACACGCCCGAGCGTACGCTGTGGCGCAATGGCCTGAGCTTGCGGGTGCGCCAGAGCGGCGCCCGCTTCGTGCAGACCGTGAAGGCGCAGCGCAGCAACGACCCGCTGCGCCGTGGCGAATGGGAGGCCAGCGTGCCTTCGCTCGCGCCCGACCTTGCGCTGGCAACGCCACTGATTCCGGAGGAGCTGCGTGGCGAATTGCAAGCCGCCGCGCTCGAGACAGTGTTCATCGCCCAGGTCCATCGCCACACGCGCCTGATCGAGTTGCCGTCCGGCACGGTCGAGATCGCGTTTGATCACGGCGCCCTCACGGCCAGCGAGCGCAGCGCTCCAGTCAGCGAGATCGAATTGGAGTTGAAGAGCGGCAGTCCGGCTGCGATCTACGAGATCGCGCTCAGGCTGTCCGAGCACGGCAGGCTGCGTCCCTCGATCCGCAGCAAGTCCGCGCGCGGCTATGACCTCGCCGCGGATCGGCCGCCTGGCGCGGAGAAGCCGCGCAAGCTCCACCTTGATCCGGCGGTGTCGCTCGACGAAACCTTCGCCAGCATCCTGCGCGGCTGCTTCCACCATCTGTTGCAGGCGATGCCGTCAGCGGAAGACGGCCGCAACCCGGAAGGCGTGCATCAGTTGCGCGTCTCGTTGCGCCGCCTGCGAGCGGCGTTGCACCTGATGCAGCCGGTCGGCACCAACGGCAAGCTGACCAGCCTGCTGACGGATGCGCGGTGGCTTGCGCAAAGTCTCTCGGCGGCGCGCGACTGGGACGTGTTCCTCACCGCGACGCTGCCGGCCATCGCCGAGGGTTGTCCGACCATTGCCGGCTTCGACACCTTGCGCGAGCTGGCCGAAAAGCAGCGCAATCTCGGCTACCGCAAGCTGCGCCATGCGCTGGCTGACCGCCGCTGTGCGACCTTCATCCTGGGACTGGGCGAATGGATCGAGACCCGCGGCTGGCGCGCCGACGTCACGCCGGAGACGCTCGGGCAACTGGCCGAGCCCGCGATCGGCTTCGCCGGTCACATTCTCTCGGAGCGGCACCAGAAAGTGCTCAAGCGCGGACGACACTTCAAGGCGCTGCCGGCCGAGGAGCGCCACCGGGTGCGGCTCGCCTTGAAGAAGCTGCGCTACAGCGTCGACTTTCTGCTGCCCTTCTATGCCGAGCGCAAATCGACCAAGAAATATTCCGAGAAACTCGCCGACCTGCAGGAGGAGCTCGGCCACTATAACGACATGGCGGTCACTGCAGGTCTGCTGTCCGGACTGGACCTGACATCGACCGATGGCGCGATCGCAGCCGCCGCCATCGCCGGCTGGCAGGCGCACGCCATGCTCGGCGTTGAAGCGCCCTTGCGCCAGGCGTGGCGCAACTTCGCCAAATCCGCGACGCCCTGGTCCGACGACACGGAGACGTGACGTCCGCCAGAGCGCGCTTGCTGTCGCAAGTGTCGACGTCGCGTGTTGACCGCGCACATTGATCCAGTTCAATGCGCGCGCGGCGAATCTGAAGCCCAATCGGTTTCATCACCCGCTCTTCAAGTTCACAGGTGCGGATGCCGGTGGGGTGGTGCGAACTCCGGAACGGAGCACACATGCATCCGGATTGGCGAGGATGGTAGCATGAAGATCTCCAGCATCACCTGTCCGAACTGCGGCGCCTCTTACGAGGTCGCGGAGTCGCTGTCGGCCGCCGGGCGGCCCGGGCGCGCTGAATGCACCATCTGCGGCGCGTTCCTCGCAGACTGGCGGGAGCCGCGGCTGCGCGCCTTCCGCTTGATCGTTGCGCCCGAGAACAAATATCCGCGCGTGCCGCCGTCGCCGCCCGCCTGAGCGCCTACGAGATTCACCTGCGAGATTCCTGGCTCGGCCTGAAACTTGCTTCCTCTGGACCGCCGGGCCATAGTTGCCCGCGATCTCATCCCAGACAGTGAGTTGTATTCCTCGTGCCCATCATCAACAGCATCGCCGCGCTTGCCGACGACATGGCGGCTTGGCGCCACGATCTCCACGAACATCCGGAGCTGCTCTACGAGGTGCATCGCACCGCAGCCGTCGTCGCCGACAAGCTCCGCGCCTTCGGCTGCGACGAGGTCGTCACCGGCATCGGCCGCACCGGCGTGGTCGGCGTGATCCGCGGCCGCAACACGGCCTCCGGCAAGACCATTGGCCTCCGCGCCGACATGGACGCACTGCCGATCGAGGAGACCTCGGGCGTTCCCTATACCTCCAAAACGCCGGGCGTGATGCATGCCTGCGGTCATGACGGCCACACCGCGATGCTGCTCGGCGCCGCAAGACATCTCGCCGAGACCCGCAATTTCGACGGCACCGTGGTCGTGATCTTCCAGCCGGCCGAGGAAGGCGGCGCCGGTGGCAAGGCGATGATCGACGACGGACTGATGACGCGCTGGGGCATCCAGGAGGTCTACGGCATGCACAACATGCCGGGCCTTCCCGCAGGCCACTTCTCGCTCTCGCCGGGCGCGATGCTCGCGTCAGCCGACGCGATCGAGATCAAGGTCACCGGCAAGGGCGGCCATGGCGGCGCAGGTCCGCACAAGGCGGTCGACAGCATCCTGATCGGCGCGCAGATCGTCAATGCGCTGCAGTCGATCGTTGCGCGCAATGTCGATCCGCTGAAATCGGCTGTGATCTCGATCTGCGCCTTCCATGGCGGCACGGCGTTCAACGTCATCCCCGAGACCGTCGAGATGAAGGGCACGGTGCGCACGCTCGATCCCGAGATCCGCGATCTGGTCGAGCGGCGCATCGCCGAAGTGGCCGACGCGACCGCGCGCGCCTATGGCGGCGCGGCCGAGACCATCTACACGCGGATGTACCCGGTGACGATGAACCACGCGCGCGAGGCCGCGTTTGCTGCCGACGTCGCCCGCGACATTGCCGGCCCCGATCGCGTCGACGACCGCGCAGTGCCGCGGATGGGCGGCGAGGATTTCGCCTTCATGCTCGAGGAGCGCCCCGGCGCCTTCGTTTTCATCGGCACCGGCCCCGGCGCCGAACTGCACCATCCCGCCTACCGCTTCAACGACGACGTGCTCACCCACGGCGCCTCGTATTGGGTGCGGCTGGTCGAGAAGAGCATGCCGGCGGCTTAGTCCGGCTCAGCTCGGGCGCTGATAGCTGTCGTCAGTGCGAGCGAAGCGACTCGTCCCGCCATAACCCGAAGGGCGATGTCGGAAGCAATCCAGAGCCCAATTGGAAGTCTGGATTGCTTCGTCGCCTTTGGCTCCTCGCAATGCGGCCTCGGCGGAGTTAGATCCCCGCTCGCCAGCGCGCCGCTTTGGCTTCCGTTGTTCGACCGGCATCGAAGCGTTGCACACGCGGCGCGGCTATTCCTTGCGCCGTCGCAGCAACGAGCGTTACAGCCATGTCCGGCCATCCTTCCATCGCGCGCGAGCTCGCGCTCCTGCTTGCGCTCTCCACGCTGTGGGGCGCGTCCTACACCTTCATCCGGATCGGGGTCGAGACCATCCCGCCGGTGACGCTGATTGCGGCGCGCACGCTGATCGCAGGACTCTTACTTACAGGCCTCATCCGCGCCCGCGGCATCTCGTGGCCGCGCAATGTCGCGACGTGGCGGCGCTTTGTCGTCCAGGCCGGCCTCAACAGCGTGGTGCCATTCACCTTGATCGCCTGGGCCGAGCAGGTGACGGACGCCGGGCTTGCCACCATCCTGAACTCGACCTCGCCGATTTTCACGTTCCTGCTGACCGTCTGCGTGACGCATCATGAGCCGGTGACGTCGCGCAAGCTCGTGGGCGTGGTGGCCGGCCTCGCCGGCATCTGCCTGATCATCGGCGTGCAGGCGCTTTCGGGGCTCGGTCACGCGCTCTGGGCGCAGCTTGCGATCGTCGCCGCCACCATCTGCTATGCCGGTGCGGCGATCGTCGGCAAGGGCTTCAAGGGCCTCGACCCGATGCTGCCGGCGGCCGGCTCACTGCTCGCAGGCAGCGCTGTCCTCATTCCGCTCGCGCTGCTCGTCGATCATCCCTGGACGCTTGCGCCATCGGAGCGCTCGACCTTCGCCCTGCTCGCTTTGTCGATGTTTTCGACCGCGCTTGCGCTCGTGATCTATTTTCGTCTGCTGCAGACGCTCGGCTCGATCGGCGCCACCGCGCAGTCCTATCTGCGGGTGCCGATCGGCGTCGCCATCGGCGTCATCGTGCTGGGTGAGCGGCTCTCGCCCACCGCCTGGTTCGGGCTCGCTTGCGTGCTCGCCGGCGTCATCGCGATGACGCTGCCGGCACGCTGAGTCTCGTCGCGCAGGATCGTTGCGCATGTCACGCCGAGCGGACTGCCCGCATCGGCGGCAGGTCCGGCTGGCCCTCGGCGTCATAGCGATGGCCGAAGTCGAAGCCGGACGCACGCGGTCCATTGTCGTGCAGCGCTTCCAGCTTGCCGGCGCCCTCGCGCCAGGTCGGCACGATGCTGTGGGGCACCCACCACAACACGTAGCCCGGCCATTCCGGCGATTTGAACCAGTCGCGGCGCCGGCGCAATGCGCCGCGATGGAGCCCGCCATAGACGAAGCTCCATGCCGCGTCCGTGTCCTGCCAGAGTGACAGGGTCGCGATCATCGTGCCGTCGTCGTCGCCGCCGCCGGGCTGGTAGAAGCGGGGCGCGACATAGACGCCCCATGGACCGAAATCCTGGCCGAGCCGGGATTTGCCGTAGAGGTCGGGCCGCACTGAGACCGCATGTGCGATAAAACCTTCCGATCTCTCGGCTTCGCCATAGACCGCGGGCGCCACGGCCCGGAAGTCCGCGAGCTCATCCGACTTCGCGGCCGCGTTGAGAATGCCGAACGTATACAGGGCAATGCGTGACATGCGACTCTCCAATTTACGCACCGATCCGCTGCAATTCCGACGGGACCGGCGAAGCTCAGAGCCGAGACGCTAGGTCGAACCGGCGCCGAACGGATTGTAGAAATCGGACAGAGCGGCAATTGCGGCCGGCAACGTGGCGATTGCGCCTCGCGGTATCGAGCACAGCCTTGTTCCGCTCGCGAGAACCAGCCCGGCGAGAGCGAGCGCCGAGATGCGCGGGTCACGCCGCGATGCCGGCGTCAATTGCGGCACTCGTGCCTTTCCTGTAAACGGGTCCACGCAACGTACCGCAATCCAGAAGAACGAGATGACACAGCGCAAGATAAGGGTCGCGATCCTGTTCGGTGGACGCTCTGCGGAGCATGACGTCTCCAGGGCGTCAGCTGCCAACATCTATCGCTCGCTCGACCCCGATCGCTATGACGTCACGCTGGTCGGGATCACCGGTGACGGCCGCTGGGTCGTCGCCGATGCGGCCAACGACAAGACGAGCCCTGCGCTGGTCATCCCATCCGACGGGCCTGCTCTCGTACTGCTGCCGGGCGGCCAGGGCCGCGCGCTGGTCGTCGAAAGCGGTGGGACTGACATGCGCGAGCTCACCGCTTTCGATGTCGTGTTTCCGGTCCTGCACGGTCCCAATGGCGAGGACGGCACCGTGCAGGGCGCGCTCGAGCTGGCCGACGTCGCCTATGTCGGCGCGCGCGTGATGGGATCGGCGGCGTCGATGGACAAGGACGTCGCCAAGCGCCTGCTGCGGGATGCCGGCCTGCCGATCGTGCCCTACATCGCCATGTCCGCCGCGGCGCCGCTCCCTTACGACGACGCGGTTCGCGCGACCGGTGCATCGGAGCTATTTGTCAAGCCCGCCAATCTCGGCTCCTCGGTCGGCATCTCCCGGGCGCGCAATGCCGCGGAGTTCGCGGCGAGCTGCGAGCTCGCGCTGCGCTTCGATGGCAAGATCCTGATCGAGCGCTGCATCGCGCCGGTGCGCGAGATCGAATGCGCGGTGCTGGAGGATGCCGGCGGCGAGGTCAGCGCCTCCGAGCTCGGCGAGATCGTCCCGGCCGGGCAGCACGGCTTCTATTCCTACGACGCGAAGTACACCGATGCCGGTGGCGCGTCGCTGCACGTCCCGGCGCAGCTGGACCCGGCTCTGGCCGCACGCATCCGGAAGCTCGCCGTCGAGGTGTTCGGCGTGTTGTGCTGCGAGGGCTTGGCGCGCGTCGACTTCTTCGTCAGCGGCGGCGAGGTCTACGTCAACGAGGTCAATACGCTGCCGGGCTTCACCAATATCAGCATGTATCCGAGAATGTGGGAGGCCACCGGCCTGCCGCAGCCCGAGCTGATGAACAGGCTGATCGCGCATGCGCTGGCGCGCCACGCGCGGCTGGGCAAACTGAGCTTCCAGCGCTGATCGAGGTCCGGATTTGATCGACCAGCTGAAGCGCATCGCCTGCGCGATCGTCATCGTCTGCCACGCCCTGCCCGCCAATGCGCGCGATCTGGTCGGCCAAGCTCTGATCGGCCAGGTCAGCGTGGTCGACGGCGACACGCTGGATATCCATGACGTGCGCATCCGTCTCTGGGGCGTCGACGCGCCGGAGAGCACGCAAACCTGTCGTGGCCGCGACCGCCGTCCCTATCGCTGCGGCCAGCAGGCCGCGCTGGCGCTGTACACTACCACCAGGGGAAAGACCGTCCGCTGCACGCCCGTCGACGGCGATCGCTATGGCCGCATCGTTGCCCGCTGCGCAGCCCAAGGCATCGATCTCGGCCAGATGCTGGTGTCGCGCGGGCTCGCCGTGGAGGAGCCGCAATATTCGCACGGCGCCTACGCCGCCGATCAGCTGGCGGCGCGCCGCGCCGGCCGCGGCATCTGGGCAGGCCGCTTCGTCGAACCCGCACTCTATCGCGCCTGCATGCACGCCGGCGGGCGCGTGGCGGAGTGCGCGGACGGAGCTCCGGGCTGGCGGTGAAAGCCATGAGTTGATGAGATGTGCCTTGTCGGTCTTATCACCCTGGCGGTGATGAAACGGATCAGCTGCGGCGCGCCCGTCTGATCTCGCTTGGCGGGCGCCGGTAGACCGCCGCGAATACGGCGTTGAAGCGCCGCAGGCTGCCGAAGCCCGCTTGCAACGCGATCGCCGTGATCGGCCAATCGGTCTCGTCGAGCAGCCGCTTGGCGCGCTGCACGCGCGCGGTCTGCGCGACCTGGATCGGACTTGCATGCAGGTGCCGCTGAAACAGCCGGTTGAGATGGCGTGCCCCGATTCCCAGACGTGCCGCCAATTGCTCGACGCTCCCGTCATCGAGCGCGCCGCGATCGATCAGGCGCAGGGCGCGCGCGACCGTGGTCCGCGTGCCCTGCCAGGCCGGCGAGAACGGTGCAGTCTCCGGCCGGCAGCGCAGACAGGGGCGGAATCCGGCGGCCTCCGCCGCCGCGGCGGACGGATAGAAGCCGACATTGCCGGCCTTCGCCGGCCGGACCGGGCAGACAGGGCGGCAATAGATCCGCGTGGTCCTGACGCCGATGAAAAAGCGGCCGTCATAGCGGCGATCCCGCGCCACGCGCGCACGTTCACATTCCTTCGCATCGAGCATGTTGGCTTTCCAGCATCGCGGGCCAGGACAGAGTCCGATTCCGGCGAGCCGCGTTGGGACCGCACTGCTACTTGAGCGCGATCCGGACCGGCAAGCAAGAGGATGACGATGTCGAGCGACCAATCCTTCCAACGCGCTTTGCAACGAGCATTCACGCACGCGCTCGCGCATCTTTCATCAGCCGAGACGGCCCCGGTCAACGCGACGACAGGTCTTGCCGAGCTCCGCGCGCGGTTCGGCAAGCCGTTGCCGGAGAGCGGCACCGATGCAGCAGAGGTGATCGACGATCTCGTGCGCGACGCCGAGGGCGGCCTTCTCGGCTGCAATGGCGGGCGTTTTTTCGGCTGGGTGATCGGCGGCACCCTGCCCGCGGCGCTCGCGGCGGACTGGCTGGTCTCGACCTGGGACCAGAACGCCGCGATCCACGCCTGCGGTCCGGCGGAAGCCGTCATCGAGGAGATCGCGGGCGCCTGGCTGAAGGACCTGTTCGGCCTGCCGCAAACCGCAAGCTTCGCGTTCGTCACCGGCACCCAGATGGCTCATGTCACCTGCCTTGCGGCAGCTCGTCATCGACTGCTCGCGCGCGCCGGCTGGGATGTCGAGGAGCACGGCCTCACTGGGGCGCCTCCGATCCGCGTCCTGACCAGCAGCGAGCGGCATGGCTCGGTCGAACGCGCCGTCCGCATGCTCGGTCTCGGCAAGCGGGCGATCGCCGCCCTGCCCTGCGATGGCAGCGGCCGGCTCGAACCGGATGTGCTCGCGCGCGCCCTGGACGTCGCGCCGTCGCAACCGATCATCGTCGTGCTGCATGCCGGCGATCTCAATATCGGCGCCTTCGATCCGTTCGCCGAGTTGATCCCGCTTGCGCGCCGCCACGGGGCCTGGGTCCATGTCGACGGCGCGTTCGGCCTGTGGGCTGCCGCGAGCCCGAAGCATCGTCACCTCTTGCGCGGCGTTGACGGCGCGGACTCCTGGACCAATGACGGCCATAAATGGCTGAACACGCCGTTCGACTGCGGTTATGCGTTCGTGGCCGATCCGCAAGCGCATCGCAGCGCCTTCTCGCATCGGGCGAGCTATACGCAGTTCGTCGATGATGCGCGCGACCAGATCGAATGGAATCCGGAATGGTCGCGACGCGGCCGCGGCGTTCCGACCTACGCCGCACTGCGCCAGCTCGGGCGCGCCGGTGTGGCCGAGCTGATCGAGCGCTGCTGCGCGCACGCCCACACGCTGGTGATGCGGATCGGCAGCCTGCCGGGCGCCCAGGTGATGTGGGAGCCCGTGATCAATCAGGGCCTCGTCCGTTTCTTTGATCCGCGCCCCGGCGCAACCGACGAGGACCATGATCGCCGCACCGACGACATCGCCGCGCGCATCACGGCCTCAGGCGAAGCCTTCTTTGCCGGCACCACCTGGCGCAGCCAGCGCTGCATGCGCGTCTCCGTGTGCAACTGGCAGACCAGCAGCTCCGATGTCGACCGCGCAGTGGCGGCGGCACAGCGAGCGCTCGATCGCGGCTAGCTATCATATATCCGCCCTGTCGGCGCGCGACTCTCCCCAGCCTGGGCTGGGGAGGCTGCCAATGCTCGCCCCTCCTTCTGCTTTCGCCCGAGGGCTCGGATCGAGTACGCCGCCCGGTCAGCTCTTCGATTCGGTTGAAAAATTGCTTGCTGCTGTCGATCGTCCGGCCGTTGCTTTCAGCCATGCACGCAAGCACGTCAACTAAGTACCTCACTTGTTAGACGATGAGATTGCGAGCCTCATGAGACTGATAAGGAAATATGCAATTAGGCACGCCCCTGTCGCCATCGCGAATAGGACGAGAACCAATAGCGGATCATTTCCTTTGGAAAATCTAGAAATCCCAATAAAGAGATCTCGCGCTACAAATAACAAATCGATGAAAATGATCGAATATATCACAAGGAATAAACAGGAAAGCGGCTCGTTCCGGACTAAGAACATCACAATCGCCGGGAAGAAACAGAGAAAGGTGTCGTTCGGCAACACATAACCAAACTGCACATCCTCAATATAAGTTACCTCAACGGCGATCATAAAAGCCACGATAGAAGCAATAATATTCGCAATCAACGTTGCGCGCGAGCCGGTCAGATTAACGGACGACATTTGGCATGATCCTTGTCACGACACCCTATCAACTGTCCTTTGGCCGGACAAAGATATGGTCATTCCAATGCGTGAGAGAAATAATCGGCCTTTCTCGCGACCTGGTCTGGCCCGGTCGGGATCCGGCGATCCTACCTTTAATCAATTTCGTATCGTAACAGAGATGAGTGTGCCGGATTTTCGCGCGTCCTGAAGCTTCCGACAATCAGCAAATGTCGCAACTAAAGCAAATCTGCCTACTCTCGAGAAAGCGAGGTCATTCGCTGCCAGCTTGTCGCAGCACGTCACGACCGGCCCTCCGGCCCGGTTTGACGCTTATGGGCAGAAGCGGACATCAACCAACCGACACCCCTCGCCGAATCCGTCGAAAATGAGCCAGGGCGACATATCGGCCGTCCGGTAGCTGTGATATGGTCACGACGACGGGCATCGTTGCGAGCGCAGGAAGACATCGTGAGCAAAGTCAAAACGCCTCAGGAAAAGAAGCGGTTAAGCTACGAACACGACCGACGTAATACATACGGAGAAAACCAGAAAAGCAGCCGAAAGAACATTCCGCGCAGCAAGCAGCTTTCTCATCAGAGTGAACGCCGCGTTATCAGACAGGCCCTTGTAGGAGCCCAAGGCCAAGCCGCAGCCGAAAGATCGGACGACGCCCAATCTCAGGTACTGCGCAAAGGTCAAATGAAAAAGCTCAAGGCATTCCGCAAATCGCCAGATACGTCATTAGGCGAGATCATCCGGCAGCGGCTGCGCAATAGACGGCAGCAAGCCGAATCGATCCTTCGATGAGCGATGGCGTCCTCCATTCAAAGTGGAGCTTTTGGCGTCACTTAAAGTCGATATGCGTACCGTATTCATCCGAACGGCCAAGCTGCAAAAGCAGTTTATCGTTGCCCAGACGACCGAATGCGTTCAGTTC
The DNA here is from genome assembly GCF_051167795.1 of Bradyrhizobium sp. HKCCYLS1011. Classification (NCBI taxonomy): domain Bacteria; kingdom Pseudomonadati; phylum Pseudomonadota; class Alphaproteobacteria; order Hyphomicrobiales; family Nitrobacteraceae; genus Bradyrhizobium; species Bradyrhizobium sp. HKCCYLS1011. The sequence goes on along the minus strand of NZ_JBNPTT010000005.1, from coordinate 697,588 downwards.
TGCGTGGAGGTCATGGCAACGCAGCGGCCGGAGTGGCTTGAGCAGCACCGCCAGTGTGTCGCGACGCTAGGCCACTCGTGATGTCGCTATTGGACCATTTCGGACCTTCCAGTCTGTGTCGAGGATATCCACTCTCTCGAGGGACGACCCGAAGTGAGCGGCCGGAGGACTAAAAGACCGCTTGTGACCCGGGAGCGGACATCGTGCGGCGTAATGCTTCTATTCTTCGGATTTGCAGCGACGGCATGCGAAGGTCGGCCTACCGGCGTCCAAATATTCTTGGCACGGCTTCAAGGTGCATCTGAACTCATCACATAAATTGCAGCTATCAAGCCAAGCGATACACCCCTTTGGTGGGTTGAATATTTCGCAGGCATGAAATCGGAACGTTTCGGTGCAAGCGTCTCTGTTCTTGAAACACTTTACACCGGCCACACGGTTCACCTCTGTGTGCATTAGGGAGGGGCGCTTTGGTGATTTCGGAAAGCCGCGGACCGGATGAGTTCAGCTCGCGGGGCACAACTGGACGTACCACCTCGGGAACCGAAAGGCCGCTCGCGACCCGCTGCGGACATTGGCGACGAGCGATTTAACTAAGGCTACAATTCGGCGAACATAACGTGAGGGTGCTATCACTTCAGGATAAGCGAGTCTGGCCCGCTCACCTCGATCCATGCACCAACCCCGAGCGCCTCAGCTAGAATTTTCTTGATCGTCATCTTGTTGAGGATCCAGTCCGCAGGAACAAGTCCGTCAACTCCGGAAATACCGCTTTGAAAGATGGCGTCGCTCCTGATGGCCGGCTCGCCGGTCCACGGCGCTCCATTGTGCCGATTCGTCACGTAGTAAACGTGCCAATGTCCGCCATCTATTCGATAACATCCTTCAGCGTATCTCACTCCTTCCTCTGGCACGACGATGTCAAATGTGACTTCTCCTGATGCGACTTCTCTGGTCCTGACTTGATCTTCTAGTTGGAATTGTTCGGACGTGTTGGGCACCGGTGCACTCTGCCAAACCAGTTCCGTCACGACACCAGAGCCGATGGACGAGGCGTGAGAGGGAATGCGCGTGATCGCTTTTGCCACATCGGCGCTAGCTGTGTTGCGAGCCATCATCGCAGCCCGATCCGGGTCGACTTCACCGACTTTCCAATATCGATGGTGCTCAGCCGTTTCGGTGCGAACGATCCACCCGATGGTATTCGTCATAGTGCTACGGGCGAACGAACCGCCAGTCGTCAGGTCTCATTGCGAAGCCGCCTACCTACCATAGCGGCTTGGGGAACAAGCGTAAACGGCCAATGGAGTGGACTCCCTCACGCGAAGCCATCGCCTGATCGAGGCAAGCTAAAGGAAAGCGAGGTCATTCGCCGCCAGCTTGTCGTAGCGCGTTACGACCAGCATTCCTGGCCCGGTTCGATGCTTATGGGCAAAAGCGGACATCAACCAACCGAGACCCCTCGCCGAATTCGTCGAAAATGGCCGAGAGCGGACCAGCGTCAGTTGTCAGCGGCGGGTAAGATGTATCTGTTCAATAGATCTAACTCCGGCGCGACCATGTTTTTGGATTGTCGGGACGCGTTGAAGACGACGACCATGTCAAGCGCGGGGATGATGATGGTTTTCTGGGAATTGAAGCCCATAGCGGCAACCCACTGAACCGCACGATCTTTGCCTGGTGATTGCCCGAGCCACCATTGGTAGCCATAAGAGCGTGAACCTTCTGCCTTGACATGCTCAGCCGGTAGCGGGCCTTCCGCGCTGATTTGCTCAGCCGTGGATTGAGCGATCCATGAAGCCGGAACGATCTGCTTACCTTCCCAGACCCCATGATTGAGAACGAGTTGACCGATTTTGGCCCAGTCGCGGGGGCGCAGAATGAGTCCACGAGCCGATTGTGCGATTCCGTTAAACGGATCCCTTATCCATTCAACATCTGTGATGCCGAGCGGCGTTAAGACGTTGTCTCGTGCCAAAACATCGACGGTCTTCCCGGTTGCTTTTTGTAGCACAGCGCCCACGAGTTCTGTCTCACCGTTATTATATTCGAAGGAGACGCCAGGAGCCTCGCTGGAGCCCAATTTTGCCGACATCGTCAGAAGATGACGCAAAGTAATCGGTGCCTTGTCGAGCATCCTGAGATCGGGGTTCTCAGGGAAATACGAAACAACCGGTACATCGAGGTCCCTGATCCAACCTCGATCAAGGGCTATGCCGACAAGCAGCGAGACAACGCTCTTGGTCATGGAATATCCACGGTGCAGTGTGGTCGCGTCGGCGTGAAGCTGCTTCTGCGGATAGTATCGTTCATAGACGAGTATGCCGTGGCGAACGATGACAACGTCGTCCACGTTGGCGAGCTTACCTTCACTTATGCCTTCGCCCATCGTGCAGAGTAACGTCGAGTTTAGTGCCTGGTTCTCGGGCTCACTTATGACCCATCCGTCATTTATATTCGAAGGTGCGCCACAGTCGGACGCCGCCGCACTGGCGAACGCTCCGAGAGCGCTCAGTACGAGAATACACAGGGCTGCAAGACAATTTATAGATGCCCGCAAGTTCGGCCTCCCGCGAACCGTTCATCATGATGTTCCGATCTAGGCGGTCTGAGTTTGTCTAAATCGCGGCAAGTAGGCTCGACGTGGGTCGCGGGCAGACTTCAGCAGTCAGCTTCAGGCCCATCGCGACATTTGCTGCGCTGGCACGAAGCGGTCGATAACGGAGCGAAGCAGACACCGACAAAGATTTATGAGGACGCGCCCTCCCCACCACAATGCCCGAACAATGAGGACTCGCGCGCACCCGCGCCGTCAGACCTGACGGCAAGCGCAACCGCTTTATTCGCTAGGCTTGCTTCCCTCCGTGATCAGCGCGCCCGACTGCCACCGACAGTTCGGCACGGACGCGTTCGATCACGCTCCCATATTCCCGCGTTTCGGTCTGCCGGAACAGCCGGACAGCGGGGTACCACGGGCTATCGTCACGGTTCACCAGCCAGCGGAAATCTGGCGTGCGGGACAGCATGATCCAGGTCGGACAGCCCATGGTCGCGGCAAGGTGGGCCGTGCTGGTATCGACGGTGATTACCAGATCGAGGCAGGATACGAGAGCGGCCGTCTCGCGGAAATCCGTCAGCTGCGCCGTCAGGTCGATGATCTCCGGCCGCTCGCGCAGCACAGCCTGATCGTCTGGACGCGGATCCTTCTGTAAACTGACAAAGGTCGCGCCGACATCCAAAATCGGCGTCAGCGACTGCAAGGCAATCGACCGGTTCATGTCGTTGGGATGCGTCAGACTGCCGGACCATACCAGGCCGACTCGCAACCTGTCGCGCGGACCGAGGCGCTCGTCCCAAGCGCTCACCCGATCGGCCGGTGCGGATAAGCGGATCGGCGGCGGAATGGTGTCGAGCGTCGTCCTGAACGCAAGCGGCAAGCTTGTGGCAGGACAACGAAAGTCCACAGCCGGCAATGTCGAGCTCGAATGTGGGAGACAGAGTGAGACGCCAGGCAAGGTCGACAACAGGCCTTGCAGCGAGTCCTGGACCACGAGAACGACGCGAGCGCCTTGTGCAGCCAGCAGCGGCACATAGCGCGTGAATTGAATGGCGTCGCCAAGCCCCTCGTCCGAGTAGATCAGGATGCTCTTTCTGGCGATGCTTTCCTCGCCCAGCCAAACCGCCCCGGGACTATCCGGGAAGTGGATCGGAAGACCTGGGACGCGCCAGCGCGCTTCGCGCTCCCTCCATCCGGACTCGAAATTTCCGAGCCATAAGTGATGGCTCGCCAAGGCAAACTCGAGGCGGGCATTGGTCGGATCGATGGCCCTGAGCTGATGGTACACCGCGGTCGCCTCAACGAGGCGATGCATCCTCCTCAGCGCCCTGCCTTTGCTTTCGAGCGCTGACAACAAGAATGGCCGAAGTTCGAGCGCCCGTTCGAACCACTCCAGCCCTTCCTCCACACGATCGAGCCATAAAAGGGCATCACCGACGTTGACGCAAAAGTCAGCGTTCTTTGGATCGAGGGAATGCGCCCGCCGGGCGTCGGCCAGACTTTCTTCGAACCGCTTCAAGCCTCGCAGCAACATCGACCGCAGAGTTGCCGTCAGAGCATCGTTCGGCTGCAACCGCTCGCACAGATCACAGTCAACGAGCGCCTCTTCCAATCGTCCCAGCTGTTGAAGGGTGGCGGCGCTGCCCCATGCGGCCGCGAGATAATGCGGATCAAGCTTGAGCGCGTGCTGAAAGCATAACGCGGCCTCAGACAGTCGTTTCAACTCATCAAGGACGCTGCCAAGATGAACCCAAAGCGCCGCATCGTCCGGCTTCAACTGGACTGCTTTGTCGAAGACCTGCGAGGCCTCTTCGAGTCGCCCTGAGCGCTGCAATGCGGTGCCGAGCGTCGCTAGGTAGGACGGCTTGGGATCCTTCCTGATGGCGCGCGATGCCCATTCCACCACATGATCGAATTCGGATGCATTGAGGCAGACCTGCGCCATCAGGTGCAGAAGTTCGGCGTCTTCAGGGGTTGCTTCGAGCGCCTGCCGACAACGAAGCTGGGCTTCGAGAAGCCGCCCGGCCCGCATTTTCTCGACCACCTCGGCATGGACCGCAGCGAACTCGCCGTTCGCATGAACATTCGAGTCGGGTTTCCCCTGATTGGCGGCCGCCTTGCGATCGCGACGGTTCATTGCATGCTACAATTGATCACTTACAAGCCGGAGAAAATGTCTCGTGGACTGAAGATATCCACGGTCCTTACGCGTTTGATGCCCTAGCGCGAACGCGACGCGGTCCCCGCAAATCACGACCTGAAGCCGGTCACCGCGCGTCACGTAAGATCCGATGAGCCACTTGCCCCGCTTGCACGCTCCGGTTGATTTACTACCGAGGCAATAGATGATTCTTGTTGAACGGTAAAGGCATCCGGCTAAATGTCGGTTCATCGCTCCGTTCAACGCAACGACGCGAGGGCTAGGCGGCCTCGCAATTTGCGTCCGGATGATGATCGCCGCGTCGGGGTCCCAAGTCTCTATACGCTTATCGGCCGTCGAAGGCGGCTCTGACCGGCGATCAGGGACGGCATCGTCAACGTTAAAGTTCAGCTAACGTGCGGGCCGGACATCGGTCCGTTTCAGGCAAAATTGAGCATCCAGGGCGGAAAAATTTGACGAAATCGGCAGGTGCTACCTAATTGCGCTCAGCCCGCCACGCAGACGGATACCTTTGGCACGGAGCGAAGCCACGTGTCGGACTTTGCGTCACCTTCCGATCGTTTCAATGCGCTGCCGTTGATGCCGCGCCCCGTCGGCATTTACTTTTGTGTCTTGGTGGCGCTGACATTGATCGCGCTCATACCGGGGATAATCACGCTCGGCCTGCTGCTGTTCATCCTCCCGGGTCAAGCGTTGATCGCAGCTCCCACGCTGCTTTATTACTCACTCGCAGCGCTGCCCGGATATCTGCTCGCCCGGTTTCTTGGAACCAACCTGCTCGGCGCCACGGTAGCGGCGATCACGCTCGTCGCGGCTGCGCTTTTGCCGCACCATCTGGGCCAACGCCAGCTCGAGAAACTGCTCGCGTCTGATATGTCGGACCCATTGCCATCGTCATTTCAGCCGCGCTCCTTTGAACTGCCGTATCCTGAGCAGGACAATTACTGGATGAACTGGCGCCAGCCCGAAAGCCACGATCCAACCCCTCCGCCGCCTTGCGCGGATCTTTGCCAGCAGTTGCTGTTCAAGGGGCATATCGACCACGTCATCATCCGCGATCACAACTCGCGCAACGCCCGGATGACCAACACCGAGACCAATGAAAGAGGGCCTGACGGCGCGATGCATCGGATGGTTCACGTCACCTGGCTGCCGCGCTGGAGGAGATTTCACCTCGAACATCGCGAGAGCTGTCCCGACACGCTGAGCCTGATCGCACCTGAATTCGTTCACGAGGTCGTCGGCGGCCGCTGCTTGATCGAAGACACCATCGATCAGCGCGAAGCCGATGTCCTCGTGTCAGTGTCCAAACCCCTTGATATACGCGGTGCTGACGGCCAGTTGCGCCCGGATCTGAATATCGCATTCGCCAACGTCGAAGCCGATCCGACCACCATCACGATCGCCGAGCAGCATGACGGTAAGGCCATCCCGGCCGAAATCAGGACAGCGCTGCATGCGAGCTCTGCGAACGTTCCATTCTACTTTACGACGAGACGATGTGGTGGAGGTGAAATTCCGAGTCTGTGCCTCACCGCGGCGACCGAGCCTTTTGCGAACAGCAGCGCTGATCCCTTTGAGATGATCAATCGCCGCTATGGCTTGGCGGTGGCGCCGGGGTCAAAACCGGCCCGTCTTTCAGACGCGCCCACATCGGAGGATGACCGGGCGACGGTCAATGCCATCTTGAAGCAGGACTACGGCGTTGGCGCATTGATTCCAACAACGCAGTCGAAACTCGTCGCAAGCTTCGTCAATGAAAGGCTCAAGACCGGACAACTCAAGCAGGAGGATATCGAACTGATCCGGATGGCGCTGAAGCAGCACGCCTTTGTCGCACCGATCGAGACCAACAAGCTGCCGTCGGAAACCTACCAGGCTCTGAAGCCGCTGTTGCCCGACATGTTCGAACGGATCGCCTATCGGGCCGACGGGCAGCAGGACATGGTGCAGTCACTGAACGTGATACTGGAGCACTATCCAGCTGAAGATACGAACCCGTACTCGTCCACGCTTTGTCAGGAGCCCAAAAACGCCGGCTTGCGTGTCTGCTATCAGCGGGAATTTCGTACGCGCAAGAAGGGATGACATCAGGCTCTGGAACGATGGCGAGCCGTTTACGGTGTACTCGTCGCCAGATCAATCGACGAAAACCTTCGCCAGGCAGCGATCGCTGTCCCCAACGTAGTGCCCATGAGCACAAGGTTGAATTTCATCAACAAGCCGCCCATGAGTTGGACGGCGAGCGAAGACGACCTCAGGCGGACAACGCGAAATCCGAGCCCGGAGGCGCGGGAGCGGCGCTGACCGCGCATTCCGAATCGACCTTGAACCAATCACACCCGCCCAATCCCTGTCCGCAAAATTTATCTTTCGCTTTTTCAGAAATCATGTATACTCCCCTCCATCCTGCCTCGGCTTGAGGGGCGTATCGCGGTCGTCACGGACGTTGAGCGCGGGATGCGGTGGGCGTGTCGGGTTGCAGCGTGAGCAATCATGCCGACGAACGATCCGATGCGCACGGCGAAGTCGTGTGGTCCTGGTCTCCCGGTGCTGAGACCTGCGCGATGCGCCTTGGCGCATCGTCGCTACGGGGGCAAACAAGCCGGTCCCCGGGGAGATCACGTATAAGCCGTCACACCATCGCGCAGGGAAGGCCGGTGTTCGGCCGTACCTGTGGTGACTGCCGCCTGCTTTTTTCTTGCAGGCGGGCCATGGGTGCAGGCCCTGCATCCGGCCTTCCCTGCACCCTCTTCGTTTCAGAGGGTGATGACGTCAGCAAGACTCGGCGCGAAAGCTGCGCGAGGATGAGATTGTTTGCCATGTTGCAGCCTTACCGCCACAATCTCTGCGGTCATCGTCTGCGAAAGCGGACGATCCAGTACCCTCTCCGCTCAAGCATATCCGCCTCTGGAATACTGGATCGCCCGGTCAAGCCGGGCGAAGACAGAAATTGTCCCTACTCATCCCGCAGAAAAAACCCGCTGAATCCCCCTGTCCAATCAGCTACAATCCCTCACCGTGCCAAATCATCCCACGATTCTCGTTTTCGACTCCGGCCTCGGCGGCCTGTCCGTGCTGCGCGAGGTGGTGCAGGCGCAGCCCGACACGCATTACGTCTATGTCGCCGACGACGCGTTCTTCCCCTATGGACACCACAGCCAGGAGGCGCTGATTGCCCGCGTGGTGCCGCTGATGGGCGAGCTGATCGCGGCCCATAGGCCTGAGTTGGTCGTCATCGCCTGCAACACCGCCTCGGTGCAGGTGCTTGCGCAGCTGCGCGACGCCTACGCCACACCGTTTGTCGGCACCGTGCCGGCGATCAAGCCCGCCTGCGCCCAATCGACGACCAAGCGCGTCTCGGTGCTTGGCACCAAAGCGACAGTGGCGCGCGAATATACGCGCGGGCTGATCCGCGATTTTGGCCAGGGCTGCGAGGTCACGCTGGTCGGCTCACCCGAACTGGCTTCGCTCGCGGAAGCAGCGCTCAGCGGCGAGAGCGTTGCCGATGACGACATCGCCGCCGAGATCGCGCCCTGCTTCGTTGGCGATGCTGCCGACCCGGCCGCGCGCACCGATACCATCGTGCTCGCCTGCACCCATTTCCCGCTGCTGCTGGAGCGGTTGCAGCGGCTCGCGCCCTGGCCGGTGGCCTGGATCGATCCGGCGCCGGCGATCGCCCGTCGCGTATCGGATCTCATGGGTCCGACCGGCACCAAGGCCGATCAGCCCGGCGCGACCCTGATCTTTACGTCAAACAAGTCGCATCGGCTGAACGGAGCCCTGACGCCATTTTTTGGCGGCCGCGTGCCGGCCTGATCACCTGGAGTTGTGCCTCCCATGTCGACGCCGCCACTCAATCATCTCAAGCAGGCCTGGCGCGAGGGACGCCCGACCTTCGGCGCCATTGCCACCATCCCGAGCATCCAGACCGTTCGCATCATGGCGCAGTCGCTGGACTGGATCATCGTCGATCTGGAGCACGGGCCGATCGACCTCTCAACCGCCCATGGCATGATCATGGCGACGGCAGGCACGCCTTGCGTGCCGTTCGCGCGCGTCGCCGCCAACGAGCCGCATCTGGCGAAGGCGCCGATGGACATCGGTGCGCTCGGTATCAATTTTCCGATGATCTCAAGCCGGGCGGACGCCGAGAAGGCGGTGCGCAGCCTGCGCTACCCACCCCGCGGCGAGCGACTGTGGGGGCCGTTCCACGCCCCGTTCCGCTGGAACGTGTCGATGGCTGACTACATGGCGAGCGCTGACGACGACATGATCTGCATGATCACGATCGAGCATGTCGAGGCGGTAGAGCGCATTGACGAGATCATGGCCACTCCAGGCATCGACATCGCCGTGATCGGCCCCGGCGATCTCGCCACCTCCATCAACAAGCGCGGCCTGATCGACGATCCGCAGGTGCAGGAGCTCATGGCCCGCGCCGAGCAAGGCATCTTGCGAAGCGGCGTGCCGATCGGTGGGGTTGCGCGCACCGCCGAGCAGGCGAACGCGATGATCGCGCGCGGCTACGTGGCGCTGGCGCTCGGCTTCGATTGGTCGCTGTTTCAGCGCGGCATAGCGGCGAGCTTTGAGGGAATTAAACGCTGATGAACTGGTCTTGCCCCTACCCGATTGCCTGCAGCTCCGCGGAAAGTTCCCGCTGGGACCAGCGCAGGCACATTAAGGGGTTGAAGACCCGGGGCGATTTGTCCTGACCGGCAAGACGAAGCCGCTTGCCACGCAGGCACCATAAACGCTAGCTAGCGAAGCCTGATCTCGCCGGCAGGCGACCGGCCAGACCATAACGAGCCATTCGGGAGTCCGGACCAGGAATGCGCGGAACGAGCAAGAAAATATCGCCGCCGCGCCGCCTGATCATCGACCTGATGCATGCGTCGTCCGACGTGCCATTCGTGTCGCTGGCGCGTACCCTGAACATCCGGCCGCTGCTCGAAGCCCGCAGCCTGTTGGCCCGGCCGCCCGGTTTTGCGGCGATCTTCGTCAAGGCCTTCGCCATCGTGGCCCGGGACGAGCCGGCCCTGCGGACGGTCTATGCCAAATGGCCCCGGCCCTGCTTCTACGAGCTGCCGCGCAACGTGGCGATGGTCGCCATTGCCCGGGTCGAAGAGGGCGAGCCTTGCGTGCTGCCGCAGCGGGTGTGCGAACCGGACCGGCATGCGCTCACCGACATCGACCGGCTGATCCGCAATGCCAAGGAGGCGCCGATCGCCGAAGTGCCGATGTTCCGCAAGATCATGCGGGCGACCCGGCTGCCCTGGCCGTTCCGGCGGCTCGCCTGGCGGATCGGGCTGAATTTCGGCCGCCAGCGCGGCAATTGGTTCGGCAATTTCGCCGTCACCGGCGTCGCGGCCTATGGCGGCGGCGAGCTGCACGCGCTGAGCCCGGGCCCGTATGTCCTCAGTTTCGATATCGCCAAACCCGACGGCAGCATCGCCACGGTGATTCGGTGGGATCATCGGGTGACGGACGCGGCGCTGATCGCCCGGACGTTCGACCGGCTGGAACAGGTGCTCAATACCGACATCGCCGCCGAGTTGCGGGCCTTGCGTACGGCCGAGCCGAAGGCGGTGCGGGCGCGCGGCGGCTGAGGGCCGGCTTTGGGCCGCAAAACGGCCAAAACCGGCGAAATCGGGCGCCTGAGGCGCGATTTCGGCTCAAAATGGAAGCTGAAGGGTTTGACAAACCACCGGTTTCTCGCCTAGAAACCGCCCTGCTCGCGGGCCGTTTCGGCCCGCGACGCGTTTCGCGACCCGTGGTCCGTCCCTTCACAAGCTTAGGGGTCGGGCCTGTCGGTGACCCGAGATTTTCGGGCACACAGGAGGGCGCGTTTCCTCAAACCCAAACGACTTGAGACCTAAAGAGGACGCGATGACTAAGCGTAGTGAGGCGAAGTACAAGATCGATCGCCGCATGGGCCAGAACATCTGGGGCCGCCCGAAGAGCCCCGTGAACCGCAGGGAATACGGCCCGGGCCAGCACGGCCAGCGCCGCAAGGGCAAGCTCTCCGACTTCGGCGTGCAGCTGCGCGCCAAGCAGAAGCTCAAGGGCTATTACGCCAACATCTCCGAGCGCCAGTTCCACGGCATCTATGTCGAGGCCGGCCGCATGAAGGGCGACACCGGCGAGAACCTGATCGGCCTGTTGGAGCGCCGGCTCGACGCCGCGGTGTTCCGCGCCAAGTTCGTGTCGACGATGTTCGCCGCGCGCCAGTTCATCAACCACGGCCACATCAAGGTGAACGGCCGCAAGGTCAACATCGCAAGCTACATGCTCAAGCCCGGCGATGTGATCGAGGTCAAGGAAGCCTCCAAGCAGCTCGCCGTGGTGCTCGAAGCCAGCCAGCTCGCCGAGCGCGACGTGCCCGATTATATCGAGGCCGATCACTCCAAGATGACTGCGACCTTCGTGCGCATTCCCGGCCTGTCCGACGTGCCGTTCGCGGTGCAGATGGAACCGCATCTGATCGTCGAATTCTATTCGCGCTGATCTTGATCGGCGGGGCTCACCGCCCAATTGTAGTTGTGAAAGGCCCCGGCTTGCCGGGGCCTTTTTGCGTGAGGAGCTCTTTGCGTGAAGGGCTGGCGCAGCGACCGATTCCCGAATGCCACAGTTGCCACGAAATCGCCTTACCCCCGCTGACAGCGCATCCGTCCCGTGATTCAATGTCTGCGTTTGTGAAGTAGCGGGGCGTTCGCCATGGAGTTCAACAGGCGCAGTATCTGTTTTGGCACTGTCATGACCGGCGCGGTCAACGCGCCGCCTTTGCCGTCGCTGCGAGCCCCGCCACCGTTACGGGGCCGTCTTTCCGGGGTTCGCTACCGGTTCAACGACGGCACCTTTCCTTCGACGGTCTTTGACATTCTTGAACGGTCCGCCTGGCACGTTCAGACCGACCCCTCCGTCCACCTCATCCGCCATCTGGAGAGTGGGCTGACGTTCACCGACCCCAGGCTTGCTTACGACCCTCACGCGCTCGAGCTTCTGCATTGCTTTGATGATGCGCGCGAGGTGGCCGACGAATGGCGGACCATGCTGGTCGGCTGGGCCGCGCTGAACGTGGGCTGGAATGTGCGGCGGCAACGCCCGCCGGACATGGGCAGCTCTTTCTATCTTTCGCCGTCGCGCCAAAGCCGGCTGGAACCCTGGCTGTTCGACTACGCCGAAGCACCGCCTCTGGTGGCCGTGCCATTCGAAGCTGCCCCTTCCCGCCGGCTCGATATATGGCTACATCCGCCGCTTGCAGCCTGAAGCGTGAAGCGGATTTCCCATGATCTACACCCCTCCCCCGCGCGATCCGAACGCCCCGCCGGTGCGTGTCAATCTCTTGTCGGATACGCAGACGCGCCCGACCGCGGCGATGCGCGATGCGATGGCCCGTGCGGATGTCGGCGACGAGCAGATCGGCGATGATCCGAGCGTCAACCTGCTGTGCCAGCGCGTCGCAGACCTGCTCGGCAAGCAGGCGGCCGTGTTCATGCCGTCAGGCACGATGTGCAACGTCGCGGCGACGCTCGTGCATTGCCGTCCCGGCGACGAGATCCTGGCGCACGAGACCGCGCATATCATCTCGCGCGAGGGCGGCGCGCATGCCGCGCTCGGCGGCTTCCAGATCATGCCGCTGAAGGGCGACGACGGCCAGTTCACGCCGGACACGTTCCGTGCGGCACTCCATCCGCGCACCCGCTATCAGCCGCCACAGACCGTGGTCAGCGTGGAGCAGACCGCCAATATCGGCGGCGGCACGATCTGGCAGAAGGCGGCGCTCGACGAGATCGTCGCGATCGCCAAGGCAAATGGGATGGTAACCCATATGGACGGCGCACGGCTGCTGAACGCAACCGTCGCGACGGGCATTCCTGCCGCCGAAATGGCGGCCGGCTGGGATTCGGCCTGGATCGATTTCTCCAAGGGGCTCGGCGCGCCGATCGGCGGCGTGCTCGCCGGCAGCGCCGATTTCATCGACGAGGTCTGGCGCTGGAAGCAGCGCCTGGGCGGCGCCATGCGGCAGGCCGGCGTCGCCGCGGCCGCGTGCATCCATGCGCTGGATCATCATGTCGACCGCCTCGCCGAGGACCACGCTAATGCGCGCGCCTTGGCGCGCGGGCTGGCGCAGATCGACGGCATTGCGGTGCAGGAGCCCGAGACCAATCTGGTCTTCTTCAAGCCTGACGGCGCGGGAGTTCCAGGTAACAAGATGGTCGGTGAATTGCGCAAGCACGGCGTGCTGCTGGCGATGATGGACGGCCGCATCCGCGCCTGCACCCATCTCGACGTAACCTCGGCGATGATCGAGGAAACCATCGGGCACGTCCGAGAGATCGTACGCGCGGCGTAAGACCGCGGCTTACGGCGTCAGCGCCTCATAGATCAGGCGCCGCGTCTCGATCTCGATGCGGCCGCGCTGCGTCGGTGATTGCATCATCACGACCGCAAACATGTCGTCCTTGGGATCGATGAAGAAGAAGGTGCCGCCGACGCCGTCCCAGCGATATTCCCCTGACGTGAACGGCGGCGCGGCGGAGATCCGCACCGCGAAGCCGAGCCCGAAGCCGCTGTCCGGTCCGGGATGGTAGAAATCGTCGTGCGCGATCTCCGGGCCGAGATGATCGCGCGTCATCGAGGCCACGGTCTCGGCCTTCAGATAGCGGCGACCATCGAGCGTGCCACCGCTCAGAAGCATTTGCGCAAAGCGCGCATAGTCACCGAGGGTGCTGGTCATGCCGGCGCCGCCGGATTCCCATCTCCTCGGCCGGACGGGATCGTCGAGGCCTGCGATCGGTTCATCGAAACGATCCTGCGGCAGCGGCTCGGCCACACGGCCGCGCTTGTCGGGAGCGGCGAGCGAGAAGGCGGTGTCGTGCATGCCGAGCGGATCGAGCAGCCGTTCCTGTTCGAACTGATAGAGCGTCTGCCCCGAGACCACCTCGATGACACGGCCAAGCGCATCCACGGAATGGCCATAGTCCCACACCGTGCCCGGCTGCTCGGCCAGCGGCAGCTTCGCCAAGCGATTCGCAAACGTCGCGTTATCGATATCGTCGTCGAACAGGTTCGAGGTCGCATAGAGCTTGCGCACGGCGGTCTCGCCATAGAAGCCGTAGGTGATGCCGGAGGTATGACGCAGCAGATCCTCGATGGTGATCGGGCGTGCCAGAGGTTGCAGCGACTGCACGGTCTTGCCGTCGCGCGCCATGTCTGCGACTTTCACCTCCGCGAACGCCGGAATGTATTTCGCCACGTCATCACCGAGCTTGAGACGCCCCTCGTCGACCAGCATCATCACAGCTACGGATGTGATCGGCTTCGACATTGAATAGATGCGGAAGATCGTATCCGGCGTCATCGCCGCGCCCGTGGCGACGTCGCGTACGCCGATGCTCTGCAGCAGCACCGGTCGACCATGCTGCTGGATCAGTACCACCGCGCCGGGAATATGGCCGGCCGCAACCTCGCGACGAAAATAGTCCTCAACCTTCTCCAGCCGCTGAGCATCGAAATGCCGCGCCGGTGTCGCGGACGAATTGTCTGCGTACGCAGCTCCAATGCTGAATGCGATGATCGCACATAGCACCAGGCATTGAGACGCCAGCCGCTCGATCATAGATGCTCCGTTCGCCATTGAGGCGATCCTACCGGCGCAACTCAACGCGCGCGGCTGGCGACCGCCTCACCGAACGCCTGATCATGCAGGCGAGCGCTCTCTTCCGAGAAGCAGCAGAATACAATGTGCTCCAGCGAGGTCTCGAGCTCGATCGCTTCGAGTGTCGTGTGGACTGCGATGCCGGCAGCGCGGGCGGCCGGAAAGCGATAGACGCCGGTCGAGATCGCAGGGAACGCCACCGAAGCGAGGGATCGATCGTGGCACAATTCGATGGAGCGGCGATAGCAGGAGGCCAGCAATCCGTCCTCGCCGTGCTCACCGCCTTGCCAGACTGGCCCGACGGTATGGATGACGTGGGTGGCCGGCAAGCGGTAACCCTTCGTGATCTTGGCATTGCCGGTCTTGCAGCCATGAAGCTGCCGGCATTCCATCACCAATTCAGGGCCGGCCGCGCGGTGGATTGCACCATCCACCCCGCCGCCGCCGAGCAGCGAGGTGTTGGCCGCGTTGACGATGGCATCAACGCGCAAGCGCGTGATGTCGGCGACGACGATCTCGAATCGGGTCGCGCCGAGCTTGCGGACCGGAAAGCTCAGGCGGAGGCCGCCGCCGGGATGCCCTTGTCGGCAAACAGCTGCTGCAGTTCGCCGCTCTGGAACATCTCGCGGACGATGTCGCAGCCGCCGACGAATTCACCCTTGACATAGAGCTGGGGGATGGTCGGCCAGTTCGAATAGGTCTTGATGCCGTTGCGGAGTTCGGAAGACTCCAGCACGTTCAGGCCCTTATAGCCGACCCCGACATGGTCGAGGATCTGCACCACCTGGCCCGAGAAGCCGCACTGCGGAAACTGCGGCGTGCCCTTCATGAACAGCACGACGTCGTTCGATTTCACTTCATTGTCAATGAATTGCTCGATGCTCATCTTCGCTTCCTTTGGGGCGCCTGGCGGCCCCTGCCGCTGGGTCGTCTCGGACGGGCTCGGTCCCCGGCCAACCGTCACTGAATCTATATGTAGCTCAGATGGTTGTTTCGCCAAAGTAAAATGCCGCGGAGCTGGCATGCAAGGGGCGGGCCGAAATCGATAGGCTGATGGTAACAATATAATAGCGGATTCGAGGGTTTTATCCTGCAACCAAGCCCCCATCTAGGACGGACTGCCAGGAACTTGTTCCCGGGAGCAACGTTTTCTCCACCCAAACGGAGACCCTCGTGACCAGTCCAGCCTCCGCCGCGACCGCGCGTTCGTCGATTGCTGCTCCGCCCGCGCCCGGCTCCGAGTCCTTCGTCCAAAATCTTGTTGAGGCCTATCTGGCGGTCCGCGGCGAGACCGAAGCCCGCGCAGCACCCTTGAGCGCCGAGGACCAAGTGGTCCAGTCAATGCCCGACGCGAGCCCGGCCAAATGGCACCGCGCCCATACGACCTGGTTCTTCGAGCAGTTTCTGCTGGCCGCGCATTGCCCAGGCTACCAGCCCTTCCATCCCGACTATGCATTCCTGTTCAACTCCTATTACGTCAGCGCCGGCCCGCGCCATACCCGTGGCGCGCGCGGCCTCATCACTCGGCCCGGGGTGGAGGAGATCAGTGCCTATCGCCACCACGTCGATGCCGCCGTGGTCGACTTCCTGAGCGAAGCCGATGCGCCGACACTGGCAGCCGTCGCGCCGCTGATCGAGGTCGGCTTGAACCATGAGCAGCAGCATCAGGAATTGATGCTCACCGACATCCTGCATGCCTTTGCGCAAAACCCGATCGCGCCGGCCTATGACATCCATTGGCGGCTTCCGCCGTCGCACCGAAGTGCCGAGGAATGGGCAGTCCTGCCTGAAGGCATCCACACCATCGGTCATGCCGACGACAGCTTCCATTTCGACAATGAAAAGCCCGCACACCGCACTTTGGTCGGCCCGGTCAAACTCGCGCGCAATCTCGTCACCAATGCCGAGTGGCTCGCCTTCATGGACAGTGGCGGCTACGAGACCGCGACGCTGTGGCTCATGGACGGCTTTGCCACCGTCGCCAAGGAAGGCTGGCAGGCGCCCGGCCATTGGTACAAGGTCGATGGCGAATGGAAGATCATGACGCTCGGCGGTCTCCGGCCGGTCGATCCCGACGCGCCGGTCTGCCACATCAGCTACTACGAGGCCGACGCCTTCGCCCGCTGGAGCGGCAGGCATCTGCCGACAGAGATGGAATGGGAGGTTGCCGCGCGCGCCAACCAGCTCAACGATGCTTTTGGCATCGTCTGGCAATGGACCCGCAGCGCCTATGCGCCCTATCCCGGCTACCGCGCCATTGAAGGCGCGCTCGGCGAGTACAACGGCAAGTTCATGGTCAATCAGATGGTGTTGCGCGGCTCCTCGCTTGCGACTCCGGCCGGCCATAGCCGTCTTAGCTATCGCAACTTCTTTTATCCGCACCACCGCTGGCAATTCACGGGGCTGCGGCTCGCCGACTACGCCTGAGGATCGCCGTCTTCTTCCCGTCTCGATTTTCCATCACAGCGCGTCCGACTGCGCGTTGAGGAGAGTATCCATGAGTTTGCACATGTCTGCCTTGGCCAACGCTCATCTGCCGGACGAGCAGACCTCGGCATTTGCGCGCGATGTCGTTGCCGGCCTTTCAGATCAACCCAAGCGGCTGTCGCCCAAATATTTCTACGACGCCGCCGGCTCGGAGCTGTTCGAGCAGATCACACGGCTGCCGGAATATTATCCGACCCGCACCGAACTCGGCATCCTGCGCGATCGCGGTGCTGATATCGCGGCGATCATCCCTGAGAAGGCGGCGCTGATCGAATTCGGCGCCGGCGCCACGACCAAGGTCCGGCTGCTGCTGCAAAGCTGCACCTTTTCAGCTTACGTTCCCGTCGATATTTCCGGCGAATTCCTGAACGCGCAAGCCGAAGCTCTCCGGCAGGACTTTCCGGCCCTCACTGTACATCCGGTGACTGCGGATTTCACCACGTCGTTCAAGCTGCCCGACGCGATCAAGGACCTTCCCAAGGTCGGCTTCTTCCCGGGCTCCACCATCGGAAATTTCGAGCCGCATGAGGCCTACCGCTTCCTGCGCTCCGCGCGCGAGATCCTTGGCGTGGGCGCGCTGATGATCGTCGGCGTCGATCTGGAAAAGGACGAGCGCGTCCTGCACGCCGCCTACAACGACGCAGCCGGCGTCACAGCCCGCTTCAACCTCAATCTGCTGGTCCGCGCCAACCGCGAACTCGGCGGCAATTTCGATGTGTCGGCCTTTGTCCACCGCGCCATCTATAACCGCGAACAGCATCGGATCGAGATGCATCTGATCGCCAAGAAGCCGCAGACCGTGCGGCTGCTCGGCACCAGCCTTCACTTCCGGGCAGGCGAAAGCATTCATACCGAGAACAGCTACAAATACAGCATCGAGCGCTTTGCTGCGCTAGCGCGCAGCTCGAGCTGGACGGTACGGAGCGTTTGGACGGATGCGGCGAAGATGTTCTCGGTTCAAGCGCTGGTCGCGGAGGCATGAGGCTCCGGCTTGGACCGAAGCGACAGCGTCTCCCAGACCGCAACGATCGCCAACAGCGCGCTGGTCAGCGCTGAAAGTGCCAGCGGCGACAGCCCGGGCGCGAACCATCCCAACCCGATCAACGCGATCAAGGCGACGCCGTGGGATAGCTGCAGAATTCCACGGATCTCGCGCTTGAACAGGATGGTCCCGAACAGGAAGACGAATGGGCCGCCGATCGTCGTTGCGACCGTGTTGAGGTCTGAATGCCCCGTCGGATGCTTGAGGACAATCTCGTCCGACACGGCCGTCAGGATGATCCCGGCCACGATCGGCATATGCAGATAGGTGTATGCAGAACGCGCAATGCGCCCGGACTCGCTCGAGCGTGAGATCAGCTCGGAGCCGGCCTCGGCTCCACGGTTGAAATAGATCCCCCACATGGAGACGCAGCCCACGAAGGCGCAGAAGAAGGCGGCAACGCTGGCCTCGGTCCAATCGATGTCCGCAAACGTCGCCCCGGTCATGACGATGGTCTCGCCCAGCGCAATGAGGATGAAGCCGGCGCAGCGCTCAGCAATGTGGCCGCCGTCGACGGTCCAGTCCTCCATGGTGGAGGCGCCAAGGCCGGGGATCCAGAAACGAACCGAAGGCGAGACGTATTCGATAGCGATCGCAACGCCCCAGAGCAGCAGCCTCTGATCGCCGTGGGCGAAAGCGCCAAGGAGCCAGAATATGGCGGACGTGCTGAGCCAGCACAGGATGCGGATTGCGTTCGCCCGCGCGCTACGGCGCGGCGCTGGAGTCGCCAGCGCCCAGAACAGGGTGCGGCCGACCTGCATCGCCGCATAAGCGCTGGCAAACCACAGCCCCCGGTCGTCGAACGCCCGCGGCATGGCCATCGACAGGACGAGGCCAGCCAACATCATGCCGAACAGCAGCAGGCGAACGGGGGCTTTTGCCGGGTCCAGCCAGTTGGTGACCCAGGCGGTGTAGACCCACACCCACCACACTGCGAGAAACAGCAATCCCGTCTGCACCGCTCCGACCGGCGTGAAACGGCTGAGCAGAAAATGGGAAATCTGCGTCACCGCGTAGACGAAGACGAGATCGAAGAACAACTCGACGGAGGTGACACGGCTTTGCTCGTTCGACCGCAGCACCCGGAAAAGCGCCCCGGTCGAATTCTCTGCCGCCATCTCTCCTCCCTCAGGTACGTGCTGACGCGGCGGCCTGATCGGGTCGATCAATGCTGCTCCGGCACGCCGGTCTGTAGTGCCAGCGCGTGCAGGACGCCGCCCATCTGGCCGCGCAGGGACTGGTAGACGATCTGGTGCTGCTGGACGCGAGACTTGCCCCGAAAGGATTCGGAAATGACGGTGGCAGCGTAATGGTCGCCATCGCCGGCAAGATCACGGATCGTCACCTCGGCGTCGGGGATCGCAGCCTTGATCATGGCTTCGATATCGTGGGCGTCCATCGGCATCCCGGTCTGTCTCCTCAAAGCTTGCGCCGCTCAATGGTGGCCCCATTCGTGCCGATTGAGCAGATCGAATCAAGGCCCTCTCGCGCGACCGTGATGGCGAAATTTTAGCGCGAACCGCTTCCGGGGTCACCTCCTGAGCGACTATATGTTGGGCGCGGCCTGACAGGCCGAGCACGCCGCATTGCACGCGGCGCATGACCGGCTGCGGCGACCTTGTGCCTGCCGCGGCATAACACCCTGCGGCGTTTGGAGGGCCGATCGATCATGAAACTTCCGGGACCGGATCATCCGATCACCATTACCGCCAATCCAAAGCGGGTGCGCGTCTTCGCAGACGGCATGGTCATTGTCGACACCGCCAAGGCGCTGACCTTGAAAGAAGCGAGCTACCCGGCTGTCCAATACGTCCCGCGGACGGACGCCAAAATGGATCTGCTCCAGCGCACCGAGCGGGTGACCCACTGCCCCTACAAGGGCGACGCCAGCTATTTCAGCATCCTCGCCAACGGCAAGACGCTGGACAACGCGATCTGGAGCTACGAGACGCCGTTCCCGGCCATGACCGAGATCTCCGGCTATCTGGCGTTCTATCCCGACAAGGTCAGGATCGAGGAAGTCGCCGCCTGACCACCTCCGCGTCTGGCCGTTCCGGACCTGGTGCGCGGCACCATCCCGGAACGACCATGCATGGCCGCCTGAGGCGCTATACCCTGAAGACTGTGAGCCCGAGGATCAGCAGCACCAGGAAGATCACGAGGAAGATGTAGAACAGGATGCGCGCGATGTCGGCCGAAGCCGCCGAGACTCCCGTGAAACCGAGAATGCCGGCGACCACCGAGATCACGAAGAAGAGCAGCGCCCATCTCAGAAGTGTCACGGTCCAATCCTCCCAGTAGTGAATTGTGCGCCGCAGCGGCGCAGTCCACGTGATTAACGAGGAGGGTTGGAGACAGTTCCAGCGAATGCGCGGAGAGCGAGCGCCAGCCGCCGCCGGAACGGGGGTGTTTCCGCAAGACAGACTGAGCAACATGGTGCGCTGCCCTTGCCATTTGCAGTGCAACCGACAACATGGATCGAGTGCTTCGATTCCGAAGTTCGCTCGGCAAGCTCATTTGCAGGTTGCGGAATCAGGGCATCAGGGGGGCAGGCTCACATGGTCATATCGGTTTCGCAATCGGCTGCAGCTGCAAAGGTCGAGCTCCAATCGCCGCCGCGCACCAGAGCCCGCAATGCCGCGCTCGATCATGCCCGCACGTTCCTGACCCTCGTGGTCGTGCTGCATCACGCAGTCATCCCCTACACCTATTTCGGACACACGGACCCGAGCTCTTTCATCGGCTTCGACTGCATTGTGCTCGCGACCGACAGTTTCTTCATGGCGATGTTCTTCTTCCTGTCGGGACTGTTCGTATGGCCCGGGCTGAAGCACAAGCCGCCGCAGGTGTTCCTGCGCGACCGCCTGCTGCGGCTCGGCCTGCCGTTCGCGATCGCAGTGCTGACGCTGATCCCGCTCGCCTATTACGCGATTGAGCTGCGCGCCAATCCCGATGCGAGTTTTTCCGCCTTCTGGTGGAAGACCGTGACGGTCGGGCCGTGGCCAAGCGGTCCGGTCTGGTTCATCTGGGTGCTGCTCGCCTTCGATCTCTCGGCGTGCCTGCTCTACCAGGTCTCGCCGACCCTGCTCGATCCCCTCAATCGGCTGTCGCTGCGCGGCTTTGATCGGCCGCGTGTCGTCTTCCTGTTCCTGGTTGCCGTCACCGCGATCCTTTACGTTCCATTGCGGGTCTATTTCGGTCCCAATCACTGGTTCGAATTCGGCGCCTTTTCCGTGCAGTCCAGCCGCGTGCTGCTTTATGCAGCCTATTTCTACATCGGGGCCGGGATTGGAGCGGCCAATTTTGAGCGCGGGCTCCTCGGCGCAGAAGGCCAGCTCTCGCAAGGCGGCCTGCCGCGCTGGATCATCGTCACACTGATTCCGTACTGCCTGCTATGGGGGTTGATCGCCATCAAGCGTCTGGTGCTTGGCAATCCGCCGGTCCAACCGGACTGGTACGAGGCAGCCTACGGCCTGTTCTTTGCCGTGTTCAGTGCCGGCATGATGTTTTGCATTCTCGCCTATTTCCTGAACAATCGACGCTCGGAATTCTCCGTGCTCGATCGCATGCAGGCCGATGCCTATGGCATCTTCCTGGTGCACTATCCGATCGTGCTGTGGATCCAGTACTGGCTGTTCGACTTCGACCTGCCGGCCGTCGTCAAGGCATCGATTGCCTTTGTCGGCACCACCCTGCTCAGCTGGGGCGCCACCTGGGTGCTGCGACAGATTCCGGGCGCGAAGAACGTGTTGTAGGGCGATCCGACGCCGCAAAAGCCAGATACAAGCGCTGCTGTCGTCCCCGCGAACGCGGAGACCCATAACCCCAGGCGTTGTCGTCGGGCGCGATGTTTCGACCAAGACAACTCCGGCCTGGGAGTATGGGTCCCGGCTCGCGCTTCGCTTGGCCGGGACGACGAGCAGGCAATGACACTTTAAGCCGCCCCGCCCATAAAGGCCGGCAGCCAGCTCTCGAACCGCGTCTTCAGGCTCGCGACCTCGACCGACGCCTCCCCGGCAATCGCGATCGCATCGCCGCCGGTGGTGCCGATCCTGACGCAGGGAATGCCGCAGCCGCGCATCTTGGCGAGCACACGGCCGGCTTCAATCTCGGGCATAGTCACGATGTAGCGGGCCTGGTCCTCGCCGAACCAATAGGCATGCGGCACGATCGCAGCGGGGGCCGCGAGCAGCCGCGCGCCAATGCCTGAGGCCATCGCCATCTCGGTGAGCGCGACCAGGAGCCCGCCATCCGCGAGATCGTGTACGGCTGTTGCGGTGCCGGCGTGGATCATGCCGCGGACGACGTCGCCATTGCGCTTCTCGGCCTCGAGATCGACGGGCGGCGGTGCGCCCTCTTCGCGGCCGCAGATGTCGCGCAAATAGACCGACTGCCCGAGCCAGCCATGGGTCTCGCCGATCAAGAGGATCGCCTCGCCTTCGGCCTTGAACGCAAGCGTCGCGGATTTGGTGAAATCGTCGAGCAGGCCGACGCCGCCGATCGATGGGGTCGGCAGGATCGCACGGCCGTTGGTCTCGTTGTAGAGCGAGACGTTGCCGGAGACGACCGGGAAGTCGAGCGCACGACAGGCTTCCGAGATGCCCTTCAGGCAGCCGACAAACTGACCCATGATCTCGGGCCGCTCCGGATTGCCGAAGTTGAGATTGTCGGTAATCGCGAGCGGCCGGCCGCCCACGGCCGTGATGTTGCGCCAGGCTTCCGCCACCGCCTGCTTGCCGCCCTCAAACGGATCGGCCTCGCAATAGCGCGGCGTGACGTCGACGGTGAGCGCCAAACCCTTCGGCCCATCCTGCACGCGGACGACGGCGGCGTCGCCGCCCGGCCGCTGCACGGTGTTGCCGAGGATGACGTGGTCGTATTGCTCCCAGACCCAGCGCTTGGAGCAGAGATCGGGCGTCGCGATCAGCTGCTCCAATGCGGGGATAATTCCGATCGGCGGCGTGGTCTCGCGGGCGTGGACCACGGGCAGCGCCGGCGAAGCCACATGCGGCCGGTCATAGACCGGCGCCTCGTCGCCGAGCTCCTTGATCGGCAAATCGGCCATCACGTCACCGCCATGCTTGACGATGAAGCGCTTGCTCGGCGTGGTATAGCCGACGACCGCGAAGTCGAGGCCCCATTTGCGGAAGATGGCCTCCGCCTCTTTCTCCTTCTCCGGCTTGAGCACCATGAGCATGCGCTCCTGGCTTTCCGAGAGCATCATCTCGTAGGCGCTCATGCCGGTCTCGCGGGTCGGCACCGCGTCGAGATCGAGGTCGACGCCGAGATCGCCCTTGGCGCCCATCTCGACCGCCGAGCAGGTCAGGCCCGCCGCGCCCATGTCCTGGATCGCGATCACACAATCGGCAGCCATGATCTCGAGGCAGGCTTCCAGCAACAGCTTCTCGGCGAAGGGATCGCCGACCTGCACGGTCGGACGCTTCTCCTCCGAGGAGTCGTCAAACTCGGCCGAGGCCATCGAGGCGCCGTGGATACCGTCGCGGCCGGTCTTGGAGCCGAGATAGACGATCGGCATGTTCACGCCGGAGGCGGCCGCGTAGAAGATCTTGTCGGCATCAGCGAGGCCCACCGCCATCGCGTTGACCAGGATGTTGCCGTCATAGCGCGTATGGAAACGCGTCTGCCCGCCGACGGTGGGCACGCCGAAGGAATTGCCGTAGCCACCGATGCCAGCGACCACGCCGGACACCAGGTGCCGGGTCTTGGGATGCTCCGGCGCGCCGAACGACAGCGCATTGAGGCAGGCGATCGGGCGCGCGCCCATGGTGAAGACATCGCGCAGAATACCGCCGACGCCGGTGGTCGCACCCTGATAGGGCTCGATATAGCTCGGGTGGTTGTGGCTCTCCATCTTGAACACGACGGCCTGGCCGTCGCCGATATCGATCACGCCGGCGTTCTCGCCAGGTCCCTGGATCACCCAGGGTGCCTTGGTCGGCAGTCCCCGCAGATGGATGCGCGACGACTTGTACGAGCAGTGCTCGTTCCACATCGCCGAGAAGATGCCGAGCTCGGTGAAGGTCGGGACCCGCCCGATCAGCTTCAGGATGCGCTCATATTCGTCCGGCTTCAGGCCATGGGCGGCGACGAGTTCGGGGGTGATCTGCGGTTCGTTACGCATGGAGAGGTGCCTTTGCCCCGTGGGCCGCTATTCCCTAAGCCTGTTTCATAGAAACATAGGCCGGACCGGAAAAGGCCTTTTACGGCCCCGATCCGCCCTGTCCAGAGCTTTGGCCTGTGATCAGGGAACGGGAGATTTGCAGAGCGACGATCAATCGGATTTAAGAAGGTAAATCAGCAATTAAAGGCCCCGCCCGTGCACGACCTCGCCCGCTCCGCCTTCGACAACCGCCCCGGTATCCACATCGCCACCGACGGCGAATTCGCCGGCTGGCGCACCTGGCTGCGCGACAGCTTTGAGAGCCAGACCGGCCCGTTCTGGCACCGGATGGAGGATGACGGCTCGATCCGCTGCGCGTTCCGGGTGGAGAAGAAACACCTCAACGGCAGCGGCAACGTCCATGGCGGCTGCTTCATGACCTTCGCCGACTACTGCCTGTTCGCCTTTGCCGCGCCGATCCTGCAGAGTCCGGCCGTCACCGTCTCGTTCTCCTCCGAATTCCTCGATGCTGCGCGCGAGGGCGAGCTGGTCGAAGCCACCGGCGAAGTGACCCGCGCCGGCGTCTCCCTGATCTTCCTGCGCGGCTTGCTGAAATCCGGCGAGCGGCCGCTGTTCTCGTTTTCCGGCACCATCAAGCGGGTCCGACGGCGCGGCGAGCCCAACGGTCAGTAGAGCTGGACCAGCAGTCTGGTCTGAGACCGGAACAACATGTTGCCGCGCCATTCGAGCCTCCGGGCCAGCCGGGCCGCTTTCGGCGCGGCGGCCAGGAAGGCCAAGAGCCCCTCCTCGAGGATGCAATGCGCGAGCCCTGCCCCGAGACATCGATGCGCGCCGAAGCCGAAGCTTGCGTGCCGCAAAGCCTGCCGGTTGAGGTTCAGCCGGTCGGGCTCGGCGAACACGGTCGGGTCGCGATTGGCCGCCCCGAGCCATAGCACCAGCGTCTGTCCCGCCGAAATTCGCTGTCCCTGCCATTCGAAAGAGGCTGTTGCTCGCCGCATCAATCCCTGCAGCGGCGTGTCGTAGCGAAGCAGCTCGTCGATGGCCCCCGTGTCGCAATCGCCATGCCGGAGCTTCCGGAGTTCGGACGGATGATCGAACAGCGCCAATAGCGCATTGGCCAGCGCATGCGTGCTGGTCTCGTGACCGGCCAGCAGCAGCAGCGACGCGGTTGAGATCACCTCGTCCCGGCTCATCACGGCGCAGTTCACGCTTGAACCTGCGAACGCGCTGATCAGGCCGGACGCCTGCACGCGGCCAACCTGCTGCGCCAGATAGGCACGCGTCGCCTGCACCGCCTCGATCGCCCGCGATATCTGGCTCGCCGAACAGCCGCGTCCGGCCCCCTGTTCGATGCACTCCGACCAGCGCCGAAACTGCACGTGATCCTGCTCGGGCAGACCGAGTGCATCGCAGATCGCTGCCAGCGCGAGCGGCGCGGCGTAGTCGCCGATGACGTCGATGATTGCAGCGCGGCTGAGCAGCCTGCCGAGCAGCGCCTCGGCGCGTTGGCGTACGAGCGGCCGCATTTGATCGGCGAACCGGTGAGGCATGGCGCGCTTGGCGAGCGCCCGGAGCCGCGCGTGATCGGGACCGTCCATCCGGATCAGCCAGTGCGCGAGATGCTGCTCCAGCATGTCGCCCCGCCTGCCCTCGCCCACCACCGGCTGCGCCAGCGGCAGCCGCCCCACGGACAGCGCCGGATGCCTGATGAGGTCCACGACGTCACGATAGCGGGTCAGTGTCCACGCGTTGACATCAGGATTCCAGCACGCCGGCGCTTGTGCGCGCAGGCCGCGGTAATAGGCATAGGGATCGGCGACATAGGCGGCAGCGTGCATGACCGGCTTGCAGCTTCATGCGGGGTGCCGCATCCGGCACCCCGCGCTCTTACTTCACATCGTCGCCAGATCCGGCCACGACCATGAGAACGGAAGATTGGCCGCCGCCACTGCGCCGGCCTGATCTTCGTTGCCGAACCAGCCGGGTATCTGCACCGGGCTGCTCCAGCCGCCGGTGACGTTGCCGGTGATGTCCAGCTTCCAGCCGATCCGGTAATAGCCGTGATTGCCGTTGGACGGATGATCGAGGTGGAACACGATCAGGTCGGGCCGGCCATCGCCATTCACGTCGGCGACCGCGATGCTGCCGCCCTGGTTTTCATTGCCGAACCAGCCGGGGATCTGAACCGGGCTGCTCCAGCCCCCGGTGACATTGCCCGCGGCGTCGAGATTCCAGCCGATGCGGTAGTAGCCGTGATTGCCGTTCGAGGGATGATCGATGTGAAACACGATCAGATCCGGCCGGCCGTTGCCGTTGACGTCGGCAAGCGCAATACCGCCGCCCTGGTTCTCGTTGCCGAACCAGCCGGGAATCTGGATCGGATTGCTCCAGCCGCCGGTGACGTTGCCCGCGGTGTCGAGATTCTTGCCGACGCGGTAGTAGCCGTGATTGCCGTTCGAGGGATGATCGATGTGGAAGACGACCAGGTCGGGCCGGCCGTTGCCGTCGAGATCACCGACCGCAATCCCGCCGCCCTGATTCTCGTTGCCGAACCAGCCGGGAATCTGGACCGGGCTGCCCCAGCTCGCGGCGCGGCCAGCAGGCGTCAGATCCCAGCCGATGCGGTAGTAGCCATGATTGCCGTTGGACGGATGATCGATGTGGAACACCACGAGATCCGGCCGGCCATTGCCATTGATGTCGGCCGTCGCGATGCCACCGCCCTGGTTCTCATTGCCGAACCAGCCGGGGATCTGGGCCGCCGTGCCCCAGACCGCGCCGCCTGAACTGTCGAGGCCCTCGCGTGTCATGCGGCAATAGCCGTGATTGCCACCTGACGGATGATCGAGATTGAACGCGACGAGGTTCAGTTGCGCGGCCGCGCTGAGCGCGGGAAGCCGGTAGCACGCGAGACCGCGATTGGTCCCGACGAACACGCTGTTCTCGGTGCAGCTCATCGGCGGGTAATGAGGAAGCACGGCGGAGCGATCATTGGGATCCCGCAGCGAGTTGAACAGCTCGGTGCCGTCGAGACCGTTGAACGCCCACAGCGCCGAGGGATTGTGGTCGTCGCCGCCGTCGGTCACCCAGACCAGGGGAAGCTCGCCGAGCCGGTCGGTGGCCGGCGTCGTGATGACGATCGGCGAGCCTGCTGCGTTCGCGAAGCCAACGGTCGAACCGAAGATGTCCTTGGCCTGCCAGAATTCGTGCAGGCCGAAGCGGCCGTCCTGCGTGCCGATCTTGAATGCGCACAGGCCGGGTCTGCCGGCGCCGCTCAGATAGACAATACGATCGCCATTGGCCGCACGATAGAATGCCGGCGCGCATCTCACCTCGCCGTTGAACGGATGAATGCGCTGAACTTCGCCGGCCCAATGCCCGAGGCTTGCGCTGCTGAGCAGGTAGACATTCCCCGCTTTGTCACCGGTGACCAGCAGCCGCGCGATCTCGTCCGACTGAGGAGGCACCAGCAGGGCGCTGGCGCCGCCGAGATCATGGTCGTCTGCGTTGAGCTGTCGCGTATCTCCGGGGGCATACCAGTCCGCCGCCACCAGGCTGCGCGAGATCTGCAGATCGAAGCCGACCCGGTAATAGCCGTGATTGCCGCCGGAGGGATGATCGATGTGGAAGGCGACCAGGTCCGGCTGCGCGTTTCCGTTGATGTTTCCGATCGCGATGCCGCCGCCCTGGTTCTCGTTGCCGAACCAGTCGGGAATCTGAACCGGGTTGCTCCAGCCGCCCGTGGCGTGGCCGGCGGCGTCGAGGGACCAGCCGACCCGGTAGTAGCCGTGATTGCCGTTCGAGGGATGGTCGAGATGGAAGACGACCAGATCCGGGCGGCCGTCGCCGTTGAGGTCGCCGATCGCGATGCCGCCGCCCTGATTCTCATTGCCGAACCAACCCGGGATCGGAATCGGATTGCTCCAGCCACCGGTGACGTTGCCCGCGACGTCCAGATTCCAGCCGATGCGATAGTAGCCGGCGTTGCCGTTCGCCGGATGATCGATGTGAAACACGATCAGGTCGGGCCGGCCGTTGCCATTGAGGTCGGCGATGGCGACGCCGCCGCCCTGGTTCTCATTGCCGAACCAGCCGGGCACCTGGATCGGACTGGTCCAGCCGCCAGTGACATTGCCCGCTGCGTCCAGATTCCAGCCGATCCGATAGTAACCGTGGTTGCCGTTCGATGGGTGGTCGATATGAAACACCACGAGGTCCGGCCGGCCATTGCCGTTGACGTCGGCCAAAGCAATGCCGCCGCCCTGGTTCTCGTTACCGAACCAGCCGGGGATCTGAACCGGATTGCTCCAGCTGGCCGCATGGCCGACAGCGTTCAAGTCCCAGCCGATCCGATAGTAGCCGTGATTGCCGTTCGAGGGATGATCGATGTGAAACACCACGAGGTCCGGCCGGCCATTGCCGTTGACGTCAGCCAAAGCAATGCCGCCGCCCTGGTTCTCGTTACCGAACCAGCCGGGGATCTGGAGGGCGGGATCATGGATGTCGGTCCAATCTCCGGTCTTTGCCGCAGGCGTGGATTCGACGCGCACCACCGCTTCGAAGAAATCGCCGACGTCGCCCGGATGCTTGCCTGGGCCGAGATGATTCCAATAATCATCGTTGTCCGACGACGTCGAGTTGCCGGTCACGACGAAGATGTTGTTGGAGGCATCCGCCGTGGCCCCACCCGGCCCCCAAATGCCGCCGCCGAAGGTGCGTTGCGAGCCCATGGGGAGGAATTGCTGCTTGGTCAGATCGTCCGTCGCGCACGAGACGACCCAGCCGCGATACGGCCCGTTGTCGTCCGCCAGGAAATCCGCGAACGTCACGAACACCTGACCGCCGGCGATCAGCAATGCGCCCCGCTGATCATGATCCTTACCGACGAAGACGGGGCCATTGGCACCGGAGTCGAGGATCGGCGCCTGAGCCAGGACGTCGCCCGTATCCAGATCGAGCGAATAGATGCGATATTCCCCGGACTCGGTCATCGCCGCAACGAACAGACGGCGCTTGTCCGGCTCGAGCACCATGGTGCCGCACACCCCGACCGGCGGCGGAATGTTGCTGCCATGCCTGGTGTTGGGGATCGTCAGTGTCCTGCGCCAGATCGGATTGGTCGAGCCCGCGCGCAGCTGCTCCTCGGAATAGGACAGTACCAGATTGGCTGACGTCGCCACGTAGAGCATCGTATGGGTCTCGCCGGAGTGGCTGCCCTTCTTGATCTGCCAGTCCGGCAAGAACAGCACGGCTCCGCGAACCGGAGCTCCGAGATCGAGCTCCTGATATTTCCCCCACGCCCGGCCGCCGAGGCGCCGACGCTGCAGCGGATTTGACCGAACGAGCAGACCGGTTCGGGCATTGTCATAGTGATACGTAGGACAATTCATCCTCATCACGACCCTCCTCTCGAGATTGACATGTACGACGTCTCCCGGTGCACGCGCAGCAAGCGGCCGGATAGGCCGCGGGCGGTCGCGGCCTTCGTATCTTTCGCAAGTAGAGTTACGGGGATGTCGTCCGGCTGCACGTGATCTACATTACAACCGAGCCGATTTTTTCACGCCCGCACACGTCTCAGTTCAGCGCGGCGGACAGACAGCAGCAAGCTTCAGCCATCCAGATACCGGACTGAGCCTGTCAGGAAAGAGTGCCTGCGTGTCTCAGACGCGACACCATGCACGACCGTGTAGTTGGAGCTGCGATATCCGCGCGACGATCCTGATGCGAGCGGTCAGCGGACACGGGCTTGCGAAGGGGCTCACCGACAGTGCGGCAAATGTCGATATTGGTCGCGCCTGATCAATGTCCGGGTCGCCGCGCGGCGTCCCGGCCACGAATACGACGCAGGTTCACCCCGCGATCTGCTTCTCGGCGATCGCAATCCATTCCGCCTGCACCTTGCGCACATGGCGAGGTGCCCGCTTCATCTGGATCAGCAGCTCGGTGAAGACCACCTTCGCCTCGGCGATCCGGCCGACCAGCTTGAGTAGCAACCCATAGCGGACTTTGGCCTCGCTGCTCGGAGCATAGGCCAACAGCGCGTGGTACTCCTCCAGCGCCTCGTCGGTACGGCCCGCGTCCTGCAGCGCCCGTGCGTAGAGCAGATGCGCTTCGGCGGAATTGTAGTCAGGCCAGGCCTTTTGCAGCTCGTCGAGCGTCGCCAGCGCGTCGCTGGGCCGCCTGCGGGCGAACTGCGCCTTGGCTTTGCCCAATGCGTAGAGCGGCTCATGGCCCATCGGCAGGCTGAGGATATGATCGTAATGGTGCTCGGCCTCATCATAGCGGCCGACCAAGACGCATTCCTCGGCCAGTGCCGCCCGATTGGCGATGGTGTCGGTGATCGCGAGCCGATCCGACAATTCGCGATACTGCTTCTCTGGATCGAGCTTGTTGGCGACGCGCTTGCGCGCCCGTTGCACGTCATGGCTGCCAAGCCATTCCGGCACCAGCTCGACCACGATATAGGCGAGCGAGCCGATCAGCGGGACCATCAGGATGATGAAGGCCCAGGGCTGCAGGCGTCCGGTCCGCGCCGCATGATAGATCAGCGTGATGTCGAGCAATAAAACGACCAGTGCGACGGGCACGGCGAAATCCCCACCAACGGACAACTTGCGCGCGCCTTGATAGCGCGCCCCTCCAGAACTCACAATCCCGGGTTGACGCAAGCGCCATTCACGACGGATATGTGACGCAGCCGGGCCACATCAGGTTCAAAGGGCGCGCGCCGGGGTGTCGAAGCCGAACAGCTCGGCAGGATTGTCGACGAGAAGCCGGCGCCGCAACGCATCCGAGGGCGCGATCTCGGCCAGGAGATCGACCAGCGCGACGTCGTCGGGCATCGGACCACTGATGTTGACGTGCGGCCAGTCGCTCCCCCACAGCACGCGCTGCGGCGCGTGCGCGGCGAGACTACGGGCAAACGGCACGACGTCGTGATAGGGCGCGCCCATCAGCGAGATGCGGTCGGCGCCGCTGAGCTTCACCCAGACCCGTCCGCTGTCGAGCAGGCGAAACAGGATGTCCTGGCATGCTGCGAGGTTCTGGCCCAGATCCGGGCGGGCCATGTGGTCGATGACCACGCGCGCCTCGATCGCTGCGATCAGATCAGCGTAGCGGATGAGATCGGCGCCGGTGACGTGAATCGCGACATGCCAGTCGAACGGCCGCACCAGCGCGAGCACGGCCTGCACGCGCTCCGGCGCCGGCGCGCCACCAAGATGAGCCAGGAAGTTGAAACGCACGCCGCAGACGCTCGCCGCGTCCAAACGCGCGACCGCATCGACCGACACGTCCGGCCCGAGCACGGCGACGCCGCGATAGCGGCCACGGCCCACGGCAAGGGCATCGAGCAGCGGGCGATGGTCCCGGCCATGGCCCTGGCTGTGCACGATGACGGCGCGGTCGAAGCCGAGACCTTCATGCAGCTGGCGCAGCGCCGTTTCCGGCGCCTCCGGCGGGGTGAAGCTGCGATCGTCCGGCAGCGGAAAGCGATCGAACGGACCGAAGATGTGGCAGTGCGCGTCGCAGGCGCCGCGAGGCAGCACGCGGCGCTCGGTCTGGATCGAAATTTCGGACATGGCAGCGCTCATGGTCTCAGTCACAGCGGGCGCTCATGCCGCCGTCGACGACGATCTCGGTGCCGGTGATGAAGCGGGCCTCGTCGGAAGCGAGAAACAGCGCGGCGTTGGCGGTGTCGCGACCGTCGCCCATGAAGCCGAGCGGAATGCGGGCCTGCCGCGTCCGCAGCAGGGCCGCGACGTCGCCACCGGCACGCTGCCCGGCCAGACGCGCCTCGACCATCGGGGTGTGCATCTGGCCGGGCACGATAGTGTTCACGCGAACGCGCTTCGACGCGTACTGCACGGCGACGACGCGCGAGAACTGGATCACAGCGGCCTTGGCCGAGGCGTAGCCGACCTGCGCCGACCCGGTCCAGCGGATGCCCGAGGTCGAGGCCGTGTTGACGATGGCGCCGCCGCCCTGCGTTGCCATGTGCGGCAGCACCGACTTGCAGGTCAGGAACACGCTCTTGAGGTTGAGATCGAGCTGCCGGTCCCACCCATCCTCCGTCAGTTCGACTGGGCCGCCCGGCGCCGATCCGCCGACATTGTTGACCAGAATGTCGACCCGACCGAACGCTGCGATACAGGCATCGACCATGGCGGCCACGGCCGTAGCGTCGGTGACATCGCAGCTGTGAGCGGTGATCGTGCCGCCTTCGGCGTGGGCGCACGCCAAGGTCTCGTCGATGCGTTCGGCGTTGCTGTCGACGGCAAACACCCTGGCTCCCTCGCGCGCGAAGATGACCGCGGCAGCCCGGCCGTTGCCCCAGCCCGGACCGACGCATCCGGCGCCGGTGATGATCGCGACCTTGCCGTCCAGGCGCTTCGTCATGACCGTCTCCTCAAGGCTCCAGTTCCGGCCTCTCGCCGTCCGGCAGGCCGATATCGAAGGCGTTAAGAGTGAGCGCCACCAGCGCGTAGTAGCCGATGATGCCGACGAGATCGACCACGCCGCGTTCGCCGAGGGCCTCGGTCGCAGCCGCATGCAGATCGTCCGGTACCCGCCCGGTCGCCAG
This sequence comes from Bradyrhizobium sp. HKCCYLS1011, assembly GCF_051167795.1. NCBI lineage: Bacteria > Pseudomonadati > Pseudomonadota > Alphaproteobacteria > Hyphomicrobiales > Nitrobacteraceae > Bradyrhizobium > Bradyrhizobium sp. HKCCYLS1011. The sequence continues at coordinate 664,954 of NZ_JBNPTT010000005.1, read as the reverse complement.
CAGCACTTTCGTGTAGTCGTGAACCAGCTTCGCTTTGGCATCGGTGAACTCCGGCGCGCGCCGCTCCGCGATCGCGCTGATGACGGCCGGGTCGATGCCGGCCGCAAGCCCGTCACGCTTGTGAGCGTACCACTCGAAATGAGAGGTCCAGTGCCGCGCGGTAACCAAGATCGCAAGCTCGGACAACGCTGGTGGCAAGGACGTGTCGTAGCGCACGAACTCGCCGAGCTTCTGGGCGCGACGCCCGAGCTCCGGACTGTGCAGCCAGGCCCGCAGCGGCGCCGGGATGCGGCCACGCTTTCCAGCAATGGCCTCTTCCGCAACGGCACGCTGCGCGTCATCCATATCGGCGATAGCAAGCTCTCTGATGCGCATGCGATCGCTCCTGTCACGACACGCAAGGCAGGACCGGCTGAGCCGCCGGCCGCGCAAGGAAAGCGAGCAGCCGCCGCGCCATCTCGGCCGGCGCCTGCACTTGCATCAGATGACCGGCCTCGTCGATCCTCGCATAGTCGGCGTGCGGGATCATCCGCGCCAGAGTCGCGACCTGCGGCTCCGGCCGCAACAGATCATGCGCTCCGGCGAGCAGCAGACAGCGATGCGAGATGTCCCGCAGACGCCCAAGCAGGTCGACCTTGGCGAAGGCGAGATTGTTGTGCGCATAGCCGACCGGATCATTGCCGAGGAAGCGACCGAGATAGGCCAGATATGCATCGCGGTCACGCCGCAGGGCGGGCGGATAGGAGCGGTCGAGCGTCTCGGCCGCTACGGCACGCATACCCGAGCGGATGCACAGCTCAGAGCGCCGGGTCAGATAGTGCACGCGATCGGCATCGACGCTAAGCGCAGGGGCGCACAGCGCCAGCGAGGACACGCGGTCCGGATGCGCCAGCGCGAAGCTGACCGCTACCGCGGCCCCGGCCGCGACGCCGGCAATATCGACGGCCCCATCGATCCCGAGCGCCGTCAGCAGCCGCTCGAGATCGCCGACATGATCATCGAAACTGAACGACGAACGCGGCTTTTCCGACAGTCCGGCGCCGCGCAGATCATGGCGCAGGACACGCCGACCGTCGCCGAGCTCGGCCATCAACGCATCGAAGCTTTCGAGGCTGCCGCCGAGCTCATGCAACAGCACGAGTGTCTGCGCTCCCTTGCCCCGCATCTCATAGCGCAGGGTCAGTCCGTCGAGATGTATCCAGTTCATGGGCAAAGGGCTCGTCTCATTCTGGTCGGCGCCGGCGGGACGGCGCGGTTTGACTCGTCATGCCCCGCTTGCAATAAACCGCGGCGGGCGGCGGCGCAGAGGACACGGCCATCGACATCCGCGAGCTTCGTTACTTCGTACAGGTGGCGCGCGCCGGCAGCCTGAGCCGGGCGTCGGCAATGCTCAACGTCGCGCAGTCCGCCCTGAGCCGACAGCTGATGAAGCTGGAGGATGAGCTCGGCGTCGCGCTGCTGGTCCGGCACGGCCGCGGCGTCCGTCTGACCCGCGCGGGCACCACGTTTCTCGATCATGCTCATGCCGTGCTGCTGCAGATCGATCAGATGCCGGGCGCTGTCCGCTCGCTGGACTCGAGCTTTGCCGGCCACATCGTGCTGGGCGTGCCGCCGGTCGCTGGCCTGCGCATTGCGCCGTCGGTGGTGGTGGAGCTGCGCAAGCGCTGGCCCCAGGCTTCCGTGCAGATCCGCGAAGGTATCAGCTCCTCGCTCGAGGAGTGGCTGCTGGACCGCCGACTCGACATCGCCGTGCTCTACAATCCGCCGCCGCTCGACGGCATCGAGCTGGCGCCCATCCTGCACGAGCGCATGGTCGTCGCCGGCCCTCCGGCCGAAGGCGGGCAGCCAGTAGCCAAGACGATCCGCTGGCGCGAGCTGGCCGGATTGTCGCTCATCCTGCCGAGCCTTCCGCACAGCAACCGACGCCTGATCGAGCAGGCTGCGATCCAGAACGGTGCGCGGCTCAACGTCGCCTTCGAGGTCGACAGCGTGAGCATGACCAAGGCGATGGTCAAGCGTGGCCTGGGTGCGACGATCCTCGCCTATGCGGCGGTGGCGGCCGAAGCCAAGCGCGGCGAGCTCTCTGTCCGGTCGATCGAACGGCCGCCCTTGATCTCGACCGTCTCGATCGGCATGCCGCGCGAGCGGCAGCCGACCTGGCTGGCAGACCAACTGCTGGCGCTGATGCGCGAAGTGATCTCGCGATGCGTTGCCGACGGCAGCTGGCCTGACGCCAAGATCATCGACGGCTACATGCGCTGAAGCCTGCGCCGAACTCATTCGCCCGCACCGACGATGGCAGCGCGTGCATCATCGGCCTCCTCTGCAACAGGCGCCGCAACGCCGCGCGCGAGGTAAGCATCGAGCTTGGCCGTGTCCAGCGCATTCTCCCAGCGTGCGACCACAAAGACGGCGACCGTATTGCCGATGACGTTAGTGAGCGCGATGCAGGTGGCCATCAGCCGATCGATCCCGAACAGGAGGCCGAGGCCGTTGAGCGGCAGCACCCTCACGGACTGGAGCGTTGCTGCGAGCTTGATGAAGGCGCCGCCCGCGACCGTCGTGCCGCCCTTCGACGTCAGCAGCATCACCGCAAGCACCGCGACCTGCTGGCCGTAGGTAAACGGCGTGTCGGTGGCCTGCGCGATAAAGCCGACCGCAATCGCCATGTAGATGCCCGTGCCGTCGAGATTGAAGCTGTAGCCGGCCGGCAGGACGAAGCCAACGATCGAGCCGTCGCAGCCGGCCTGCTGCAGCTTCTGCATCAAGCGCGGCAGCGCGACCTCTCCGGAGGCCGTGCCGAGCACCAGCAGCAGTTCCTCGCGGATGAGCCGCAGCAACTTGAGCAGCGACAGTCGCATGATCGCGCAGACGCTGCCGAGCACGACCACCACGAAGAGAATGGCCGTGATCCAGTAGAGCAGCACGACCTTGCCGAGATATAGCAGCGTGGCGCCGCCATGGGCGCCGATCGCGGCCGCCATCGCGCCGAAGGCGCCCAGGGGCGCGAGCTTCATAATGAAGCCGAGCATGCGGAACAGCACATCCTGCCCCTCCTCGATGCCGTGCAGGATCGCCGAGTCCTTCTTCAGGCCGACGCTGAGGGCTGCGCCCACCAGCACGGAGATGAACAGGACCTGGAGGATCTCGCCCTTGGCGAAGGCGTCGACGATTGTGCTCGGAATGATGCTGAGGAAGAAGCCGATCGCGGTGAAGTTGCTCGCCGAGTTGGAGATGCGCGTCACGCTCTCACTGAGCGCGAGATTGCTGGCATGGAGCCCATTGCCGGGCTGGAACATGTTGACCGCGATGAAGCCCGCGACCATGCCGAGCGTGGTCAGGATCTCGAAATAAAGCAGGGCCTTGAAGGCGAGGCGGCCGAGTTGCCGCATGTCGCGCACGTGGGTCAGCCCGAGCACGACGGAGCAGAAGATGATGGGCCCGAGCATCATGCGCAGCAGCGCGATGAAGCCGTCGCCGAGCGGTTTCATCTGAGTGGCCGCCTCGGGCGCGATCAGGCCGAAGATGATCGCGAGCACGATCGCGATCAGGACTTGGACGTAAAGCTGGCGGATGGTCGCCATGGCTCGTTTCGCTCCCCTCATGGACGAGATGAAATTCTCGTTCCGTTTGCGAGCGAACTAGAGCAGACGCGTGCGTGCTATGTCCAAATCAATCTTCAGATAGGAATCTATGCCGGATCGGCATGGCTTGGCGTCGAGCGGCTCGGCGTCGGAGCGATGCAAGGCCGGGACAGGTGAAAAGCGGCGGGAGGCACGCCGGCTACGGCGTGCCTCCCTGACATTCCGTTACTGCTGCTGATCGATCACCTGCACGACCTTCTGGTTCTGCGGGTCGACCAGCACGACCTGATCGCCGATTGACAGATACTGATACGACGCCAGCTCCGGGTTGCTGCGCGCGAGTTCGTCCGGCACACGCTTCAACGACAGGCAGGTCGATCCTGATGAGGACGAACCCGATGATGTCGAGGTCGAGCCCACCGTGCCCGCTGAGGTGGCGGAGCGGAGCAGGATCTGGCGCTGTTCGTCGGACAGCGTCACGCGGGTGCTGCCATAGCCGCCGCCATAGCGATCAGCGCTGGTGTAACCGCCGCGTTCCGGAATGACGTCGACGATCTCGCGGCTGCGCGGATCGATGATTGCGATGTCGTCATGCACCACCGTGTATTCGTAGCCGCGATATTCCGGCACGATCGACACGATATCCGAGGGCAGCGGGCGTGGCCGCACCCGCTCGGGCAGGCGTTCGCCGACATTGACGTTGATGTTGATGTCGGTCCGCGCCTGATCGAATTCGCGATCTCGGCGGAGTTGGTCGACAACCCGCGTGCGCTGCTGGTCGTTCACCGAGACCGAGGTGTTCGAACGGCTGCGATCAGGCTGATTCTGGTTCTGAGCCTGGCCGGTGGGTTGTCCCGGTTGCGTATTCTGCTGGGCCGTTGAGCTTCCAGGACGCGTGGTCTGCTGTGCCGTCGAGCCGGTATTGTCAGGACGATTCGGCTGGGCCGCCTGATTGTTGCGCTCGGTGCCCTGCTTCTCCGCCGCGCGATCAGGGCCTTTGCGCTCGTCCTGGCTCTGCTGCGTGGAGCCGGTCGAATTGCGATCGTGACGATCGGCTTCACGGTCCTGGCGCTGATTCGGCTGGCCCGACTTGCTAGTCTCGGCCGCGCGACTGTCGCCTTTGCGCTCGTCCGCCTGGCCCTGCTGCCGCTTGGTCTCGGCCGACTCCTTGGCCTCGCGACCCTCGCGCTGATCGCGATCGCGCTGCGCGGTCGAGTGTTCCGCCTTGTCGGATTGTGCAGCGCCGGGTCCAGCCTTGTCGGACTGCGCTGCATCCTTGGCCGCGCCTGGACCAGAACCCTGGCCGACCGTCTGCTTGCTATCGCGGGACGGCCGCTCCGCGGCCTGCTCGCGACCAGGCGATGCTTCGCCGCGCCGCGGCTCCTGCGCGCTCTGCTTGGTCTCAGATTGAGCAGCATGTGCGCCGGCGGCAGAGCCTTTGGCCTCAGCGCCGGGACGGCTTGTTTCGCGTGATGATTCTGCCGAAGGCTGCGCGCTGCGTGCGCCCTCATGCTTCATGTCGGATGGGCCCTGGGCGATTGCGCCGCCCGAGCCGATCGCCATCGCAAGCGCGATAGCAGCAGTACCAAGCCAGTATTTGGATGCCGTCGTCATAAGAGAACCTCCTCCAGTTCCCTGCCCTGTTTTGTGGGCGGACAACGCAAACACCGGCCAGCCGTTGCGCGGCGGGACAACAAAAAATATCGGAACGAATCCGGTTAAGCCGGATCAGGCCGCACGATCGAGATGCGCGACGAGTCCGGCGAACAGACCACGGCCGTCGGTGCAGCCCATGATGTCTTCGACGTGATTCTCGGGATGCGGCATCATGCCGAGCACATTCCCGTTCTCGTTGACGATGCCGGCGATCGAATGCGCCGCGCCATTGATGTTGGCGCCGGCATCGACGGCACCTTCCGGCGAGCAGTAGCGGTACAGGATGCGTCCGTCACCTTCGAGACGCTTCAAGGTCTCTTCATCGGCTTCGTAGTTGCCCTCGCCGTGAGCGACCGGCACACGGATCACCTGTCCGGCGTTATAGCCGCGCGTGAAGGGCGAATCCGATCGCTCGACCCGCAGATGCACATCCTTGCAGATGAATTTGAGCTTCTCGTTGCGCATCAGCACGCCCGGCAGCAGCCCGGACTCGCAGAGGATCTGGAAGCCGTTGCAGACGCCGAGCACGAGGCCGCCCTGGCTCGCGAAATCGCGCACGGCATCCATCACAGGCGCCCGCGCGGCGATCGCGCCGCAGCGCAGATAATCGCCATAGGAGAAGCCGCCAGGCACCACGACGAGGTCTGTACCCTTCGGCAGCGACGTCTCCGCGTGCCAGACCATCGCCGGTTCATGACCGGAGATCAGGCGCAACGAGCGCGCCATGTCGCGTTCGCGGTTGATGCCGGGAAAGACGAGGACGGCGGATTTCATGGTGTGCGTTCGCCTGTTCTTGAACTGATGTTCATGCGTTGCGCCGCGACCGTGCTGAGGTGCGCCAACAGCTCTCCATTGAGAGCTCGCGCATCAGCGAGCAACTCATCGACCGAAGTTTCGAGGCTGGAGATTCCATGCGAAATCTCCAGCACAAGTTCGTAGGGCTGGAGATCGGTGGGTGCCATCGCCTACCCCAGCAGCTCGACCCGGTAATTCTCGATCACCGTGTTGGCGAGCAGCTTGTCGGCGGCTTCCTTCAGGGCGGCCTCCGCCTTGGCCTTGTCGGCGCCGGCGAGCTCGATGTCGAACACCTTGCCCTGCCGGACGCTGGCAACGCCGTCGACGCCGAGCGATTTCAGCGCACCCTCGATCGCTTTGCCTTGCGGATCGAGGATGCCGGATTTCAGCGTCACCGTGACACGCGCTTTCACGTCACCCACCTTCATAAACCTTGCAGCCATAAACCTTGCAGCGTCAGCTCTTGACCAGCACCGGGCCGGAGCCGGCCGGACGCTCGTTTTCCATCAGGATGCCGAGCCGCTTGGCCACCTCCGTATAGGCCTCCAAGAGCCCGCCGAGATCGCGGCGGAAACGATCCTTGTCGAGCTTCTCGTTCGACTTGATGTCCCACAGCCTGCAGGAATCCGGAGAAATCTCATCGGCGACGATGATGCGCATCATCTCGTTCTCGAACAGCCGGCCGCACTCCATCTTGAAGTCGACCAGACGGATGCCGATGCCGAGGAAGAGCCCGGTCAGGAAATCATTGACGCGGATGGCGAGCGCCATGATGTCGTCGATCTCCTGCGGGGTCGCCCAGCCGAACGCCGTGATGTGCTCCTCGGAGACCATCGGGTCGTTGAGCTGGTCGTTCTTGTAATAGAACTCAATGATCGAGCGCGGCAGCTGGGTGCCCTCCTCGATGCCGAGGCGCTGCGACAGCGACCCCGCCGCCACGTTGCGCACGACCACCTCGAGCGGCACGATCTCGACCTCGCGAATCAGCTGCTCGCGCATGTTGAGACGGCGGATGAAATGGGTCGGCACCCCGATGTCGTTCAGGTGCTGAAACAGGTACTCCGAAATCCGGTTGTTGAGGACGCCCTTCCCCTCGATCACCTGGTGCTTCTTGGCATTAAACGCGGTCGCATCGTCCTTGAAGTGCTGGATCAGGGTACCAGGCTCGGGACCTTCGTACAGGACCTTCGCCTTACCTTCATAAATGCGACGCCGGCGGCTCATTGGGATGTACCGTGTTTTGTTAAAATCCATGAACTGGTAGGCTCCGGACGATTTGGGACAGGACCACGACGGAGCTGCCGCGAAGGCCTGGACCTGAGGGAAACAGAACAAGAACCGGGCCTGGAGGAAACCTATCTGATTGGCTCGGCGAGCACAATCGATCCGGGCCGACGAGACGGAGTTTTACCATTCTTCCCTGCGGCGTCGTGCCAACTGCCTTGGCATTGTCTTGACGAGATGTTCCAATTATTTAGGCAGCCGGACCCTCGCCCGCAACCGCCGCTCCGGCCCCTTTCGGCAACCCTGGAACTTCCGGCTATGACCACATTCGACAAGCGCGAAGAAGCCTTCGAGACACAGTTCGTCCACGACGCGGAGCTCAAGTTCAAGGCAGAGGCCCGTCGCAACCGGCTGCTGGGCCTGTGGGCGGCCGAAAAGCTCGGCAAGAGCGGCGCCGATGCCGACACCTATGCCAAGGATATTGTCGCGACCGAATTCGAGGAAGGCGGCGATGCCGCCGTGCTGAGCAAGGTCCTGGGCGACCTCGCAGCCAAGGGTGTCGCGGTCACCGAACAGGACGTGCTGACCAAGATGACCGAGCTGCTGGCCGTGGCGGTCGCGCAGGTGAAGGCAGGGACATAAGCCGAATAGCGAGTGGCGAATAGGGATTGTTCATCCCCGGCTCGCTACTCGCAATTCACCATTCGTTCCGCGCTATTCGCTCTATTCTTCCTTGAACCCATATTCCGGCACGTTGCCGCTGGCGCCGTAATATTTGTAGGGCAGGAACTTGCCGGACATCGTGATCTTGACGCGGTCCCCCTTCGGGTTCGGCAGCCGCTCCATCACCATGTCGAAGTCGATCGCCGACATGATGCCGTCGCCGAACTCCTCCTGGATCAGCTCCTTCCAGGCCGGGCCGTTGATCATCACGAGCTCGTAGAAGCGGTAGATGAGCGGATCGGTCGGCGGCATGGTCACGCCCTCGCCGCGCATCGGCGTCTCGTTCAGCATCGCGACCTCGCTCTTCGAGAGCCCGAACAGTTCGCCGGCATTGGCCGCCTGCGGCTTGGTCAGCTTCATCTGGCCGAGAATGGCGCCGACGATCAGCACCTCGGAATAGCCGCCGATCTTTTCGCAGATATGTTTCCAGCTCCAGCCCTTCTCGCGCTTGATGTCGAGCAGCTTCTCGGTGAGGTCGGATCGTTTCATGCTGGGTCTCCCTTTCGCCTCCGTCATGCGCGGCCTCGTGCCGGGCATCCACGTCTTGAAATTGCTCACGAAGACGTCGATGGCCGGGCCAAGCCCGGCCATGACACCTGCCGTGACTCCACCGCTTGCTGCTCCGCCCCGGACGTGATCGTCAGTTCGGGTTTCCCGATCCGCACCAGCGGCACCTTGCGCGGATCGTGATCGGGCTTCTCAGAGGTAAACGTCTTGCTGCGGCTGACCAGGAAGTCGATGATGTGGTTGCGCACGCCGTAATAGAGCGGATGGCGGTGCAGATCGCCGCGCAAGCGCTCCTTCGGCAACGGATTCTCGACGATCTCCGCCAGCACCGCACCGGGACCATTGGTCATCAGCACGATCTTGTCGGCGAGATAGATCGCTTCATCGACGTCATGCGTGATCATGAACACGGTCTGCCCGGTCTCGAGGCAGATGCGCCGGACCTCATCCTGCAGCGTCCCGCGCGTCAGCGCATCCAGCGCCGAGAACGGCTCGTCCATCAGCATGATCTTCGGCGTGATCGAGAGCGCGCGGGCAATGCCGACGCGCTGCTTCATGCCGCCGGAGAGTTCGGATGGCCGCTTGTGCTCGGAGCCGGACAGGCCGACGAGATCAATGAAGCTTTGCGCGTGCGCCTTGACCTTGGCGCGATCCCAGTTGCGCCATTTCGAGCTGACCGCATAGGCCACATTGCCGAGCACGCTGCGCCAGGGCAACAGCGCATGGCTCTGAAAGATCACGGCGCGATCGAGGCTCGGCCCTTCGATCGCCTGACCATCGACGATCACGGCGCCTTCGCTGGGGCTGTCGAGGCCGGCGAGGATGTTGAGCACCGTGGTCTTGCCGCAGCCGGAATGGCCGATCACGCAGACGAACTCGCCGCGGGGCACCGCAAGCCACAGATCATCGAAAATGGTCGTCTCGCGAGCGCCGCTATCGTAGCGTTTGGTGATGCCCTCGATGGAGATGAATTTGTCGGGCATGGCGCACCTCACTCCGGAAACGTGACGAGCCGCGCAAAACGCGCCAGGATCTGGTCGAGCGCCATGCCGACGAGGCCGATCAGGAGGATCGCGATGATCACATTGGTGATCGAGAGATTGTTCCACTCGTTCCACACGAAGTAGCCGATGCCGGTGCCGCCGACGAGCATCTCGGCGGCGACGATCACGAGCCAGGCGATCCCGATCGATATCCGCATGCCGGTGAGGATGGTGGGCGCGGCGGCGGGGAGGATCACGGTGAAGGCGCGTCTGAGGTGGCCGACCTCGAGCGTGCGCGCGACGTTGATCCACTCCTTCCGCACGCTGGCGACGCCGAAGGCGGTGTTGATCAGCATCGGCCAGACCGAGCAGATGAAGATTACGAAGATCGCCGACAGGCTGGAATCCTTGATCGTATAGAGCGCAAGCGGCATCCAGGCCAGCGGCGAGATCGGCTTCAGGATCTGGATGAACGGATCGAGCGCGTGGCTCATCAACGGCGACATGCCGATCAGGAAGCCGAGCGGAATGGCGATGACCACCGCGATCAGATAGCCAAGCATCACGCGGGCGATCGAATAGCCAAGCTGGATGCCGAGCCCCTTGTCGTTGGGGCCGTTGTCGTAGAACGGCCGCTTGAGGTGCTCCCAGAGCTTGGCGCCGACATCGAGCGGGCCAGGCATCGCCGACTTGCCTTGGGTTGCCGTCATCCCCATCAGCTTGGCGTATTCGGGGCTCATCGTCGCGGCCGGCCCGGCACTGCGAGTGGCGAGGTGCCAGGCGGCGAGGAAGACGGCGAGCAGCAGAATCGAGACGATTGCGGCGCGCAGGCGGAGAGACGCGGTCATGCCCGACAGCCTCTGCACATCCAGGTGTCGTCCCGGCGAACGCCGGGACCCATAACCACCGAACTCAATTGATGGACGAGATCGTCGTTGCGGTCCGTGCCCCACGACAGGTCACGGAGTATGGGTCCCCGCGTTCGCGGGGACGACAGCAATGGCTTGGTCGGCAGCGCCGCGCTTATCCGCTCCATCACGACGCCTTCTTGATCTTGAAGCTCGCGACATAGTCGTCGGGCTTGTCGGGATCGAAGGTCTTCCCCATCACTGCAAACGACTTGTAGGACTCCTTGGGCGGCGTGAGCCCCATCTCGGCCATCACCTTGCGGGTGTCGGTGGCGAGATAGATCTGCTCGGCGACAGCCTTGTAGTCGACCTCGCCCTTGATCTGGCCCCAGCGCTTCATCTGGGTCAGCATCCACACCGCGAACGATTGCCAGGGGAAGGGATCGAAATCGACCCGTTTCGGATCGGTCTTCACGCCGCCGAGCCCGTCGGCATAGGTGCCGGTCAGGACCTGCTCCAGCACGGTGACCGGCGCGTTGATGTAGTTGGCCGGCGCAATGGCTTCCGCGATCTGCTTGCGATTGTCGGCCTTGGAGGCATAGGCAGTGGCATCAACGATCGCCCGGGTCAGCGCCGCAAAACTGTTCGGCGCTGTCGCGATGAACTCGCGGCTGGCGGCGAAGCTGCAGCAGGGATGGCCGTCCCAGATCTCCTTGGACAGGATGTGGAGATAGCCGACGCCGTCATAGATCGCGCGCTGGCAGATGTTGTCGGGCGCCAGGAATCCGTCGATGTTGTCGGCGCGCAGGTTGGCCACCATCTCCGGCGGCGGCACCGAGCGCAGCTGCACGTCGGTATCGGGATCGATACCGTGCTCGGCGAGATAATAGCGCAACAAATAATTGTGCATCGAATAGTCGAACGGAATGGCGAACTTCATGCCTTTCCAGTCCTTCGGATCGCGTCTGTCCTTGTGCTTCATCGAAAGCACGATGCCCTGCCCGTTGATGTTCTCGATCGCTGGCACGGCAAACGGGATCGGCTGGGCGCCCAGGCCGAGCGAGATCGCGATCGGCATCGGCGCCAGCATGTGGGACGCGTCATATTCCTTGTTGATGGTCTTGTCGCGAATGACAGCCCAACCAGCGGTCTTGACCACCTCCACATTGAGGCCGGCCTTGGCGTAGAAACCGAGCGGCGCGGCCATGATGATCGGCGTGGCGCAGGTGATCGGGATGAAGCCGACCTTGAGATCCTTCTTCTCCGGCGTTCCAGCTTCAGCAAAGGCCTCGGTCGCGAGCTTCAGCGGGAAGACCTGCGACAGCGCGGCAAGCGCTGTCGCCGCCCCAACCGATTTCAGGAATGCGCGGCGGGTCGCGGCCTGCGGAAACACCGCGCGCAGCACAGCGGACGCGACCACATTCTCATAGCGCTTGTCGCGGCTCTCCGCGACCGGTTCGCAACGCAGTGCCAGCCTGGCCTGATCATGTTCAGCCGGGCTGCGATGCTGGCCGCAGACGCAGCCCGCGTTCACGCTGCTCTCGGCATCGAACGGATCATCGAAAATCGACATGTGCTGCGCCCCTTTGTCGCACTGGCCTGCGCGGGTGCGTGCCGCGCGCCATCAAACTGATCATCCGGCCGCATTTTGTGCGGCCGAATGATGCAGAACATGCAGCTTTTATGCCGCCTTGCTGGTCATTGCCGCCGGGATGGGCAGGCCTTCCTCGATCGGCAATGACGGATCGCGCGACCATTCATTCCAGGAGCCGAAATACATCCGCACGTCCTTCACGCCCGCGTTCTTCAGCGCCAGGAAGGTGTTCGACGCGCGCGCCCCCTTGAAGCAGTACAGATAGACCGGCGTCTCGGTGGTGATGCCGACGGTAGCGCATTCGGCGAGGATCTCATCCTTCGACTTGAAGCGCGGGCCCTCGGCGGTCGGCTTCATCATGCGGTACCATTCCAGCCAGACGGCACCGGGAATGCGGCCCTTGCGCGGGCAGAAATCCTTGCCATAGGGCGAGGACGAATCGCCGATCCACTCATCGACGTCGCGCACGTCGAGAATGGCAATGGCCGGATTGCCCACCGCCGCCAGCATCGCCTTGGCATCGATCAGGATGCTGCCCGCTTCCGGCACGATCGAGAACGACGCTTTCACCGGCGCCGGCACATCGGTGGTGACAGGCTGGCCCGCCGCACCCCAAGCCTCGTAGCCGCCATGCAGCACCTTCACCTTGGGATAGCCGAGCATGGTGAGCAGGAAATAGCCGCGGCAGGACTGGCCGAAGCCGGAGTTCATCGATTGCTCGTAGACGACAGCCGTCTCCTTGCCCGACAGGCCGGCGGCGCCGAAGGCATCGGCGAATTTCGTCTTCAACTCTTCGATGCCTTCGGGGGTCGAGGTCGCGAGATAGGTGAAGATCTCGTGCACGTTCACCGCGTTCGGGATGTGCCCTGCGCCGTAAGCGTCGGGATTGCGGGTGTCGATCAGGACACACGGTTCTTTGTTGATGAAATCAGCGAGTTCGCCGGCAGAAATCAGAACATCCGTCATGGCAGGCCTCTCCTGTTGTGAGTTCGATGGTCCCTGTTCTCGCCGGCGTCAGCCGTCGGCGAGCATCTTGCGGAGCTGCTTGGTCGCGGGGGTCACGATCGCGACGAAATAGGCTTCGCGCAGCCGCCGCTCGGCGCGATTGCCCTTGATGTAGCCGCGCGCTCCGCAGTGGAGCATCGCGGCGTGTGCGGCCGCCACGCTGGCCTCGCCGGCCCGCAGGCGCAGCGCGACGACCTTGCGCCAATAGGTCTCGTCCGGATTGAAGGGATCGCGGGCGAGCAGCGCGGTCTCCTGTGCGAGCTCGGCGGCAAGCTCGGTGAAATCCACCGGCTGTTGCGGCAGATAGCGGTTGACGTGGCCGAGCGGCGTCTCGACCTCCCGCATCACCTTGATGCAGTCCTTGATCAGGCCGAGCGCCATGCCGGCCTGCAGCAGGATGAAGCCGGCGCGGATCGTCTTGACGAACGGCCCCGCGGGATCAGCGAGGATCAGCTCATCCGGCACAAACAGGTCGCGAAACTGCACGCCGTAGGTGCCGGTGCCGTCCATGGCGAGAAACGGCTGGCACGGCTGCAAGGTCACCGCCGGATCTGCGCAATCGGCGATGAACATCACGATCTCGCCGGGCGCATCCTCGCGCTCGAAGATCGTGCCGAACATGTGGTCCGGCCCGAGATTCGAGACCCAGGGCAGCGCGCCGCGCACGACATAGCCGCCCTCGACCTTCCGTCCCTTCAACTTGAGCTTCTCGATGCCGAAGAAGCTCTTCATCGGGTTGGAGAGGCCGGTGCCGCCGAGCAGCCTGCCGCTCGCGGCATCGTCGAGCAGACGATCGACCAGCGCCTTGTTGGGCGAATTGGCGATGTACCAGACCAGCGTGTTCTGGCACCACGCCATGAAGGCGGTGGCGCCACAGACCTCGCCCATCGCCGCGATCGACTCGATGGCGCAGGTGAGATCCGCCGCATTGTTGTCGGGGACATGGCTGCCCCACGCCCCGACATCGCCAAGACGCCGGAGCAACTGCGCCGGATAGACCGTGCCGGCGTCGATCGCGGATGCGATCGGCGCCAGCTCGTTACGTGCGATCGCCGCGACCTGCTCGACGATCGAGGGCACAGGCACGGCGCCTGCACCATCGACGGCGAGATTCGATGCGAGTGAACCCATAGCGCCCTCCGCTGCTGATGGCCGCGGCCCGGCTCAGATGCCGACTTCGAGATTGACCGGGCGCGTGAAGGTGTTGGCCACCGGCGACCACTTCTTCACATGCGTGACCAGCGCCTGGATCTCCTCCTGCGAGATGCCCTCGCATTCCATCTCGACCTTGACGCGCACATCGGTGAAGCCGACCGGCTTGTCGCTGATGTCGCCGGTGCCCCAGACCGCGGTGATGTTGAGATCACCCTCGAGCTCCAGCTCGAGCTTGTTGACGGTCCAGCCCCGATGCACGGCATTGGCATGCAGCCCGACCGCAAGGCAGGAGCCGAGCGCGGCGAGCGAGGCCTCCGACGGATTGGGCGCGGTGTCGTCGCCGAGCAGCCCCGGCGGCTCGTCGACGATATAAGGCGGCAGGTTGCGGATGTAGTTGGCGTGGCGGAACTTGCCTTCGGCCACCGTCTTGCACTTCAGGGTCTTGATGACCTTGGGGTTGGCCTTGCCATTGGCGATGAGCTGCTCCAGCCCGTTCTTATCGATGGGCGCGAGGCAGCCCGTGAGTGCCGTCTTCTGAACCACTGCGGTCATCTCGTCTTTTCTCCCTGGGATCGAGGATACCGAACGGTCTGTTTCCTGCACGAAGTGTGCCAGCGTGCGCAAAAAACAAAAGCCGAAGGAGTTTTCGTCGCTTAGGGAAGATGCCGCAAAACCGGTCAGGCGCCGTCTGCCCAATGCCGGTGCAATCTGCTGCCCGGCGCGATCAAATTGAGCGCAGCTCGCGTGATCATCGAAGATGCTGCTTGCTGAGACGTGCATGCTCCGTTTAAGCTTGCCCGCATGGGCAGATCGGTTGTGGGCAAACAGACATCAAGAAAGCGCGTCGCTGCGAAGGCGAGCGCGGTTGCCGACGATGAATCGGCGCATGGTCGCCTGCTGGGTGCGGCGACGAGGCTGTTCTGCAAGGACGGCATCAACGCCACCGGCATCGACGCCATCATCAATGAGGCCGGCACCGCGAAGACCACGCTCTACAAATTATTCGGCTCCAAGACCGCCCTCGTCCACGCCGTGCTCGAAAGCGAGGGCCGGCAGTGGCGCGACTGGTTCATCGGCGAGATCGAACGCGGTGGCGGCGATGCCGAGACCAAGCTGTCGCGGATCTTTCCGGCGCTGAAGAGCTGGTTCGGCGAGGAGCGCTTCTATGGCTGCCCGTTCATCAACGCGGTGGCCGAGCACGACAAGGACCAGAAGCAGTTCCGCACCATCGCGATGCGCCACAAGAAGGTAGTGCTGGCGCATATCGAGAAGCTCGCGCGCGAGATGGGCGCGATCGATCCCGAGAGCTTCGCGCATCAGCTCGCACTTTTGATCGACGGCGCGATCGTCGCTGCCATGGTCTCGCGCAACCCCGACGTTGCCGACACCGCAGGGCTGGCGGCGAGCTCGCTGTTCGGGCCAGCGAAGCAGAAGCAGCCGAAGCGAATGAACAAGGCGGACGGTCAGCTGGCCGCGGTGTGAGCTGGCTTGCTGATGTGGCAACCTCTGCGTCATCGCCCGGCTCGGCCGGGCGATCCAGTAGCCCGAGACATTCGTGAATGACCGAGAGGCCGCGGCGTACTGGATGCCCGCTTTCGCGGGCATGACGCTGTTTTGGTAGCTACGGCTGCGCTCGATTCGGAGCGGCGCAATCACGGCTCACACTTTGATCGTCCGCCGTGCCCTCACCGCCTCAACGGAAATAATCCAGCACCAGATGGACGTCGGACGACGCCGGCGCCGTGCCGCTCAGGCTGGCATCGATCACGCGGCGGCAGGCTGCGACAGTCGCCTGGTCGCCGAGGTCGTTGGCGGCCTCGAGCACCAGCCACGCCGCCTCGGTTGCAGAGCGGTCGTCGGAAGCCGGCGTGATGCGCTCACGCGCAGCGAAGTGGAAGCTCATCTCGTTCATCCTCGACCACCTCGCATGACATCACCTCAATGCGCCAATAGGTTCGGCGCGCGCTGCGCGCCCTTGGGAGCCGGATTCTTGCGCGACTGATAGAACTCCAGGACGCTGCGCGAGGTCTGCACCTTGAGGCGGCCGTAGTCCCGCTCCAGATCCTGCAGCTCGCCGGCGCTGATGCGGTGGTCGCGGGCGCCCAGGAACAACAGGGCCATGGTCGTATCCCAGGAGAACAACAGCGCCTTGGCGAGCATCAGCAGCAATTCGCGATTACGGTCGAACAGAGCGCGCTCGATCGCATCGACCGGCAGCCCTGACAACAGCGACATGCCGATCGTCACCTCGTCGACCTTATGCGCCATCGCGTAGCCCGCGATGCTGCGCTCATCCAGGTTGCCCTGCCGGTGCTGGATCGACACCACCCGCTTGGCGACAAAATAGTTGCGCGAACCGGGGCCGAATTTGGATTGCAGTTCGCCGGCGAGATTGGCGACCGAGCTCTGGATCTCGTCGTGCATCTCCGGGCGTTCGCCGGCCAGCCGGTTCTTGACGTCGTCGGAGGCCTTGGCGATCAGTTGCTGGAACAGATGGCGCGGAATATCGCCGCGTGACCCGAGATTCTCCGCAAGGATTGAATCGTTCTCGGCGCGCTTGACCATGTGCAGGAAGCCCGCGCCGGAGAAGCGTGCCCCCTCGTTGCTGGCAACTGCATTGGCCACGTCGCTGTTGCCGCGCGAGGCCAGCACGTCTGTCACCGCCTCGCTCAAGCTCTTGCGCTGCGCGATCGCGAGCAGATGGTCCTGGCTCTTGGTCTCGGCATTCTCGACCAGCGCCGCATCGTCGAGCCGCTCGGAGTGGCGCAGCACGGGGCCGGCGACCTCGATCGCATCATCGAACGCCAGCTTGCGGATGACGCTGGCCGGCGAATATTCAATGCGCGCCAGCCGCTCGGCCAGCTTGGCGCGCGCGGCCGTTTCGATCTCATCCGCCAATCGGCCGATGACCTCGCCGAACGTCGCAATCTCCTCCTCGCAATAGCGTCCGGCAATCAAAAGATCGGTAGCGTGCCAAAGCGCGCGGGCTCGGCTTTCGGCGGTGCCGCGCGCAATCGCCTCGTCCAGATCCTGCAGCACCGATTTCGTCTCGCTCATCATGGAAATGCCGTCGCCCGCAAACAGAGAAAACCCGATGCAAACGATAGCATCCGAACGCGAGTGTTCCGTAAACTTGCGCGCAGGTATTTTGGCGTGAGTTGTCCCTTAAATGTCCTGCTGTCCGTTAGGAGCCTCTTAAGAGTCAGAAGTACCCCGCCACCAATCCGCAGGGCGCGATCGCATATGGCCCAACAAGACCGGGGCCTCATGGTTCGAGACGGCGCTTCGCGCCTCCTCACCATGAGGGTCGGCTATTTCGCCGCGAATAGGCCCTCGTCCTGAGAAGCTCGCCGAAGGCGAGCGTCTCGAAGGAAGGCCGCGAGAGCGATCGCCGGCCGAGTTTTCCCATATGCCCTGACGCTCCGCGGGGATCACACGAACGCAGATATTAGCGTCAGAGAGCGATCAAGGCATGACCCTGAGGATGCGCGCCTCTGCATCGGCGACCGATCGCACGCCTGATGCCGGCGAGCATTCCGCCAAGGCGCGATCGATCAGCCGCATGGCGCCGGCATCCTGGCCTTGTTGCAGCATCAGTTCGCCGGCAAAGAAACTCGCCTCGCAGCGCCGCGCCTTCCGCGTGACAGGATCGCCCTGCTCGGCGGCGGCAAGCGCCGCCTCTGCTGTTCCCTGGCCGAGGAAGACGCGAACGATCGGCGCCGGCCATTTGCTCATGTCGAGCAGCTTTGCCTGATCTGCCAGCACGCTCGCCAGACCGGCGCGGCGGCGCGCCAGGTCGAGCCACAAAGCCGCCCGGGCATCCTTCTGATCCATCGCGCTGAGATGTCTGAAATCGTCCTGCGACTGCTCCAGCAGTCCCGCCTGGAAGCTTGCAATTCCCCGTCCGCGATACGCTTGCGCACGGTACCGATCGCGCCCGGAGGTCTGCTCGGAGCCGGACGTCGTCGGGATCGCCTTACCCTGGGGCAGATCAAGGTCGGCGTAATCATAGGCGGCACGAAGATCAGCCGAAGACTGCCGAATGACATTGTCGTAATCGGCAATCGCGTGATCGATGTCTCCCTTGCGGAAATAGGCTGCGGCGCGCCTGAATCGTGCCGTGACCACCTGCGGCGCCGTCGGCCCGCCGTGCTCGATCACGGCGGTGCAGTCGGCAATCCGCTCGTCGAGACTGGCGTCCACTGCGGTCATGCACCGCTTTGCCGCTGATGGTTGGGCGCTCGCCGAGATGGCGGAGATTGAAGCCAAAATCAGCGCGCAACCGCGGAGCGAGTACCATCGGTGCCTAGTCATAATTGCGTTGCCTCCCTGTGTGCTGATTGATGGTATCAACACACGTCGAGGTCACCACAATCTGCAGCTGCATTCGCAAATCATCGTTCAGGCGATGTAAATGGAATCGCAGACTCTAGCCGGGCGCTCGCAAGATCATCGCCGGTCGCTTGACCCCTCGCGCCATCCGTCAGCTTGAGCTCGCCATGGCGCGGAAGTGTGCCCGCGCATCTGTCATGGCTCCTGTCCGCCCGCGCCAAGCCTGCGAAGCTCCGCATGGGCGGCCGGCCATTCGACGAACTGCCTTGGGCAGATTTCGGTGGCAACGCGCAGCAGCCTGATAGCTTCGTCCCGCGCGCCGTTGGCAAGCGTCAGCTCTCCCGCATAGAAATTCGCTTCGCAGACTTGGCCCTTGCGCTTGTTTGGACTGGAATCCTCGGCAGCAACAAGCAAAGCCTCGAACGTCAGACCACCGAGATAGTAGCGAATGACGGGGGCAGGCCATTTCGACATGTCGACCTGCTTTGCGCTTTCAGCTAGTTCGCTGGGTTCGCCGCTACGCCGACGTGCAAGATCGAGCCAGAGCTGCGCATAGGAATCCTTGGGCCGGAGTTCGGCGGCTCGGCTGAAATCCTCGAACGCCTCACGCGATCTGCCGCTTTCCAGGAGAGCGACTCCCCGCGCCCGATGGAGGACGGCATTGTCCGCGTCGATCTTGAAAGCCTGGTCGAGCCGGGCCAACGCAGCATCCATGTCGCCGCGCCGCTCATGCGCGCTGGCCAGATCGAGGTCGCCCTGCAGATTTTTGGGATTGAGCTCGGTCGCCCGCTCGAAATCCGCCACCGCATGATCAATCTGATCCTGGTCCAGATAGACTGCGCCGCGACAGAGATAGCCGTACTCACGCTCCGGACTGATCTCGATTGCTCTGCCGCAATCAGCCAGCGCCCGCTCCCAATCATGCTTGGCCCTGTAGGCGCCGCTGCGGCCGACATAGGCGCCGACATTCTCGGGATGAATCAGAAGAATCTGTCCGTAGTCGGCGATCGCGCCGTCTGGGTTCTCTTTTGCCAGATAGACCAGCGCTCGTCCGCTGAGAGCATAAATGTTCTTATGGTCAGCTTCGATCACTCGTTTGTAGTCGGCAATGGCTGCATCATTGTCATGCTTCCGCAAATAAGCGGAGGCACGTGCAAGTCGCGCCGGGACGTTGTCCGGATCGCGGGTAAGGATTTCGTCGTAGTCCGCGATCGCGAGCTCTATCTCGCCTTTCTGGATCTGGAACATCGCCCGACGAAGGCGGGCCATATTCAGGCTTTTCAAGGTGGCCGCGGAACTCTCGATCAAGGCGGTGCAGCCGGCGATACGATCGTCCAGTGTGATATTCCCGGTCCCGTGGCACTTGATGCCCGGAGACGATTGCGCAGGGGCACCTGGGATCGGCACCAATAAACCCACCAGCGTCAGCACCACCGCCGCGACGGACGCGCACGATCCCAGTTTCATTCAGCCCCCAACTTGCAGCCAGATCATATTACCTGGCCCGCAGATGGCGACAATCCTTCGCTGCAGCGAAAAGATCGCCGATCAGCTACCGCGCCTCCCCCACGATGGCCGCCAGCCGCACCAGCTCCCGCTCCAGATCGGCCTCGATGTCGGCGACGTTGATGTCAACCACGCGGTAGTTGCGGCTCTCGAGCCAGGCGCGGCGCGCGGCGCGGTCGGCTGCGATCGCTTCGCTCTCGTCAGTGTTGACCAGCTCGATTGCGAGGCGATGGACGAAGGAGACGAAATCCGGAATCTGCCGGCCCACCGGAGTCTGCCGCTTGAACTGGCCGGCGAAGCGGCGGTCGCGGCTCAGCGCGTGCCAGAGCATGCGCTCGGCATCGGTCGGATTGCGGCGGAGCAGCCGGGCCAGCCCGCGCAGCGACCCGCGGGAATCCGGCAGGCTCGCCACAGCCCCCTGCTCTGCGATCAGCGCCCGCAGCCGCGTGGCCTGCTCACTGTCGAGCACGCCGCCCTTTGCCGGGCCCTTGCGCCCCTCGGCGATCGCCATGATCACGCCGTGCAGGGTATGCATGTCCTGCCTGGTCGGCTCCATCCGGAAGAAGATGTTGCGCAGGTTCACCAGCATGGTCTCGCGCTTCTCTGCGGGCCGCAGGAATTCGACCCGGTCGAGCTCGCGCACCAGATTCTCGAAGAAGGCCTCCATCTGCTCCTGCGAGGCGCGCTCGGAGCGCTCCGGCATGGCGAAGGGCAAGGCGCCGGAGGTCACCAGCTTGAACCATTCGTAACCCATCAGGAGCACAGCCTGGGCGAGGTTCAGCGACGCGAAACCGGGATTGACCGGATAGGTGATGATGCGGTTGGCGCGCGCCACCTCCTCGTTGGTCAGGCCGGCGCGCTCGCGTCCGAACAGGATGCCGGCCCTGCCACCGCTGACCACGTGGCCCTGGATTTCGCGGGCGGCGGCCTCCGGCCCTACCACCGGCTTGGCCTGGTCGTGGCTGCGCGCGGTGGTCGCGAACACGAGGTCGAGATCGGCGACCGCCTGATCGAGCGTTTCGAACAGTCCGACATTCTCGATGATGTGGTCAGCCCCGGCCGCGGCACGCTGAGCGGCGATGTTCGGCCAGCCGTCGCGCGGATTGACCAGCCGAAGCTCCGTCAGCGCGAAATTGCCCATGGCGCGGGCCGTCATGCCGATGTTTTCGCCGAGCTGCGGCTCGACCAGGATGACAACCGGCCCCTGTATCTCCAGTCCAGCCTTGGTCTTGTCGGTCCCCGACACGTGCAGTCCTCATGTCGATTGGTTCGTGAGATCGGTGGCGCCGCTCGCTCGACCTCGCCCCGCTTGCGGGGAAAGGGAGCGTACCGCCCGTTTGAGCCCAGATTTATCGCCCCGCTTGGCGCGAATTGGCCGATTTCTCAAGCAAAATAATGAGGTTATTGGCCGATTCTACCGTTTTCCCGAAACTGGAGAGCGCAAATCGGTCGGCAGCGGCTCCGCAGCGTCACCCATCCCCCGAGAACGCCGGGCTCGGCTGCTGAAATGCGCATCAGTGCATAGCGGCTGCGCTTCCGCCCGCGGTGCGGCAGTGCTATGACGCCCCGATTTCCCACCGCTCTTTAGGCGAGCGAGCTATCCCCAAGAGGCCCAACCGATCATGGCAAAAATCAAGGTGTCCAACCCGGTCGTCGAGCTCGACGGCGACGAGATGACCCGGATCATCTGGCAGTACATCAAGGACAAGCTGATCAACCCCTTCCTTGACGTCGAGCTGATGTATTTCGACCTCGGGATGGAGCACCGCGACGCGACCAACGACCAAGTCACCGTCGATGCAGCCAACGCCATCAAGAAGGTCGGCGTCGGCGTGAAATGCGCCACCATCACCCCGGACGAGGCGCGGGTGAAGGAGTTCGGCCTGAAGGAAATGTGGAAGTCGCCGAATGGCACCATCCGCAACATCCTGGGCGGCGTGATCTTCCGCGAGCCGATCATCTGCAAGAACGTGCCGCGGCTGGTGCCCGGCTGGACCAAGCCGATCATCATCGGCCGCCATGCGTATGGCGACCAGTACCGCGCCACCGACATCAAATTCCCCGGCAAGGGCACGCTGACGATGAAATTCGTCGGCGAGGACGGCACCGTGATCGAGAAGGAGGTCTTCAAGGCCCCCGGCGCCGGCGTGGCGATGTCGATGTACAATCTCGATGAGTCCATCATGGACTTCGCCCGCGCCTCGTTGAACTACGGCCTGCAGCGCGGCTACCCGGTCTATCTCTCGACCAAGAACACCATCCTGAAGGTCTATGACGGCCGCTTCAAGGACATCTTCCAGGACATCTACGACCGCGAGTTCAAGACGCAATTCGAGGCCAAGAAGATCTTCTATGAGCACCGCCTGATCGACGACATGGTCGCGGCGGCGCTGAAGTGGTCGGGCGGCTATGTCTGGGCCTGTAAGAACTACGACGGCGACGTGCAGTCGGACACCGTGGCGCAGGGCTACGGCTCGCTCGGCCTGATGACCTCGGTGCTGATGACCCCGGACGGCAAGACGGTGGAGGCCGAGGCCGCCCACGGCACGGTGACCCGCCACTACCGCGAGCACCAGAAGGGCAAGGAGACCTCGACCAACTCGATCGCCTCAATCTTCGCCTGGACCCGCGGCCTCGCCCACCGCGCCAAGCTCGACAACAACACCGAGCTGGCCAAGTTCGCCTCCACGTTGGAGAAGGTCTGCGTCGATACTGTCGAGGCCGGCTACATGACCAAGGACCTCGCGCTGCTGGTCGGTGCCGACCAGCGCTGGCTGTCGACCACCGGCTTCCTCGACAAGATCGCGGAAAACCTCACCAAGGCGATGGCGGCGTAACCCTGTCCGCATTTTCGCCTGACGGTCGTTGAATAGTAAGGGGGCCGCACTTCCCGTGCGGCCCCTGCTCCTTGAGAGAAGAAGGCTGCTCCGATGCGCGCGACCACCGCCCTGCTCGCCCTCGCTGTCTTGGCCGTGACTGGCGGCGCCCGCGCCGGCGAGACCACGATCCCCGATGCGCTGATCGCGCCGGGCGAGAAGGTGGTGCTGACGCTGCATGCCGAAGGCGCGCAGGTCTATGAGTGCAAGACCGACAAGGACGGCAAGCTGGCCTGGACATTCCGCGAGCCGATCGCGACGCTGATGGAAGATGGCAAGACCGTCGGCCGGCACTATGCCGGACCGAACTGGGAGCATCAGGACGGCAGCGCCGTCACCGGGCGCGTGGTCGGCACCGCGATCGGCGCGACCGAGAACGACATTGCCTGGCTGAAGCTCAATGCCATCGCCCATCGCGGCAACGGCATTCTGGCCAACATCACCACCGTACAGCGGCTCAATACCAAGGGCGGCGCGCTCGAAGGGGCCTGCGACGCGGCCGGGAGCTTCCGCAGCGTCGGCTATGCCGCCGACTACGTGTTCCTGCGCAAGGACTGAGCGCTCACGCCTCGCGATAATCCAAGAGGATCAGCCCGACCAGGACGAAGGCGACCGGCCAGACCCAGGCCGCGACGCGGCTGATCCGCCCCTGCAGCCGCAGCTCGAGCCAGCGCGCCCAGCCCGCCGTGATGCCGCACAGCGCAAGCGGCGTGTGGCTCATCTCGATCAAGAGCTGATCCTTGATGTTGGCGATGGCGTGGGAATGCGTCATCAAGAGCGCGCCGCCGACCGCGACGGTCAAGGGAAATACCAGCGCCGCGTTTCCGGCGGCCTCGCCGCGCAGCCGTACCCGCCATTCGAACAGGCCGAACAGGATGATCAGCACCACGAACATGCGGTGCTGCGCGACTTCCGGATCGCGCAACGAGGCGAAGAAGCCGATCGGCCCGATCGGCCAGGCCATCTCGTCGGCGCGGACAAACAGGAACGCCGCCATCACCAGGAACAAGAGCGGCCAGTGCCGGGCCCATCGGCCCCAGCGGACATGCTCGATCATCGCCAACAGGCCGATCAGCACCACGAAGATGCCGGCCCAATGGTGGTTGTATTCGGACCAGGCGATGTCCTCGGCGCTGCGCGGCAGGATCACGCCCTCCCCGGGGACATAGGCCGGCGGCGCGGTCACGCGCTGCGCATCGGCGGCGTCGATCTTGGCCTGCAGCTGCGAGATCGTCAGCTGGTCGACCGTGGGGCTGGTCAGGCGCGGCCATTGCGGCGTGGCGCGCTCGACGATCTCCTGCCAGCTCAGCCGGTCCTGGCTGAGGTCGATGCCCGGCGGCAGCGAGGTCAGCGAGCCCGCGGTCAGGAGCACCGTGAGCCCGATGCCGAGCTCGACCTCGACGAAGCGCTTCAGCCGCAGCACCGGCGCCTTGGGATCGCTCTGTCGCAGCCGCTCGACGGCAAAATAGTTGCCGGCGCCGAGCGCCAGCAGCATCAGCAGCATCGCCACTTTCGCCGAGGTCATCACCCCATAGGCGGTGCCGTAGATCGCCTCGAACGAGCCGAGATAGGCCACCGCCATCACCGTGCCGCCGAGCACGATCGCTGCGACCGAGACCATCGACATCAGCGAGTAGCGGCGCCCGATCAGGCGTTCATCAGCCTCAGCCCTGCAGCCGTTCAGCGCCATCAGGAAGTATGGCAGCCCGCCGATCCACACCCCCGCGCCCAGCATGTGCAGAGCATCAGCCAACAGCAGCGGCCAGCGCACGTCGAGCCGGCTTGCCGCGTGGGTCAGGTTGAGCTGCAGGACCAGCGCGAGCGCGGCCACCGCGACCAGCGCCGCGGTGCGCCAACGGGTCCAGGTGCCGGTCCGCGCCAAAAGCGAAAGGCCGAGCGCGCAAGCCGCCACCGCAAGCTCGGAGCGCGCGAAATCCGCGCTCGCCGCCTCGCTCCATGACACATCGAGCGTGCCGGTCAGCGCCGCGAGATTGATCGCGAGCGAGGCGAGCGTGACCAGAAACCAGGCGCGCGCGCTGATGCGCAGGAATCGCTGGCATCGCTTGCCGACCACGATCGCATCGGCCGACAGCCGCTCCTGCAGTGGCCGCAACAGCAGCACCTGGAAAGCGATGCCGCCGAGCGTGAACGACTGCGCCAGCAGCGTCAGCCCGCGCAGCACCACCGAGAGATAGCCGAATATGTCGAGGAAGAGGTACACGGCTGGCGGACTTAGTGCACCGTGAACGGGATATCGCCGCGCGTGATGTGCCCATCAACGCTCAACACCTGCCAGCGCAGACGCCAGCTGCCCGGCGCCAGCGCCTTGGCTTCGGCATCGATCTCGTCAGCCGGCGTGTCGGGTGTCGGCGTCAGCGTCTGCTCGGCCCCGTCGGGCGGGAGCAGCTTCAATCGCGAGCGCGCATGATCGATGCGGCTGTTGAACCGCAGCCGGATCGCAACCGCATCCTTGTCGACGGTCGCGCCTGATGCGGGCTGCGAGGAGACAATGATGGCGTGGGCCGAAGCGGCTTGTGGCGCCGCGAGCAGCAACGACACTGCCAGGACGCGCGGGAGAGTTGGAAGAGCAGGCATGAGATTCGACGGCAATGTGCCACGTCGCCGATGTCGACGGCGTGATCTGAGGAAATTGAACTGCACCGTATTTAAATGCCTGCGCCTCCCGCAAGTAGGCACAAAGTCGTGACACGCGACGACACGCTGCGAACTGTGGCAGCACAACTACACACTGCGCGTGCGCCTGTTACAGCCGAAACAAGCCGCTCGCCGAGGGGCCGGATGCTTTCCCTATTTGCTCTACCGGCGCTGCCCCATGCGGCCGCAGGCGCAGACGTGAGCGCCGGGCACGCCGTCGCGCCCGGCATCGCTGAACCACAAAATTACATGTCGCATCATCGGCTTATTCGCGGTATGCCACGCCGCATCGCTTTGCCTCCGTCCGGCCCTGGGGCTGTTCCCTGCTCCCGCCGGACCACCATTGCCGTCTCTTGAGGAACGCCCGAGGAAACCGTCATGCCCGCCTACCGCTCCCGAACCTCCACCCACGGCCGCAACATGGCCGGCGCCCGCGGCCTGTGGCGCGCCACCGGGATGACCAATGAGGATTTCGGCAAGCCGATCATCGCGGTCGTCAACTCCTTCACCCAGTTCGTGCCCGGCCATGTGCATCTGAAGGATCTCGGCCAGCTGGTGGCGCGCGAGATCGAGAAGGCCGGCGGCGTCGCGAAGGAGATGAACACGATCGCGGTCGACGACGGCATCGCCATGGGCCATGACGGCATGCTCTACAGCCTGCCCTCGCGCGAGCTGATCGCCGACAGCGTCGAATACATGGTCAACGCGCATTGCGCCGATGCCATGGTCTGCATCTCCAACTGCGACAAGATCACGCCCGGCATGCTGATGGCGGCGATGCGGCTCAACATCCCCGCCGTGTTCGTCTCGGGCGGGCCGATGGAGGCCGGCAAGGTCAATCTTGCTGGCAAGCTGCGCAAGATCGATCTGATCGACGCCATGGTGACGGCTGCCGACGACAAGGTCTCGGACGCCGACGTCGAGGTGATGGAGCGCTCGGCCTGCCCGACCTGCGGCTCGTGCTCCGGCATGTTCACCGCGAACTCGATGAACTGCCTGACGGAGGCGCTCGGCCTGTCGCTGCCCGGCAACGGCTCGGTGCTGGCGACGCATGCCGACCGCAAGGGCCTGTTCGTCGAAGCCGGTCACCTGATCGTCGATCTCGCCCGCCGCTATTACGAGCAAGATGACGCCAGCGTACTGCCGCGTTCGATCGCCAGCTTCAAGGCGTTCGAGAACGCGATGAGCCTGGATATCGCGATGGGCGGCTCGACCAACACGGTGCTGCATCTGCTGGCTGCCGCCCACGAAGGCGAGGTGCCGTTCACGATGAAGGACATCGACCGGCTCTCGCGGAAGGTGCCGGTGCTGTGCAAAGTCGCGCCTGCGGTAGCGGACGTGCACATGGAGGACGTGCATCGCGCCGGCGGCGTGATGGCGATCCTGGGCGAGCTCGCGCGCGCCGGCCTGCTGCATACGGAATTGCCGAACGTGCATTCGGCCTCGCTCGCGGCCGCGCTGGAGCGCTGGGATATCAGACGCAGCCAAAGCGAGAGCGTGAAGAACTTCTACATGGCCGCGCCCGGCGGCGTGCCGACGCAGGTCGCGTTCAGCCAGGACCGCCGCTATCAGGAGCTCGATCTCGATCGCGAGACGGGCTGCATCCGCGACCTCGCGCATGCCTATTCCAAGGACGGTGGCCTCGCCGTGCTCTATGGCAATGTCGCAGCTGACGGCTGCATCGTGAAGACCGCCGGCGTCGACGAGAGCATCCTGAAATTCGCAGGCCCCGCCCGCGTCATGGAGAGCCAGGATGCTGCGGTCGAGGCGATCTTGACCAACAAGATCAAGCCCGGCGACATCGTCGTGGTGATCTATGAAGGCCCGCGCGGCGGCCCTGGCATGCAGGAGATGCTGTATCCGACCAGCTATCTGAAGTCGAAGGGGCTGGGCAAGGCGTGCGCGCTGATCACCGACGGCCGCTTCTCCGGCGGCTCCTCGGGGCTCTCGATCGGCCACGTCTCGCCGGAAGCCGCGGAGGGCGGCCTGATCGGGCTCGTCAAGGATGGTGACCGCATCGAGATCGACATCCCCAACCGCAGCATTCATCTTGCGGTCGATGACGAGACGCTGGCCCATCGCCGCGCCACGATGGAGGCCAAGGGCGCTGAGGCCTGGAAGCCGGCCAAGCGCGCGCGCAAGGTCTCGACCGCGCTGAAGGCCTATGCCGCGTTTGCCTCCAGCGCGGCACGCGGCGCCGTGCGCGTGGTGAAGGATTGAGATGCACAGCTTAGGGTGGGTAAAGACGTGAAGCGCTTCGCCTACCCTTTCCACCATGCGCAATATGGTGCGCGCTTCGCTGGGCCTATCCTAGCCGCCCAGCGGCAGCCTCCGGCGAAACCGAGCGGCGCGGCCACTTCGATGGGGCCGTCCGAAGCTCCAGAGCCCCGGCGTCCACCCTGGCGTCGCGAAACGACACCAGGCGGCGCTGCGCCTCGTCCCACAGCACAAGCCTCACGCAGCGAAAGCTCTGCGGCAGCGTGATGCGACAGGCCTCGCGCAGCTCCGGATGGTCACGCAGCACCGCCGGGAGGCGGTAATATGGAATCCGACTGCTGAGGTGGTGCACGTGATGGATGCCGATGTTGGCCGTTAACCAACGCAGCACCAGCGGCAGATCGTAATGTGAACTGCCATAGAGGGCGGCATCATGCAGGTTCCAGCGCTCGTCGCGGTCCCACGCGGTCTGCTCGAATTGATGCTGCACGTAGAACAGCCAGACGCCGGCTGTGGCCGCGAGCAGCATGATCGGAAGATGCACCAGCAGAAATGCATTGAGGCCGACGAGCCAGGTGAGTGCGGCAACAGTCGCGGCGATGCCGAGATTGGTCGCCATCGTGCTGGCCCAAAGCCGCCAACCGTCGTGCATGAGGCCGACCGGAAGCCGGTGTTGCAGCAGAAACAGATAGGCCGGTCCGACCCCGAACATGACCAGCGGGTGGCGGTAAAGCCGATATGTCAGACGGCCCCACCAGGAACGGGCTCTGTATTCGCGCACCGTCAACGTATCGATGTCGCCGATGCCGCGCCGGTCGAGATTGCCGGTGGTGGCATGATGGATCGCATGCGTGCGGCGCCACCAGTCGTAAGGCGTCAGCGTCAGCACGCCGATGATGCGGCCGACCCAGTCGTTCGCCAGGCGCCCGGCGAAGAAGGTGCCATGGCCGCAATCGTGCTGAATCATGAATAGGCGCACGAGAAAGCCGGCCGCCGGGACAGCGATGAGCAATGAAGCCCAGGCATGGCCAAGGGTGAACATGTACCAGGCCGCTGTCCATAACGTCACGAGCGGCGTGACGGTGATCACCAATTCGGCAGCGCTTCGCGCGCGATTTGGCCTGCCATAGCTGGCCAGAATGCGCGTCCAGCGCCGCGCGTCGGGCCTCGACACGCCCGAATGATGTTCAGTGCTCAAGAGAATATCCAAGGCCTGCCGACGCGCGCTCCGTCGTCGGCGCAGCCGCGATCTGCTTGTTGACGTGCAACGTGATCTTCACCTGCAATGCGGCAATTATGGTGAAATAGAAAATCCCGCGTGCCGACGGATCGGACGCGGGACTCTGAAGCCATAAGCTCTGCCGGTACATCCGTGGTCAAAGCATCTGGTCCTTCGCGCGGCCGCTTAGGCGGCGCGCAGGTTTTCAGCGGCGGATTTGCCGGTTCGGCGGTCCGCCACGATGTCGAAGCTGACCTTCTGTCCCTCATTGAGGGTGCTCATGCCGGCGCGTTCGACCGCGCTGATATGAACGAAGACGTCGTTGCCGCCGGCGTCGAGCTGAATGAAGCCGAAGCCCTTTTGGCTGTTAAACCACTTCACAGTTCCTGTATTCACTGTCGATGTCCTTTCACTGACAACGTGCACGTAAGACCCAAGGCGCCGCAGGCGGCGACCTTTGTCGATGGATCGATTTTTGGAGAAGGGGGTCTGAAACGTGCGCGCCTGTCGGGTGACGAGGCGAAGCGGCCCAGGTCGTTCGGCCAAGTGTCGATGGCCGCCATATGGGCACAAATCGGGCCGCCGTCAAGATTTGCGGGTTGCAGTCCGTAATAGCCCGTATAGCCCGTGGGCGAGTGTGGCCGAGACCACAACTTTTTCGTCCAGCAGCACTCGGCATCAGCCAACCCAGGGATCGGCCCTCACCCGGGATATGCAAACAGCTCAATCGGCTCGGCAAAGCCGCGCACCGGATATTCGCCGACGCGCTCGAGTTCGAACTCATTCTTGACCAGGTCGGCGAAGTCGCGCGACAGCAGCACCGGCTTGCCGACCTGCTTGGTCAGCGTTTCCAGGCGCGAGGCCATGTTGACGGCCGGACCGATCACGGTGAAGTCGAGCCGCGCGCGCGAGCCGATATTGCCGTACATGACGTCGCCGACGTGGACGCCGACCCCATAATTGAGCGGCGCGCGGCCGTTGCCGCCGTTCCTGTCGTTCAGTGCAGTCATGGCCTGACGCGCCTCGCTCACGGCATGCAGCAGATTGGCGCAGGCCTGTGGCTGGCTGAGTGGAAAGATCGCGAGCAGGCCGTCCCCCATGAATTTCAGGATTTCACCGCCGTGGCGCGCGATCGGCTCCGACACCGCGTCGAAATAGTCGTTCAGGAGATCGATCACGTCGTCGCGCGGCCAGTTGTCGGAGATCTTGGTGAAATCCCTGAGATCGCAGATCATGATGGCGGCGCGGACCGTGGTGCCGCTGCCACGCCGCGTGGCGCCGGCGAGGATCAGTTCGCCCGCATGCGACCCCACATAGGTTTCGAGCAGCGTCCGCGCCAGCCGGTTCTTGATGCGGATCTCGCTGACCAGCGCCAACACCGGCAGCAACCGCTGCAGGGCATCGAGATGAGCGGGCTCGAAGCCGCCAGGACGATCGGTCGCGAAGGTCACGAAGTGGCGCTTGCCGAGCGTGTGATAGATCGGCCAGGCGACATAGTCGGTCAGGCCCTGGGCCCGCATCTCGTCATAGACGGCGTGCTGGCGGCCCTGTGACGGATCACGCTCCAGATTCTCACGCACCTCCGCGGCGCCATCATGGATCTCGTTGCCGGGACTGCCGATATATTCCGAGCGCTCCCTGACGTCGTGGTCGACCCGTGCGATCTCGGCTCCGCGCATCCCGTCACTCCAGAGGATACGCGCACCGAGCCATTGCGGATGCTGGATCAGGACATGGAGCGTGGCCCGTTTGAGCGGAATGCCTGATTGCTGCAGCCGGACGCACATCTCGGCGAAGATGTTGTCGATGAAGCGCTCGTCGCGGGTGCCGTTGGTCAGCCAGTGCACGACGTCGGCGGACTGCGCGGTGGCGGGATCGATGTCTGGCGGCGCCTTCATATCTTGCTCCTGGGCCGGGGAACTGACCGACCTATGCAAGATAAGTCGTGTCGCGGCTCGCGGGAGTCAACAATGCAAAGGGGCACGCCTGCAGATAGGCATGCCCCTCTTCTCGCGTCAGATCAGCTGATTTCCTGGCCCGAAGGCCGCCAGATCAGAAGTGGACCTCAGAAGTGGACCACGGTGCGCAGGCCGAACACCCAGGCGTTGTCGGTCTTCACGCCGGCGGCATTGAACCCGCGCCCGCCGGGATTGATGACATACTGGGCGTCGAACTTGAGGTTCATCCAGCCGGTCGCCTGCCAGCCGTACCAGGCTTCGATCGGAACTTCGTTGCCGCCGGCATTCGGGGTCAGCGCCGCCGAGTTCACGTGGGTGGTGCCCACCGCGAAGCCGACTTCGTCATCCGGGCGGAACGAGAAGGTGCCGGTGTGCTTGACGCCCCACGCGATCTGGTAGTCCTGGAACGCGGTCCGGTGATCAGCCACGGTGGTGTTGAGGAAGGTGTACCAGCCCTGTGCCTTCGGACCCTCGACGGTCAAGCGCTGCAGGATCGACTCATAGACGCCAAAGCGGCCGCGTTGATCGCCGATGTTCTGATCCGGCACCCCGCCGACACCCGGGATGACCGTGATGATTCCCGGCAGGCCGCCATCGATGGTCGAGGCGTTGTCATACCAGCCGCCGAAGCGCCAAGTCCCGTTCAAGGGACCGCTGGGTGCATAGACCAACTCCACCGGCACCAGCACGCCCGCGCCGGGGTGCGAGGACGGGATGCCCGGCGCCGCGTAGATGCCGGCGTCCGAGGTCGTCAGATATTGCGGATTGGCGTCGTAGACGCCGACCGACAACTGCAATTCCTTGGTGATGTTGTAGTGCGCGACACCGCCCCACTGGCTGACCGGCCAGTTGAAGATGTAGCCACCCTGGATGTTGCCGGGCTGGCCGCCGCAGAAGGTCAGGTTGATGAACTCGCACAGCCCGAAGAAGAAGTCGCCACCGACCGGAAGACGGCCGCCCTTGAGCACGAGGCGATCATCGAACAGCTTCTGCTGCCAGTAGAATTCGGTCAGGCGGGCGATGTTGCCGCGGCCGAAGACCTCGTTGGTCAGCTGCAGGGCCGGAATGCCGGCCTCGGTGTTCAAATTGTCGCCGAAGCGCTGGACATAGGTGAAGGCGAACATGCCGCCTTTGATGCCGGCCAGCTTCTCCATGTCGAACTTGGCTTCGAACCAGAGCTGTCCGGCGTTGGCCGAGGTTTTCCTGCTTCCGCCCGACACGTTGGTGACGGCTTCGTCACCCAGCGTCAGCGCCAGCGAGATGCCCATCTCCTTCAGCCTGGTCCGGCCGAGATCGCCAAACAGATAAGGCCGCGTCCAGAAATCATCGGCCGACACATAAGGAACAGGCGGCGCTTTCGTCGGCAGATCGGCTGCATACGCTCCGCCGCTCAGCAGAGACAAAGCAACCCCCACGCCGCACAGACGTGCGGTGTTCAAAGACCTCTTCAACATTTTCGTCTGGTCCTTCCAGCGTCCCCAGGCTTTGTCTATTCTTGTCTCACGTCCCAGCTCAAAGCCTTCGCGACTGGAACGTGCCACCTCCCCAGCACACACCCGATATCGGCCGCCGCCCCGCGAAGCAGCCATCCATCAACTGGAGATTGGATGATGATCCTAAGCACATCACAGCGGGGTGCATATAGTCATACTATATGTTCCACCTTGGTATCTCCGTAACTGTGACGCGTGAGACACACGTATGGTCACGGTGTGGCGCGCCGGTCTCAGCAATTAGGCACGCGTAGGCCCATCCTCAGGGGATTTGGCGGTGCCATTTCCCCGATGGCAGCTTCCAGGGCCGCTTCCCCGACAGCGTCGGCTACCAAGACACCGCTCGGAGCCGACGAATCGCGCAAGAGTGCCATAACCGGCAATGCGAGGCCCCTCGTCGTTGAGTGCTTACCCCGCCATGTTTCCGTAAGACCGACGAGCTGCGCATCATCGTACCTGCTGCCTGCCGTTGTCGGCGGCTTCGGGTGCAAACCCGCCCACGTTCTCAGGAGACCTTGTTGTGGACTGGTTTGAACGACTGACTGGCTTCCCGGAATCCGATTACAGCTCGACCAAGGCCAGGCTCGCGGTCGAAAACGGCAGACTGACCTCCCGCGTCAATGGCAAGAGCTACCGCACCGGCCATCTCGAACTCGCGGCGCTTTCCGGTCTCCGCAACCGAATCAAGACTGGGCCTGTCAGGCATGGCAGGCCGCGCGTGAGCCTCATCAGCGGCGACGTCCGGGCCATGCACCTGTATCCGGAGTTCGCCGGCGCGTTGTTCCAGGTCGCATCACAGTTCAATCTGCTCGAGATGTTCGGACCTCATCGAACGCCGGAAGATGGTGTGACGATGTACCAATCCGATCCGACCCAGGGCCCGGCCTGCGCGATCGCTGCCGGCGCCGCCACGATCTATCGCAACTACTTCGTCGAGCTCGATAACCGCTGCGGCCAGACGCAAGACAGGCAGATCGATACATTGGCCGATCTTGGATCGGCGCTTCGCGACCGCCTTCCCTCAGATGCAGGTCAACTCTGGTCCATGATCAACGGCTACGCATTCTGCGCGCGACCGGCTCTCGCTGCCATTGCCCAGCTCCTTGACGACAGCGCACCGCACGAGATCGACACCTTGCGCGGCCATTTGCGGATCGGAATTCACACCGGCGTCGAGGCGACGGACGCCGCAGGTCCCCTGCCGCT
Organism: Bradyrhizobium sp. HKCCYLS1011; assembly: GCF_051167795.1. NCBI lineage: Bacteria > Pseudomonadati > Pseudomonadota > Alphaproteobacteria > Hyphomicrobiales > Nitrobacteraceae > Bradyrhizobium > Bradyrhizobium sp. HKCCYLS1011. The sequence goes on along the minus strand of NZ_JBNPTT010000005.1, from coordinate 631,418 downwards.
TGTCTCGCAGGCCTTCTGCTCCGCACTCCCGGTGGCCTATAGCGACATTGCGCCGAAGTATTGGGAAAGGTTCGCGCGCCTGATCCTGGAAGCCGCCTATGAGGCGACACTCTGGGCCGCCGTGCTCAATGCAACGCGCGGCTCGAACATCGTCCTCTTGACAAGCCTCGGCGGCGGCGCCTTCGGCAATGACGAGAGCTGGATCGAGGATGCCCTGCACCGCGCGCTGCAGCTTGTGCGCGGATATGATCTCGACGTCAGGCTGGTGAGCTATGGACAGCCGTCCGCAGCGTTCCAGCGGATAGCGAAGGATTTCGGTTCGTACGATAGGTAGAGCCGAAGGCGAAACCCATCTTCGTCCATCCAAATCAGAAGGCGACGGGCTTCACTGCGCTCAACCATCCTCGGACGAGCTCAATTCTCTCTGCCGACCTGATTGGGTCCCGGCTCTGCGGAGCAGCACTGCGTGCTGCACCGCGTCCGGGACACGAGAGCGACGCGACAAAGGGCAAGCCCGTGGTAAGGCGCAAAAAACTGGAGTGCCCCTCCTCGAACCGGTCATGCGGAAGGTGATGGGTTTCGCTGCGCTCAACCCATCCTACGCATGCGGGATCAAGGGCTTGGTCGCTGAAAAGCCGTATCACGACCGCGGTCCTGACACGCCCCCACACCCCCTGCATGCACATCTCCTGGTGGATTGCATGCAGGGGGCATTGCCGAGCATGTGCCTCATTACCCAGCAAAGTCGATAATATCGATTTCGAAACGTGGCGCCATTGTCCTCAAGGTCAATCGACTTCTAGTTGAGTTAGGCTCATCGGCCACTCGTGGATCGCCGCTGATCTCACCGCGCAGCGCGAAATCGCGGCCGGCGCGCACCTTTTCGGTGACGCGGGCTTTGAATGGCACGATGTGAAAGCGCCGCTTGGGTCGAGCCGAATGCTAAACCCATCTTCGTCAAGCCGAGACACGTGGAAGGCGGGTTTCGCTGCGCTCGATCCATCGCTTGCGCAGCTACCGCCGCTGCAGGCTATCACCCCATCGCCGATGGAAGCCCTCCTGCTGCTCGACTGTGGCGGGCACAACCGTCTCATCGGATTCGAAGATATTGACAATGTCCTGTCGTGAGGTGGGCGAGCCCAATCGCATCTTGTAGGCCAGGACAGCCGGCCCCATCGATCTTTGCATCCCCGAGGGATAGACATTCTCGCTGGCGCCGAAACAACACAGCAACGTGCCGGTCTTCTCCAGATCGAGCCGAAGCTTGATCAGCGCATCAAAGAAGTCCACCTGGGACTCGGCGATTTTGATCTCAGCCCCCTGCTCGAGGGTGATCCTATAAGTCTCTTTATTATTGGGCCCGCAGATCTCGTCAGCTGAAACTTTGGCTGGCACACGCGTTCCAGTAGCGAGAACCACGACGATCTCACCCACAAAATAGTTTTCCGCTTCCATCCGCATCTTTCACACCAAGATCCCCGCCATAGCAAACAGTTCGTAGTTCGTAGGATGGGTAGAGCCGAAGGCGAAACCCATCCTCGTCGCCCCCCGGTCATGAGAAAGGTGATGGGTTTCGCTGCGCTCAACCCATCCTACGCCTACTACGCTCGCTGAGCCATAATCTCCTCTCATGAAAGGTAATGCCATTATCTGATAGATCGCAATCACCTCACCCGCGCGCCCTTGTTCATTCCGCTTTGCCCGACGGGTGACGTCGCGGCGCAAGCGCGCACGCTTTGTCGATCAGCCCCCCTTCCACACTCCTGCGCCAAACGACTGATTTCACGAGCCGGCTCAAGATCATCACCGGTTTCAAGAGCCCCACGTAGAAATAAACCGCTTCTGAAAATCAGCAAATCAGGCGTATGCTCCGCACCGTTCCGGTCCGGATGAGGGGCGTACGCGTCGTCACGATACGTTGGGCCGGCAATGCGATGGACGCTGTGCTGTCGGGCGCGTTTCAAGACGCAGACGACTGGCAGAGCGGCGGACGGCGAAATCGTGTGGTCCTGACACCCCGACGCTGGTGTCCTCGCGCTGATGCGACAGCATCATGCGGGCGCGACGAAGCTTTGCTTCGCGCGGACATGGTGGCCAACAAGCCCGGCGCACCAGGGAGAGCGCGTATAAGCCGTAAACCGTCGTGCAGGGAATGCCGGGACGTCTCGGCTGGACCTGTGGTTTCCGCCGCGTGCATTCTTTGTTGCACGCGGGCCATGGGTGCGGCCAGCGCCCGGCATTCCCTGCGCCCTCACGATTTCGAGGGCTCGAGCCTCAGGCATCGCCCGGGCGCTGATAGCGCCGCGGGAGCGATGAGGCTCGCCCGCTGTTTGACAGGTGCAGATGGACACGTCCTGAATCTGCGATTTCGCACGCTTCCTTTGCCCCCCAGACAATCGGAGCGATTCGAGACCGCGTATCGACGTGCCCTCTCCCCTTGTGGGGGAGGGCAGCTCAGTCGCCTGCCACAACCTCGGTCGGGTGAGGGGTCTTCGTCGGCGTTCTCATGTGTTGTGAGACCCCCTCATTGGCGTGCGCGGCGCCGACATGGGCGAGGATGGGCGCACGAGCTCGGCGGGCGGCACGCCCACGATCTCGGCAAAATCTTTGATCATGTGCGCCTGGTCGGAGAATCCCGCCTCGTAGGCGGTGTGGGCCCAGGTTGCGCCCTGACCCCGCACGGTCATGGCGCGTTCGAGGCGGGCAATGCGGGAAAACTGCTTTGCGCCCATGCCGAACATTGCGTCGAACCTGCGTGACAGGTTCCGCTCGCTGACATCGAGCCGGGCGGCAAGCTGCCGGACGCGCAGGTGAGGCGTCCGTCGCAGCATGGCCGCGGCCCGGCACGCCAGCGGGTCGGCCCGCGAGGCATGCAGATTGGCCAGCAGGAATTGCTCGACCCGGGCAAACCGCTCGGCACTGGTCCGCGCCTCGGCGATCATCTCTACAAGCAGCGAGACCTCGCTGGGACGGAACAGATCGTCAAGCCCGATCTGAGCATCGAGGAATGGCTGCATGCTGCCGCCGAGCAGATGAGCCGCGGCTTCCGGCCGGAGACGGATACTGATGGTGCCGAGCGGCCCGCGTGGCTGCACGGTGACGAGGCCGGTCTGCAGCTTGGTCGCACAGTGAGGGTGGTCGGGGTGGCGGGCGCTGCGCGCGCCGAATTGCCAGGTCATGGAGGGCGGCGTGCGGTACTGGATCAAAATGACTGGGCCGGTGCCGGGAATGACTCTCAGATTGAAGGCGCACGCCTGATCGGGGCTGCTGATGTCCCAGTCCGACATTTGGTCGACAATGCCGGCCACCACGGATGGTGTTCCCCCGACCGGACCGCCAAAGCCGAGCGGATGCGCGAGGGTGCGCACGCCGCGTCCGCCGACATGCGTGCGCATCTTCATTCGAACACTCGGCGACATGCAATCCTCTGGTGCGGGGATTCCCGGTGCCTACGGGCAATGACAAGCAAGAGCTGAAGGTGATCATTAATCTTGTGGAATTCGTGTCGGTGGGCGCTGCAACGCATCACGAGCGTCGCTCGCAAGCCGGAGACGACATGGCCGCAATCAGAAAGCCAAGCTGCATGATCCACGACCCCCTCACTGATTGCCCCCTACCCGCCGGGCTGGTCGTCATGCGCCTTGGCTTCGGCGAGCTCGACCGGGGCGAGGTCGCCGGAGTCGGCCATCCGCGCCTGCGCGATGGTCTTCACATGGGCGGCGAGCGCGGGCATCCGCTCGATCAGCGCGTGAAAATCCTGCGCGTCGAGCACCAGCAGCCGCGTCTTGCGCAGCGCCTTCACGGTGCCCGAGCGCCTGGTCCGATGCAACAGCGCGATCTCGCCGAAGAAGGAGCCGTCGACCAGGCGCACGCGCTGGGTCGGCAGCTCGATCTCGACCTCGCCCGCGGTGATGAAATACATCGATGACGCTGTGTCGCCGCGGCGCGCCAGCACCTCGTCGGTCTCGACGGTGCGCGCGCGTAAGAGCCGCATGATGTCGGCGATCTCGCCGGCCGAAAGATGCGCAAATAGCGGCACCCGCGCCAGCATGCCCCAGGTGACGACGAAGTCGCGCCGCTTCACCTCTTCGGCGAAGGCGGTGGAGATGATGGCAACGGGCAGTGCGATCATCGCGAACCCGGCGACGATCGCGAACACGGTGATGGCCTTGCCGAGCGTCGTCACCGGCACCACGTCGCCATAGCCGACCGTGCCGAGCGTCACAATCGCCCACCACATCGCGTCGGGAAGCGTGCCGAACTTCTCCGGCTGCACGTCGCGCTCGACTGCATAGAGCAAGGAGGCAAACAGCAGCACCGCGCCGGTGAGGATGACGACGCAGCCGACCAGCGTGCGCCGCTCGGCCTGGATCGCGGCGAGCAGCGAGCGCATGGCCGGGGAATAGCGCACCAGCTTCAGGAACGGCAGCACGCAGAGGGTCGCCAATGTGGCGTGATCACCGACCGCGAGCACGATCGCGGCGGGCAGGAAGGCGCAGAGATCGATGATCCCGAGCGCGGAGAAGGCGTAATCCAACCGGTCGCGCAGCGCGGACGCCTTGCGCGGCGTATGGCCGGCGACACTCCAGAGCCGGGCAAAATACTCGAAGGCGAACACCGCAATCGCCATGACCTGGACGGCCGTGAAGACCAGCCCGTAGCGCGCGTCGAGCTGCGGCACCGAGGCGAGCGTGACCGCGAGCACGTCGGCGAAGATCACGATCACGACCATGCGCACGAAGCGCGAGCCGACCGACAGCGGCAGATGATCGTGCTCGAGCAGTTCGTAGAGCCGGTCGCGCAGATCGGGATCGTTGAGGGTCTTATGGTGCCCGATCATCGCAGGGCTCGCGTTGTCTACCCGTTCATGGCCTTCTCGATCGCGGCGAGCGCGGCGTCGGCCTTGGCCCCGTCGGGACCGCCGGCCTGGGCCATGTCGGGGCGGCCACCGCCGCCCTTGCCGCCCAGCGCCTCGGACGCCGCACGCACCAGCTCGACTGCGTTGAAGCGCGAGGTGAGATCAGCGGTGACGCCGACCACGACACCGGCCTTGCCGTCCTCGCTGCGGCCGACGATCGCGACCACGCCGGAGCCGAGCTGCTTCTTGGCCTCATCGGCAAGACTCTTGAGATCCTTCATCTCGACGCCGTCGACCGCTCGCGCCATCAGCTTGACGCCGGCCAGCTCGCGGACACCGGAGGCTGCGCCACTGGACGAGGCGCCGCCGCCCATCGCGAGCTTCTTGCGCGCGTCCGACAGCTCGCGCTCGAGCTTCTTGCGCTCCTCCATCAGCGCGGTGACGCGCGCCGGCACGTCATCGATGGTGGTGCGCAGCTCGGCCGCTGCAGACTTGGCCAGCGCAATGGTGTCGTTGGCGTGCTTGCGCGCGCCGCGCCCGGTCAGCGCCTCGATCCGGCGCACGCCGGAGGACACCGCGCTCTCGGATGTCACCGAGATCAGGCCGATATCGCCGGTGCGCTTGACATGAGTACCGCCGCAGAGCTCGACCGACCAGCCCATTGCATTACTGATTTGGGCGTTGCTGCCGTGGTCACGTGCGACGTTGCCCATCGAAACCACGCGGACCTCGTCACCATATTTCTCGCCGAACAGCGCGCGGGCGCCAGCTTCGCGGGCATCGTCCAGCGCCATCAGCCGGGTCGTGACTTCGGAATTCTCCAGCACGACGTCGTTGGCGATGTCCTCAACCCGGGCGAGCTCGTCCGGCGAGATCGGCTTCGGATGGGCGAAGTCGAAGCGCAGCCGGTCCGGCGAAACCAGCGAGCCGCGCTGGGCGATGTGGTCGCCGAGCACCTGGCGCAGCGCCTCGTGCAGGATGTGGGTGGCGGAATGGTTGGCGCGGATCGCGGAGCGGCGGCCATGATCGACATCGAGCTGCAGCGCGGTGCCGAGCTTGAGCGTGCCCTCCTCGACGGTGCCGAGATGGACGAACAGGTCGCCGGCCTTCTTCTGGGTATCGGTGACGCGGAACGTCACGCCATCGCCCCGCATGACGCCGATGTCGCCGACCTGGCCGCCGGATTCGGCGTAGAACGGGGTCTGGTTGAGCACGATGGCGCCGGCGTCGCCCTTGCTCAGGCTGTCGACCTCGGCACCGTCCTTCACCAGCGCGGTCACCGCACCTTCTGCAGTCTCGGTCTCGTAGCCCAGGAATTCGGTGGCGCCGAGCTTCTCGCGCAGCGGGAACCAGACGGTCTCGGTCGCGGCCTCGCCCGAGCCGGCCCAGGCGGCACGCGCCTTGGCGCGCTGGCGGTCCATCGCATCGGTGAAGGAGGCCTGGTCGACGCTGATGCCGCGCGACTTCAGCGCGTCCTGGGTGAGATCGAGCGGGAAGCCATAGGTGTCGTAGAGCGTGAAGGCTGTATCGCCGTCGAACATGTCGCCCTGCTTCAGCCCGGCCGCCTTCTCATCGAGAATGGCAAGGCCGCGCTCCAAGGTCTTGCGGAAGCGGGTCTCTTCCAGCCGCAAGGTCTCCTTGATCAGGGCCTCGGCACGGATCAATTCCGGATAGGCCTGGCCCATCTCGCGGGTCAGCGTACCGACCAGGCGGTGCATCAACGGCTCGCGGGCGCCGAGCAGCTGGGCATGGCGCATGGCGCGGCGCATGATCCGGCGCAGCACATAGCCGCGGCCCTCGTTGGACGGCAGCACGCCGTCGGAGATCAGGAACGACGAGGCGCGCAAATGGTCGGCGATGACGCGCAGCGAGGCCTTCTGCGGCCCCTGCGGGTCGGCATTGGTGAGATCGGCGATGGCCCGGATCAGCGCGACGAACAGGTCAATGTCGTAATTGTCGTGCTTGCCCTGCAGCACGGCGGCGACGCGCTCCAGCCCTGCGCCGGTGTCGATCGACGGCTTCGGCAGCCTGACACGCTCCCCGCCCTCGAACTGCTCGTATTGCATGAACACGAGGTTCCAGATCTCGATATAGCGGTCGCCGTCCGCTTCCGGCGAGCCGGGCGGGCCGCCCCAGACCTTGTCGCCGTGGTCGTAGAAGATCTCCGAGCATGGACCGCAGGGGCCGGTGTCGCCCATCTGCCAGAAATTGTCGGAGCCAGCGATGCGGATGATGCGGGACTCGGGCAGGCCGGAGATCTTCCTCCAGAGGTCGAAGGCCTCGTCGTCGTCGATATAGACGGTGGCCCAGAGCTTCTCCTTCGGGAGCCCGAACTCGCGGGTGACCAGCTTCCAGGCAAGCTCGATCGCGTTGTCCTTGAAATAGTCGCCGAACGAGAAATTGCCGAGCATCTCGAAGAAGGTGTGATGGCGGGCGGTGTAGCCGACATTGTCGAGGTCGTTGTGCTTGCCGCCGGCGCGCACGCATTTCTGCGAGGTGGTGGCGCGGCTGTAGGGCCGCTTCTCGACCCCGGTGAACACGTTCTTGAACTGAACCATGCCGGCATTAGTGAACATCAACGTCGGGTCGTTGCGCGGCACGAGCGGGGAGGACGGCACGATCTCGTGGCCGTTCTCGGCGAAGAAATTGAGGAAAGTCGACCTGATCTCGTTGACGCCGCTCATAGCAATCCAATCGAAAAAGTCCGGGAATTCGGCGCAACGCTTTTAGACAAGCACCCCTGCCCTGTCCAGGAACTGTGCTGGCGGATCATGCACTTGGCCCACACGCTTGAAAGCGCGTGGAAAGCCTGCCGCATTGCGTTGACAGTTTGCACCGCCTCGTGTTTCCTCCTACATATTGACGATAGCCGCGTCGGGAGAGATCGGCCTTTCAGCTTTCTTGAGCTCGGAGGTCGGCGCCGAAGGAGCAACCGCCCCGGAAACTCTCAGGCAAAAGGACCGCGCGACTTCAACTGCATCTGGAAAGAGGCGCTGACGGGCAAACGCCCGGATTGCGTCCGCCGACGGGATAATACTCTCAGGCACAGCGACAGATGGGGCTTCGATCGGTTGGCCCGGGAATGGTCCCGGGAACCTTCGAGGGTCCCTGCGATGTCGGCACCAGACGCTGTTTCATCCCTTTTGAAACGCACCCCGCTTTACGCGCTGCATGTCAGCCTCGGCGGCAAGATGGTGCCGTTCGCGGGCTACGAGATGCCGGTGCAATATCCAGCCGGCGTGCTGAAAGAGCACCTGCATACCCGCAGCGCCGCCGGTCTGTTCGACGTCTCCCATATGGGCCAGATCGCCCTGGTTCCGAAATCCGGTCGGGTGGCGGACGCTGCCCTCGCGCTGGAGCGGCTGGTGCCGCAGGACATCCTCGGCATCGCCCCGGGCCGGCAGCGCTATGCCCAGTTCACCAACGACGCCGGCGGCATTCTAGATGACTTGATGGTCGCCAATTTCGGCGAACACCTGGTTCTGGTGGTCAATGCCGCCTGCAAGGATGCCGACGAGGCGCTGTTGCGCGCCGGGCTTTCCGATGTCTGCGAGGTGCAACCGCTGACCGATCGCGCGCTTGTGGCTTTGCAGGGTCCCAAGGCCGCGCACGTGCTGGCTAAATTATGTGCCGATGTCGAAAGCATGCGGTTCATGGACGCTGGACCGCGCGTGGTCGACGGGCTCGACTGCTACGTCTCGCGCTCCGGCTACACCGGCGAGGACGGATTCGAGATCTCGGTCCCCGCCGATCAGGCCGAGAAGCTCGCCGACGCGCTGCTGTCCGACAAGGATGCACTACCGATCGGGCTCGGCGCCCGCGACAGCCTGCGGCTGGAAGCCGGGCTCTGTCTCTATGGTCACGACATCGACACCACGACGACGCCAGTCGAGGCAGCGCTGGAATGGTCGGTGCAGAAGGTACGCCGCAAGGCCGGCGCTCGCGCGGGCGGCTTTCCCGGCGCAGAGAAGATCCTGGAGCAGTTCGAGAACGGCGCCGCGCGCCGCCGGGTCGGACTGAGAGCCGAAGGCCGCGCGCCGGTGCGCGAGGGCGCAGCGCTGTTCGCCGCGCCCGGTTCCAGTGAGCCGATCGGCAAAGTCACATCCGGCGGCTTCGGTCCGACGCTGAATGCGCCGGTCGCGATGGGCTATGTGCCGACCTCGCTCTGTGCGGTCGATACCCAGCTGTTCGCCGATGTGCGCGGACAGCGCCTGCCCCTGCGCGTCACCGCCATGCCCTTCGTTCCCAACACCTATAAACGTTGACCTTGCAAGCGCTGAGGGATGCCCATGACCACGCTCTACACCTCCGACCATGAATGGCTCAGCATCGACGGCGATGTCGCCACCATCGGCATCACCGACTACGCGCAGGCCCAGCTCGGCGACGTCGTGTTCGTGGAGTTGCCCAAGGTAGGCCGGGCCTTGAAGAAGGCAGAAGCCGCGGCGGTCGTCGAATCGGTCAAGGCCGCCTCCGACGTCTACGCGCCTGTGACCGGCGAGGTCGTCGAGGTGAACCAGGCGATCGCCGACGAGCCTGCGCTAGTGAATACCGATGCCGCGGGCAAGGCTTGGTTCTTCAAGGTGAAGATGTCGGACAGGGGCGAACTGGGCGGGCTGATGGATGAAGCCGCCTACAAGGCGCACACGGCGTGATGTGCGGAACGCGGCCTCATACTCCGCTGTCATCGCCCGGCCTGACTGGGCGATCCAGTACGCCGCGCTGCCTCCGCTTGAATTCGACGTCAGTGTTTACTGGATGCCCCGCTTTCGCGGGGCATGACGAGGCATAACAAGGATCATGTCATGAACGCGCCGTTCAAACCGCTCGATGACGCCGCCACCACCTTCGCCCGCCGCCACATCGGCCCCTCGCCGCGCGATGTCGCCGCGATGCTGGAGACGATCGGCGCGAAGAGCCTGTCGGAGCTGATGGCGCAGACGCTGCCGGCGTCGATCCGTCAAGCCGCCCCGCTCGATATCGGCCCGAGCTTGAGCGAGACTGAGGCGCTCAGCCACATGCGCGGGCTCGCGAGCCAGAACGAGGTCTTCACCTCGCTGATCGGCCAGGGCTATTCCGGCACGATCATGCCGGCGGTGATCCAGCGCAACATCCTGGAGAACCCAGCCTGGTACACGGCCTATACGCCCTATCAGCCCGAGATCAGCCAGGGCCGGCTGGAGGCGCTGTTCAACTTCCAGACCATGATCTGCGACCTGACCGGGCTCGACGTTGCCAACGCCTCGCTGCTCGACGAGGCGACAGCGGCGGCCGAAGCGATGGCGCTGGCCGAGCGCTCCGCGAGCGCCAGCGCGAAAGCGTTCTTCGTCGACAAGAACATTCACCCGCAGACCCTCGCAGTGCTGAAAACGCGCGCCGAGCCGCTCGGCTGGCGCCTGATCGTCGGCGATCCCGCAACCGATCTCGATGGCTCGGACGTGTTCGGCGGCATCCTGCAATATCCGGATACGACCGGGCGCTTGCGCGATCCTCGCGCTGATATCGCCAAGCTGCGCGCGAAAGGCGCGCTGGCGATCCTCGCCGCCGACCTGCTGGCGCTCACCTTGATCGCTTCCCCTGGCGAGCTCGGCGCCGACATTGCGATCGGGTCCGCGCAACGTTTCGGCGTGCCGATGGGCTATGGCGGGCCGCACGCGGCCTACATGGCGGTGCGCGACACGTTGAAGCGATCGCTGCCCGGCCGCATCGTCGGGTTGTCGGTGGATTCGCGCGGCGCGCCCGCCTATCGGCTGGCGCTGCAGACCCGCGAGCAGCACATCCGCCGCGAGAAGGCGACCTCCAACATCTGCACCGCGCAGGTGCTGCTCGCCGTCATCGCCGCGATGTACGCGGTCTATCACGGACCCGAGGGGCTAGCGGCGATCGCGCGCAATGTGCACCGGCGCGCCGCGGTGCTCGCGGCGGGCCTGCGCAAGCTCGGCTTTACGCCCGACAGCGACGCCTTCTTCGACACCGTCTCGATCGACGCCGGCGTAAAGCGCGATGACATCATCGCGCGCGCGCTCAACGAGAAGATCAATCTCGGCCGCGGTGATCGCGCCTTGCGCATCGCGCTGGACGAGACCACGACGCCTGAGACCATCGAAGCGGTGTGGCGCGCGTTCGGCGGCAGCCTGTCCTATGCGGCGGTCGAAGCCGACGCCCGCGAGGCGCTGCCGGCCGGGCTGAAGCGGCAGAGCCGCTTCCTGACCCATCCGGTGTTCCATGCGCACCGCTCGGAGACCGAGATGCTGCGTTACTTACGCAAGCTCGCCGACCGCGATCTTGCGCTCGACCGCGCCATGATCCCGCTCGGCTCCTGCACCATGAAGCTGAACGCGACCACCGAGATGATCCCGCTCACATGGCCCGAATTTTCGAGCCTGCATCCGTTCGCGCCGCGCGCGCAGGCAGCCGGCTATCACGCGCTGTTCAGCCGTCTCGAAGACTGGCTGTGCAGGATCTCCGGTTATGACGCGGTGTCGCTGCAGCCGAATTCAGGCGCCCAGGGTGAATATGCCGGGCTGCTCGCGATCCGCGGCTACCATGCCGCCCGCGGCGAGAGCCATCGCAAGGTCTGCCTGATCCCCTCTTCCGCCCACGGCACCAATCCGGCCTCCGCCCACATGGCCGGCATGGAGGTCGTGGTGGTCGCCTGCGACGGTGGCGGCAACGTCGACGTCGCCGATCTCAAGGCGAAAGCGGAGAAACACACGGCCAATCTCGCCGCCATCATGATCACCTATCCCTCGACGCATGGCGTGTTTGAGGAGCATATCGGGGAGATCTGCGATATCGTTCATGCCCATGGCGGCCAGGTCTATCTCGACGGCGCCAATCTGAACGCGCAGGTCGGGCTGGCGCGCCCCGGCGATTACGGCGCCGACGTCAGCCATTTCAACCTGCACAAGACCTTCTGCATTCCGCACGGCGGTGGCGGACCGGGTATGGGTCCGATCGGCGTCAAGGCACATCTGGCGCCGTTCTTGCCAGGCCATCCGGCGACCGATGGCGCGACCGTGCGCCCAGTCGGGCCGGTATCGGCGGCGCCCTACGGCTCGGCCTCGATCCTGACCATCTCCTACATCTACATGCTCTTGATGGGCGGCGAGGGCCTGCAACGCGCCACCGAAATCGCGATCCTCAATGCCAACTACATCGCAGCGCGGCTGGATGCGCATTTCCCGGTGCTCTATCGCAATGAGCGCGGCCGGGTCGCGCATGAGTGCATCGTCGATCCCCGGCCGCTGAAGCAGACCAGCGGCGTGACCGTCGACGATATCGCCAAGCGGCTGATTGATTACGGCTTCCATGCACCGACCATGAGCTTCCCGGTGCCGGGGACGCTGATGATCGAGCCGACCGAGTCGGAATCAAAGGCAGAGCTCGATCGTTTCTGTGACGCGATGATCGCGATCAGGAAGGAGATCGCCGAGGTCGAACAGGGCCGTTTCAAGATCGAGGCCTCGCCGCTGCGGCACGCGCCGCACACGGTGCACGACGTCGCCGATGATGATTGGAATCGCGCCTATCGCCGCAGCGAAGGCTGCTTCCCGGCGGGCGCCTCGCGTACCGACAAATATTGGTGCCCGGTGGGTCGCGTCGACAATGTCTACGGCGACCGCAACCTGGTCTGCTCCTGTCCGCCGCTGGCGGACTATGCGGAGGCGGCGGAGTAAGCTGCGATCCATCCCTCGGTTGAGCGCCGTGGTCCGCGGCGCTCAACCAGACGCGTTGTCCGACAGATCAAGGTGCGATCAGCACGTTCGCAACGGGGTCCCAGCGCCAGAGATTGGCGTTGGTCAGCTCCGTGCCGCCCCACCAACGATGGATCGGATTGTGCCGGGAAAAATCCGCGCGGCCGATCAGGACCGCTTCACCGAATTCCGTCAGCCGCGGCCGGCTTTCCCGATGGATATCCTGACGTCGCCGAAAATTCCCGAGCGCGAGAGTCTGAAGTTCAGGATCGAGCGCCGTGATCGCAGGCTCAGGACCGAAAGCCAGCGGCTCTGCCAACAGAGCCGTCTCCCAGTCATTGAATATCGTGTGGCGATAGTATCCGTTGAAGTAGACGAGCGTGTTCAGGATGACGCTGAGCCGGTGCGGCGGATCGGGATAGATCAGCTCCAACAATCCGATCTCGGTCGACCCGAGGCCGGTGCCGGGGGCCGGCAACTCAATCAACAGCCTCAATACGGTGTCGCGCAGGCGTGGCAACGCGCTCAGATCCTCCCGCAGCAGGTCAACCCAGGCTTGCGGCGTCGGCGAACGAAAGGCTTGCCAGGCTTTCGAAGCGAGCTCGACATGCGTGGACGTGATGGGAATTCGCGGAGCGTCCATTGCAGCCACCTCCTCGGTGGAACTGCCGACCAGCGGATCGGCCGGTCGAAGGGAAAGACGCCGCGGAATGGCTCTGCGACGCCTGAGATAGTCGAGCAGCCAGATCAACTCGAGCTGGTCATTCGCAGTCGGCCCGATCCAAAGCTCGACGGTTTCAGAGCATGCGCAAAGCTGGGCGAGGCCGATGCCGCGCACCTCGAACCGGTCGAGACGTTTCGAGGGAAGGAAATCCAGCCAGTGTGAACCTCGCTTTTGGTGTCGTTGTTCAGATCGGACATCAAAGCGATCCTCGAGCTGAGCTTCTGTAGGCGGATGACCAAACACGAGCCGCTGCAGATGAGGGCCGAAGTCGTGACCGAAATGCAGAAACAGATCGGGCGAATCGTCCGCATCTGACCTGCAATAGATGTAGTCCGTCGTCAGGATCAGGCGCGTCATGACCCATCACCATGCAACGCGTACGGCATATTAGATGTGGAAATGAGGGCGCGGATCCAGGCAATTCGTCCGCGCGTTCGGCGTCAGCAATTCGAGCTCAAACTGTATGAAGCGCATGAAGACGGCACCCCCGCCTCCCAAATACGGCGTAGAGTGCAAACGCAAGGCACGCGAATTTCGGTGGCGCACCATACACACGCAAGCGGGCGCCGGGACGTCGGCAACTCAACGTCCCCAGGCGCCCGCTGCCGCCGTAAACTTTACTCTTCAGCCGGCTCTTCGCCGTCCGCGTCGCGCTCGGCGCTGCCGGCCAGGATCTGCTCGGCGATCAGGCCGGAGTTCTGCCGGATTGCGGTCTCGATCTTGGCCGTCATGTCAGGATTGGCCTTCAGGAAGGACTTGGCGTTCTCGCGTCCCTGCCCCAGCCGCTGGCTGTCATAGGAGAACCAAGCGCCGGACTTCTCGACGATGCCGGCCTTGACGCCGAGATCGAGGATCTCGCCCATCTTGGAGACGCCCTCGCCATACATGATGTCGAACTCGACCTGCTTGAACGGCGGCGCCAGCTTGTTCTTCACCACTTTCACGCGCGTGGCGTTGCCGATCACCTCGTCGCGCTCCTTGATCGCGCCGATGCGGCGGATGTCGAGACGCACCGAGGCATAGAACTTCAGCGCATTGCCGCCGGTGGTGGTCTCCGGCGAGCCGTACATGACGCCGATCTTCATCCGGATCTGGTTGATGAAGATCACCATGGTGTTGGATTTGTTGATCGAGGCGGTCAGCTTGCGCAGCGCCTGGCTCATCAACCGCGCCTGCAGACCCGGCAGCGATTCGCCCATCTCGCCTTCGAGCTCGGCCTTGGGCACGAGCGCCGCGACCGAATCGACCACCAACACGTCGACCGCCCCCGAGCGCACCAGCGTGTCGCAGATTTCCAGCGCCTGCTCACCCGTGTCGGGCTGGGAGATCAGGAGTTCGTCGATATTGACGCCGAGCTTGCGCGCATAGACCGGGTCGAGCGCGTGCTCGGCATCGATGAAGGCGCAGATGCCGCCCTTCTTCTGCGCTTCCGCAACGGTGTGCAGCGCCAAGGTGGTCTTGCCCGAGGATTCCGGGCCGTAGATCTCGACTATGCGCCCCTTTGGCAGACCGCCGACCCCAAGCGCGATGTCGAGCCCGAGCGAGCCGGTCGAGACCGTCTCGATGTCCATCGAGCGATCGTTCTTGCCGAGCTTCATCACCGAGCCCTTGCCGAACTGGCGCTCGATCTGGGACAGGGCTGCGGACAGCGCCTTACTCTTATCCATGGAAGAACCTTCGACGATGCGCAGTGCGGTGGCGGACATTGGCGCTCCTTATGGCGGGGATTCGCGGGATGGACAAATGGTTAACGAGACGGGCCGGCAATCTTCGGTTTATCTGTCCCGCAACGTACCCGATCTGTTCTATGTTCGCAATATGTTCTTTTCTTAGAGGCTAGGCTCTCCTCACTTTCGCCAGTGTCCGAGTTTGATTTTGCGATCCCATCAGGAACGCTCTGCAGGAGCTCTCGTTGCCCGGCCATGACGACGCCGGCCGAATATCTTCATCTTGCGACGCGCTACGAACGCGCTGCCAGGCAGGCGGCCGATCCCGCAGCGCGCCGACAGCTTGAGACGGTGGCCGAGACCTACCTCACCTTGGCCAAGAGCCTTGCGGTTCTTGAACGATCAACGGAAGTTGTCGAGGAAGCAAAGCGCACTCAAAAGCGCTAAGTCCGTCTGAGTTGCGGCGGATAACTTCACCGGAGAGCCGCGGCCATTCTCGACCTCGCCCCCCCCCGTCGCGGCCTGTGACGATCGCCAACACAAACAGGTTGCGAGCGTCTCTAATTCGCGCGCATGGGCTGCTTGGCATCTCCGAGGACCAGAAGCACCGGGGGCGCCAACGGACCGACGAGGAAGGCGATCCAGAACCACGTTCGCTGCGATCTCTGACGTTCGCGCGCCATCTCTGTCGCGAGCGGTATCGAAGCAACTGACAAGATGAAAATAACCCACCCGGCCATTGGCCATCTCCTCGGCAGCAGCAGTTGCCTCCGACAACATAACATGGCGCCGCTGATGTTGCGCGTCGTCCCCGAAAAGTGAACGATGCCCACAGCACAAGGTGTGCGCGGGGCGTCGCACTTGCCCCTACAGGACGAAGCCGAGGGGCTCCTCGCAGACGAACCGTCACGTCTCAGGCCTCGTGCCATAGAGCCTAAGCCCAGCCTGCCAGATCGACACGAATGCCAAGCCGCAGCCATGACGGTCGCGGTCCATCGCGACCGCACGCAGGATTCATGATAGTTCTGCACACCCGTCTTGTTGCAACCACCGATCGTTCCTGACGCGCCGATGCCCGCAGACGAACCGACCATCACACTCTGGCGCCCCGTCGGCCCGGATGAGCTCGCGCTGATCCGCTCCTCCGGGATGCGAAGCTTTCCGCCGCGTCTTCCGGAGCAGCCGATTTTCTATCCGGTGCTGAGCGAGGACTACGCAACCAAGATCGCGCGCGACTGGAACATGCCGGCGAGCGGTGCGGGACATGTGACGCGCTTCGAGGTGAAACGGAGTTTCCTCGCACACTATGAGGTGCAAGAGGTTGGCGGCCGCGACCATCGCGAGTACTGGATCCCCGCGGCAGATCTCGACGCCTTCAACCCCGCCATTGTCGGCATCATCGAAGTAATCAGGAGCTTCCCCTGACGCTTCCGTGGTTCTCCTGAGAAGAACGAAGTTCCCGCCTCGCTTCCGCTTTTGTTCGCATGCAAACGCTGCAGTTTTAGGCAGCTGCTGCACCGCTCCGCAGTTCTCCGGCCAAGAACGGAGTTCCGCTCTCAGACCCGGCAGTCGTGCCAAGCGTGCAATCTCGTGCAGCGGCTTCGACGCTTGAGCCAACATCGGCGCCGGAACATCAGCCTTCGGCCGGCCGCGCCTGGACGCTCGGTCGCAACGTCAGCCTCGGGGCGGTCCCCACAGCATCACCGCGAGTCCAATCAGCGCGGGCACGCCGATAGGGGCCAGGAAGAGCGGGACCATCCAGGCATCACGCTCAGACCCATGACAGGGACTACCGAGCATCGGGATCAGCGAGCAGTTAAGCTGCGCCCACAGCACGGTCAGGACATAGAAGGTTGCTGTCAGCAGGCAACCGATATTGAGAATGGTGTCGATAACCTTGTACATCGCTCGACCTCGTCGCAGTCGCGACTCACTGAGCAGGCGCATGCGAATGTGACCGCGATCACGCAACGCGATGCAATCGCATATCACACTCGGTTGCGATAAACTTTTAGTTGCGGTATAGAATTAAGGTTGCCAAAGTGGTCTTGTGAGTTCCCACTGCATCGCGAGTTCCGCTTGTGGCAAGCTGCCCACCCGGCTCACAGTCACGGGCTCATTAAGTCACCGGCTCATTAGATCGCAGGCTCGTTGTCCCTCCCTCATCGTCGCGCGTTCGTCCTCACACACTCCTTGTTCACGCCTTCATAGTCTCACATTCACTGTCACACATTCGCTGTCACACGTAGGCGCAAGGCCCTGAATCCATCCGCGCCGAAAGAAAGCCCCGGCTGCAACGCCGGGGCTTTTGACCCCCACGCAGCCTGGAATGGATGATCGGAACCAGCATCACGATCGCAAGATGTTCGCGTCGTTAAATGTGCGCGTGCGCAGCCGCCAGCGGGAACGATCAGGCGGGGCTCGGCATAAATACCTATGCGAACAGACGACGTGATCTGCCCCGCCTGCAAAGCCGGCTTCCGCCGGATCGAACTCCAATCGCAGACCGGCAGCGCCGGCGAGATCCGCTGCCTGCTCTGCGGGGAGCTTCTCGAAGTGGTCGACGGATCGACCGAAGTTGCATATCGACTGACCGTCGCGCCGGAGAAGATTTCTAACGACAACTGCTGACAATCTATCCGTGTGTTTCCGGTGCCGCCCCCTTTTTGACCTGACTCAAGGTTCGACGGACGGTTCGTACTAGAGTTACAACGTCATTGCCGAACTGCCCTCGAGGGGAGCTGCGACGTTGACGCCGAGCCTCGGTCCGCGGCGGTCCGGGGCTCGGCCACCTCGCTCGCAAGGTTTTGCGATCCCACCCGCGAATCCGGGATTGCACATCTCATCGTCGTCAGTCATCGCAGTCGGTCATCGCACATCGATTGACATTCAGCTGCTGCAACGGCTGCATTGGCCGGCACCCGCAGCCCCGCAACGCGTGAACCGACCTTCAGTTGAACGATGACCGTCCACACCCCTCCCCTGCTTACGCCCGAAGAGTTCGCATCGCTGATCGAGATCGCGGTCAGCGAGTCTGCCCCCAGCGTGCCGCCGGCTCATCTGAACCGGCTGGTGACATTAGGTTATGTCGCCGTGACCGACGAAGGACCCGTGGTGACTGGCGACGGATTGCTGCGGATCACCGAAAGCGAATGAAAATCGACCCGCCTGACCGCCGCAATGACGGCAAAGCACGCGGAAATTCGGCTCGGCCAATTTACAATCTTAAGATGAACAAACCGACCGTAGTTTCCCGGAATTGATCTGAGCCAGGTTTCCGCCTCCATTTATTTAAGCGTTCATGGGAACCACGGCCTGGGGGCGGTCGGGGCTCACCGGTTTTGGCAATGCCGCTCTATTTCTTTCGTATCCGAAACGGCTCCTACTCGGGGGTTTCCGAATATGGGACTGAGTGTCCCGACCGGAACGCCGCCTGGAAGGAGATGACCACCGTCTGCGCCGATATGGCGAGCAGCATCTCGCGCAAGCTTGCCGAAAATTCCGAGTGGCAGATGGAGCTCCTCAACGAAGCCCGGCAGCCGGTGTTCAGGATCCGAATCGTTGCCGAGTCGCTTGATACCGCCTGAGGCGGCCGCCCCCCCCCCGACTTGCAGAATTGGCCCGGGAACGTGGTCCGGTCAGCGCTGGAGCGCCCCGGCGACCCAAGCGGTTGCGCTGCAGCAATTGATCAAGATCAAAATGTTCAGCCCGATCCTGTCCGATATTACAAGGATATGGGTAATCTGATCTTCAAATGTCCTCGGACCGGGATGAACGTGCAGCACTGGCTGGAAGAAGCTAGGCCGGGCGATCCGAGCGCCTATGAAACCGTGATCTGCAAGGCCTGCACCCGGCTTCACTTCATCAATCGGCACACAAGGAAGCTGCTGGGAGAGAAGGAATAGCGACCGGGATGCGGGCACAGGCGTGCGTGCAGCCGGCTCTCAATCGGCGCTCCGGAGCCGCCGCATCGTGAATTCGATCGCGCCGTCCGGCAGTTCCCGCCAGCTTTCCACGGCGCTCATATAGCCGGCCTTGGGATAGCGGGTGAGGTATTCGCGGGCCTTGGCGCGAGCCTCGTCACGTGGCAGCGTAAAAGTGTCGCGCACGTAGCCGTCGGCCCCCTTGCGCCGGGCCGCCATTCGGCTGGCGAGGTCTCGCGGACGCTCTCTCACTCGCGAACTCCGTCAACGCCACAATCCCGTCAATATAGACAAGGGCTGAGCGAATCCGAGTCCGAAGCAAACGCGCGCCCCCGGCGGGACACTGGGCCGTCGTCGGCCCCGATCAGTTGGCGCTGGCGCCGCCCTTCTTCTTGGCCGCAGCCGTGGTCTTCACCGCGGGTGTCTTTGGCGTGTCGGTGGTGCGAACCCCGCCCCATGGATCCGAACTGGTCTGGGCATTCGGGATCTTCTTCAGGGTCTCCTTGTAGGCCTTCTCCCGAGCCGCATCGGCCTCCTTCTCCTCATCGGACTTGGACGGGCCGTCGGCGAGCAGATTGATGTTGGGCATTTGTGCCACTGCCGGCGCGATCCATGCCGTCAGCACTGCAACGGTGACCGCCAAACCAAGTTTCTTCATCGCATGCTCCCTGAAACGCGGCCGTCTTATAGCACCGCCCGCCCGGACGCCAAGCGCGCGTCCAATCCTTGGGGATCGTCCGATCTACTCGGTTCCGTCGTGTCAGCCGATCCGCATCGGGTGCAGCAACACCCCGAGACCCTGGCTGACGGGGACGACGGAAACAAACAGATACAACCACGCTTCGCGACGTCCTCTCGCGTGCGGTCCCCGCATAGAGCGGCATCATAGGGTGACAACTCCGGCGTTTTCAAGCCGAGTACCTGCGGCATCCTTGCCCGATCCCGCCGTCTCGACTACCCCATCAAAAACGGGAGGATCGCACGTTCATGGCAGAAGACAGCCCCGCTTTCAGCATCGAGGCCGTACGACGCATCCTCGACGACGTGTTCGCGCCCTGGATCAAGGAGCTTGCGCTCTCGGTCGAAAGCATCGTGCTCACGGAGGGGCAAGAGCCCGGCGCGGTGCTGCGCCTACCCTTCTCCGACCGACTCTGCCGCGACAATGGCGTGGTCTGCGGACAGGCTCTCATGGCGTTCGCGGACACGGCGATGGTGATTGCGATGGTCGCCGCCAATCGCGGCTATCGACCGATGACGACGGTCGACCAGACCACGCATTTCATGCGTGCCGTGGCCTCCTCCGACGTGCTCGCCGATGCGCGGGTCGTGCGCCTCGGCCGGACCATGAGCTTCGGTCGCGTGACGCTGACAAGTGCAGCCGATGCCAGGCCGGTCGCGATGGTCTCGAGCGCATTCGCCATGCTGTGAGGCGGGAGCATCGTCGTTAACGCGATATGAACCTGACGGCGCCGCTGAACGGTACCGCATTCATCACGGTGAAACGGTTTAGCGGTACTTTTTCGGTACATTTTGATGTGAAGGCGGTGCGATCAGTCATCGAGTAACGGCCATGAGCGACACGACAAGCGATAAACGAATAGCCCAGCGCCACCGGGTGCTTAAACAGGGCAGGCTCGCATTCGACGGCGGCGGCGCCGTCGATTGCATGGTCCGTAATATTTCGGACACCGGAGCCCGGGTTGAAGTCGTGAACCCGGTCGGCCTGCCCGAGATCTTCACGCTCGTGATTCCGGCTGACAAATTCACCCGGCGCTGCCACGCCGTTTGGAGCCACGACAAGCGGATCGGGATCGTGTTCGACTGAGGTCTGGATGGCCGACGCGCCGGTCAGCATCGGCTGGCCGGCTGCTCCCTGAGGCGCAGTGTCCTTGTCTGGTTACTTCTGCTTCTTGTCCGGCTGTGTCGGCCGCGCCCCGCTCCAAGGATCATATTTTTCCTTCGGCTCGGGGATTTTCTCCAGTGCCGCCTTATAGGCCTTTTCGTCGATCTGAGGCTTCTTCGGCTCGCCGCTGCGCTGGTCGTCGCCGCGAGAGCGTCTGCCACCCATCTGCGCCTGGGCCGGCCAGGCAACAAGTCCGACCAGCACCGCAATCAGCAGGATTCTCATCGCACGCTCCAGCCTCGTTCGCGGACGAACTTAGCCGCAGCCGCAGCAGGGGCAATGGCAAATTTGCGCGATCGCAATTCGCAGGGCTGAAGTCATTCAAGCTGAAGCCATTCAAAAATGGCGGTCCTCCGTTCCGGGCGCCCGCCTTCATCGCGCTGCCCGTTCACTTAATAGCCACGCCGGCCAGGAAAATTCGCGGGGCCACGCGTGTAACCGCCGCCATATCCACCGCCGATCCCAATCCCGATGCCGATGCCGACCGGAGGCACACCAACGGGCGGACCGTAATAGGGGCGAACCGGCGGCTCATAGACCACGACATCGTCGAAATCGCGGACGTGAGGACGGCCGGTGCGCCTGGGCTGATCAGAGTCGCGCTTCTTTGTCGGCTTCTCTTCGACCTTCTTTGTCTCTTTGTTTCCGGGCGGCGGAGCCGCGCACGGACACGTCGGCCCGATCGCCGCATTGGTCGGCGCGATCGACGGAGCACTCTGCACAGCCGGCACTGCCGGCGCGCTGCTCACAGCGGCGACCCGCGTGAGGACAGGACGGTTGCGCAAGCGCTCGATCAGCTTGCGTGCGGTCGGCGTCAAATCGCTATTAGGATAACGGTCGAGGAACGCCTGATAGGACGCGACCGTATTGATCAGCACGGCCTCGTTCCACGCCGCCATCCTGTCATGAAGATCAAGCCAGGCGCGGGCCTCCGGCCCGTAGGGTGGCGCGGTGTAAATCGCAACGAAGGCCTCGTAGGCTGCAACGCTGCCGTCACCGACGATCATCTCGTGCGCGAGTTCGGTCGGCTTGCCCTGCAACGTCCGCTTCCATTCCTCCACCGTCCGTTTGACAACGACGGGCCGTGGTCCGGCGTTCGCCGCAGCGGGGTCGCTGGTGGCGATGAAGCGGAAATCTTCCGTCAGGGAGGACGAATCCCAGGGTGTCTGACGGCCTTCAGTCACCTTGTTGACGGCAAGGCGCACCCGCTTGAACGCCTCTTCGATCGGCAGGCCCGGCTCGCGCGCCGCCTGGAGCAGCGCAGTCGTATACGGGCTGTTGGCGCCGCTGCCATCCTCAGCCTCCGCGCCGGGCGAGGTCGAGTAGGACAGGAATGTGCCGGGCGCACCGGTCTTGGTGTCGACCAGCGCAAGCCCGTGGCCCGCGGTGCTATTGATCGCGGGGAATGGATTGTTGCGGCAAGCATCGAGCAACAGGATGCGCATCCGGCTCGGCACCGAGTTCAAAGTATTGAGCACGTCATTGAGCCGCACCGCCTGCAGCGGAATGTCCGCCTCGCGCTGCGGATCGATATCAACCGGGATCAGATAGTTCTCGCCGTCAATCTGCAGTCCGTGGCCGGCGTAGAACACCAGCGCAACCGTGTCCGGCCCCTTCGCGGCGATCCTGGCAGCGAAATCGCCGACCAGCCGGTTGAGATCGCGCTGCGACAGATCGGCAGCTGCGGTGACCTCGAAGCCAGCATCGCCCAACAATTGCGCCATGGCTTTGGCGTCGTTGGCCGGATTTGGCAGCGCCGTGACGACGCGATAGGCCGATTGGCCGATCACCAGCGCCAGCCGGTTTTCGGCCCTCACCGGGCTCGCACCGGCCAACAATCCGCCGGCTAACAATGCGGCATACAGGATGTGGCGGAACATGGCGATCTCCTTGACGATCCTCGCTTGAGCATTTGTCGGGCGGATTCCTGCCCCGGTTCATTGCGGCATGCGGCGATCACCGGCTCGCCGGCTGTCGCCGGCACGAGAGAAAGCGTGAGGGCGAAACGGGCTGCGATCAGCAAATGTTGATCCGCCGCGGCCGGTCTTTGCCGCGATCACGAATATTCTGTGCCCGAGGTGTGGGCCAGGTTGCCAATGCAGTCAGTTGTATCTCGTTCGGTGCTGATGATGGCCGTGGCGTTGACGGTCACGGGATGCGCCGCCGATCCTCACGCGTCGCTCCCAGAATTCATGCGCGCCAAAGCACCCGACCAGCCGCCTCCTGAGCCAGCCCCCGATGTCGAACGCCTGGTCCGCGCCAACCTGGACAAGGTCTTTCTCGCCACATCCTATCCGCGCAACATGCGGGTCGCAGAGCCGCACCGCGCGGTCCGCGGCGACGGGTGGACCGCCTGCGTTCGAGCCGACCTGACCTCGGCAACCGGCACCCCGTTGGGGTCGCAGACCTACCGGCTCACCATTGCCGAGGGCGAGATCAAGGATCGCCGCCGCGTCGGTAATGAAGACAATTGCGTATCCGAACATTACACTTCCATTATGGTGACCAAATAGGATGAAATACACCGATGGAGCGTCGCGGTTTCGACCGGCGGCATCCAACGTGTTTCGATTTGGGCTTACAACCATACCGTTTTCGACGGCGGTGACCGTCATTCGTTATTTTTCGACTAATTCGGACCGCCAACGGGTGATTCAAGGACGCGCGCAAATTTAACGATTCTTCAGCATCTTCATCGCCGAATATCAAAAGCGGATGATTGCGGTTTCGGGTTTTTCATGAACGTTCATCTCGTGGGCGACGACATAGCCAAGCTGGCGGTGCTCCGCGGCATGCTGGAAGAGCGCTTTTCGCTGACCTCCGAAATGCTTGACGACGCTCGCATGAGCGGCCGCGGCGTTGACGCGGTGGTCGTCGCCGCGGATCTGCGCAACGTCTCCAACATAACGGCGCTGAAAGAAGTCTCCGATCAGCTCTCGCGCATCCCGAAGCGGATATTCCTCACCGATCACAAGTCCCGCCTGTCGACCGTTCAGGCCTATGCGCTCGGAGCCACCAGCGTGATGTCCAGCACGCCCAACCGCAACCAGCTCTTGGGCAAGCTCCTCGATCTGCGGTCCTCGTCGCTGGGACCGAGCATCACGCAGGACGGTGGCCGGCAGGCCGCGTTTGCCGGAGCCGCCTGCATCGCATCGATGTTCGGCTCCGTGCTGAGCGGCAGCGAGATCGACGTCGATGAGACCCGCCGTGCCGGCAGGCGCATCGCCGACTGCATCGCCGAAAATGGGCTCGCCGACTGGCTTGCGACGGTTCGTCGCCATCACGAGGGCACCTATCAGCACTGCCTGCTGGTGACCGGCGTCACCGTCGATTTCGGCTTGAGCCTCGGCGTTCCGAACAGCGACCTCGAACGGCTCTATATGGCCGCGATGTTCCACGATATCGGCAAGGCGAAGATTCCACTGACCATCCTCGATAAGCCGGGAAGCCTCAACGTCCAGGAACGGACTCTGATCGAGACCCACCCTGCCGCCGGCTACGATGCGCTCAAGGCCAATGCCGCGATCACGGCCGAGACACTCGACGCGGTGAGGCATCACCACGAATATCTCGACGGTAGCGGCTATCCGGACGGGCTGTACGGCGACAGCATCTCGGACCTGACGCGGATTCTGACGATCTCGGATATCTTCGCGGCCCTGATCGAACATCGCAGCTACCGGCCGGTGATGCCGCGTGAGAAGGCCTATGAGATCCTCGAGAGCATGGAAGGAAAGCTGGAGAAGCCGTTGATTGGCGCCTTCCGACCTGTCGCGCTCGTCAGATAGGCCTAGCTCGCCTCGCGAACCGAAGGTTAACACTGCCGCTCAAATTGCCGGCAGCCTGCAAGTCCCTTTTGCGAACTTTACGGTAGCATCGCCAAAAGGCCGATGTGGTTTGCATGGGGATTCTAAGACGTGGCCGAGATCATCGATCGAACGATCGCCTGCGGTGACGCGCGCGCCGATGCGCGAGCCGTGCGCCTGACCTCTGGCCCGGCGCATAGCCTCGTACAGCTGGACACCATCCCGCTCGGCGATTGGCGCGCACTTTGCGATCGCGCGCTGGAGCCGAATGGCTATTACCTCCCCGACTGGGAAGCCGCAGTGAACGCCTCCGCGCGCGGCCGGACCGACACGTCGGCGCTGTGCGTTTGGAACGACGGCCCGCCCGCGCGCCTGATCGGGTTGATGCCCGTCACCTCGTTGCGGCGCGCGTACAAAGTGCCATTGCCTGCGCTGGTCAGCGGCCATCCCTATGGCACGCTGTGCACACCGCTGGTCGATCGCGACCTTGCGGAACCTGCCGTCACGCAGCTCCTCCAGGCCGCCCGGCAGGCCGGCGCGCGGGCGCTGCTGCTGCGCGACGTGGCTCTCGAAGGCGCTGTCATGCAGGCGATCAGCTCCGCGCTTGCGCGCGAGGGTCTAAAACCGCGTGTGCTACAATCCTATTCGCGCGCATGCCTCGACGCGACCGGTGACGGCGACGACATGCTGCGCGATGCGCTGGGACCCAAGAAGCTGAAGGAGTTGCGGCGGCAACGGCATCGGCTGGCCGAGCACGGCCCGGTCAGCTTCGATATTGCGCGCACGCCGCGTCAGGTCGCGCTTGCATTGGAAGCCTTCCTGGAGCTGGAAGCCAGCGGCTGGAAAGGCCGGCGCGGCACTGCGCTGATCCAGCACGAAGGCGACGCCGCCTTCATCCGCCGCGCCGCACCTGCGCTCGCGGCCAACAGCCAGTGCGAGGTCGTGACCCTGCGCAGCGGCGATACGGCCGTTGCCTCGGGCGTCGTGCTGCGGCATCAGAGCCGCGCCTTCTTCTTCAAGCTTGGCGTCGACGAGCGCTACGCAAAGTACTCCCCGGGCGTGCAGCTCACAATCGCGCTCACTCGGCATCTCTGCGCCGATCCCGCGATCGCCTCGGCCGACTCCACGGCCGCACCGGACCATCCGATGATCAATCCGATCTGGCGAGGTCGGCTTGTGATCGGCGATGTGCTGCTGCCGTTGCGCGCCCGCGATCCGCTCGTGGAGCTGATCCACGCTGCGCTCGCCGCGCGCCGCGGTGCGCTCGACGTGGCTCGGCGCGGCGTCCACATCCTGCGTGGCTTGCGAACGCGCTAGCCTCTTCCGCTGCAGCTACTCAGCCGCCTCTGCGTTCACCTCGGCCGAGACCTGGCGGATGGCGCGGGCCAGCATTTGCGGATCCTGCGCACCGGAGACGGCGTATTTCTGCGCGAACACATAGGTCGGCACGCCGGAAATGCCCTTCTCGGCCGCCTCCTGCGCCTGCGCTGAAACCAGGGCGACATCCCCGTCGGTGGCGAGGCGACGGCGCACATCGTCACCATCAAGCCCGCAATCGGCCGCCGCCTGCACCAGCACGTTCACGTCGGTGAGATCGCCGCCATCGCGGAAATACAATTCCATCAGCCGCTGCTTCATTTCTGCCGCCTTGCCGATCGCTTCGGCCCAGTGAATGAGGCGATGGCAATCGGTCGTGTTAGGCTGGCGCGCGACCTGATCGGGACGATAGCTCAGCCCCTCCTGCTCCGCAGCCGCGACCACGCGACCGGCGATACCTTTATAGGCTTCGACCGAGCCGAACTTTGTCGTGAGATATTGCTCGCGGCTGATGCCTTCGCGCGGCACCCAGGGATTGAGGAAGAACGGCCGCCAATGCACCTCGACCGGAACGTCGGGCACCAGCTCCAAAGCCTGCTCGATCCGACGCTTGCCGATATAGCACCACGGGCAGACGACATCGGAGACGATGTCGATGACCAACGGCTTCAGGCTGCTCGGTGACGTGCTCATGGTGGATCCTCTGGTCGCGACGGTCCGCCCAAGATAAGCCGCCTTGAGCCCAGCGCAAGCGAAGCCTAGAGGCCGGCGGCGATCTCCCGCAGCCGCGCAGCAGTCAGTTCATCCGCGGGAAAGAAGGTCTCCAGCGCCAGTTCCGACAGTGTGATATCGACGGGCGTGCCGAACACCATGGTGGTCGACAAGAAGCTCAGCACCTCCTCGCCATGCCGCAGTCGCAAGGGGATCGCGATGTCATTGGTTGCCGGCGGGCCTAATCGCGCCGGAATCGGATAGGTCTTCAGCTCCTGATAGAGCTTGACCAGCTCGGGATCGGCGGTCGCCTCGCATTGACGATGCAGCCGTTCGAGCAGATGGCCGCACCATTCGGCGAGATTGACGGTGCGGGGCGCCAGCCCTTCGGGATGGAAGGCAAGGCGCAGGACGTTGACCGGCGATCCCAGGAGCCGTTGCGGAACACCGGCGAGCAGCGCCGCCACCATGCGGTTGGCCGAGACGAGATTCCAATGCCGGTCCACCGCCAGGGCTGGATTGGGCTCATGGGCCTTCAGGACCAGATCGATCGCCGCACGCGCCGCCGTGAGCGCGGGATCATCGAGCGGCCGTTGCGGGAACGCCGGCGCGTAGCCGGCGGCGACCAGAAGCACGTTACGATCTCGAAGCGGCACGTCCAATCGCTCCGCCAGTTTGAGGACCATCTCGCGCGACGGCGCGGCGCGGCCGGTTTCGACGAAGCTCAAATGCCGGGCCGAAATCTCCGCATCCAGCGCGAGATCGAGCTGGCTGAGATGACGCCGCTGCCGCCATTGCCGCAAATGTTCGCCGACATGAACGGGGGTGGCGCGGTCGGCGCGCGCCGCAGATGCCTGTGCGTTCATGCTGCGAAACCTATCACGCTGATGTCAGGGCTTCCATTACGCACCAGGTAATCGAATTGCCTCGCCCGCCGGATCATCTTCGCATCCAAGGAGATGAGTATGAGCACGCCGGCCGGCCCCGACGCACGTCCCGCTTCCGCGATCCTGGAATGGTTGACTGGATTTGCCACCTGGCTGTTGGCGCGCTCGCTCAACATGCCGGAGCCATTGGTTGCGGCGACCGGCAGCCTCGTATTTGCGCATGTCCAGGCCTTCGAGACCAGAGCGGTCAAGACGTTGCGAGCGCGACGTCTGTCTCGTCGTCTGCAATCATGGCTGCGCTGAACACGAAGGCCGCGAACCGCGGGGATGATCATGATTTCGGCGGTGCGCGCGCATCGTTCCGGGGATAGAGTCCGCGGGACAGCCGCGAGGAATTGCCATGGCCGATCGGGTGAGCGGGACGGAGGGCTATGCCGAGGAGGCGGACGATCTCTTCGTCCGCTACGAAAGCCATCCCGCGCAGGATCTGCATCGTGCCGTGCTGCACCTCATGCCGAAGCCCCCGGCCCGTGTGCTGGACATCGGCGCGGGCACCGGCCGCGATGGCGCCTGGCTGGCTGGACTGGGCCATCAGGTGGTCGCGGTCGAGCCGACCGACACATTGCGGCTGCGGGCGATGGCGCTGCATCCCTCACCAGCCATTACCTGGATCGACGACAGCCTGCCGGAACTTGCGGTGCTACGCGCGCGAGCAGAGAGCTTCGATCTGGTGATGCTGACGGCCGTGTTCATGCATCTCGATGCCGACCAGCGCGCGCAGGCGATGCCGAACATTGCGAGCCGAATTACGGCCGGCGGCCGCCTGATCATGCGTTTGCGTCACGGGCCGGTGCCGCCGGGCCGGCGCATGTTCGAGGTCGCAGACGACGAAATCATCGCACTGGCGGGATTGCAAAACATGACGCTCGTCTTCAACGAACATGCCATTTCGAGAGACGCGAGAAACCAGGCCGCCGGCGTGACCTGGACAACGCTCGGCTTCGTCAAGGCGCCCTGACGAGAGCGCAGTGACGAGAGCATGGCGACGCGTGCGTCGCCGACCTCGGGCGCTGCGGCCCCCTGGATCAGGCCGCCTGGGCCTGTTCGTTGAGTGAGGGCGCCTTGCTCCGTCTGACGCCGCTGTTGAGGCCGCGCCTGGCTTTGGTTGTCGGCTTGGTTCCGGCCTTTCCATGGGTCGTGGTCTTGACCGTGGACTTGACCCTCGGCTTGGCCTTGACGCGCGAGTCACCCTTTACCGGCTTCTCGGCCTTGCGCTTGGCCTTGCGTTCTTCCTTCTCCTTCAGCCTGATGCGCTCCGCCCGCGCCTCGGCGCGCTTCTTCTTGCGCTTCCGTTCGCAAGCCTCGCATTTGCAGCCGATTGGCTTCAGGTAGGCCTTGAAGTAGTCGGTTCCGTAGTCGTAGTTGATCTCCTCGCCCGGCTCGATGTTCTTGATGGCGCGGATGAAGATCTTCTTCTTGCGCGGCTTGACGTCGGATTCGGCGTTCGGCCGGCACGAATGGTTGATATAGCGGGCGATGTTCTCGCGGACCGATCCGTCGATGGTCCAGCGTTTGTCGAGCTCGAACAGATATTTGTTCTCGACCGCGTCGTCCTCCTCCTTCTTGGTGTCCAGGAGTGGCCCGAAATACCGGATGATCTTCTCACCCTTCTTGATCGACTTGGTGGCGAACAGGCCAAGGCCGGTCTTGGACCGGCCGATGCGGTAAGGTTTGTTCGACGAGATGACAGGCATGATGGGAGTGTGTTGGCAGGTGACGACGTCGCAAGCCCGTCGTTCTAAGACAAATTCTGGGCAAAGTCAGGTCCTTCCGGACGCTTTATCGCCTCGTCCCCAACTTGAGCACGTCGAACAAAAGACAAAAGTTGGAGGTCTCAAGCAGGCCATGAGAAACCGTCGCAAGCCATCAGCCGCTTTTGTAGCCTTGAACGCGTCCTTTGCCGCGCTCATGTGCGTTCCCGCCTGCATGGACAGGGCGATCGCCCAGCCTGTGTTCGGCAGCACCTACTCCACCACGGCCGCGGCCAACTGTTGGAGCGCGGAAGGTAAGAAGGACGCAGACGAGCACGCCTCGCGCATCTGTCGCGGCAAGGCTGGCCTTGTCGTGTCGGTAAATGTCGATGATTTGCGAGAGACGGTCTCCGCCGGTCGCAATCGTGGCGAAGCCGCCGGACAGCCGGCCGCGCGGACCTGGTTCGCGCCGTTCAGTTCAGCCTCCCCCCGGGTCGAATGGCGCATGGCCGGCAGCGAGCCGTTCGCGCTGATCCAGCGCTGGCAGATCGCCGACCAGTCCGATCAGGACAAAGCGGGGCACCCGCGGGACAAATCGCTTTTGATCGTGACGCGGCTGTCGCCCGGCCCGGTCTGCCATGTCGCCTATATCGACACCGCAGCCAATCCTGACGCCAATGACCTTGCTCGTCAGGCCGCCGACCAGATCGCGCAGGGCTTCGAATGCGGCAAGGATCAGGTCAAGATCGTCGGCAATCGCGGGCGCGCCGTCGAACTGGCTATGCAGCACTAACGGTCCGACGCGCTCTTCCGTGCGCTGTTTTTGCGCGCGGTCGAGCGTGTCGAAGTACGGCCACGGGGCGACGATTTCGTCGCAGCGCGCTTCCTGCCACTGGTCTTGGTCTTGCGTGCCTTCTTCGCAGCGACGCGCATGTTGTCCACCAGATTGGGATAGCGCCGCCCTGCCCGCTTGGCGCTGCGTTTGGCGGCCGATTTTTCGGCCGAGGAGAGATGCGTCGGCGCCTTGCCGGCGCGCTTGCGTGGATTTGCTTTCTTCCAGGGAGCGCGGGGAGTTCGTGCCATGCGCATCAACGCATGAGGGCTGCTCAGGTTTCGCACCTTGCGGCTTACGGATGCGGGCGGCCGATCGTGGTCTTCAGCATCGCATCCAACAATGTTTCGGCCGTTGTCCCCGCCGGTGCGCGACGCAGGATGTCGCCGAGCCGGCCCTCGAGCAGCAGCATGGTGTAACCATGCACCAGCGACCAGGCCCGCGCGATCGCCGCAGCCTGCTCCAGCGACAGCCGTTCCTCGGCAATCGGCTCATTGCGCTCGGCGCTGATAGCCCCCGCCAGTCCGGCAAAAGAGGCTGTTGCCGCATCGTGCAGCGAGGGCCGCGTATAATCCAGACGCTCGGTCCGAAACATCAACCCATACATGCCGGGATTGGCCTGCGCATAGGCGACATAGGCGCGGGCGCGCGCCGGCCCCTTGTCCGTGGGCGTGGTTGCGCCCTCACCCGCAGCCTTCATCGCGGCATTGAAGCGGCGAAAGCCGATCGCGGCGAGCTCGCTCACGAGCCCGGTCAAATCGCCGAAATGATGCGCCGGAGCCGCATGGGACACGCCGGCCTCGCGGGCCACCGCCCGCAAGGTGAGCCCGGCAAGCCCGTCTCGCTCCAGCACCCGCTCGGCGGCTTCGAGGAGCGCATCCCGCAAGGCGCCATGATGATAGGGCGTCACAGCCTCTCCAGCGCCGCTTGCGCGCGCGTTACGGCGCGGCCGTGGCGTCCGCGCGGGAGCTGTGTGGTTGCGGCGATTGCGTGCTTTGGTGGGCTCGGGCTTCCGTGTCATCAAGGTATCATATAGCATCATTTTGACACTGTAAAGATAGGGTGTTGCGCGCGCCCGGTTTGCTGACTCGAAGGATTGATCCGGCACACGCCCATAGGCGCTATGCGGCAGCCGCCATTCCCGCACTCACATTATTTTGACACCGTCAAGATTCGACTTGACGATCAACAGCACCAGGCGCTATCTATCTTTCCAATGTAAAGATTGGCTCTGGAGGAGCCATTCATGGCGATTTTCCTGATCCTTGCGCCCTACGGCGTCTACGCCGCGCTGCTGATGGTCGCGTCCGCGACGCTCAGCCTCGCGGTGGGCGCGGTCCTTTGCTTTGCCGTGGTGGCGCTCGACGCCAGCCGCGGCCGCTCGATCAAGATCCTGGGCGCGGGATCGGCGGTTCTCTTCACGGCCCTCGCCTGCTACGCCGCTTGGATCGATCCTGCGATCAGCTCCTCGACCGTGCGCCTCGCTGTCGACGGCGGCATCTTCGCGCTTTCGCTCGGCTCGATGCTGCTGCGGACGCCGTTCACGCTGCAATATGCGATCGAGTCGGTGCCTGCGGAAACCGCCGCCATGCCAGGCTTCCTGCAGGCCAATTACGTCATCACCGGAGCCTGGACCCTGGCAGCGGCCCTGATGATCGTCGGCAATCTGATGACGCTCTACGTGCCGGGCCTGCCCTACTGGAGTGGGCTTGCGATCGCCATTGCCGCCCGCAACAGCGCCCTTTATTTCACCAGATGGTATCCGGCCTATCGGCGCCTGAAGGATCAAGCCCAAGCGGCGACCGGGCTTGCGCGGCAAATTTGATGTTCTGCTTCAAGTCCCACGGCGCCTCGCCACCAACCGCACATCCAAACATTCTAATCACAGCAAGAGCTTGGCCAATGTTCTTTGGTAGCAACATCCGCTAGGGTGGCCTGCTTCGGAAGCAACGGATGTTGGTGCTGGAACTCAAGCTGCAAGGCAAGCCCAATCACAGGACGCGACGATGAAGGACGTTTTCGTCAGGCTGGCGACCGATTTTCTCTCTGCCCTGATCTTTCTCGCCGTGTATCTCGTCACCGACAGCGTCGTGCTGGCGACATCAGTCGCGATCGCAACCGCAATCGCGCAGGTGATCCATGCACGGCTGAAAGGCCGGTCGCTGCCCTTCATGACCTACGCGAGCCTGGGGCTCGTGGTCGTGCTTGGCGCCGCGACCCTCCTCACCCATGATCCCCGCTTCATCTTCGCAAAGCCGGCGATCGCCCATTTTGCAGTCGCCATTTTCATGCTCCGGGGTGGCTGGATGCTGCGCTACGTGCCTCCGATCGTGGCCGAGACGATCCCCGAATATGTGACGGTCGCAGGCTACGCCTGGTCGGCGCTGATGCTCGCGCTCGGAATTGGCACCATTGCGGTGGCTGCGACCGGCGACCTCAAGCTCTGGGCGCTCTACATCACCGTTGTTGCCGGCGGCACCAAGATCGCCGCTTTCGCGATCCAGCTGATCGCGTTTCGTCTGATCGTCGCAAGCCGCATTCGCGCCGCCCGCGCCTGATCGCCGCAATGGGCTTATCGACAAAGATGCGCTATAGCGGCGGCCGGACGACGCCCGAGCCGGACAGCGAGAGTAGGACTCGGCGCCGGAGGAGCAACGCGAGGAGAACGATCGGATGGCTGTGGACGGCAACTGGAATCTGACCCTGAACACGCCGATGGGCGAACGGACCGCGACCTTGAGCCTGCAGAGCTCCGGCGGCACCCTGACCGGCACGCAGGCCGCGGAAGGCGATTCCGCCGAGATTTTCGACGGCACCGTGAACGGTGACGATGTCGCCTGGAAGGTCTCGATCACGAGCCCGATGCCGCTGACGCTCGATTTCAAGGGCAAGGTCACCGGCGATGCGATCGCAGGCGAGATGGGCATTGGCTTTATGGGCAGCTTTCCCTTTACCGGCGCGCGGGCTTAACCAGGCGCGTGGCGGATTGAGAGGCCCGCTTCATCCGTGAGCGGGTCTTTTCTCGTCCTGATCCTTCTGATCATCGGGCGATGTCGAGGAAGTGGCGACCTTCCTTGTCTTCGGTCTCGATGATCCAGGCGTCCGGATCGAAACGAAGCTCTTTGGCGAGCCGCTCCTCGATGTCAGCTTCCGGCAGCGGCTGCGCCGAGGCCGCCACGAAAAAGCGATCGATCGGCCGGCTGTCGTCATAGACGGTCTGCGGCGCCGGCACATACAGCATGGCCGTGCCATCCATCAATGCGACTTTGACGAAGACAGCACCGGCCTCCTCGGCGCCGCGCCGGCGAACCGCGCCGAACGCACCTGTAGCCTGGCAGCGGCGCAGATAGGCCGCGACCCAAATGCTGGTTTTCAATCGCATCGGAGAACTTCAGATTGGCGCATCAGCGCGCAGTGGGGCAGCGGCGCAACAAGCCCCCTGCTCTATTCGATCGGATGGCCAATGACAATCGCGAGCTCGCGCACCATGCGATCGGAAACCTGTCCCGTCACCGGCAGCTTGCGGTCGCGCTCGAATTTCTGGATCGCGGCCTGGGTGTCCGGTCCCACCATGCCGGTGGGCTTCAGCTGCCCGTAGCCGTATTCGGTCAAGGCACGTTGGATCGCGGCGATGCGGTGCGGGTTGCCGCTCTGAGCCAGAGACGGCTGCGGCCGTGCCGTCGCCCCCTGTCCGCCGCTCACGGACTTGACGAGATCGGCCAGCGGATCGGAATATTTCTGATCCCCCTTGGCTTCCCCGACTTTCGCATCGACCACCTTGGTCTCGGCCGTCTTTGCTTCAGATGGCCGCGTTTCGATCGCCTTCGGGTCGAACGGCGAGATGTCCGCCTCGGTCGGGCGCGGACGCGGCAATGGATTTGAACCGGGCAGCACCGGCATCGCCACGAATGCGCCGAACATGGGGGCCGGATGCGGCCCCGACTGCAGGAACACCGCGTTGACGATGATGGCGCTCGCCGCGGCGCAGGCGAGCAGGCCCGCAAGCAGATCCTTGGGACTGTAAAGCAGCGCGCGCATCAACAGGCCGCGCTCGTCGGCGGTTTCCACCGCGACGGCAGCGGCGCGCTTGCGACGGCGCGGCGTCTCGTCCTCGTCTCCAGCTCGTCTAGGCACTCTTCTTCACCTGAAACGCCTGTCCGGACTGCACTGTGCGCGCGGCCGGAGCCAGGGTCGTGATCTTGCCGCCATCCGGCAGCGCGAAGGTGAGCGGCAACGCCACGGTTACCGTGGTCCCTTCGTCGAGCTTGCTTTGTATCGACATTTCGCCGGCATGCAAGTTCACCAGACTCTTCACGATCGAAAGCCCAAGCCCGGTTCCCTCGTGCCGACGCTGGTAGGTCTTGCCGGCCTGAAAGAAAGGATCGCCGATCCGTTTGAGGTCGTCGGCGGCGATCCCGACGCCGTTATCGGTCACGCGCAGAACCAGTCGCACGCCCTCCACAGCGGCCGCGACCGTCACCTTGCCGCCCCGCTCGGTGAACTTGATCGCGTTGGAGACGAGGTTGAGCACGATCTGCTTGAAAGCGCGCGGATCGCCGGTCACGTCAGGCAGATCCTGCGGCGCGTCGGCCGACAGATCGACGCCGTTCTCACGGGCGCGCAACGCCAGAAGGTTGCAGCAATTGAGCAGGGCCGCACGCGGTGCGAACGGCTCGGGTGCAATCTCGAAATTGCCCGATTCCATCTTGGACATGTCGAGAATGCCGTTCACGACCGAGAGCAGATGCTGGCCGGAATCGTTGATCAGCTGAGAATATTCGCGACGGCGGCCGGCGTTCAGCATCAAGGCCTGCTCCTGCATCAGCATTTCGGAGAAGCCGATGATCGCGTTCAAGGGCGTGCGTAGCTCATGGCTCATCGTCGCGAGGAAGCGCGTCTTGGCCGCATCCGCCTGCTCGGCCGCACTGCGCGCCAAGTCCAAGGCCTGTTCCTGCAGCTTGCGGTCGGTCACGTCGCGCATGACAGCCACGACCTCGGCATCGGAGCCCAGGCTCGACGAGCCCGCCCGGTCAAGCGGCCGGCAGCGCATCTCGACCCAGATGAAATCGACGGCATGCGTTGAGCCGCACACATCCTCCGGCGTGTCCCGCCGCAGCCTGAACTCGACGCCGACTTCGGTGCCTCGCGCCGCATCCGACAATGCGGTCAGATAGGCCGGACGATCGGCGACATGAACGCGCTCGAACAGGCCATGCTCGTGAAGCTGTGCCGCCGGCACACCAAGCAGAGACTCCGCGGCCGGCGAGATGAACATCACCGCGCCGTTGCGACGGTGCCGCGAGATCACGTCGCTCATGTTGCGCGCGAGCAGGCGATAGCGCTCCTCTTCTCTCGACAGCAGCGTAACGCTGGTGCGCGCCAGCGCATCGGCGGCAAAGGCGATAACCGAGGCATAGAGAGTGGCCGAAGCCACACCGACGCCCATCAAGCTGACACGGAGCGCAGGGCTGCTTTCAGGAGGTGGCAGCCAGCCGAAATCGCCGATCAGGATCAGCGCGGCGGCACAGCCGAGCGCAAGCAAAGCTGCGAACACGACCACCCGACGCGAGGCCGACAGCGAAGCCTCGATCGGAATGACGACCAACCAGACGGCGGCGAAGGATTCCATGCCACCGGTCTCGATCGCGACGGCCATGATCAAGGCTGACAGCGCGAGCGACGACAGCGCGTAGGCGCCTTCGTAGTAACCCGTGCGCGACAGGAACCAGGACAGCAGAATCGGTGCGATCAGCCACGCCAAGGCCCCGACCTCGAGCGCACTGGGTGCGCCGCGCATGGCGAGATAAGCAGGAAACACCGCGAAGGCGGCCAGGCTGCCCAGCAGCCGCGGCGCGATGAAGGCGCGGTGCCGCGCACATGTCAACGCGTCGGTTCGAGCCGATGGATGCAACAGGGCATCAAGACAATCGCGGATGATACTCAACACACTCACGGCTTTCGCGCCTCGGCCTAACGGTCGTCCTGCAGGAGGACGCGCCGGGACGGCCCCTGTCGTCGCGTGTCACCGTCTCAGACTCCCATTAAGCGAACGCTAAGGCCCGTCCCCTGCGGGCTGCGGCATTCGGCCGGGATGGTGAACGCAAAGTTTCCGTGTGCGCATAGTTGCAAAAGCGTTCGGCGCCTCCGGAAGCGCGTCCGTATCAAGCAAATATTTACTGATCGAAAAATCACTGCAGGATTTCGCGATTTCTCAACCAATTAAGCTCAATGCAAGCAGTCGCGATTTATCAAAAGAGGTAGTTGCCGATCCGGCGCGTCGCTGAAGCCAACGCAGGATCAGGCGAGACGGTCGGGGTCGCGTAAATGTTTTTTCTGCTTCGCATGGCGTTCTGGCTCGGGCTGGTGCTTGTGCTGCTGCCGCGGGAAAAGACGCCCGAATCCGACAAGCTGCCGCAGATCAATGCCCAGGAAGCGGTGCAGGCTGCGACGGCGGCGGTCTCGGATATGAGCCAGTTCTGCAAACGGCAGCCGCAGGCCTGCGAGGTCGGCGGCCAGGCCGCCACGGTGATCGGCCACCGCGCCCAGGAAGGCGCGCGCAAGATCTATCAGATCATCACGGACAAGGCCGAGAAACAGGCCGGGCCGGAGAAGCCGATCGGTCCGGAAAAGCCTGCCGGTCTCGACAAGCGCTATTCCGATCGAACCGGCTCGATCGACGCCCCCGTGATCGAGGAACTGCCGGCAGGCGAAGCGCCGGCCGACACGCTCTCGGCCGATGATCTCGCCATGGAATGGCATCTGTCGCCGACGCTCTAGACCGCGATGGGATCGGGTCAGGTCGCCATCACTCTCCAGGTTTTTGATTGAGCAGGATCTCCGCGCAAACGCGTTCCGCGTTCGTCGCGGGGGAAAACCGCTTCGCATTTTTCCGTATCATGCTCCAAGCGATCGGAACTCGTATCGCTTTCAGCCCGTCGGTCGCCTATATAAAGGCTTAGACGGGAATGACGAGCATCATGACGATCGACGAAATCCGCGACAACTTCGCACTGCTTGACGATTGGGACGACCGCTACCGGTACGTGATCGAGCTCGGCCGCACCCTGACCCCGATGTCGGAGGCCGAGCATTCGGCCGAGAACAAGGTGCAGGGCTGCGT
Organism: Bradyrhizobium sp. HKCCYLS1011; assembly: GCF_051167795.1. Taxonomy (NCBI): domain Bacteria; kingdom Pseudomonadati; phylum Pseudomonadota; class Alphaproteobacteria; order Hyphomicrobiales; family Nitrobacteraceae; genus Bradyrhizobium; species Bradyrhizobium sp. HKCCYLS1011. The sequence continues at coordinate 594,222 of NZ_JBNPTT010000005.1, read as the reverse complement.
CAGCCAGGTCTGGCTATCCAAGCACATCGGGCGCAGCGGCCAGGAACCCATCTTGACCTACATCGGCGACAGCGACGCGCACATCGTGCGCGGTCTGATCGCGATCCTGCTCACGCTTTATTCCGGGCACACACCCCGTGAGATTCTGGCCATCGACGCGCCTGCGGTGTTCGACGAATTCGGCTTTCGCGAGCATCTGACCCCGCAGCGGTCCAACGGCCTGCGGTCGATGGTCGAGCGCATCCGCAGCGACGCCCGCGCGGCGCTGGCCACGGCCTCGTGAGGGCTATTTGCCCCGCTCGGGACGCTGCTGTCCCAGCCCCATTTTCTTCGCAAGCTGCGAGCGCGTGACCGCGTAGTTCGGCGCGACCATCGGATAGTCCGGCGGCAGGTTCCATTTCTCGCGATACTGCTCGGGCGTCATGTTGTACTGGGTACGCAGGTGCCGCCGCAGCGATTTGAAGCGCTTGCCGTCCTCCAGACACACCAGATAGTCGGGGTGAATCGACTTCTTCACCGCCACGGCCGGTTTCGCCGGTTCGGGCGCGCCCTCCGGCCGTCCATTGGCCACCCGCTGCAAAGCGGAGTGCACCTGGCTGATCAGGTTCGGGATCTCCGCCGCCGGCGTCGGATTGTTGCTCAGATAGGCCGAGACAATACTGGCCGTCAGGTCGATAAAGCTTTTGCCAGCGCTCTCTGTCATCGGAACCTCGCCTCGCTGCCCAAGTATCACGGCAGTCGAATCCCATAAACTACCTTATCGCGAGCAATATTATGGGCCGACAACCAAAGGCGTGACAAGAAGAGTATCGCATTATTCTTGGAATACCGTTAGCTGCCCAAGTAGAGGCGCGAGCGCAAGGCCCCGCGCTCGGCCACGCTGATCCCGTGCCGCGTTGATCCGCTGGCGGGCGGCGCTGATCCAGTGGTCAGCGGCGCTGATCCAGATGCGTGCGGAGCTCGTCGATCGAGGCAAATCGCATCATGCCCTCAGGCATCTGCGCCTCGATCGAACCGTCCGAATAGAGCGAATAGGCCATGCCGTCGACAACACCGGACTTGATGACGGCAACGGCGGGAGATTCGGCCGGACGCGACAGCGGCGGCGGTTCCATGAACGCAGGCGCCGCACGCGCCGGTCGGCGCTGCAAAGGAGGCAAAGGCGGCAAGACTGGCTCTGGCGCACGCATGCGCTCCTGCTGCGGCCAGGTCTCCTCGAAGCTGGGCGGTGATGCCGGCAAAGCGGGTTCCTCCATAGGAAGTGCGGGAGGCTCGCTCATGGGCGGTGCGCGAAAGTCAGGCATGACCGGATCTGCGGCACGCTTCTCAGTGCGCTCGCGCTCCCTGCGCGCGGCCGCCGCCTCGAACAGGTTCCGCCTCGGCTTGAGCTCAGGGACCACGGGCTCCGGTTCGGGCTCTGGTTCCGGCTCGGGGAGCATCGGGCGCTCCAGCGCCCGGCTGCTGCGCCCGCGCGGTGATCCGCCCTCCCGCCAAAGATCTTCGATCGGCGGAGCAGCCGCGACATCGACGTCGTCCCGTTCCCGACCGGGCAACTTGAGCGCCTCGGGATCCGCGTCGGTCGAGAGGCGGAGACGAAGCCGGTGCGACATCACCTTCAATTCGCCGAGGACGGCTGAAAGCCCGAAGAGAAGCAGCCCGGTGCAGACCGCGATGGTTCCAGAAAGGACCATCGTGTTGCCGAAGCTGAATTCCTTGACCGGAATTCCGTATGCGATCGCTCCGAGGCCCGCCAACACGGCGACAGTCCCGGCGACCAACAGGGCGCTCATCATCAAACCGACCCTTCGATGCGGTGGCTCAGGATCGCAGTCCTAAGCTAAAATCGCATTAGAATCCAACGGTTGCCTGCTTTTTTGACCCTGTGTCTCGGCAACACACCGCGACATTTTGCAGCAAAACAGCAACTCGCGACGCCCAACACAACGCATCCGTCAGATACCGTTGCCACGACACCGTCACAAAGTACAGGACAGCAAACCCGGATTTCCACCGGCGGTTTACCCCCGACCTCTTTGCACGGCGGTTCAGCGTGCGTTCATGTCATTGTGCCAATAGTGCAGACATGTACCGGGACCCGACCATTGCTGCATTGCAACGAAGGTCTTATGTCTCGTTTACGAATTACTTGGAAACACAATCGCGCTATAGGAGCCCCCCGGGGAATAGGCCTTCAGCTTGCACGCGCAGGTCGTCAGGGACGCCGGGTTACCATCAGCCATGACATCGATTACGACTTCGGTCATCGACACGCCTGCGCGGCGCACCGTCGAACGGACCTGCGACGATCTTGCGATCTTCGTGCTTGCTGCGGTCGCAGTGGTCGCCGGCTTGACGTTCCGCGACTACGGCCTCGGCTGGGACGACTACACGCACGCCGAATATGCCGATCTGTTGCTGCGCATGTACGCGTCCGGCTTCAAGGACACCTCGGCGCTCTCCTTTGCCAACCTCTATATGTATGGCGGCGGCTTCGACATGGTCGCAGCCCTGCTGCACAAGGTGGTTCCGCTCGAGCTGTTCGAAACGCGGCGGCTGGTCGGTGCTGTTGTGGGGCTGATCGGCCTTGCCGTGACCTGGCGATTGGCGCGCCGGATTGGCGGCGCGGTGGCCGGCCTCGCGGCCCTGCTGCTGCTGGCGCTTTGCCCAATCTATTACGGCCACATGTTCATGAACCCGAAGGACGCTCCCTTCGCGGTCGCCATGGTGGTTCTCTTGATGGGGCTGGTCCGGCTCGCGGAGGAATACCCCTACCCTTCGCCGCGCACGATCCTGATCGTGGGCATGGGCGCCGGCCTCTCGATCGGCTCGCGAATTCTGGGCGGACTGGCGCTGGTCTATGCCGTCCTCGGTTTCCTGCCGCTGTTCCTTGAGGAGTTCCGCACGCAAGGCTTACGCGAAGCCACGCGCCGTCTGGTTCGCGCATTCTATGTGCTGCTTCCCGGCTTGATCCTCGGCTACCTCATCATGGGGCTGATCTGGCCGTGGTCGATCATCGAGCCGGCCAATCCGTTCCGCGCGCTGACCTACTTCTCGCACTTCTTCGAAAAACCCTGGAAGGAGATGTTCGACGGCGCGCTGGTTTCGGTGCCGGACATGCCGTGGTCATATCTGCCGACCTTGTTCGCGCTACAGCTGCCGGAACTGATGCTCGGCCTGTTCCTGGGCGGCGCAGTGACCTCAGTGCTGTCATTGACCCGTGACGATGTAACGGCCCGCAAGAAGAGCATCCTCCTGATGCTGACGGTGGCCGCGACGCTGCCGATCCTGATCGCGATCGTGAAGCGTCCGGCGCTCTACAACGGTATCCGCCATTTCGTATTTGTGATCCCGCCGATGGCCCTGCTCGGCGGCGTCGCCTTCGCGAAGCTCCTGGATTGGCTGGGCACTGACCAGCGGCGGGCCTGGCAGCCGGTCGCGGTGGCCGTGTTCAGCTTCGGCCTGCTCCTGCCGCTTGCCGAGATGATCCGGCTGCATCCGTACCAATACACGCATTTCAACTACATCGCGGGAACCGTGCGCGAGGCCGACGACCGCTTCATGCTGGATTACTGGGGACTGGCGCTCAAGCAGGCCTCCGACGGGCTGAAGGAGCAGTTGGATGAGCGCCAGGAAGTGCCGCTCGAGGGACGCAAGTGGAAGGTCGCCGTCTGCGGCCCGCAGCGGCCTGCGCAGGTGGCGCTCGGTCCCGATTTCACGATCGGCTGGGACAGCCAGGGCGCCGATTTCGCGATGACCCTTGGCGAGTTCTACTGCAAGGGTCTCAATGCGCCCGTGATGGTGGAAATCAAGCGCGACGACGTCGTGTTTGCGCGGGTGTATGACATCCGCGGCAAGAGCATCTCGAGCCTGCTGTCGATCCCGGCACCGTAGAGTTCGTCCTCGTGACAACAAGAAGGCGGCTGTCCGAATTCACGGACAACCGCCGGGCAGCGTCACCATCGTATTCAGGGCTTCACTCCGTCAGCCTCAATGGCCTCAGAAGCGAGCGTCGATATCAACCACATCGATGAGCTTGTGATTGACGAACTCCTTCAATCCCAGCCCGAGCAGCTCACGACCATAGCCTGACCTGCGGATGCCGCCGAACGGCAGATCGGCCTCGACCTTGGTCGGATGGTTCACGAACACCATGCCGGTCGAGATACGCTTGGCGACGTCGGCACCACGAGCCGTGTTGGATGTGAACACCGATCCGCCGAGGCCGAAAGGCGAATCGTTGGCGATGCGCACGGCATCGTCCTCGTCCTTGGCCCGGAACAGCATCGACACCGGCCCGAAGAACTCCCAGTAGCGTGCTGGATTGTCCTCGCGGACCTCCGTCAGGATCGTCGGCTGTACGAAGGCGCCCCGGTTCGGCACCGGCGGTCCGACCTCCTCTGCTTTTGCGCCCAGCTTCACGGCCTCGCGGATTTTCTCCCTCACCTCGTCGGCAGCCCCCTGCGACGACAGCGGCGCCAAGCTCGTCTTGAGGTCGAACGGGTCGCCAGCAACCAGGCCCGCGACGCCCTTGCGGTAGCGTGTGAGGAACTCGTCATAGACCGGATCAACGACAATCATGCGCTTCGACGAAACGCAGACCTGACCGCCGTTCCAGTGGCGACCGAACACCGCCCACTTCGTGGTCTTGTCGAGCTCCGCATCTGCCAACACGATGAAGGCGTCGGCACCGCCAAGCTCCATGGTCGATTTCTTGAGCGCCTTGCCCGCGTGTGCCGCAACGAGTGAACCCGCAGCCTCGGAGCCTGTCAGCGCGACCCCGTGGACCCGATCGTCGTTGAGAATCAGCTCGATCTGCGACCGGGTGGCATAGAGATTCCTGAACGCGCCCTGCGGCAACCCCGCCTCCGCCATCAGTCGCTCGAAGGCGGCCGCAGATTGCGGCACGTTGGAGGCATGTTTCAGGAGCAGCGTGTTGCCGGCCGAAAGCTGCGGCGCCAGGATGCGGGCGATCTGGTAGTAGGGAAAATTCCAGGGCTCGATCGCCAGCAGGACACCAAGCGGTTCATGCACGAGAACGGCATCGCCTTCGGCCGCATCGAACACCGGCAGCTTTTCCGGCGCGAGCAGCGCCTCGGCGTGGCGGACATAATATTCGAAGATCTTGGCGGAGAGCTCGACCTCGGCCTTGGCTTCGCCGAACAGCTTGCCCATTTCCAGCGTCAGCAGCTTTGCGTAGGCGTCGCTGTCACGCCGCAGAAGATCGGCCGCCTTCTGAAGGATACGGCCGCGCTCGCCAAACGACGTCTGCCGCCAACTGAGAAACGCCGCATGCGCACTGCTGATCGCGGCTCGCACGTCATCATCGGTCGCATCCGGAAAGGAGGCAAGCGTCTCACCCGTGTACGGGTTGATGGTTTGATAGGCCATTTGTCATTACTCCGTTCGAGCGCCCTCTTGCCCGTTCTGCGCGACCAGGCGGCGAGATCCTTGCGGATCGAACCATGTGCGTGTACGCCGCATGCCGCATCGCAGGCTAATGACCGCACGAAGGTGCGCGTTGACCAAAATCAACCGGCCGGAGGTCGTGCGCTGGTCGCGACGGAGTGAACCATGACGTATCTGGTGACCGGCAGCTCCGGCCATCTCGGCGAGGCGCTCGTCCGCACGCTGCAGGCGCGCAATTGCGACGTGCTCGGAATCGACATCCTGCCTGGCGCCTTCACGGATCGGGTCGGCTCGATTGCCGATCGCGACTTCGTGCGCCGATCGATGCAGGGCGTCGCCACCGTCTTCCACGCCGCAACCTTGCATAAGCCGCATGTGGCGACCCACAGCCGCCAGGCCTTCGTCAACGTCAACATCACCGGCACGCTGAACCTGCTCGAAGAGGCGGCGGCCGCCGGCGTCACGGCCTTCATCTACACCAGCACCACGAGCGTGTTCGGCGACGCCTTGATTCCGCCGGCCAGCGAGCCAGCGGCCTGGGTGACCGAAAGCGTCACGCCGGTTCCGAAGAACATCTACGGCGTCACCAAAGCCGCTGCCGAGGATCTCTGCCAGCTGTTCGCGCGCAACCAGTCCCTGCCCACCATCGTGCTGCGGGTCTCGCGCTTCTTTCCTGAAGCGGACGATAACGCCGAGCTGCGCGACGCCTATGCTGAAGCCAACGCGAAGGTGAACGAATTCCTGTACCGCCGCGTCGACATCGAGGATGTCGTGGATGCGCACCTGCTGGCCGCGGCCCAGGCGCCAGCGGCGAGATTTGCGAAATACATCATCAGCGCCACCTCGCCGTTCTCGGCGGAGGATCTCGCGGAGCTGCGCCGGCACGCGCCGCAGGTGGTGCGACGTCATGTTCCCGACTATGAGCCGGAATATGCGCGGCGCGGTTGGACCATGTTCGCTGGGGTCGACCGGGTCTATGTCAACGAGAGGGCACGCCTGGAGCTCGGCTGGCGGCCGCGCCACGATTTCCGATCGATCTTGGCGCGGCTTGAGGCCAACCAGGACTTCCGCAGTCCGCTGGCGCAGGCGATCGGCAGCAAGGGCTATCACGACCGCAGTTTCGCTGACGGCCCCTACCCGGTCGGACACGGGCCGAGTTAAGAGGCCCAACGCTGCGTAACTGGACCGGGCCGCGCGAATGTGCTATCTGGAATTCACACACCCTCTACACGTCTTGGAATGAAACGCCGCCCAATTCCGGGCGGCGTTTTTGTTTGGCGAGCTTAGGACGTGCGGGTCCGCGCAAAGCGACGGCGCTTTGCGTTCAGCTCTGCAGCTCTTCGGCAAGCCTGCGTTCGACGAAGCGCCGCTCGTGATCTGCAAGCTTGGTTGCGAGCAGGCTCCGATAACGTCGCACATTGGCTTCGCGAGAGAAGCGGGCCCGGGGGGACAGCCGGATCGGACGACCGCGCAGACCGTGCGCCGGCATTCCGCCCTCTCCATCCGGCGAGCCCGCCCGCGCGTCCACGTTGATCGGAGACGGGACCCGCATCGCCGCACCGCCCCGCGGTCGCGGCGGCTGATCCTCCCCGTCAAGCTGCCGCAGCGCGCCGAGGATGTCGGCGAGCCGAAGCGGCTCAGGAACTCCCGGGATCTTTCGCAGCGCCGGCTGGTCCTCGATTGCGTACATGTCGGACGCCCAGGACGACAGGATCAGCCGTTTCTCCGCGGCGGACAGTCTGTCATCGCGGAGTACCGCAGCCGGGGATGCATAGTGCGAGACGGGATGAAACGCGGCCTCGCCGAGATTGATCGAAATACTGCGCTCGTTCATGTCGTGTGTCTCCTACCAATGCTCCTTTCGCAGAGACAGTTTTGTGAATGCGGAAGCGGCCGGTCGGCCGCCTCCGCGAGGGAACGGATCAGGCCGTCTGGACCTCAAGCGGCTTTCTGCTGCACGATGGTCTCGACCGGCGCGACGCCGATCGCGATGCGGCGCGGCTTCATCGCTTCCGGAATCTCACGCACCAGCTCGATCCGCAGCAGGCCGTTGTCGAAAGAGGCGTTCGTCACCTGCACATAGTCGGCAAGGTTGAACTGCCGCTTGAACGGACGCGCGGAGATGCCCTGATAGAGATATTCGCGGGCATCCTTGTCGGTCTTGCGGCCTTCCACCGTCAGCACGTTGGCTTCGGCCGTGATGGCGAGCTCGTCCGGGCTGAAGCCCGCAAGCGCCAGCGAGATCTGATAGCGGTCTTCGCCGAGCCGCTCGATATTGTAAGGGGGATAATGGTCCTCGACCGCGCGCTGCGTCTCGTCGAGCAGATCAAACAGCCGGTCGAAGCCGATGGTCGAACGCCAGAGCGGCGTAAAGTCATAAGTCCTCATAGCCAAGTCCTCCTAAGAGCAAGATGGATACGAAGGAGCACAAGGCCGGTGCCAGACCTGGTTGGTACGGGACCGGTCCTGCGCCCAGGCAGTTCGCCGGGCCCGACAGGGCGCCCGGCGCCGCTTGCGGCGGCAACAAGCGACTTAGAAAAACGGAAGTCGGTTTCAAGAGGGAGGTCGAAATTTTTTGGCGGTCCAAGAGAACGATTGCCAAACATGGTCTTGACCGCGCCCCGACATTTTCCCAGCTAAATCGGCGCCAAAAATCCTTTATCAGCCTGTTCGAGGGGTGAACGATGCAGCTTCTGTGTTGGGTCCGGCCTTTGCTGATCGCGCCAGCCGTCCTGCTCTGCCTGTCCGTGGTTCCGGCCGACGCTCAAATTCCGGACCTGAAGCTCGGGCGGGTGCCGACCCTGGCCCCCCTGGTCAAGGAGGTGACGCCGGCGGTGGTCAACATCTCGGTCGAAGGCCGGCTCCGCGAGGACAATCCGCTCTATCACGATCCGCTGTTTCGCGAGTTCTTCGACGTCCCCAAGCAGGTCGAGAAGCAGTTCAGCGCCACCGGCTCCGGGGTGATCGTCGATGCCCAGCGCGGCTATGTGATGACCGCCAATCACGTCGTCGAGCACGTGACGTCGGTGCAGATCCGGACCAAGGACGGCCGCAAGTTTGCAGCGCGCCTGGTCGGCCGCGATCCCGCCACCGATATTGCGCTGCTGCAGATCAGCAATCCCGGCGATCTCAAGGCGATCGCGCTTGGCGACAGCGATGCGCTGGAGGTCGGCGACTTCGTGATCGCGGTCGGCAATCCGTTCGGTCTCGGCCAGACCGTGACATCGGGCCTCGTCAGCGCGCTCGGGCGCACCGGCCTCGGCAAGCAAGGCTATGAGGATTTCATCCAGACCGACGCGGCGATCAATCCCGGCAATTCCGGCGGCGCGCTGATCAATCTGCGCGGCGAGCTGGTCGGCATCAACACCGCGATCATCTCGCCGGGCGGCGGCAATGTCGGCATCGGCTTTGCCGTGCCGATCAACATGGCGCGGCGGGTGATGGAACAGCTGGTGCAGAGCGGACGGGTCGACCGCGGCCGCATCGGCGTCACGCTGCTGGATCTCGACGCGCCCGCCAACGGCCATGTTCAGGGCGCGCAGATCGCTGATGTCGGCGCCGGTTCACCGGCGGAACGGGCCGGCCTGCGCAAGGGCGACATCATCGTCAAGGCCAATGATGTGCCGGTGCGCAGCGCCACCCAGGTGCGCAACCTGATCGGGCTGACGCCGGTCGGCCAGCGCGTCCGCCTCACCTTCGAGCGCGATCGCGCGCAAGGCAATGCCGTGGTCGAGGTGGCGCCCATTCCGGAGGAGCGGGCGCGCCCGCGAACCTCGGGGTGAATGGCTGGCTGACTAACTAAGAGGCCTTCGCGAGCCATGCGTCCAAACCGGTCGGACCGAGGCGTGCCGGGCCAAGCGGGACCAGCGAACGGTCATCGATGGGCGCGCCATAGTACGAAGCCTTGGGATCGCCGAGAACGGGACGGGCGTCCCCTGCCGCCTTCAAGCGGCGCGCCACGAAGGTGTTGAACGGCGCTTTCTCCGGACCGGCGATGTCGATCGTCGCGTTGAGCGGAGCACCGGTCGCGACCTCGGCAAGCACACTCACGATGTCATCGGTCGCGATCGGCTGAAACAATGCCGAGGGAACGATGATCTTGCCGTCGACGACGCCGCCATCGGCAATCGCGCTCAGGAACTCGAAGAACTGCGTGGCGCGAACGATCGAATATGGCAGGCCGGACGATTTGATCACCTGCTCCTGCGCCACTTTGGCACGGAAATAGGCGATAGCCGGCGTGCGGTCGGTGCCGACAATCGACAGCGCGACGTGATGCCTGACCCCTGCCGCAGCCTCCGCAGCGACCAGGTTACGGCTCGACGTCTGGAAGAAGTCGAGCACAGCGGCCGGCTCCCAGCTGGGAGCATTGGAAACGTCGACCACGATCTCGGCGCCGGTGAGTGCGTCAGCAAGACCTTCGCCGGTCACGCTGTTGACGCCGGTCTTTGGTGAAGCAGCAGCAACATCATGTCCTCGCTGCCTGAGTGTCGCGACCAGTTTCGATCCGACCAGGCCCGAGCCGCCAATCACGACGATCTTCATGACATACTCTCCTGTCCAGCCAACGATCTTCACTGCTTGATGACAGCAGGAAGATCTGGCTCAACGAGGTTAGCATGCGTCGTGCACATCCGGCGCGGGAACCCTCGCAAACTTCCGAGAGCGCCATAGAGGAGCAGATGGTCAGATAGCTATGCGGAGGCTCGCGAAAGAGAGGTTTCGCCGCGTTCCGCAACGACTGGGGCGCTGCTGGGCCTCCTACCGCGGCAGTTCCGCCAGCGCTGCAAGGATACGCGCCCAAGAGCGGATGCCCTTGTGGTAGCTCTTGAGGTCGTACTTCTCGTTCGGCGAATGGATGTTGTCGTCGTCGAGACCGAAGCCGACCAAGAGCGAGTCGAGGCCGAGTGTCTTCTTGAAGTCGGCGACGATCGGGATCGAGGCTCCGGAGCCGATCAACAGCGCCTCCTTGCCCCATTCGTCGGTCAGTGCCTGCTTGGCGGCGGCGAGCGGCTTCATGTTCCAATCGAGCGCGATCGCAGGGCCCGCCGAATGGTCGCCGAACTCGACCGAGCAGTCGCCGGGAATGCGGGCCGAAACGAATTCGCGAAACGCCTTGCGGATCTTCGCGGGGTCCTGGCCCTCGACCAGGCGGAACGACACCTTGGCTGATGCGTGTGCGGGGATGACCGTTTTCGAGCCCTCGCCGATATAACCGCCCCAGATGCCGTTGATGTCGCAGGTTGGACGCGATGAGATCTGCTCGATCAGGAGGCGATCCTTCTCGCCCGCCGGAATCGACAGGCCGATCGGCTTCAGGAAACTTTCCGGCGTCAAATTGAGGCGCTTCCATTGCTCCAGGACGTCAGGCGGCAGATCCTTCACCCCGTCGTAGAAGCCGGGGATGGTAATGCGGCCGTTGTCGTCGAACAGGCGGCCGAGGATCTCGGTCAGCACCCGGATCGGATTGCGCGCGCCGCCGCCGAACACGCCGGAATGCAGGTCGCGATTGGCGGCCTTGATCTTGACCTCCTCATAGAGGAGGCCACGCAGCGCCACCGTGATCGCGGGCGTGTTCGGGTCCCACATGCTGGTGTCGCAGACCAGCACGTAGTCGGCCTTGAACTCGTCCTTGTTGGCTTCGAGGAACGGCACGAAATTCTTCGAGCCGACCTCCTCCTCGCCCTCGATCATCACGGTGATATCGAGCGGCAGCGAGCCGGTGACCGCCTTCCAGGCCCGGCATGCCTCGACGAAGGTCATCAGCTGGCCCTTGTCGTCCTCGGCGCCGCGCGCGACGATGATCTTGCGGCCGTCGGCATGATCGGTGACCACAGGCTCGAACGGCGGCCGATGCCAGAGCTCGAGGGGATCGACCGGCTGCACGTCGTAATGTCCGTAGAACAGCACCTGCGGCTTCAAGCCGCCATGACCGTTGCTCTTGCCAATGACGGCCGGATGGCCGGCGGTCGGCCGGACCTCGGTTGCGAAGCCGAGGGACGCGAGGTCCTTGGCGAGATGTTCCGCTGCCGCTTTGCAGTCTGCAGCGAAGGCCGGATCGGCCGAGATCGACTTGATCCGGATCAGCGCGAACAGCCGCTCCAGGCTGTTGTCGAAATCGGCATCGATGCGGTCGAGGACGGATTGAAGCTGCGCGCTGGCCATGGTCGCCAATTCCTTCAAGCTGATTGCTGCGCCGGTTTTAGCTCCGTTGGCCGCGGCGAGCCAGCGACCTCCTGCAGAGGCGGATGCAGGATATGCCAGACCAGCGCGCCGGCCATGACGGCGGTCGCGGCAAGATTGTTGCCCCAGGCCTGGATATCCTTCGGAAACGGCGGCAAGGACAAGAGAAGCAGGATGCCGGAAAGCGCGAGCGCCAGCCAGGTCCAGAGCCGCACCTGCGGCCGCGGATCATAGGCGGCGCGATGCATCAACACCGTCATCGGGAAGAACAGCCACATGAAATAATATTGCCGCGCCAGGGGCGAGGCTACGGTCATCAGGCAGAACAGGATGCCGAGTTCCTCGGCATCGGAGCGCGGCGTGCGCCGCTTCTCGCGCGGCATCACCGCGAGGAATCCCAGGCCCAGCGCCAGCGACACCGCGAGCACGACGAGGTTGGCTTCCTTGAAGGAGATGTCGACGACGTTCATCGTCGCCGCCGGCTTGGACGGATCGTCCTGGTTGTAGTTCACCGGGCGTGTCAGCCGATGCGTGACCGCGATGATCGACTGATTGACCCAGGACCAGTTCTGCTCGTCGCGCTGGCCGAAGCCTTTCTCCGAACTCCCGCCGACCATGCCCTGATACCAGGTCTTCAGTTCATCGACATTGTGCTGGAAGCCGCGCACCGGCGCCGGCACCACGAACAGAAACACCAGCGTGAACACGATCATGCTGACCGCTGCCGCCCATTGCCGGCGCCAGACCAGATACGGCAGCACCGCGACCGGGAACACTTTGATCGCAGTTGCGAGTGCAAACATGCTGCCGCCGAGCCATGGTCGTGCATATGGCCGCGCGTGCTGCATCAGCCAGAAGCCGTAGAGCATCAGCGCGAGCAGCATCAGGTTCGGCTGGCCGAGGTCGAACATGTCGAACACGAAGCTGATCGTCACAAAGCCCGGCAGGAAGTACAGCCATTGATTGGGCACCCTGCCCGACCCGGTCATCGCATGAGAGAGCTGCGCCGTCATCCACCACGCCACCACGTTGAGCAGTGCCAGGCAGCTGTAGAGCGCAACCTTGCCGAACCAGGCCGGAATCGCGAGCAGCACCGCCGGGAACGGCGGGTAGAGAAAGGCGAAATAGTCAGCCAGATTTTGTGGATAGAGATCCGCGCCACCGAGCACCTGCTGGCCGGCCCAGTACCAGAGTGGATAGTCCTTGCTCTTGCCGTGGCCCCACAGCTCCGGGACCAGCACATCGCCGACGAGCAGCACACAACAAATCAAGAAGAGTATGTCGACCGGCGCGCGCAGCGACGGCCATCTCAAGCTAGACGAAGTTTTGGACATCAGCAGGTCACGCAATCAGCAGACATGTTTATCGTCATCGCCGCAGCAATCCGCCGAGCGCACCACGTACCAACGAGCGGCCGATCGAGCCGCCGAGCGAACCTCCGACCTCTTTACCCAGATCGGCGGCGGCACCGCCGACAACTTTGTCGGTCACCGAGCGGGCGATATTGCGGGCGATCAGCTGGCCGGTTGACAGCCGGCCGCGCCTGACATTGGTACCGAAGATGGTGGCGGCGATATCGCCGATCTTGCCAAGCACGCCGCCGGATGAGCTTTCCGCGGTCGCGGCCGTGCCGGCGATCCGCTTCTGCAACATTTCGTAAGCGGACTCCGCATCGATCGCGGTGTCATATTTGCCCTTCACCGGGCTCGCATCCATGATCGCCTTGCGCTCCTCCGGCGTGACCGGCCCGATCCGCGCCGACGGCGGCCGGACCAGCACGCGCTCGACCATCGCGGGCGTGCCGTTGCCTTCAAGAAACGACACCAGGGCCTCGCCCTTGCCGAGTTCCATGATCACTTGCGCGGTGTCGAGCTTCGGATTGGGACGAAAGGTTTGGGCGGCGGCAGCAACAGCCTTCTGATCGCGCGGCGTGAACGCGCGCAGTGCGTGTTGCACGCGATTGCCCATCTGGCCGAGCACACGATCCGGCACGTCGAGCGGGTTCTGCGTCACGAAATAGACGCCGACGCCTTTGGAGCGGATCAGCCGCACCACCTGCTCGATCTTGTCCATCAGCGCCTTCGGCGCGTCATTGAACAGAAGATGCGCTTCGTCGAAGAAGAAGACGAGCTTCGGCTTGGCGAGGTCGCCGACTTCGGGGAGTTCCTCGAACAGTTCGGACAACATCCAGAGCAGGAAGGTCGCGTAGAGCCGCGGGTTCTGCAACAGTTTGTCGGCAACCAGGATGTTGACCATGCCGCGCCCGTCGCGGTCGGTGCGCATGAAATCCTGCAAGGACAGCGCAGGCTCGCCGAAGAACTTGGTGCCGCCCTGGTTTTCCAGCACCAGCAGCTGGCGCTGGATTGTTCCAATCGTGGCGCGCGTCACATTCCCGAACGACTGTGCGGCCTTGCGGATCGAGGCCAGCGGATCTTCCTCGCCGTCGGCACTCTTTTTGGCCGCCTCGGGAATGATCGCGTCGAGCAGCGCGCGCAGATCCTTCATGTCGATCAGCGTGAGCCCGTTATCGTCGGCGACCCGGAACGCGACGTTGAGCACGCCTTCCTGCACGTCGTTCAAGTCGAGCATGCGCGCCAGCAGCAAAGGTCCCATCTCGGTGACGGTCGCGCGCACCGGATGCCCCTGCTCGCCGAATACGTCCCAAAATACCGTCGTGAACTGGTCCGGCTGATAGGTCAAACCAAGTTCGCTCGCACGCTTGACGATGAAATCCTTGGGCTCGCCAACCTCCGCGATCCCTGACAGATCGCCTTTGATGTCGGCTGCAAAAACCGGAACTCCCGCGCGCGCAAACCCTTCCGCCATCACCTGCAATGTCACCGTCTTGCCGGTGCCGGTGGCGCCGGTGACCAGGCCGTGCCGATTGGCAAGTGCCAGCGTCAACCAGGCCGGCTGCTCCCCTTTGCCGACGAAGATCTTGTCCCCGGTGTCAGCCAGGGATGTTCCGGAGAGTGCCATTATAACGGGTCTTTCACTCGTTTCTGTCTTGCGTTTGCAGTCGGCATCGGCCTGCTGGCATCATACTTGATCTCAAGTCCATTGAAACCAGCACTGCCTCAATTGACGGTCACACCGCCAATCGCGCTCCGCCGCCATGCGGTCAGAGCAGATATCGCGCGATTTGTCCGCAACTTTCATACCGCGTCTTGCACGGCTGCAACACTTTTGCCGCGATCGCGAATCGGCTCGCGCATTCGTGTTGTCTTTCATTGGTCGTCCGATCAAGATAATTCCTTAGCTGTGAAGTCCGGTCTTGGGGGGCCGGATCGAGGACGGGGCAAGATGGACGACAAGGTTGAGCGGCCGACCGCAAGGATCGGCAACGGGAGAGGTGTATCTGACGCGTCGGCAGAGACCGTCGGCATCATCCTCAGCTTTCGCCACGACGAAGGAACCTTCGGAACAGGTTCATGTGCGGATCGACGCCATCCCGCGCGCGGAGGCCGCGATTCCTGCAGCAATGAAGGTCGATCGGCGCCGCCACGCGATGGGCGCGTTCGAAACAGTCGGCATCCACTCGATGAGCGCGATCTCTGGATCGCCAACATGCAGGCCGTTGCAGGTGAACTTTTCAAGTTCCGCCGCGACAAACTCCAAGCCGATCGAATGGGCGCGATCGTGGGCACACCGGGGCTGAGCCACTTCGCCTGAAGCACCTTCGCATATTGAACATCATGACATATCCTATCTCCGAGATTGAAGACATGACCGCCTTCGCTACGTCCAAGCTGAAGGCGCTTGGCATCCGGACCACCGACGCACTGCTCGAAGCCGCCCGCACCCCGAAGGGCCGCAAGGCACTGGCCGCCAAGACCGGCATCAGCGAGCAGCAACTGCTGGAGTGGGCGAACGTCGCCGACTACATGCGGATTCCCGGTATGGGCAAGGCCAAGGTGGGGCTGGTGCGTGCAGCCGGCGTGACCACGGTGCGCGAGCTCGCTCATCGCAACCCGGCGCGGCTGGCGCAGAATATCAAGGAGGTCAATACCAAGCGCAAGCTGGTGCGGATCCTGCCTTCGGAAAAATCGATCGGACACATGATCGAACAGGCGCGAAAACTGGACCCAAAGATCAGTTATTGAAGCGGAAGGCCGCGCCAAACCGGCCCACGCCGAGCCGACCTTGACTCCGTGGCTGCGACCGCGCAAAGCGGCAGCATGAGTGCGCCCGTGCCACAATCCCATCCGACGCCGGCTTCAGCGGCGCATCCGCTGCTGCGCGGATGGCTGGCGCGGCCGTATCCGGCCGTGATGGGCATTCTCAACGTGACGCCGGATTCGTTCTCGGATGGCGGTCGGTTCGACGCGCCGGACCGCGCACTCGACCAGGCCAGGCGCATGATCGCCGAGGGCGCCGATATCATCGATATCGGCGCAGAATCCACCCGCCCCTATGTCGGCGCGGCGCCGGTGTCAGCCGAACAGGAACTGTCGCGACTTGAGCCTGTTCTCCGAGATGTCGTCTCGCTCGGTGTGCCGGTCTCCATCGACAGCATGAAGGCCGAAGTGGTCGCATTTGCATTGGAGCAAGGCGCTGCGATCGCCAATGATGTCTGGGGCCTGCAGCGCGATCCAGATATGGCAAAGATCGTAGCCGCCCACGACGTGCCTGTCGTCGTGATGCACAACCGCCTCTCCGTCGATCCCGCGATCGACATCATGACGGACGTGCGCGACTTCTTCGTCCGCTCGCTGGACATTGCCGCAAAGGCCGGCATTCCCGAGGGCAATCTTGCGCTCGATCCCGGCATCGGCTTTGGCAAGACGCCGGAGCAGAGCATGACGATGCTGGCGCGGCTCGATGAACTCGCCCGCTTCGGCCTGCCGATCCTGGTCGGCGCCTCGCGCAAGCGCTTCATCAGTTCCGTCGCGCCGTCGGAGCCGCACCAGCGCCTGGGCGGATCGCTTGCGGCGCACCTTATTGCCGCGAGGCACGGCGCCAAGATCATCAGGGCCCATGACGTCGCCGAGACAGTACAAGCATTGCGCGTGGCCGCCGCGATTGAGATGAAACGATGACCGACACGATTTTCATCAAGGGGATTCTGGTCCACGCCCGTCACGGGGTGCTGGAGCATGAGAACGAAGTCGGACAGCGCTTCGTGATCGACCTCGAGCTTTACACCGATCTGTCTGAATCGTCGCGAACCGATAAGCTTGCGGATACCGTTTCCTACTCGAACGTGGTCGCAAGCGCGACTGCCGCTTTCAAGGACACCAATTACAGATTGCTGGAGCGCGCCGCCGGTGCCGTTGCCGACGCGATCCTGTCGAGCTTCGAGCGGATCCATGCCGTCAAGGTCACCGTCCACAAGCCCCACGCGCCGATCGCCGCGATCTTCGAGGACGTCGGCGTGGTGCTGACGCGCTCACGAAAATAATGGCGAGCGCGCTGATCGCTCTCGGCGGCAATGTCGGCGATGTGCAGGCGACCTTTCAGCGCGCCATCCCCGAAATCTGCCGGCGCGCTCAGGCGCGGCTCGAGGCGCGCTCCGCCGATTACCTCACCCCGCCCTGGGGCGAGACGCAGCAGCCGCCCTTCATCAACGCCTGTCTTGCGATCGAGACGCAGCTCGATCCGCATGCGCTGCTCGCGACCTTGCACGAGGTCGAGCAAATCTTCGGCCGCGACCGGGCGCAGGAGAGCCGCTGGGGACCGCGGACGCTCGATCTCGACCTGATCGCCTATGACGATGTCGCGATCGACACGCCCGAGCTGAGCTTGCCGCACCCGCGCCTGTTCGAACGCGGTTTCGTGCTGGTGCCGCTGGCCGAGATCGCTCCCGACCGGCTGATCGCCGGCCGCCGCGTCCGGGACGCACTTGCAAATGTTTCGCACGACGGAATCACGCGCCTGCCCGCTCCCCGCCAGCCGTCTTAGGAGCCGAAACAACCGTTTGGCTTGGCCAGCGCGGCGTGGCAATTTGCGGCCAACGTGAAGCAGGCGCCCGGGAGAGTTAAGCCGAATGACATCCGTAACCGAGGAGCTGCGGTTGGCCGCCGAGTTCGCGCCGGCTGGCTACGATCAGTGGCGCAAGCTGGTCGACGGCGTGCTGAAGGGCGCGCCTTACGAAAAGCTCGTCGGCAAGACCTATGATGGCTTGGCCATTCAGCCGATCTACAGCCGCGCCAAGGATGCGTCCCTGCTGGCCGGCCGCTCCGCGGCAGCCCCGTGGCAGATCATGCAGCGGGTCGATCATCCTGACGTCGCCAAAGCCAATACCCAGATCCTGACCGACCTCGAGAACGGTGCCACCGGTCTCGAGATCGAATTCCAGGGCGGCCCCGGCGCGCGCGGCTTCGGCATCGCAGATGCGGAGCCAGCAACGCTGCAACGGCTGTTCCAAGGCGTCATGTTCGATGCCGGCATCTCGATCGCACTCAATCCCGTGCTCGGCCGCGGCAACGCTGGCGAAGCGCTTGCATCCCTCATCGAAGCCCACAACGTCGATCCCGCCGGGGTCGATCTCCGCATCAACTATCAGGCGCTTTCCACCATTGCCGTCCGCGGCAGCGCTGCCGCTGCGTGGTCCGAGATGGAGGGGCCGTTTGCAAAGGTGGTGCACAGCCTCATGGACCGCGGCTTCAGGCGGCATCTGGTGCTGGCCGATGGCCGCCCGATCCACGACGCCGGCGGATCGGAAGCGCAGGAGCTCGCCTTCGCGCTCAGCCTCGGGCTCGCCTATCTGCGCACGCTGGAGGCAGCCGGTGTCGCGCTCGACGACGCCCGCGCGGCGCTGTCGTTTCGGCTCTGCGCCGATGCCGGCCAGTTCCTCACATCAGCGAAATTCCGTGCCCTGCGTCTGCTGTGGGCGCGGATCGAGCAGGCTTGCGGCCTGGCGCCGAAGCCCCTGTTCATCGCCGCCGAAACCGCCTGGCGCATGCTGACGCAGCGTGACCCCTACGTGAACATGCTGCGCGCCACGATCGCCGTGTTCTCCGCAGGCCTCGGTGGCGCCAACGCGATCACCGTGCTGCCGCACACGCTCGCGCTCGGCCTGCCGGATGGGTTCGCGCGACGGGTGGCCCGCAACACCCAGCTGATCCTGCTGGAAGAGAGCAATCTCGCCCGCGTCGCCGATCCCGCGGCCGGCTCCGGCGGCATCGAAGCCCTCACCAAGGAGCTGTGTGAAGCCGCCTGGGCACTGTTCCAGGAGATCGAAAAGGCCGGTGGCGCGTTCGCTGCATTGCAGGTCGGCCTGATCCAGACCAAGGTCGGCGCGACACGTCAGGCGCGCGCCGCCAACATTGCCAAGCGGCGCGAGGTGCTGACCGGCGCCAGCGAGTTTCCCAACCTGGACGAAGCCGATGTCGCGGTGGACGCGGCCTTGCCGGTCCCGCTCGCGCCTGTGGCTTCGCCGAAAATCAGCTTCCAAGCTCTTGCCCCTCTGCGGCTTGCCGAGCCGTTCGAGCGGCTGCGCGACCGCTCCGATGCCCTGCTCAAGAGCAAGGGTAACAGACCGTCCGTATTCCTGGCCAATCTCGGCACGGCCGCCGACTTCACCGCGCGCGCCACTTTCGCCAAGAGCTTTTTCGAAGTCGGCGGCATCGCTGCGATCAATGGCGAGGGATCATCTGACCCGGTCGCGCTGGCCACAGCCTACAAGGCGTCCGGCGCCGCGCTGGCCTGCCTCTGCTCGTCCGACAAGGTCTACGCTGACGCCGCTGTTTCAGCCACCAAGGCCCTCAAAGAGGCCGGTGCACGGCATATCTATCTGGCAGGCCGCCCCGGGGAGCAGGAGGCGGCGCTGCGCACGGCTGGCGTCGATGGCTTCGTCTTTGCCGGCTGCGACGCGCTGACAACGCTCGAGGACGCCTATACGCATCTGGAGTGAGCATGACCGACGACACCAAGCCTCTCCTGACCGGCGGCTGCCAATGCGGCGCCGTCCGCTTCGCGTTCAAGACCACGCCGAGCAAGGTCAGCATCTGTCATTGCCGGATGTGCCAGAAGGCGGCCGGCGCGCCGTTCGCCTCCTTTGCCGAGATCGATCGCGAGAACTTCGCCTGGACCCGCGGTCGGCCTGGAACCTTCCGCTCCTCGACTATCGCCGAACGCTTCTTCTGCGCCGCGTGCGGCACGCCGCTCGGCTTCGGGCGCATCGATGGGCCGCGCATCGAGATCATGACCGGCAGCTTCGACCGGCCTGACCGCGTGGTCCCGACCCGCCAATACGGCACCGAATCGCGGCTCGGGTGGGTGGTCGGAATCTCCAACCTGCCGAGCCAGACCACGATGCAGAATTATGGACCCGAGAAGATGGCGACCATCACAAGCCACCAGCATCCGGATCATGATTGATGTTTCACCTGGCCTTTAGGATTGTTGAGCTGTTCTTGGAATTCGTGCCGCGGCTGTTCTCGGACGCGATGCAGAACAAGGGCTTTGACGATCCGGCCTACACGAAGAATGTCCAGGAACTGATCGCACGCAACAAGCGATTTGAGGAAGTCCAGGAATGAGCCGGATACCGAACTTTGCCGATATCACCTTCGCGCCCACGGCCGTCCCGGTGCCCCCTGGCGCTGCCGACCCCTGGCTCACGCCGGAAGGCATCCTGGTGAAGCCGGCTTATGGCGAGGCCGATCTCGCCGGCATCGATTTCCTCGACACCTGGCCGGGCATCGCGCCCTACCTGCGCGGCCCCTACCCGACGATGTATGTCAACCAGCCCTGGACGGTCCGGCAATATGCCGGCTTCTCTACGGCGGAGGATTCCAACGCGTTCTACCGGCGCAATCTCGCGGCCGGGCAAAAGGGCCTGTCGGTCGCCTTCGACCTCGCCACCCATCGCGGCTATGATTCCGACCATCCGCGCGTCGCCGGTGACGTCGGCATGGCCGGCGTTGCGATCGATTCCATCTACGACATGCGCACGCTGTTCTCCGGCATTCCGCTCGACCAGATGAGCGTGTCGATGACCATGAACGGCGCGGTGCTGCCGGTTCTCGCGCTCTACGTCGTTGCCGCCGAGGAACAGGGCGTGCCGCCGGAAAAGCTGTCGGGCACCATTCAGAACGATATTCTGAAAGAGTTCATGGTGCGCAACACCTACATCTATCCGCCGTCGCCTTCGATGCGGATCATCTCCGACATCTTCGCCTTCACCTCGCAGCGGATGCCGAAGTTCAATTCGATTTCCATTTCCGGCTACCACATGCAGGAGGCCGGCGCGACACAGGACCTCGAGCTCGCCTACACGCTGGCCGACGGCGTCGAATATTTGCGCGCCGGCATCGCCGCCGGCCTCGACATCGACCGCTTCGCACCGCGGCTGTCGTTCTTCTGGGCGATCGGCATGAACTTCTTCATGGAGGTGGCGAAGCTGCGCGCGGCGCGCCTGCTCTGGGCCAAGCTTCTGAAGCCGTTCAATCCGAAGGACCCGCGCTCGCTGTCGCTGCGCACCCACAGCCAGACCTCCGGCTGGTCGCTGACCGCGCAGGACGTCTACAACAACGTGGTGCGGACCGCGATCGAGGCCATGGCGGCCACGCAAGGCCATACTCAGTCGTTGCACACCAATGCGCTCGACGAAGCTTTGGCGCTGCCCACGGATTTCTCCGCCCGCATCGCCCGCAACACGCAATTGTTCCTGCAGCAGGAGAGCGGCACCACCCGCATCATCGATCCCTGGGGCGGCTCGTACTATGTCGAGCGGCTCACGCAGGATCTCGCGGCCAAGGCCTGGGGCCACATCCAGGAGGTCGAGGAGCTCGGCGGCATGGCCAAGGCGATCGAGGCCGGGGTGCCGAAGCTGCGCATCGAGGAAGCCTCCGCCAGGACGCAGGCGCGGATCGATGCCGGCCGGCAGTCGGTGATCGGCGTCAACAAGTACAAGCCGACCGACGAACCACCGCTCGACGTGCTCAAGGTCGACAATTCAACGGTGCGGCGGCTGCAGATCGACAAGCTGTCGCGGCTGCGATCCGAGCGTAATCAGACCGAGGTCGATGCGGCGCTTGCCGCGCTGACCCGCTCGGCCGGTGAAGGCAATGGCAATCTCTTGGCCCTCGCGATCGATGCCGCGCGCGCCAAGGCCACCGTCGGCGAGATCTCCGACGCGCTGGAGAAAGTGTTCGGCCGCCACCGCGCCGAGATCAAATCCATCACCGGCGTCTACAAGCGGGAGGCCGCGAGCATGTCTGCCAAGGTCGACAAATTGCAGGCGCTGATCGAGGCGTTCGAGGAGGCCGAAGGGCGCAGGCCGCGCATCCTGGTCGCCAAGATCGGCCAGGACGGCCACGACCGCGGCCAGAAGGTGATCGCCTCGGCCTTCGCCGATCTCGGCTTCGACGTCGATATCGGGCCCTTGTTCGCCACCGCCGACGAAGCGGCCCGCCAGGCGGTCGAGAACGATGTTCATATCCTCGGCGTGTCATCGCTCGCCGCCGCCCATCTCACCGCAGTGCCGGAATTGAAGGCGGCGCTGAAGAAGCAGGGGCGCGAGGACATCATGATCATTGTCGGCGGCGTGGTGCCACCGCAGGATTATGACGCGCTCTACCAAGCCGGCGCCGAGGCGATCTTCCCGCCAGGCACCGTGATCGCCGATGCCGCCGAGGAGCTGATCCATAAGCTCAACGCCCGCCTCGGCCACAGCGAGGCGGCGGAGTAGCCGACGTTCAAGCCGCTGAGCTCTCTTTGGTGTCACGGCGCGGCCGGTGCAGCCGCGTGATGCCGGCAATTGAACCTGCTGCGGGCGGGATCGCACAGATCACCAACCAACGGATCCGATCGTCACCATGTCTCCCGTCAAATTGAGCCTCGCCCTGCTCCTCGGCCTGTTCTGTCTTCATCCCGCGCTGGCCGCCGAGCCCAAGGTCGAGCCCAAGCCCGACGCCACGATCAACACCAAGGCGATCGAGGCCAATGTGACGCTCGATCCCGAGATCAAGTCCGATCCGGCGCTTGCCGCCTATTGCCTTGCGGAAGGTCGGAAGTGGATCGACAAGCAGGCGGCCGATGCGGCCAAGGAGCGCAAGCAAGACCTCGCGCTGTTCCGCGACGGCAAATGGTCGTTCGAGCGCAAATATTCAGTGCGTTCGAATGTTGCCGATCGCTACATCAGCGTGGTCCGGGATGACTACATGGATATGCGCGGCGCCCACCCCAACAGTGACGTGAACACCATCCTTTGGGACAAGGCCGACAACAAACCGATCAGCATCCGCCCGTTCTTCGCTGAGACGGCGGACAATGGCCCGACCATGAAGGCCATGCTGAAAGCCGTGATCACTGCGCTGAAGGCGGAGAAAAAGAAGCGGGACGCCGGCGACGACAATGACGACTGGTCCAAGGGGCTGGAGCCGAAGCTGCTGAAGATCGGCGCAGTGACACTGGCGCCGTCGACGGACGCCGGCAAGAGCTCCGGCCTCACCTTCCACTATCCGCCTTACGCGGTCGGTCCCTATGCCGAAGGCGAGTACGTCGCCTTCGTGCCGTGGGAAACGCTCAAGCCTTATCTCACGCCGGAAGGCACGCGGATCTTCGGCGGCGGCCGGCCAAAAGGCGATGCGGAAGAAAACTAGCCGATGACCGTCTATCGGCTATAACGGGCGGCATGTCCCCACGATCAGCCGTCCTGTCGCCCGATATTGCCGTCTTGGCCCGCGATCTCCGCGCCGGCCATCGCGCCGCGCTGGCGCGGGCGATTACTTTGGTCGAGAGCCGCCGTGCCGACCACCAGGCCGCGGCGCGCGAGTTGGTTCAGGCGGTCTTGCCGCAGACAGGTCAGGCCATCCGGGTCGGCATCACCGGCTCGCCGGGCGTCGGCAAGTCGACCACGATCGACGCGCTCGGCATGTATCTGATCGAGCAAGGTCACAAGGTCGCGGTGCTCGCGGTCGATCCGTCGTCGGCGCGCACCGGCGGCTCCATCCTGGGGGACAAGACGCGGATGGCGCGGCTGTCGCATGCCGACCACGCCTTCATCCGCCCTTCCCCGTCCTCCGGCACGCTCGGCGGCGTCGCGGCCAAGACGCGCGAGGCGATGCTGTTGTGCGAGGCTGCCGGCTTCGACGTCATCCTGGTCGAGACCGTCGGCATCGGGCAATCCGAAACCGCGGTGTCCGACATGACAGATTTCTTTCTGGCGTTGATGCTGCCCGGCGGCGGCGACGAGCTGCAGGGCATCAAGAAGGGTCTGGTCGAGCTCGCCGACGTGATCGCGATCAACAAGGCCGACGGCGACAACATCAAGCGCGCCAACGTCACCGCTGCGGATTACCGTGGCGCGCTACATCTGCTCGGCCCCCGCTCCGAACACTGGCATCCGCCGGTGGTGACCTATTCGGCATTGACTGGCGCTGGCATTGCCGGGCTGTGGCAGAAGGTACTCGATCATCGCAAGGCGATGACGGCGTCAGGCGAATTCGCGCAGCGCCGGCGCGAGCAGCAGGTGAAATGGATGTGGTCGATGCTCGAACAACGGATCATGGCGAAGCTGCGCACCGACACCGCTATTCGCGCCAAGGTGAAGAAGCTGGAGGCCGAGGTGGCGGAAGGGCACGTTGCACCGGCAGTCGCCGCCGAGCGGCTCGCGGAGATGCTGCAATGAGCCAAAAGCTTCGCATCCTCATCACCGGCTTCGGCCCGTTCCCGGGTGCCCCGTACAATCCGACCATGCCGCTGGTAAAGCGGCTGGCGGCACTGCGCCGGCCTGCGCTCGACGGGGTCGAACTCGCCAGCCACATCTTTCATGTGACCTATCGCACCGTCGATCGCGAGCTGCCCGAGCTGATCGCGCGCGTCAGCCCCGACGCCATTTTGATGTTTGGGCTGGCCGGGCGCACCGCGCATGTTCGGATCGAGACCCGTGCCCGCAATGCAGTCACGACCACCTTCCCCGATGCCGATCGCACCCTCGCGCGTAAGGGGTCGATCGTTCCTCGCGCGGGGCCGATGCTGTTCGGCCCCCACACGGCAAGGCTTCTGCGAGCGGCACGCGCGACTGGGATCGACGCGCGGCCGTCGCGCGATGCCGGCAGCTATCTGTGCAACTACCTGAGCTGGCGCGCGATCGAGGCGACGCAGGCCGAGGGAGGTCCGCGGCTAGCCGCCTTCATCCACATTCCCCCGCTGCCACGCGACGGCGCAGCTCTCTCTCAGGGCAGCGGGCGGATCACGCTGGAGCATCTGGTCGATGCCGGCGAAGCCATGCTGATGGAGCTGGTGAAACTGACCCGGCGGGCATCAGCTACGCGAATCCACAGCTCGGAATGAGGCGTAGATTTCATACGCCCAACCGATGAGCCCTCTTCATAACAAGAGGCCTCGCCCATCCGGGCGAGGCTCAGCTAGGACATCGCTCAACTTGCTTTGAGCTGCCGCGCCCGGGTCTACCAGGCACCGCGGCGCCGGTACCTCCATCCACCGAGCAACCGAAGCACGAGCAGGAGAACGACGGCGCCGATGAAAGCGTTGAGGATTGCAGACACAAGTCCGACACCAAGATGAATACCGAGCCTTGGCAATAACCAGCTGCCAATGAATGCGCCGAGAAGACCGACAATCAGGTCCCCGATCAAGCCGAACCCACCGCCTTCCATCACGCGGCCGGCAAGCCACCCTGCAATGATTCCGACGAACAGAATCACCAGCAGGCTCTCATTGGACAGATGCATCACCTTCTCCTCGTCGAGCGATTCGTCGGAACAATGTCGGCGCCTGTCATTGGTTCCGCCGAAGGCGACACCTTTGAGTGAAGATTTAACCCTACCGATAACAATCGCTGGGGCGCGCGCTCGACCTACCATCAGGATTGAGGGTTTCGGCCTAAGTGATGGCTGAACATCATCTTTTGCGTGAGGCGCTCACGATGGCCGTCAATCGCCGCAGTCTGTTGGGCGCATCAGCGGCCGGTGCAGCCGGCGCACTGGCGCTGCCTGCCGAACCTGCGCGCGCCGCGCCTTTGATCTCCACGCTCGGCCGCGACGCGACGCAATATGGCGTGCGGCCCAATCACCCCGACGATCAGACGCGCGCCTTGCAGCGCGCGATCGACGAGGCCGCGCGGGCGCAGCTGCCCCTGGCGCTGCCCCCCGGCGTCTATAGCACGGGCATGCTGCGGCTCACGGCCGGCACGCAGCTGATCGGCGTCAGAGGTGCCAGCAAACTTCTCTTCACCGGCGGCAGTCCGTCCATGCTGCTCAGCGAAGGCGCCGACACGATGAGCCTGAACGGGGTGACGCTCGATGGCGGCAATATCCCCCTGCCCGCCCGTCGCGGCCTGCTCCATGTCCTCGGCGGACGCGACGTCCGCATTGCCGATTGCGAGATCAGGAATGCCGGCGGCAGCGGGATCTGGCTCGAACAGGTCTCGGGCGAGATCAGCGGCAACATCATCACCGACATCGCCGTGACAGGCATCGTCTCCTTCGATGCGCTCGGCCTGATCGTCGCGCGCAACACAATCGTGGCGACCTCCGACAACGGCATCGAGATCCTGCGCACAGCCATTGGCGACGACGGCACGCTCGTGACCGACAACCGGATCGAGAACATCAAGGCAGGGCCCGGCGGCTCCGGACAATACGGCAACGCCATCAACGCCTTTCGCGCAAGCAATGTGATCGTGCGCGGCAATCGCATCAAAAACTGCGATTACTCTGCCGTGCGCGGCAACTCAGCCTCGAACATCCAGATCACGGGCAACAGCATCAGCGACGTGCGCGAGGTCGCCCTCTATTCCGAGTTCGCGTTCGAAGGCGCCGTGATCAGCGGCAACACGGTCGACGGCGCGGCGTTCGGCGTCTCCGTCTGCAATTTCAACGAAGGCGGCCGCATCGCCGTGGTCCAGGGCAATATCATCCGCAACCTGATCCCGAAGCGACCGATCGGCACCGCGCCCGACGACGATGCCGGCATCGGCATCTATGTCGAGGCGGATGCCTCCGTCACCGGCAACGTGATCGAGAACGCACCGTCTTTCGGGATCGTCGCCGGCTGGGGCAAATATCTGCGCGACGTGGTGATTTCGAACAATGTGATCCGCAATGCACTCGCCGGCGTCGGCGTGTCGGTCGTTGCCGGCGCGGGCAATGCTGTGATCAGCAACAACATGATCTCAGGCGCGCCGCGAGGCGCAGTGGTCGGGCTCGATCACATCAAGCCGGTCACGGGCGATCTGACGCAGGAGGGCGCAGAGCGTCATGCGCAGCTGATGGTCGCTGGCAACGTGTTTGCGCGCTGACGCGCTCAGAGCGCGTGGCGCAGCGCCGGATAACGGCGCTCGATCTCGTCGAGATCGAGCAGCCGCGGACCGACATCGGCCTTGATCCCGACGCTCAAGGCCTGCTCGAGCGCCATGTCGATCCGCAGAGCGCTCGGCGCAGGCTCGGGCGCGACCATCTGCTCCGGGACCACGATATCGGATTCGGCGAAAACGGTGTCGATCGTCGGCGGGACCGCGATTGGGTGGCGGACCGACCTGCGACCATCGACGACGGGGTCAAGCCGCGGCGACGGGAGTGGTGCGGGCTCGATATTCAGGCGCGGAACGACGGCATTCATGCGGGGAGCGGCAGCCTCCCGAGCCGGGCTCTCGCCGAGCGACAGCGCTCGCCAGGTCTTCACAGCCGCCTTGGCTTCCCGGATGTTCTCGAGAAGGGATCGTTCGGTGTAGTAGCGGCGCCAGCGGCCGCTCTCGAACAGCTCGGTGAGATGATCCAAACGCCGCTGCGCGAGCGCGCACCAACGTTCGGACAGCTCGCGGCTGCACGCCACGTCTGGTCGATGTGTCATAAGGAGCCCGCAAAAAGAGGGACGGACGCGACTTACTCGGCACGACTCAACACAACGTGACGGCAATATTTTGTGGAGAAGGTTAAAAAAGTCTAGCTAACGCCACTATTTTTGCCGGGACGGCCGTAGTCGCGCGGGCGATGCGAGCGCTAGAACATCTCTCAAATTACAACTCAGCCGTCGGCGCATCCGCAACAAACAACGATCAATTGCAGATTTTCCGGCCAGCAAAGCTGTTTCGCCAAAGCGGAAGACCCGTCCGGGGGGACAACCGGACGGGTCAAAGCCATATGGGCGCTAGGGGTGGATGGGCGCTCGCGCCCGCATATAGCCCTGGGGAGGGATTTCCGCTCCCACGCTTATTTGTCGCCATCGATCTGATGCACGTTCAAGCAAGGGGGCGGATTTTTCGGCCATTCACGAAAACGTTGGCCCGGGCGTCGGCGCCCTATTGCTGGGCCGGACGAACCGAAGCACCGCCCGGGGATGGCTCGGTTGCCATCCCGGTTGCCATGCCGGTTGCCATGGCTGAGACCGGCGGCGGCGCGCGCAAGTCGCGCGTCTGCACCGAGTCCGTTGCATCATCAGGCTTCGGCTCGCTCGGGGTGGCGGACATGGCTGCCGGCGGCTCCGGCGCTGCTGCCTGCACCGCGGCATAGGCATCCGCCTCGCCCGCACCGAACAGATCATCACGTCCGGGTGTCCCGAGATCGCGCGCGGTCGCCGCCAGCACGGCTCGCACCTTTTCCGGCTTGAGCACAGCATTGCGCTCCAAGATCAGCGCGACAACTCCGGTGACGTAAGCGGCGGAAAACGACGTACCGGACGTGATCTGATACTTGCCGTCGGGCGCCGGAAGGAAGATGTCCGCGCCCGGCGCGGCGATGGCGATATAGGTGCCGCGGTTCGAGGCCGGCAGCAGCTGATCCTTCGCGTCGGTCGCGCTGACCGCGATCACATTCGGATTGGCAGCCGGATAAAGCGGCGGCGATTTCGCCCCTGCATTGCCCGCCGCCGCCACCAACACGACGTCCTTGGCCGCGACGGCCGCAATCGCTCGCTCAATGAGCGGATCCTGAGGCCCCGCAAAGCTCATGTTGACGATCTGTGCACCGTGCACCGCAGCATAATCCAGTGCCTTCAGGATCACGTAGGAGCTGCTCTCGGGCCCTTTCCCGCCTGCTTTCGCGCTCACGCCGAAGGCGCGGATGGCGAGGACGCGCGCGAACGGCGCGCTGCCCATCAGCCGCGCATGCGATACGATCGCGCCGACGATACCGGTGCCGTGCACGTGCGGCCCTTCCTGGCTGCCGAGCGCGTCGAAAGCATCAAGCGCGGCGTCGACGAATTCCGGATGCTTGAGATCCACGCCGGAGTCGATCACGGCGATGGTCACATTGGCGCCCTGGGCCACGCTATGTGCTTCCGGGAGCCGCAATTTCGCCAGCGCATATTGCGCGGGGTCTCCCTCGGCCGAAGGCGGCTTCTGATCCTGCAGCCTGTAGCGATAGTTCGGCTGCACGCCGCGCACGCTGGCGTCGGCAGCCAGGTCGCGGCTTGCCGCCTCGACCGAGCGGCGATCGGTGATGCGGAACAGCCCGATCGTGGTCCCGATCAGGGGAAACTCGCGCGAGTCGAGGCGTCGCAGCCGGTGACGGCGGGCGAGTTCATCGGCCTGCTGGGCGGAGAGCGCGCCGTCGATCTCGGCGACGATTTCGCCGGGGAATGTGTTGAGATCTGCCGTCCCCGCCGGCGCAGCGTTGTCCTTGCGCCGTTGCGCAGTCTTGCTGGTCTTGCCCTTGCCGCCGCCCTTCCCGCCATCAGCCGTCGAGGCCGACTTGTCGATGCACGCGCCGTCCGCGTCGCGGTTGGCAGCGCTGCATGTGGACGACAGGTTCGGCGAATAGCGCACATTGGGCAACACCGGCCGCACCGCCATGCCGCCGGTCAGATGGGGCGTCGGCGTGCGCCCGATGTTCGGATTGATGCTGGGGACCCGGCTCTGAATATTGATGCTGGGGGTGCGCAGCATGGCCTGGGCATGCGCCGATCCGCCCATGAGCAACGGCAAGGCCACGATGGCGATGGCGCGGCGGATTTGCCCTGACAGCTTCGGTGCGGGATGGACCATGGACCTCGAAGCTCGTTCTCGCAATGCCGGTTACGGCGCGGCCACCGCGAGGCTGACGAGCTTTTCATGCTGCAGCCGGCTGAGCAGGTTGTCCGCATCAGCCTTGGACATCGCGCCAAATTGCAGCTTGAACATGCCGCCCTTGGCGCCATCGACGATCGAGGCGTGATAGCTGTCCAGCAGCGTCGTTATGTCGGAGATGCGCGCATCCGGAGCAAAGCGCACCAGCGCATGCACGGGTACCCCCGTCTGCGGCTCCAAGGACCGCGTCACAGGCGCGCCGTCGTCCACCCTCTCGTTCGGGCTCAGAGACGCCGTCTGATAGGTGGCCGTCTGCTCCTTCATCAAGAAGGTGCCGATCACGCCGGCCTGCAGCAGCACGAGCAGCGCACCAAGGCTCCCCGACAAGGCCAGCGTGCGCGGCGACAGGCTGTCGAAAAAGCCCAATAGCCGCCCAATGAGGCCCCGCGATATCGCGGGGCTTTGCGCCGGCTCGGCCTCGATCGCGGCGAAAAGCTTCTGCATGGCCCGCATCGACGGCGCGCCGAGGCTTTCGTTGAGTCCGATGGTCTCGGCATATTCCTGCTGGATCACGGCATACTGCCTGGCAAGCTCGGGATCCCGGGCCAGCGCCTCCTCCACGCGCCGGGTGTCCGGCAGATTCAAGGTGCCGGCGGCGTACCAGGGCAATAGGAGTTCGATGTCACTGGGCTCGTGGTCCAGCATTTTTCTGCTCAAAGCCATCATGGCCAGCCTCGCTCAATGCCGGCCGCTTTCAAGAGTTCGGCCAATTTCTTGCGCGCATAGAACAGGCGCGTCTTGACGGTGTTTTCCGGGATTCCGATGATCTCGGCCACCTCTTCCACGGACTTCTCGTGGTAGTAGACGAGATCGACGATCTCCCGGTGGTCTGACGAAAGGCCGGTCAGGCACTTCCGCAAGGCTTCCCCGGTATTCTTCTTCTGTGTCGCCACTTCCGGATCATCGGACGTGTCCTCGATCGCGTTCGCGGCCTCGTCTTCCAATTCAACATCCTTGCGGCGGCGCAGCGCCGAAAGGGCCTTGAATCTCGTGATCGCCAGGAGCCAGGTCGAGACGGCGGATCGGCCTTCGAACTTGCCAGCCTGACGCCAGACATCGAGGAACACCTCGCTGATGAGGTCCTCCGCGACCTGTTCGTCCCGCACGAGCCGGAGCCCGAAACGGTACACCCTGACATGGTGCCGTCCATACAGCACCTGCATGGCGAGCCGGTCGCCTTGAGCGATCCGGGCGATCAGGGTTTCATCCGATGCCGCCTGTGTCACGCTCAATGGCCGTCTCGCAAGTTTGGTCGGGGGGAAGGCGCCCGCGGTTCGATCGGGTCCGCAAAAATCTTCAACTTACCGGAAAGGTACGGTCGGCTCTGTGAATTACCGCACATTACAGCATTTTTCCGCCCGCTTGGCTGCGGGATCGCTTTAGCCGGAAGGACTTAGCACAGTCTGGTGAATTCTCCCCAAAACTCCGCGCCCGAAACGGGGTGTCCGGCAGCCAGCCCCGCCCGGTGAGGGCCCATCCTTTCGCATCGGCGTCCCACGACCGGCGACCGCATCGCGCTACCGGCTCCGGGAACCAACCGGGGGTTGGTGCCCTGTGGTTCCATGGATACCAAAAGGAAAGGCTTGCCGCCTAGTTTTCGGCCTGAGTTCAATGATTGGCAAGACAATGGGCTTGGCGGCGCGAGGGGCATTGTTTCCGGGAAGCGTCGCGGGCGCTGAAGGCCAGTTTGTATTTCGACTTGAATTGGAGCCTTGACGGCTCACAGGATGAGTCAGGTTCTTTTGGTGATGAGTACGAAACCGGCCCGCCACACCGAGAGCCTGCTCGACGAGCTCGAAACCACGCTGGCGCATGGGACGGTCGCGCGGCGGGTCGAGACATTGCGGCGCGTGACCGATCTCTTCGTCCACAACGGGCTGGATTTTTCCCAGGAACAGATCGTGCTGTTCGATGACGTCTTCCAATGTCTCATCGAGCATATCGAAGTCTCGGCCAAAGCCTTGCTGGCGCAGCGGCTGGCGCCGATCGACACGGCGCCGCCCCAGACCATGCGCAGGCTCGCCAGCGATGATGCCATCGAAGTCGCCGGTCCCGTGCTGTCCAAATCCGAACGGCTTCCGGACGATTTGCTGATCGAGACCGCCCGAACCAAGAGCCAGGCGCATCTTCTGGCGATCTCGCTTCGGCGCGTGCTGAGCCGGGCGGTCACCGACGTGCTGCTGTTGCGGGGCAATGAGGAGGTGGTCCGCAGCACCGCCGCCAATCCGGGCGCGGAGTTCTCGGATGGCGGTTTTGATCACCTCGCCGACCGGGCCGCGCAGGACGCGGAGCTCGCAGCCGGTCTCGCGCTGCGACCGGACCTGCCGCGCCATCTTTATCTGAAGCTGGTGACCAAGGCCTCGGAGACCGTTCGGCAGCGGCTTGAGGCTGCCCACCCCGACAAGGCCAACCAGATTTCCTACGCGGTGCAAGCCGGCGCGCGGCGGGCCCGTTCAGCCCCCGTCGCACAGACCAGCCAGACCGAAATCGCCCATGCCCTGGTCCGCTCGCTGCACCAGGACGGCCGGCTCGACGGCCAGCTGATCGAGCAGTTCGCTGAACACCAGAAGTTCGACGAGGCCAATGCCGCCGTCGCGGCGCTGGCCAACGTGTCGGTGGACGTGGCCGAGACGATCATGATCGAGGGGCATGCAGAAGGGGTAATGATTCTGGGCAAGGTCGCGGGCCTGCCATGGTCCACGGTCAAGTTGCTCATCAACATGCGCGATACGCTCAACGGCAGCACACCGCTCGATCTGTCCGCCTCAAAGGCGACCTATGAGAGGCTGCGCCCCTCGACCGCGCAGCAGGTGCTG
Source organism: Bradyrhizobium sp. HKCCYLS1011 (assembly GCF_051167795.1). Taxonomy (NCBI): domain Bacteria; kingdom Pseudomonadati; phylum Pseudomonadota; class Alphaproteobacteria; order Hyphomicrobiales; family Nitrobacteraceae; genus Bradyrhizobium; species Bradyrhizobium sp. HKCCYLS1011. The sequence goes on along the minus strand of NZ_JBNPTT010000005.1, from coordinate 561,843 downwards.
CGCTTTCATCGCGTGCAGCAGCTCAGCGTGCCGCCGCCTGAACGCTCATCTCAATAGCGCAGCACTCTCGCGCCGATCAGCGCCCCTAGCCCGGCGACGCCGGCTGCCGCGATCGTGTACCAGGTCGCCACGAACAGGGGCGAGTCGTCGGTACAATGGGCGGCATAAAGCGTCGCGGCAAATCCCGCCGAGAGCAGGCCCGCGATCGCTCCCGCCAGCGCAGGGCGGCTCGGCGCGCCATGGCGCAGGCCGAGCATGGCAGCCGCCAGCAGCGGCAACGACAGAATCGGAATTGCGCTCATGCAAAGCATCGAATTGTGACCGACCAGCCGCGCCAGCATCGGCAGCCGCTGCGGCAGCATCATCTCACTCATGATGGCACCGGCCAGCACGAGGACGGGCGCGAGCAACAGCCAGACCCAGCCGTGCAGCGAGGCCTCGGGCCGGGACAGATGCAGGCTGATCACCGTGGCGGGAATTGCGAGCGCCAGGGTCACCACGAATTTCAGGTCGAAGAACGGATTGCGCATCGCAACCATGATGTCCGGCCGGATGCCGAGCCCAAGCAGCAGCATCGCGGTGGAGAGCGGCGTCGCCGCAAGCAGCGCCAGTGCGAGCATGATGCCCACTGGGAGGGAACGCTGCCCATTGTCGGCGGCCAAGGTCCGGATCAGCTGATCGGTTTCCATCGTCATTGTTCCCGTAGCTTGGCGGTGAGGCTGGTCAACGCCCGGTGCAGCGCCACCCGGACGGCGCCCTCGGTCATCGAAAATCTTGCGGCGGTCTGCTTGATCGAGCTGGCCTCGACGGCAATCGACTGCAACACCTCGCGCTGGCGCTGCGGCAAGGTCTTCAGCTGCGTCTCGACCTCGCTGGCCGAGACGGTCGGTGCCGGCGGCTCATCGGCCAGCGTCTCGGCAAAATCATCGACATTGACGAAGATCCGCCGCCCCCTGCGACGCAGTGTATCGATCAGCTTGTTGCGCGCGATCGCAAACAGCCACGGCGCGAACGGAGCGTTCACGTCCCAGGTATGTCGCTTCAAATGCACCGCCAGCAAAATCTCTTGCACGATGTCCTCGGACTGATCGGCGGGCTGCCCGGCCCGCGCCAAACCGCGCCGCGCGGCGGCCCGCAACACCGGCGTGACGGCTTTCAGCAGGCGATGATAGGCCTCGTCGTCGCCGGCGATGGCCTGCCGCATCAAGCCGGTCCACTCGTCGTCACGTCCGCGCACGCGCGCACCCACAACAGCCATTCGGCCGAACTTTCAATTTGTTACACCGGTCGCCGCAAAAATCACAAAGGCGTGACGGTAATCCCTTCATGACAAATCCCAGCAAGCTCGCTCCGTTCGGCTCTTAGCATCGAATTGGCGCCGGGGCAGCTGGCGCCCGCCTCCGAAATCCACGCACCGCCACACTCTTTTTCGCAGAGTTTGGAAACTCTTGGGGAAAGTCTGGGGCAATCGTTCCAGCGCCGACCTGGTCTCAAGTTGCTGGAGAGATTGGGGCCACCGCCCAGGTCCGGAACTTTGGCTTCGCGGAGCAAAGCCGCAGGGATGCCCAGCTTTCGCCTCGGCGCGGCGAGAAGATTCCCCTTTTCCGCCCCGTTCTCGACACGCATCAGGGTCTCACTTCCGCCGGGCTGGCGGGACGGGGAGAAGGCGAATGACGATCCAAGCCGGTGGTGCACGTTCAGCGTCGATTCTGGTAGCCGCGTTCGTCCTGAGTGTCATCGGCTCGGCTCCGTCGCGCGCGACCGAATGGGGCGTGGTCGGCGTCGCGCCAATGACCACCTCGGACAGCACCGCGGCCGCAACACCCGCCGACGGCAACAATGCGTCCGCCCTGCCCCAGGCCGAGATGCAGGCCGCTCCTGCGGCTCAATCGACCGATGCCGCAATGACCGCCGACAATGCCACCACCGCGGCGGCTCCGGCCGAGGATGCGCCGGCCACGACGGTGGCCGCAAGCAGCGACGACAGTTCAGGCTGGGACAAGGCGTCCATCATCGGCAAGATCTTCATCGCTTGCGGCACCCTGCTCACCCTGGGCTCGGCCGCCCGCATGTTCATGATCTGAGGCCCCGCGGCACCTGTACGGCAGGCGCTGTTCGTCGCGACCTCCCACTTGATGCGCATGGCGGCAGGGGGCAAATTGCGCCCCTGAAAGCTTTGCGGGGTGGGACCATGAGCGTATTCGAGCACATCATCGTCGAAGGCAAGGGCGCGGTCGGGGTGATCACCCTCAACCGCCCGAAGCTGCTCAATGCTCTGTCGTTCGGCGTGTTCCGGGAAATCGCCGCGGCAGTCGAGGACCTCGAAGCCGACGATGCGATCGGCTGCATCGTCATCACCGGCAGCGACAAGGCGTTCGCGGCCGGAGCCGACATCAAGGAGATGCAGCCGAAGAGCTTCATCGGGATGTTTTCCGAGGATTTCACCGCGATCGGCGGCGATCGCGTCGCCAAGTGCCGCAAGCCGACGATCGCGGCCGTGGCGGGTTATGCCCTGGGCGGCGGTTGCGAACTCGCGATGATGTGCGACTTCATCATCGCCGCCGACACGGCCAAGTTCGGCCAGCCGGAAATCACGCTGGGCACCATCCCAGGCATTGGCGGCACCCAGCGGCTGACGCGCGCGATCGGCAAGGCCAAGGCGATGGATTTGTGCCTCACCGGACGGATGATGGACGCCCAGGAGGCCGAGCGCAGCGGCCTGGTCAGCCGCGTGGTGCCGGCCGACAAGCTTATGGAAGAGGCGATGGCAGCCGCGGACAAAATCGCGTCGATGTCGCGCCCGGCTGCCGCCATGGCCAAGGAAGCCGTCAATCGCGCGCTCGAGACCACGCTGGCGGAAGGATTGAATGTCGAGCGCAACCTCTTCCACGCGACCTTCGCGCTGGAGGACCGCGCCGAGGGGATGGCGGCCTTCATCGAGAAGCGCAAGCCGGTGAACAAGAACAAATAGCCGTGCTCGCTATGCATCCTCGCCCGATTCTTAGCGCGTTTTCTGGCGTGGCTGCGTGTCTCGATTGATTACGACTCCCTGACCTCCGCACCTGACACAATCGCGCCGCTATGACGCAGCGGCGCGACAATTGGTCTGTGGCGCCATCGCAACAAGAAGACACGGAAATACCTGGGGTTTTTCACACCCACGCTTTGCCTGTGGCTATGCTGCGGCCTAAACATGTAAACAGGCGGAACAATAAACGGGGATGCGGCGGAGTCCGGATGGTGAGGCGAGCCAAAGAACTTGGCGGCGGCCGGGGACATGTATTTTGCGGAGGCCTGTCTTTCGCAATGATTGCATGGCTCGCCGGCGCGGCAACGCCGGCGCGCGCCGAGGATCTCGCGACCGCGCTGGCGAAAGCCTATCAGACCAGCCCCCAGCTCAACGCCGAGCGGGCGCGCCAGCGCGCCACTGACGAAAATGTCCCGCAGGCATTGTCCGGCTATCGGCCGCAGCTCGTCGCGAGTCTCAGCGCCGGCCTGCAGGCCGTGCGCGACCTGTTGCCCGGCAACATCGTGCAATCGGCCAGTCTGAAACCATGGCAGATCGGCGTCACCGTGACCCAGACGCTGTTCAACGGCAACAAGACCGCCAACAGCGTCCGCGTCGCGGAGCTGCAGGTGCAGTCCGGCCGCGAGGCGCTGCGCAATGTCGGACAGGGCGTGCTGCTCGATGCGGTGACGGCCTACACCAATGTGCTGGCGAATCAGTCGCTGGTCGAAGCGCAGCGCTCCAACGTCGCCTTCCTGCGCGAGACGCAGGCGGTGACGCAGCGGCGACTCAATGCCGGCGATGTGACGCCGACCGACGCTTCGCAGGCCGAGGCGCGGCTGCAGCGCGGGCTGTCTGACCTCAACAGCGCCGAGGTCAATCTCGCGATCAGCCAGGCCACCTATGCGCAGGTGATCGGCATGCCTCCGGGGACGTTGAAGGCCGCCGATCCGATCGATCGCCTGTTGCCGCGCAGCCGCGAAGACGCCATCGCGCTCGCCATCAAGGAAAATCCGGCCGTCACGGCGGCCAGCTTCGATGTTGATACCGCCTCGACCTCGATCAGCGTCGCGGAGAGCAGCCTGCTGCCCACGGTCACCTTGCAGGGCAGCGCGAGCAAGAGCCGCGATTCGGACCCGACGCTCGGCACCCGCGCCACCGACCAGGCCTCGATCATCGCCAACGTCAACGCCCCGATCTATGACGGCGGCATGGCCGCATCTCAAACCCGGCAGGCCAAGGAGGTCGCCGCGCAAAGCCGGCTGGTGCTCGATCAGGTCCGCAATCAGGCGCGCACCGCTGCGGTCAGCGCCTGGGTGGCCAATGAAGGCGCCAAGATCGCCGTCAGTGCCTCGGAAGCCGAGGTGCGCGCAGCCACCGTCGCGCTGCAGGGCGTCTCCCGCGAGGCGCAAGGCGGCCAGCGCACCACGGTCGATGTGCTGAACTCGCAGGCCGACCTGATCCAGGCCAAGGCGCGGCTGATCGGCGCCCAGCGCGACCGCGTGATCGCCTCCTACACGCTGCTCAGCGCGGCCGGCCGGCTCGACGTCAAGAATCTCAACCTGAACACGCCGGATTACCTGCCGGAAGTGCACTACCATCAAGTGCGCGACGCCTGGCACGGACTGCGGACCCCGTCCGGGCAGTAAGCAGCCCTCCGGAGCCGACGATGAAAAGCCGCCGTATCCATCTGCTGGGCGCGTCGGGCTCGGGCGTGACCACGCTCGGCCGGGCGCTGGCCGACCGCCTGGCGCTGCCGCAGCACGACAGCGATGATTATTTCTGGCTGCCGACCGTGCCGCCCTACCAGACACAGCGCGCGCGGACGGACCGCCTGCGGCTGATGACCGAGATGTTTCTGCCGCGCGCCGACTGGCTGCTGAGCGGATCGGTAGTCGGCTGGGGCGACGATCTGATCCCGTATTTCGATCTCGTCGTGTTCGTGCAGACGGCGCGCGATGTCCGCCTGCAGCGACTGCGCGCGCGAGGCCGCGCATTTCGGCCGCGACGCCGTCGCGCCGGGGGGCTGGCGCCACGACGAAACCGAGTCCTTCGTCGAATGGGCGTCGCATTATGAGGACGGCACGCGCGAAGGCCGCAACCTCGCAAAGCACGAGGCCTGGCTCTCGACCCTGCCCTGCCCGGTCTTGCGCGTCGATGGGCACGACCGGTCAGTGATCTCGTCACTGATATCGTGACGGCGCTCGAAGGCTGAAGCGCTTGCATATCCGGCCTGCACCGTACGCGGGCACCTCCATGCTTTCGCCCATCCCAGGCTGCAGATAGTCTCCCGCTCGTTGCAGATAACAAGGCGCAGGCCGAAACGCCCGACGCCCTCAGGGAGGATTGACGATGCTCAACCGCCGCACCCTTTTGCTTGCGTCCATCGCAGCCGGAGTCACCATGAGCCATCGAGACGCGCGGGCCAAAGCAGCACAGCCGTCGACGCCGGTCGACTTCGACATGCCGCCGCAGGCCTGCGATTGCCACACCCACATTCACGGCGATCCCGAGAAATTCCCCTTCTTCGCGGGCCGCGTCTATACGCCGGAACCCGCCTCGCCCGAGGAGATGGCCGCGCTGCACAAGGCCTTGCACATCGAGCGCGTCGTGATCGTGACGCCCAGCGTCTACGGCACCGACAATTCGGCGACGCTGTTCGGCATGAAGGCACGCGGCAACAATGCGCGGGGCGTGGCTGTGATCGACGACAAGACGCCAGAGGCCGACCTCGATCGGATGCAGCAGGATGGCTTCCGCGGCATCCGCATCAATCTCGCCACTGGCGGCATCAACGATCCGTCCGTGGGACGCGCACGTTTCTCCGCCGCCGTCGATCGCGTCAAGGCGCGCGGCTGGCACGTCCAGCTCTACACCAACACGCCGATGATCGCGGCGATCAAGGATCTGGTCGCGGCCTCGCCGGTGCCGGCGGTGTTCGATCATTTCGGCGGCGCGGAGGCTGCGCTCGGGCTCGAGCAGCCGGGCTTTCCGGAGCTGCTTGAGCTCGTCAAGAGCGGCAAGGCCTATGTGAAAATCTCCGGCGCCTACCGCGCCTCCAAGCTGGCGCCGGATTATCCTGACGTCGTTCCCTTCGCCAAGGCGCTGATCGAGGCCAATCCGGACCGCATCATCTGGGGCACCGACTGGCCGCATCCGGACTCGACCATCCGTCCCGACCGCAAGCTGACCGACATCGCTCCGCTCTATCAGATCGACGACGGACGCCTGATGAACCAGCTGCCGGTCTGGGCCCCTGACGCCGCAATCCGCAAGAAGATCCTGGTCGACAATCCGGCGCAGCTGTACGGATTTTGATGAGTTCGTAGGATGGGTAGAGCCGAAGGCGAAACCCATCGCGAACATGCGCGCGGCAAGCGATGGGTTTCGCTGCGCTCAACCCATCCTACACACGACTACACACTAATTATTAGGTGTTATGCCAATGCCGAGGCGGCCGCGCATCCATTCCGCGGCCTCCTCGATGGCGGTGATCCCGGCGCGAACGACCGCGTGAAAAAATGGCCAGGAATGCGTCATCCCGGCCCAGACGTCGAGACGGACGCCCTGCCCCGCGAGCGCTGCGCGATTCACGAAGGCCAGCGAGTCCGAGAGCAGCACCTCCTCGGTCCCGACCTGGATCATGATCAGCGGAAGCCCCGAGAGATCCGCGCGCACCGGCGAGGTATAGGCATCGTCGCGCCGGTCACCCAGAAAGTTGGCTGCGTACACCCGCATCGCGTCACGCGAGGTGATCGGGTCGCGTGCACCGACCTGGTCGTAGGATTCGCCAGCGGTACTCATGTCGAGCCAGGGGCTCAGCAGGTAGAGCCCGGCCGGTTGTGGCAGGCCGCTGTCCCTCGCCTTCAACAGCAAGGCCGTTGCGAGATTGCCGCCAGCCGACTCGCCGCCTACGATGAGGTTCTCAGGTTTGATGCCGGACGCCAGTATCGCGCGATAGGCTGAGAGGGCATCCTCCAGCGCCGCCGGATAAGGATGCTCGGGCGCCAGCCGGTAGTCGATGTGATAGCCAGTCACGCCGGCAGCGATCACGAGCCGCGACAGCAGGCAGCGGTTGGTCTTGATACTGCCGATGACGTAGCCGCCGCCGTGCAGGAAGAGCAGCGCCTTGTCCGCGGCCGCGCTGCGATGAATAATCTTCTCAGCCGGGACTCCCGATAGATCGAGGCCCTGCAATTCCACGCCATCGAGCAACGGCTCGCCGCCCATGGCCGCATCGAACGTCGCGCGCTGTTCCGGATAGGATTTTGCGCGCAGCCCCGCAAGGAATGCCGGGGCCGTCCTGCGCAGCTGTTCAACGTCGGGATCGTGATGCACCATGCCTATCTCCGGTCTCGGGCAAGACCGGAAACTACGCGCGCGCTGCAATCACGGTCCATTCACGCTTCACGCACGCGATGCGCAATGTTGCGGCCGTAACCTCATTTCGCGCTTCCGCCCGAATGCGAAGCGGCTGCTTGATTTGCGACTGCGTCCATGCCCTTCGATCAACACTGCGACCTGACGCCATATCTATTCGACTGCCGGGATTTGCTGGCTTGGATTGATCACCTTGTCCGTATTCCGATCGGTATGAAAGACGTGGTGCTGCGAGCTGAAGGACCGATCTCGAACCGAGTGACCGGTCTCTTGTCCCGGACGCAGTGCGGCACAAAGTGCTGTACGGCAGAGCCGGGACCCAGAACGGCCCGGCGGCGCTCTGACGAGACGCACCCCTGGAGAAGAGATGCAATTTGAGGCAGCGCTCTTCGCCTAACGGCCGCATGGACATGCCGAGCGTGTAAGAAGCGTGACGGGGTCCCGGCTCTGCCGTACAGCACTTTGTGCCGCACCGCGCCCGGGACACGGGAGTGGCGAGCCCAAATCCTCAGCACGCGCCACGCGTTTCAAACCGAATATGAGTGCGACCGGATCCTTCACGATTTCCGGGCTCATCGCGCTGAAAAAGTCATTTCGCTTGCGATCTCAACGCCAACGCTCGTTTCAAGAGCACGCGCCAAAATAAATCCCTTCCGAAAATCCTAAAATCAGTTGTAGGCTCCGCTTGTTCCGGTCCGGATGAGGGGCGTACGCGTCGTCACGATACGTTGGGCCGGCAATGCGGTGGACGTGAGAGCATCGAAGCGCGTCATGCGCGGACGAGGATGTGATCGCGGACGGCGAAATCGTGTGGTCCTGGCGTCCCGGTGCTGACGCCCAGCGCAACGCGCTTAGCGCGTTGTCGCTGACGCGACGAAGCTTCGCTTCGCGCGGACGGGGGCAATCAAGCCGGTCCCCGAGGAGAGCGCGTATAAGCCGTAAACGACCGCGCAGGGAATGCCGGATGATCCGGCTGATCCTGTGGTGACTGCCGCCTGCTTTCTCTTCTGCAGGCGGGCCATGGGTGAGGCCTTCACCCGGTATTCCCTGCGCCCTCATCAATTCATGAGGGTCCATATCGAGCCATCACTCGGGCACAACGTGCCGCGGGACCATCGAAGCTTGCCAGTTCGAGCCGTTTGACAAGTTGAAGGATCGAGTAGCTGGGTTATGTTCGAAAGCTGGCCCAATCACCTTGCGGGAAGCGCGCATGTCAACCGCGATCTCGGCACTTGGCGGCGTTGGTCTCTTTCTCCTCGGCATGACCGTCATGACGGAAGGCCTGAAGGCATTGGCGGGCTCCGGGCTGCGCGCAGTGCTGAGCAAGGCCGCAGCGACACCGCTGCGCGGCTCATTCTGGGGCGCACTCGTCACCCTGCTGGTCCAATCGTCGAGCGCCACGATCATGACGACGATCGGACTCGTCAGCGCCGGCCTGTTGACCTTCCCGCAGGGGCTCGGCCTCGTGTTCGGTGCGAATGTCGGCACCACCGGCACCGGCTGGCTGGTTGCGCTCATCGGCGTTCGCGTCTCGCTCACGGCAGCGGCCATGCCGATGATCTTCGTCGGCGCGCTGATCAAGCTGCTGGCGAGTGGACGAGTGTCCGGAGCAGGTGCAGCACTTGCCGGATTTGGACTCGTGCTTTTTGGGCTGACGACCCTGCAGCAGGGAATGGGCGGGCTGGCCGAGCGATTGCACCCACAGGACTTCCCGGCCGTTCTCGCGGGGACGGATGGCCCATGGTGGCGCGGCATGCTCGGCGCGCTGGCGTTGGTCGTGGCCGGGCTGGTGATGACCGCGATCATGCAATCGTCGACCGCAGCGGTCGCCGTGACGCTGTCGGCCTACTTCGCCAACGCGATCGGACTTGACCAGGGTTGCGCATTGATCATCGGACAGAACATCGGAACAGCCACCAGCTCCGCACTGGCGGCCATCGGCGCCAGTACCACCGCCAAGCGACTGGCCGTCGCCTATGTGCTGTTCAAGCTGATCGCGGCCGTCATTGCGCTGCTGCTGTTTCCCATCGTCACGCCCCTGCTCATCCAGGCCTCGAAGACGATCGATGGCGTCACCCTGCTGGCGGCCTATCACACCGCCTATAATGTCGTCGGCGTCGTGGTTCTGCTGCCGCTCGTCGACCGGTTCACGCAATTGGTGGAGCGCATTCTGCCCGAGCGCGGCTCGCCGCTCATGCGCTACCTCGATCCTTCCGCGCTTTCCACACCGATCGTTGCTGTTGAGGCCGTGAGACGCACCACCGCACGCGCGTTGGCCGCAGTGTGTGATTCGATCGAGACGACGCTGGTCAGCGAGATCCGGAACGAACCCCTGCGGAAGCAGGATGCCGTTTCGGTGCGTGAAGCCAGCGACGCATTGCGCCAGGCGCAAGTCTTCTTGTCGGATGTCGCCGGGCCGCCAGAAACCGAGGATGAGCAGCAGCGGCTCACAAGCACCTTGCACGCACTCGACCATGCGTCACGGTTGGCAGAGGCGGCGGCAGCCACCGACTTCAAGACAGTGCACGCCGGACCGGATGATTTGCGCGCGGACGGGTTATGCGCCCATGCGATGGGACTCGCGATCTCGATCGCGGACAACCTCGGAGCGCCGGCCGGGACCGACCCTTCGGCGAAAGAAATGACGTCCACCCATGAGTTGCTGCTGCAACTCGAGCATTTTGCCGCAGAGCTGGAAACGTTGCAGCGGACTCATCGCAGCGCGACCCTGCGCGCGGTCGCCCACGGAACATTGACGGCTGACGTGGCGATCGCTCGCGTCGATACATTAAGGAGCCTGCAGGCGCTCACGCGGCACGCATGGCGCTGCGCGGTGCATCTCGTCGGCCGCGAGACGTAGCAACGGGGCTCGCGAGGCTGCAGATGTGCGTCCTGCGTGTTGGAGGCGACGATCACGCCGATGAGGTCCGCATTCTCGCACTCATCGCGATGCGCTCCCGACACGCCCGCTCTCGCTCCCTCTGCGAGCTACGGCTTCTGATGCAGCTGCGCAGCAACCGATGTTGCGCCGTTCTCATAATCGCGCAGCCAGCGGCAGGCCTTGCGCAGTCCGCCGAAGGGAAACAGATGGAAGCCGATGACAGCGTCCGTATCTGCGGGCGGCGCGGTCTCGAGCCCGTGCATGACCTCGTCCGGACCAGTGTCGGTCAGCAGCCGGCCATAGCGGCCGATCTGGTTGCGCGCGGCGCGCAGGGAATTGCCAACCCCACAACGCAGGGCGAACTTCACCAGGGTTGCCGGGCTGGCGGGCCCCGCCAGCCCGATGGTGACCGGCAGCGACACGCCACGGGTCCGAAGCTGCCGCAACCAGTCCAGGATCGGCGCGCTCTCGAAGCAGAACTGGGTTGTCACACCGACCGCGACTCCGCTGCGGGCACTCCAATCCTGCCAGTCCGCAACCAGCTTCAAGGCGCCATTGCCGTCGAGAAACGGATGACCTTCCGGATGGCCCGCGATGTTGACGCTGACAAAGCCGTGTCGCTCGATCAGGCCGGACTCGGCGATGTCGCGGCTCGCCTTGAACGGCCCCCTGGCAGCCAGCACGTCACCCGCGATCAGCAGCAGCGATGTTGCATCGGCCTCGCCCCGCAAACGGGCCAGGAAATCCGCAAGCGCATCGCGCGAATGGATTTCGCGCGCAGCGAGATGGGGAACAGGATTGAAGCCTGCTCGGCGCACGGCCGCGGCCGTTTCAATGTTGTGATGATAATTATCGCCGGGCAGGAACGTAATCGAGACGCCCGTGCCGGGCGCAAAATTGTCGCTGAGCTCGCCGGTCTGATGGCCGCGCGAGGAGATCTCGACCGAGGCCGAGGGCAGCATTTGCGAAAGCCTGTGGGACACGACGGAGGTCTGCGCAAGCATCGATCCGCTCCATCAGGCCGGCGCGCGCCGGCGCGAGATCACATAGGTCTCGTCATTGAACCAGAGCCCGCCATGCTTCTTCAGCACGCGGTCGGTGGCCTCGAGATAGCGGCCGTCGCGCACCACCTCGGACAGCCTGTTGTCCTCGATCTGGGCGACATAGATCGCCGCATTCCAGGCCGCAAACAGCGTCGAGGTGCCGATCGGGCCGGAGACCTCGTCGGGCAGCGTGTGCATGCGATAGCGGAAGATCGACCGCGCATCCGCAGAGGCATTGAAGTTGTAGTGGCGCGCAGCCGAGCCGAGCTCGTGCTTGACCTCGCGCAGGATGGCGTAGCGGTCGGTGGTGAACGGATTGTCGCCCGGCCAGACCTGATCGATGATCTCCATGCCGGGATCGTGGCCGTGGGAATGGATGCCGATCAGCCGTCCGCCCGGACGCAGCGAACGCACCAGCGGCGTCACCACCTTGGAGGCCTTGAATTCGACGCTGGCGCGGGCGCGGTAGGGCTGCGAGGCGATGACGAGATCATAATCCGCCCTCACCCGCCCCGGTCGCGGCATGATCGGATCCAGCAGGAACGAATGATCCTCGCGCCACAGCGTGAGGATCACCGGCCGCTTGTAGACCGGGTTGCCGGTGGTCGGACTGATGCCGGCGCGCCAGTTCTCGGCCAGGAACGGCTCCAGCGCGTTGATCTGCTCGGCGAAGCCGTGGGCCGTGTTGCCGGAGAGCGCGACGTCCTTCCAGAGCAGGCTTTGGGCGGCGGTGGCCGACCGCGGCGTCAGCCATGGCGCCTCGCCGTAATAGAGATTGGTGACGACAACGACGGTCGCCGGATGTTCGAACAGCCGGTCGGCCATCTTCTCCAGCATCATCCGCACGTCTTCGTAGGAGATCTCCTTGGCAACGACATAGAGCGGCATGATGGGAAAGCGCGCATGCAGCGCCCGCATCACCCGCGACAGCACCGTGCCGTCGCCGACGCCGGCGTCGAACAGGCGCAGCGCCGGCGGGGCCGGCTGCAGGTTGGAAATCTCCAGCGAAATCCGGTTGGCGACCTCGGTCTTCTCGCTGCAGGTGGAAACGAACAGCAGATATTTCTGGCGGTTGTCGAAAAACCGGAAGCCCGAGGGCGGCGCGTCCGTCCTGGCCCCCGCCCCGCGCTGCGGAGCGGTCGGAACCGGCGGCTGATCGCAGGTCGGGCTTTCGCTCGGCCCATGGATCGCCAGATAGCTGCGGACCTTGTCCAGCGTGCCGGTGGTGATGCGGGCGCCGTCGCGCAGCCGCGACACCAGCTTGCCGTCATTGACCACGAGCCGGCCGAAGGTCGATTCCGAGGTCTTGGTTGCGCGGCAAAACTCCCGGATCTCGGCGAGCACCTGCTCCGAGGTGCCGAGCTCGATCCGCGCCTGGCCCGCTTTGGCGTGCACGACCGACGCGCCGGCAACGGGCGCGTTGTCGGTTGTCTGGTCACTCTCCGGGCGCTGCTCGTCGCGCATCGCGACCTCCCAGGCAGTCACTCTCGATTGGCTTCAATCAAGGCGTGCCGGCCGGAGGTCGTCAACCACAAACAGAGTGGGCAGAATCTGTGGGCACACGCCCACAGGATGCAGCGCCTACCTCGCGCCCCGGCGCGAGAAGAACGAGATCAACACCGGCAAGGTGATCAGGATCACCAGCGGCGCCAGCATCATGCCGGTCACCACGACGATCGCGAGCGGCTTCTGCACCTGCGAGCCGATGCCGGTCGACAGCGCCGCCGGCAACAGGCCGACGCCGGCGACGACGCAGGTCATCAGCACCGGACGCAGCTGCAATTCGCCGGTGCGGATCACCGCGGCGATCCGGTCATAGCCTTCGTCGATCAGCTGGTTGAACTGCGAGAGGATGATGATGCCGTCCATCACGGCGATGCCGAACAGCGCAATGAAGCCGATTGCCGCCGACACGCTGAACGGAATGCCGGAGATCACCAGGCCAACGACGCCGCCGAAGATCGCCATCGGGATCACGCTCATGGCGAGCAGCGTGTCGACCATCGAGCCGAAATTGAACCACAACAGGACCGCGATCAGCGCCAGGCTGATCGGCACCACGATCGACAGCCGTTTGATCGCATCCTGCAGATTGCCGAATTCACCGACCCATTCGAGATGCGATCCCGGCGGCAGCTGCACCTGCTCGGCGATCTTCTGCTGCGCTTCCTGGATGGCGCTGCCGAGGTCGCGCTCGCGCACCGAGAATTTGATCGGCAGATAGCGCTCCTGCTGCTCGCGATAGATATAGGCTGCGCCAGAGACCAGCTTGATGGTGGCAACCTCGTTCAACGGAATCTGGGTGATGCCGTTCGGTCCCTGCGCGCCGATGCGCAAATTCTCGATCGCCTCCGCGCTCTTGCGATATTCCGGCGCGAGCCGCACGATGATCGGGAAATGCCGGTCGGAGCCCGGCTCGTAGAGATCGCCCGCGGTGTCGCCGCCAACCGCGACCTTGATGGTGGCGTTGATGTCGCCGGGGGCAAGCCCATAGCGGGCCGCCTTGGCACGGTCGATGTCGATCTGCACCGTCGGCTGGCCGAGCGAGGTGAAGACGGCAAGGTCGGTGATGCCCTGAACGGTCGACAGCACCTGCTTGATCTTGTTGGCGGTATCGGTCAGCGCCTGCAGATCATTGCCGAACAGCTTGATCGAGTTCTCGCCCTTCACGCCCGACACCGCTTCGGAGACGTTGTCCTGCAGATATTGCGAGAAGTTGAACTCGACGCCGGGGAAGCGGTCGTCGAGCTGCTTCAAGAGCTCGGCCGTCAGCTGCTCCTTGTCATGCGTGCCCGGCCACTCGCTGACCGGCTTGAGCGGCGCAAAGAACTCGGCATTGAAGAACCCGGCCGCATCGGTGCCGTCATCCGGGCGGCCGTGCTGCGACACCACCGCCTCGACCTCGGGCCGCGATCCGATCAGCTTGCGCATCTCGTTGACGTATTGATTGCCCTCCTGCAGCGAGATGGTCGGCGGCAGCGTGGCACGGATCCAGAGATTGCCCTCTTCCAGCTTGGGCAGGAATTCGAGGCCAAGCAGCCGGCCGACCACACCCGTCATGATCACGAGTCCGACCGCACCAGCCATCACCAGGCCGCGATTGGCGACAGCCCAGCGCAACGCCGGCCGGTAAAGGCCGTGCAGGAGATGCATCAGCCGGGTTTCGGTCTCCTCGACATGCGCAGGCAGGATGATCGCGCTCAACGCCGGCGTCACCGTGAAGGTCGCGAGCAAACCGCCGGCCAGCGCATAGGCATAGGTGCGCGCCATCGGGCCGAAGATGTTGCCCTCGACCCCGCTCAAGGTGAACAGCGGCAGGAAGGCCGCGATGATGATGGCGGCGGCAAAGAAGATCGAGCGCGAGACGTCGGCGGACGCGCTGAGGATCGCGTGGCTCTTGATGCCCATCATCGTCTCGGGCGAGATGTGGCTCTCCTCGGCTGCCGACAACGGCGTCGTCTGCGTCAGCCGCCGGAAGATCGCCTCCACCATGATCACGGTGGCATCCACGATCAGGCCGAAATCGATCGCGCCGACCGAGAGCAGGTTCGCGGATTCGCCGCGCAGCACCAGGATAATGACGGCGAAGAACAGCGCGAACGGAATGGTGGCGCCGACGATCAGCGCGCTGCGGAGATCCCCCAGGAAGATCCACTGCAACAGCACGATCAGCAGAATGCCGACCACCATGTTGTGCAGCACGGTGTGGGTGGTGGTGTCGATCAGGTCCTTGCGGTCGTAGATGCGCTCGATATGGACGCCCGGCGGCAGGATGGTCGAATGATTGATCTGCTCGACCAGCTGCTCGACCCGCGCGATGGTCGGCGAGCTCTGCTCACCGCGCCGCATCAGCACGATGCCCTGGACGATGTCGTCATTGTCGTTGAGGCCGGCGATGCCGAGCCGCGGCTTCTCGCCGACGGTGACGCTGGCGACATCCTTGACCAGCACCGGATTGCCATTGGTCTGCGAGACCATGGTGTTGGCGAGGTCGTCCATCGAGCGGATCAGGCCGACGCCGCGCACCACCGCCGACTGCGTGCCGATCTCGACGGTGTTGCCGCCGACATTGATGTTGGAGTTGCTGACCGCCTGCAACAGCTGTGGCAGGGTCAGGCCGTTGGCGACCAGCTTGTTGATATCGACCTGGATCTCATAGGTCTTGGTCTTGCCGCCCCAGCCCGTGACGTCGATCACCCCGGGCACGGCGCGGAAGCGCCGCTGCAGCACCCAGTCCTGCAGGGTCTTGAGATCGAGCACGCTGTAGCCGGGCGGGCCCTTCAGCCGATAGCGGTAGATCTCGCCGATCGCGCTCAAGGGCGAGATCTGCGGCGTGACATTGCCCGGCAGCGGCGCCAGCTGGGACAGCCGGTTCAAGACCTGCTGCAGCGCCTCGTCATAAGTATAGTCAAAGGAGAACTGCAGCTTGACGTCGGAGAGACCGTACAGCGAGATCGTGCGGATGGTGCGCAGGTTCTTGATGCCGGCGACCTGGGTCTCGATCGGAATCGTGATGTAGCGCTCGATTTCCTCGGCCGACAGGCCCGGGCTTTGCGTCACGATGTCGACCATCGGCGGGGTCGGATCGGGATAGGCCTCGATGTTGAGCTGCTTGAACGCGATCAGGCCGCCGGCCAGGATCGCGACGAACATCCCCACCATCAGGAAGCGCCGCTGAACGGCGATGGCGACCAGGCGATCCATTCAGGTCAGGCTTTCGGCTTCAGGGAGCAACGCACGCGCACGTCAGCTCCCGGACGCGGCGCGATCGATGAACAGGCTGCCCTTGGTGACGATCTGCTCACCGGCCTTCAGGTTGCCTTCGACGGCGACCAGATCGCCATTGACGAGGCCGGTCTTGATCTTGCGCAGCTCGATCGATTTGTCGGGATGCGCGACCCAGACGCGCACCTGACTACCTTCGTAGATCAGGGCCTGCCGGGGCACCGCCGCGGCCGGTTGATCGCCCGGCGAATAGATCGTGACATTGGCGAACATTTCGGGCTTGAGCAGGCCGTCCTTGTTGTCGATGGTGGCGCGAACCAGGAGCCGGCGGGTGGCCGGGTCGATCGCCGCAGCGACATAGTTGATGTTCGCCTTGAGCGGGCGGCCGGGCAGCGCGAGCACGTTGACCGAAATCTCCTGGCCCACATTGACCAGCGCCGCGTCGCTCTCGCGGACATAGGCGATCAGCCAGACGGTCGAGAGGTCGCCGATCACAAATACGGGATCGCTCGCGCCGGCCTGGACATACTGACCGGGGCCGACCTTGCGCTGCACGACGGTGCCGCCGAGCGGCGCGTTGATGGTGATCTCGCGGTCAATCGTCCCCTTGGCCTGGAACTCCGTGATCGCCGCATCGGTCAGGCCGAGGATTCGCAGCTTGTTGCGGGCGGCCTCCAGCGCGGTCTGAGCCGAACGCATATCGTTCTGGGCCTGGACAAAGGTCGCTTCCGCCTGCTGGAAATCCTTCAGCGGAATGGCCCGGCCCTCGAACAGGTCCTTGGCCCGCTTGTACTGGATTTCGGCCAGATCCTGCGCGGACTTGGCCTTGTTCATCCCCGTGATCGCAGTGATGAAGTCGTTCTGGGCCTGCACCGTATCGGCGGCCTCGATCACGAACAGCGGCTGGCCCTGCTTGACGGTCTCCCCGGGCTTGGCGAGCAGTCTTGTCACGCGACCGGCATACGGGGAAAATACGGGGGTGGAGCGATCCTCATCGACCGCGACCTTGCCCTCGGTGACGTGTTCGGCGCGAAAAACCTTCTCGCAGACCGGTTCGACGGTCAGGGTGGCCCATTCGGACGGCGACGGCGTGAAGGTCTGGCCACCCTTCCGCGACTGGCTGGAGAGCTCAATATCGTCCTTTGCGGCCAGCCCCGGCTGCGATTGCACGTAGCCATAGCCGCCTGCGCCGGCAACGGCCAGCGCCGCCAAGACGATGATCAGCCGTTTTTTGCTCAGCTTCTGCGGAGATTGGTTCATGTCAGACGCCATGGCCTATCCACCTTACGCTCGCCTTACGGGAGCGCCCGGCGATGACCGTTCATTTTGCTGCGCTAATAGTGCGGAACTGGAGCTTTAAACAACCTAAAAATCGCCGAAATCGCCTCAGTTTTGCGTTAAAAATTTGAAACTTCAACGACCCCCGTTCAGCTTGCGTTCAGTTCATTCCGTTGAGCCTGGGGCCCCTCTGCGGCGCATCATGGGCGCGTCCGGCGTCCGCGCCCCCAATGGCGTAGCATGCCAAGATGACGCCCGAACGCATTCCAGCGCGCGACGTGCCCGGGGAAGCGTCTCTCAACTCGCCCTCTGCGAGAGAACGGCGCGAGGTGATCGCGTTGCATCCATGCCTTTGTTGGCGAAGGGTCGGCCGATCAGGAGCGCGGTCATCATTTGCGGCGCGGCGCGGACGACCGCTTCGACATTAACTGCAAGTTCCATTGATTTATCTCAATCGCAATGACTCGCCGGAGCGAGACTCGCGACGGGTGCCTTTGTTTGCTCGGTCGACGCGGCATCTTGGGTGAAGCTGAGTTCGACCGAGAATTGTGGCGTCCGAAACGAGAGGAGGAACGTCATGCTTCGATATGCTCTCACAATCCTCGCCGCCCTCGTGCTGGTCTGCGCGACGTTGGTTCCGCAGGAGGCGCTGGCGCGTCGCGGCGGTGGTGGTTACAGGGGCGGCGGCGGTTTCCACGGCGGAGGTGCACGCGTTGCCCGTGTCGGTGGCGCGGGTCGCGTCGGTGTCGCCGGACGTGGTTATGGGTACCGGCCCATTCCCGGTCGGCCCGTGGCCCGCACGGCGGTGCGTCGAGGAGCGTACCGGACCGCAGCCTATCGCGGTGCTCGGCGCGCCGCCTATGGTGCCGCGGCCGTGGGAGCGGTCGGGGCCGCAGCGGCCTACGGCTCCTACGGCTACTACAACAACAGCTACAATAACGGCTGCCACTACAACACCTATGGCCAGTGGGTCTGCCCGAATTATCCTTATTGACAGACACGTTGGGGCGGCGATGTCGCGCGGTTGTTGGGCGGCCACTTAGACCCCCATGAGACTGAGTGGTACGCCTCGGCATCGCCGCTCCCTGATATACCCCTTAACGACGGGCGCGAGACTGGCCCGAGCCGGAGTACGCATCATCCCAACAGAGATCCTACGAAGAGTTGAGCGCAGCGATGCCTATCGTGATCGAACTGACTAATTTGATGATCGGTTTCAGCCCCGGCTGAACCTGTCCCCAACGCCAATTCTTTCCTTCCAAACGTCGATCGTTGAGGAAGATGTAACGTCGCGAGACTATTGCTCTGCTTCCAGCTCTGTTTTGAGCGGAAGCGTTGATCACTTTTGACGCTTGAACAGAAGCAAGGCGACGTATTTCCTGCCGCACGATCGGCATAGCCGGCTTCGATGCTGTGACGGACTCTGGTAAGGGTGGCTTATGAAAACCGTCCCCAATCAACTGCCGTGGAAGAACGAACCGGATGCCGCGGCGTGCAATTTCGCTCTCGGTCATCTTGTCCAAAACCTGTCACATCGGATGACCTTGAACGGTCGCATCCACGCGGAGACATATATTTCAGCAGTCGGCGCAATCGCCGGCTACGCCGCGCAGCGGACGCTCTTTGTCTGCTCACCTAAAATGGGCGTCGACCTCAATCGCGTTGCCGCGGCCTCAGGCGAACAATATTGGTTTGGCGATGCGCTGAACAGAATGCTGGTGCCCAAGACCGAGGCTGACGGAAATCGATGTGTCTGGTCGGTAGCAGCCGGAGGCGCGGTAAGGGCCGGCATCCAGCCTCAACAATTGCCTGAGCTCGAGCCCATGTTCAGACACGTCGCATCGACGATCGGCCAAGCGAACGAAGGCAGTTCCTCCGTCCCTTCCAATCACCAGGCCCAACTGCCGGCGCGAGACCTTCTCAGGGCAGTTTGGCCGACGGCACTCATCTGTTTCTCGGGGAAATTTCCGGGCTCCGACCGCGACTTCGGAGCCGCCCCCGTCGCATGGTGGTCGGCGATTGCGGCTCAGGCGGCGAGCCGCCCGATTCAAGACGTGAAAAGCGTGCTGGCGCCCGACATCGCACTGAGGCTTTTGATGGAGTCGGCGATCTATTGCAGCAAACTCGATCAGTTGCAGATCGAAGTCAGATAGACGCCGCCGCTCGCATCGGTGCCGGGCTCACGTCAGCTCTCTTGGTCCGGCCGGCGTTTCGATCCGCGCACGATAGCGCAGCTTGGGACCCTCCGCGATTTCAGGCGCATGATCCACGGCCAGCGCGCGGTACAGCGCCTCCATGGCGGGACCGTCCGGGTGCTCGAGCGTGAAGGATTGCAGCCGTGCGCCGAGATCCGCAATTGTCGCCATCGCGCGGGACTTGCCGCGACGGTCGATGATGGAAGGCGCGGCCCCGTCGAGCGGAAGGGAGCCGTCGTTCGGAATGGCGAAGTCGAAGGACGGGTCAGCAGCCGGAAGCGGGACTTTCTCCCCGAAGATGTTTCCGTGCGTCGCGATCATCGCGTCGATCGCATCCGTTCGCGCGACCCAGCCGCGCAAGCGCCGGCCTTCCTCCCAATCCGACCTGACCTTGGTCTGGTCGTCCAGCCCGAACCAGCGTCGGCGGCCCGGCGGATCGGCCTCGGGGTCAACGGCCACGATCTCCAGATAAACCGTCCCGCCCAGTTGAAGCAGATGATTATAGGTGCCCATGTAGCTATGGCGCTGTCCAAATGGGACATCGAGATCCAGGCAATTTCGAACGTGCAGGACGCCTTCCGCCAAAGTCGGCGCGATGACGGTGAGATGGTCGAGCTTGAGCATGTGGACGCAGACACCTCGTTATGCCGCGCTCGGCGGTCCAAACCATTTGGTCAGCGCCTCGGCAAGCCCGAGCCGGGCCTTGTCTCCCACCCACGCGACATAGCCGTCGGGCCGAACCAGCACGGCGGCCGGCGCCACCACAGGCCCGAGCGCCGGAAGCTCCCACGCACCGGAATATGTCGCATCGATCTGCTGCACCCGATCCGCCCATGGCATGATGTCGAGAGTGCCGGGCTCACCGAAGTTGAGCAGGACCGGCCGTGCATTGTGCAGAAGAGCAAAGACCCGGCGCTGACCATTGGCAGTGACGAGATCGAGGTCAGGCATGCGACGCCCGAGCAGCGGATGCGCTTCGCCGAGGTCGTAACGAATGTCCAGACCCGACATCGTTGCCGCGAAGCGTTTGCGAGGCTCGTCCATCGTGAGGAGCTCGGAAATGATGTCGCGCACGACCTTGAGGCGGTCGTCGGCGCGGCGAAGCAGCGCGACTTGCGCCATGGTCTGGCACAGCACGCGGGCCGCGACCGGATGCCGCTCGGCATGATAGGTATCCAGCAGGCTTTCGGGTGAGATTCCTTTGACCACCTGGGCCAGCTTCCATCCGAGATTGACGGCATCCTGCACGCCGGTGTTGAGACCTTGTCCGCCGGACGAATGATGGACATGCGCGGCATCGCCGGCGAGCAGCACCCGTCCTGCGCGATAAGATGCTGCCTGCCGGCTCATGTCGGTGAATCTCGAAATCCAGGTTGGACTGTGGACGCCATAATCGGTCCCGTACACGGCGATGAGCGCTTCGCTGAGGTCGCGCAACGTCGGCTCGCCGCTGCGGTTCAGATCTCGCTCAGTCACGAGCACCCGCACGGGCTCATTCTCCTGCCTGCTGAACCCATGAAAGCCGAGCGCGTCATGGCGAAGCCCCCATTCCGGCTCTTCGGCGATTTCGACCTCGGCAATGATGTTGCTGATGGTCGGATCCCAGCCGGGAAATGCGATGCCGGCTGCTTTTCGTATCAGGCTGCGTCCGCCGTCACACCCGACGAGATAGGCCGCCCGGAGCGACTGGCTGTTGGAGAGTTCGACGTCGATGCCGGTTTCGTCCTGCGCAAAACCGATGACCTCCCGTCCGCGATAGATCGGCACCGCCAGCTCTTCGATCCAGCCGGCGAGGATGCGCTCGATGTGGTTCTGCCACAGCGCGAGCCCATAATTATGCCGGGTCGGGAAGTCGCTGATATCAAGCCGATTCCAGGCGAACCCCGCGATCTGGGCCATCTTTCCTTCCGCCAGGAATCGGTCGGCCAGCCCGCGCTGATCGAGAACCTCGATCGTGCGCGCATGCAATCCGCCCGCACGCGACCCGACGAGATCCTGGCTTTCGCGTCGCTCGACAATGGCGACATCGATGCCCGCCAGCGCCAACTCGCCTGCGAGCATCAGCCCTGTCGGACCTGCGCCGGCGATCACCACCGCGTGGTCAACCGCGCTCGGGTCGGTCGCGCGCTCCGCCGACGTGGATATCAATGTCATCATGTCGTCACCCCGTGGATCGTGGCTTGGGCCGGCGGTTGTACGGGATGAGCGGGGTCTTGAAGCAAGCCCCTTGGGCGCCCTATATCAAGCTGGGGGAACGGTGCGGGCGTTCTTCGGTGGCGTCATTGCAGCACTAAGGTGTCTCGTAATGACCATCGAGCATCAATGAAAGTCGCGCGAGCGCGGCAGGATGCGGACGTTGCGGGGATGGCCGACCTTTTGCGCAGGACTGTCCGGATGCTGCCTGCGGTCGTCATTCAGCGACTCGGCCGGAATGGGGCCATGCGGCGCGGCTTGCGAGCCGAGGCGATCGTCGGACAGCAATGACAGATCGCTCGATCGGTCGATCAGCCGTTCAGCAACCAGATGCACGACCTTCTCCGGGCTGCTCTGGATATGCCCTTCCACCAGCACGAGCCGCGCGCCCATCACCTCTTTGCGGAAGCGCTCCATCACCTTCGGCCAAACCACGATATTGGCAATGCCGGTCTCGTCCTCCAAGGTCATGAACACGACGCCCTTGGAACTGCCGGGCCGCTGGCGCACCAGCACCACGCCGGCGCAGCGGACGAAACGCTTGTCGTTGGCATCGTTGACATCGCGGCAGGCGAGCACGCCCTCGCGTGTGAAGCGTTGCCGCAAGAACTCCATCGGATGCCCTTTCAACGACAGGCGGATGGTCTGATAATCGGCGACCACCTGCTCCGACAGCGGCATCTCGGGCAAGGGTCTTGCGTTCTCATCAGGCTGTTCGCGTGCGATCGCCGCTTCGAACAGCGGCAGCGGCACATCATCCGGCAGACGCCGGACCGCCCAGAGCGCAGCCCGGCGGTCGAGCCCGAGCGAACGGAACGCATCGGCATCGGCGAGCAGCAACAGCGCGCGCTTCGGCAGGCCGGTGTCGCGGGCGAAATCCTCCAGCGACGTGAACGGCCGCCGCGCGCGGGCCTTGACGATGCGCTCGCCCCAATCGTCGGCGTCATGGTTGTCGTTATGGGAGAGTGGAATCGCAATCTCTCCGCCGTCATTCCGGGATGGGCCCTCTTGGGCGCAGGCCCGGAATCCAAAACCACGGTTAGGGGGTATGGATTCAGGGTTCGTCGCTATCGCGACGCCCCGGAATGACGAAGTGGAGGCAGAAAGCTCTTCGGTCCCGAATGAGGGTGCAGCAACGCACACATCGCTGTGCGATGACACCTGAAGCCGCTTCGATCTTTTCACCCCCTCCTCGTCCGGGTCGATCCAGCGGAAGCCGTCGATCTGGCGGAAGCCCAAGCGCACGGCGCAATATTTGCCGCTGCCCTCCTCCAGCGTGTTCTGCGCAAAACTGTAGGACACGTCGACGTCGCGCACCTCGACGCCGTTCTTGCGGGCATCGCCGACGATCTGCGCCGGCGCGTAGAATCCCATCGGCTGCGAGTTGAGTAGCGCGCAGCAGAACGCATCGGGATGAAAGCATTTCAGCCAGGACGAGATGTAAACCAGCTGAGCGAAGCTCGCCGCATGGCTCTCCGGAAAGCCGTAGGAGCCGAAGCCCTTGATCTGGTCGAAACAGCTTTTGGCGAATTGCGGATCATAGCCGCGCGCGATCATGTTGCCGACCATCTTCTCCTCATAGGAACCAATGGTGCCGACATTGCGGAAGGTCGCCATCGAACGGCGCAGGCCGTTAGCCTCTTCGGAGGAAAATTGCGCAGCTTCGATCGCGATCCGCATCGCCTGCTCCTGGAACAAGGGCACGCCGAGCGTCTTGTGCAGCACCTTGTAGAGCTCGTCCGGTGGACCGTGCTCCGGTGAGGGCGACGGATAGCTGACTTTCTCCAGCTTGTTTCGTCGGCGCAGATAAGGATGCACCATGTCGCCCTGGATCGGCCCTGGGCGTACGATCGCGACCTCGATCACGAGATCGTAGAAGGTGCGCGGCTTGAGCCGCGGCAGCATGTTCATCTGGGCGCGGCTCTCGACCTGGAACACGCCGAGCGACTCGCCCCGCTGCAGCATCTGGTAGACCTCGTCATCATCCTTCGACTTGATGTCGGCAAGCTCGTAACGCTCGCCCTTATGCCGCGCGATCAGGTCAAAGCTCTTGCGGATGCAGGTCAACATGCCCAGCGCCAGCACGTCGACCTTCATCATGGACAGCGCGTCGACATCGTCCTTGTCCCATTCGATGAAGGTGCGGTCCTCCATCGCGGCATTACCGATCGGCACGTAGGTGTCGAGCCGATCCTGGGTCAGCACATAGCCGCCGACATGCTGGGAGAGATGGCGGGGAAATTCGATCAGCTCGGCGGCGAGCGCCACCGCAAGGCCGATCATCGGATTGGTGGGATCGAGCCCGGCCTGCCGCACCTGCATCTCCGACAGCCCGTCGCCCCAGCTGCCCCACACGGTGTCGGCGAGAACAGACGTGACGTCCTCGGTCAGTCCCAGCGCCTTGCCGACATCGCGAATGGCGCTGCGCGGCCGGTAATGAATGACGGTGGCGATGATCGCGGCGCGGTGACGGCCGTAGCGGCGATAGACATATTGCATCACCTCCTCGCGCCGCGAATGCTCGAAGTCGACGTCGATGTCCGGCGGCTCCAGCCGCTCCTTGGAGATGAAGCGCTCGAACAAGAGATCGACCTTGGTCGGATCGACCGAGGTGACGCCGAGCACATAGCAAACCGCGGAATTGGCCGCCGAACCCCGGCCCTGGCACAGGATGTTCTGGCTGCGGGCATAGCGCACGATGTCGTGGACGGTCAGGAAGTAATGCGCGTAGTTGAGCTCGGCGATCAGCGCGAGTTCTTTTTTCAAGGTCGCGCGCAGCGTCTCGTCAGGGTCATCGCCAAAATATTTCTTCACGCCGGCCCAGGTCAGGTCCTCCAGATGCTGCTGAGCTGTCTTGCCGGGCGGCACCGGCTCGTCCGGATACTGGTATTTGAGCTGATCGAGCGAGAAGGTGATGCGGTCAGCGAAGCGCATGGTCTCCGCGATCGCCTGCGGATGGTCGCGAAACAGCCGCGCCATTTCGTGCGCAGGCTTGAGATGACGCTCGGCATTGGCTTCGAGCTTGCGGCCGACCGCATCGATCGTGGTCTTCTCGCGGATGCAGGTCAGCACGTCCTGCAGCGGGCGCCGTTCGGGGTGATGATAGAGCACATCATTGGTCGCGAGCAGCGGCACCTTGACCGATGCAGCGAGGCGCGCAAGCCGCGCCAGTCGCCGGCGATCGTCGCCGCGATAAAGCAGACTGGCGGCAAGCCATACGCCCTCGGCCTGGCTCTCGCGTAGGCGTGCCAGGATCGTGCGCAAGCCCGCCTCCTCGAAACGATGCGGCGGCATCAGCACCAGAAGCTGGCCTTCGACAAAGTCCAACAGATCCTGGAATGTCAGATAACAGGCGCCCTTCTCGACCTTGTCGCTGTCGTCACCGCGCTTACCGCGCGTGAGCAGCTGGCACAGCCGGCCGTAAGCGGCGCGGTCGCGCGGATAGACCAGGATATCGGGCGTGCCGCAGGTGAAGACGATACGCGCGCCATAGAGCAGCTTCGGCCGGTAAGGCAGCTTGTCATTGTCGAGCTCGCTATAGGCGCGCACGATGCCGGCGAGCGTGTTGTGGTCGGCGATCCCGATCGCCTTGAGGCCATAGATGGCGGCCTGCTGCACATAATCCTGCGGATGCGAGCCGCCGCGCAGGAAGGAGAAATTGGTGGTGATGCCGATCTCGGCATAATCGACGGCTTTCATGGCAGAGCTATCCCAGAAGCTGCTTCGGCGACGGCGCATCCCCGGTCCATCAAAATGATCTGTCCCGATGGATAGACTTGCACAGGTCGCTCACCCTCCCCCTCCAGGGGAGGGTGAGCAGCGAGTGCGCCGCGAGATATGTGCGACCGCCCTGACGCTCATGCGAACAGACCATGCATGTACCAGGCGGGCTGCACCGGCTCGCCCGTCTTCGGATCGATCTCGCGATCATAGAGCCCGTCGCGGTAGAGCCAGAACCGCAGGCCATGCTCGTCCTCGATGCGGAAATAATCCCGCGTCAGCCCCTGCCCCTCCGGCCGCCACCATTCCATCGCGATCCGTTCCGGCCCCTCGGCGCGCACCACCGCATGCGCGGCACGCCGCCAGACGAAGCGCGCGGGCGGACCATCAGGCACTTGGGCGACCACCTGGATTTCTTCTGGACGATCAAAAAGGCGCAAGGGCCGCAGCGGCGGCTCGCTCTCGACGCGCGCTGGCCAGTCCGCGTGCAAGGCAGCGGCGAGGTGCTGCTGCGCCGGCACCGGCAGCGCCGCACGTTCCGGAATGTGGGTATCCTCCGGCAGATGCACGACGACGCGCTTGCCCCCGATCCGTGCGGCGATGCGGTCGATCAGCGCGGCGAGCTCGTCATTGTCATGGACATGGGCGTCGAGATCGCGCTGCTCCTGCACCACGATCTCGCTGCGGCTGGCACACAGCCGGATCAGGTCGAAGCCGAAGCCGGGATCGAGCGGATCGCTCAACGCGTCCAGCCGCTCGCGAAACAGCCGGTCGATCACGCGCGTCTCCGTCACCGGCCGGCCGGTGTCGACCGCGATCATGCGCACCACGCCGTCGGTGCGGAAGAAATAAGCTTCCAGCCGCCGCGCGCCCTTGCCCTGCTGCGCCATCGCCGCCACCAGCATGGCGGCAAGGCTGGAGAGGCTGGCGGCAATCACGGTGTCGGTCGCCACCGGCTCGGCAAAGCGCTTTTCAACGATGTAGTCGGGCGGGGCTTTCCGCGGGCTGATCGGCGCATCGCCCTCGCCCAGCGCCTGCGCCAGGATGCGGGTGAAGGCGCTACCGAAACGCGCTGATATCTCGTGGCGGCCGCGGGATGCGACATCGCCGATGGTCTTCAGCCCGGCGCGACGCAGGCCCAGCGTGATCGCTTCGCCGGCGCCGAGCGCGGCCACCGGCAGCGGACTGACGAGCGCCGCCTCCTCGCCCTCGGGTACGATGCGACCATGGACATGGTGGTTCAATGTACGGGCGCAGATCGCATTCGAGGCGATCGCGGCTGACACCGTGAAGCCGCGCGCGGTCAGCGCGTCGCACAACAGCTTCATCAGCATGGCCTCGCCGCCGAACAGATGGGCACAGCCGGTGATGTCGAGCGCAAGACCATGCGGCGGATCGAGCGCCACCAGCGGCGTGAAACGGTCGCACCAATCGGCGATGTCCTCCAGGGTCTTGGCGTCGGCGGCCGTGTCGGCCTCGTGCACCACGAGGTCGGGACAGATCGCGCGCGCATTGGCGAGCGGGAGAGCGTGTGAGAGCCCATAGCGCGCCGCGACGTCGTCCAGCGAATGGATCAGCCATGCGTTGCCCTCCTTGATGACGACGACATTCGGCTTGCCGTCATCAGGCGTAGCGCTTGTGGATGACAGCTTTCGCTTGATGCGGTCGATCGGCAGGCGTGGCAGCCACAGGCTGAGAATCCGCCGCCGGCTGGCTGAAACACTGGTCATCGCAGCTCCACTCCATGATCCATCGCCCGGTCTGGCCGTGACGGTTGCGAATGAGTTCGACGTCGAAGCACGGCGCGCCCCAGGCGGCCCAAGGCGCCGCAGGCATCAAAGGTGCAGAGGCCAACGAGGGCGCGGTGCGCACGATCCAGCGCGTCTCCGCGGTCGAAGGGATGGGTTCGGCGGCGGTCCGCAGCACCAGCCCGGTAACCCCTGAAGCTTGGGCCGCGAGCGTCAGTTTGCGGCTGGCGACGAGATCGAGCTTTTTGGTCTCGCCCCACACCTCCAGCAGCACCGCACCCAGCGCATCGCAGGCGAGCGCATCGGCTGATGTGCGGAGCGCAGTGTCGAGATCGGGCGCGCGCACAATGACGAGCGCGCGCGGATCAAGCCCGAGCTCGGCCAGCCCGCATGGCGACAGCGCGCCACTTTCGCGCTCGGCAAAATCCTGCCGGATAAAGACCAGCGGCCGCTGTGCCGAGACGCGCGCCGCAAGACCAAAGACAAAACCGGTCGCGGCCACAGCCTGCGCTCCGCTCGGCGCAAACACCTCGTGCAGCGCACCAAGGGCGAGCCCGCCCTGCAAGGTCGCGTCGACCTCGTGATGGCCGAGCGCGGCACGGCGCGTGTCCAGCGCGCCCTCGCCCGCCTCAAGGCGAGCGATGCGGCTGCGCAAACGCGCAAGCGTGTCCATGCGTGCGCCGGTCATGCGTCGCCGTTCCTCACATCCTTGTCGTTACGAGCCTCTGCAGTCCCTGGCAGTTGAACCCGCAACGAACCTCTTTGTTCATGATACGTTCTAATATAAAGCTAACGTCACGGGATGAGTCAATCGGGATTACCCCGGATGGGATTCATCTAAGAGAATCAAAGGGATTCAGAAGGATGGAGCTGACGCGTAAACTGGAGATCCTGGCCGATGCGGCAAAGTACGATGCCTCCTGCGCCTCCAGCGGTACCGAGATGCGGGATTCCAGTGACGGCAAGGGTCTCGGCTCGACCGCGCCCGGCATGGGCATCTGCCATTCCTATGCGCCGGACGGCCGCTGCATTTCGCTGCTCAAGATCCTGCTGACCAATGCCTGCAATTACGATTGCCTCTATTGCGTCAATCGCGCCTCGTCCAACGTGCCGCGCGCACGCTTCACGGTGGACGAGGTCGTGAAGCTCACGATCGACTTCTATCGCCGCAACTACATCGAAGGCCTGTTCCTTTCTTCCGGCATCATTCGCAGCCCCGACTACACGATGGAGCAAGTGGTCTCAGTCGCGCGCAAACTGCGCGAGGAGCATCACTTCCGCGGCTATATCCATCTCAAGACCATCCCCGAGGCCGATGACGCGCTGATCGCGGACGCCGGCAAATATGCCGACAGGCTCAGCATCAATATCGAGACGCCGCTGGAAACAAGCCTGACACAACTCGCGCCGGAAAAAGACCAGCGCGCGATCCGCCGCACCATGGGACGGCTCCGCCTCAAGCTCGATGAAGCCGATGATGCGAAGAAGACGGTCCGCAAAGCCAGGCCGCCGCGCTTTGCCCCCGCAGGCCAGAGCACGCAGATGATCATCGGCGCCGACAGCGCGGACGATCGCACGATCTTATCGACGTCAGCCAATCTCTACGGCGCCTACAAGCTCAGGCGCGTCTACTATTCGGCTTTCAGCCCGATCCCCGATGCGAGCCGCGCGCTGCCCCTGCAGGCGCCGCCTCTGGTGCGCGAGCATCGGCTCTATCAGGCCGACTGGCTGATGCGCTTCTATGGCTTCGACGCCGAGGAGATCGTCGACGAGGGCGCCGGCATGCTGCCGCTCGACATCGATCCCAAGCTCGCCTGGGCCCTGCGCCACCGCGACCGCTTTCCGCTCGATGTGAACAAAGCCAGCCGCGAGGAGCTGTTGCGGGTGCCGGGCTTCGGCACCCGCACGGTCGAGCGCATCATTGCCACGCGCCGTTCGACCTCGATCCGGCTCGCCGACCTTGCCCGGCTGCATGTGATCCGGAACAAGGCGCTGCCGTTCATCGTTCTCTCAGACCACCGTCCGGCACCGGCCACTCTCGATGCCGCTGGCTTGCGGACACGGCTTCGGCCGAAGCCGCAGCAATTGGGATTTGGATTTTAGCCGTCATTGCGAGGGGCGAAGCCCCGAAGCAATCCAGGAGCCAGACGACGATTTTGGATTGCTTCGTTGCCTTCGGCTCCTCGCAATGACGAAGTGGAGAGCAAGCGCCACATGCACATCGTCACGCTCGACAGCGACACCGATTTCGACGGCTGGCGCCAAGCGGCGCGAGCGTTGGCGATGAACAACGTCAAGCCGGCGGACGTGACCTGGCGTGTGCAGGGCGAGACGGCCGATCTGTTCGATGACCAGGCCGAGACGACGCTGCCGGAGGTCCCCGAAGGGACGTTCTCGGTGCCGGCGTCCTTCGTCGAGCTGGCACAATCCGTCATCCTGCATCGGGATCGAAGCCGCTTCGGCCTGCTGTATCGGCTGTTGTGGCGGCTGCGGTCGAACCATGACCTGATGACGATCGCGACCGATCCCGACGTCGCGCAGGCCCATGCGATGGCACGCGCGGTGCGCCGGGACGAGCACAAGATGCATGCCTTCGTCCGCTTTCGCGAGATCGGCCGCGAGCGCGAGACGCGCTATGTCGCCTGGTTCGAGCCGGAGCACCACATCGTCGAGCTCGCCGCGCCGTTCTTCGCCCGCCGCTTCGCCGACATGCCGTGGTCGATCCTCACCCCCGATCTCTGCGCCCATTGGGATGGCAGCCGGGTCAGCTTCACGCCCGGCGTCGCCAAAGCTGAAGCGCCGTCTGAAGATCGGCTGGAGGAGGTCTGGCGGCGCTATTATGCCAGCATTTTCAATCCGGCACGGCTGAAAGTGAAGGCGATGGAAAAGGAGATGCCGAAGAAATATTGGCAGAACCTGCCCGAGGCCTCCCTGATCAAGCCGCTGATCGCCTCCGCCACCCAGCGCACGGGCGCGATGATCGCCGAGCCCGGCACCGAGCCGCACAAACCGCAGAAACGGGTTGAGGAGACCGCGATGACGCGCAAGCCCAAAGCCAAGGAATCCAAAGCCCATGACGACGCTGGCGATCTTGAGACGTTACGTGAAGAAGCAGCCCACTGCCGCGCCTGCCCTTTGTGGAAGAACGCCACCCAGACCGTGTTCGGCGAAGGCCCGCCGCACGCCCCGCTCATGCTGGTCGGCGAGCAGCCCGGCGACAAGGAAGACCTCGCCGGCCACCCCTTCGTCGGTCCCGCCGGGCAGATGCTCGACCGCGCGCTGGAAGAAGCCGGCATCGAGCGAACCAAGGTCTATGTCACCAATGCGGTGAAGCACTTCAAATTCGTCCCGCGCGGCAAGATCCGCCTGCACCAGAAGCCGGCGACGCCGGAGATCAAGGCCTGCCGCCAGTGGTACGAGCGCGAGGTGGCCGCGATCCGCCCGGCCCTGGTCGTCGCGCTCGGCGCCACCGCCGCGCAATCCGTGTTCGGCAAGATCACGCCGGTCAACAAGAGCCGCGGCCACGTGGTGGAGCTGCCCGACGGGATCAAGGCGATGGTGACGGTGCACCCATCCTATCTGCTGCGCCTGCCGGACGCCGACGCCAAGGCGCGCGAATATGAGCGCTTCGTCGAGGACCTGAAACTCGCAGGCGCCACAATGAAGCGTTCCGCGCGGGCCGCGTGAATCCTTCGAATCATTCTAAAGCTGAACCGTTGTCGCCTCAGGAACCGCACGGATTCTGAAACTGCCGCGCGCTCATTTGCGCCCTTGGTTCAACCGCTTGTCATATGCATCGCGCAAGATCGGATCGTTGGGGAGAGGAGTATTCCAATGACCGATATGGCGTTGCCGGGTTCGATCGAACCCGCCCTGAAGAAGGGACCTGATCTCGATCGCGGCTTTCATCCGCTGACGGGCATCATCTATTTGGGCGTGGTCGCAGCTGCGCTGCTGTTCGTCGCCTACAGCATTTACGCGGACGTCCAGGCCACCGGCACGCGGGTCACGACCTTCCTGCCATATATTCTGTTGTTCGTGGCTCTCCTGATTGCGCTCGGCTTCGAGTTCGTGAACGGCTTCCACGACACCGCCAACGCGGTGGCCACCGTCATCTACACCCGCTCGCTGCCGGCCCATGTCGCCGTGGTCTGGTCGGGCCTGTGCAACCTGACCGGCGTGCTGCTCTCGACCGGCGCGGTGGCCTTCGGCATCGTGTCGCTGCTGCCGGTGGAATTGATCCTCCAGGTCGGCTCCAGCGCCGGCTTCGCCATGGTGTTCGCGCTATTGATCGCCGCCATCATCTGGAATCTCGGCACCTGGTATCTCGGCCTGCCGGCCTCCTCCTCCCACACGCTGATCGGCTCGATCATCGGCGTCGGCATTGCCAACGCGCTGATGCGCGGTCGCGACGGCACCTCGGGCGTCGACTGGACGCAGGCCGCCACGGTCGGCAAGGCGCTGCTGCTGTCGCCGCTGTTCGGCTTCGCCCTCGCCGCGGTGCTGCTCTACATCCTCCGGCTGGTGCTGACACGGGTGACGCCGGCGCTGTTCGGCGAGCCGGTCGGCAATCAGCTGCCGCCGTGGTGGATCCGCGGCATCCTGATCCTGACCTGCACCCTGGTGAGCTTCTTTCACGGCTCCAATGACGGTCAGAAAGGCATGGGCCTGATCATGCTGATCCTGATCGGCACCGTGCCCACCGCCTATGCCCTCAATCGCACGATGGCTGATAGCAAGATCGAGCAGTTCATCAGCAATTCGGAGGCCGCGAGCAAGGTGATCGAGGCCAAGGCCACCGGCTACAACGTGCTCGGCGACCCGCGCCCGGCGGTCACCAACTATGTCGCGGCGCGCCAGATCAACGAGGGCACCTTTCCGTCGCTGGCGGTGCTGGTCCGCGACATCGCCAAGCAGGTCAAGGAGTATGGCTCGCTGGCGAAATTGCCGGCTGAAGCGGTCGGCAACACCCGCAACGACATGTATTTGACATCCGAAGCCATCCGCTTCCTGATGAAGGACAAGGAGGCCGATCTCTCAGCCGCCGACATCGCCACCTTCAACGCCTACAAGGGCTCGCTCGACAACGCGACCAAGTTCATCCCGACCTGGGTGAAGATTGCGGTCGCCATCGCGCTCGGCCTCGGCACCATGGTGGGCTGGAAGCGCATCGTGATCACGGTCGGCGAGAAGATCGGCAAGACCCACCTGACCTATGCCCAGGGCGCCTGCGCGGAGATCACCGCGGCCGCCACCATCGCGGCGGCGGACGGCTACGGCCTGCCGGTGTCCACCACGCATGTGCTGTCGTCCGGCATCGCCGGCACCATGGCAGCCAATGGCTCGGGCCTGCAATGGTCGACGATCCGCAACATCGCGATGGCCTGGGTGCTGACCCTGCCGATCGCGATGATGCTGTCGGGCTTCCTTTACTTCATCTTCGTGCAGCTGTTCTGAGCGGCGGCGATCAACGCCTAAAAACGAAAGCCCGCGCCATCGGCGCGGGCTTTTTGTTGGCGGGTGCGGGACTCGCAGCTGTTGCCGACTAGGCCGCGAGCGTATTCTCGACCAGCTTGATGAAGTAGGACGTGCCGTAGACGATCGCCTCATCGTTGAAATTGTAGGCTGGGTGATGCAGGCCGGCGGAATCGCCGTTGCCGATAAAGATGAAGGCGCCGGGCCGCGCTTCCAGCATGTAGGAGAAATCCTCCGCGCCCATCATCGGCGGCATCTCATGCACATTGGCCTCGCCTGCCACCTCTCTTGCCGCTTGCAGCGCGATCTCGGTCTGCTCGGCATGGTTGACCGTGACCGGATAGCCGCGGGTGTAGCTCAAATCGATCTTGGCGCCGGTGATCTGGGCCGTGCCTGCCACCACCTCGCGCACCCGCTGCTCGACGAGGTCGCGGATTTTCGGCGTCAGGGTCCGCACCGTGCCTCGCAGCGTCGCGCTCTGCGCAATCACGTTGCGGGCATTGCCGGCGTGGAATTCGCAGATCGAGACCACCGCCGATTCCAGCGGATCCACATTGCGCGACACGATCTGCTGCAGGACCGTGACCAGCTGCGCCCCGACCAGAAGCGAGTCGATACAGTTGTGCGGCTTGGCGGCGTGGCCGCCATGCCCTTCGATAGTGATGTCGATGTTATCGGTCGCCGCCATCAGCGGACCCGGCCGGATCGCGAACGCGCCGACCGGAAGACCGGGTCCGTTGTGCATGCCATAGACCTGGTCGATCTTGAAGCGCTCCATCAACCCGTCCTTGATCATGGCATGTGCGCCGCCGCCGCCCTCTTCGGCCGGCTGGAAGATCACCGCCACCTCGCCGGCGAAATTGCGGGTCTCGGCCAGATAGCGCGCCGCACCCAGGAGCATGGCCGTGTGGCCGTCATGGCCGCACGCATGCATCATGCCCGGGTTCTTGGAGGCATAAGGCAGGCCGGTGGCCTCCTCGATCGGCAGCGCATCCATGTCGGCGCGCAGGCCGAGCACCTTGACTTCGCCATTGCCGGGCGTCTTGCCCTTGATCACGCCCACCACACCGGTCTTGCCGAGCCCGGTGGCGACCTCGTCACAGCCGAACTCGCGCAGCCGTTCGGCCACGAAGGCCGCCGTCCGGTGCACGTCATAGAGCAGCTCCGGATGAGAATGGATATCCCGCCTCCAGGCCTGGATATCGGGCTGCAGATCGGCGACGCGGTTGACGATAGGCATAAAAATTCTCGTGACCTCTGTTGGCGTTAAGGCCTGTGTAGCATGCAAAAGATGCACCGCCTAACCGGCCCGGGGCGCAGCATCCATGCAGGTCAGCCATCAACTGGACGAAAGGCTTGTCCCCCCGACGCTCCGCTGACTAAAACCCCCTGCAAAGGGACCAGGGAAGGACGCCGATGCCAAGGCAGCTCGAGGGAGATTTCAACTATATCGTCGTGGGCGCCGGGACGGCCGGCTGCATCCTCGCCAACCGGCTCTCGGCCGACCCGACCAAGCGCGTGTTGATCCTGGAGGCCGGGGGCAACGACAACTGGATCTGGTTCCATATTCCGGTCGGCTACCTCTTCGCGATCGGCAATCCCCGCTCCGACTGGATGTTCCGCACCGAGGCCGAGCCCGGCCTCAACGGCCGCTCGCTGGCCTACCCCCGCGGCAAGGTGATCGGCGGCTGCTCCGCCATCAACGCCATGATTTCGATGCGCGGCCAGGCCGCCGACTATGATCACTGGCGCCAGTTGGGTCTGGCCGGCTGGTCCTACCAGGACGTGCTGCCGGTATTCCGGCGGCTGGAGGACCATTTCCTTGGCGAAAGCGAGCACCATGGCGTCGGCGGCGGCTGGCGCATCGAGGCGCCGCGCCTGTCCTGGGCCGTCCTCGACGCGGTCGGCGACGCCGCGGAGGAAATGGGCATCCGCCGGATTCCCGACTTCAACACCGGCGACAACGAGGGCATCAGTTACTTCCACGTCAACCAGAAGCGTGGCCGGCGCTGGTCATCGGCGCGCGGCTTTCTCAAGCCGGCGCTGAAGCGGCCGAACCTGCGGCTGGAGACGCATGTGCTGGTGGAGCGGCTGGTTATCGAGAACGGCCGCGCGGTCGGCGTGCGATTCCAGCAGAACGGCGAGATGATCGAGGCGCGCACCAGTGGCGAAGTGATCCTGAGCGCCGGCTCGATCGGTTCGGTGCAGGTGCTGCACCGCTCCGGCATTGGGCCGGCCGACTGGCTCAGCTCGCTCGGCATCGACGTCGTGCTCGATAAGCCCGGCGTCGGCCGCAACCTGCAGGACCATCTGCAGCAGCGCGCGATCTACCAGGTCTCGGGCGTCCGCACACTGAACGAGACCTATTATTCGATGGTCCGCCGCGGCCTGATGGGGCTCGATTACGCCTTCCGCCGGCGCGGCCCGCTGACCATGGCGCCGTCGCAGCTCGGCATCTTCACCCGCTCCGACACGACGCGCGACCGCGCCAACATCCAATTCCATGTGCAGCCGCTGTCGCTCGACAAGTTCGGCGATCCGCTGCACCGCTTTCCCGCGATCACCGTCAGCGCCTGCAACCTGCGCCCGACCTCGCGTGGCACCGTGCGCATCCGCTCCGCCAAGCTGGAAGAGGCACCATCGATCGCACCGAACTATCTGGCGACGGAGGAAGACCGCCAGGTCGCCGCCGATGCCATCCGCGTGACGCGCCGGCTGATGAAGCAGAAGGCGCTGGCGCGTTTCAATCCGGTCGAATTCCTCCCCGGCCCCGCCGTCGGCGACGATGACGCCGCGCTGGCGAAAGCGGCCGGCGACATCGGCACCACGATCTTCCACCCGGTCGGTACGGCCAAGATGGGCACGGCCGACGATCCCATGGCCGTGGTCGACGAGCGCCTGCGCTTCTATGGCATCGAGGGCCTGCGGGTCGCCGACGCCTCGATCATGCCGACCATCACCTCGGGCAACACCAACACCCCGACCGCGATGATCGCGGAGAAAGCGGCTTCGATGATTTTGGAGGATGGGCACTGACGAGCGGGGATTAAAGTTCGCCTCTCCCTCTATCGTCATTCCGGGGCGATGCGCAGCATCGAACCCGGAATTCGTCAAGCATCTTACCATGCTGCGAAATGGATTCCGGGCTCGCGCTACGCGCGCCGGAATGACGGTCTCACAAGCTCCTACTTCCGCTCCAGCTTCCACGCCCCGTCCCAGTCCGCGGCCGGCGGATTTTGCTTCATGCCTTCGATGCGCGCGACCAACGCCAGCGACGGACCGTCTCCGGGCGACACTTCGAGCGCCGCCGCAAAGCCCGCGCGCGCCTCGTCCCAGCGCTGCGCGCGATAGGCGGCGAGGCCTTCACCATAACGATCGCGCAGCAGCTCCTGCTCCGGCGTCAACCGGCCTTTCGCGCCCATGATCTCGAACACGGTCTGGGCTTGCGTCTGACCAAGCACGACGATGCTGTCGATCTCTCGCACCTCGATCACCGCCGCCCCCGCTTCAGCTGTCGCCTGCGATATCAGGCAGCGGCTGCCATAGAGCTTGTTGGCGCCTTCCAGGCGCGACGCCAGATTCACCGTGGCGCCCATGACGGTGTAGTTCATCATGAACGCCGAGCCGATGCTGCCGACCAGGGCCTCCCCGGTCGCGATCCCGATCCGGAGGTCGCATTCAGCCGGAATCGTGCGGACGCCGAGCAGTTCGGGGAGCGCCTTGCGCAGGCCAGCGATGCGTCCCACCATCTCGACCGCCGCCAGACAAGCGAGATCCGCCTGCTGGGCCTCATCGACGAAAGGCGGTCCCCAATAGGCCATGATCGCGTCGCCGATATATTTGTCGATGATGCCGTGATGCGCATGGATCGGCTCCGACATGGTCGACAGATACAGGTTCATGATCTTGACCAGCCCCTGCGGCGTCACGCCTTCGCTGAGCGTCGTAAACCCCTTCATGTCGCAGAACATCACCGTCATGGTGCGGCGCTGGCCGTCGGCGGCCGCGAGCGCCGGCTGATCGAGCAAGCCCTCAGCGACCCGCGGATCGATATATCTGCCGAACGTCTCCCTGATCCGCTGGTTCTGCCTGAGACGTTCGATCATGCGGTTGAAGGCCGCCGAAAGCTGGCCGATCTCGTCCCTGGTCGTGATGCTGATCGGCTGGTCGAGGCGGCCAGCCTCGACCTCTCGCGTTCCTTCGAGCAGCCGCAGCACGGGCCGGGTGATGCCGGTGCCGACCAGCATCGCGAACACGAAGCCCAGCACCGAGGCGATCCCCGTCACCGCGGCCGAAATCGCGATCGCGTGCCGCTGTTGACCGACCACCGTGCTCGCACTGGCTTCGACCTGGCGCAGCATGTCAGCGCGAATGCCGTCGATCCGGTCGTCGAACTCGTCCCGCAACTGGTCGACCCCCGCCATCATGCGGGCGGCGTCGGGAAAATCCCGCGCATCGAGCCGCTGGATCACCCGGGCACTCTCTTCGTTCACGCGACGGCGCAGATCGGTCGTCGTCGCTTCGATCCGGGCGTCGAGCCGGCCTAGCGCGGCATTGTCCGACGGCGTGCTGGGATCCTCGATGATCGCATTGATGAGCTGGCGCGCTGCCGTCGCTTCACGAGCGACATCGGCATCGAGGTCCTGGAATCGCTTCAGCTGCTCGGTATAGGCCGCCTGGTCCGGCGCGGCCTCCATCATCCGGGCACCCATCATGCGACGGAGTGCGACTGAGCGTTCGAGCGACTTGATGTTCACCCGCGCCAGGTGGCCGTAGGCCGGAATATATCTACCGGTCAGCTCATCGAGCAGATGACCGACCCTGCCGGCCAGCACCATCGACAGGATGGATGTGATCACTGCCAGGATGATCAGTCCGGCCGCAATGCCGATGATCTTCTGCCTGATCGATTTCCGAAACATGATGAGAGCCCCGATTCCGTCGTTCGCATCGTATCGCGGCAAAGCCGTTTGCGGGCTTCGGAATCGAAAAGCACTAACAAACCCTTGATCGCTAAGGAAAATCGGCTTGAGCCGAGTGTTCGCAGCGGCTCCCTTGGCGATCGAGCCATCGGCGCCAAATGAGCGTAATGGCCCGAACCATACGACAATGCCGCCCGCGGGATGCGGGCGGCACGACGCGATACTGAAGCTCTGAACGGGACAAGGTTAGCGGGCGGAGCTGACAATCGGCTGACGGTTGCAAGACGGAACGGTGGCACGCAGCCGCTTCGAGAAGATCGGGGACAAGACCGCGCCCGTTGTCGGCCTGTCACCCGAACGTGCCTTGGCCCACGCACCTTGCGACCTCCGCGGCCGCCCCAGCCATCTTCGGATCTCACGAAAGCGTCATCGGTCCTGTCCAAGCGATGGGCCGGGAATAAACCGCCGCCCTCCCCGATCTCCTCGCCCGCAAGCCCAATTACGGGCCGAAAGGAGAGCGCGATGAGTCATCACGATCACGATGAGGACAGCGGCGTCAGCCGCCGTAAAGTGCTGGAATGCATGACCTGGGCCGGCACCGGCGTGCTCTGGACCATCGCGGGCGGCGTGCCCCGCTCACTCGGATTGGTCGATGCGGCACAAGCTGCCGAGAAAGCCGCGCAGACCTCCGGCCTCACCTTCCTGCAGATCAGCGACAGCCATGTCGGCTTCGACAAGCCGGCCAATCCGAACGCGCTCGGCACGCTTGAAGAGGCGATCCAGAAGGTCAGCACCATCCCGGTGAAGCCCTCTTTCATGATCCACACCGGCGACATCTCGCATCTGTCCAAGGCGGCCGAATTCGACGATGCCGACCGCATCATCTCGCAGGCCAGGCTCGACGTGCATTATGTGCCGGGCGAACATGATTTCCTCGATGAGGAGGTCAAGCTCTACAAGGAGCGCTACGGCAAGGGCACCCGCGGCGCCGGCTGGTATTCCTTCGACGCCAATGGCGTGCATTTCATCGGGCTCGTCAACGTGGTGGATCTGAAGGCCGGCGGCCTCGGCAATCTCGGCGCCGAGCAGCTTGAGTGGCTGGAGGAGGATCTCAAGGGGCGCTCGAAGTCGACGCCGATCGTGGTGTTCGCGCATATCCCGCTGTGGACTGTGTATCCGCAATGGGGCTGGGGCACCGAGGATGGCGCCCGTGCGCTCGACTATATGAAGGGCTTCGGCTCCGTCACCGTGCTGAACGGCCATATCCATCAGGTGATGCAGAAGGTCGAAGGCAACGTCACCTTCCACACCGCGCGCTCCACCGCCTTCCCGCAACCGGCCCCGGGCAGCGCGCCCTCGCCCGGACCGATGAAGGTCGAGGACGCCAGGCTGCGCAGCCTCCTCGGCATCGCCAGCGTCAATTTCAAGCTGGGTGACGAGCGGCTCGCCATCATCGACACACCGCTGCAGGGCTAAGGGACGCTTACGAGATGAATCGACGCGATATTCTCCTCCATGGCGTCCGCCTCACCGCGGTCGCCGTTCTGCTGCCCCCGACGGCCCGGAAGGCGCAGGCCCAAACGGCTGCCGTCGTCATCGATAACTTCACCTTCAATCCGCCGGAGGTGAAGGTGAAGATCGGCGACACCGTGACCTGGACCAACCATGACGACATTCCGCACACGGTGGTGTCGGCCGGGAAGTTCCGCTCCAAGGCACTCGACAGCGACGACAGCTTCTCCTTCACCTTCGCGGCGGCTGGCGATTACAAATATTTCTGCTCGCTGCACCCGCACATGACCGGGATGATCAAGGTTGAGTAGCGCGCCAAATCAAGGCATCAGCATATCTCCCGGCCGGAGGCTCGCCCCCGGCCGGGTGCCTCCCGCTTCCACGAAAGCTGGTCCGCAGACGATGCCGCTGAACAGGTCCGACGAGGATGCCGAGCGTAACAGACGCTTCCGCGAGTTGGCGCTCCCCTATCTCGACGACGTCTACACGCTGGCGCGCTATCTCCTGCGCGATCCAACCGATGCGGAGGACGCGGTGCAGGAGTGCTACCTGCGCGCGTTCAAGCATTTCCACACCTATCGCGGCCCGGCGATGAAGCCCTGGCTGTTTGCGATCCTGCGCAATGTCTGCCACACCGAATTTGCCCGGCGCAGCAGTGCAAAGCTCAAGGCGATCGACGACGCGCCGGAAGCAGCCGACAAGCCGCCGCTGTGGCACGAGAGCCAGGAGACGCCGGAAGGCGCGATCCTGCGCGAGCGCGACGCTTCGGCGATCCGCAAGCTGATCGACCGGCTCGCCGAGCCGTTTCGCGAGACCTTCGTGCTGCGCGAGGTCAACAACCTGTCGTATCGCGAGATCGCCGACAGCGCCGGCGTGCCGGTCGGCACGGTGATGTCCCGCCTCGCCCGCGCCCGCGCGATGCTGCGCGCCGCCTGGCTGGCGGAAGAGGAGTCTTCGGAATGACCTGCGAGGAGGCCAACATCCTGATCCATGCGCTCGCCGATGGCGAGCTCGATGCCGGCCACGCCAGCGAGGTGGAAGCGCATGTCGCGAGCTGTCCGCACTGCACGGCCGAGCTGGCGACCATCAGAGAGATGACAGAGGCGCTCGCCCGCGCGGATCTCGGCTTCAAGGCACCGCCGCAACTGCGTCGGCGCATCGAAGATGCGCTGCCCGCGCTGCCGGCAGTGACCGCGCAGCCGAGTCGCCGCTCGGTGCTGAAGGGCTTTGCCATGGGGTCGGTGGTCTCGGCACTGGCCGCGACCGGACTGGTCGCGATCGTGATCAGCAAGGACGATCAGCAGCGCATCGAAGCCGAAATCGTCTCGGCGCATCTACGCTCGCTGCAGGCCGGCCACCTCACCGACGTGCTGTCGACCGATCAGCACACCGTCAAGCCCTGGTTCAACGGCAGGCTCGACGTGGCGCCGCCGGTGATCGACCTCACCGCGCTGGGCTTCACCCTGATCGGCGGCCGGCTCGATTATGTCGATGCCCGCCCGATCGGCGCCGTTGTCTATCGCCGTCGTCAGCACATCATCAATCTGTTCGTGGCGCAGACGTCGAGCACAGAACGGCGGACGACGCGGATGGATACGATCCAGGGCTTCAACATCCGAAGCTGGAGCGAGCGCGGGCTGAACTTCTGGGCGATCAGCGACATCGGCGCCGACGAGCTCAACGAGTTCGGAGAGAAGTTCGAGACCGCAATGCGCGTGAACAAGGAGGGATAATGCGCGCGGGATCGGCAAAGCGACTTTTGCGCCCTAGCCCAAAGCGCGAACGCGCGCCCACCAATCTTTTGAAGCCGTTGAATCGGTGGGCACAGCGCTTCGCGCCTTTGCCCACCCTAAGGTCGAATCCGCCTCACGCCGATTTGCGGATGGCGTTGTCGACCAGGGTC
Source organism: Bradyrhizobium sp. HKCCYLS1011 (assembly GCF_051167795.1). NCBI lineage: Bacteria > Pseudomonadati > Pseudomonadota > Alphaproteobacteria > Hyphomicrobiales > Nitrobacteraceae > Bradyrhizobium > Bradyrhizobium sp. HKCCYLS1011. The sequence continues at coordinate 520,861 of NZ_JBNPTT010000005.1, read as the reverse complement.
TTTCCGAGCGACCAGATTGCGCCGGGCACCTTGTGGCTTTGCGCGATCACGTCGTCGAAGGCGCGCTCGATCCAGGCGCAGTCCTCTTCCGTAATGGTGAGCGGCGGCAGCAGCTTCACCGTATGCAGGCCGTGACCGGCCACCTGGGTCAGGATCTTATGATCCTTGAACAAGGGCACGGTGATCAGCTGCACGAACAGACCCTTGTTCGCGCTCTCCAGCACGTTCCAGGACGCCTTCAGCCGCAGCGATTTGGGCGGGCCGAACTCGACGCCGATCATCAGCCCCTTGCCGCGAACCTCTTTCAGCAGCTCGTAGCCGGGCACCATCCGCGTCAGGGCCAGCCGTAACTCGGCGCCGCGTTTCGCGGCAGCCTCGATCAGCTTCTCGGCCTTCATCACCTCCAGCGTGGCGATGCCGGCTGCCATCGCCAGGTCATTCTTCGCAAAGGTCGAGCCATGAACCAGCGCCCGATCCATGCGGTTGAAGATCTTGTCGAAGATCGCCTTGCGCGTCAGCAGCGCCCCGACCGGGACATGCCCGCCGGACAGCGCCTTCGACAGCAGCACCATGTCGGGCTCGACATTCCAGTGTTCCACCGCCAGGAACCGGCCGGTGCGCCCCATGCCGGTCTGGATCTCGTCGGCGATGAAGATCGTGCCGTATTTCTTGCAGAGCGCGGCCGCGCCGGGCAGGAACTCGTCGGTGGGCATGTTGACGCCCTTGCCCTGGATCGGCTCGACGATGAAGGCTGCAATCTCGCGCGACGACAGCGCCTGTTCGAGCGCGGCAAGATCGTTGAAAGGAATCGCGGTGCAACCGGGCAGCAGCGGCTCGAAGCCGGCACGGAAGTTCGAATCATCGGTCAGCGACAGCGCGCCATAGGTCAGGCCGTGATAGGAATGGCTGCAATAGACGATCCCGGGGCGCCCGGTCGCGCCACGCGCGATCTTGATCGCGGCTTCAACCGTCTCGGCGCCAGAATTGGCGAAGAACACCTTGTCCAGATATGGCACATATTCGAGCAGCCGCTCGGCGAGCACCCCGGCCAAGGTCGAGACGTCGAGCTGCACCAGATTCGGCAGGTCGCTGTCGAGGACGCTTTTGAGAGCGTCACGCAATGTCGGGTGATTGCGGCCGATCGCGAAGACGCCAAATCCGCTCAACAGATCGAGATAACGAGCGCCCTCACGGTCGTAGAGGTACTGCCCCTGCCCCTTCTGAAAGCCCACGTCGTAGCCGATCGTCTTGAGGACGCGGACCAGCTGCTCGTTCAGATGCCGAGAATGCATGGAACTGCGCTGCGCCTGGCGCTCCACAAACATCTCGGAAACGTCTAGATTGGATTTTAGCATCGGCTACATACTTCGGTTGATGGACGTTTCGTCAACTGAAAACGCGCAATGCGGCGTTTTGCCCCCATTCGCACCATCAAAGCAAGCACGGGTTTCAGCCAATGTTGCACCGCCCCAAATCTCTCATGCGGACAGTCATATCATGTTCTGGTGTGCTGTTCGCAGTAGGATTTTCTTCCCATCTCTCGCCTGCCTTCGCCGCCGACCCGACCGGAGACTGGCGGGTGGCCGATGGTGTCGCCAACATCCGCGTAGCACAATGTAATGGCAGCATGTGGGGCGTCGTGGCCTGGGAGAAGACGCCTGGCGGGCGCGATACCCATAATCCGGATTCCGCCAAGCAGAGCCGGCCGACGCTCGGCATGGCGATCCTGATCGACATGAAGAAGAAGGCTGGCGCCGATCAGTGGGAAGGCCAAGTCTACAACGCCAAAGACGGGCAACTCTACAGCTCCACAATCACGCCGCTTGATTCCGATCACCTTGAAATCAAAGGGTGCGTGCTCGGCTTCCTCTGCGGCGGCGAGACCTGGACGCGCGTCGCTCCGCCGATCCCCTCGAGTCCCGTCAACAGCATGGCGAAAGGTACACAGAAACCGATCGCTCCGGCCCCGAAGACGGCCGTCGCGGCGGCGGCAGCCGCCAAGAAGCCCGGCGATCAGGTCGGCGATATCTGCGTGCTGCCGGAGGTCGCCCACGCTCATTAGCGCGGGCCAATTCCGCAACCAAGATGAGCGGCCGAGGACCTCGGCCGCTTATCTTTGCCGCTAATGTTCTTTGATCACGCGCGGCTTGCCCATCAGCGCCGGCTGGAACAGCAGCACCGCGGCCAGCGTGGTCAGCAGCGACAGCGCCAGCAGCTTGCCCATGCTGGACGTGCCGGGATGGCTCGACAGCCACAGGCTGCCGAAGGCCGTCGCCGTCGTCAGTGCGCTGAAGAAGATCGCGCGCGTGAGGCTGGTCTGCAACAGGTTGGTCCGGCCCGACCGCCACGCCACCACGTAATAAATCTTGAACGCCACGCCGATGCCGAGCAACAGCGGCAGCGCGACGATATTGGCGAAATTGAGCGGCAGCCGAATCAGCACGCAGATCTCGAGCGTGACCGCCCCCGCGACCAGCAGCGGCACGATCGTCATCAGCACGTCGGCGAAGCGCCGCAGCGTGACCCATAGCAGCAGGCTGATCACGACCAGCGCATAGATGCCGGCGTGGATGAACGCCCTCACGATGGTGTCGCCGGATTTAAGGATCGACACCGGACCGCCGATCGCGGTCGGCTCCGCGGCAAGAACTGCATTGGCGAAGCGCCGCAGATTGTCATTGTCGTTCGGATCGCCCTTCGGCTCTGCCTCGACCCGGATCAGGCCGTCCTTGCTCTTCCACTGCGAGACCAGTTCGGGAGGCAGGTTGTTGAGGCTGACGGGCTGGGCCTGGAGCGACATCTTCAGCTGCTCCAGCACGATGTGGAGCGGCTCGACGAACACCGCCTGCGCCTTGTTGCGCACCGCCTCATTGCCGGATGCGAGCTTCGCCAGCGCGTCGGCCAGACGGCGGGACGCCACCGCGCCCGGTCCTTTGCCATCGCCTGCGGTCCGCCGCAGATTATCGACCGTCGAGTTGAGCGCCTCGACGTTCTCCTGGTCGGTCGGCGGGGCATCGATCTGATCAGGATTGATGGCAGGCCCCAACACCTTCGCGCCCTGCGCGATCAGCTTCAACTTGGTTGGCTGATCCTCGGGCACGAAACTGTTGAGCGAGGTCACGCGTGCCACTTCGGGCAGCTTCGACAGCCTAGCCTCGATCGCCTTGGCGTCGGCCTCCGAGCGCGTCAGCACGTCGATCGCGTTGGCCCCGGTGTTCGGATCCTTGCGCAGGTCGAGATAGGTCGCGATCGATTCCGCGTTGGGGTTGCGCAGGTTCATCGGGTTGAAGTCGAACTTCATGAAGTAGAGCAGCGGCAGGCCCGCGATCACCACCGCCAGGGTACCGACGATGATCGGCACCCTGTGCTTCTCCAGGAAATTGTCGAGCGGCGCCAGGAAGGCATAGCCCACCGGCTCTTTCTCGCCTGGCGGATTCAGGATCTTCAAGAGCGCCGGCAGGACCGTGATCGAGGAGAGGAACGCGATCAGCATGCCGGCGCCGGCGATCTCGCCGAGCTCGGAAATGCCCTTGTAGTCGGTCGGCAGGAAGCAGAGGAAGCCGGCGGCGGTGGCCATCGCCGCCAGCGACAGCGGCACCGCCGAGCGTCGCGCAGCTTCCGCCAGTGCCTCCGGCAGATCGTCGTTCTTGTAGCGCTCGGAGCGGTAGCGCACGCTGAACTGGATGCCGAAATCGACGCCGAGACCGATGAACAGCACCGCAAACGCCACCGACAAGAGGTTCAGCGACCCCACCATCATCAGCCCGACCGCTGTGGTGAGGGACAGCCCGATGAACAGGTTGACGAACACGGCCGAGATGATCTTGGCCGAGTGCAGCGCCAGCCAGAGGATGACCAGCACCACCACGATCGTGCCGATCCCGTTGGTGACGGCGCCCTCTTGTACAGTCGCGTATTCCTCGTTGGCGATGGGCACCGGCCCGGTCAGGCGCACCCGCGCCTTGTACTTGCCGGCGAAATCGAGCTCGGCCGCGGCCTGGCGAATGGCGTCGGTGGCCGCTTTCCCTGGCTCCAGGGCCTGATAGTCGAGGACCGGTTTGAACTGGATGAAGGCGCGCTTGTCGCTGTCCGAGAGCGGCTTGTCGCTGACCAGCTGGCGCCAGGAGAACGTGGCGTCTCCCTTGTTCAGCACGGTTTCCACCGTTTCGGAGATGTAGTCGAACGGCCGTGCCGTGCTGTCGAGCTTGACCTGGCCGCGCTTGACGCCGGCAAGACCCGTCTCCAGCGCGCCGGTGAGGCCACGGATCGACGGATCGCCGGCCATGATCTCGATCAGCGGCGCGGCCGAAGTGAACTGCTCTGTGATCTGCTTGACCTCGTCGGTTGGCAGAAACAACAGGCCATTCTTGGCAAAGAATTCGCCGGTGCCGAGCGGCTCGACCGAGGAGAAGTGGGTGGTGTCGTCCTTCAGCTTCTGCACCAGCGCGTTGGCCGCAACACCGGTCAGCTCAGGCGTGGCCGCCTCAACGACGGCAAGGATGGTCCGATCGCGATCGAAGGCCTGCTCATATTGCTGGTCGCGCTGCCGCCAATCCAGATTGGACGAGATCAACGTGTTGATGTCGGTATTGATGACGAAATGATGCGCCGTGTAAAATCCGGCTGCCACCGCAAGGACGAGTCCCGCAATCAGTGTCGGCCATGCGAAGCGCGTGCAGGCCCTAACGATCGAGACGACAATACTTGTCAGCACTTCTTGACTTTCTCATGTTTTGAGCTCGGCGGAAACGTCCGCTGCCTATCGGAGTTCCACGGTCTGAGCTAGCCCAACAGGACGAGGTTCTGTTGCGGAAGGCGGACCGGATCAGCACGAACGGATGGGGTCGCCGGGGCGGCTGATATAGCGGCGATGTTCGGCGGTAAAGTGACGAACGGGTGAGGCCCTAAAGACTTCTATTTGCTTATAATATTTCTACTTAATATAATACCACAATCGTCGCTGTGTGTTTTTGATCACATGCGACCGATTTGCAATCGGCCTTTCCTCTTTCCTGAAATTTTGACACAAGCCCTGTGCTTCCATGCGCTTAGGTGGCCGGTGAATGGCAGAACTGGGGCGTGTCCGACTGGTGCGGATATTGCACTTTCGGTCGGCGTCAGTTCGGCAGCATCGCCACGGGCGTACAGAGGTGACCGGTTGTTGAAAGTGAGGCAACGTGGCTAACGGACGTCCGATGCAGGTGTATCTCGCGCAGCCGCGCGGGTTTTGCGCAGGAGTTGTGCGCGCGATCGAGATCGTGGAGCGCGCGCTGGAGAAGTACGGGCCGCCCGTCTATGTGCGCCACGAGATCGTGCACAACAAATACGTGGTCGAGAGCCTGAAGAACAAAGGCGCGATCTTCGTCGAGGATCTCTCCGAGGTGCCGCCGCTCGCGGTGACCGTGTTCAGCGCCCATGGCGTCGCGCGCTCGGTGGAGGAGGAAGCGGCAGCGCGCGGACTGCCGGTGCTCAATGCAACTTGCCCGCTTGTAACGAAGGTCCACAACCAGGGCAAACGATACATGTCCAAGGGCCGTACCCTGGTGCTGATCGGCCACGCCGGCCATCCCGAAGTCGAAGGCACCATGGGACAGGTTCCCGGACCGGTCTACCTGGTCCAGAACGAGGCGGATGTGGCGGCCCTGCCGATGCCCACCGATCGGCCAATGGCCTATATCACGCAAACCACACTCAGCGTTGATGACACCAAAGACATCATCGCCGCCCTGCAAGCGCGCTTTACAGACATTCAAGGCCCGGATATCCGGGATATCTGCTATGCGACACAGAACCGCCAATCTGCGGTAAGGGACCTATCTAAGCTGGTGGATGTGATTTTGGTGGTGGGCGCCGCCAATAGCTCCAACTCGAACAGACTGCGCGAGATAGGCTCCGAGGCCGGTGTCGCCAGCTATCTGATCGCGGACGGGAGCGAACTCAATCCTGAATGGCTGAAGGAAGCCAGGGCTGTCGGCATCACCGCCGGCGCCTCGGCGCCAGAGGTCCTTGTCGACGACGTTATCGAGGCCCTGCGGCGCATCGGACCGGTCGAGGTCTCGGTGCTCCCGGGACGGGAAGAAAACATCGAATTCCGCCTGCCGGCCGAGCTGGTCGCGGGCTGATCCTAATCGGTTTGGTCCAGAAAGAAGACACGTAATGGCAATCCCCTTTCACAAGGAACTGCGTATCGGGGCCTATCTGATGAAGCAGAAGCTTCTCGGCCGCAAACGGTATCCGCTGGTCCTCATGCTGGAGCCGCTCTTCCGCTGCAATCTCGCCTGCGCCGGCTGCGGCAAGATCGACTACCCGGACGCGATCCTGAACCGTCGCATGACCGCGCAGGAGTGCTGGGACGCCGCCGACGAATGCGGCGCACCGATGGTGGCGATCCCGGGCGGCGAACCGCTGATCCACAAGGAGATCGGCGAGATCGTGCGTGGCCTGGTGGCGCGCAAGAAGTTCGTCTCGCTGTGCACCAACGCGCTGCTGCTCGAGAAGAAGCTCGATCTGTTCGAGCCCTCGCCCTATTTGTTCTTCTCGGTCCATCTGGACGGCCTGCGCGAGCACCATGACAAAGCCGTGTCGCAGAAGGGCGTGTTCGACCGCGCCGTGTCCGCGATCAAGGCGGCCAAGGCGCGCGGCTTCACCGTCAACGTCAATGCCACCGTCTTCGACGGCCATCCGGCCGAGGAGATCGCGAAATTCCTCGACTTCACCACCGAGCTCGGCGTCGGCGTGACGATGTCGCCCGGCTATGCCTATGAGCGCGCGCCCGACCAGGAGCACTTCCTGAACCGGACCAAGACCAAGCAGCTGTTCCGCGACGTGTTCGCGCGCGGCAAGGGCAAGAAGTGGAATTTCATGCATTCCGGCCTGTTCCTGGACTTCCTCGCCGGCAACCAGGAATTCGAGTGCACGCCCTGGGGCATGCCTGCCCGCAACATCTTCGGCTGGCAGAAGCCCTGCTATTTGCTCGGTGAAGGCTACACCAAGACCTTCAAGGAGCTGATGGAGACCACCGACTGGGACACCTACGGCACCGGCAAGTATGAAAAGTGCGCCGACTGCATGGCCCATTGCGGCTATGAGGCCACCGCGGCGAATGCCGCGCTCACCAACCCGCTGAAGGCGATGTGGGTCAGCTTGCGCGGTATCAAGACCGAGGGCCCGATGGCCCCGGAGATCGACCTCTCCAAGCAGCGCCCGGCACAATATGTGTTCTCGGCGGAGGTGCAGAAGCGCCTGTCCGAGATCCGCAAGGACGAAGAGCTGGAAGCGCAGAACGCCCAGCAGCGCAAGGCGTCCACGGCCGCCTAACACCGACGAAACGGTCCGCAAGACACACGGGGCCGCCGGCGCGTCGAGATGATCTCGGCACGCCGGCGGCCCTTTTGTTTGCCGGTTTGTTTATCGGTGAATAGCAGATCGTCCGCGGGTGACCGCGAGCGGCCTCCCCTCCTCCCTGCGAGATCCTTCGGGACCGGCCGATCGAACTCGGTGAGAGACAGCGCTTTCACCGAGGGGGCACGCAACGCTTCAGCGCGTAGCCACCGGCTCGCGCATCGGCGGCAGCCAGCGCCGCGGTCCCGGGAAAATGCCTCCACGACGAGCAAGCCGCTCAGCGAAAGGTCGCGAGCGACGCATCGCCGATAGCGGAGCGTAACCGGCGCTCAGCGCCCCCCGCCCCAAGGCGATCATCATCCTGCCGATCCATCCCCCACCATCGAAGCTGGCGCGCCCCTGTCACGACACGCGGCTCGGAATGAGCGATCTATATCTGTGTATATAACGGTGTGTCTGGCGGCGCTTCATCCATTTCGTCATATACACTCAACTATAACGGTATACATTGTCTGTCGGGTAGGATTTCAGGTTGAGCCTGCTCTTGGTTTGGTGTCCGCGTCAGACGATGGCCTGGACGCACGGAAAGAATGGAGGAAAATCGTGTTAGGCAAAGACAATACAAGGCGTCTCGTGCAAGGCACTCTCACGGCGGCCTTGTTGGCGACACCGATGTTCGCGGCACACGCGGCCAATATCAATGTTTCGGTCGCATCGAACTTCTACAATACGGGCACCGCCGGCAGCAGCGCGATCGCGGATCTCATCGCCGCCTTTCAGACCGCCAACCCCGGAAGTACGGTCACCGTCGTCCAGAACGGATCAACGGGAACGCTCGAAAGTCAGATCACGGGCGGCAACGGCCTAGGAGTTGATCTCTTCCTGGCGGCCGACACCGCTCATCCCCAGGATCTGGCGACCAATTTCCCGAGCCTGGTGACTGCCAGTCCTTTCAACTATGCCGTCGGCACCCTCGTGTTCTGGAGCAATACGAGCGGCATCAACGTCACCTGCAGCGGCGGCGGGAGTTGCGGCTACAATTCCAGCACCTACCTCAATGTCGCGATCGCCGATCCCAGCACGGCACCCTATGGGGTCGCCGCCAATACGCTGCTGACCGGTCGATACGGTTTGCACCCGCCGCTTTCCACCAACCCCCTAGTCAGCGAATTCAGCAATATCGACACGACCTTTGCCGCCGTGAAGAACCAGACCGTGACAGTTGGTTTCGTGGCTTTGTCGCAAATCTGCCAAGGGGGGACCTATCCGACATCGGGAAGCGCCCTGGTCTATCCGCCGACCGATACCAGCGTGTCACCTGTCGTCTTCAACTACAATCCGATCGTGCAAGCCGGAATCACGATCGCTCATACCCGCACGCCGGCGCAGAACGCCGTACTCAACGCCTTTGTCGCCTATCTGACAGATCATACGACATCGCCGCCGTCGCAGATGATCACGACTCTGACGAACTATTGCTACAGCGTTCCGTAGCGAACGAGCCCCCGACGCAAACCACCTCTCATGCAAACCACTCGGCCGACCTGATCTATGGCGTAGCTCCGACAACGCCATAGATCGGATTCGAGACTTGGTGCGGCATGGTCGCACGCACGCCTGCCCTCCTATTGAGCAGGCGTTGATCGCAAACTGAAAGGGCAAATGTCCAATCATGTGTTGCCGACTGTGTATTGACTTACCCGCATGCGCAATTTAACGATATATTTACGCATATATAACGCGTAGCGTCAGTTGAGAGTTTTGCCGTGATGTTTGATCAGTTGCTGACTGTCCGCATCGCACGGACAGCGCATGACCGCCGTTCTCCCGCTTGCTCCGCGACCATGACCGCGATTGCGGCACTACTGATCGGCCAACGCGCGGCGCTTGCCGCCCCTCTCGGCGGCTCCGTGGTCGAAGGCTCGGCTGGCATTTCTCAATCCGGCAGCGTCACCAACGTCAATCAGTCCACTAACAAAGCCATCATCAACTGGCAGAGCTTTTCGGTCGGCGCGAGCGAAACCGTCAATTTCAACCAGCCGGGCGCCTCGTCCGTCACCCTGAACCGCGTGATCGGCAACGAGACCAGCGTCATTTCGGGCGCGCTCAACGCCAATGGACAGGTCTTCATCGTCAATTCGGCGGGCGTCCTGTTCGGCAAGAACGCCCAGGTGAATGTCGGCGGCTTGGTCGCCTCGACGCTCGATATCTCCAACGCCAACTTCATGGCAGGCAACTACACGTTCTCCGGCAACTCGCCCGCGTCGGTCGTCAATCAGGGCAGGATCCACGCTCATGGCGGCGGCTACGTCGCGCTGCTCGGCAACACGGTTTCGAACGACGGCGTCATCTCCGCAAGGCTCGGCACCGTGGCCATGGCAGCAGGCAGCCAAATCAACTTGAATTTCGGCGGCAATTCGCTGCTCGACGTCACCATCGACCGCGGCACCCTGAACGCGCTGGTCGAGAACAAGCGCGCCATCATCGCCAATGGCGGCCAGGTCATCATGACCGCCAAGGCGGCAGATGGCGTGCTGTCGGCGCAGGTCAACAATTCCGGCATCATCCAGGCACGCACCATGGCCGCCCTCACCGGCGGCTCAGGCAAGACCCGCGCGGCCAAAACCGGCTCGATCAAGCTGATCGCCGATGGCGGCACCACCACTGTCTCAGGCAAGCTCGACGCCTCGGCGCCGAAAGGCGGCGACGGCGGCACCGTCGAGACCAGCGGCAACAAGGTGAAGATCGCCGACAGCGCGGTGATCACCACCAAGCCCGCCAACGGCAACAACGGCACTTGGACCATCGATCCAGACGGTTTCACCATCGCTGCGAGCGGCGGCGACATCAGCGGCGCGACGCTCAGCAGCAATCTCACGTCGACCAACGTAACGTTGGCCTCGACCAGCGGGAGCGGGAGCGACGGTAACATCAACGTCAACGACGCCGTGAGCTGGGCCGCGAATACGATCCTCACGCTGCAGGCGACCAACAACATCAACATCAACGCGCCGATCACCGCGACCGGCACTAGCGCCGGGCTGGTACTGAACTACGGCGGCAACTACAATATCAACATGGCCAGCGGCGGATCGGTCACCCTGTCAGGCGCCAACGCCACGCTGAACATGAACGGCATCAACTACACGCTGATCCACACGATGGATCAGCTGGCGGCGCTGAGTCCGTCCTCTTCCCTCGACGACGCCTCCGGCCGATTTCTCAGCACCGCGTCGGGCCACTACGCCCTGGCGCAGGATCTCAGCCCGACATCAGATCCTACATCCAACTATAACTTCACGGGCCCCGTGATCGGGGCTTTGACCGGCACGCTAACCGGGCTCGGACACTCAATCAGCGGTCTCGTCATCCATGAGGATCCGCATGTCGTCAGCGTCTACAACAACAACATTGGCAACAATGGCGGCTTTACCGGGCTGATCGGATTCGTTGGAACTGCCGATCTCGGAATAACGGTCGTCCCGACGGCGGTCGTGCGCGACATCGGCATAACGAATGCCACGATCACGGCGCCGTCCGGCACTGCTGGCGCGCTCGTTGGTCAGAACCTGGGAACGGTGAGCAATGCCTATGTGAAGGACAGCACGATTACGGGCGGCACCATCCTTGGTGGTCTGGTGGGCCTCAACGGCGGCACGAATTGGACCACCTTCAACCCTGTTCCGGCTGTCATCCGCGATTCCTACGCGGTCAATGTTGTCGTTTCCGGCTCTGTGGGTTCTACCAACATTGGCGGCCTCGTTGGAGCCAGTAATCAGACCACGACTCTCCAGAATGTCTCCGCTATCGGCGTGACGGTGTCCGGCACACAATCTGTCGGTGGGCTGGTCGGGTCCACCGCCGGCAAACTCACAAACGGCTATGCCAACGGCAGTGTCGCCGCCATCGGTTCAAACATCCAATACATCGGCGGGGTTGCTGGAGCCAACGCCGGCACGATCTCGAATTCTCATTCCGGCGTGACACAGCTCAGCGTCACGGGCGCCAACGGCGTGGGCGGACTCGTTGGAATCTCATTTGGTTCGATCGACAATTCTTATGCCGACACCGCCATTGCTGCAACGAACAGCCTCAATGTCGGAGGGCTCGTCGGCATCAACTCAAGTACGATCACAGGCTCGCACGCGACCGGCGACATCACCGTCGTGGCCGCAGCGTCCGGTGGTACAGGAATCGGCGGGTTGGTCGGGACGAGCATGGGCTCCACGTCCATCTCCGATTCCTATGCGACCGGCAACGTCACCGTCACAGGCGCCGCCGCGGGATCTTGTCCGAACGACCGTTGCGGCATTGGCGGACTTGTGGGCTTCTTGGGGGGCGGCGGTACCATATCGGGCTCGCACGCCACTGGCAACGTGACGGCACCAGACAGCAGTTCCGTCGGCGGCCTGGTGGGCGACACCGGTGGATCCACCATCGTGAATTCGTATGCGACAGGGAATGTCGTCGGGCGATCGGCAGTCGGCGGTCTGGTTGGCCGAAGCACCGGCTTAGCTTTCCCGAGCGGCAAGGGTAGCGTATTCAGCGGCGATCACGCCTCTGGAAACGTCACCTCGAACGATCCGAACAGCGCCAATACCGGTAGCCTCATCGGCTTGGCTGACAACACAACGGTCACCAACTCGGCCGGATCGGGGCGCGTGTCGACCGTTGCCAGCAGAGCGCAGGATGCGGCAGATGCTGCTGCGGCGGCGGCAGAGGCAGCCGCTAGAGCAGCTGCCGCCAAGGAAGCAGCCGCGCAAACTGCCCAGGCGGCTTCGCGATCCGCCAATACAGTGGCGAGCAATGCAGCGACGTCCGCCGCAACACCGCCGGACCCGGCGTCTTCCACGGCCGGCACGCAGAAAATAAGCTCGCCGGCCGCCGCTAGGATGGACGACAGCCTCAAGACGATCAGGGACAGCGTCAAGGCCGATGACGAGCGCGCCCGCCGCCGCGTGACCGCGGCAGTCGCCGCCGCGTCAGCTACACGCCGCAGCCGTGGCAACAATGGCAATGGTGGCTCGGATCTGGGCGCCACCATCCGCAGCATCGACATCGATGGTCAGCGTTTCGACCTGCAAGAAGGCGGCAAGAAAAACGCGCCGTCACCAAAACCCTGATGCATAGCTTCTGCAAAGCGGCCGTCCTGTCAATTCGCGTAGTCCAAAGGTTGTTTGGTTCATGAAGTTCGGCGTTTTCCTGGCTTGTTGCGCAGTGCTCCCCGTCACGCTGTCCATCTCCTCGGCACATGCGCAGACTGCGCCGTTGCCCAACATTGGCGACGCGATCCGTCAGTCCGACGAGACGCTCAGGAACGCTCCGCAACCGGCCACCGGTGCCGAGCCGGTGCTGCCGCGGCTGGTCGAACCGCCGTTCACGCTCAAGGACAATACAAGGCTGCTCATCCGCGCAATCCAGGTCGACGGCCCGGACCTGGTGGATCAGACCGAGGTGCGCGCGATCCTGGCGCCATATGAAAACCGCAACCTGACCCTCGCCGACATCTACGAGGCCGCGGACAAGGTGACCACGCTGTACCGCAGCCGCGGCTATCTGGTCGCCAAGGCTTACGTGCCGGCGCAGGATGCGCGCAAGGGCGAGCTGCGATTGAAGATCGTCGTCGGCAAATATGGCACCGTCACCCTGAAGAACGAGTCGCTGGTTCGCGATAGTTTTCTGCGCGGGGTGATCGATCAGGCACTGGCTGCCTCGCCATTCATTCACCAGGATGAGCTCGAACGGGCCATGCTGCTGACATCCGATTTGCCGGGCGCCGCCATGCCGCGGGTTGCGATCGGGCGCGGACAACAGCCGGAAACTTCTGATTTCACATTCAACGTGCCGGAAGCGCGGCGCGTCGACGGCTACGTGCTCGCCGATAATTTCGGCTCGCCCTATACCGGCCGGGACCGGCTCACCGGCGGCATCAATTTGAACTCCCCGCTCGGATTCGGCGACCGGCTCTCGGCGTTCGGAATCGTGACCGATGACGCGCATCTCTTGAATGGGCGGATCGCCTACTCCGCCCCGCTCAGCACTAGCGGGCTGCGAGGTGAAATCTCGGCCTACCGCACCACCTACACGCTGGGAGGTATCTACCAAGGCCTTGATGCCACCGGCACGGCGGATGCGGTCAGCGCCACCCTGAGCTATCCGCTGCTACGCCGGCGCGACGACAGCATCTATCTTTCGGGCGGCTACACCCACAAGAAGCTGAATGACAACGTCCTCGGCGCGTCCATCGCCGACCGCAACATGGATCTTGGATTCGTCAGCGTCATCCGCGACACCGTGGGCGCGCTCGCCGGGCTACCAGTAGTCACGAGCACAACCTTCTCCATCTCTGGAGGTACGGTGGATTTCCCCGATCCGGCGCAACGCGCCGCGAATCTCGCGGGCGTCCACACCGCAGGCGATTTCGCCAAGATCAATCTGACCTTCAATGCCACCCTGGCCTTCACCGAGAAACTGTCGCTCGCGACCAGCATCCGGGCGCAGAAATCTTTGTCCGGCAATCTGGATTCCAGCGAGCAGCTCGGCCTGACCGGCTATTACGGCGTGCGGTCCTATGACGAGGGATTGGCCGGCGACAGCGGCTATCTGTTCACGCCGGAGCTGAAATACGCGTTGCCCAGCATCCAGCGCTATAGTCATTCGGTCGGCCTGTTCACCGATGTCGGCGCGGTCTGGCTGGAGAACCCTGCGTTCACGACCTTGCAGAAGGGCTACACCCAGCTCAACGCCGTCGGCATCGGCTACTACGCCAGTTACGAATATTCGCCGGCGCGGCTGTTGCTGCTCAAGGCCCAGGTCGCTCATAGCTACGGGTCGAACGACGGCGCGCAAAGCTACGATCGTGGCACCAAGGCGCTGGTGCAGGTGGGCGTGACCTTCTGAAGCAACCGATCAACGTGCGGGACTATCGGCATGGAGATGCAATGGCTGTCGGCCGCGATTGATTTCGGCGTCATCGGGCTTCTGATCGCCTTGAGCGTTATCGTCGTCGCCATCGTCCTCGAACGGATCTTGTTCTACCGTGCCGTTGATGTGCACAGCTTCACGAACATCAAGGCGCTCGAGCTGGAGTTGACCCGGCGCCTCACCGTCGTCGCCTCGGTCGCCTCCAACGCGCCTTATATCGGCCTGCTCGGCACCGTGCTCGGCATCATGCTGACCTTCTACAACATGGGCCTCGATGCCTCCGCGGATGCCAGCAAGATCATGGTCGGCCTGGCGCTGGCGTTGAAGGCCACCGCGGTCGGTCTCGTGGTGGCGCTGGTGTCGGTGGTTTCCTACAATGCGCTGCTGCGCAAGGCCAAGGTGATGCTGATGCAGTGGGAGATCGCGCGTGGATGACGAGCCGTTCGAGACCCTCAACGTCATTCCGTTCGTCGACATCATGCTGGTGCTGCTGACCATGGTGCTGACCACGGCGAACTTCATCGCCACCGGCCGCATCCCGCTTGCCCTGCCTCAGGCGTCACAGACCAAGGTCGAAAAGCACAAGGACATCGCCATCGAAATCTCCGCCAGTGGTGCGCTCGCGTTCGACGGCGCGCCGGTGGAGAAGGACGAACTGGAGGGCCGGATCAAGGCGCTGCCGGCCGATACGTCGTTCCTGGTCCGCGCAGACCGTACCACCCAATTCCAGAACTTCGTCGACGTCGCCGATCTCCTCAGGCGGCTCAACTTCTCAAAGATCGCCGTGCAGACCCAAAGCACGTCCCGGTAACGGCGTTGTCCGGGACAGGCGCCATGCCCAAGACGAGCACAAGCCGGAGGTCGCGCTTCACGATCTGGCATGGCATCGCCGCATCGCTGCTGATCCATGCGGCGCCAGCCGCGCCGTTCGTTTGGTACACCCTGGCCACTCCACCGGATGAGCCACCGACCCTGGTGGTCGAGTTGCAGGGCGCCATTGCGGACAGCCAGACCGAGCAGCAGGTTCAACAGGAGATCAAGGGTGCCGCTGAGCAGGACAAGTCCGCCCCGCCACAGCCGGTGCAGGCGCCTCCTGCAGAGACGGCTGAGCAGCATCCTGTCGACAATCCGGAGGCGGCGCTGCCGCCACCCGCGCCGCAGCCGACGGAGCAGAAGCCGCAGCCACCAGCCGAGGCAAAGTCGGCCGGCACCGGCGTCAACACCATGACCGGCACCGAGCAACAACAGACCGCCCAGACCATTCAGCCCGATCGCCCGACCGAGATCGAGCTGCTGCGGGACTACGTCAAACTATTGTCGAAGAAGGTGCAGGTCCATCTGGTCTACCCCGACGACGGCCGCCGGGCCGGGCTTCAGGGCACCGCAACGGTGTCGTTTGCGATCCTGCGCAGCGGCGAGATCCGCCCGGAAACGCTGAAGATCGTCACCAGCAGTGGCGAGCCCCGGCTCGACGCCAGCGCGCTGAAGACCATTCGCGCCAGCGTTCCTTTCGACCCTGCGCCGAAGGAGATGACCGTCGTCATCGCGGTCGACTTCGGCCGCAAGCGCTGATGTCTTGCTCCAAAGTCCGGGAAGGATGTCACACCTCTGCGGCGGCCAGCGCCTCGGTCTCGGCAAATGCGTCAGCCCCCAACAGGCTGCTCAGCAGGAAGTCGCGGGCCCCGCGCAGCGACCGCAGCGCGAGATTGAACTCGATGCCGGTCGAGACCAATCCACGAAGCACCCGCGGATTGCGCGCCACCCCGCGCAGGATCAAGGGCAGGTCGATGTCCCCGTTGGGCTTGATCGCATCCTTGGCCAGCGACGGCAGCGTCCGATGGGCGGGATCAGAGATCACCCGCAGCGCCGCGAACGGCAGGCCGCATTCGGTGGCGTAAGCGGCGGCGATATGGCTCTCCATATCGACAGCAGCGGCGCCGGTGCTCCTCCGCAACGCCGCCTTGCGGGCCTGCGCCACCACGACCTCTTCCGCTCCCGCCAGCACACCGCGCACCACCCGGCGCCGACCCAAGGCCGCGCGCGCGATATGAGCCTCGCTCAAGGACAGCCCGGCCAGCCAGCGTGCGTCGCCTGCGGTGACCTCCGTCGCCACCACGATGTCACCGGCCTTCAACGACGGGTCGAGGCCCCCGGCCACGCCAAAACTGATGACGCCGCGGATCGAGGTCGGGTCGAACACGGTTAGCAGCGAGCGCAATTGCTGCGGATCGCTCGAGCTGCAGATGACCATCATTCCAGGACCGGCCGCAATGCGGGCTTCCTGCACCAGACCAGTCACAACCAAGACCGGTCGCGGATCAATCGGGCGATCCGCGGACGTTCTGTCCCCCATCCCCAACTTCACAATCCGACCCCTGACACCCTGCTATCTCTCATCCCAAGCTCTCGACCGCGGCGGCGTCCGACGCGGGAAAGCATTCACAAACCTGAGAATTACGCAGAAAAAATCCGCCAGGAAACCCCGTTTACGCCGCAGTGCGGTTATCCGACATGCGTTTTTCGTCCGGTGTTGCCATTTGGTCCTGCGCTTCCACGAAAGCCCGGGATTGCGGCAGCTAGCCTCGCCCCGTTGTGGAACCAAGCAAAGCTCATGCCGCCGCGGCCTGCCCTGCCGTGCATTTACGAGACCGAATCGACCCCAATGTGGCGCAGCCGCGCCGACGGTTCAGCGGCTTGCCAGGATGAGGTCCGCGGCACGGTCGCCGGAACGCACCGAACCCTCGATGGTGGCCGGTAACCCAGTATCGGTCCAATCGCCGGCCAGAGCCAGATTCTTGAACGCCGTCTTCGGGCCAGGCCGGAGCGCATGCTGCTCCGGCGTCGCCTCGAAGGTGGCCCGCCGCTCGCGCACGATCTGCCAGGGCGGCAGTTGGGCCGGCAGCTCTGCCGGACCCCCGGCGGCCTTGCGGACGTCAGCCCAGATCGCGGAGGCAAGCTCCTCGCGCGGCTGATCAACCAAGCGGTCGCCATTGCTGATGGTCACCGACAGCCGCTGCGGGAATGCGAACAGCCATTCGACCAATCCCCCGATCACACCGAGAATCGGCGGCGCATCGCGCGGCGGGTCGATCCTGAAATGCGCGTTGACGATGGCGCGGAATTTAGTCGGCACCGTCAGCCCCGGCAGCAAGGTCGCGGCCGAGCGCGGCGGCACCGCCAGCACGACCACATCGTCCGGCCCCAAAGCGATCGTCTCGTCGCCGCCGAAGGTGAGTCCCGTGACGCTGCCGCCAGAACTCTGCAAGCCCCGCAGTTCGCGACCGATGCGAACGCTGCCGCCCTTCCCTTCGAGATACTTCACCGCCGGATCAATCAGGACACCGGACAGACCGTCACGCGCGATCAGCGGCCGGCAGGCCTGCCCGCCGGCGAGCAGGGTCTCGCGGACGATCGCGCCGGCCAGCCCCGCCGAGCCCTCCGGCGGATCGCAGTTGAGCGCCGCCAGCAGCAGCGGCTGCACCAGGCGGTCATACAGCGTACCCTTGCAGGCGATGGTGCTGCCGATCGTCTTGTCCGTGCCGGCCCAGATCAGCGGAGACAGCGCGAGATAATCGCGCAAGGCGGTATCCGGCACGCGCCGGCTCTCGTCGAACACCCAGAGCGGCAGCCGGCCGTTGCCGAGATCGAGCAGCCAGCGCTGACCGGTCCTGATATCGACGAAGGCAAACTGCGCCTGCTTTGGCCCAACCAGGCCGGCCTCAGACCCGATCGTCCTGGCGTAAGCGAGCACATGATGGTTGGCGGACAGCAGCAGGTGGTTGCCGTTGTCGATCACGAGATCGGTCGCGGCGTCGTAATAGGAGCGGCAGCGGCCGCCGATCTGCTGCGTCGCCTCGTGGACATGCACGACATAGCCGGAGTTGGCGAGCCGCACGCCGGCGGAAAGGCCGGAGATCCCGGCGCCGATGATGTGGGCGGTTTTCTGCATCAGATCAAAGCATAGCGGAGGATGATGCCGAGCTTGGTGGCCTTGCTCACGCGCACCGGCTCGCGCGGGAGCGCAAAGCCGCGGGCCAGCAAGAGATCGAGCACGGCGCGATAATATTTCGACATGATCCGCGGCGCCCGCACCGCGCGGCGGCGGTTGCGCTTCATGATCTCGTCGGATTTCTCGAAATGCGCCTTGGCGTGCACCGCAAGCGAATTGCAGACCTTTGGCAGCGCGCGGTCGGCGGTCACCTTGGCGGGATCGTTACCGGTGATGCCGGCATGCAGCAGCGCCTCGCGCGGCAGATAGAGCCTGCCGAGTTGCGCATCCTCATCGATGTCGCGCAGGATGTTGGTGAGCTGCAGCGCGCGCCCAAGATGGTGCGCGAGCAGGATGCCGTCCTCCTCAGGCATGCCGAACACACGCACCGACAAGCGCCCGACCGCACTGGCCACCCGATCGCAATAGAGATCAAGTGTGGCGAAGTCCGGCGCGCGGATGTCCTGCGGCACGTCCATTTCCATGCCGTCGATGATGGCCAGAAAGTCCTCGCGCTTCAGCCCAAACGTCCTGACAGTATCGACGAAGTCGCGCAGCCGCTGCGGCGGATGGCCCTGATACAGCGCGTCGATATCGTCGCGCCAGTGCTGCAGCGCGGCCAGCCGCTCCTCGCGCGGTCCGTCGGAATCGGCGATGTCGTCGACTTGGCGGCAGAAGCTGTAGATCTGCAGCATCGCCTGGCGCTGCGCGCGCGGCAGGATCCGCATTGCGGCGTAGAACGAGCTGCCGGAGGCGGCGGCTTCGTAGTCGGTGGTTTCGGCCGTGGCTTCGAGGGTCATGCGCCGGCCGCCGATTTCGACGCAGGATGACGTCCGACCATGCGGCGGCCAGTTTCGCCTGCGACGGCGCTGATGCTGCAGCCGAGCAGTTCGAGCGGACTGAGATGGACGCGTTCGCTCAAGGGGTCGCGCTCCCGTAACATGCGCACGATGCGATCCGCGAAGGCCTGGATCAGAGCAATCTCAAGCCCGAGGCGGAAATCCTTGACGCCGCTGTTCAAGTCCCGGCCCTCATCGAGCAAGGCCGCATTGCGCGCGGCAAGCTTGTGCAGACAGGCGAGCAGCGGTGCCGACGCCTTGGGCTCGCCAAGCATCTCGACCGTGGCGCCAAATTCGGCAAGCGTGTCGCGCGGCAGATAGACGCGGTTGAGTGCCTTGTAGTCCTTGCCGCAATCCTGAAGATGGTTGTTGATCTGCAAACCGGCACAGATCGCGTCGGAGGCAGGCCAGGTCGCAATGCTCTCGCCATGCACATCGAGCAGGAAACGCCCGACCGGCATCGCCGAATAGCGGCAGTAGTGGATGAGCTCGTCCCAGTTCTCGTAGCGCAGCTTCGTCACATCCATGCGGAAGGCGGCCAAGAGATCGAGCGCATGGCGCGGCGGCATTGCGCGAGCAGCGAAGGCGCGGCGCAACGCGACCGCCACGTCCTGAGTGTCGCCCTGCCCCGCAAGCTCAGCCTCGAGCAGGTCGAGCAGTCGCAGCTTTTCATTCGCCGCAAGCGAGGGATGATCGGCGATGTCGTCGGCAGTGCGGACGAAATTGTAGAAAGCGAGGATCAGCGGCCGGTGCTCCGGACGGATGATCCAGGAGGCCACCGGAAAGTTCTCGTCCCGGTGTGTCTTGCCGGATCGCAAATCGCTCGCGGTGGTCATAGGGACAACAAACTATCAGGTTGACAGGCGTGGGGGCCAACAATGCCCGTCCCTCGCCGATCGCGAAGGATTTGCCGGTCTCATATAGGCGAAGATTCCGCCAAAACCAATGCAAACTGCGCGCGGGCGGCTCCGCCGGCACTTCGAACGTGCCGGCGGTCGTTAACCCAAGCTCGGAGAGTTAAGGCTTATTGGTTGTGGTTCTTCAGCACCTGATCGCAGGCTTGGCTGATCTTGGCGCGGTTTTCCTTCAGGCACGCCAAAACGGTGAAATCGCCCTGATCCATCACCGGCCGGCAGAACTTCTGCACGTCACGCGTACAGGCGGCCTGCTCCTCGGGCGTACCGCTGCGCCCAGCGCCCTGAGCATAAGCGCCGGTGGAGAGGGAGAGCGACAGCAGGGAAAGTGCCAGACAAATCTTACGCATCGTGTTCCTTCATTCGACAGCAGGCCATTGCCCGACGCAGAGTCCGGGAACGACCGTTCGGTTTGCAAGAGCCGCAAGCCCTCCCAGCGCCCGAAACGCTGCCCAATGCGGCCAGATTTGCGCCCAAAAGTTCCGAACCAAACCGGCTCGGGGGTCGATCCTTTCGCACAAACAAGCTTTTGATACTAGGGCATTATTTTACAGGCGCGGTTTTTCGCATTTGGCTGTTGCAAGCATGCCGCGCAGACCGTTAGATGCGCCGCCGCCGGAACCATGAGGGCGTGTTGCGGCTTTGCGGATCGCGGCGTGCCGTCCGGCTGTCATTTGAACCTCACACACGGCGGAGACACTAAGTGGTCGATGCGGCGAGACATGTCTTGCGGAAGAGCGTCATTTAGGATGGGAAACTCGATATGAAACTGTTTGGCTCAAGTCTCTCTGGACGCACCATCAAGGCAGCAGGTCTTTCGGCTGCGCTCATGATGTCGGTGTCCGCCGGCCATGCCCAATCCGGCGGCCCCTTTGTCGGCTTCGACGGCAACTGGTCGGGCACAGGTACCGTTGCGCTGTCGGATGGGACCACCGAGCGCATCCGCTGCAAGGCCAACTACAAGGTCGATGGCATAAACCTGAAGCAGAGCCTGCAATGCGCCAGCGACAGCTACAAGTTCATTCTCTCCAGCGACGTGACCAGCCAGGGCGATCGCATCTCCGGCAATTGGAGCGAGTCCAGCCGTAACGTCAACGGCGAGCTGCAGGGCACCGCCGGCCACGGCCAGATCGAGGTGTTCGTGCAAGCCGCCGGCTTTGCCGCCAGCCTGTCGCTGCGGACCAACGGCAACAAGCAGACCGTGAGCATCAGCTCGAAGGGCGAGATCCGCGGCGTCAACATCACGATGACGAAGACCTGAGCGGTCGGTCGACCATCAAGACGTCTCGCAACAGCGGCTCCGATATCGTCGGAGCCGCTTCTCTTTCAAGATTCGCAAACAGAGGCCGAGACTGTCGCTCGGCTGCCGCCCTAAACCGCCTTGCGATTGAACTTCTGCGCGATGTTGATCAGGAACATCGCGGTCGGGCGCAGGATGAAGAGGTCGGCGACCAGTGCCGCCACCATCGAGAACGCGCTGAGCCAGCCGAATAGGCGCAGCGACGGCAGGTCGGAAAACACCGTCACCACGAGGCCGCAGGCCAGCACCACGGTGGTCAGGATCAGCGCGGGGCCGACCAGCACGGTGGCGCGCTCGACGGCCACCGCCGCGCTCACATCCGGCGTGCTTTCCAGCCTTAGCCGGTTGAGGAAGTGGATCGTCGCCGAGAGGCCGAGGCCGAACGAGACGGTCAGCGCCACCACGCTAGCGAATTGCAGGCCCTCCCCCATCGCCCATAGCAGGGTGCCGGACATCACCACCGGGAAGATGCCCGGCAGGATGCAGGCGAACATCACCACCCAGGAGCGGAAGGCGAGCCCGATGAACATCGCCACCAGCGCGAACTCCACCGTGAGGCCGCGGTTCAGCTTCTCGATCATGCTGGCCGAGTTGCGCGCGGCGATTGCGGCGAGGCCGGTGACTGCGATCTCATAGCCGGGATGTGCCTTCCGGACTGCATCGAGCTCGTGGTCGAGCTTGTCGACCACCGGCAGCAACTGGCTGGAATCGAGGTCAGGCACACGGCCTGCGACCACGACCGCGTCCTGCTCGGCGTCGATGAAGCGACGCACCAGATGCTCGGGGATCAGGTTGACGTATTCCTTCAGCGTCGCGACGTCGTCGCTTCCCGCCTTTTCGGCGAGCCAGCGCCGCAACGTCTCCACCGACCACACATTGCCGACGCCGGCCGTCTTCTCCACCGTGGCATGCACGTCGGCGATCGTCTGCAAGGTCTCCGGCGCGTAGAGCGAGGCGCCCTTCGGAAACTGGATCAGCACGTTCACCGGATTGGCACCGGTCAGCTTGGCATCGAGCCGGTCGCTGGCTGCCACCGCCTGCCGCTTGTCCGGCACCTGGTCGGCCAGCCGATAGCGCGGCTCGAGATTGGCGTAGATCACGGCGAGCGAGCCGACGAACACGACCGCGATCAGGCTGAACAGGCCGGGCCGGCCGACCATGCGTACCGCGATCCAGTAGCAGAAATTGCGCAGCGCCTGCACGCCGGCATCTGCGCTCTGGAATTTGACCGCGAAGATACGCTCGTTGCGCACGAACAGCACGCCGAACACCGGCACCAGCGACAGCACCGCGAGCAGCGCGATGATGGTCGCGGCGAGCCCCGCCTCGCCGAATTTGCGGATCAGGTCGGAATCGGAGAATTGCAGCGCGATGAAGGAAATGCCGGCGGTCGCATGGGTCAGCACGCAGGCCGGCCCGACGACGAGCACCGCGTTCTTGAACGCGGTGTATTTGTCCTGTCCCGCAATCAGCCGGTCGCGTGCGGCAAAGGTAAGCTGCATCGAGTCCGAGAAGCTGATGACCATGATGAGCGGGGTCATCACGTTCAGGAACATGTTGAGATTGAAATTGGCCCAGCCGAGCGCCCCCAGCGCCAGCAGGATTGCGATCATGGGCGGAAACGCCGCCACGACCATGAAGGAGATCTTACGGAAGAAGATGATGGCGATGATGCAGCCGGCGAGAATGCCGAGGATGTTGTAGGTCAGCCCGTCGCGCTCGACCGCGTTGCGGATTTCGAGCTGCATCACCGGGACGCCGGAGAGCTGCACGTTGAGGCCGGTATCGGCGAGATCCTCGGTCATCAGCTTGCGGATGTCGCCGACGACTTTGCCGAGCTCGCTGCTGGCAACCACTTTCGGGTCGAGCGACAGCACGATCAGCGCGAGCGTGCCGTCTTCGGACAGCAGCTTGCCACGAATGATCTCGTTGGATTTCACCGTCTCGATGAATTTGTCGTAGGCGTCGCCTTCGGGAAGCTCGGACGGAAACAGCGCCGCCGGCAGCTTGCCGGGCGCCGGCGCCTGACGGGCCGAGAACAGCGAGACCAGGCCGCGGGTGCCGTCGACCAGCTGCAGGTCAGTCACGAAGTCCCGCAGCTTCTGCAGATTGTCGCGCGTCAGCAGGTTCTTGCCTTCGACCACGACCAGGACGTCGAACTCCTCGGCCGGGAATTTCTTGGTCACCTCTTCATATTGGTGGAATTCCTTGCTGTCGGAGCGGAACAGCTGGCTGAGCGAATCGTCGATCTTGATGCGCTGGATGCCGAACACCGCGCCGATGATCAGGGCGACCAGCACGATGCAGGAGATGATCGGGGCCTTGACGGCGAACAGGCCGATCCGCTCCAGGCCGAAGGCGATGCTGCCGAGCGGCCGAGTCTCGACCTTTTCGACATGGACTTCATTGTCGCGTCTGACTTCGAGCATGCCCTGTCCAGTTGTTGAAGCTCGGTCCTGGCTCAAGCCTGAGCGGAGATGGCAAAAATGCGGCCGCTCAGCGCAGATTGATTGGCCGCATTATGGCCCAAAGCCGATGTTAAGCCTTGAAAACATACGTAAATTCTTTCGCCCGTCTAGCAGGTCTGTCGCGCCGCTCGCAAGCGCACAACGTGACACAAGTCGGAGAGAGCCCATAATTTCCGCATACGTCGTGATTCTGCCACGACGTTTTTCATACCGGCAGTTGCGGCGTACCATCGCTCTCGTCTTTCAACGCCACCCCGGTCAGCTGTCGCTTCAAACCCTCGCGCGCGAGCCAGGCGATCTTGGCCGCGGCCTCGTCGTAGCTCAGCCCGGCGCGATGGATGTTGGAGACGCAGTTCCGCTCGGCATCGCTGCGGCCAATCCGCGGCGCGAAGGTGAGGTAGGCACCGAGGCTGTCGGGCGCCGACAGCCCGGGCCGCTCTCCGATCAGCATCGCGACCAGCCGCGCGCCGAGCAGCTCACCGATCTCGTCGCCGAGCGCGACCCGGGCGCCGCTCGCGATAACGACCGGCCCCACCGCGATCTCGGCGGCGGCAAGCCGCGGCAGCAGCGCGCGCACCAGCGGAGTTGCATGGGCATGAACGCCCTTCGGCGACAGCCCGTCGCCGATCACGATCACGACATCACGACCCTGCTCCGCCGACGCGAGCCGCTGCGCTGAGAGCGAATCGAGCCTGCGACCGAGATCGGGCCGGCTCAGATAATCCCTGCGATTCGTCGCGCGGCTTGCGACGGTGAGCGTGGCCAGATCGAGCTGCGATAGCCCTTCGACGATCGGAGCAGGCTCGAAGGCCGCATGCACCGCATCGCGGGCGCGCGCGTGATCGAGGGTGAATTCGAGCCAGGGACGGGTTGGCATGCTGGCGCCGGCACGTCCGAGCGCCAGACGCGCCGGCGTCAGGGCCCGCAGATCGGCCAACAAAAGCGGCTTGCCCGGCGACGGCTCGGAGGCCGGGGTGACCGACCCCGGTTTGTCCGGGGTTGATACGGGTTCTGTCACGGACGGCTCATTCGGCGGGAACCGAGGCCTCGCGCAGCCGGATCGAATAGTTCGAGGCGTTCTGGTCGCCGTGCGAGGCAGCGCGCGCGAACATGATCAGATGGTGCGCGATCAGCGACACCGCGATGAAGTTTTCGATCTCGCCGCGCTTGAGCTGGCCGAGAGCGAACCTCCAGAACGGCCGCTTGTAGTCGCCGAGCACGCCGACCTTCCAGAAGATCTTGGCGATCATGACCAGGCCGCGCCTGACATTCGGCCAGCTCTTCATCTCGTCACTGACGGGGACCTTGATGCGATTGGAATAGGTGTGGTCGCACTGGTGCTGGAAGCGCGCGAACAATTTCTCCGGCTCGTAGGCCTCCTCCATGCAGCGCCGCCAGGACTCGAGCACCTGTTCATAGGGCAGCAGGAATTTGACGTTGGAATCGCGGCTGTCGTCATCGACCAGCCTGCCCTCCCGCGCCAGGCGATCCCAGAGCGGCGTCTTCGGGAGCGCCTGCAGCAGGTTGATCGTGAGCAGCGGAATGTGCGACTGCGCGATGAACTGCAGCAGCGCATCCGTGGTCTCAGGCGTGTCGGTGTCGAGCCCCATGATGATGCCGGACACCACCTCCATGCCGTAGCTGTTGATGGTCTTGATGCCCTCCAGGATCGGGACCATCATGTTGTGGTCCTTCTGCATCGCCGTCAGCGCATCGGGATCGGGTGTCTCGATGCCGCAGAAGATGGTGATGAAATAGGCTTCCTTCATCTTCTCCAGGATCTCGGGCCGCTTGGCGATGTTGAGCGTCGCTTCGCAGGCGAGCCGCATCACGTAGCCGGTGCGCTTCTGCCACTCGATCAAATGCGGGAGCAGGTCCAGCGTCGCCTTGCGGTTGCCGATGAAATTGTCGTCGACGAAATAGACCGAGCCGCTGACGCCGCACTCCCGGAGCTTGTCGAGCTCGGCGATGATCTGCTGCGGCGCCTTGATCCGGGGATTGCGGCCGTAGAGGCCCGGGATATCGCAGAACTCACACTGATACGGACAGCCGCTGGAATACTGGATGCTACCGAGGAAGTACTTCTTCACCTCCGCAAGCTCATAGGCCGGGACCGGGAAATCGGTCATGGCCACGCGCTCTTTGGTCGTGAAGACGACCTGCTGCGCTGGCCGCGACACGTCGCGCGACAGTAGCCGGATCAGATCGTCGGTGGCATCGCCGAGCTCGCCGACATGAAGATAGTCGAAGCTCGGGTAGTAGTCCGGACAGGCGCTGACCGAGGGCCCGCCGAGCGCGACCGGCAGATTGAATTCATGCGCGCGGCGGCCGACGTCATTGATCTGCTGACGCTGGATGTGCATGCCGCTGACGAACACGACTTCGGCCCATTCGAAGTCGTCCCTGCTCGCGGGCCGGATGTTCTCGTCGATGAAGCGGACCTGCCATGCTTCCGGAAGATAGGCCGCGATCAGAAGCAGCCCCTGCGGCGGCATGAAGGCCTGCACGCCATCCGTCAGCGGATAGGCATATTCGAACGTGCCGAACGAAGACGTATAGCGCGGAAACACGCAAAGAATACGACGTGCGGTCTCGATGCCTTCAAATCTCATCGATCGTCCCTTGCGACATCATGCAAAGCAGGGCCAGCATAAAGCCGTGCTGCCCGACGCGCCACCTCTTCGTGGATATTTGACGATCATCTCGCGACGCTTTGACGCGCGGCGGATAACTTATGTTCATGCCGCGTGGAACGATGACCGGTCTCGCTCGGGATCAGGCGATCAGGCGCGCGGCAAAATCGGGTAGCAGCCCGCTGCCAGCCGCAGGCCGGCCCTCTCGATCGCAAAGGCCGATCCGCACCAGCCACTCCTCGAATTCTGGGGCGCGCTTGAGACCGAACAAATCACGCACATAGAGTGCGTCCTGGAACGAGGTCGACTGGTAGTTCAGCATCACGTCATCGGCGCCTGGAACCCCCATGATGAAGGCGACGCCGGCGGCGGCGAGCAAGGTCAGGAGCACGTCCATGTCGTCCTGATCGGCCTCGGCATGGTTGGTGTAGCAGATGTCGACCCCGAGCGGCAGGCCAAGCAGTTTGCCGCAGAAATGATCCTCCAGGCCGGCGCGGATGATTTCCTTGCCGTCATAGAGATATTCCGGCCCGATGAAGCCGACCACGCTGTTGACGAGCAGCGGCTGATAGGCGCGCGCCACCGCGTAGGCCCGGGCTTCACAGGTCTGCTGGTCGACACCGTGATGCGCATTGGCCGACAGCGCCGAGCCCTGCCCGGTCTCGAAATACATGACATTGTCGCCGATGGTGCCGCGGTGCAGCGCGCGCCCGGCCTCACAGCCCTCGCGCAGAAGCGCGAGATTGATGCCGAAGCTCGCATTGGCGGCCTCCGTGCCGGCGATCGACTGGAATACCAGATCGACCGGCAGGCCCTGCTCGATCAGCCGCAAGGTGGTCGTCACATGCGTCAGCACGCAGCCTTGGGTCGGAATTGCGCCGCGCGCGATGATCTCGTCCAACAGGCGCAGCAGGCCACCGATGACAGCGGGATCGTCGCTTGCGGGATTGATGCCGATGCAGGCGTCGCCCGCGCCGAGCAGCAGGCCGTCGAGGATCGAGGCGGTGATGCCCTTGGCATCATCGAAGGGATGGTTCGGCTGCAGGCGCACACTCATCCGGCCAGGCAGGCCGATCGTGTTGCGGAACGCCGCCTTCACCCGGCACTTCTTTGCCGCCAGGAGCAGGTCCTGGTTGCGCATCAGCTTGGAGACGGCCGCCGCCATCTCCGGCGTGATGCCCGGTGCCAGCCGCGCCAGCATGTCCGACGTCGCCGCATCCGACAGCAGGAAATCGCGAAAGCCGCCCACCGTCATCGATGCGAGCGGCGCAAAGGCGGCTGCATTGTGACTGTCGACGATCAGCCGCGTCACCTCATCATCTTCATAAGGGATCACCTGCTCCTGCAGGAACTGTGCGAGCGGCAGGTCGGCCAAAGCCATGCGCGCCGCGATCATCTGCTCGGCACTGTCGGCGGCGAGGCCGGCGAGCCGGTCGCCGGACCGCGGCGGGGTCGCCTTGGCCAGGAGATCGCGCAGATCATGGAAGACGTAAACGGTGGACGCGATGACGTGGCGATAGGCCATTGGCTCTCAATCCGTCTTTGGACGACTTCGCATTCAAAACCTATCAGCCTTGCCGGAACAAGAGATGGCGGAACAAGGCTTTGGCAAAACAAGACGCGCAGGGCACCCCCGTCCTTTTCGGCCGACGCCGTATGCATGACCGCACCCTCGGCCTCCGTTTCCGTCCCGGCCGTCGAGCCCTGATCCAGAGCTCAGCAGTCCACAATCATTTGAAATTAATAAGCAATCTTACGACGGTTGTATGGTAGCGACGACCCACCTTAACGTTTTTTCCATGACCACATTGCATATTTTGCTCAACGCCCCGAGCTCGCCTGCGGCCTCGGAACAGGAGCCCGCATGTCCGCCCCCAAGATGTCCGACCCGTCGACTCCAGCCATGACTCGCCGCCACTCGGTTGCGGTGAAGCTCTACGCGATCTTCGCCCTGTTTGCGTTCTTGACCGCCGCCATCACATGGCTGTCGGACTACAATTCGCGTCGGGCGTCCGAGCTGACGCAAGCGATCCAGACCGCGAACCTCGCCGCGCTGAACGTCGAGCGCGTGAACTCGCTGGTCTATGCCGTCGTGATGGAATCGCGCGGCGTCTATATGTCGACCGATGCCGCCGTCGTGCGCAAATACGGCGAGGGGCTGATGAAGTTCAACAAGGAGATTCTCGACGTCGTCGCCAAATGGCACGCCATCGTGCAGGCTGATGACGCCGAGCAATTCGCCACCTTCAAGAAGCGCATCGAGCAGTTCGTCGAATTCCGCACCGAGCTGGTGCGCCGCGCCAACGAGATCAGCCCGGCAGCGGGGCGCGAATGGGGCGACAACGACGCCAATCGTTCGGTGCGCTCGGCGCTCAACAAGGATCTTGAATCGCTGTCCAAGGTCTATGCCGAGCGCGGTCGCCGCATTGCCGAGGACACCGAGACCAACCGGAAATTCTCGCTGCTGCTGACCGGCCTCGGCGGTCTCGCCATGCTGCTGGTGGTGGCCGGCGTCATCATCATCTCGCGCGCGATCGCCAAGCCGCTGTCGGTGATTACGGCGACCATCCGCAACGTCGCGACCGGCACCGAGAACGTCACGGTGCCGCATGCCGAGCGCGCCGACGAAATCGGCGAGCTCGCCCGCGCCATCTGCGTGTTCCAGGAGGCGATGGCGCATAACCGCGACCTCAATGCGCAAGTCTCTGACGACGCCGAGGTCCGCGAAGCGCGCGCCCGCCACATCGAGCAGGCGGTCGAGGAATTCCGCCAGGCGATCGGCGCCGTGATGCAGACAGTGAACCAGAACGCGGTTGCGATGCGCCGGACCGCCGAGACCATCAGCCGGCTGACCACCGAGGCCAATGAACGTGCGCTGGCCGCAGCCGGCGCCACCACGCAGGCCTCCGGCAACGTCTCGGCCGTGGCCAGCGCCGCCGAGGAGCTGTCGGCCTCGGTCGAGGAGATCGGCCGGCAGATCCGGCAATCGGCCGGCGCGGTCGAGCAGACCGGGCAGCGCACCGAGCGGTCGATTTCGGAGATCGAGGGATTAGCCGCTGCGACGCAGCGCATCGACGGGGTGCTGACCCTGATCCAGACCATCGCCGAGCAGACCAACCTCTTGGCGCTGAACGCCACCATCGAGGCGGCACGCGCCGGCGACGCCGGGCGTGGCTTTGCGGTCGTCGCCCACGAGGTCAAGGCCTTGGCCGGACAAACCGCCAAGGCGACCGAGGAGATCAGCGCCAATATCGGCCAGATCCAGACCTCGACCAAGACCGCGGTCGAGGCCGTGCGCGAGATCGGCGGCGCGGTGCGCGGCATCAACGAGATCACCTCCAACATCGCCAACGCGGTCGCACAACAGGACACCGCGACGCGCGAGATCTCGGTCAATGCGCAGTCGACCGCACAGGGCAACCAGACCTTGGTGGTCAATATCGGCTCGCTGCGCGATGCGATCGGCGAGACCAGCAGCGCCGCGGCTTCCGTGCTTGCGGCATCCGGCGACCTTGACACGACCGCCGCGAGCCTGGCGCGCGAGGTCGAGAAGTTCTTCCAGAATTTACGCGCCGGCGCGTCCGGGCAGCAGGACCGGCGGAAGGCCGGCTGACAATAAGGCGGCGAGACATAGGCTTGGCCCGGCGATCCGGGCCCGAGCCACAAAATTCTGCCGGCAAAGTGATCCAAGCTTGGCGCTCATTCGTTCCGGTCCTGAAACAGGCATACCGGGACGATGACCACAGGGATTCGAGCTGCTAGAGTCGCGCGATGGAACCTGGCATCCTCCCGGCGGGGAGCATTGCGGGCGCGGGTCGGCGTGAGGTCGGGCTGCGCGAACAGAAGGCCGAACGCGAACGTGGACTGGGCGGAATTGATTGGACGCGTCGCATCGCGCGGCGACCGTGCGGCGTTCAAGGCCCTGTTCGAGTACTTCGGACCGCGGATCAAGGGATTTCTGATCAAAACCGGCTCTAACGCCGATGATGCCGAGGAGATTGCGCAGTCAACCATGGTCGCTGTCTGGACCAAGGCCGCCCAGTTCGATCCGGCCAGCGCCGGGGCGGCGGCATGGATCTTCACCATTGCGCGCAACCTGCGGATCGATGCCGCACGGCGCGCGGCCCGCGACGGCCGCCTCGGTCAAGAGAGCGCGCGCGATGATGAGACCGATCCGAACCTGGCATCAGATCTGATCGTGTCGCGGGTCGAGGACACCGCGCGGGTGGCGGCCGCGATCGAAAGATTGTCGGCCGAGCAATCCACGGTGATCCGCCTGTCGTTCATCGAGGAGCGGCCTCATTCGGAGATCGCCGCCGCGCTCGGTCTGCCGATGGGCACGGTGAAATCGAGGATCAGACTGGCGATGAATCGCCTGAGAGAGCTGTTGGACGACGCGACATGACGATCAGCCATCACCCGCCGGAAGACCTGCTGGCCGACTTCGCCACGGGCGCGCTCGATGCGGCCGAGCAGCTGGTCGTCGGCGTCCATGTCGCGGACTGCCCGCGATGCCGCCGCTTCGTTCGCGCCATGGAGCAGCTCGCGGGAGCATCGCTCGAGGCGATCCCACCGGTCGCGATGGCGGGCGGCGCATTCGACGCGGTGATGGCGCGCATCGACAGCAGGCCGAAGACTGCGCCGCAAGTCAACAAAGCCGCCGGCGCCGATCCCGAGCTGGCCGATCTCCCGGAGCTGGTCAAACGCTGCAAGATCGGCAAGCGTCGGCGCGTTGCGCCCGGGCTGAGCATGCGGCCGATCCTGCTCTCCGGGGCCGGCCCATCGCGGGCGTTCCTGCTGCGTGCCGAGCCGGGCACGCGGATGTTGGAGCATTCCCATTCCAGCACCGAGCTCACTCTGGTGCTGCACGGCAGCTTCAGCCACGATGGCGGCCGGTACGGTCCTGGCGATTTCGACTATGGCGACGACGAGGTCGACCATCGTCCCGTCGTCGGCGATGAAGGCCCCTGTCTCTGCCTGGTCGCCATGACCGGTGACTTGCGCATGCACGGCCTGCTCGGCCGCCTGATCAGCCCGTTCGTCCGGCTCTAGCTAGGAATGACGGCGCGACTGCCGCGGTGATCCACCGCCTCTCCTTCCGCGTTTCCCATCAGGAATCGAGGGAGAGGATGATGCAATCCCAGCTCTTGGAGCGGCGCGGCGGTGTCGCGCATCTCAGTGCGCTGCTGGCGGCCGTGGCGGCCCATGATGAACTGGCCTTCGCCGAGCTCCACGCGCAGACCAGGACCAAGATGCGCAAGACGGTGCGCGCGCTGCTGCCCGCCTCGACCGACATCGATGACGTGCTGCAGGACGGCTATTTGAAGGTCTGGCGCCACGCCAAGAGCTTCGATCCGGCCCGCGCCTCCCCGATCACCTGGATGTGCACGATCATGCGCAACACCGCCATCGATGCGTTACGCGCCGCGGCAGCGCCGATGTCCGAATTGGACGAGGCGCTATCGGTGCCCGATCCGACCGACTCGAGCGCTGACGATTTCGACTATGCGCGGGCCGAGCCGATCGCGCGCGAAGCCTTGGCACGGCTGCCGGAGCAGCGGCAGCGGCTGCTCACACTTGCCTATCTCGAGGGTGAAAGCCGGACCCGGCTATCGCAGCGCTTCGGCGTCCCGGTCGGGACCATCAAGACCTGGCTGCATCGCAGCCTGCTTGCGGTGCGGAAGGATTGCCTGGGCCAGGCGCCCGAGCTGACCGCGGCGTGAGCCCCGGCATTCGCAATCGCGCCGATGAGATCACGGCAACTTGGCCCTGATCGCGCCGTTGCGGCTGCGATGTCGCAATGGTCTGGTCGGATCGACATACAATCTGCGCTCATCACATGGTGATTCGCGGAGGTCTGCTTGGTCCGGCCGAACGTTGCCCGCACGATCATGATCAAGGTTTGTACATTGATCGTCGCGCTTCTAGCCGTCGTCGATAGCGCTTCGGCGCAACCCGACCTGAAAAGCGGCTATGCCCTTGGCCCCGGGCAATGCGGCAGCGGCGCGTCGTCATTCCCCAGGCTGCAGCTCGACATGAAAGCCGGTTTCTGCGCCGGCCTGGTCGCAAGCCGCGATGACGGGCTGAAATTCCCACGCGCGATCGTCCAGATCCCGGGACGGGAGCAGTTCGTGGTCGCCGACATGGGCGGCTGGGGCCATGAGGACGGCCGGCTGCTGCTGCTCGATCCGACCGCGCCAGAGGGCAGCCGCATCAAGGAGCTCATCACCCGGCTGTCTTATCCCTTTGCGCTGGCGATCGGTCCGGACGGAAAAATCTATGGCTCGACCGACACCAGCATTTTCCGCTTCGATCCGCTCGCCGCACAACCCAGGACGACGATCGAGACCATCATTCACGATCTCCCCGGTCGCCGGCTGACCCCGCCCGACGGCACCCAGATCGAGGAAAGCGCGCATTCGCTCAAGCAGTTCGTGTTCGACCGGACCGGACGCCTGTTCGTCAATGTCGGTTCGCACAGCGACAATTGCCTCACGCCGGCGCCGATCACGAGCCCCTGCGCGCCGGCCGAAGGCAACGCGCCGCTGGCGGCAATCTGGATGTTCACACCGCCGCAAGGCGGCATCTTTCCGGCGCTCAAAGCCGACGATCCCAATCCGTCGCATGAGGTCTATGCGCGCGGCTTGCGCAACTCGATGGCGCTGGCGCTGCATCCGCGTTTTCCAGAGTCCGGCTACGCCTTCCTGCAAGGCGAGAACGCCCGCGACCTGCAGGACGTTTTTTCACCGAACGAGGAGATCAACGCGCTCGAGCGGGGGCGGCATTATGGCTGGCCGTATTGCTACGACCTCGCGACGCCGAGCCCCGAATTCAAGCGGGTGCTGCAATCGGGGCCCTACAAGGATTTCTGCAAAACCAACGCGACCTACAAACGACCGTTCTCGCTGCTGCCGCCGCACGGCGCGCCGCTCGGCATGCTCTATTACAAGGGCGACAAATTCCCCGAGCTCGATGGCAGGCTGCTGATCGGCCTGCATGGCTATCGCCCGACCGGCAGCCGGCTCTTGGCCTATGAGGTCGATGATCACGGCTTTCCGAAGCCGAGCGCAGCGCCGGTGCGCTATCACGTCAGTTGCGCCGCCGAGCCGACGCGCGCCTTCCAGACCGAGGCCGGTCCCGTGCCCGCGGCGGCCTTTGACGAGATCATCTCGGGCTGGCACCGCGTCAACGGCATCAGGCCACAAGGTGCGCCGGTCGGGATGACCGTCGCCGCTGATGGCGCGATCTGGCTGGTCGAGGACAAGAACCAGACCGTGATCCGGATCGATCGCACCAGCGGCGATCCACCGGCGGCGCTCCCTTGCGACACCAGGAGTGCGGCGCTGATCGATCAGCTCGCGCGCTTTGTCGCCGACGATGCGGCCAGCCGGGCACGACTGACATCCGTGCGCAAGGGACTGATCGAGAAGCACTGTATGAGCTGCCATTCCGATTTCGGCCTGAAGGCCGGCCAATCCGATCAGGAAAAGGACCAGGCGGCGCTGCGCTTCATGCTGGCCCAGGATGGCTGGATCTATCCCGGAGATCCCGAGGCTGGCAGGTTGCGCCAACGGCTGCGCGGGCTCGGTGCCGAGCGGCTGATGCCGCCTGGTGGCGAAAATCTCCCCAAAACGGAACCGGACTACGCCAAACTGCTTGACCAGGCTGACCAGATGGTCGCCAAGATGGTTCCGGGCACCCCGATGCGGGTCAAATCGGGCGGCCCGCCGCATCGAAAATTCTTCGCACGCGATGGCCGGGAATGCGGAGACATTCCGTTCGGTAAAGTCGTCGTAGTGACACAAAAGGACGCTGTCGGTAAGCCCGGCTTCAGCCGGTTCTTCCGGCCGGCCGACACGTACCTGAACGGCACCTGCACGGACGATGATGGCTACTACATCCAACAGCAGTTTCTGGTTCCGCTGTAGCGGTGCTGCTCTCCTGATTGCACTGGCGCCGGTGCTCGCGGCGCCTGTGCAGACCAGACTGTTCGAGAGCAGGCAGATCACGCCGGCAGGCGAATATACGTTCGGCATCGAAGGCCCCGCGGCCGATCGCGACGGCAATCTGTTCGTCGTCAATCTCGGCAAGCCCGGCACGATCGGGAAGCTCGCCCCGGAAGCGACCGCCTCGGAGCTGTTCACCGGACTGCCCGACGGCAGCATCGGCAATGCGATCCGCATCGATGCCGGCGGCACGATGTTCGTCGCCGACTATAAGAGGCACAATATCTTCGCGATCGCGAGCGGCAGCGCCGAGCCGCGGCTGGTGTTCCACTCCGACCAGATGAACCAGCCGAATGACATCACGCTGGCACGCGACGGCACCATCTATGCGAGCGATCCGAACTGGAAAGGCCGCAGCGGCCAGATCTGGCGGATCATGAGAGACGCAAGCGGCAACATGCAGGGGGTCGTCATGGCCGCGCCACGCGCGATGGGTACCACCAACGGCATCGATCTCAGTCCCGACGGACGGACGCTGTATGTCGGGGAATCCAACAGCGGCGAGATCTGGTCCTACGCCATCGCAGGCGACAGGCTCACCGAGCCGAAGCTGATCAAAACGTTCGAGCCTGATACGATCGATGGTCTGCGCACCGATGTCAGCGGCCGGTTGTTCGTGGCCCGCATCCTCAAAGGCACCATCGCGGTGCTGACGCCGGATGGGCGCCTCCAGCGCGACATTGCATTGAAGGCGAAACAGCCGACCAACCTCGCCTTCGGCGGCGAGGACGGCAAGACGGTGTTCGTCAGCCAGCGCCAGGGCGGCTTCATCGAATCCTTCCGCACCGACGTCGAGGGCCGCGAGCATTGCCTGCAGCGCGGCGCGTGCTGATGCCGATTTTTCATTGGATCATCCCCGCGCTCTGGCTCGTCTTCATCGTCTACTGGGGGATCTCGGCCCTGAACGCCAAGCGCAGTATCCGGGACGCTGGCTGGTGGTGGCGGCACCTGGCCATTCGATTGGCGATCGCCCCGCTGATTATCATCGCAGTCCAAATCCCCGGCATTCGCCATGCGCTGCAGGCCGCGCTGAGCCAACATCCGAGCAGCATGCTGGTGCAGGCAACTGGTGTGTTGTTGACCGGACTAGGCATCGGCTTCGCGATTGCGGCGCGGCTCTATATCGGACGCAACTGGGGCATGCCGATGTCGCGGAAGGAAGATCCGGAATTGGTGACCGGCGGCCCCTACGCGTTTGTCCGGCACCCGATCTACACCGGCATCCTCGTCGCGTTGCTCGGCTCGGTGATCGGATACAGCCTGATGTGGCTGCCCGTGCTGCTGTTGTCGGTGCCCTACTTCATCTATTGCGCACGCCGCGAGGAAGCGCTGATGTGCGAGCAGTTTCCCGCGCAATATCCAGCTTACAAGCGGCGGACAAAGATGCTGCTGCCGTTCCTGCTATGATGGCCGTTGGGGCGCGCTCCGCTGGACGAGACCGTGTTTTCCGATTGCCCGTCAGGCAAATCGATGCCGGACGGATTTGTTCGAGTGAAGCGCGAAGCTAGCTTGTGAGCGGCCGCCGAGCTCTTCAATTGTCCCACGCCGAAAAACTAATTTATCCAAGCCGATCAATTCGATCATCGCAGTCAAGCCGCCGACGCGAAATTATTAGATTTCTTTTTTCCAGAAATCGTGCTTCTGTTGGGCATTCCCGTGCTCATTGAGAGGGGCGGATCGCGATCGTCACGAACGTGGAGCGCGGGGAGCGGTGGGCGCATCAGGCTGCAGCGGGATCAATCGCGCCGACGAACAGCATGGTGCGCACGGTGAAGTCGTGATGTCCTGATACCCCGACGCTGGTATTACGCGCGTGACAATGCTTCGCATTGCATGGGCTATGGTGGCCAGAAAGCCCGGCGCACCAGGGAGACCACGTATAAGCCGTCAGACCATCGCGCAGGGAATGCCGGGTTGATTGCGGCTGCACCTGTGGTACCTGCCGCCTGCATTTTTTTCGCAGGCGGGCCATGGGTGAGGCCCTCACCCGGCGTTCCCTGCGCCCTCTCGCTAACAAGAGGGTCGAGCCGATGAGCATGACTCGGACAATATCATGTCGCGAGAACATATCCGCACACCCGGTGTCATGCCCCGCGAATGCGGGGCATCCAGTACGCCGTGGCCTCTCGATCATCACCGCCGCCGGTGGTTACTCGATCGTCCGCCTTCGCGGACGATGACGGCGGTGAATAGGCGATGCACCAGCATCAGGTGATGAGATGTGCCGAGACATAGACCTAACTCACCCGTCATCGCGAGCGCCGCGAAGCGAGCCAGAGCTTCGCGCGAAGCTCCGGATTGCGTCGTCGCCATCGCTCCCCGCATGACGTCAGAAATTGGACTACCGCCCGTACACCACCGGCGCCCGGCGCACGATCACCGGCGGCGGCAGTTCACGTTGCCAGACGCGGCCGTCATCGAACTGCATGCGCATGCCGTCAGGCGAATAGACCACGCTTTCGTCGCGCGCATCGATCCACAACCGACTGTACGGGGCGTTCCAGTCCGGCCAGGCACGATAGGACTCGCCGGTCTCGGTGGTCAGGTTCACGGCATCGCCGTTCTGAGTCACGAAGGCCGGCGCGCCGATCATGCCGTCGCGGCACATCTGGATGCAGCGGTAGGTGCCGGTGAGGTTGGGAAGGGGTTGCGCGGATGCACTGCCGGCAACACAGGCGGCCAACAAGCCAACTACAACCGATACACGTGTCATGTCGATCACTCCATTGCTCGGAAAGGGAACAAGCAGTCCCCCTGCCCTCGGCGTGATCAAAGCGCGACTGCAGCAAATCGTTCCGCAGGTTCCCGACATCGGAACCTGCTCGGCAACTCACGCGACCAGGATGACGTCGACCGCGACGCCGAGCTTCTGCTTCGGCGAGCCGACGATGATGCCGTCGACTGGCGAAACGTCGGCGAAGTCACGGCCCATGCCGAGGATGATATGATCATTGGCGACGATGAGATCATTGGTCGGGTCGAAGCCGATCCAGCCGAGCTCATCGCCACACCACAGCGACACCCAGGCATGCGTCGCGTCCGCGCCCTGCAGCCGCTGCTGTCCCTCCGGCGGGATCGTACGCAGATAGCCGCTGACATAAGCGGCCGGCAGGCCGAGGCCGCGCAGGCCGGCGATCATGACATGCGCAAAGTCCTGGCAGACGCCCGCGCGATTGCCGAACACTTCGGTCAGCGGTGTCGAGATCACGGTCGCCTTGGGGTCATACCTGAACTCATTGCGGATCCGGCGCATCAGATCGGCCGCGCTGGTGAGAATGCCGGCCGATGCCGGAAAGCTCGCCGCCGCATAGTCGGTGGCAGGCTTCAGGATCGGCACCAGCGCACTGGCGAAGACATAGCCGATCGGCGAGGACGGGCCGAGGCTGCTCGCCGCAAACGCCGCCTCGCGTACGTTCTCCCAGGCTGGGCTCGAAGCGCTGCGCTCCGGCGGCTTGCGCGACAGCTTCACGCGCGAGCGCGAATCGATGCGCAAATTGCGATGCGATTTGTCGATCACGATGCTTTCGGTCAGCGTGCCGTAGAAATCACGGCGCGCGGTGCGCTCGACTGGGCGCGGACGGATGTCGACGCTGTGCGAGATCAGCTCCTGGCCGCCCCCATTGAGAGGTTCGAGCCGCAGCGTGCAGCGCGCGAAGCTCACCGCGCTCTCATACTCGTAGGTCGTAACGTGCTGGATGTCGTAGATCACGCCAGGCCCGTCAGCTTTTCCGGCCGGCTGGCATGGGCCCCGTGGGGGAAATAGTGCTGCCCGATCGCGTCCGACAGGTTGAGCAGATCCTGTTCCAGCGCGAACATCGTCTTGGTGTCGAGATGCGCGGCCTCCGCCGTGGTCAGCGCGGCCTGCAGGGACACCGCCAGACGCTGCGGGCGCTCGATCAACCCGTTCTCCTTCAGCACCGGGAGGCTTGCGATGTGCTCGTTCAGCGCTTCGACCTGGAATGCGATGGAGCGCGGATTATAGGGATCGAGCACGACGAGGTCGCGGATCGGCGCGAGCAACGGTCCGATCAGATAGCGCGAGCGGTAGGTGATCTGGCAGTCCACCAGCGTGAGCAGAATGTCGAGGTCCTCAGGGCTGGCCTCGTCGTAGCCGAACTGGCGGGCGAAACGCAGCGTATTGATGCCGCGCTCGACGCGGCGGCCGATCTCGAGGAAGCGCCAGCCGGCGGCGCGATTCATGTTCTCCTGCGCAAGCCCCGCGAAGCTCGACAATGCGCTAAGCCCTGTCTCTGCCGCGCTGATGAGGCCATCATCGTCGTCGATCGGTTGCGCAAGCCGGGTCGGCATCTCCGCGATGATCTGCCAGGCATCCGGCGACAGCCGTTCACGCAGCGACGTCGCGGTGCGCTGCGCCGCGCGCAGCAGCGACAGCGCCGAGCCGAACTGCGCCTCGGCCTGCAGCGCCTCGACGGCGGCACGCGGATCCTGCCCACGCGGACCTTGCGCGATCGCGCCCCAGGCGAGCAGCAGCCGGCGGATGCGTTCGGCCGCGGCAAGCATTGCAGGCGAGCCCCTGCCGGGATCGCGCTGCTGGGCGGCCAGCGCACGGATCAGCCGCAAGGTCGCCTCGGCGCGTTCGAGATAGCGGCCGAGCCAGAACAGATTGTCGGCAGCGCGGCTCGGCAACACGCCGGCGATGCGCCGGATGCGCACGCTGTCGGAGCCCGGCAGCAGCGTATGCGCGGGCACAGCCTTGTCGGCGACCACCCAGACGTCGGCGGCGCGGGCGCCGTCGCCCATCGACACCGCGCGCGCATCGAGCTTGTCGGCGATGCGGCAGAAGCCACCGGGCATGATCGCCCAGCCGTCGGGGGTGGCGGCCGCGAACACCCGCAGCACGAAGGGCCGTGGCGTGATCTTACCTTGCTCCCACACCGGCGTCGTCGACAGCCGCACCACCTCCTGGGCGACGTAGTCGACGCCGCGCTCGGCCATCGCTACGCGCAACCGCTCGCGCTCCGCGGAGGACAGCTCGCTCGGAAGCAGCGGCCCCTCGCCGGCAAAACCCGGCACGTCACGGCCATAGGCGCCGGCGATCGCGAACTCGTCGAGTCGCGACAGCACCTCTTCGCGCGCGGCCTTCTGTCCGCACCACCAGGTGGCGATATGCGGGATCTTGAGTTCCTCGCCGAGCACGCGCTGGCACAGGCTCGGCAAAAAGCCGAGCAGCGCGCGCGCTTCCAGGACGCCGGAGCCCGGCATGTTCGCGACCACGACGCCGCTCTTGCGCAACACATCGATCAGCCCGGGCACGCCGAGCCGCGAGGCGGCATCGAGTTCGAGCGGATCGAGCGAGTTGGAATCGACCCGCCGCAGCAGCAGGTCGACGCGCTTGAGCCCGGCGACGGTGCGGACATGAACGCGATCACCTGTGACGGTGAGATCTTCTCCCTCGACCAGGAGGAAGCCGAGATAGCGCGCCAGGGTGGTGTGCTCGAAATAGGTCTCGCTGAACGCGCCCGGCGTCAGCACGCCGATGCGCGGTTCGTCGCGGTCGGCGCTGGCACGCAAGGAATCGCGGAAGGACTCGAAGAACGGCGCAAGACGCGCGACGTTCATGGACTTGTAGAGCGAGGAGAAGGCGCGCGACAGCACCAGGCGATTTTCCAGCGCATAACCCATGCCCGATGGCGCCTGCGTGCGGTCGCTCAGCACCCACCACCGGCCGTCGGGCCCGCGGCCGATATCGGCGGCGTAAATGCCGAGAAAGCGGCCGCCCGGTGGCTTCATACCCGCAATCGGACGCAGATATTCAGTCGAGCCCGCGATCGCGGCGGCAGGGATCGCACCTTCCGCGACCAGCCGCCCCTCGCCATACAGATCCTGCAGGACTCGATCGAGCAATTCGGCGCGCTGGATGATGCCGGCGGAGAGCTGGGCCCATTCCGTCTCGTCGATCAGAAGCGGCAGATGGCTGAGCGGCCACAGCCGCTCGGTCCCCTCACCGGGTGCCCGGTAGGTGACGCCGGCCTCCCGCAGATGGCGGTCGGCGGAGGCGAAGCGCCGTTCGATGTCAGTCGGTGCGAGCGCAGCGAACGTATCGACGAAGCGGGACCAGACCGGGCGCGGCGTGCCATCCGCGGCAATGAACTCATCAGGAATTCCAGGCAGCGGATGATAGTCACGCATCCATTGCGCCACCCGCCGCGAGGCAGGCCGCGGCTCGGCTGCTACGCTCGTCGCGGCCCGGCTACCCGCCTGCTCCCGGCCGGTCTCTTGGCCGGTGTTTTGGCTGGTTGCGTCCGCCATCCCTGCTCTCCTGCCCCACTTCTCCCATTTTCAATGACGGAGCGGACGCCGCAAGTCGAGGGTCATCGGGAATTCAATTGTGCGTTCCTCGCCCGGCGGATCGATCTTGCCGGGTGTGTGGCCGTGATCCTGGAAGCGGGCCAGCCTGCGCGCCTCCGCCTCGTAGGAATTGATCGGTTTGGTGTCGTAGTTGCGACCGCCGGGATGAGCGACGTAATAGACACAGCCGCCGAGCGAACGGCCATTCCAGGTGTCGATCAGGTCAAATGTCAGCGGCGAATGCACCGGAATCGTCGGATGCAGGCCCGAGGCCGGCTGCCACGCCTTGAAACGAACCGCGGCAACCGCCTCGGCCGAGCGTCCGGTCGGGGTCATCGGCAGGCGCCGGCCATTGCAAGTCACGACGTGGCGCCCTTCGATGAAGCCCTCGGCCTTGACTTGCAGTCGTTCGACCGAGGAATCCACGAAGCGGACCGTACCGCCGGCCATGCCCTCCTCACCCAGCACATGCCAGGGCTCGAGCGCCTGGCGAAGCTCCAACGTCACGCCGCCATGCTGCACCCGGCCGAAGGTCGGAAAACGGAACTCCAGCTGCGCCAGATACCATTCGGGCGAAAACTCATAGCCGGACAGCCGCAGCTCATCCAACACATCAAGAAAGTCTTCCCAGATGAAATGCGGCAGCATGAATCGGTCGTGCAACGCGGTGCCCCAGCGGACAAACTTGCCCTCCTGCGGCTCGCGCCAGAGCTTTGCGATCAGCGCCCGGATCAGCAGCTGCTGCGCCAGCGACATCCGCGGATCCGGCGGCATTTCCAATGCCCGGAACTCGACCAGACCGAGCCGGCCAGTCGGCCCTTCCGGCGAATAGAGCTTGTCGATGCAGATCTCGGCGCGATGGGTGTTGCCGGTAATATCGACCAACAAATTCCGGAACAGACGGTCAACCAACCACAGCGGCACGCTCTGACCGGCCGGCGGCACCTGGGCCAGCGCGATCTCAAGCTCATAAAGGCTGTCATGCCGGGCCTCATCGATCCGCGGCGCCTGGCTGGTCGGCCCGATAAACATGCCGGAGAACAGATACGACAGCGACGGGTGGCGCTGCCAGTACAAGACAAGACTCTTCAGGAGATCGGGCCGGCGCAGGAACGGCGAGTCCGGCGGGCTCACGCCGCCGACCACGACATGATTGCCGCCGCCGGTGCCGGTGTGCCGGCCGTCGATCAGGAAACGGTTGGCGCCGAGCCGGATCTTGGCCGCGTCCTCATAAAGGCCGAAGGTGATATCGACCGCCTGCCGCCAGTTTTGCGCCGGCTGGATGTTGACCTCGATCACGCCGGGATCGGGCGTCACCTTGATCACTTCGATGCGCGGGTCGTAAGGCGGCGCATAACCTTCGACATGAACCTTGATCTGCATCGCCTCAGCCGTCGCTTCGACAGTGGCGATCAACTCCAAGTAATCCTGGACATTTTCGACCGGCGGCATGAACACGCAGAGGACGCCATCGCGGATTTCGACCGAGATCGCGGTGCGTATCCCCGGCCCGCTCCCGGACTGATATTGCACGTCCTGCGGCGGCACGCGGTCGCGCTTTTCAAGCGGCGCCACCTGCGGAACGATCACGGTGCGGCCGGGTGCAAACACCGGCAGCGGACCGCGCGGCTCGAGCGGGTCCTGCGGGTGGATATAGGGATAGTCCTCCGGCGGGATGTAGATCAGGGAGGCGATCGGCAGACGCAGGCCGAGCGGCGAGTCGCCCGGCACCAGGAACAGCCGTCCACGCCGCAGCTTCCAACGCTCACTGCGCCAGCGGCGCGCCTCCGCATTCCAGCGCTGGATCGGGAGTACGAAGCCACGCGGAATGTGCAGGCCTTCGTCGAACACCCGCGCCATGCGGGCGCGTTCCTCGGGATCGGCGAGCTTGGAATCGACGACGTCGACATTCTCTGGCAGTGCGGCTTCCTTCTGCAGCCAGTGCGTAGGATCCTCGAACGCGGGCAGCACATAATCAGTGCCGAGCCCGAGCGACTGCGCGGTCGTATCAAGGAACCGCTCGGCGTCTTCGATCGTGACATTGCGCGGCCCATCGACGCTCGCGATCAGGTCGCCATTCCGCCAGATCGGTTCACCATCCTTGCGCCAATAGAGCCCGAAGGCCCAGCGCGGCAGGCTTTCGCCCGGATACCATTTGCCCTGGCCATAATGCAGCAGGCCGCCAGGCGCGAAGCGGGTCCGCAGCCGCCTGATGAGATCGTCGGCGAGCCCGCGCTTGGCCGGGCCGACCGCAGCCGTATTCCATTCGGGCGTTTCCATGTCGTCGATCGAGACGAAGGTCGGCTCGCCGCCCATGGTGAGGCGCACGTCATGTG
Organism: Bradyrhizobium sp. HKCCYLS1011; assembly: GCF_051167795.1. Lineage (NCBI taxonomy): Bacteria > Pseudomonadati > Pseudomonadota > Alphaproteobacteria > Hyphomicrobiales > Nitrobacteraceae > Bradyrhizobium > Bradyrhizobium sp. HKCCYLS1011. Next base: position 477,803 of record NZ_JBNPTT010000005.1, on the reverse strand, counting down.
CGGCGAGGTCGGCATCGACCGCCTCGCCCAGCCGGTCGAGCTTGGCCCAGGCGTCATCGGAGAACGGCTTGGTAATCCGGGGCGCCTCGCGGATGCGCCTCACATTCATCTCGAAGCCGAACTCGACCTCGGCAGCGCCAGCACTGCCCGAGATCGGCGCCGCGGATCGATAATGCGGCGTCGCAGCTACCGGAATGTGGCCTTCGCCCGCCAGCATGCCCGAGGTGACATCAAAGCCGATCCAGCCGGCACCGGGCAGATAGACCTCCGCCCAGGCGTGCAGATCAGTAAAGTCGTTCTCGACCTCCCGCGGCCCCTCGACCGGGTCAATGTCCGGGCGCAACTGAATCAAATATCCAGAAACAAATCGCGCCGCCAAGCCGAGATGCCGCAAGATCTGGATCAGGAGCCAGGCGGAGTCCCGACAGGAACCCGCAGCGCTCGACAGCGTCTCCTCCGGGGCCTGAACGCCCGGCTCCATCCTGATGATGTAGCGAATCTTTTTTTGCAATTGCGCATTGAGGTCGACCAGGAAGTTGACCGTATTGGTGGCCTCGCGCGGAATCGACTTCAAGTAATCAGCCAACAACGGACCTGGCTCGGTCGTCTCGAGGTAAGGCGCAAGCTCCGCCTTCAGCCCGTCCGGATAGTTGAACGGAAAGCTGTCCGCATAGGGCTCCACGAAAAAGTCGAAGGGATTGATCACGGTCATCTGCGCCGTGAAATCCACCTCGATTTTGAGTTCGTTCACCCTTTCCGGGAAGATATAGCGCGCCAACCAGTTGCCCTGGGGGTCCTGCTGCCAGTTCACGAAGTGGTTCGGCGGCGTGACCTTGAGCGAATAGCTCAGAATCGGCGTGCGGGTGTGGGGCGCCGGCCGCAATCGGATGGTCTGTGGGCCGAGGTCGACGGGGCGGTCGTACTTATAATGAGTAACGTGATGTAACGCGACGTAGATTGACACGGGACTGATTGCTCCAGCGGCTTTTTTGAGCAGAACATTGCTGTGCCGCAGGATCAAGCATTAACAAACGGCAATCGTGCCTATGAACTACCCGCCCTGGTACCGCCGGAGGTGTCAGTTCCTGGAGTACACACTCGCTTCCAGGCAGGTCAGATCGAAAGCGTTACTAGAATCATGAGCTTGCTAGTATCCACGTCCCGAAATCCTGATAGCGGCGTAGTTGCGACCGGATATGAGGGAGGCTCGTAACGAAGCGCCAAGGCTCGACAACGGCGTGTATTCCGTCTCGGTTCCCGTCTTTCCTGACCAGGCACGCGCGTCCGTCATGCCAGACCATGACACCTATGGTAACATATTGGAGTTGATCTAATTTGAAGATGGAATTACCAGTCCCCGCCGCAGGGCCAGTTGTCCACAGGCGGCAAGGCCGCTCTGTCACGTAAGATTGACCTCGCCTCCCGTTGTTATATCAACAACTATACCACTAACTAACTGCAACTAATCGCGGTTTCACGCGCCGCAGTTGCTTGATAGCTGGCCCCCGCGTGCTATTTAGGGCAAACCTCACCAAAGGAGAATCATGTGGCTAAGGCAACTAAGAAGGCACCGAAGAAACTGGCGCGCAAGCCCTACACGGCAGCTGACATCAAGCTGTTGAAGCAGCATTCGAAGTCGAAGACGCCGGTCGCGAAGATCGCGAAGCAGATGAAGCGGACCGAAGGCTCGCTGCGGCAAAAGGCCCTTGCGCTCGGGATCGGCTTGGGTCACCAGCGCTGACGCGTTGGCGGGGCGCGCACGACAGCCCGGACATCGTGCCGGGCTGCGCTGGCTTACATTGTCGCCCCTAACACCCACGGGGCAAATTCGGCACCGCCGAAGTCGAAGCTCTCGCTCTTGGTCGGCTGACCGGAGGCCGTCTTCAGCATCAGCTCGAAGATGCGCTGGCCGCACTCCTGCACCGTCTCCCCGCCATCGAGGATGGTGCCGCAGTTGACGTCCATGTCGTCTTCCATCCGCTTGTACATCGGCGTGTTGGTTGCGAGCTTGATCGACGGCGCAGGCTTGCAGCCGAATACACTGCCACGTCCGGTCGTGAAGCAGACCAGGTTGGCTCCGCCGGCCACCTGGCCCGTTGCTGCGACCGGGTCGTAGCCTGGCGTGTCCATGAACACGAAACCCTTCTTGGTGATGGGCTCGGCGTAGCGCAGCACGTCAACCAGGTTGGTGCTGCCGGCCTTGGCCATCGCACCGAGCGATTTCTCCAGAATGGTCGTGAGGCCGCCGGCCTTGTTACCGGGACTCGGATTGGCGTTCATCTCCGCGCCCTCGCGCGCGGTATACTCCTCCCACCAGCGCATCAGCGAGACCAGCTTCTCACCGACCTCGGGGCTCACCGCGCGTCGCGTCAACAGATGTTCCGCGCCATAGGTTTCCGGCGTTTCGGACAGGATCACGGTCCCACCATGGCGGACCAGCAGATCGCTCGCCGCGCCCAGCGCCGGATTGGCCGAAATACCGGAATAGCCATCGGAGCCGCCGCATTGGAGTGCCACCGTCAGTTCGCTGGCCGACACCGGCTCACGCCTGACCTTGTTGGCGTCGGCGAGCGCCTCCTTGACGAACGCGATCCCGGCTTCGACGGTCTTGCGGGTGCCGCCGACCTCCTGGATGTCCATGGCGCGGAGACGGCCCGCAAGCTTCTGCTCCTCCATCAAGCCGCCGATCTGATTGGCCTCGCAGCCCAGCCCCAGCACGATCACGGCGGCGAAGTTGGGGTGCCGTGCATAGCCGCCGAGCGTCCGCCGCAGCAGTCTCAACGGCTCATCGAGCGTCATGCCGCAGCCGGTCTTGTGCGTCAGCGCCACCACGCCATCCACATTCGGATAGTCCGCCAGCGGATTGTCGCCGGTGAACGGGTTCTTCTTGAAGACGTCAGCAATGAGACCCGCGACATGGGCGCTGCAATTCACGGAGGTGAGAATGCCGATGTAGTTGCGGGTGGCGACCCGCCCGTCCGGACGGCGGATGCCGTCGAAGGTCGCCGGCAAATCGAAATTCGGTGTCGGCTTGACGTCGACGCCGAAGGCATAGTCCTTGGCAAAATCGCCCATGCCGCAGTTCTGGGTGTGGATATGCTGGCCCGGCGCGATCGGCGCAGTCGCAAAGCCGATGATCTGGCCATAACGCCGGATCGGCTCTCCTTTCGCAATCGGCCTGATGGCAACCTTGTGACCGGCCGGGATGCGTTCCGAGGTCGTGACTCCATCGGTAACCGCCAATCCCGCTGGCAAGCTCGCCCGCGCGATCAGCACGCTATCGTCGGGATGCAGACGGATGACGGGAGCGGGAGTCATGGCGGAGTCTCTCTGGTTTAGTTGAAGATCGAGCGAGATGGGCGAATAGCACCTGGCGAATAGCGAATGGATCAATCCCTTCTCGCTACTCCCTGTCCGCTATTCGCACACCTCACGCCTTGCCCGCGGAATCCTTGCGGGTCTGTGCCACCTGCATCTTCGCGTAGGTCGCCATCAGCCCGACCTCGTTCGACAGGGTGACGAGCTTGAAGCCCATGTTGATCGCACGCACCGCGCCTTCGGCGCCGCTGCAGTGAATGCCGGGATTGAGGCCGCGCTTGCCGCATTCCTTCACGATCTTTTCGTAGATGGCCAGGATCTCCGGCTCCTCGCGGTCAAGCTTGGGCACCAGACCGTAGGAGAAGCCGAGATCGGACGGACCGATATAGACGCCGTCGATACCCTCCACATCCAGGATCGCTTCCATGTTCTCGACCGCCGTCTTGGTTTCCATCATCGGCAGCAGCACGATCTCGTCGTTGGCCGTCTTCTGATATTCGCCGGCCGCGCCATACAGCCCGGACCGGATCGGCCCGTTCGAGCGGGTGCCCTTCGGCGGATATTTGGAATAAGAGACAAGGTTCCTGGCTTCGTCGGGTGTATTGACCATCGGGCAGATCACGCCATAGGCACCGCCGTCGAGCACCTTGCCAATGATGCCGGGTTCGTTCCAGGGCACGCGCACCATCGGCGTCACCGGATGGCCATGCATGGCCTGGAAACATTGCACCATCGACAGATAGTCCTGCACGCCGTGCTGCATATCGACCGTGACGCTGTCGAAGCCGCATTGCGCTACCACCTCGGCGGAGAAGCCGGAGGGGATCGCAAGCCACGCGTTCACCACGGCCTTGCCTTGCGCCCAGAGTTGCTTGACCTTGTTGTTTGCCACTTCGTTTCCTTCCCCTTTATCCATCCCGCTCTCACCGTTGCCAGCAAGGCGGTCGAGCGATCATGTCTGGTCGTATCGCCTGCATTGCAAGGCCGGTATGATCAGGCGGTTGCCCGCTGAATGCTTGCCTCGCTGACGCCAACCTCGCGCGCTGTGCCTACTATCGCCGCCCACGTGTCATCCGGCAAGGGTACGCCGTTCGCGGTGCGCTCGGCACGCATCTTTCGCTCGGGATCGCCGGGCACCAGCACCTGATCGACGCCGGCAACCGGCTTGGTCGCACGGATGAAGTCCGTGTAGCGCGTGACTTCGTCGTCGAAGAAGTCCGAGGGATCGACCACCTTGGGATCGATATAGAACGCCAGCATGCCGTTGGCGAAGCGCCGATTGGCCGAGGTCGCGCCGGTGCCGGTCAACGCTCCCCCCAACAGCTCGCAGATGAACGCGAGCCCCGAGCCCTTGTGCTCGCCGAAAGCACGGATCGCGCCCGTTCCCTTGGTGTGGTCGCGCGCCCCCTCAGCCTCATAGGGACCGTAGAGCACGGCGGGATCTTCACTCAGGCTGCCGTCGGCATCGATCAGCGCGCCCTTCGGTAGCTTCTTGCCGCCACGGCTTGCGACCAGGACCTTGCCTTCGGCAACGATCGAGGTAGCAAAATCCAGCACGATCGGATCTTGCCCCTGGCGCGGGATGCCGACGCAATAAGGTGCGGTCGAGAACCGTTTCTCGACGCCGCCAAACGGCGCGACCAGAAGCGAGCCGGCGGCGGTGACGAAATGCACCGACACCAGGCCCTCGGCGGCCGCCATCTCCGCCCAATCACCAACCCGGCCGAGATGACCGGAATTGCGCAGAGCAAGCGCGGCAAGGCCCGCCGTCTTGCATTTCTCGATGCCGAGCTTCACCGCCTGGGGCGTCACCGTCTGACCGTAGCCGAACTTGCCGTCGACCACGACGAGCGAAGGCGTGTCGATCACGACCTCAGGGGTCTGGTTCGGCACGATCGAGCCCATCTTCTTCCATCGGATGTAGACCGGCACGCGGATCACGCCGTGGCTGTCATGCCCCGTGAGGTTCGCCGTGGTGAGATAGGTTGCGATCCGACGCGCCTCCTCGGATGAGGATTCGGCATGCTCGAAAATGTCGGCAACGAAATCGATGAGATTTGCGACCTTGATGGTGACCATGACAACTCGCAGATACGATCAGGCAGGAACTTTCGCATGACCGCCCAGATAGGCGGCGCGAATGGCTTCGTTGCCCCACAACTCGTCGGGCTTGCCGCCGAGCACAATACGCCCGGTTTCCAGCACATAGCCATAGTCGGCAACAGATAGCCCCATGCGCGCATTCTGCTCGACAAGCAAGACCGTCGTTGATCGGCGAATTTCCGAGATGATCCGGAACACCGCCTGCACGATCACGGGCGCGAGGCCGAGTGATGGCTCATCCAACAGCAGCAGCTTCGGCTTGGCCATCAGTCCGCGCGCCACCGCCACCATCTGCAGCTGGCCGCCGGAGAGCGTCCAGCCCAGCGCATTGGAGAACTTCCGGATGTCCGGAAACAGGTCGAACATGGCGTCCGCCTCGCGCGACAGCTGCGCTTTCGGCGCTCGGCGGTTCGAGGCGCCGAGCATGATGTTCTCCTTCACCGTCAGGCCCGGGAACACCCGCCGCCCCTCCGGCACGTGCGAAATGCCGCGGCGCACGATCGTCTCAGGCCCAAGTCCCGAAATTGGTTCGCCATCGAAGACGATCTCGCCCGACGCCGGCTTTGACAGGCCCGATATTGCCCGCAAGGTAGTCGACTTGCCGGCACCATTGGCGCCGAGCAGGGTTACGACCTTGCCCTCCTCCACGCTGAATGAAACGCCGCGCAGCGCTTCGATCTCGCCGTAGCGCACGACAAGGTTACGGACTTCGAGTAGCGGCATCATTCGCTCCCGAGATAGGCGGAGACGACATCGGGATGCCGCAGCACGGCCATCGATTCACCGTCCGCGATGCGGCGACCGAAATTGAGCACCGTGATGTGCTGCGCGGCTTCACTGACCAAGGTCATGTCGTGATCGATGATCAGGATCGTGAGGCCTTGCGCGGCGATCCGCTTCAGCAGCTCATGCAGTTCGAGCTTCTCGGTCGAGTTCAGCCCGGCCGCCGGCTCGTCGAGCAGAAGCAGCGTCGGGTTTGCCGCCAGCGCGCGTGCGATCTCGATCAGCCGCTGGTGCCCGTAGGAGAAGCTCGTGATCAGTTCGTTGGCACGGTTGCCGAGTCCGACGAAGGTCAGCGCCTCCATGGCCCGCTCCGTCAGGGCCGCATGGCCGCCGGTTCCGATCATCGTGTTGCCGGATCGCTCGGCGCCGATCTCGACGTTCTCAAGCGCCGTCATCGACCGGAACAGCCGAATGTTCTGGAACGTCCGCCCGAGCCCTGCCGCCGTGCGCTGATGCGGCGGCATGTTGGTGATATCAGTCCCGTCGAGCAGGATCGTGCCCGACGTGGCCTTATACAGGCCCGAGAGCACGTTGAGCGTGGTGGTCTTGCCTGATCCGTTCGGCCCGATCAAAGCGTGCACGCCCCCGCGCCTCACCGCAATATCGACACTGTCGACCGCTTTGAGGCCGCCGAAGTGCTTCGACAGGCCTTTGACTTCCAGCACGATATCGCCGCCTGTTGTCGCGGGCTTCAGCTGCAGCGGCTTGACGGCCGGCGGCGCCTTGGTCTTCGTCCGCCAGCGGTCGAACCCCGCGGTGACAAAGCCCCAAATGCCCTCGGGCATGAAGCGAATGATCAGGATCACGAACAGACCGTAGATTGCCAAATAAAGTCCCGGCACGCTTTTGAGGAAGCGCAGCCATTCCGGGATGAGGATCAGAAGACCGGTGCCGATCACCGACCCGATCGGAGACGCCACGCCGCCAAGCAGCGACATCGTCAGGAACACGATCGACTCGGCAAAGGAGAACTGATCCGGACTGACATAGGCGAAACCGCCGGCGAACAAGCCACCGGCGAGCCCGCCGAGCATGGCACAGATCGCGAAGGCGTAGACCTTGGTTTTGAAGATGTCGATGCCGTTCACGCCGGCCGCGAGCTCGTTGTCGCGCACCGCTCGCATGGCGCGGCCGAGCTTGGTGTCCGGCAGATGCCAGACGATGTAGCCCACGATTGCCAGCGCCGCGACGCAGAAGGCAAGATAGCTCTGGGAGCTCGCAAACAGCGATGGACGGCCGATCCGGGACACGCCGTCGGGCCCATGCGTCAGCCAGATGGCATTGATCATGACCAGCGTCATGATCTGCTGGAACGAGATCGTCACCATCGCGAGATAGTGTCCGCCGAGCCGCAAGGTCGACATGCCCAAAAATGCGCCCGCGACGATCGCGACCAGACAGCCAGCGACCAGGCAGAGCCAATAGCTCATCTGCAGGTCAGTGGTGCCGAGACCCACGGCATAGGCGCCCAGGCCGAAGAAGGCCGCTTGTGCCAGATTGATCTGACCGCACAGACCGAGCACAACGGAAAGCCCGAAGACCGCGATCGAGAAGGTCGTCGCCTGCAACAGGATGTTGAGGACATAACCATCGAACTGCATCGACGCGGCGAGCATCACCAGAACTGCGGCGGCGATGAAATAAGGAATGTGTCTCAGCACGGCGGGTCTTGTACGCGCCGTCGATGCGATAGCCCGCATGTTGTCGCTTCCTACGCTCATGCCTTCTCCGCCACGCGTTCGCCAAAAATGCCCTGCGGCCGGAAGATCAGGAAGGCGACCAGCACCAGAAAGGCGAAACCGTCCTTGTACGGGACAGAAATGTAGGCCGCGCCAAACGTCTCGATCACGCCGAGCGCAAGACCGCCGATGATCGCACCGGCCACATCGCCGAAGCCACCGATGATGGTCGCCGCGAAGGCCTTCAGCGCGATCGTCGAACCCATCTGGATCGAGACGAACAGAACTGGCGCGACCAGGATGCCCGCGAGCCCGCCAAGGACGGCGGAATAGATGAAGGTGATCATGATCATCGTCGACACGGAAATTCCGAGCAACGACGCCATCTCCTTGTCTTGCGAGGTGGCCTGAAGCTTCTTGCCAAGCAGCGTGTGCTCGAAGAACCAGTAGTTGAAGATGACGAGCGCGATCGTCACCGCGATGATCAGAAGATACTGGCTGTCGAGATAGACCGGTCCAAGCTGAATTCCCGGCGTCTCAAACCAGCCCTGCAGCACCTGCGGCTGCGGGCCGTAGATCGCGAGCACCGAATTTGCAAGCAGGATCGAGGCGCCGATCGTCGCGATGATGACCGGCAGATAGCTGCGATGACGCAGCGGATAATACACACCGAGATTGAAGATCACGCCGAGGAGCGCCATGCCCGCAAGAGCAATCAGGAACGACAGCCAGTAGGGCCAGCCGAGATCGACCGCGAAGACCACCATCAGATAGGCCGCGACCATCGAGAACTCGCCTTGCGCGAAGTTCACCACATTGGTGGCACGGAAGATCAGAACAAAGCCGAGCGCGACCAGCGCATAGACGGCACCGATCCCGATACCCGTGAACAGCAGTTGAAGAACGAGATCCATGACGGCCGGAGACCCCTTGAGGGAAGCGCTTGCGATGAAGCGATGGCGACCTCCCCGCCGATGCGGAGAGGTCGCTGCGCACGGTCAGTCCGTGAACTCGATATGCTTGTCGAAGGCGATGTTGCCCTTATCGTTCTTCACGATGTTGTAGCCGTGCAGGCCGTCGCCATTCTGGTCGAAATTGTATTCGCCCTCGGCGCCCGGAAATTTCTTGATCGCAAGAATCGCCTCGCGGATTTTGCCGGGCTCGGTCGAGCCGGCCTTGTTGATCGCGGCCGCAAGCACATTGATAGCGTCGTAGGTCCACGAGCTCTGGTTGTCGGGTGCAACCTTGGCTACCTCGCGATACGCCTTGCCGAACGCCTTCGAGGCCTCGCTCGAGTCCTCGGCGTAATCCGCGACTCCATAGGTATTGTAGAGAGCCGGACCGGCGAGTTTCAACGCCGTGATGTTGACGATCGAGGGCGAGCCCACCCAGGGAATATTGACGCCAAGCTGGCGCAACTGGCGCGCAAAGATGCCAAGATCGTTCTCGAAGGTGAAATAGGAGCCAAGGATGTCAGCACCCGACTGCTTGATCGCGAGCACGACCGGCGTGAAGTCCTGGCTCTGGTTGGCATAGCCCTGATCGAGCACGGCCGGGGAGCCAAGCTTCTCCAGCGCGGCCGAGAGCGCCTTGCCGCCCGCGGTGCCGAACGCGTCGGTCGAATGCAGAATTGCCCACTTCTTCTTGCCGAGCGTATTGACGCCATATTCGGCGATGACACGGCCGGAGTAGCTGTCGTTAGGACGGAAGCGGAACAGCCATTGGTTGCCCATATGGGTGAGGTTCGGATCGGTGCCGCCGATCATCACGGGCTTGCCGAGCTTAAGCACGTCGGGCGCCATCGCATGCACCTGGGTCGAACGGATCGAGCCGAGGAAGGCCACGATGTCGGACTGGGCAGCGAGCTTGGAGAAGGCCAGCACAATACCCGGATTGGTGGTCTGGTCATCCTCGACGATGAGTTCGGCCTGCTTGCCGAGAATACCGCCGGCCTTGTTGACCGCGTCGAGGGCGAGCTTCGCGCCCTTGATGGCGTAGCCGCCCGATTCCGCTGCCGGACCAGTCACGGGTGCGCACATGCCGATCTTGATCGTCGAGGCCTGCGCACGGGCGCTGCTGATGATGGAAGGTGCAGCAAGTCCGGCGACGATGCCGGCCGCGAAATCGCGTCTCGTCAAACTCATCTATAGTCCTCCCTGACCGCCTGTTGTGAGCGGCCCTGCTCGTGCTTGCGGATCTTCGTCCGCAGAACCATGGCTGTTTAAGGGCTCTTTCGGCCCGAGTAAATTGCAATCGCGACGATATCGATCCTGTGCGTAGTCACGCCGCCTCAAAATGATTAACGCCGCTGAGGCTTCCGCATTCCATCTGCCTAGCTCTTGATCAAGTTATGCAACTAAGCCGGAGCGTCATGCAAAACTGCGCTCACTCTCTCTCCGCGACAAGAAGGTCTCCCGCAAGACTGGCCTCCAGATCGACCAACATCCTTTGCAGCTCGTCCAATCTGCGTACCCCGTAGCGGGCCGCAATCGCCGCGTAGATGGCCTCCGACGTGGGAGCAACCTGGGCAATCAGCTTCAGGCCTTTCGGCGAAATCGAAAGGAGACCGCGCCTGAGATCGTTTGTGTCAGTCTGGCGCTCGATCAAGCCGCGCGCGTCGAGATCCCGCAGGATGCGCGACAGGCTGGGGCCCAGCAGAAAAGCTGCCCGCGCCAGCTCGGTCGCATCGATCGCATCGACTGCGGCCAATGCACGCAGGATGCGCCATTGCTGTTCAGTAAGGTCATGCTTGCGCAAGTTGGGGCGGAACTGGCGCATCACGGCTTCGCGAGCGCGAAGCAGCGCCATCGGCAAGGATTGCGAAAAGCCCCGCATCGGAACCGGATGCGCGTCCCCTGCTCTTTGCTTGCCGCTCGCCGCCCGTTTCTGCGCCATATCGATCGCCGACCGCCCATTCAAATGTTTGCAATGCAGCAAACGTCATCCGGTTTGCGCGCCGAAACTTAACATGTTAATCATTTGTGGCAACATCCCAAATGTGCTTGCACCATGACTCTTTCCGACGCTGACATTCGCCGATGCGCCACACGCCTGCACGAGGCCGAGCGGAGCCGCGTGCAGATCAGGCAATTGTCGCAGGACTTTCCGGAGATTACGATCGAGGACGCCTATGCGATTCAGAAGGAGTGGATCGCGCTCAAGGTCGCCGAAGGGCGCATCATCAAGGGCCACAAGATCGGGCTGACCTCGAAGGCGATGCAGAGCGCCCTCAATATCGACGAGCCGGATTCCGGCGTGCTGCTGGACGACATGTTCTTTGCAGATGGCGGGACCGTTCCCTCGGATCGTTTCATCGCGACCCGGATCGAGGCGGAGCTGGCCTTTGTCATGAAACAGCGGCTGTCAGGACCCGACTGCACCTTGTTTGACGTCCTCAATGCGACCGATTTCGTGGTGCCGGCGCTGGAGATCCTGGACACCCGCATTGAACGGGTGGACTCAGAGACCAAGGCCACACGCAAGATCTTCGACACCATCGCCGACAACGCTGCCAATGCCGGCATCGTGCTCGGCGGCCGACCGCTGCGGCCGCTGGACGCCGATCTGCGCTGGATCGGCGCGCTTTGTTACAAGAACGGGCAGCTGGAAGAGACGGGGCTCGCCGCCGGCGTGCTCAATCATCCGGCGACGGCCGTGGCCTGGCTGGCCAACAAGGTCGCAGCCCTGGGGCTCGCGCTGGAGCCGGGCCAGGTGGTGCTGGCGGGTTCGTTCATCCGCCCGATCGAGGCCCGCAAGGGCGACACGATCCAGGCCGACTATGGTCCCTATGGGACCGTCAGTTGCTACTTCGCTTGAACATTCTGCCGGACGATCCGATCATGCCGCATTTCAGCATCGAATACTCCGCCAATCTCGAGCCGCGCGTCGATATCAAGGAGCTCTGCGAGGTCGTCCGCAAGGCGGCGGCCGAGACCGGCATCTTCCCGATCGGCGGCATTCGCGTCCGCGCCATACGTTGCGAGCACTACGCGATCGCCGACGGCAAGACGGATTACGGCTTCCTCGCGATGCTGCTGCGGCTCGGCGAAGGCCGCGATCTTCCCGCACGACAGAAAGCCGGCGAGCATGTGTTCGGAGCGCTCTCCAGCTATCTCGATCCCGTCTTCGCCAACAGCAAGTTCGCACTGTCATTCGACATGCAGATCAACGATGCCGCGACGAGCTGGAAGCGCAACAACATCCACAACGCCCTGAAAGCGGAGGCTGCAAATGGATAAGGCCACGCCCAAACAAGACATCTTCAAGGCCAATCTCGATCGCGCGGCGCCTCTGCTCGCCAAGCTGAAGGAGGACGGCATCGGCCACATGATCGACGGCCGGATCGTGCCGTCGATCTCGGGCGCGACGTTCGAGACGCGCTCGCCGATCGACGGTGCGCAGCTTGCAACGGTGGCGCGCGGCAATGCCGAGGATATCGACCGCGCCGCGACGGCGGCAGCACTGGCGTTCAGGAGCTGGCGCGAGATGTCGCCCTCCTTACGGCGAAAGCTCCTGCATCGGGTCGCGGATGCGATCGAAGATCATGCCGAAGATATCGCTGTGCTTGAATGCATCGATACCGGCCAGGCCTATCGCTTCATGGCCAAGGCCGCGATCCGCGCCGCGGAGAATTTCCGCTTCTTCGCCGACAGATGCACGGAGGCCCGCGACGGCCTCAACATGCCGAGCGAGGAGCATTGGAACATTTCGACGCGCGTGCCGATCGGCCCGGTCGGCGTGATCACGCCGTGGAATACGCCGTTCATGCTGTCGACCTGGAAGATCGCGCCTGCCCTCGCCGCCGGTTGCACGGTCGTGCACAAGCCGGCGGAATGGTCGCCGATCACGGCACATTGGCTCGCGAAGATCGCCAAGGAGGCCGGCATCCCCGACGGCGTGCTCAACACGGTTCACGGTTTCGGCGAAGACGCCGGCAAGGCGTTGACGCAGCATCCCGCCATCAAGGCGATCGGCTTCGTCGGCGAAAGCGCCACGGGCTCGGCCATCATGGCGCAGGGCGCGCCGACCCTGAAGCGCGTGCATTTCGAGCTCGGCGGCAAGAACCCGGTCATTGTGTTCGATGACGCCGATCTCGATCGCGCATTGGACGCGGTCGTGTTCATGATCTACTCGCTGAATGGCGAGCGCTGCACCTCCTCGAGCCGGCTGCTGGTGCAGCGGAGCATTGCCGACAGCTTCGTTGAAAAGCTGGCCGCGCGGGTCAAGGCTTTGAAGGTCGGCCATCCGCTCGACCCGGCAACCGAGATCGGGCCGCTGATCCATGAGCGGCACCTGGCGAAAGTCTGCTCCTATTTCGACATCGCGCGGCAGGACGGCGCCGTGATTGCGGCCGGCGGTCAGCCGCATGACGGGCCCGGCGGCGGGCATTATGTGCAGCCGACCCTGGTTACGGGCGCCAACAGCAAGATGCGCGTCGCGCAGGAAGAGGTGTTCGGCCCATTCCTCACGGTGATCCCGTTCGGTGACGAAGCGGAGGCGATCGAGATCGCGAATGACGTGCCCTACGGGCTGACCGGTTATATCTGGACCAACGACATGGGCCGCGCCTTGCGCGTCGCCGACGCACTGGAGGCCGGCATGATCTGGCTGAATTCGGAGAACGTCCGTCATCTGCCGACGCCGTTCGGCGGCATGAAGGCGTCCGGAATCGGCCGCGATGGCGGCGACTACTCGTTCGACTTCTACATGGAGACCAAGCACGTCTCCCTGGCGCGCGGCACCCACAAGATCCAGCGACTCGGTGTGTAAGGAGACGCTCATGCCCGCCCCTGCCCGTTTCGCGACCTATGCAATCGACGGCGCCGTCCGTTACGGTGCCGTCACTGATCGCGGCATCGTCGATCTGTCATCGCACTTTGCCAAGGACTATCCGAGCTTGCGCGAGGTGATCGCCGCAGGCGCGTTACCACGGCTGGCCGAGGCCGCCGCAGGGCGCGCGCCGGATCACGCGCTGGACGCGATCACCTGGCTGCCGCCGATCCCGGCCCCGGAAAAGATCATCTGCATCGGCGTCAACTATCCCGACCGCAACGCCGAGTACAAGGACGGCCAGGACGCGCCGAAATATCCGTCGATGTTCATGCGGACGCCGCGCTCCTTCGTCGGCCACAATACGCCCTTGGTGCGTCCCCGCGCCTCGCCGCAGCTCGATTATGAAGGCGAGCTCGTCATCATCATCGGCAAGGCCGGACGCCACATCGCCGAGAAGGATGCGCTGGGCCACATCGCCGCGCTTACGCTCTGCAACGAAGGCACCATCCGCGACTGGGTGCGGCACGCCAAGTTCAACGTCACCCAGGGCAAGAATTTCGATTCGACCGGCAGCCTCGGTCCGTGGATCGTGCCCTATGCGGATGAGGCGCAGATCGCCGATATCCGGTTAACCACGCACGTCAATGGCGAGCTGCGCCAGGACGATCGCACCTCGCGGCTGATATTCGGCTTCCGCTATCTGATCAATTACATCTCGACCTTCACCACGCTGGTGCCCGGTGACGTGATCGTGACGGGGACGCCGACCGGCGCCGGTGCGCGGTTCGATCCGCCGCGCTATCTGAAGCCCGGCGACGTGATCGAGGTCGAGGCCGAAGGCATCGGCGTCTTGCGCAACGGCGTCATCGACGAAGCTCTGTAACTCCGGAAATTGGAACTGCCAATGACCATCATGACCGGCGGCGAAGCCATCGTCAGCGGCCTTGTCGCCCACGGCGTCGATACTGTGTTCGGCCTGCCGGGCGCGCAAATCTATGGCCTGTTCGACGCATTCCATCAGGCGCAGCTGAAGGTGATCGGCGCTCGCCACGAGCAGGCCTGCGGCTACATGGCGTTCGGCTATGCGCGCGCGAGCGGCAGGCCGGGCGTGTTCAGCGTGGTGCCCGGCCCGGGCGTGCTCAATGCGGGTGCGGCGATGCTCACGGCGTTCGGCTGCAACGAGCCGGTGCTGTGCCTGACCGGCCAGGTGCCGACCGATTATCTCGGCAAGGGCCGCGGTCATCTCCACGAGATGCCGGATCAGCTTGCGACTTTGCGCACTTTTATCAAGTGGACCGAGCGGATCGAATATCCCGATGCCGCGCCGACGCTGGTCTCGCGCGCCTTCCAGGAGATGATGTCCGGCCGGCGCGGACCGGCCGCGCTGGAGATGCCCTGGGACGTGTTCACGCAAGCCGGCGAGACCGCCGCCGCCAAGCCATTCGCGCCGTTCCCGGCGCCGCTGCCTGATCCCGACCGTATCGCAAAGGCGGCAGCGCTGATTGCAGGCTCGAGAGCGCCGATGATCTTCGTCGGCGGCGGCGCGATCGATGCGCGTGAGGAGATCCTGGAGCTCGCCGAGATGATCGATGCGCCCGTCGTCGCCTTCCGCTCCGGGCGCGGTATCGTTTCCAATGCGCATGAGCTCGGGCTCACCATGGCGGCCGCCTACAAGCTGTGGCCCACGACCGATCTGATGATCGGCATCGGCTCCCGCATGGAGCTGCCGACCACGTTCCGCTGGCCATTCCGGCCCGACGGGCTGAAGTCGATCCGCATCGATATCGACCCGGCCGAGATGCGGCGGATCACCGTGGATGTCGGCGTCGTCAGCGATGCCAAAGCCGGCACGGCGGCGCTGATCAGCGCCGTCGGCAAGGCCGCTCATAAGAAGACCGCAGGCCGCCGTGTCGCCATTCGCGAGGCCACCGCCGCGAGCTTGCAGGAGATCCAGAAAGTGCAGCCGCAGATGGCCTATCTGAACGTGCTGCGCGAGGTGCTGCCGCACGACGCTGTCGTCACCGACGAGCTGTCGCAGGTCGGCTTCGCCTCCTGGTACGGCTTTCCGGTCTATGAGCCCCGCACTTTCATCACCTCAGGCTATCAGGGCACGCTCGGCTCGGGCTTTCCGACCGCGCTCGGCGCCAAGGTCGCCCGCCCCGACAAGCCGGTGGTCGCGATCACAGGCGACGGCGGCTTCATGTTCGGGGTGCAGGAGCTCGCCACCGCCGTGCAATACAACATCGGCGTGGTGACGCTGGTGTTCAACAACAACGCCTACGGCAACGTGCGGCGCGACCAGCGCGAGCGCTTCGACGGCCGCGTGGTCGCCTCTGACCTGGTCAATCCCGATTTCGTCAAGCTGGCGGAGTCCTTCGGGGTGGCCGCGAGCCGCGTTACTGCGCCGGATCATTTCCGTCCCGCGCTCGAGAAGGCGCTGGCGCATGGCGGGCCCTATCTGATCGACATCGAGGTGCCCAGGGACAGCGAGGTCTCGCCATGGGCGTTCATCCATCCGGCGAAGCCTTGAGGCACAGTCATGGTGAGGAGGTGCGAAAGCGCCGTCTCCGGACGATGCTTCGCATCGCCGGGAGAACCATGAGGTCCGGCAGAGGCCTCATCCTTCGAGACGCTTGGCTCACGCCAAGCTCCTCAGGATGAGGGTTTAGAGCTCACTTCGCCTCCCCTGCATCCTGGCCGCCGCGATCACCAGCAGCCCTGTGCCCGCGACGAGCCAGCAGGCCACCGGCGCCCAACGCACCAGAGGCGCGTAGTCCGGGAGCTTCTGCAGGCCACCGGCAACCGCGGCCATCCGCGCGAAGGTCGCTAGCGCGAGCGCCGAGAACACGAGCCCGGTGACCTTGCCCTCGGCACCGCGCATGCCGATCCAGAGCGCTGCGGAAATGGCACTCATCATCATGCAGCCCCAGGCCGCGCCCGCGATGAACTGCGCGACGATCAGCACGTTCAGCGCCCCGGCGATCTCGGCGATCACGATTGCGGCTGCGCCGAGCAGACCCGCAATCCCCATGACGACCACAGCACCGCGATGCTTGACGATGACGCTCGCCGGAAACATCGCGATGTTGAAGCCGATCCAGAACACGGGCATCAGCCATTGCAGGTCGGCCGGCTTGGCGAAGCGCAGATAGAACGCCTCGCTGTTGATGCTGAAATGCAGCTGATAGCCGAGCGCAAGGATCACCATCGCGGCGATGAAGAGCATTGGCAGACCGTTCAGCCGGACCGGCTTGACCGCGGCCTGCACCTGCTTCGCGCCTTGCCCGAGATCAGCGACGCGCGAAAGACCAAGCGCCGTCAGCAACAGCACGGCTGAGGAGATGATGAAGGGCAGTCGTGCGTCGTAATCACGCAGAACGACACCGAGATAGGGCGCCAGCGCGCCCGCAACGCCATAGCCCAGCATGACCAGGGCAGCAAGAAACGGGACCCGGGGTTTGGCGGCGTGCTGCCCGAGCAAAATCAAGGGTGGCGCGCGCAGGGCCGACGATGTGATGGCCCAGGTCACGATCAGCGCAATGAAGACGGCTGGCATGCCGGTCGCCGCGACGAACGGCAAAGCGACGAAGGCCGCGCAGGACAGCGCCGTCAGAAGTCCGATCAACGGTCCAAGCCATTTGGTCAGTCGCGCGATTCTGTCGGCGGCGATGCCCATCGCGGTGTCGGTGACCGTGAAGATCGCCTGGTCCACCATCAAGATGAAGATCACCGACGAGGGCCGAATGCCGACGCCGGCCGCGAGCTTCGGCAGAAAGATCACGTAGGTGGTCCACAGCAGCGTGAACACGAGTTGCAGAAAAGCGAGATAGAGCCCGAGCCGGCTTGCGCCCGTCTCCACTTCCTCATCGGCTGACAGCTCGATCGCGCTCATTCGCTCTCTCCCGTCCGGGAGCATAGCGCGAAGCGGAAGCCGATCAACATGCGGCCAACATCACGGTTTCGCCAGCCGGCTAACGCGCGCGGCGGAAGGTCAGGTTGATGCGTTTGCGGCCAATAAGGCCGTGCTCGCCGTCGGCAAGCGGCATAACGCCGTGAAAGGCGAGCCGCGCCGGGCCGCCCCAGACCACGACATCGCCATGCTGCAGGCGATAGCGCTGCGGCTTGTCGCTGCGCTTCAACCCGCCGAACAGAAAGATCGCCGGCAGCCCCAGCGAAACCGAGACGATCGGCGCGCCCATGTTACGTTCGTCACGATCCTGGTGCGGCGACATCTTCGCGCCCGGCTCATAGCGGTTGATCAGGCAGGCATCCGGCGCGAAACCGGCAAAGCCGGCCTCGGCTGCAGCGTGTTCGGCGAGCTCGCGAAACAGCGCCGGCATCGCCGGCCATGGCTGGCCACTTTCCGGATCGATCGCGTCATAGCGATAGCCGCTGCGATCCGTCACCCAGCCGACGTCCCCGCAATTGGTCATCGCCACCGACATCTGGTGTCCGCCGGGCGTAAACATGCGGCGGAACGGCGCTTGCGCGATGATGGCTTCGATCGCTGCGATCAGCTCATGCTGTTGCGGCCGCGCGAAACCACGCAGGAGCATCGCACCCGCGGCAAGCTGCTCTCGCGCCGGCACCATCGCATCGATGTTGTCAAACAGATCGGCCGTCAACACAGGTCACTTTGCATCATGGAAAATCACACCCAGCGTGTGGCGACGACCGGACCGGAGCCGGCTCACGCCGTGGCGCATATTGACGCGGTAGCTGCCGCGGGTGCCCTGCACCGGGCGGACATGCACCGCGAAGGCCACCGCATCGCCGCGGCGGAGCGGCACCACCTCGGCGCGCGACTGCATGCGCGGGCGCTGCTCGGTCAGGACGAACTCGCCGCCCTCGAAATCGCGCCCCGGCTCCGACAGCAGGATCGCAACCTGGATCGGAAACACGTGTTCGCCATAGAGGTCCTGATGCAGGCAGTTGTAGTCGCCTTCCTCATACTGCAACAACAGTGGCGTCGGCCGCGCCTGCCCGGCCGCCTGGCAGCGCTGCAGAAACGCGTCATGGCCCTCGGGATAGCTGATGTCGATGCCCATGGTCTGGTTCCAGCGATTGGCGACCCCGACGAGACGGGCATAAAGCTGCGGGCGCAGCTGCGCGATCGGTTCGGGCAAAGGATAAGAAAAATACTTGTATTCACCGCGCCCGAATCCGTGCCGCGCCATCACGACCCGGCTGCGGAAATGCGCATCACCAGGATAGAGCGCGGCCAGCGCACGGCATTGATCCGGCGAAAGCAGACCCTCCAGGATCGCGCAGCCCTGCGCGTCGAGGTCACGCTCGACCTGCGCCCAGTCGATCGCATCGACCCGCGAGGCAGGAGTGGCGGCGCGAAAAGCTGCTGGCTTGAGATTGGCCATTCCGAGAATCCAAGTTTGTCATTCCGGGGCGCGCGTAGCGCGAGCCCGGAATCCATACTCACGATGGTGGTTATGGATTCCGGGCCTGCACGCAAGAGCGCGCATCCCGGACTGACGACGGTGCTACAAAAGCACGCAGTTCGCCACCCGATTTCCGCGAAATGTGAGCTTCAGTTGGAGGCAGCGGGCTGTTCGTCATCACGAGGAGCCCCCGGGTCTCGCCTTTGGCGAGCCCGAGGGCAGGCTCCGCGACGAAGCGATCCGGTTTTCCAAGACTCGATTGCGTCGCTTCGCTCGAACTCACGGAGGACCGAGAGTTCCCGTCTGACCTGCCCTACCCCCGGATCACGCCCTCGATTCCGGCCGCGATCTCGAACAGCTTGCGGTCTTGGCCTCCGGACTGCGCCAGCATCAGGCCGACCGGTACCTCGCCGGCGCGATGGGCCGGCAGCGAGATGGCGCAGCCGTCCATCATGTTGATCATGGTGCAGTTGCGAAGCGCGCGGATATTCTCGCGGCCAAACGCTTCGTCGTCATCGAGATCGACGATCCTGGACGGCGCATTGGCCGTGGTCGGCATCACCAGTGCATCGTAAGGCGCGATGCGCGCGGCGGCGCGGGCGACCAGCGAACGGCGGCCGGCATGGATCTCGATATATTCCGGCACGGTGATCGCCTCGCCGCGCATGATGCGGACCGCAACACGCGGATCATAGACGTCGCCCTTGCTGGTGATCAGGAAGCGGTGCCAGGCATAGCTCTCGGCGGCGGCAAAGCCGCCCTTCATGCCGATGATGCCGACATCGAGGAACTCCGGAAATTCGATGCGCTCGACCAGCGCGCCAAGCTTCGACAGCGTCTCCAGTGCGCGATCAAAGGTCTGCGCCACCTCCGCATCGAGCTGATCGAGTACAACGGTGGTGGGCACTGCGAGCCGCAGGCCTTTGACGGCGCGCGGCTGCAGCGGCTTGATCGGCTCATCGGCCAGCACGGCATCGAGGATCGCGCAGCATTCGACGGTGTTGGCGAGCGGCCCGAAACTGTCGAGCGTGGTCGACAGCGGCACGCCGCCTTCCAGCGGCACGCGGCGCTGGGTCGGCTTGTAGCCGACGATGCCGTTGAAGGCCGCCGGAATCCGGCAGGAGCCGCCGGTGTCGGTGCCGAGCGCGCCATAGGCCATGCGGTCGGCGATCGAGACCGCGGCGCCGGACGACGAACCGCCCGGCACATAGCCGACCTCGCGCTTCCAGGCGCTCTTTGGCGTGCCGTAATGCGGATTGATGCCGATGCCGGAATAGGCGAACTCGGTCATGTTGGTGCGGCCGATCACCACAAAGCCGGCCCGGCGCAGCCGCGCCACGACCGGCGCGTCGGCGTCCGCCGGCGCGGAATCCTCCAGCGCGCGCGAGCCGGCACGGGTCACTTGCCCCTTGATGTCGAACAGGTCCTTGACCGAGACCGGAATGCCGGCAAAGTGCGACAGCGCCGCATTGGCCTTGCGCAGACCATCCATGGCATCGGCGGCCGCCAGTGCCGCATCCTTGTCGACGTGAATGAAGGTGCGCTGCCCTTCCCCGTTTGGATCAGCGATCCGCGTCAGGCAGTCCTCGACCAGCTTTCGCGATGTGGTCCGGCCGCTTGCGAGATCGTCAGCCAAGGAACCAAGGGTCGGACGTGCTGCGCTCATGATGCCTCATCGCTCCATCTGCGACCGGAGCCGCAATCTCAGGGGGTGAGACAGCTCATAGCTGACCAGCGCTGCCACGACAATTGCCGGCGAGACGGGCCTGCCCCGCGCGGCCACCACCGATAGGCCCGGATCACTTCAGCCCGAAATAGGCCCGCCGCAGCGCCTCGTTGTCGGTCATCTCCGCCACGGTGCCGGAAAAGCGGATTCGTCCGCCCTCCAGCACGAACACGCGGGTCGCGACCTCCAGGAAGCCGATGTTCTGCTCGGCCACCAGGAGCGCGATGCCGCGGCTCTGCAGACCTTTCAGGATCCGGATCACCTCCTTGACGAACAGCGGCGACAGGCCGGCGGACGGCTCGTCCAGCACCAACAGCTTCGGGTCTGCCGCGAGCGCCTTGGCCATGCCGAGCATCTTGCGCTGGCCGCCCGACAGGCTCGATGCGGGATCCTTGCGCTTGTCGCGCAAAACCGGGAACAGCGCATACAGATCGTCCACATCGGCATCGCGGTGACCGAGCGCCTGCGCGCCGATGCGGATATTCTCCTCGACCGAGAGATCCGGGAACACCGCAAGCTCCGACATGTAGGTCATGCCGCGGCGCATGCGGTCGCTGGAACGCATGCGCGTGATATCGTCGCCACCAAGCCGGATGCTGCCATGGCGCGTCTCGATCAGGCCGACCAGCGATTTCAGGAACGTGGTCTTGCCCGCGCCATTGGCTCCCAGCAGCAGCACGGTCTCGCCGGCGCGCACGTCCAGATCGACGCTCCACAGCACCTGCATGGTGCCATAGCCGGCATCGACGCCGGCTGCGTGCAACAGCGCCGTCGCGTCAGGCGGCATGCTCGCCTCCCAGGAACACCTCGATCACCTGCGGCTCCTTCACCGCCGCGGCGAGCTTGCCTTCGAAGATCTCCTTGCCGGCATTCATCACGATGATGCGGTCGGTGATGTGCTCGATGAAGCCCATCAGATGCTCGACCACGATGATCGCCATCCCCTTTGCCGCGAGGGCCTTGATGCGGTCTGCGATCCAGTCGAGCTCGGCCGGGTTGAGGCCGGCCGCGAGTTCGTCGAGCAGCAGCAGGCGCGGCGCGGTGGCGAGCGCGCGGGTGAGATCCAGCATCTTCTGCTGCGCGCTGTTGAGATCGGCGGCGGGCCGCCCGGCGACATCCGCCAGCCGGTATTCCTCAAGCAGCGCATCGATCGCGGGCGGCACGCCATCGGCCCGGCCATAAGCTAGCGCAACCTCGACATTCTCGCGCACCGAGAGCGACATGAAGGGCTTCGGCACCTGGAAGGTGCGGTTGATGCCGCGATGAACCAGCCTATGCGAGGCGACGCCACCGACCGCGCGTCCCTCGAAGATGACGCCGCCGCCATCGGGCGAATAAAGCCCGGAAATCACGTTGATCGCGGTGGTCTTCCCCGAGCCGTTTGGCCCGACGAGCCCCAGGATTTCGCCGGGCACAACGTGAAAGCTCAGACCATCGAGCGCCGTGAAGCCGCCAAAGCGCTTCACCAGCCTGTTGACGTCGAGGATCGGCGTGGTCTCAAGGGACATGCCAGCCTCTCCTTGTCGCCAGCGACATGAGGCCGGCCGGCAGGAACAGCACCAGCCCCATGATCAAGAGGCCGTAGACGAGCTGGAAATATTGCGGCGTGGTGAAGCCGATCAGGTTGTAGATGCCATAGAGGATGATCACGCCGACGATGGGCCCCAGGATCGTGGCCACGCCGCCGAACAGCGCGAACACAATGGCGAAGATCGAGAACTCGCCGGAGAACACGTTGTCGGGATAGAACACCGAGACATACCAGGCGTACACGCCACCGGCGAGACCGGCGACCAGCGCCGACGCCAGCCAGGCGATGACGCGCATCTTCACGACGTCCACGCCGGCCATGGCGGCGCTGACGGCATCCTCGCGCACCGCCTGCAGCGCGAGGCCGAAGCTCGAATTGCGCAGATAGATGACACCGCCCAGTGTGATCGCCAACACCACCAGTGCGGCATCGTAGGCAAATGACGGATTGAAGGTGCCGGTCAGCGAGACGCCGTACGGCCCCTTGGTGATGTTTTCCAGCGCCGGATTGGCGACGAGGTGAAGCACGGCGAGCGAGGCTGCCAGATTGGCGATCGCAAAATAGGCGCCCGTGAGCCGCAGCAGCGGCGTCAGCAGCAGCCCGAGCGCTATGCCAACGAGACCTGCGACCAGCACGGCCGCCACCGCAGGAGTCTGGAAATGCATCACCATGACCGCGAAGCCATAGGCGCCAGCGCCGAAGAAGCCGACATAACCGAACGGCAGATAGCCGGTGAACCCGTAGATGATGTTCACGCCCTGCGCGAGGATCAGGAAGATCACAAAGTTGAACAGCAGAAGGTGATTCTGATACACGCCGGGCAGAGCCGCGAACACGATCAGCAGCGGCACCAGGATGATCAAGGTGTGCTTGAAGCCGTTATGCAACGCGCACCCGCCTTCCGAGCAGGCCGCTCGGACGCAACAGAAGAATGAGGATCAGGAGCACATAGGGCAGCAGGTCGGCCCATGAGCTCAAATAGGTCTGCACCAGCATGTAGCAGACGCCATAGACGATGCCGCCGAGCGCGGTGCCCAGCGGATTGCCGAGCGAACCCAGCACGACGATGGCAAAGGATGTCACGGTCGCATCGGCACCGAAGGCCGGTGTGATCGAGCCGAACATGAACGGCGCGAACACGCCAGAAATGGCGGCGAGCCCGAGCCCGATGCCGAAAGCGACAGCCGACACACGATCGACGTCGATCCCAGTCGCGAAAGCCTCATCGCGCCGCGACATCACCGCGCGGGTCAAGGTGCCGAGCCGGGTCCGGTAGAGATAGAGATAGACGAGAGCGATCGCGATCAGGCTGGTGACGGCAGCGATCACCCATGGCGCCGGAAAACCTTGGCCGAGAATCTGGATCGGCCCCCCGCGGCCCGGCGTGCCGCCGAACCATTTGACCTTGATCGTGGTGAAGACGGTACCGAGCAGCCGGCTCTGGATCGACCGTTCGCTGGTGCCGGCGAAGATCGTGGTGACGGCCTCGATCACCTGGGACAGGCCGAAGAACAGGATGATCGACAACATCTCGGGGTTGGACGAGCCCTGCAGCCGCGGCACCAGAACCCAATACAGCAAGACGCCGGCGAGCAGGAACACGACAAAAGCGAGCGGCACCGCGAACAGGGGATCGATGCCGGCCAGCGTCACCACGCCGAGCGCGATGAACGCACCCAGCATGATGGTATCGCCATGCGCGAGATTGACGATGCGCATGACGCCGAACACCAGATTGAGGCCGATACCGACCAGGCTGAAATAGAGGCCGAACAGAACGCCGGCAATCAGCGCGTAACTCAGCATCTCCAGCCCTGCCCCCGGAGTTCCTCCCCTCGCTGTTGCAACACTACGGCGCCGGATAGACCGGCTTGCCGGTGGCGGTTTCGTGCGGATAGATCGACACGAACTTGATATGGCCGTGGTCATCCAGCGTGAGCTGGCCGAGCGGCGTCAACTCGCCGATCTGGCCGCCCATCTCGTCGAGCGCGAAGGTGCCGTCGAGCGTCTTCAGCTGGCCGGAGAGCGAGAACACCGCGCGCCGCAGCTCCATCTGGTCGAGCGAGGTCGCAACCGAGAGCGTCTTCTCGATCACGAGGCCTGTGGTGTAGCCCGCGACTGCGTTGAATCCGAACTCGATCTTGCCGTCGGTATATTTCTTGTCCCAGGCCGCCTTGTAGTCCTTCATGGGCATCCCGAAATTGACGGGATAGTCGATCTCGGACGGCGGCACATAGGTCCAGATGTGTTCGAGCCCCTTGGCGCCGATGTTCTTCTCCAGGAGCTCGGTTTCCAATCCGGCATAGATCGCAAACAGCATATTGAACTTGACGCCGACATCCTGAACGTTGCGCAGGAAGGCGATGTCGTTCGGCGCGTAGCCGAAATGGATCACGGCATCCGGATTGGCATTGTTGATGTTGTTGATGATCACCGTGTAGTTGGTGGTCTCGGTCGGCACGCCCTGGTCATAGACGATCTCGATCGGCGCCCCCGACTCCTTGACGAACTTGCGGAAGGCGTTGGCCTGCGTCCCCGTGAACTCATTGGTCGCATAGAGGATCGCGATCTTCTTGATGCCGAGGCCCGGCCCATCATGGGTGATGAAATCGGCGACCGGCTTCGGCCAGACGGTCGAGACCGGATCGGCGATCAGCGCGATGTAGGGATTGTCCTTGGAGAAGAAGCTCGCCCCCGTGCCGGTCTGGTCGAACAGGAACATCTTGTGATCGCGGGCGATCGTCACCGCAGGCGCAGTCAGAACCGAGCCGGAATCGGCGACCAGAAGGTCGACCTTATCCTGGGTGACGAGCTGATTGTACAGCGTGGAGGCCGTGGCCGTATTGCTCTGATCGTCATAGGCAACCAGCTTGACCGGGATCTTCTTGTCGAACGCCTTCACATAGACGCCGCCCTCGGCGTTCTTCTGGTCCGTCCAGAGCTTCAGCGCGCTGTGCACGGGCATCGAGATCGAGGCATAGCGGCCGGAGGAAGCATAGAGGGTGCCGATCTTGATTTCGGCGGGAGCATCCGCAGCGAAGGCCGCGCCACCAAACGCCAAAGCCGCGGCCATGACCGCACCCGTCAGCCTGAACATCCGTTCCTCCCTGGGTCTTTTTTCGTCTTTTTTCGTATGGCGGCAATTGACCGCGCCCTCGTCAGATGACAAGCGCGCCATGTCGCCCCTTGCTTATGCGCATGCCGTCGACCGGCATGCAGGCAGTGATGGACCGTTGACGCCAAATAGTCAAATGGCGCATCACTTCTGCAAATCAGGGGCGGCCGCGCCCGCCTTCCGGGAGGACAACAGCAATGGCCGAGGCAGCGCGTGCACGCCCCAAACCGACACCCGAGACGCAGCATTTTTGGGATGGAACGCGAGCCGGCGAGCTACGGCTGCAGCGCTGCGACTCTTGCGCGCATGTCTATTTCCCACCGCGTCCGTTCTGCCCGTCCTGCGCCAGCCGCAAGGTGAGTGTGTTCAAGGCATCCGGCAAGGGCACGCTCTATAGCTACGTCATCAATCACCGCCCCGCGGCGCCCGGCTTCACGCCGCCCTATGCCATCGCGGTTGTCGCGCTCGATGAGGGCCCGCGGATGATGAGCAACATCACGGGCTGCCCGCAGACGCCGGAGGCGCTCGAGCTCGACATGAAGCTGGAAGTCACCTTCGAAAAACTGGATGACCATATCACCCTGCCCTTGTTCCAGCCGGCGAAGGGATAGAGCGCATGCGCAGAAATCAGGTCGCCGTGGTCGGTGCGGCCGAGACCACCAAGCTCGGCGTGATCCCCGACATGTCGCAGCTCCAGCTGCATGCGGATGCGGCGCTGAACGCGATGGCCGACGCCGGCTTGAAACTCTCCGATATCGACGGCTTCGCCACCGCGGTCGAGACGCCGCAGCAGGTCTGCCACTATCTCGGCATCACGCCGACCTGGGTCGACGGGACTTCAGTCGGTGGCTGCTCGTTCATGCTGCATGTGCGCCATGCGGCCGCTGCGATCGAAGCGGGCCTTTGCAAGACGGTGCTGATCACCCATGCCGAAAGCGGCAAGTCGATGATCGGGAAGCCGCCGCGTTCGATTGCGGCCGACAGCCTGCAGGGTCAGTTCGAGGCGCCGTTCGGCGTGTTCGGCCCGCCCAGCATGTTTCCGATTCCAGTGCTGCGCTACATGAAGACCTACGGCATCACGCATGAGCAGCTTGCGATGGTCGCCGTGGTGCAGCGCGAATGGGCGGCGAAAAATCCGCGCGCCATGATGAAGGAGCCGATCACGGTCGACGACGTGCTCAACTCGCGCATGATCGCCTATCCGTTCCGGCTGCTGCAATGCTGTCTGGTGACGGATGGCGGCGGCGCCCTGATCCTGACATCGGCCGACCGCGCCAAGGACTTTCCGCAGAAGCCGGTTTACATTCTCGGCACCGGCGAGAGCGTGGAGACGCCGATGGTGAGCCAGATGGAGACCTTCACCTCGTCGCGCGCCTTCAAGGTCGCGGGTCCCCTCGCCTTCAAGGAGGCCGGCATCACGCATTCAGACGTCGATCACCTGATGATTTACGACGCATTCGCGCACCTGCCTTTGTTCGGGCTCGGCGATCTCGGCTTCATGCCGCATGCAGAGACAGGTCCTTTCATCGCAGCAGGCCATACGCGGCCCGGCGGCAGGCTCCCGCTCAACACCAACGGCGGCGGCCTCTCCTACATGCATTCCGGAATGTACGGAATGTATGCGCTGCAGGAGAGCGTACGGCAGATGCGCGGCATTGCGCCAGCGCAAGTGCCGAACGCGAAGATCTCGGTATGTCACGGCGTCGGCGGCATGTTCGCTGCGTCGGGCACGATCATTTTTACGAACGAGAAATAACGAGGCTCGTCATTCCGGGGCGGTCCGCAGGACCGAACCGGAATCTCGAGATTCCGGGTCCAAGCTTCGCTTGCCCCGGAATGACAGCAGGAGGCAGCATTGAGCAAACTACTTCAGGACAAAGTCATTATCGTCACCGGCGCGGGCCGCGGCATCGGCCGCGAGATCGCCCTGCTCTGCGCAGCCGAAGGTGCCAAGGTGGTCGTCAACGACCCCGGCGTCGCCTCCGACGGCTCCGGCACCAGCGCCGCGCCCGCCGAGGAAGTGGTCGAGGAGATCAAGAAGCGCGGCGGCACAGCGGTTGCGAACTTCGAGTCGGTCGCCGAAGCCATTCCGGCGAGCCGGATCGTCAAGACCGCCACCGATCACTTCGGGCGGCTCGACGGCGTCGTCAACAATGCCGGCATCCTGCGCGACATGATCTTCCATAAGATGAGCGTCGAGGCCTTCGAGGCCGTCATCAAGGTGCATCTGTTGGGCTCATTCTACGTCGCCCATGCTGCAGCGCGTCTGTTCCGGGAACAGGAAAGCGGTTCCTTCGTCCACTTCACCTCGACCTCCGGCCTGATCGGCAATTACGGGCAGGCCAATTATGCCGCCGCTAAGCTCGGCATCGTCGGCCTCTCCAAGTCGATTGCGCTCGATATGCATCGCTTCAACGTGCGTTCGAACTGCGTGTCGCCCTTTGCCTGGAGCCGCATGATCGGGACCATCCCGACCGAAACCGAAGCCGAGCGGGAACGCGTCGAGCGGATGAAGCAGATGGGACCGGAAAAGATCGCGCCGGTTGTCGCTTATCTTCTGAGCGACGCAGCGAAAGACGTCACCGGGCAGGTGTTTGCGGTGCGCATGAACGAGATTGTGCTGATGGGCCAGTCGCGGCCGATCCGCTCGGTCCATCGCGGCGAAGGCTGGACACCGCAGACGGTCGCGGAACACGCGATGCCGGCTCTGAAGCCCTCGTTCTACAAGCTCGACCGTTCCGCCGACATCTTCAGCTGGGATCCGATCTGAGCCGACGGTCCGCATCCATTTGCGTCGCGGCACGGCTGCTTGCACTGCAACAATCGCAAGTTGTTTTACAAACAACTTGCCCGCATTGTGCCCAGATTATGGCGTATGCCGTCCTTCCAACAAAAACCTGGGAGGACGCATATGACAGATCTACGCCATAGTCCTGACAATGCCTCGCCGGTCGAAGCTCATGGCTTTGACCGACGCAAACTCCTGAAGGGCGCGGCGGCGCTCGCCGCGGCGGCGGTGACGACGCAAGCGGCGTCTGGCGAGACCGTACCGCCGTTTGGCCAAACAGGCACTCCAACGAGGTCCACTGCGCCGTTGCCCCTGGGCCCGCTCCCAGGGAGCCGCTATCCGGATTCCCATCTGGAGTCAGCGCATCCCAAGACGTCATTCGGGCCCGCCGGATTCCCGGCGTTCGCAGGCACGATGGCGGTCGAGCGCGTCGCAACCGGTTTCCGCTGGGCCGAGGGCCCGGTCTACTTCCCGGCCGGACGCTATGTGCTGTTCAGTGACATTCCCAATAACCGCATCATGCGTTTCTCAGAAGATGACGGTCACGTCAGCGTCTATCGCCAGCCGTCGATGAACTCGAACGGCAACACCATCGATCGGGAAGGACGCCTGCTGACGTGCGAACATAGTGGCCGACGAGTCACCCGGACCGAGCTCGACGGCTCGATCACCATCGTCGCCGACAAATACAACGGCAAGAGGCTGAACTCGCCAAACGACGTGGTGGTCGCGTCCGATGGTTCGATCTGGTTCACCGATCCCGTCTACGGCATCGGCGGATTCTATGAGGGCGTCAAAGCCAATCCCGAGCAGGAAAAGCACAACGTCTACCGGGTCGATCCCAAATCCGGCGACATCAAAGTGGTCGTCGATGACTTCGTGGAGCCGAACGGCCTCGCCTTCGCGCCGGACGAGAAGAAGATCTATATCATCGACACCGGCTTCACCGACGGGCCGGACAACCCGTCGCATATCCGCGTGTTCGATGTAGATCTTGCGGCCGGAAAGCTGTCGAACAGCAAGGTCTTCGCCGAGATGCCGAAACCCAGCATTACCGATGGCCTGCGCACCGACAGAGACGGGCGTGTCTGGTGCTCGGTGGGTTGGGGTGATCCGAACGAGGACGGCGTGCGCTGCTACACGGCAGACGGCGATCTCCTCGGCAAGATCCACATCCCGGAAACCGTCGCCAACCTGTGTTTCGGCGGCCAGCAGCGAAACAGACTTTATATCTGCGGCTCGTCATCGCTGTATGCGGTCTACACCAGCGTGCAGGGTGCGATGAAGCCATAACTGGCCTGGTTGTGACAGAGCGCCAGCATATTTGTTGATGCGATGCCCTGTCTCCACAGCGTCATGGCCGGGCTCGTCCCGGCCATCCACGTCTTGCCGTAGGAAGATCGTGGAGCCCGGGTCAAGCCCGGGCATGACCGCGGAGTAGGAAGAAGCGCTTCAGTCGCAGTTGAACGCCCAGGACAACAGCTCAGCCCGTATTTCTCAGCCCCGCCGAAATGCCATTGATCGTCAGCTGAATGCCGCGCAGAATCTGCTCGTCCGGATTTTGCGCGCGGTGCTCCTTCAAAAGCTCGACCTGCACGTGGTTGAGCGGATCGAGATAGGGAAAACGGTTGCGCACCGAGCGCTCGAGCAGCGGGTTGCCCTGCAACAGCCGGTCCTGCCCCATGATGTCGAGCAGCGTTTCGATCGCCAGGTGGTATTCACGACGAATGCGGCCGAAGATCTTCTCGCGCAACGCCTCGTCCGGCACCAGTTCGGCATAGCGCGAGGCGATCGCGATCGAGCTCTTCGCCAGCACCATGTCCATGTTCGACAACAGCATGCGGAAGAACGGCCATTCGCGATAGAGCTCCTTCAGGAACGGCATGCCCTGGTCCGGATGTTCCGCGATCCAGGCTTCCACCGCGCTGCCGAATCCGTACCACCCCGGCAGCATCAGCCGGCACTGCGCCCAGGAGAACACCCATGGAATCGCGCGCAGATCCTCGATCGCGCGCGTCTTCTTGCGTGAGGCCGGCCGGCTGCCGATGTTGAGCGTCGCGATCTCGTTAATGACGGTCGAAGCCCAGAAATATTCGACGAAGCCGTCGGTCTCGTAGACCAGGCCGCGATAGGCGTTGAAGGCGAGCTCCGACAACCGATCCATCGCGGTGAGATACTCCCGCTTCGGCGCCGGCTGCCGCGGATGCAACAGACTCGCCTCCAACGTCGCAGCGGCGAGAATTTCCAGATTGTTGCGGCCGACCTCCGCGTTGGAATATTTGCTGGAGATGATCTCGCCCTGCTCGGTGATCCGGATCTGCCCGTTCACCGCGCCTCCCGGCTGGGCGATGATCGCGTCATAACTCGGACCACCGCCGCGACCGACCGACCCGCCGCGACCATGAAACAGCCGCAGCCTTACGCCGTGGCGCTCGAAGATCTCAACGAGGCCGATCTCGGCCTTGTAGAGCTCCCAGCCCGAAGTGACGAAGCCGCCATCCTTGTTGCTGTCGGAATAGCCGAGCATCACTTCCTGCACCGCGCCGCGGCTGTCGACCAGCCGCCGATAGTCGTGCAGGGCCAGCATCCGATCCATGATGCCGCTCGAGGCCTGCAGGTCCTCGATCGTCTCAAACAGCGGCACGATATTGACGCCGCTGCGCCCCGACGGGTCGATCAGCCCGACCTCCTTCAACAGCAGCGCGACTTCCAGCATGTCCGACATCCCCTTGCACATCGAGATGATGCATTGGGGGATGGCGTCGGCGCCGAACGTCGCGTGCGCCTCGGCAGCAGCCCGGAACAATTCCAACTCGCCGATCGTCTCATCGCTATATTTAACGAAATGCGAGACCAGCGGACGCGCGTTACGCAACTCGCCAGTCAAGAGGGCGATCCGCGCTTCTTCGCCGAGGGCGAGATAGGACATGCCGGGCATCGCGGTGTCGAGCAGTTCAGCGACAGTCCGCTCGTGCACGGCCGAGTTCTGCCGGATATCGAGCCGCGCCAGATGGAAGCCGAAGCAATCCACCGCGCGACGCAGCATGCGCAAGCGCCCGCGCGCGATGACCCCCGCATTGTTGGCGATCAGCGACCGATGCAGGACATCGAGATCGTCCTGCAATTCCCGCACGCTCTTGTAGGGCGCGCCCTCGCCGACCGGCGGCCGGCTGATCTGAATGCCGAGCTTCTTCGCGGTCGCGGTCAGCCGCGCATAGATGCCGGAGACAGCAAGCCTGTAGGGCTCGCCGCTGCGATGCGGCGAGGTGTCCGGCGAGCGCTCGGCCAGCGCGCGCAGCTCGTCGGAAATGTCCGCCAGATGAGCGGCGATCGACAGCTCGCCGCCGAGCAGATGCAATTCCTCCAGATAGTAATGCAGGACGAGGCTGGATTGCAGCTTCAAGGTGCCTCGCATCACGTCGGCGGTCACGAAAGGATTGCCGTCGCGGTCGCCGCCGATCCAGCTCCCCATCCGCAAGAAGGACGCGAGATCGCCAGCGACCTCCTCGCCGTCATTGAGCCGGTCCTCCAGCGCGCACAGCAGCGCCGGCACCTCGCGGAGGAAGGTGTAGTCGTAGAACGACAGGCCGTTGGTGACCTCGTCGAGCACCGTCAGCTTGGTCCGGCGCAACAGGTTGGTCTGCCACAACGTCAGTACCGCCCGCCGCAGTGCCTCGTCGCTTGCCTCGCGCTCTTCCGGCGTGAGCTGCACGCGCTCGCGGCGGTCGAGCAGCGCGGCGATCTCCCATTCGCGATCCATCGTGCTCCTGCGGCGCACTTCGGTCGGATGCGCGGTCAGCACGGGGCTGACCAAAGCGGTCGCAAAAAACTTGCGCAGGTCGGCGGCGCCGAAGCCGGCCGCTTTGGCATGTGACAGGGTCGCGGCCAGCATTCCGCTGCCGCCATTTGCATCCGTGCGCGCCCGCATGCGGCGGATATTGTTCTGGTCCTCGGCGATATTGGCGAGATGCGAGAAATAGCTGAAGGCGCGGACGATACGCACGGTCTCCGCGATCGTCATGCCGTCGAGGATCTGCTCCAGCTCCCGCCGCGCCGAACGATCCTCATCGCGGTGGAACCGCACCGAGGTCTGCCGGATGCGTTCGACCAGCTCGAACACGTCGGCGCCTTCCTGGTCGCGGACGGTGTCGCCGAGGATCCGGCCCAACAGGCGGATGTCCTCCCGGAGCCGTACATCCTCCTCCATCGCCTGCGCCTCAGCAGCGCGATTTGATCTCGTGTCGGCGTCGGAAGGCTGGACGTCGGAAGGCGTGATGTCGGAAGGCTTCGGCTGCGGCGACATGGCTCTTCTCCCCAGAAGCTGCCCGGCAACCCGTCAGTCTGCAAGTTTTTTGCCGCAGCGCAAGATGAAGATGCGGGCGGTGCCGCTCCGGGACGAGGCGAGACGTCAAACATCGACAAATCGCGGCGCCCGCTTCTCGATATTGGCACGCACGGCCTCGAGCTGGTTCGGACTGCCGATCAGCTTCTGCTGCTCGACCGACTCGGCCAGCAGCGCCGGACCGGGATCGACAGATAGGTTGTTCAGCATCCGCTTGGCGGCGCGGATCGCATCGGGGCTCTTGCCGGCGATATCCAACGCTGTCTCCAAGGCAGCGGCGCGCGGATCATCGCAGATGCGGGTGACCAGGCCGTAAGACTGCCCTTCCTGAGCGGAGAAGACGCGTCCCGTATAGGTCAGCTCGCGCAGGATATCGTCGCGCATGAGCGTCGCCAGAATTGGAGTTCCCGCCATGTCGGGCACTAGGCCCCATTTGATCTCCATGATCGACATCCTGGTATCGGGGGCGGCGTAACGCATGTCCGCGCCCAGCGCGAGCTGGAAACCGCCGCCGAACGCAACACCATGCACCGCAGCAATCACCGGCACCGGCAACTGTCGCCAGCCCCACACCGCTTGCTGGGCGAAATTGGCCTGACCGTGGGTGCGGATGGTCAGATCGCGCGCCCCACCGCCGGGAATACCGTTGCCGCCGCTGTCGTTCATCGCCGCAAAGCGTCCCATATCGAGACCCGCACAGAATGCGCGCCCCTCACCCGAGAGCACGACGGCGCGGAGGCCCTTCTCCTTGGACAGCCGCTCGGTCGCCTTAACCAGCGCCTCGAACATCGCCATGTCGAGCGCATTCATCTTGTCGGCCCTGACGAGGCGGACGTCGGCAACCCCGTTCTTGATCTCGATTGCTATCCGGCTTTCCATCGAAAGGTTCTCCCTGGCCCTCTTCTTTCCGGCTTTACAGGAAACCGGCAGAGCGATTTAGTCAATCAACCGATGAACGACAGGATTCTGAGGTACAGCACATGTTCCAGGACAATCTCCTCGCAGGCCGACGGATTCTGGTGACAGGTGGCGGGACAGGACTCGGCAAGGCGATGGCCGCGCGCTTCCTGCAGCTCGGCGCTGAAGTACATATTTGCGGGCGGCGGAAAATCGTTTGCGACGAGACCGCGACCGAGCTGATGGATCTCCATGGCGGCCAGGTCACCAGCCACGGCGTCGATATCAGAAGCGCCCAAGCCGTCGAGGAGATGGTCGAGAACATCTTCCGCGAAGGCGGCCTCACCGATCTCATCAACAATGCCGCCGGCAATTTCATCTCGCGCACCGAGGACCTCAGTCCGCGCGGTTTCGATGCCGTGGCGAACATCGTCATGCACGGCACCTTCTACGTGACGCACGCCGTCGGCCGACGCTGGATCGCAGCCAAGCAGCCCGGCAATGTCGTGTCGATCACGGTCACCTGGGTGCGCAACGGCTCGCCCTATGTGGTTCCGTCGGCGATGAGCAAGTCGGCGATCCACGCCATGACGATGTCGCTTGCGGCCGAATGGGGCCGCTATGGCATTCGGCTGAACACGATCGCACCCGGCGAAATCCCAACGGAAGGCATGAGCAAGCGCATCAAGCCCGGCGACGAGGCCGGCGCACGAACCAAGGCGATGAACCCGATGGGCCGGGTCGGCACCATGGAGGAATTGCAGAACCTCGCGGTGTTCCTGATCTCCGGCGGCTGCGACTGGATCAACGGCGAGACGATCGCGATGGATGGCGGCCAAGCGCTGGCGATGGGCGGCAATTTCTATCAGCTGCGCGATTGGACCGACGAGGACTGGGCCAAGGCGAAGGATTCGATCAAGGCGCAGAACGAGAAGGATCGCGCGACCCGCGCGAGCTGACACGCTCGCCCCAGCGAAGCCAGCGCCAATCGCAGCGCAGTTTGTGCGGCCACGGTGAGATAACGCGGACCTCGGTTGTGGTGCCAATCGCCTCATCGCGGCACGATCCGCGACGCAAGTGAAGCGTTGCACTCTGCTGTTGACCACGCGTGCGAAACTGCGACGCGTCATCGCAGTGTCATCAAATTCGGATTCATCTGAAATTCGACGATCGTCTCCTTCCTTCCCCTGACGAGAAGACATTTCTGCTTCGTTCGTCGGCATAATTTTATGCGCCCCAAGATTGGATAGACATAAATGATCACAAATCTCTCTTCGCTGAGGGCTTCGCGCCATGACGCCTGGACGTCTCTCGCAGCCGGTGCGACCGCGCTGCTGCTGATGACCGGCGCCGCCTGCGCCGATTCCTCCGTCACTTTCCAGGGACAGACCTACGTCAACAAGGGCCTGGTCGGCGTCGCCCGCGTTCCGTCGAATGCGATCGATCAGTTCGGCGACACGCTCGGCGGCTTCGGCTCCGGCATGGCGATGAATCTCGACAGTTGGCACAAGAATCGCGACGGCAGCTATGGCGGCACCTTGTACATGCTGCCGGACCGCGGCTGGAATACACAAGGAACGGTCGACTTCCGCGGCCGGCTGCATCGCTTCGAGCTCACGCTCAATCCGCTCTATTCCGGCTCGACCTCCAGCCAGAACCAGCTGCAGCTGAACTACAAGGGCTCGATCCTGTTTCATCGCTGGGGTGGCCAGCAGACTACGGGCCTCGATCCGGCGGGTGTGCAGCCGGCGGATCTCATCTTCCCCGATCTGCCGATCGCCTCCAACAAGAACATCAGCCTCGACAACGAAGCCGTGGTGCATGTCGGCGACGGCACCTACTGGGTCAGCGATGAGTACGGCGCCTACGTTTATCACTATGATCACCACGGCGCGCTGTTGAACGTGATCCGGCCGCCGGATGCCTTCATCCCGATGCGCCGCGATAGCTCGGGCAACCTGATCGAGGACTTCTCCGCCAATAGCCCGCCGATCGGCGCGACCTACGACAAGGGCAATCCAGTCTCGGGCCGGCAGAACAATCAGGGCTTCGAAGGTCTGGCCATGAGCCCCGACCGCAAGACCCTGTTCATCCTGCTGCAGAGTGCGCTGATCCAGGACCTGGATGCGACCAGCTCGAAGACCATCAAGCTGACCCGCAACAACACCCGTCTGCTGGCCTATGACCTGCGCCACCGCCAGCCCAAGCTGGTCGGCGAATATGTCGTGCAACTGCCGCATTATCAGGATCAGACCACGACGACGCCGACCCTGCTCACGGCGGCTCAGAGCGAGCTGCTTGCGCTCAACGATCATCAGTTCCTGGTGCTCGCCCGCGACAGCAGTGGCGGCTTTACAGCGAAGAGCGCCGGTTCGGTCTATCGCAGCGTGGACCTGCTCGACATTTCCGGAGCGACCAACATCGCCGGTACCGCGTATGACAGCCCCACTACGCCGGTCGCGCCGAAAGGCGCGCTCCTCAGCACGATCACGCCCGCAACCTATCAGAAATTTCTCGATATCAACGACAACACCCAGCTGAACCGCTTCGGCCTGCACAACGGCGCGCCGAACGACAGCAATGACCTGTACGAAAAGTGGGAAAGCATGGCGGTGGTGCCCGTCGGCGATCCCAGGGCGCCGCACGATTACTTCCTGTTCGTCGGCAGCGACAACGACTTCATCACCCAGGACGGCCATATGGTCGGGCAAGCCTACGCCGATGCCACGGGCGCCAATGTCGATACGCTGGTGCTGGTGTATCGCGTGACGCTGCCGACCTATGTGCGTCCGCAGACCAATCGGTTCGAGCATTTTGCGGGTTTCGGGTTCGGCTTCGATTTCGACGATCATCACTGATCTCGCCGAAAGTGCAGCGATCCGACCGCCGGCCTGCCCAAGGCCGGCGGTTTTTGCTGATGCCACGTCGCAACGAATCGATCGAGCTCTCACGCGCGCTTGCCCGCTCCCATATAGCCGAACAGGAATCCCGCCACCTTGCGCATCTGGATCTCTTCGCTGCCCTCGGTGATACGGTAGCGGCGGTGATGGCGGTAGATGTGCTCGAACGGCTTGTGCCGCGAATAGCCCATACCGCCATGCACCTGGATCGCGCGGTCCGCGGCCTCGCAGCAGAGCCGGTTGGCCCAGTAGTTACACATCGAGACCTTGTCGGAGAGCGTGTGCTCGACCTCCGCCTGGGTCATCTGATCCATTTGCCAGGCCGTCTTGCGGATCAGAAGCCGTAGCATTTCCGCCTGCGTCGCGAGTTCCACCAGCGGCCATTGGATCGCCTGGTTCTCGGCCAGCGCCTTGCCGAAGGGTTTCCGTTCGCGTGCGTAGTTCACACTCTCATTGATGCAGTAGACAGCTGCCCCCAGCGAGCTCGCAGCCTGGCGAATGCGATTCTCATGCACGAAGCACTGCGCCAGCGACAGACCGCGCCCGACCTCGCCGAACACGGCGTCTTCAGGCACGAACACGTCGTTAAAGCTGACGCGCGGATGATCGGTCGGCATGTTGAAGGTCCAGAGATATTCCTCGACCTTCACGCCCTCGCTCTTCGCCGGCACCAGGAAACAGCTGATGCCGCGGGCATCGCCGTCATTGCCGGAAGTGCGGGCGAACAGCGCGCAATGCGTGGCGACATGCATACCGGTCGTCCACATCTTCTCGCCATTGATCAGCCAGCCCCTTGTGTTATCGCGGGTCGCCGGCACCGCCTTGGTCTCCATATGCGTGGCGTCGGAGCCATGATGTGGCTCGGTCAGGCCGAACGTGATGCGGTATTTGCCGGTGATCGTCCCGTCGATCATCTCCTTCTGGCGTTCGCTGCCATAGCGGTCGAGCATGGTGACGACAGGAAAATTGCCGACGATCGAATGCTCGTTCTGCAGATCGTTGTGCAGGCCGAGCCCCTTGGAGGCGAAGTGCTCGCGGATCACGGCCATCCAGAGGTTCGAGCCATCCCTGCCGCCATAGCGCTTCGGGATCGCAAAGCGCAGGTGGCCGGCTCGGTCGGCGCGATCCTTGGCCTGGCGCAGCAGCGCCTCCCACTCATGCCGCGGCAGTCCGCCATTATCGAAATCGGTGCGGGCCCATTCGCGGCGATGGTCGAAGAAGCGGATGTTGTCGTCGGCCTGCTCCAAAGGCTCGATCTCGGCATCGATGAAACGATCGAGCTCGGCGAGATAGGCGACGAGCTCCTGGGGCAAGGAAAAGTCCATGGCATCTCTCCCGGCATTTTGTTGTTTGTCGTACCGCACGCGCGACACATCTCGCCGTGATCGGCGGTCTGCTTGCGACGCGCGCCGTCCCTGCGTATTTGAGGCAGCGCGCGAGCTGAGCTTGCGCTAGTCTCGCGCGCGAACATTCCACATCAACGAAAAACTGGAGGGACCGCCGATGGAGCTGAAATATTCGAAGATCACCCGCAACGGCCCGATCACGGTCGTCACCTTGGCGCGGCCCGAGGTCTACAACGCGCTGCATATCGAGGCGCATTACGAGCTCAACAAGGTGTTCGATCAGTTCGCAGCCGATCCCGAGCAGTGGGTCGCGATCGTCACCGGCGAGGGCGACAAGGCTTTCTGCGCCGGCAACGATCTGAAATGGCAGGCGGCGGGCGGCGCGCGCGGCTGGGACAAGGGCGGCTTCGCCGGTCTGACCTCGCGCTTCGACTGCGACAAGCCGCTGATCGCGGCGGTCAACGGCGTGGCGATGGGTGGCGGCTTCGAGATCGCGCTGGCTTGCGATCTGATCATCGCCTCGGAGAACGCGACCTTCGCCCTGCCCGAGCCGCGCGTTGGGCTGGCCGCGCTCGCCGGCGGCCTGCAGCGGCTGCCGCGGCAGATCGGGCTCAAGCGCGCGATGGGCATGATCCTGACCGCACGCCATGTCAGCGCGAAGGAAGGACTCGAGCTCGGCTTCGTCAACGAGGTGGTGCCGCAGGGCGAGGCGCTGGCCGCCGCAATGCGCTGGGCCGAGATGATTGCCAAGAACTCGCCGATGTCGATCCGCGCCTCCAAGCAGGCGATCGAAAAGGGACTCGCGGTGTCGCTGCAGCAGGCGGTTATGGAGCAGCGCGACTATCCCGCCGTGCAGGCGATGCTCAACTCGCAGGACTATATCGAAGGGCCAAAAGCCTTTGCCGAGAAGCGCCCGCCGAAATGGGTGGGGAAGTAACAATCCATTGTCATTCCGCGGCATGATCGTGATGGGACGTCCGCTCGCCCTCCACTTTCGTCTGTCGTCCCCGCGAACGCCGGGACCCATAGCCACTGGCGGACGTGCTGACGGTCGGTCTCTCCCAGCGTTCCTCCAACTGACATCACGCGGTATGGGTCCCGGCGTTCGCCGGGACGACGACAGGAAACGGCGTGCGCAACATGCTCCGCTCGCTGACGCGCCTCGCAAGGACGGAGGACTAGGCATCACCATCCGTCCTTCCCGCTTCGCGCCGGTAGGACGTATAGTTCGGCTGGTCGACGGCGAGCTTGTCGAGCGTGGTCTGCCAGAGATGCTCCTTCAGGCCCGGCGTTGAAAGATCCATGGCGCCCTTGGCGATCTTGTCGGCGAGCGCGCGGTTCAAGTCGGAAAGTGACCCATCCGCGGCGAGCAACGCCTTCAGCCGTGCCAGCTCGGCGAACTCGCCCTGCTCTGCCAACGTCAGCTGCCGCACCACCAGATCCAGTGCGTTGATGCCGACGCGCAGCTTGAACGCCTGATGGCCCGAGATCAGCGGCGCGATGTCGTTGCGCAGGAAATCGGCGACGGCCTTGGTCAGTTCTGCCGGTGTCGGTTCATCCTGCATGAGGCTCTCCCTTCTTGGGATGATCTGATTCCGAAAACCGGTATCTACTTTTCGGGATCATGCCGCTCCCCTCGGCACAAGCAGCCGCAGCAGATCGATCTCGGTCTCCGAGGCGCGGCGGCCGATCATCGCGCGCTCCATCGAATGATCCGGCGCTTCGCGGAAGCGCTGCATCATGCCGCAGCACATCACGCCCCAGCGCAACGTGCCCATCACCTCCCAGAACATCACCCGCGCAGGATCGACCTTGCGGCCCGCCGCCTCGTAACCAGCAAACAGGTCTTCACGCGCGCCGAAGCCTCCGACCGGCTTGTCGATCTCGCCGAAGCGCCAGGAGTTGACGCAGATCCAGCCGAGATCCTCCATGGGATCACCGGTATGGGCGAGCTCCCAGTCGAGCACGGCGCGGACGCCATCCCGGCCGATGATCAGGTTGCCGTGGCGGAAATCGCCATGCACCAACGTCACCTCCGCGGGCGGACCGGGATCGTGCTCGGCCAGCCAGCGCAGCGCCAGCTCGAACACCGGCCGCGGCCAGCCGAAGCTGCGGTATTCGCGCGTGAGCTCGGCGATCTCCTTTGTCGCGCTCATCTCGCGCAGGCTCGTCGGCAGTTTGTCGCGGGCAACGCCGTGAATGCCCGCGGCGATGCCGCCGAGCTGCCGCGCCAGATGCGGCCGCACATCGGCGAAATCAGCATCGCGCAGGATCTTGCGCGCGATGGTCTCGCCTTCGATCCGCTGCATGATGAAGCCGGTGCCGAGCTCGTCGTCCGGCGTCAACTGATGCAGCACGCGCGGCGACGGCACGCCGGCCTCATAAGCCAGCTGCATCAGCGCCGCCTCGTTGTCGAGGCCCGCCGCGCGTCCCGGTGCTGCGCCGTAGCCCTTCGGCGCGCGGCGCAGGATGGCGCCGATAGCACCATCGGGATGAACGATGTCGAAGCGCCAGGTCTCCTGGCTGGCGCCGCCCGACAGCATTGCAGCCCCCGTCACGCCGGTCGCACCCGGCATGAATCGCGCGACGCAACGGGACAGCGCCGCCTCGATCATTGGCCCCGAAACTTGGCGGGACGCTTTTCCAGAAACGCGCCGACGCCCTCCTTGAAATCCTCGGTCCTCCCGGCGACGCGCTGGAGCTGGAATTCCAGGTTAAGCTGGTCCTCGAACGAGTTCTCCGGACTGTCCCAATAGAGCCTGCGGATCAGCGACAGCGCCACCGTCGGGCCGCTGGCGAGCTCACGGGCGAGCTTCATCGCCTCCTCCATCAGCGCGCCGTCGTCGTAGACGCGGTTGACGAGCCCCCATTGCAGCGCCGTCTCGGCCGGCAGCTTCTCGCCCATGAGCGACAGTTCGATCGCGCGCGCCTTGCCGACGAGGCGCGGCAGCAGCCAGGTCGAGCCACAATCCGGCACCAGGCCGATGCGGCGGAACGCCTGCAGGAAGTAGGCGGACTTCGCGCACAGGATCATGTCGCCCATCAGCGCAAAGCTCATCCCGGCGCCGGCGGCGGGGCCGTTCACGGCGGTGACGATTGGGCAATGCAGGTTGCGCAGCCGACGCAGGAACGGATGAAACGCGGTCTCCAGCGCCGCGCCAGCATTGCTGCGACCCGGCTTGGCCTGCGCGTTGCGGCCCTGCAGATTGGCGCCGGTGCAGAACGCGCGGCCGGCGCCGGTGAGCACCAGGCAGCGCACCTCGGCCTTCCTCTCCTCGATCTCGTCGAGCGCCTCGGCGAGGCCACCGAGCATGTCGATCGAGACCGCGTTCATGACCTCCTGATGGTCGAGCGTCAGAACGGCGACCGATCCTTCAATATCCAGCGTGACGTGTTTGAACTGCATGGTTTCCTCTCAAGCGCTCGCCGAGGCCGGCATTCTTTGGCGTGGAAATTTCACCGGCGGCGTGCGTCGTCGTGACATATTTGATTTTTGCAGGCGCCTTGTCCATGCTTGCCGGATCGGAAGGATCTGCCAAAAGCGCACAGCGGCTGCGCGGCACAACATACGGAAACGCCCATGACCATTTTCGATCTCACCGGCCGCGTGGCCGTCGTCACCGGCGGCAATGGGGGCATAGGCCTCGGCATCGCCCAGGCACTTGCGTCCAGTGGCTGCAACGTTTCGATCTGGGGCCGCAATGCCGAGAAGAACCAGGCTGCTGCCAGCTCCATGGCGGCCGCCCCCGGAAAGGTCGATACCCGCATCTGCGATGTCACCAATCCTGCCTCCGTGAACGAGGCGATGAAGGCGACGCTCGACCGGTTCGGCCGCGTTGACGGCTGCTTTGCCAATGCCGGCATCGGCGGCGGCGGTCGCAGATCCTTCATCGAGCGCAGCGAGGAGGAGTGGCGCACGATGTTTTCGACCAATCTCGACGGCGTCTTCCATGCCTTCCAGGCCGCCGCGAAGCACATGACCGAGCGCGCGCAAAATGGCGACGCGTTCGGCCGGCTGGTGGCCACCTCGAGCCTGGCTTCGCTGTTCGGCACCGCCCGCAACGAGCACTATGCCGCGACCAAGGCCGCGATCAACGCGCTGTGCCGGGCGCTCGCTGTCGAACTGGCGCGCTATGGCATCACCGCCAATGCGATCCTGCCGGGCTGGATCAAGAGTGACATGACCGCAGGCCTGATGGCGAACGACAAGTTCGTCGCCAATGTGA
Organism: Bradyrhizobium sp. HKCCYLS1011; assembly: GCF_051167795.1. Lineage (NCBI taxonomy): Bacteria > Pseudomonadati > Pseudomonadota > Alphaproteobacteria > Hyphomicrobiales > Nitrobacteraceae > Bradyrhizobium > Bradyrhizobium sp. HKCCYLS1011. Next base: position 435,884 of record NZ_JBNPTT010000005.1, on the reverse strand, counting down.
TGCCGCGCATTCCGATGCGCCGCTTCGGCGAGCCCTCCGATTTCGGTGGCATCGCGGTGTACCTGATGAGCAAGGCCTCGTCCTATCACACCGCGGATTGCTTCGTGATCGACGGCGGCTATACGGCCTTCTGAGAGGAGCCTGGACGCGCGGCGCGGAGTGCGAGCGGATCGCGGCTCTTCGTCGCGCGCACCAATGTCTGCAAGCTCCCGCCGTTCAGCTCGCCTTGCGTGGAACAGGGTTCCGTTCCCGCGGCGTTCTGTCACGTTTCTGAAATTTAATGGCCACGTCTCTGCGACAGGGTGATGAAACGTGCGTTGCTTCGTTTTAGATAACTCGAAAAGTTGATCGGGACGGAAGCGATGAAACGGGGAATAACGGTTCTGGCGTGCGTGTCTGCCTTGGCCGTCGCGGGCTATGTCGCGATGAGCAAATGGGGAATCGAACACGATAGTCTCGACCTCTACGACGCCGCGCGGCAACGCCCGGTGACGGTCGATGTCGCCGTGCGCAGGGATTATGAGATGAAGGCTGATGCCGGCATCTGGCGGCTGCCGGTTGCCGTCATCAGCAATGGCAACACGGTCAGGAACACCGAGTATTCGTTCCTCGCCAACGTGTTTGCCGCGCGCGGCTATCTCGTCGCCAGCATCCAGCAGGACTTGCCGACCGATCCACCGCTCGTGACCAAGGTCGGCATGCCCTATGTCGGACGGCTCCCCGTCTACGAGAAAGGCGAGGCCAACATCCTGTTTGTGCTGGGCGAGTTGAAGAAGCAACATCCGAATGCCGACTACGCGCATCTGACCCTGGTCGGCCATTCCAACGGCGGCGATACCGCGATGTATTTCGCCAAGGAACATCCGGACCTGGTGTCGCAAGTCGTGACGCTGGACAATCTGCGCGTTCCCTTCGTGATCCGCGACAAGCTCAAGATCCTGTCCTTCCGCTCCGACGACCCCGTGTTCAAGACCGACCCCGGCGTACTGCCTACGCCGCAAGTGGCGAAGAAGGACGGGATCGATATCGTCAAGACCCATTTCCAGCACACCTGGATGAGTGACCGCGGTCCGGACGCCGTCAAGGAGCGGATCCAGGCGACGCTCGACAGCTTCCTTGGCGGCGACTCGTCGAGCGACCTTGCGCCGGCGCCGACCGACCCCAACAGCCTGCTTGTCAACAACGGCGGAGCTGCGCTGCCGTGAAGTGACACGCAGATGTGCGTTCACCTCCTCGCGGCGCTGCTGGCGTCCGAGTTGTCCTGGTCGAGTCCCTCCCGACAGTGAGAGGGCGCAGGGAATGCCGGGCGCAGGCCTCGCCCATGGCCCGCCTGCAACAGAGAAAGCAGGCGGCAGTCACCACAGGTTCAGCCGAACATCCGGCATTCCCTGCGCGATGGTTGACAGCTTATACGCGCTCTCCTTGGGGACCGGCTTTCTTGCCCCCAATCCGCGCGAAGCGAAGCTTCGTCGCGTCAGCGACAACGTGGAATGCGTTGCGCTGGGCGCCAGCACCGGGGCGCCAGGACCACACGATTTCGCCGTGCGCATCGAGTTGTTCGTCCGCGTGACATCACGCTGCAACCCGAAGCGCCCACCGCATCCCTGCCCCGCGTATCGTGACGACCGCGCGTACGCCCCTCTCATCGGGGCAGGATGGCGCAAACTAAGCACGATTTCCGAAAAAACGAAACTGAAATATTTTCGCTGACCGGCGTATGTGAGGCGATCCGGTTGAAGCATTTGGACAAATAAGTTTTTCCGCGCACGTCGATTTCAGATCCGAAGGGGCGCGTCCACGCCGGGCCGCCCCCCTTCGCAGCGGAAGTGATTTGCCCGACGAGGCTGGGCAAGAATGTGAGTTACAAGGCTGGGTGGGCTCGGCGCGGTGCGACTTCGAGCGATAACGAGATTTTCGCCCGGAATCGGGTCAGTGGAAGCAAAATCAAAGTCCACGCGCTCCTGCCCTCGCGGGAAGTGGCGCGTAAAGTTGCGAGAGCCCATTCAGCGATCCGGGCGAGGAAGCCGTTGAAGCCGAGAATGTTGATGACGCGGGCGAAGTTGTAGGAAAGCGCCATGAGGCTCCACTCACCGCCAACCTTGTCGAAGCCGCGGACAAGGAAGTGGCGATAGCCCGCGCGGCACTTGAGCGTGCCGAAGGGGTGTTCAACGATGGCTGAACGACGACGCATCAGTTTGCCGGCGTCTTCGCTTGCCATCCTTTGACGGAGGCGGTCGAGAACAATCTCGTGCTCCCAGCGGAACACAGTTCGGTACTTTGCTTTTGGACCGAGGCAGGAAGCTTGGAGTGAACAAGCTCCGCAGGTCGCCTTCGAGCCTAGATAGCGTGTCTCGATCCGACCGCTCACATTCTTCACGGGCGTCTTTGTTGGACGGAGCAGCTGTTTGGCCGGGCAGCAGTAGGTGTTGCTCCGGGCATCGTAGGTAAAATCCTTGCGGGTGAAGCGGCCCTGGTTCTTGAGCTTATCGTTGCCTTCGTGCACTGGAACATAGGCTGTAACTCCGTCGTCTTCACAGGCCTTCACGTCCTCGCTGTTGAAGTAGCCGGCATCTGCCAAGATCTGCAGGGTCTTGACGCCCAGCGCCTCCTTTGCTGCCTTTGCCATTTTATGAAGCTGGCCTGCGTCGCTGCGATTGACGACCTCGCTCGCAATGATGAGCATGTGCTTGTCGTCGACCACGCTCTGCACATTGTAGCCCGCGATGGTCTGGTCGCCCTTGCTGAGAAGCCTTGCGTTTGGATCGGTCTTCGAAATCTGCCCCTTGTCGCTCGTCTTCAACTCTTCGAGGTCGGCCTTGGCCCGCTCGCGCCTCGCCATCAGAAGCTTCATCTTCTCGCCAACGTCGCCGCCACCAGATCCACTGTCCGAGCCATCGCTGCTCCGCTGCTTGGCCTCGGCCGCATCATTGGCTTCGAGAGCCTTGCCGTATGCCTCGATCTCCTTGTCTAGTTCGGCAATCTGCTTGGTCAGCTTGTTCTGCGTGAAGATGCTCCCCTTGCTCGCATTGCCATGAAAGAGGGCGCCGTCGACCGCCACTACGCTTCCGCTGATCAGCCCGATCTCCTTCAGTAATAGGACGAAACTGCGGTTCGCAGCCTTCAGGGCAGCCCAGTTCTCCTTGCGGAAGTTCGCAATCGTCCGATAGCCGGGCCTAAGGTTCTTCAGCAGCCAGATCAGCTCCAGATTACGGCTGGATTCCCGTTCCAGCCTTCGCGACGATCTGATCTGGTTCAGATAGCCATAGAGATAGAGCTTCAACAGATCCGCCGGATCGTACGGCGGCTGCCCGGCTCCTGATCCGCGCCGTTTGGCGTGCCGGAAACCAAGTTTGGCCAGATCGAGCGCACAAACGTAGCCCTCGATCGCCCGAACCGGGTTGTCCGGTTCGACATAATCCTCGACCCGGGGCGGCAGCAGGCTCTCTTGTCTCGCCGCTCTTGAACGGACGATTCGTCATAATCCCGAATCGTACAGGCAATCCTCAGTTCTTGCCCAGCCTCGACAGGCAGCATTTACGCCTTGGGCCAAGCTCGCCGTCATTCCGGGGCGCGAGAGTTCGCAAGCCCGGAATGACGATCAAGACAAACCGCGTCCGTGCAGCAGCTCACTTCTTTGAGGGCGACTTCACCGCGGGGCCATTCTTGTTCCCGGGCATGCCCTTGATGTTGGACGGATCCTGCGCGCTGACATCAGGGTTCTGCCGGCTCATCGACGAGCTGGAGCCGACCGTGCCCTTGTCGGTGGGCGGGCCGTTCTTGTTCCCCGGGGCGCCCTGGATACCGGCGCCGGAATTCTGCGCGCTCGGCGGATTGTTCTGAGCCCCGCTTTGCGCCGATGCCGCACTTGCCGACAGCAGACACGCGATCGCAACTGCACTGACCATCGCTTTCATGGCGTACCTCCAAACGAGTATTTTTGTGCAGTTCGAACGTCGCGGCAGCCGCGGCGTTCCGACAACCGGCAAATTAAAGCTGCCCCGTTCCGCTCGGCTCCTGCCCGCTTTATCGGCTTTATGGTCACGCTGCGTCGCACTACGCTCGGCGATCAAGCAAACAAGCAGGACCCGTCCATGGAATATCTTCCCGCCGATCTGTCCCCGCGCGAGCGCTACAAGATCCTGACCTCCTTCGTCCTGCCGCGGCCGATCGCCTGGGTCACCAGCATGGGCGAGACCGGCGTCGTCAACGCGGCGCCATTCTCATTCTTCAACGTGCTCGGCGAGGATCCGCCGCTCTGCGTGTTCGCGATCAACCTGCGCCCGGACGGCCGCACCAAGGACACGCTGGTCAACATTCGCCGCTCAGGCGAGTTCGTGGTGCACATCACCGACGAGCCGCTGGCGCAGGCGATGCACGACACCGGCGGCGACTTTCCCTCCGATGTCAGCGAGCCCGATCATCTCGGGCTGACACTCGCGCCCTCCAGCACGGTGCTGGTGCCGCGGCTTGCGGGGGCGCCCTTCGCAATGGAATGCAGGACCTGGAAGATCATCGACGTCAACGGCGACCGCCAGCTGGTGTTCGGTGAGGGTGTCAACTTCCACATCCGCGACGAATTATGGGACCGCGAGAAGATGCGGGTCCACATGGAGCTGTTCCACCCGGTCGGGCGCATGTTCGCCGACCGCTATTGCCGCACCAACGACCGGATGGATTTCCCGCCGGCGAAGGGATTAGGGTGAGACTAGGTCAACATCCCCGTCGTCCCGGGCAAGCGCAGCGCGACCCGGGACCCATAACCACCGGCCAAGCGTGGCGGCAAGGCGGGAGTGACCAATCATCGTAACATGAAAGCCGCGGAGTATGGGTCCCGGCTCGAGGCCGGGACGACAGCGTGCCTGCCGGCAGTCCGTCCGTCACACGGTCACTTCGTCTCCTCCCCGATCTTGTCCTGCGTCTTGGTCTCGAAGTCGGATGCGTCGTGCCGCTCGTGCAGCTGGTTCTTGGGATCGCCGAAGACGCGGTTGACCATGCGGCCGCGCTTCACCGCGGGCCGTTGCGCGATCTGGTCGGTCCAGCGCTGCACGTTCTTGTAGTCATCGACCGACAGGAATTCGCCGGCCCCGTAGATCAGTCCCTTGGCGAGCGCGCCGTACCACGGCCACACCGCGATGTCGGCGATCGTGTAGTCCGCGCCCGCGAGATATTCGCTCTCCGCCAGGCGCCGGTCGAGCACGTCGAGCTGGCGCTTCACCTCCATCGCGAACCGGTCGATCGCATATTCGATCTTGCTCGGCGCATAGGCGTAGAAATGCCCGAAGCCGCCACCGAGATAGGGCGCGGCCCCCATCTGCCAGAACAGCCAGGACAAGCATTCGGCGCGCTGCGCCGGCGCGGTCGGCAGGAATGCATTGCCGAACTTCTCGGCGAGATAGACCAGGATCGACCCCGATTCGAACACGCGGATCGGCACCTCGCCGCTGCGATCCATCAGCGCCGGAATCTTCGAGTTCGGATTGATCGCGACGAAGCCCGAGCCGAACTGGTCGCCCTCACTGATGCGGATCAGCCAGGCATCGTATTCCGCACCGGAATGGCCGAGCGCGAGCAGCTCCTCCAGCATCACCGTCACCTTGACGCCGTTGGGCGTTGCCAGCGAGTAGAGCTGCAAAGGATGACGGCCGACCGGCAATTCCTTCTCATGCGTCGGGCCTGCGATCGGACGGTTGATGCTGGCGAATTGGCCGCCGCTCGGCTTGTTCCAGGTCCAGACCTTAGGTGGCGTATAGGCGGTTTCGTCAGACACGGCATCCTCCGAACATCACGGGCGCGAAGCCGGTTCTATGCGCTGGGCGGGCCAAGCGGAAGTCCAGCCTGCGCGTCTGCGTTGCGCATTTCTGCATTGCCTGCGCCGCGTTGCGATGACAGAACGATCCCACAGAACATAACGGCCCTCAATGGGCTGCACCCTCGGAAACGCCATGACTTCACTGCCCGCAGAACGCATTCCCGTCATCGTCGGGGTCGGCGAGATCGTCGATCGGCCAAAGGATCTCATGGACGGGCTCGAGCCGCTGGCCTTGCTCGAACAGGCGGTGCGGCGCGCCGAGCTCGATTCCGGGGCGAAACTGCTGGACGACATCGGCTCGCTCGACGTGGTCAATTTCCTGAGCTGGCGCTATCGCGACCCGGAGAAGCTGCTGGCGCAGCGGCTTGGCGCTCACCCGGCGCATTGTCACTACGGCCCGGTCGGCGGCGAGAGCCCGATCCGCTTCCTCCACGAGGCGGGCTTACGCATCGCGCGCGGCGAATGCGAGGTGGCGGTGGTCTGCGGCGCCGAGGCGCAATCGACGGCGACCAAAGCCGAGCGCGCCGGGCTCGCCCTGCCCTGGACGCCGTTCGCGCATGACGTCGAGGAGCCGAAGCGCGGCGCTGCGTTCCAGAAGCCACTCGCAGTCAAGCTCGGCGTGTTCCGCCCGGTGTCGGTCTACCCGTTCTACGAGGCCGCGACCTCGGCGGCCTGGGGCCAGACGCCGCGCCAGGCGCTGGAGGAATCCGGCGAGTTGTGGTCGCGCTATTCGGCCGTGGCGGCGTACAGCCCGAATGCATGGCTGAAGCGGCATTTTTCGTCGGACGAAATCATCACGCCCTCGGCCGAGAACCGCCCGATCGCCTGGCCCTATACCAAGCTGATGGTCGCCAATCCCATGGTCAACATGGGCGCGGCGCTGATCCTCACCAGCCTGGCACGCGCGCGTGCGGCCGGCATTGCCGACGTGCGCATGATCTATCCGCTCGGCGGCGCCGCGGCCGAGGACCCGCGGGACTATCTCGCACGCGACCAGTTCGCCGCAAGTCATCCGCAGAATGCCGTGCTGCAAGCGGCGATGGATCTGGTCGGCGGCAAGGGGCACGCGTTCGACGTCATCGAGCTCTACAGCTGCTTTCCCTGCGTGCCGAAGATGGCGCGGCGAACGCTCGGCCTGAGTGCCGACGTCGAGCCGACCGTGACCGGTGGTCTGACCTTCTTCGGCGCGCCGCTCAACAGCTACATGACGCATGCGGCCTGCGCGATGGTGCGGCGGCTGCGCGGCGGCGGTGCCAGGCGTGGTCTGCTCTATGGCCAGGGCGGCTTCGTCACCAAGCATCATGCGCTGGTGCTGTCGCGCCAGGCGCCAGAGGCACCGCTCTCGCAGGAGACGAGCGTGCAGGCGGTCGCCGATCGCAGCCGTGGCGACGTGCCGGAGTTCGTCACCGAGGCCTCAGGCCAAGGCCGGGTCGAGAGCTACACGGTGCTGTACGATCGCGATGGCGAAGTCGAGCATGGCGTGGTGATGCTGCGCACCGAAGCCAATGCACGCACGCTGGCCCGCGTGCCCGCGCGGGACAAGATCACGCTCGCCGCTCTGCTGAACATGGATCGCACGCCGGTGGGCACGCGCGGCGAGATCATGATGGCGGAGGACGGCGTGCCGGAGTGGCAAGCGAGGTAGGGGCAGCTTCGGCTCGCGTCTGAGATGCACAGCGCCGATGACTGCGCCCTCTCCCCTTGAGGCTACGCCGACGTCAGCCTCATACTCACTCGGGGTTTGGCTCCACAGGAGCCTCGTCCCTGCGGAGACAGACCCCTCACCCGGCATGATCGCGCTTCGCGCCATCATGCCACCCTCTCCCGCAGGGGGAGAGGGTGAACCCTCATCCCGGCAAGCAGATCATCGCCTCACGTCAAGACAATCGGGGCCAGAACGCACTCACACTTCCCGCGCCTCGCGCTGCCAGCGGGCATAGGCGGCGTCCCAGCCGGGATCGTCATCGGAGACAAATCCGAACGTTCGACCGCTGCCGAGATCGCGAAATCCGATCATCGCCCGGCGATGCGCGCCGCTGCGCACATAGGCGCGCATGCTGGCCTCATCCCTCCAGACAGTCACGGTGTGATAGAAGCCAGCGACCGGGCGCAGCATCACCGCGATGAGCCCCGGGGCACGACGCGCCTGCCGCAGGGATCGCCACGTGTGCCACCAGAAGCGCAAGAAGCGGACGGCTCCGCGCTTCGGGCGAAATCCGGTGGCCGATATATAGACGCTCATGACCGCCGCTCCGTCGGGGGCCGAAGCTCGTCATTTCACAGACATCGCCTCGATCTCGCCTCGCCCGATCAGAACGACGGAAAGAGCGGCTTGGATCTTCGGTCCGCCACGATCAACAGATTCGCCGCCGATGATCGCTCAGCGCGTGCCGCTCGGCGGCGCCGGAGGGGTCGGCAGCGCGCCGGTGATATCATCGCGAAGCGCCGGTGGGACATTGCCGCTTTCGCTGGCGTGGTCGCGTTCGTGCTTGCGCTCGAGCGCCTCATCGCGGCGCCGCACCGCGCTCAGAAGCTGCGGGTTGAGCTTGAGCGCCTGATCCAGGTCGGCCAGCGCGCGATCGTAGCTTCCCTTCGCAAGCCACACCGCCGCGCGATCACTATAGATCTCGGCATCGCTGAAGCTCATTCGCACGGCGTGGTCGAGATCGACCAGGGCTTCGTCGAACTCGCCCCGCTGCTGCCGGATCAGGCCGCGGTCGTGAAGCAGCCCCGGATTCTTGGGATCGAGCCGGATCGCCGCATTGAGATCGGCGATTGCGCGATCCAGGTCGCCTTTGCGGCTCCAGATGCGGCCTCGATAACGGTAGGCTTGCGCATTGTCGGGCCAGAGCCGGATGGCCGCGTCGAAATCAGCGATCGCGCGATCGAGATCGTCGCGGCGGTTGAGATCAAGACCGTGATCGAGACTGGCGACTGTGGCTGTCTGTTCCTCGTCGGCGGGACTCGTGATCTCCCCATGCGCCGCGGCAGCAGCTGGTGGAATCGGCGGAATGTCGCGATCATCGGGGCCGGCGTCAAATGCCATCGGCGAGCCGGCCGGTCGACCGGTCGCAACCGGCGCGGTGTCGGCACGGCTCTCAGGCGTAGCAGCAGGCTTGGGCGCAGGCGCGGGCTCGGGCGCGCGCGGCCGCATCCGCATCGCGATCGATCGGAGCGAGGCGGTCGACATCCAGCCGTGGATTTCCGGCAAGAACAGGAGCTCCACCCCGATCAGGATCACGCTCAGCACCGCCGTCATCGCAGTGAACTGGAAGATCGCATTCCATCGCTCGGACCTCGCGCGATCGCGTGCCTCGGCGAGAAGGGCGTCGTATTCGGCGCGTAGATCGGGGTCGCGCAGCACCCGATAGGCCGCAATGATCATCTTGACGTGCCGGTCGGCTGCAGCGTCAGGGCCGCCGCGCAGGTCCGGGTGATGCGCCTTCACCGCCTTGCGGAAGGCCTGCTTGATGATCTCGACGTCGGCACATGGCGAGACGCCGAGAATCTCATAATGCGTCCTCACGGCCATGCGCGGCCCCCTGCTCCCAGGACCCGCGTGGGGTCAGGCGTGGAGCATATCGAGCGCATAGCTGCCGCCGTCACGGGTGAGCCGGCCGAAGCCGGGCCAGGGGAAATGGGTCCCACAGATCAGCATCTGCTCCGCCGCCACGCGATCGAGCAGCTTGCGGCGGCTCGCTTCCGCGAGCGGCCCGTCCTGATCGAACGCGCCGTGCCAGCCAGGATGCCGCGCGCACAGCGCCGGCAGATAGGCGGTATCGTTCGAGATCATCAGCTGCTCCGAACCGGAGGAGAGATGAAAGGCGGTGTGGCCCGGCGTATGACCGGGCACGCTGACGAAGCGGATGCCGGCAACGACTTCGTCTTCGCCGTCCACCGGCAGGACGTTCTTCCAGTTTGGGATCACGGTCTGGATGCGGTGGGCCAGTGGCTGTCGCCCCGGCGGCAGCCGGCCGGTCAAAGACGGATCGGTCCACCATTTGTATTCGGCCGCGGCGACGATGATCTCGGCATTGGGAAACACCGGCGCATTGGTGTCCTCGCCAAGCAGTCCGAAGATATGATCGGGATGGAAATGCGAGACCAGGATCGTGTCGATCTCGCCCGGCTGGATGCCAGCGGCCTTCAGATTGCCGAGCATGCGACCGGAGATGAAGATGGAGTCGGGATTATAACCCTGCACCTGGCCGCCGCCGCCGGCATCGCACAGCACGGTCTTGCCCTTGAACCGGACGACATAGGTCGCGATCGGAATGGTGACGAAGGCGGACGGCAGCCCGGCGGCAGCGAGCGCCTGTTTGGTCTCGCTCACGCTGGCATTGCTGATGAAGCCGGCTTCATGCGGCTTCTCCCAGATGCCATCATAGAGTGTGATGACTTCGGCCTCACCGATCCGGACACGGAAAAAGCCGCGCTCCGGATCCTCGGTGCGGCGATGCGGCCGCGCCGCGACGACGGCAAGCTCTGCGTCGAGCCCGAATGCGGCCGCGGCGGTGGCCGCCGACAGCACCAGCGTCCGCCGGGACGGAGAATATGTCATGAGCGTATTCACCACGAATATTGGACCGTCAGTCGAATAGGCCTCGCTCGCGAGGTCTGTGTGAACGTAATGGGGAATATGGCGCCACGGCGGCCCTCGGCCGAACTTGCCTCCCGGCTGTGTGCACGTACCGCGCAAATGCATGCGCAGGTTGATCGTTGCGATCTCACTGCACCTCTGGGGCGGCAAAGCCGCAACCGCCTTCAAATCGGCGGGATTTTCTGATTAGCCGCGCGACCAGGCCAATTGGTCGCCCGCGAGCTCCGGACACCGCACGATGGTGTTTTTCGGAGACTACCATAGCGTGTGCGTGGGGCAGCGGCCGAATGGCCAGTCTATTGGCGGGAGCCCGTTGAGGCCGAACGCCGGCGCCTCCGCCTTTTTCCTTCAAGCGTGTGCAAGACATGGATCGCCCGGCCATCAAGCGCTTGATGACCGGTCAATGCCGCTTCGATCCGAAGCCCTCTGAACGATTTTGACCTGAGGGTGAATCCGCGAGTTCAGCGCGGCGGTGCTACGCCGTCCGCACCGAATTCAGGAATTTGCTGACCTCCTGCTTCAACCGGCCGCTGTCGCCCGAAAGCATCTGGGCTGCCGACAGCACTTGAGACGAGGCCGATCCGGTCTCGGTCGCGCCGCGCTTGACGTCGGCGACGTTCGTGGAGACCTCCTGGGTGCCGTGAGCGGCCTGCTGGACATTGCGCGAGATCTCCTGGGTCGCGGCGCCCTGCTGCTCGACCGCAGCCGCAATCGCCGCCGAGATTTCCGACAGCCGTTCGATCGTTCCGGAAATCTCCCGGATGGCGCCGACCGATTCCTGGGTTGCCGATTGGATGCTGCCGATCTGCTGACCGATCTCGCCGGTGGCCTTCGCAGTCTGCTCGGCCAGCGCCTTCACCTCGGACGCCACCACGGCGAACCCGCGGCCTGCTTCGCCGGCGCGCGCCGCCTCGATGGTCGCATTGAGTGCCAGGAGATTGGTCTGGCCCGCGATCGTATTGATCAGCTCGACGACGTCGCCGATGCGGGTGGCTGCCTTGGACAGCTGGCTGACACGGTCCGTCGTCGCGCGCGCCTGATCGACGGCCTCGTTCGCCATGCGCGCCGATTCCTGGACCCGCCGGCTGATTTCGCTGATCGACGAGGCCATCTCCTCGGCCGCGGATGCGACCGACTGCACGTTGCTCGACGCGTGTTCCGACGCGGTGGCGACGGTTGCCGCCAATTGCTGGGCCCGTTCTGCGGTCGAGCTCAGCGTCGTGGCCGAGCCTTCGAGCGCGCCCGAGGCCGCGGACACGGTCTCGACGATACCGCCGATCGAGGCCTCGAAGCTGTCGGCCATGTCGTTCATGACGCGACGGCGCTCCTTGTCCGCATTCGCCTGGTCCTGGGCGCGTTGCTCGATGCCTTGCTTCAGATCGCCCTGCATCGTTCGCAGCGAGTCGGCGAGGACGCCCACCTCATCGGCCTGCGCGATCTTGAGCTCTTGATTGAAATCCCCCTTGGCAATGCCGTTGGCGAAGTTCGCGCAATCGCGAATGGGCCGCGCCACGCTGCGGGCGGCAATCGAAATCAGGAAGATCGCGGCGGCGATCACCACGAGACCGACCCCGATCTGCCAGAACACGCCCGATGTCGCGCGGGCGCTGAGCGTCGCGTCGAGCTGACGCGCCGATGCCAGAACGACCTCGCGCGGCACCGAAATGACCACCGACCAGGGCGTATCAGTCAAGCCCAGCTTGATCGGCGAATAGACATCCACATTGGCGAACTTCGGATCGTCCTGGACCTCGGCCTTCCCTGCCCGAATGGTCGCGGCACTTTCGCTCCAGCGCGGATCGGCTTGCGATGCCGGCTTTCCGATCACGTCCTGATTGGCGCTGTCGGCGACCACAAGGCCCGTATCGTTCAGGATCGCCACCTTGCCTTTGCCCTCGAAGAGCGAGGCGTTGATCTTGACCGCAAGCTTCTGAACGAAATCCAGATTGTAGTCGGCGCCGGCGACGCCGTGAAATTTGCCCTGGATCATGACCGGGACCGACATCGTGGCCAGGAACACCGGCTTGCCCTGGACGATGTAGGGCAGCGGACCGAGAATATTCTCCCGCCCCGTCGTGGACGGATTGATGTACCACGCGCCCTTCACCAGGCCATTGGGATGACGATCGTTGCTGTCATATTCGACGAGCGGCTGGACATCGATCTTGCCGCCGGCATCCCGAGTCCAATAGGGCAGAAAGCGGCCAGTATTGTCCGATCCCTGCTCCTTGCGTCCCTTGAACGCAGTGTCGTTGCCGTCGAGAGCATCCGGCTCCCATGCCGAATAGGTGCCGTTGAAGGCGGGATTGTGCTGCAGCACGTTGCGAAGCAGCCCGCTCAACTGGCTGCGGCGCGCGTCTTTCGGGGTGCGGCCATCCTTGTCGTCGGCCAGCACCGCGAACGCATGCGCCATGGTGCGCGCGGCATCGAAGCCGACTTCGAGCTCGGCCTTGATGGCATTGGCCTCGGTCGAGGCCCGGTTCAGAAGGCTTTCCTTGGTCTGGCGATCGACCAGTTGCATCACCTCGCCGGCGACATATTGGTTCATGCTACGCGTTGAAAAAACGCTGTAGCCGATCAGTATCAAGGACGTTGCGACAAGACACAGACCTGAAATCGCTGCGATCTTGAGTTGAACGGATCGAATGGCAGCAAACGAGAACGTCATGATGGTGGCCCTCATAAATCGGGCACGGAATTATTCTTGCTGCATTGCCAAACTATAAAGTTCAGCTTCCGTAGTAACCCGGCTGGGAGCATGCCGGAGGGCTAAACTTACGGGTCTTGTCGCCAATGCCTCGCATGAGCCTCTTGTTACATGCCAGCAGAGGACGCCCGGCCGTCATCGCGGACGAAGACTAGGACACGGGCCTCATTAGCGCCGATTTGTCGTAACGCGTCGCCACCGACATTGCTTGACCCTGTTGAAGAGCCGCTCAACTCGATTGCGGGCGCGACGAGTTTGACCCAGAGCAGACTCGTTTCTTACAACACGTTGGGACGCGCCCGAGGCGCCAGGATGGGCGCGACGCAAGTTGGCGGGTTGTGTGATCGGCAAGACAAAAAACGGTCGCGTCACCCGGGCTAACGGCCACCAAGTCCAAAATCGCTGGAGTGATCCGCCCCACCGACATCCTTGATGAAGGCGAGCAGGAGCGTGCCGAGCCGAACCGGCTGCTCCTGTTGGATCCAGTGACCAGCGCCGTCGATCAGTTCGATGCCAGCCATCCTCGTCGTCGCCTTCGTCCTCATAAGATCGACCGCGCCCGGCGCCGCATAGGTGCCCCAGTCGCTCGTCCCGCCGATGAAGAGCGACGGGACATCGATCGTCTTGCCCGAAAACAGGCCCAACTCAGCGTTTAGGTCAGGATCGGAATAGACGCGATAAGCCTGCAGGGCGCCTTGAAATCCAGTGCGGCCATACTCCTCCGTGTACACTCCAAGTTCCGGCTCGGTGAGCCATTTGCAGGATTGGACCTCGGCGGCGGAAGGTTGGAATGGAGCGACGGTCTGGGGCATCGTCTTGCCGAGATCCATGACGTAATAGGTGGGCATTTGTGCAAGTTCGATGGCGGTTCGCGCCTTCAACGGATGCGGCTTATTTCCCGGCCAGTCGGCGCTCTTGACGTGGAAGAACGCGCGAAGAAACGCGTGTAGACCTTGAAGGGGATGCCACATGTCATCGTTCGCTTCCCGTGTGCTCAAATATTGTTGGTAGTACACTCTGGGCGGATCGAGCGCCCCCAGCGCGGCCGCCAACTTTTGATTTTCAGTGTTCGGTTGAAGCGGCGATGCCTCGCTTTCCGCAATGTTGAACGGAAACGCCGGCGGACCGGGGAACGGTGCGCTCATCAGCACCACCGACGGAAAGACGTCAGGTCGAGCGAGCGCACAATAGGCCGCCACGGGCGAGCCGAAGTCGTGCCCAACGAGCATCGTCGTGCGCCGATACCCCAGCGCCGAAACCAACCCGAGGGCGTCGCGCGTCATGTTCAGGAGGCTGAAGGGCTCTAGCGGGGCGTCATAGCCGTTCACCCAACCGGTGGTGCGGCCAAAACCCCGCTGGTCGGGCGCCACGACATGGTACCCGGCGTCAGCCAAAATTGGGATCAGGTCGCGCCAGCCGTAAGCCAAATCCGGAAAGCCGTGCAGAAGCAGCGCGAGCGGCCGGCCGGGGCTTTCGTAACCGGCCTCGAGAATATGGACATCGAGGCCGTTGACCCCATGGATCATGCGCGAGCGGACCTCCTTGGGAAGCGTGCCCTCGCGATACGTTGATGTGGTCAAATCAGTTCCTCCTAGGAGGTTTGCGCGGGCCGGTCGAAGTGAAGCCGCAGCCAAGCCGGCCGCGCCCATCGCTAAGATGGCTCGTCGGGACGCCGATGGCTTGAAACTCACTGGATCATTCATGACGAAACGCTGAGTCCGCCTGGGGAGAGGGACATCCCCGCTGTTCTATGGCGATCACCATACTATGTCGATCGCCATAGTAACGTCAAGCGAAAGGTGTTAGGTTCACGGCATGCCACGTAAGACTGACGCCCGCGCTCGCGCGATTGCCACGGCCGAACGGCTGTTTCGCATCCAAGGCTACACTGCGACCGGATTGACCCAGATCATTGAAGAAAGCGGTGCGCCGAAAGGGTCGTTCTATTTTCACTTTCCACGCGGCAAGGCACAGCTCGCAGAAGAAGCAATCGATCATTACGTTGCGAGTAGGATTGCGGTATTGCGGAGTATCTCCGCGAATACGGCGGGTGATGCTCTGAATTTTGTTCATCAGCTCTTCGGCACATTCGCCGCCGAAATGGTCGCCTCTGATTTCCAGTACGGATGTCTCATGCAGAATCTGGCGAATGAGCTGCCCGCGCTCGACGCTGAGCTGACCAAACGGGTCGCGCGCGGATTTGTTGATTCGACCGAGATTATTGCGGAGCATTTTAGGAGGTGCGGCTTCGCTCCGGCGCGCGCATCCTCCACCGCAGCCGCATTGGTAGCCGCCCTCGAAGGCGCGCGAACGATTGCCCGCTTGGAGCGCACGCCTGCTGTATTTGAGGCGCTGGCGGATGTTAGCCGCCAAAGGTGCTCACCACCGGAATGACGGGGACGGTTCGCCGTCGCGATCAACTCATGTCGGCTCTTGGCTCACCCTGCGACCTCGGAGAATGTCCGCTCTTGGGTGCTGTCGGGGGTTGACCGGACATCAGTCGGCCGGCCGCCTAATGAGTACATGCCCTAGCTGACAGCGCACTCGTTGCGCTGGCGACAACGCGCCAGACGAGGCAACGCCGGAGCCTGGCTCGACGTCAGCTTTTACTATCAGCCCTTGCCGTCCTGCGCGGCCGAGACCTTCTCGGGCTTGGCGTCCTTCTTGGGTCCGGCGATGTGGACCGGATCGCCATCGGCCAGACCATCAGGCGGCGCGACGATGACGCGGTCGTCCACCGTGAGCCCGGAGCCGAGCTCGATGTTGCGGCCGAGGTCGCGCGCGATCGTCACAGTCTTGAACTTCACTTTGTCGTCCGCGCCGACGGTGGCCACGCGCAGGCCGTTCTGATCGAACATCAGCGCGCTCGCGGGAATGTAGAGCGGCACGGTGTCGCGCTGCAGGTTCAGCTTCACGCTGGCATAGCCGCCTGGCATCAGCTCGCCCTTGGCATTATCGAGGCCGAGCTGCATCCGCGTGGTGCCGGAGGCG
Source organism: Bradyrhizobium sp. HKCCYLS1011 (assembly GCF_051167795.1). Lineage (NCBI taxonomy): Bacteria > Pseudomonadati > Pseudomonadota > Alphaproteobacteria > Hyphomicrobiales > Nitrobacteraceae > Bradyrhizobium > Bradyrhizobium sp. HKCCYLS1011. Next base: position 419,777 of record NZ_JBNPTT010000005.1, on the reverse strand, counting down.
ACGTCGACGGCCTGGGCCGAGGCTTCCACCGTCGCCTCGAAGCTCCGCGTCGGATATTCCGGCACCGATATCGTGGCCTTGGCGCCGATCTTCACCGCCGGCACGTAGTTCTGCGGCACGTTGACATAGACGCGCAGCTTCTTGATATCCGAGATCACGAACATCGGCGTCGAGCCGCCACCGGCATTGATCAGCGCGCCGACATCGGTATCGCGCGCCGTGACGACGCCACCGAAGGGAGCCGTGATCTTCTTGTAGCCGGCCAGCACCTCCAGCCGCTCGACATTGGCCTGACCCGACTTCACCGCCGCCTTCTTGTTGTCGAGGTCGGCGGTGCGCTCGTCGATCTCCTGCATCGACACGAAGTTCGAGGCCAGCAGGGTCTTGCGCCGGTTCAATGTCGCTTCCGACAGCACGGCTGAGGCCTGCGCGCTGGTCAGGTCGGCGCGCGCCTGCAACAGCTGCTGATCGAGGTCGGGCGCCTCGATCTCGGCGATCACCTGCCCGGCCTTGACCGGCGTGCCGATATCGGCGCTCCAGCTCTTCAGATAGCCGCTGACGCGGGCGAAGATCGGCGCACGATAATAGGCTTCCAGCCGGCCCGGCAGATCGATCGTATTGTTCAGCACCTTCGCATCGGGGTTGGTCACCGCCACCGTCGGGACCGCCTGGTCGTCGGTCCATTCCTTCAGCTTGGCATCGCTGTCCTCGCGGGCGCGGATGCCGGTGACCACGGCAAACACCAGGCCGGCGCCCGCCACCAGCGCGAACAGGCCGAACTTCAAGCGCGAGACCGGCTCGTGCGTTTCAGTGGACATGCGCTGTCTCCAATGCGGCGGCGTCTTTGCCGGCCTGCTTCTTATGCACCAAACTGAACACGACGGGAACGAACATCAACGTCGCGAACGTCGCGAAAATCAATCCGCCGACCACGGCGCGGCCGAGCGGCGCATTCTGCTCGCCGCCCTCGCCCAGCGCCAGCGCCATCGGCGTCATGCCGATGATCATGGCGAGCGCCGTCATCAGCACCGGGCGGAAGCGGACGAAGCCGGCCTCGATCGCGGCGGCCACGGGATCGCCGAGCTCCTCGTAGCGCTCGCGGGCGAAGCTGATCACCAGCACGCTGTTCGCGGTGGCGACGCCCATGCACATGATGGCCCCGGTCAGCGCCGGCACTGACAGCGTGGTGTGGCTGACGAACAGCATCCAGACGATGCCGGCGAGCGCCGCCGGCAGCGCGGTGATGATCACGAACGGATCGGACCAGGACTGGAAGTTGACGACGATCAAGAGATAGATCAGCACGACCGCGCCGAGCAGGCCAAACAGGAGCCCCGAGAAGGCGCTGTTCATGGTCTGCACCTGGCCCAGCAGCACTACCGAGGAGCCCTTCGGCACCTCCTTGGCGGTGTCGGCGATCACGGCGCGCACGTCGTTGCTGACCGCGCCGAGGTCGCGGCCCTGCGTGGTGGCGTAGATCTGCACCATCGACTGGATGTCGTATTGCGAGACCACCGCGCTCGAGGTCGAGCGCTTGATGTCAGCGATGCCGCCCAGGATCGGCGCCGACGGCGAATTGGTCGCAGAGATCGGCAAGGTCTCCAGCTTGCTCAAGGAGTCGATCGCAAATTGCGGCGTCTGCATCACGATCGAGTAGGACACGCCATTGTCGGGATTGAGATAATAGGTCGGCGCGACCTGCGAGGAGCCGGCAAGGTTGACCACGAGACTGTTGGTGACGTCGCGCTCGGTCAGGCCGACATATTGCGCGCGGGTGCGGTCGACATCGATGTTGAAGGTCGGATTGCTCGGCGATTGCTGGATACGCGCGTCCGCAATGCCCGGGATGTGTCTGATGCGGGCGAGCAGCTTGTTGGCATAGGCGAAGTTCGCCGCAACATTGGCACCGCGCACCTGCAAATCGATCGGCGCCGGCGCGCCGAAATTGAGGATTTGGCTGACGATGTCCGCGGGGAGGAACGCGAAGCTCATGCCGGGAAACTGCCGCGGCAACTGCTCGCGCAGCGCCTGGACATACTCCTCGGTCGGGCGATGCCCCTCCTTCAGCTTGATCTGGATGTCGCCGTCCTGGGCGCCGATCACGCCGGTGTTGTTATAGGTCATGTTGATGCCGGAGATCGGCATGCCGATATTGTCGGCGAGCGTCTCGATCTCCGATGGCGGGACGATCCTGCGGATTGCCTTCTGCACGTCGGCGAACTGGTTGGCGCTCTCCTCGATGCGGGTGCCGACCTGGGTGCGCACATGCATCAGGATCGCGCCGGCGTCCACCGACGGGAAGAAGTTGCGGCCGAGATAGGGTACCAGAAGGAATGAGAGGCCGACGAAGCCGAGAAAGCCGAGCAGGAACAGGGCGCGGCCCTGCATCGCCAGTGTCAACAGCCCGCGATAGCCGGAACGGATGCGCTCGAACCGCGCCTCGAAGCCGCGCTGAAACAGCGCGAACGGATTGCGCGTCGGCGCCGGCCCATGCTCGCTATGGGCGACATGCGGCTTCAAGAGATATTTCGCCATGGTCGGCACCAAAGTGCGCGACAGGATGAACGACCAGACCATCGCGAACATCACCGCTTCCGCCATCGGCACGAACAGGAAGCGGGCGACACCGGTCAGGAAGAACATCGGCACGAACACGATGCAGATGCAGAGCAGCGAGACGAAGGCCGGTGTCACGATCTGGTTGGCGCCGTCCATGATCGCGGGCTCGACAGCCTTGCCCTGCTCCAGGTGCCAGTTGATGTTCTCGATCGTCACCGTGGCGTCGTCGACGAGGATGCCGACCGCGAGCGCGAGCCCGCCGAGCGTCATGATGTTGAGCGTCTCGCCGATCGCAGCCAGCATGATGATGGCGCCGAGCACCGACAGCGGGATCGAGACCGCGATGATGACGGTCGAGCGCCAGCTGCCGAGGAACAACAGGATCATCACGCTGGTCAGCAGCGCGGCGATCACGCCCTCGAAGGCAACGCCCGAGATGGCGGAGCGTACGAACACCGACTGGTCGCCGATGAAGCCGATCCGCAAGGCGTCGGGCAATTGATCGCGAACGTCGATCACCTTCTGCTTGATGCCGGAGATGATGTCGAGCGTCGAGGTGGCGCCGGCCTTCAGCACCATCATCAGCACCGAGCGGCTGCCGTTCACATGGACGATGTTGGTCTGCGGCGGGTTGCCGTCGCGGACGCTGGCGACGTCGCGGATATAGACCATGGCCCCGTTCACGGCCTTGATCGGCAGGTTGCCGAGATCCTCCAGCTTCAAAGGCGAGTTGTTGAGCTGGATGTTGTACTCGAACTCGCCGATCTTCTGGGTGCCGACCGGGGTGATCAGGTTTTGCGCGGCGAGCGCATTGGCGACGTCCTGGCCCGACAGGGCGCGGGCCTGCAGCGCGATCGGATCGAGGTCGATCTGCACCTGGCGCTGCTTGCCGCCGAATGGATACGGAATTGCCGCACCGGGAACCGTGACCAGCGGCGTGCGCAGCTGGTTGATGCCGATATCGGCGAGGTTCTGCTCGGTCAGCCCCTCGCCGGACAGCGCCACCTGGATGATCGGTACGGTAGAGGCGCTGTAGTTTAAGATCAAAGGCGGCGTCGCGCCCGGCGGCATCTGCTTCAGCAGCGTCTGCGAGATCGCGGTGACCTGGGCGTTCGCGGTGCGGATATCGACGCCCGGCTGGAAGAAGATCTTGATGATGCCGAAGCCGTTATAGGAATTGGCGACGATATGCTCGATGTCGTTGACGGTCGTGGTCAGCGCCCGCTGGAACGGCGTGGTGATGCGGCCGGACATCTGGTCCGGCGGCAGGCCGGTGTACTGCCAGACCACGCCGATTACGGGAATGCGAATGTCCGGAAAGATGTCGGTCGGGGTACGCAGCGCCGCCAGCGGCCCGACGATCAGGAGGAGGAGCGCGAGCACGACAAAGGTGTACGGCCGGCTCAGGGCGATGCGGACCAGTGCGATCATCGATCAAGCTTTTCCGGGCCACACCTGCGCGGACCCCATTTGGAAGCATTCGCATTGATCTAGCGCAACTGCAGCAAAATAGAAAAGAGGGCAGCGGAATGCTCCCCTCTCACTTCTGCATGACCGGCGCCCGCGAAGGCCTGCAACGAGCTTCGGCATGGCTGCGCGAAGGGCAGCCATGCCGAAACGCCGTCACCGGAAGCCAGAAGCTCGCGGGCGACCGCCGATGCGGGCCTTAGGCGGCGCGCACTGAATGCAGGAATTTGTCCACTTCCAGCTTGAGACGGTTGCTCTCGTCGGACAGGGATTTGGCGGCGCTCAGCACCTGCACCGAGGCCGAGCCCGTTTCGGTGGCGCCGTGCTGGACGTCGGTGATGTTGGAGGAGACCTCCTGGGTGCCGATCGCCGCCTGCTGGACGCTGCGGGAAATCTCCTGGGTCGCCGCGCCCTGCTGCTCCACCGCGGCCGCAATCGCCGACGAGATTTCCGACAGCCGCTCGATGGTGACGCTGATCGCCTGGATGGCGCTGACCGATTCCTGCGTTGCGGCCTGGATGCTCGAAATCTGCTGGCCGATCTCGCCGGTCGCCTTCGCCGTCTGCTCCGCGAGCGCCTTGACCTCGGAGGCCACCACGGCGAAGCCGCGTCCGGCTTCGCCGGCACGCGCCGCCTCGATCGTGGCATTCAGCGCCAAGAGGTTGGTCTGGCCGGCGATGGTGTTGATCAGCTCGACGACATCGCCGATGCGGGTCGCAGCCTTCGACAACTCGCCGACGCGATCGTTGGTGGCGCGGGCCTGATGAACTGCCTCGCCTGCCATCTTGGCGGATTCCTGCACGCGCCGGCCGATCTCCTGGATCGAGGACGCCATCTCCTCGCTGGCGGAGGCCACCGACTGGACATTGGTGGACGCCTCCTCGGAGGCCGACGCGACCACGCTCGCCAGCTCCTGCCCGCGGTCGGCGGTCGACGACAGCGTCGTGGCCGATGCTTCCAGTTCGGTCGAGGCCGAGGAAACGGTCTCGACGATCTCGCCGACCGCGCTTTCGAACGTGTCGGCCAATTTGGTCATTTCGGTGCGGCGCTGCACAGCAGCGCGGTGCTCGGAGGCCTTCAGCTCCTCCTTGCTGAAGCGGACGACGGTCTGCACACTCTGCAGATTGCGCAGCACCTCGCCGATTTCGTCGTCGCGTTCGATCCTGATGCGGGTATCAAGCTTGCCCTGCACGATGTTGCCCATCGTCTCGTTGACATGCTGCAGTGGCGCACCGATCGCCTGGAGCAGTTGCATCACCAGCAAACCGGCGAAGGCGGCGCCGAACAGTGCCAGCGTCGGTACCACGGCGCCCGCAGGACCCAACAGAGCGCTGCCCGCGATCGCGAGCATAAGCGCCGTCTGCACGGCAAGCAGCGTCAGAAGGCGCGCGTTGAGCGTGCGCGTGAACATCTCGAAAACATCGAAGATCGAGCGGCGACGGATCACGCCGGCCGCGATCTTGTAGTTGTGCGAGCGCTTCTCGCGGATCGCCGCGTAGACCTGTTCGGCCTCGGCGCGCTGGTCGGCAGGCAGCTTGGTGCGAACCGAGGTGTAGCCCGTCACCTGCCCGTTCTGCCGGATCGGCGAGGCCGTCGCCAGCACCCAATAGAAGTCGCCGTTCTTGCGCCGGTTCTTCACCGCGCCGACCCAGGGCTTGCCGGTCTTGAGCGTGCTCCAGAGATTTTCGAACGCCTCCGGCGGCATGTCCGGATGGCGGATGATGTTATGCGGCTGGCCCATCAGTTCCGCCGGCGCAAAGCCGGCGGCCGCGATGAAGTCGTCGTTGAAGAACGTGAGCTTTCCCTTGGCGTCGGTCTGCGAGACGATAAGAGTTTCGTCAGTGACGGGATATTCGACGGTGGTGACGGGAAAATTTTTGCGCATTCTGAGGACCTCGAAAGATAGTCACAGCCGGCAACCGCACAAATGCGTGCATCGCCAGGACCGCGAATCATGTGCCGTCTTTTTCGGCGGCGAGCGGCTAAGAATTTAACAGGCTGGCTAGTATCGCGTTAAATTGCCGCGCCGGGAAATCACGGATCGATCAGATGCCGCATGCCGACGCAGCCGCAACTACAACTCATGTTCAAATACAAATTTAAATGCGAAGGGAGCCGCGGCTGCCGCCGGGCTCCCTTGAAACCATTGGATAGCGGTCCCTTGTCGGACCGACGCCGTTCTAAGCCGCCCGCACCGAGGTCAGGAATTTGCTGACCTCCTGGCGCAGACGGGTGCTGTCGCCGGACAGGGTCTGGGCGGCCGACAACACCTGCGACGATGCTGATCCGGTCTCGGTCGCGCCGCGCTGCACGTCGGTGATGTTGGACGAGACGTCCTGGGTGCCGCGGGCAGCCTGCTGCACGTTGCGCGAAATTTCCTGGGTGGCAGCGCCCTGCTCTTCGACGGCGGCGGCGATGGTCGAGGCGATCTCCGACAGCTTCTCGATCGTCGAGGAGATATCCCGGATCGCACTGACGGATTCATGCGTGGCCGCCTGGATGCCGGAGATCTGCTGTCCGATCTCGCCGGTCGCCTTCGCGGTCTGCTCGGCGAGCGCCTTCACTTCGGTGGCGACGACGGCGAAGCCGCGGCCGGCTTCGCCGGCACGCGCCGCTTCGATGGTGGCGTTCAGCGCCAACAGATTAGTTTGGCCTGCGATGGTGTTGATGAGCTCGACGACATCGCCGATCCGCGTCGCCGCCCGCGACAGCTCGCTGACGCGATCGGTGGTGCTGCGCGCCTGGCCCACGGCCTCGCTCGCCATCCGCGCCGATTCCTGCACCTGGCGGCTGATCTCGTTGACCGAGGAGGCCATCTCCTCGGTCGCAGTCGCAACCGACTGGACATTGGCGGACGCCTCTTCGGAAGCCGCGGCCACGGTGGTGGCGAGCTGCTGAGAGCGGTTGGCCGTCGAGGTCAGCTTGCCGGCGGAGGCCTCCAGCTGCGTCGACGCGGCGGAGACCGTGCTGACGATCTCGCCGATCATCGCCTCGAATTCGCGCGTGATGCCGTCGACGCGCCGGCCGCGTTCGATCTTGGCTTCGGCGTCGCGCGCCGCCGCCTCGTCCGCGGCCTTCTTGGCAATCAACGCGTCCTTGAAGATCTGCAGCGCGTCCGCCATCGCGCCCATTTCGGTCTTCTCGCCGCGATGCGGCACTTCGGCCGCAAGATCACCCTGGCCCAGCGCCTGCATCGGCGTCACGATCGACGCGATCCCCTTCGAGACGTCCTGCACCATATAGAGGCCGACCGCGATGCCTGCGACTGCCGCAATGCCGATGATCACGACCAGCAGCATGAAGGAAGACGAATAGGTGTCCGCAGCATCGGTGGAGGCCTTGTCCGCCCCCGTATTGTTGACGTCGATATCCTTCTTCAAGATCTCGTCGGCCTGCAGCCCGATCTTGTTGACCGTCTGCTGGTTCAGCTCATGCGCCTCGTGTGCGATCTTCCCGGCCTCCTTACGCGATAGCGCCATGACCTGCTCGGTGCCTTTGAGGTAGTCGCCCCAGAGCCGGGCCCATTCGGTATACATGGACCGCTCCTCCGCCGTCGTGATCATCGGCTCGTAGCTCTGCCGGGACTTGGCGATCATCTCGTTGACGGTCGCTGCGGTCTTTTCCTGCGCGATCTTTTCGTCCTGCGTCTCGGCGAGCATGTGCTCGCGGACCACGTTGCGGTAGGTGATGGCATTGGCGCGCAGCTCACCGAGCACGCGCACGCTTGGCAGCCAATTGGTCGTGATGTCGACCGTATTGGCATTGATCGACCGCATGTTCTTCAGGGCGAGCAGGCCCACGCCGGTCATGACAACGAGCAGGAACGCCACGGCCGTAATGATCTTGGCGCGGATCGACATCGAGGCGAGCATGGGCAAATCTCTTCGGCTTGCGGCGTTGCAACGGCGCGCCGCAACTGTGCGGAGGGCGCGCGGACAGAATCTTCCGTCCCGATCAGACCGCACTGCACGCTTAATCCGAGTTAACTTGTCGCACCGTACAACTACGGAATACCCGCAGAGATTGAGTCTGATCGGTGCGAGCTCAGTGCCCGCATAAAGCTCGGAGGGAGCTGTGGCGTCGAGCCAAGCTCCCTCCGTGCGAGACAGAAATTTGGTGGCAAATCCGCCGGGCTAAGCGGCGCGAACCGAACCCAAGAACTTGCCGACCTCGACCCGCAGCCGCTGGCTTTCGACCGACAAGGCTTGCGCGGCCGAGAACACCTGGCTCGACGCCGAGCCGGTCTCGGCGGCGCCGCGCTCGACGTCGCTGATGTTGGACGACACCTGTTGCGTGCCCTGCGCGGCCTGCTGAACGTTGCGCGAGATTTCCTGGGTTGCCGCGCCCTGCTCCTCGACAGCAGCAGCAATCGTGGACGAGATCTCCGAGAGCTTCTCGATCGTGGAGGAGATGTCCCGGATCGCGTTCACGGATTCCTGGGTCGCGGCCTGAATGCCGGAGATCTGCTGGCCGATCTCGCCGGTTGCCTTTGCGGTCTGCTCGGCCAGCGCTTTCACCTCGGATGCCACCACGGCAAAGCCGCGGCCGGCATCGCCGGCGCGCGCCGCCTCGATGGTGGCGTTCAGCGCCAACAGATTGGTCTGGCCGGCGATGGTGTTGATCAGCTCGACGACATCGCCGATGCGGGTCGCGGCCTTCGACAGTTCGCTGACCCGGCCTGTGGTGGTCCGGGCCTGCCCGACCGCTTCGCCGGCCATGCGCGCGGACTCCTGCACCTGGCGGCTGATCTCGGTGACCGAGGACGCCATCTGTTCGGTGGCCGACGCCACCGACTGCACATTGGTGGTGGCCTCTTCCGATGCGGCGGAGACCGCGGTGGCGAGCTGCTTCGACCGCTCCGCGGTCGACGTCAGCGTTCCGGCCGAGCTCTCGAGCTGGGAGGATGCCGACGACACCGTGTTGACGATCTCGCTGATCATCGCTTCGAAGTTGCGGGTGATGTCGTCGACCCGGTGGCCACGCGCGATCTTGTCTTCGGCGTCACGCGCTGCGGCTGCGTCGGCGGCCTTCTTCGCGATCAGCGCTTCCTTGAACAGCTGCAAGGCATCGGCCATCGTGCCGATCTCGGTCTTCTCGCCGCGGTGCGGCACCTCCGCCGACAGATCGCCGTCGCTGAGCGACTGCATCGGGCTCACGATCGAGGCAATGCCGGCGGACACGTCCCGCACCAGGTAGACGCTGAGCGCGATGCCGACGATCAGGGTCATGACCAGGATGACCGCGACCCACGTCAGGGTCGACGTATAGTTGTCAGCCGAATCCTTGTAGGCCTTGTCGGCCCCCTTGTTGTTCAGCTCGATGTCCCGCTTGAGGATGACATCAGCGTCCGTGAGCAGGCGGTTGACCTTCTTGCTGTTGAGCTCGCTCGCCTCGTGCGGGACCTGGCCGGACTCCTTGCGCGACAGCGCCAGCACCTCTTGCACGCCCTGCTTATAGTCCTCCCAGATCCGCGACCAGTCATTGTACAGCGCGCGCTCTTCCGGCGAGGTGATCAGCGGCTGATAGGCCTGGATGGTCCGGGCGATCTCCTCAAAATTCGCGTTCAGCGCCTTCTCGACCTTGAGCTTGTCCTCCAGCTGCTCGGCCAGGAGATGAGCGCGCACAATATTGCGGTTCATGACCACGCCCTGCTGCAGCTCGCCAAGGACGCGAACGCTCGGCAGCCAGTTGGTCGCGACATCGACCGTGGCCGCGTTGATCGCGCGCATATTGTTCACGGCAAACAGTCCGGTGCCGGTCACCGCAAGCAGCAGGAAGGCGACGACCGTGACGATCTTCGCACGGATCGAATATTGGGCAAACATGGCGATATCTCTTCACTTTCAAGCTGGGTGCGCAGGCAGCAGCCGTCGGTGGCCGACACGTCCGACCCGACGGTTCAAGACGTTTCCGACCACAAGAATTGAAACGTGAATCAAGAATCGCCCCGTAGTCCTACGGAAAGCCAAAACAATTTAAATCGAATTAAGCGGACGGGAGGCCGTTAATCTTTCTCCACCACGAGCGCCGTCTTTCCGGAGCGGCCCGTCAGGGCTCAACCCGGAATCTCCAGTTTCTCAGATCCGCAAGACCCGCGCTGACATTTGGCGTCGAAACCGGCCGCCCGCAGGCCCAAAGGGCTACCGCATCAGCCCGAGCGCATCCAAGAAGAAGTGCGGGCCGCCGAAATTGCCGGACTTGAGTGCGAGCAGCATCTCTGACGTCGTTCCGACGGTGCGCAGCACCGGCACGCCGGGCGCGATTTCGGGTCCGACCAGGAAGGCGGGGATCTTCAGGCGATCGACCACGGCGCCGGAGGTCTCACCGCCGGCGACGACGAGCCGACGCACGCCGGTCTGCACGAGGCCCTCGGCGATATCGGCCATGGCCTGTTCGATCGCATGTCCCGCCGCGTCGCGACCATGGCGCGCCTGCACTGCCGCGACCTGGTCAGGCGCCGCGCTCGAGGCAATCAGCACCGGGCCATCACCGAGGCACTCCCCCGCCCAGGCGAGCGCGCGATGCACTTCGTCCTTGCCGGCGACAAGCTGCTCGGGATCGAGGCGGAGCACCGGCATGATCTTTTCGGCATGCGCGATCTGCCCAAGCGTCGCCTGGGAGCAGCTGCCGGCCAGGCACGCGGCCGGTCCGCCGACCGGCGCGCCATCTGCGGCATCGGCGGTCCCCGTGTTCGCACCACCGGATTCGACCAGCGCCCGCGCCAGCCCCAGCCCGATGCCGGAGGCGCCGACCGAGACGCGATGGGTCAACGCCACGGTGCCGACCGTCGTGAGATCTGCATCGAACACCGCATCGATGATGGCGGCACCGACGCCCTGGCCGGCAAGCTCGGCCAGGCGGTCGCGCACCGCCTCCGGCCCGCGCACCACCGTGGCGAGATCGACCAGCCCGATCTTGGTGCGACTCTGACGCGACAACACCCGCACCAGATTGGCGTCGTGCATCGGGTTGAGCGGATGGTCCTTCAACGGGCTCTCGTTCAGCGGCACATGGCCTACGAACAGATGGCCCTGGTAGACGGTGCGCCCGGTTTCGGGGAAAGCCGGCGTCACCAGCAAGATTGTCTCGCCGCAATCCGCCCGCAGCGCATCCATCACCGGACCGATATTGCCGGCGTCGGTGGAATCGAAGGTGGAGCAGATCTTGAACAGCACGTGATCGGCACCGCGGCCGCGCAGCCACCGCTCGGCCTCGCGCGAGCGGGCCACCGCAAGATGAGCCTCGATCGAGCGGCTCTTGAGCGAGACCACGACGGCATCGACCTCGGGCAGCGCAAGATTGTCGGCGGGCACGCCGATGGTCTGCACGGTGCGAAGCCCTGCACGCGTCAGCGTGTTGGCGAGGTCGGAGGCGCCGGTATAGTCGTCGGCGATGCAGCCGAGTTTGATGGTCACGGCCTCACTCCTTTATACGGCGCGAACCAGCCGAGGCCCTCCTCCGTCCGCCCGCGCGGATTGTATTCGCAGCCGACAAAGCCGGCATAGCCGAGCCGGTCGAGCTCAGCGAACAGGAACGGATAGTTCAGCTCCTCATCATCGGGCTCGTGGCGCGACGGAATGCTGGCGATCTGGACATGGCCGATGATGTCCATCATCTCGCGCAGCCGCATCGTCACGTCGCCATGGATGATCTGGCAGTGATAGATGTCGAACTGCAGCTTCAGGTTCGAAATCTTCAGCTCGCGGATCAGGTCGCGCGCAAAGGTGAAGTCGTTGAGGAAATAGCCGGGCACGTTGCGCGAATTGATCGGCTCGATCACCACGTCGAGCCCGTGGGGGCTGAAGAACTCAGCCGCCCAGGCCACTGATTTGTAGAAGGCTTCGACCGCCTTGGCGTCGCCGCGGCTGGCGATCCCGGCCATCAGATGCACGCGCTTGACGCCGGTCGCCTGTGCATAGGGCAACGCGGTCTCCAGGCTCGCCTTGAGGTCGTCGAAGCGGTCCGGCAGCGCCGCAAAGCCCTTCTCGCCGGCGTCCCAGTCGCCCGGCGGCAGGTTGAACAGCGCCTGCGTCAGGCCGTTGTCGCGCAACCGCCGGCCGACGTCCTCGGCGGGATGAGCATAGGGAAACAGGAATTCCACCGCGGTGAAGCCGGCGTTCGCGGCCGCCGCGAAGCGGTCGAGGAACGGATGTTCGGTGAACATCATGGTGAGGTTAGCGGCGAAACGGGGCATGGAACTCGACCTGCTGCTTACTTGGCACTCGTTATTTGGCACCCGGCAGCTTGGTGCCGGTGACCTGCGCATACATCCGCGCCACCGAGGCATCATCGTCGCGGCCCATGCCGGCGGCCGACGTCATCAAAAACATCTGCAAGGCCGCAGCCGAGACCGGCACCGGGAAGCGCGCCGATCGCGCCATGTCCTGGATGATACCGAGATCCTTGACGAAGATCTCGACCGCGCTGCGCGGCGCATAGTCGCCGTCGAGCACATGCGGCATGCGGTTCTCGAACATCCAGGAATTGCCGGCGGAGGCCGTGATCACCTCATACACCTTCCTGATGTCGAGCCCTTGCTTGGCGGCGAAGGCGATGGCCTCGCAGGCCGCGGCGATATGCACACCGGCGAGCAATTGATTGATCATTTTAAACGCGGCACCCTGCCCCGGCGCATCGCCGAGCTCATAGAGTTTTGCGGCCATCGCATCCAATGCCGGCCGCGCCTTGGCGAAGGCGGCCGCGCTGCCGGAGGCGAGAATGGTCAGCTCGCCCTGAGCGGCGCGCTGCGCGCCGCCAGAGATCGGCGCATCGAGATAGTGCCGTCCCGTGGCCTCGAGCTGCTGCGCAAGCCGGCGCGCGACCTCGGGGTCCATGGTTGCGGAGGAGATGAACACGGCGTCCTTGGGCAGCGTCTCCGCGACGCCTTTGGGACGAAACAGGATCGCCTCGGTCTGCGCGGCATTGACGACGACGCTGACCACGATCTCGGCACCTTCAGCCGCTTCGGCCGGCGTCTTCGCGCCCTTGCCGCCCTCGGCCACGAAGCGCGCGACCGCATCCGCCGACACGTCGCAACCGGTCACATCGAAGCCTTTGCGCCGCAGCGAGGTGGCCATGCCAAAGCCCATCGAGCCGAGCCCGATCACGGCGACTTTCGTTTGAGATGGCGATGACATACGGCAAATCCTTAAGGCGTTTCCTGATCACGTCCGGTTGCCCCGGCTCACCTTTCGGTATCACGGCTTGGCCGCGCTGCCAAAGCGTGAGACAAAGGGTATGAGGGAGACGCATGGGCGATACCGAGATACGCGAGGCCATTTGCCGCTTCGGCCGTTCGCTGTTCGAGCGCGGGCTGACGCCGGGATCGTCGGGCAATATCAGCGTGAGGCTCGATGATGGCGGCTGGCTGGTGACGCCGACCAATGCCTCGCTCGGCTTTCTCGATCCGGCCCGGCTGTCGCGGCTCGATGCCGACGGCAAGCTCGTATCCGGCGATGCGCCGACCAAGGAAGTGCCACTGCACAGCGCGCTCTATCAGACCCGCGATGCAGCGCGCGCGGTGGTGCATCTGCATTCAACCCATTCGGTGGCGCTCACGATGCTGCCCGAGATCGATCCGTGTGCGGCACTACCGCCGATGACACCTTATTATCTGATGCGCTGCGGCCAGACCGCGCTCCTGCCCTATTACCGGCCGGGCGATCCCGCGGTGGCCGATGCGATCAAGGGCCTGGCCGGGCAATATGCCTCGGTGCTGCTCGCCAATCACGGGCCGGTCGTCTCCGGCGACACGCTGGAAGCCGCCGTGTTCGCGATGGAAGAGCTGGAGGAGACCGCAAAACTCTATCTGCTGCTGCGCGGACTGAACCCGCGCCATCTGTCGCCGCAGCAGGTGGCGGACCTCGTCAAGACCTTCGGCCTGACGCTGCCGGCACCGCACGTCCACGAGTGAGGCGAACGGAGTTTCGCGCGCTGCGGTGCAAGACAGCCGATGATGTCGACGCAGGCGGTGAAGCGCCTGACGCACCGTCCTGCATGCAGGCCAGCAAAGGTTTGCCTCAAATGAGGAAAACTGCCTAGAATTAAGGCAGCGTCAATTTTGCTCGGGGCTGACGATCGGCACGGGCGCCGGGTTTGCGCAACTGCAGCCTCACGAGCTGCCCCGGACCTTATTGGCGGACACGACCGATCTGAGTGCATGAGGGGCACGCCAGCACCTCCACTGCGGCAGCTGGCATATCCGTTGCAGATATTTGCCGGTTGGAGCGCGGTGGCCAAGGAATCGCCGGCCGCGCCTCCAGCCTCACCATCACAGGGGCGGAATACGGATGGCGGCAGGCGCGAGCTTGGAACTGGTCAAGGTGACGAAAATGTACGGCCACGTCACCGCCGTCGACGCGATCGACCTGAGGATACAAGCGGGCTCCTACTGCTGCCTGCTCGGACCCTCCGGCTGCGGCAAGACCTCGACCTTGCGGATGATCGCCGGCCATGAATCGGTATCCGCAGGCGATATCATCGTCGGCGCGAAGAACGTCACCGATCTGCCGCCGGCAGGGCGCGGCACCGCGATGATGTTCCAATCCTATGCGCTGTTTCCGCATCTATCGGTGATCGACAATGTCGCCTTCGCCTTGAAGATGAAAGGCGTGGCCAAGGCCGAGCGCCATGCTGAGGCGCGCAAGCTGCTCGAGCTCGTCGACATGCAGACTTATGAGGCGCGGCTGCCCGCCCAGCTCTCCGGCGGCCAGCAGCAGCGCGTCGCGCTGGCACGGGCGCTGATCACCTCGCCGCAGGTGCTGCTGCTGGACGAACCGCTGTCGGCGTTGGACCCTTTCCTGCGCCTGCGCATGCGCGCCGAGCTGAAGCGGCTGCAGCGCGAGCTGGGGCTGACCTTCATCCACGTCACCCACGGCCAGGACGAGGCGATGGCGCTGTCCGACCTCGTGGTGCTGATGAATGGCGGCCGGATCGAGCAGCAGGGCAGCCCGCGCGAGATCTTCAACCATCCGCGCACCGAATTCGCCGCGAAGTTCATCGGCGGGCACAATGTGATTGCGCTCGGCGACACCAGCTATGCGGTGCGGATCGACCGTATTCTCCTGAGAAAGCCGGGACAGCCGATCGACGGGCCGCAGGTCGCGGGCACGATCAGCAAGATCGAATATCAGGGCACATATGTGCTCGTCGCCATCGTCGCCGACGGCGGTCGCGAGATCTCCGCCCAGCTCACCGATGATCAGTTCGACGGCACGACTTACAACATCGGCGAGCGCGTGGTCGCGACCTGGAATCCCGCGCTCGCCGATCCGCTGACGCCGCCGCGCGATCCCGCCACCGTCACATCACCTGAACTTGTCGCTTGATAATCCCCCATGGAGATGACCATGACCGATCGGACCAAGAAGAAGACCATCAGCCGCCGCACGTTGCTCAAGGGCGCAGCCGGCGTCGCCGGCCTCGCCGCCGGTTCGGGCACCCTGCTCGGCGCCCCTTACGTTCACGCCGCGGACGCCAAGGTGCTGCGCTATCTCGGCACCGCCGTGAATGAGGGCGACGAGATCTCGAAGAAGTGCCTCGCCGACACCGGCATCAAGATCGAATACATCACGGCGACGACCGACGACGTGACCAAGCGCGTCATCACCCAGCCGAACTCGTTCGACGTGCTCGACACCGAATACTTCTCGCTGAAGAAGCTGGTCCCGTCCGGCAACATCTTTCCGCTCGACGCCAAGAAGATCAAGGAATTCGACAACATCACGCCCGTGTTCACCAAGGGTGAATTGCCGAATGGCAAGAAGATCGGCGGCCAGGGTACAGCACCGTGGAAGGTGCTCTATCTCGATGGAGCGAATTCGAAGACCTTCTCGGCGACGCCGACCGAGTACATCACGCTGATCCCGACCGTCTATAATGCCGACACGCTCGGCATCCGCCCCGACCTGATCAAGCGTCCGATCAACTCCTGGGCCGAGCTGCTCAATCCCGAATTCAAGGGCAAGGCCTCGATCCTCAACATCCCCTCGATCGGCATCATGGATGCCGCGCTGGTGGTCGAAGCCACCGGCCAATACAAATATGGCGACAAGGGCAACATGACCCGGGCCGAGATCGACCTCACGATGAAAGTCCTGACCGAAGCCAAGAAGGCCGGCCAGTTCCGCGCCTTCTGGAAGGACTTCAACGAGTCCGTCAACCTGATGGCCTCGGGCGAGACCGTGATCCAGTCGATGTGGTCGCCGGCGGTGACCAAGGTGCGTTCGATGGGCATCCCCTGCATCTTCCAGCCGCTCAAGGAAGGCTACCGCTCCTGGGCGTCCGGCTTCTGCGTCTCGAAGGCCGTTGCCGGCGGGCCGAAGCTCGACTGGGCCTACGAGTTCGTCAACTGGTATCTGTCCGGCTGGGCTGGCGCCTATCTCAACCGCCAGGGCTACTACTCCGCGGTGCTCTCGACCGCCAAGGCCAATATGAGCGCGGACGAATGGGGCTACTGGATGGAAGGCAAGCCGGCTCAGACCGACATCAAGGCGCCGGACGGCACCGTGCTCGAAAAGGCCGGCGCGGTGCGCGATGGCGGCTCCTATGACGACCGCATGGGCGCGGTGGTGTGCTGGAACGCCGTGATGGACGAGAACGACTACATGGTCCGCAAGTGGAACGAGTTCATCGCGGCCTGATCATGCTCGAGAGGCGTGTCGCGCCATCAGGCGCGGCACGCTGGTTTGCAAATTAGTCAAAGATCGCATTCATGACGCAGGACACCGGGGCCGCCGATCTGACCTCGCCGCTCGCACCGATGACCGCCTGCAGTTCGGACCAGGCGACATCCGGCGGTCGGTTGCGCAAGGCTGCCGCGCGGTCGATCGCCTGGCTGCAGGCCGGTCCGATGATGCTGGTGTTTGCACTGTTTTTTCTGCTCCCGCTCGTTCTCGTCATCATCGTCAGCGCCTGGGACTACAATGAATATGAGATGATCCCGGCGTTCAGCCTACGCGGCTACACCGATACGTTCGAGGGCTGCATCTCCGGGCTTCCAGAGCTCTGCACCATCCTCAAGACCTATCTGAAGACGCTGAAGCTGTGCCTGCTCACCTGGGGGCTGACGCTCTTCATCGGCTTCTGGGTGGCCTACTTCCTCGCCTTCCACGTCCGCTCGAAGACTTGGCAGATCGTGCTGTCCCTGCTCTGCACCATCCCGTTCTGGACCTCGAACGTGATCCGCATGATCGCTTGGATTCCGCTGCTCGGCCGCAACGGGCTGGTCAACCAGGGCCTGATCGGCAGCGGCCTGACCACGCAGCCGGTCGAATGGCTGCTGTTCTCCGAATTCTCCGTCGTGCTGGCGCTGGTGCACCTCTTCACCTTCTTCATGGTGGTGCCGATCTTCAATTCGATGATCCGCATCGACAAGCGGCTGATCGAGGCCGCCTATGACGCCGGCGCGAGCGGCTGGCAAACCCTGGTCAACATCGTCATTCCCCTGTCCAAACCCGGCATCGTGATCGGCTCGATCTTCGTGATCACCATCGTGATGGGCGACTTCGTCACGGTCGGCGTGATGGGCGGCCAGCAGATCGCGTCCGCCGGCAAGATCATCGAGTCAAGGCTGTCAGCGCTGCAGTTTCCGGCGGCGGCGGCAAACGCGGTCATCCTGCTCGGCATCACCATCCTGATCATCTCGGCGCTGACGCGGATCGTCGACGTGCGCAAGGAGCTGTAGATGGGCGACAAACGGCCGCGCTCCTTCTACATCCTGGCGGCGTTCTTCGCGGCCTATGTGCTGTTCCTGTACGGGCCGATGATCGCGATCTACATCCTGTCGTTCCAGGGCCCCGACGGCGGCCTCACCTTCCCGATGAACGGAGTGTCCCTGACCTGGTTCGGCAAGGTGTTTTCCGGCGCCGGGATCGTCGACATCGGCGCGGCATTCAAGCGCTCGCTCGCGCTCGGCCTGGTCGTGATGGTCGTCACTGTCGTGCTCTCGGTGGCGGCCGGCATGGCCTTCCGAAAGCCGTTTCGTGGCTCGTCGGCGCTGTTCTACACCGCGATCGCAAGCCTGATCATGCCCTCGATCATCACCTCGCTCGGCATCGCGCTGGAATTCCGCCTGCTCGACGACTTCATCAACAAGCACGGCGCCGATGTCGGGCTCGGATGGCTGGCCGACGGCTGGACCACCGGCATGGGGCTGTTCACCTCCGGCTTGGGGGCGCATCTGACCTGGACGCTGCCGTTCGGGCTCCTGATCATGTTCGCGATCTTCAATCGCTTCGACGGCCGGCTCGAAGAGGCCGCGCGCGACCTCGGCGCCACGCCCTGGCAAACGTTTCGCTACGTCGTGCTGCCGATCATCGCACCGTCGGTGGTCGGCATCGGCCTGTTCGGCTTCACGCTGTCGTGGGATGAGCTGGCGCGCTCGAGCCAGGCGATCGGCTCGGTCAACACGCTGCCGCTGGAATTGCAGGGCCTGACCACGACCGTGACCAAGCCCGACATCTACGCGCTCGGCACGCTGACCTCGGCGGTCTCGTTCCTCGTCATCTTCGCGGCGCTGTCCGTGATCCTGGTGCTGCAGGCCCGCCAGCGCCGCCACGGCTCCGACGCCGGCAAGGGTACGGTGTAGGCCGCGCTGAGCCGTCATCTTGACGGAACAACCCGACGTTCAATCCAGACCTCCACAATTCATCTCGCGCAGCGCCTTGTCTACCCAGGACGCATCGTGCGTGCCCGCCTTGATGTTCTCGATCTGCTTCTGCTCAGCCTGATACTTCGCTGTGGCAGCTTTTAATACCTCGTCCACATCATCAAACGGTACGCAGAGCAGCCCGTCATCGTCTCCGATGATGAGATCGCCTGGCTCGATCACCATGCCATCGATCGCTATCGGAACGTTGATCTCGCCGGGCCCATTCTTGTAAGGGCCGCGATGGGTGACACCTGCCGCAAAAACGGGAAACTTCTGACCTCGGATGAAGCTGGCGTCCCGGACCGCACCATCGATGACGATGCCCGCAAGTCCACTCTTGATGATTCGCATCAGCATCATCTCGCCGATGAGCGCGTTGGTGAGATCGCCCCCTGCATCGACAACGATGACATCGCCGGGTTCGGCCATTGCCATCGCCTTGTGAATCATCAGGTTGTCTCCTGGCCGTGTCTTCACGGTCAGTGCCGGGCCTGCCATCCCTCCGGACTGATGCCTGGGCCGAAGCCGCGCACCGGCTGCGGTCATCCGGGACATGCTGTCACTGACGTTTGCTACCGGCAGCTTGGCAAAGCGTTCAACGACCTCGGGCGCCACTTTTCTCCGGCGCTTTTGAATTCTGAACCCGACCGACATGCGTTTATCCTTCTCCATGTTTCAGAAAGTGAAGGGGTGTGTATTAGCTCTTGTTCCGGTAACGCCGAGAGATCTTAGAAGCCGAACAGCTGTGCGGGGTTTTCGACAAGGATGCGCCGCCGTGTGCGTTCGTCCGGCGCCCAGTCCGCGAGCAGATCGAGCAGGAGAGCATCATCCGGCTTGGTGCCGCGCTGAGTCGGATGCGGCCAGTCCGTGCCCCACAAGATGCGCTCAGGCGCCGCCCGCACGTAGGCACGCGCGAGATCGCTGGAATCCGCGTAGGGCGGTCCGAGCTTGCTGTCCTCATAGGGTTCGGTGACCTTCACCCAGGTGCGGCCTCCATCCAGCATGCGACGGACCACGGCGAACGCGGGATGCTTGATGCCATCCGGCTGTGGGATGCGCCCGAGGTGATCGATGACGACCTCGGTCGGGAGCGACCGGATCACGCTCTCATGGGTGACGATCCGGTCCCCTGTCATCAGCAGTTGAACGTGCCAGCCGAGTGGGCTCACCCGCTTCGCGAGCGTCGTCAGCATCTCGGCTGTCGTCGTCCCCCACGTCTGGGGAGAAACGAAATTGACGCGGATGGCGCGCACGCCGGCATCGGCAAGCGTTCGCAGCTCGGCATCCTTGACCTCAGTGTCGACGACGGCAACGCCGCGCGACGCGCCGCCGAGCTGGCCGAGCGCGTCCACCAGACAGCGGTTGTCGATGCCATAGGTCGACGGCTGCACGACCACGCTCCGCTGGGTGCCAAGCCGTCGCTGCAACAGCCGATAGTCGGCGACGGCAGCTCCAGGCGGAAAGCCCTGGCGCCAATGCGGCGAGACCGGAAACCTTCCGTCGTAGATGTGATGATGGCAGTCGCACGCGCCCGTCGGCGCGTCCAAGCGCGGCGGCGCCGATCCTGTGCTGTTGGGCACCACCTGCTCGACTCCGGCGGCCCGCGCCCCCGTGCTCAAAGCCAGCATCCCCGCGAGAACGCTGCGTCGGCTGACGGCGTGCTTCGGCATCCTGCTACGCGCGCTCATGGTTTCACCGCCGCCATGTTGGTTGAGCGCGCCGCGCTGCGGCCAAGCATAAGGACACAAACCGAACTCACCGCGCAAAGCAGCGCCAGCGGGATCATTCCGATCACGAAGCTGCCGGTCCATTCCTTGACGATGCCGACCACGTTGACCATCAAGCCGCCGCCGATCAGGTTGGAGATCGCGTTGATCCCCGCAAGGCCCGCCGCGAGCGTGCTTGCCGAGAGCCAGCTTGCCGATAGCGCCCAGAACGGGCCCTTGAAGGCATACGCGCCGACGAGGCAGCAGCTGACCATGACAATCGTCGGCACGACCGCAGTCCCGGTCATTCCCAACGCGGTGAATCCGCCTGCCGAGAGCAGGAGCGGAATGGCGGTGTGCCAGCGGCGCTCACCGGTCTTGTCGGAATGACGCCCCCACAGGACCATGAGCACGGTCGCGATGCCGTAGGGGATTGCATTGACAAAGCCGGTCTGCAGGTTGGTCAGGCCAAACGACTTCAGCAACTGTGGCTGCCACACCGACAGCACGCTGCCGGTGGCGGAGGCGCCGGAGCAGACCAGAGCCATGACCAGGAAATATTTGTTGGTGGCGAGCTGCCATAGCGAGAGATGTCCGACCGGCTTGCGCGCGGCCGCCTCCGCCTCCATGCGTCCCGTCAGCCACTCGCGCTGGTCGAGGGTCAGCCATGACGCCTGCGCGGGCTTGTCAGTCAGAACGAACAGGCAGGCAAAGCCCAGCAGAACGGTCGGCAGTCCTTCCAGAACGAACAGCCACTGCCATCCACGCAGACCAAGCGCGCCATCGAGCTCAAGCAATCCCACCGACAGCGGTGAGCCAAGGAAGGTGGCCAGCGGGATCGATACTGTGAACGTCGCCAGGATGCGCGCCCGATATTGCGATGGCAGCCAGTAGGTCAGATAGAGGATCGCGCCCGGGAAGAAGCCGGCCTCGGCCGCGCCGAGGATGAAGCGCATCGCATAGAGCGAGTACGGTCCGACCACGAACGCCATGCAGGCCGTCACCAGCCCCCAGGTGATCATGATCCGGGCGATCCAACGCCGGGCACCGAACCTTTGCAGTGCAAGATTGCTCGGCACTTCCACCAGGAAGTAGGAAACAAAGAACAGGCTGGCCGCAAAGCCGAACATCGCGGGCGTGAGCCCGAGATCCTTGTTCATCTGCAATGCCGCGAAGCCGACGTTCACGCGGTCGAGCAGCGCGAAGAAATAGCAGACCATCAGGAACGGCACGAGGCGCAGGATGACCCGGCGCATCGTCACCTTCTCAAGCTGGTCGAGGTCTGTTGGAGCGGCCGTCACGTCTCTCCTCCCTGTTGTCTTGTGTTGTCTCGTCGTGCGGGCTCTACTCGGCCGCTTTTGCCCCTGCCTGCATCTTGGCGACGATCGCGTCGATCGCAATCTTGTGGTTTTCGGGAACGACGCCCTTGAAGTGCTCCTTCAGGCCGAGGTTCTCCTTCCAGCGGAGCCGCGCCACCGTCGCACGCGCCATCAACGGCTCGACGCCGGCATCTTCGACCGCTTCGGCAGCCATCTCGACCTCTTCGGTGCGTCGCTTGGCATGGATGACACCGGACGGAATCAGGCTTTCGACCGTGTCCATGAAGGGGCGCGTGAGCGTCTTCGACGCAGAAGCGAGCACAGTTTCGTCCAGGCCATAGGATCGGGCTGCCAACAGCGTCTCGTCGATCAAGGCCTCGATCCCCTTGATCAGGACGGAACGAAGGATCTTGATGCCCGACGCCGTTCCGAGCTTTTCGCCGGCGTATTCGATGCTCATGCCCCAAGGCACGAGCAGATCGATGACGCGCTGCCCGGCGGGGCCGCTCGACAGCATGTGCATCGAATAGCCGTTCTTCGGCGTGCCCATGATGGAGCCGTCGCCGAGCGTGGCGCCCGTCTTGGCGAGCCGCTCGGCCACGCCGTATTTCACCTTCGGTGTGGCGGAAGCGAAGTCGAGGAATGTGTGGCGACCGTTGAGGACCGCTGCAAACGCAGTCGCGCTTTCGAGCGAGGCGGAGCCCGGCGTGACGCTGAAGATCAGCTCAGCGACGTCAGCCAATTCCTTGTTGGACCTGACCAGCGTGACGCCCGCTGCCTTGGCGCGGCTTTGGATCAGATCGGCATAAGGACCATCGAAAGCGTATTTGTCGTAGCAGAAGATCTGCTCGAGCCCGGCGTCGCGCAGGCCTTTGCCCAACGTGCTGCCGATCTCGCCATAGCCGACCAGACCGAGACGAAATTGCCGTCGTTCGCCCATCTTCAGATTCCTTTCGAGAGAGTTGCGACCGGGCTGGTGCGGCCGTCTGCCGCCCCAGCCTGTCGCTGCAGGCTGGCGCCGACCACGCGGATCAGGATGGCAGCCAGGGTGAGAAACGCGGCCACCGAGATCAGGGCCCAGGAGAAGCTGTCGGTCGCCTGCCGGATCACGCCGATGAGATAAGGGCCGACAAAGCCGCCGAGGTTTCCAATCGAGACGATCATTGCGAGGCCGCCGGCGGCCGCGCTGCCGGTCAGGAAGCTCGACGGGATCGGCCAAAAGGTGGACTGGTAGCACATGATCCCGATCACGGCGCCACAGAGTGCGATGATCGAAACCGGCGCGGACGATGTCGCGTAACCGCAGACGATCAGCGACGCAGCGCCCACGAGCAGCGCGGATGCCACAAACCAGCTCCGCTCACCGCCTTTGTCTGATAGCCGCGCCCACAGCATCATGGCAATGCCGCCACAGATGTAGGGAACGGCCGCGATGAAGCCGACGGCAACGACACCGAAGCCGAGACCCTTGATTATTTGCGGCATCCAGAGGCCCAGGCCGATGGAGCCAATGATGGCGCAGAAGTTGACCGTCGCACAGACGAGGACGCGCCAATTGGTGAAGACATCCCTGAGCCGGGACGAATGCTTGGCGGCAATTGCCGCGCGCTCCGCGGACAGCACGCTTGCGAGCCAGTTCCGCTCCTCGGCGGTCAGCCACTTGGCCTGCTCGGGTTTGTCGGTGAGCGTGAAGAAGCACACAAATCCGAGCAGTGTCGCCGGCAGACCTTCAAGGACCAGCAGCCACTGCCAGCCATGCAGGCCGCCCAGGCCGTCGAGGGTGAGCAGCGAACTCGATATCGGTGCGCCAACGATGTTCGCGATCGGAATGCCAAGCAGGAAAGCTGCGGTCGCGGTGCCCCGGATGCGCGCCGGAAACCAGTAGGTAAAATAGAGGAACACGCCGGGCGTGAAGCCCGCCTCACCGAGCCCGAGCAGGAAGCGCATCACGCCGAAGCTCACCGGACCGACGACGAAGGCAGTTGCGGCCGAGATCAGGCCCCAGGTGATCAGAATGCGGGCAATCCATCTGCGGGCGCCGATCGCCAGCAAGGCCAGATTGCTCGGTACTTCCGCCAGGAAATAGCCGAAGAAGAACAGCCCAGCGCTCCAACCGAATTCCGATGGCGAGATGCCGATATCGCGGTTCATCGTCAGGCTGGCGATGCCGACATTCACCCGGTCGAGATAGGCGATGACGTAGCAGAGCAGCAGGAAGGGCACGATCCGCCACATCACCTTCGAGAGGATCTTCTCCTGCTCCGGTGTGAAGCCGGTGCCGGCCGAGGCGGCGGTGACATTGGCCATGGGTTTCCTCCGACGCCGGTGTTTCCCCGGCCATGGCGTCAAATAGCAAAAACAGAACGGCGTTGCAATTTTTTATGAAACTGCGTTTCATTTTTAGAACAAGCATCAATGACGCTTGCGCCGCCGTGAATGGCGCGCTCCCACGGAAAAACGGAGTGCTGACCGTCTGTTACGGTGTCCGGAAGAACTGGAGAGACACTTGCTGCCACGCGCTTCCGATATGCGGGCCCCCGCTCCGCTGCATACCGAATTGACCGCGGAACTGCGTTTGCGCGGGCTCGAAGGAGATTTGGCGGCAGCCTTGGTGCCACCTATGACCAGGCGCTTCACTGCAACGGCAATGGAGCCTGCTCCTCCTCGGATCCGAACGAAGCGATGTGCCCGTCCTCAGGCGTTGCTGGCAGGCCCTGAACTAACCGGCGTGCGAGAACATCGGCATGCCCGATGTCTCGAGCTCGGCGCGCAGCAACGTTCCGGTCCGGCTTTCAGTGATGAAGAGGCTCTTTCGCTCCGGTCCTCCAAAGGCGAGATTGGTCGTGCCGACATCGGCGCAGGAGACGATACGATCGAGCGGCTCAGCCAGAGGCGAGAGCCGCCAAATTGAGCCAAAGCCGGCATGACAGATCAGCAGATTGCCGCCGCTATCCAGCGCAAGTCCGTCCGGGCCACCGGGACCGCCGTGCAAATGTGAAAATATCCCGACTTTCGTTGTCAGGCCGCTGGCCGGCAGCGGTACGCGCCAGATCTGGTTAGCCCGTGTCACCGCGACGAGCAGAAAGCTCTCGGCCTGGTCGACGACGATGCCGTTCGGACTCGGGATCGTGTTGAGCAGGCAGGTGAGCCGCCCGTCGGGTGTGAGCTTCCAGACCCGGCCGGTGGGATCATGCATGCCGGTCTGCCCCTGGTCGGTGAAGTAGAGATTGCCCGATGGCCCAAAGATCAGGTCGTTCACGCCCTTGAAGCTTTCGCTCGCGGCGGTTTCGAGAAACGGCGTCACGTTGCCGCTGGTTGGGTCCAGCAACATGATGCCGCGCTTGTAGTCGGTGATGAACACACGGCCATCGCCATGAATCTTCAGCCCGTTCGGCCATCCATCGTATTCGGACACGAGCTCCCATTCACCCCCAGGGCTGACACGGAAGATGCGCCCATAGGGAATGTCGGTGATGTACAGCCGGCCCTGCCGATCGAACGAAGGCCCTTCGAGAAACGAGTCGATCTCACGTCCGCCCTGGTTGGCATCCGCCCAGGCGGTGCGGCGCGGCTTGCGAAACTGGTCCGGAAGCCGCGTGAAGATGCTGGTCTCGATCCGGCGTGGCGGGCTGAAGAAGGTCATGGATTGACTCGCGGAAAGCCGTAGAGTTCAGCAGGGTTGTCGGCGAGAATGCGCATGAAAGCTTGGCTTGCCGCCCATTCGGCGAAAAGATCGAACAGGCGCGCATCATCTGGCTTGTTGTCCCTTTCCGAAGGGTGCGGCCAGTCACTGCCCCAGACCATCCGTTCCGGCGCAGCCTTGACGTAGGCCGCAACAATCGCCCCCGCATCCGCGTAGCCCGGGGCGCCCTGCTTGCTCGACACGTACGGGCCTGACAGTTTCACCCAGGTCTTGCCGCGGTCGAGCAAGCTGCGAACGATCTTGTACGGAGCGCTCTCGACGCCGGCCGGCTGCGGCACCTGTGCCAAATGGTCAAACACGAGCCGCCCCGGCAGCGAAGCCAGCAAATCCGCGTGGTCCTCGATCTGCTTCGGGCGCATATTGATCTGACAGTGCCAGCCGAGATCGGCGAGCCGCGGAGCGAGCAACTTGAGAGACTCCACGGTCAGCACACCGGGAAAGCCGAGGTTGAAACGAACACCACGAACACCTTGTTCGTCGAGCCGGCGCAGGTCGCTATCCGATATATCCTCCGGCACCACAGCGACCACGCGAAAGTTCTCTGCACCGAGCGCCTGCCGCGATGCAATCTGAAGCCGGTTGTCAGTCCCGTAAGTAGACGGCTGGATGATCACGCCCCGCGTCGTGCCGATCCGGCGTTGCAGGGCCCGATAATCGTCGGGCAAAGCGTCCTCGGGCAGCAGAGTTGCGCCCTTCATGGTGGGATAGGTCTTGTCATAGGTGTGGAAATGGCAATCCGTCGCACCGGCCGGCGCAACGAAGCGCGGCTTCTCGGAGCCAGTTGACCAGCGCACCTCCTGCGCCCGTGCCGTGGGAGCGTGGGGAAAAGCTGATGCGCTCAGTCCAGCCAGAACCGTCCTGCGCGTGAGCGTTGCTGCTGCCACGACGTTCGTCCTCCCCATCGTCTGTTATGGGGAGGCATATAATCCGATGAAGCCAGCCTCGGCAATAAAAATGAAACGAAGTTTCGTTTTACGCGATCGCGCTGGACCGCTTGCGCGTGCCTTTTCCGGTGCTTGAGGATGGGGTTCCGCCGCACGCCAAGGTGAGCTTGGTGGCGGCTTCCACCAACGCTCCCTTGATCTGCTCTGCCCGCGCGGTCGTGAGGCGGCTGACCGGCCCCGAGATCGCCAGCGCGCCGACCAGGGACCCATCGATGCCGAACACAGGCATCGCGAGCGCGGCTGCATGCGGATCCGTGATGCCGGAGGTGAAGAGCGGCAGTTCGTCGTCTGGCCCAGGTGGTCCGGACGCGTACCGGCGGAGCGTTTGTGCGATCGCGGATTTGTCCATCGGACGGGTGTCACCCGGCTGCACGGTCATCCGGATGCGATTGGTACTCTCTACTCGGAAAAGACACAGCCTCTCTTCGCCATTGCGAACGTAGAAGGAGGTCGTCTCGCCGGTCTTCGCCGCGAGTTGCTCGAGCACGGGCATGACGTGGTCGGAAAGACGAAACGCCTGCTGATAGGCGGTACCGAGACGCAAGGTCTCCGCATCGAGCCGGTAAGAGCCATCCGACAAGCGCGCGAGCAGCCGGTATTGTTGCAGGGACAAAGCCAGCCGTAGGATCGTGCTCTTGACCAAGCCGGTCCGCTCGGCCAACTCCGCCAGGCTCAAGGCACCGTCACCCCGACGGAACGCCGTCAATACTGCCAACGCCCGTTCGGCGGCTGATACGCCTTTAAGTGCAGGCTGCTTTTTCTCGGTCTGCTTTGCCATCTCAAAACCTCTTCCCTGCAGATTCTTACGTTATTCTTCCTGCAGGTAGAAGGGCTACGGTGCGCGTACAGAGAGTTGGAGGGCAAGGAATTGCACGAGAGCCTGCTCGAAGCTCTCATCAGCGTATTTGCTCGTCACCGAGCCATTGGCATGAGCTACCAGCGCCGCGATGGTCAATGCGGTTCATGGCGGCTGCCGTGAAGCAGATTCTCCTGTTTGGAGCCTTACGGCTGATGCCGCCGCGTGATGGCGACTTGGGCTGCCTGAGTATAGAGGCCGGACACCAATTCGAGATGGCTGCCTGCTGCTTCCGATTTTTCCGACCAGCCGTCTAGGGACTCGAGCATTGGCGGCAACGTCGCGGCGCGAAGGCTTGCATAGGCTTCGGTAACCTCGCGCCCATGCATGGTCGCACGGTAGCGCGTCTCCTTGCGCGACGACGAGCCTTCGGTCTCGATCAGAGCGGCCTTCACCAGTTTTCGCGTGGCGTATTGTAGATTCGGGACATCGACGCGGTTAAGCAGTTGGCCGATCTCGGAAAGCCGCTTCGGCTCGTCGCCCATACGGATGACGTTGAGCACGGCGACGTCGTCGCCGGTCAGCGGCACGTCGCAGACGGCCGCGAGGCAGGCGGCCTTCCAGCGGTAGTAGGCCTGCGCCAGGCGCTCCAGCCTAAACTCGAATTCGGAAAGTCGCCGCTCGGTCTCGGTGCGCGCCAGGTGCCAGGAGCCCAGTCGCTCGCCGGTAGCCGGCTGTTGCTTCGGCTTTGCCGTTTCGCCGGTTCTCTTCGTCGCAGGCTTCGTCTTCCTCAAAATCATCTCCTGGTTACCGCCCTCGCTCACTACCTGGGCAGGGCGTGCCCAATCAATGCTATTTACAAGTTCGATTCTTACATTAAAAATACAATTAAGAAAGCATGATGAAAAGGCAAAGGTCTTGACCTCATGCGGGACGCGTCGCAGACGCGCGCAAGGGACGGAAGCAGCTCAAGGACTCAACGACGAGGGGGGATCGCGCATGGCGGGACAATGGATCGATATCGCCGCGAAGGATGGCGGCAGCTTCAGGGGTTATCTCGCCGTTCCCGCCTCGGGCTCTGGTCCCGGCATCCTGCTGTTGCAGGAGATCTTCGGCGTCAACAAATCGATGCGCGATGTCGCCGACTACTATGCTGAAGAAGGCTATGTCGTGCTGGCGCCCGACCTGTTCTGGCGCCTGGAGCCCGGGATCGAGCTCGGCTACACCGAGGCCGATTTCGGCAAGGCGATGGGCTATTATCAGCGCTTCGACGCCAATCAGTCGATCAAGGATGCCGCCGACGCATTAGAAGTCCTGCGGGCCCGGCCCGAATGCAAGGGCAAGGTCGGCGCGCTCGGCTTCTGTCTCGGCGGCAAGCTCGCTTATCTCGTCGCAGCCCGCACCGACGTCGATTGCGCCGTCAGCTATTACGGCGTCGGCATCGAGGCCGATCTGGCGGAAGCCGGCAACGCGAAGTGCCCGATGGTCTTCCACTTCGCCGAGCTCGACCGCTTCGCGCCCGCCGAAGCACGCGAGCAGATCAAGACAGCGTTCAAGGGGCGCTCCGACGTCGAATTCTATCTCTACCCCGGCTGCGATCATGCGTTTGCCGCGCCTGAGCGCGCGAGCTTCAACAAGCCCGCGACCTTGATGGCGCATTCGCGCTCGATCGCGCTGTTCCGGAAGGCGCTGGGTCCGCACTACGACCTTTCGACGCTGTGGGACCGGCACACCGAGCTCGAATTCGCCACGCGCTCGGCGGAAGAGACCATGACCACCATGGTCGCAGAGCCTTACGTCAATCACATCCCGACCATGACCGGCGGCGTCGGCTATCGCGACCTGCTGCGCTTCTATAAGCACCATTTCATCCCCAAGACGCCGCAGGACACCAAGCTCGTGCCGATCTCGCGCACCATCGGCGCCGATCGGATCGTGGACGAGATGCTGTTCTGCTTCACCCACGACATCGAGATCGACTGGATGCTGCCGGGCGTTCCGCCAACCGGCAAATATGTCGAGATACCGCTGGTGGCGATCGTGCGCTTCCGTGGCGACAAGCTCTACAACGAGCACATCTATTGGGATCAGGCCTCGGTGCTGGCGCAGATCGGGCTGCTCGATCCTGCGAAGCTCCCGATCGCGGGCATCGAGACGGCGAAGAAGCTGGTCGATGAAGCGCTGCCATCGAACACCTTGATGGCGCGCTGGTCCGAGAGCGCCGGCAAATAATCAGAACCGACTGACGGCGCAGCACCCGGCGCCGTCTTCGTACATGTTCGCCGAAACCTGATTCATCGTACCTGGCTCATATCGTAGGGGTAACAAGCATGTCTTCCCTGTCGCGCCGTTCGATCCTGCAGCTCGCCGGCGGTGCCGCCGCCCTGCCCTTCGCCTCAGCTCTTCCCGGCATCGGTGCCGCGCATGCCGCGGCACCGGGTACGTTGACCATCGCCTACAACGTCAATCTGCCGTCATTCGATCCGACAATCGGCGTCTCCGCGGTCAATCCGACCATCCAGTCGATCTACCAGTCGGTGTTCGATCCCTATATCGGCCAGGCCGCGGACCTCTCGTTCAAGTCGGGTCTGCTGACCAAGTGGGGCTGGAACGAGGACCGCAGCAAGATCACCCTGGAATTGCGCAAGGACGCGACCTGGCATGACGGCTCGCCGGTGACGCCGGAGGACGTCGTGTGGTCGCTCACCCGCGCGGCCGATCCGAAAGGCGCCAACCCGATCCAATTCGTCTGGTCCAAGGTCGGCAACTACAAGATCGACGGCAACACCATCACCGGCGACGTGCTCGAATTCGAGCCGACGCTGTTCAAATGGATGGCGTTTCTCACCGGCTATATCCTGCCGAAGGCCTATTACGAGAAGGTCGGCGCGGAGGGCTTCGAGAAGGCGCCGATCGGATCTGGCCCCTACAAGGTCGATGCCTTCGAGCGCAACGCCTTTCTGCGGCTGAAGGCGCATCCCGGCTACTGGGGCGGCAAGCCGGCGTTCGAGACCGTGGTGTTCAAGTTCATCACCGATCCGACGAGCCGCGTCGCCGAGATGGAGTCCGGCGGCTCCGACCTGACCTTCGAGATTCCTTACGAGGAGTTCGACCGTCTGAAAGACAAGCCGGGGTTGGCGGGACAGACCAAGCCGGTGTCCGACATCGCAATGATCTTCATCACCGACATCGACCCGATGCTCGACCGCAACGTGCGGCTCGCCGCCCACCACGCGATCGACAAGAAGGCGATCGTCGACCGCCTTCTCAAGGGTTACGGCGTGCCGATCTCGACGCTGGAAGCGCCCGGCTATGCGGCCTTCGATCCCTCGATCAAAGTGTCCTACGATCCCGAGCTTGCAAAAAGCCTGCTCGCCAAGAGCGGGTATTCGCCGGAGAAGCCGGTGAAGTTCACGATCCAGACCACGCGCGGCTTCAAGCCGAAGGATTACGAGATGATCCAGGCGATCGTCGGCATGTGGCGCAAGGTCGGCATCGACGCCAATATCGAGATATACGAGATCGCCAAGCACTTCGAATTGCGCGCGCGCCACGCGCTGGCGCCCGCCGCCTTCTACAACTGGGGCAATGCGATCGGCGATCCCTCGACCTCGACCGGCTTTGCGATGTTCGGTCCGTCGCCGCATTGTGCCTGGAAGGGCAAGGACCTCGTCGAGCGCATCGGGCCGCTGTGGGGCGAAAAGGATGAGGCCAAGCGCATCGCCGGCTACAAGGCGGTCGACAAATACATCGCCGAGGAAGGCGAGGTGATCCCGCTGTTCCAGTATGTACAGCCGATCATCCACAAGAAGGGCCTGAAGGTCGTGTCGCAGTCCAACGGCATGATCCTCCCGCAACTCATCACGCCGGCCTGAGCGGCGAAACCAGGGGGGCGATCGAGCGATGCGATGGGACGAGATCATCCGGCGACTCGTCCTCGTGCCGCCCACGCTATTCGGCGTGGCGGTGATCGTCTTCGTGCTGTTGCGCGTGGTGCCGGGCGATCCCATCGCGATGATGATTCCGCCCGGCGCGTCCGAAGCCGACATCGCGCGGCTGCGCGCGCTCTACGGGCTCGATCAGCCGATCCTGCAACAGTTTTCGACTTGGCTGGGACAGGTCGCCAGAGGCGACTTTGGCAGGTCCATCAGCGTGCATCAGGGCGTTCTCGAGCTCTTGCTGGAGCGCCTGCCGGCCACCATCGAGCTCGCGCTGCTGGCAACCCTCATTGCCGTCGTGTTGGGTGTTCTCACTGCGCTTGCCGGGATCCTGTTGCGCGGCCGGCGCGCAGAATGGGCGGTCGATGGCGGCATCAGTGTGCTGCTTGCGATTCCCGATTTCCTCTGGGCCTTGATCCTGCTGCTCGCCTTCGGCGTGTTGCTGCCGTGGCTGCCGATCTCCGGCCGCGTCGATCCGCAGATCGATGTCCATCTCCACAGCAATTTCTATCTGCTCGAAAGCCTCCTCACCGGCCGTTTCGCGATCGCCTTAGCCCTGCTGCATCATATGATCCTGCCGGCACTCGCGCTGGCGCTGCCGTTCGCAGCGCTGGTGGCGCGTATCCTGAAAGCGTCGCTCACCGAGGCCGAGGACCAGGATTACGCCCAGATCGCGCGGGCCCGCGGCTATTCGCGGCCCGACATCCTGCTGCATGAGGTGCTGCCGAACGCGCTGATCCCGACCGTCGCGCTCGGCGGCGTCCAGGTCACGCTGCTGCTCGGCGGCACCGTCCTGGTCGAGCGCATCTTCTCCTACGAGGGCATCGGCAACATGGCGATCGACGCGGTGATCAACCGCGACTTCCCGCTGATCCAGGGCCTCGTGCTAACCTTCGCGGTGCTGTTCATCGCGCTCAACCTCGCCATCGATCTCATTGTCACCGTGCTCGATCCGAGGCTGCGCCATGGCTGACCTTGCGCTGTCCTCTCCCGTCGTACGCCGATCGCGCCTCCTCGCCGCGTTGAAGCGCGGCGGCGCCCGGCTGTGGGTCGGCGCGGTCGTGGTTGCGCTGCTGGTGCTGGTCGCGGTGCTGGCGCCCGTCCTCGCGCCGCACGATCCGCTCGAGCAGGACCTGATGTCCGCGCAATTGCCGCCGTCCTGGATCGTCGGCGGCGATCGCGCCTATCTGCTCGGCACCGACAGCCTTGGCCGCTGCGTGCTGTCGCGGCTGATCTATTCGGCGCGCACGGCGGTGATGGTGGCGCTGGTCGCGGCGACGCTGGCGGCGCTGATCGGCGTGGCGCTCGGGCTGTTCGCCGGCAGTTTTGGCGGCTGGGTCGATCAGGCGATCTCACGCCTGATCGATGTCTGGATGGCGTTTCCGCCGGTACTGCTCTCGATCGTGCTGGCGGCCGTCATCGGCGCCGGCTTGACCTCGGTGATCGCCGCGATCGTCGTGGTCGACTGGACCCGGTTCGCGCGCGTTGTGCGCGCCGAGACCATGGTGCAGTTGACGCGCGACTATGCTGCGGCGGCCCGCGTGATCGGCTTGAGCCGCGCGAAACTGCTGCGGCTGGAGATCCTGCCCAATCTCGTTCCGCTCCTGGCCACGCTGCTCGCCGTCGAGATGGGTATCGCCATCCTCGTCGAGGTGATCCTGTCCTTCGTCGGGATCTCGGTCTCCGGCGACACGCCGACCTGGGGCAGCATGATCGCCGAGGGCCGCCAGATCGTCTATCAGGCGCCGTGGATCATGGCGCTGCCGATCGGCTGCATCATCACAAGCGTGATCGGCTTCAACCTGCTCGGCGACGGTCTCCGCCTTGCTCTCGACCCGGTGCAGCGCTCATGACCGCCACGCTCGAAATCGACGGGCTGAGGGTCGCAATCGGCGCGGCCAACGTGCTGCGTGGCGTGAGCCTCACACTGCAACCGCGCGAGGTCCGTGGACTTGTCGGGGAATCCGGGGCCGGCAAATCGATGCTGGGTCGCGCCGTGCTCGGCCTGCTGCCGGCGAACGCGACGATCATCTCGGGCAGCATCACCTTCGAGGGGCGAAATCTCCTGGCGATGCACGAGACGGAGCGGCGAAAGCTTCTCGGCCGCCGCATCGCGTTGATCCCGCAGGACCCGATGACCTCGCTCAATCCGGTCAAGCGCGTGGGTGTGCAGATCGGCAACTTGCTGCGCCATCATCTCGGCGTCTCGAAGCGGGTGGCGCTCGCGCGCGCGACAGAGCTTCTCGCCGAGGTCGCGATCCGCGAGCCTGCGCGGGTGCTCTCGCTCTATCCCCATGAGATTTCGGGCGGCATGCGCCAGCGCGTACTGATTGCGATGGCCTTTGCCTGCGATCCCGCGCTCGTGATCGCCGACGAGCCGACCACGGCGCTCGATGTCACCGTGCAGCGTCAGGTGCTGCAGCTCGTCGAGCGATTGCGACAGCGCCACGGCAGCGCGGTGCTGTTCGTCACCCACGACCTCGGCGTGGTGGCAAAGATCTGCGGCAGCATGACCGTGCTCCATGGCGGCCGCGTGCTCGAGGACGGCGAGACGGCGGACGTGCTGGCCCGACCGCGCCACGCCTATACACGCGCGCTGCTCGCGGCGACCCCGCGCGCGGACCGGCCGGCCGAGGCGCTGCGTCCGGTCCCTCCGGCGCTGATCGAGCAATTGTGGTCGGAGGCGCGCCGCCTTGACCGTCTGACGATTGCGGGGCCGACATGAACGACATCCTGCTCCGCACCGGAAATCTGAGCTTTGGATATCCGGAGCGCACCGGCCTGTTTCGCAAGCCGCGTCTGCGCGAGGTGATCCGAGGCGTCGATCTTGCCGTGCCGCGCGGCTCGGTGCTCGGCCTGGTCGGCGAATCCGGCTCGGGCAAGACCACGCTCGGCCGCCTGCTGGTGCGGCTCCTGAAGCCGACGTCCGGCGGCATCCATTTCGACGGTGTCGAGATCGGCGGGCCCGACGAGGCGGAACTCAGCCGGCTCCGCGCGCGCATCCAGATGATTTTCCAGGATCCGCAATCTTCGCTCAATCCGCGGCTGCGGCTCGGCACCACCTTGACGCGCCCCCTCGGCGTGCACGGCCGGCTGAGGGGACGACAGGATCAGCGGGAGCGCGCGGCGGCGCTGCTCGACCTGGTCGGTTTGCCGGCCGAATTTGCCGATCGCTATCCGCATGAATTGTCGGGCGGCCAGCGCCAGCGCGCCGGCATTGCCCGGGCGCTCGCGCTCGAGCCGGATTTCATCGTTGCCGACGAGATCGTGTCCGGACTGGATGTCTCGACCCAGGCGCACATCCTGCTGTTGCTAAAGGAGCTGCGTGCGCGGCTGGGCCTCACCATGGTGTTCATCAGTCATGATCTCTCGGTGGTGCGCGTGCTCTGCGACGACGTCGCGATCCTGCACCATGGCGAGGTCGTCGAATATGGGCCCGTCGCAAAGGTGTTCGGCGCGCCGCTGCACGCCTATACGCGGCAATTGCTCGCCGCGATCCCGTTGCCCGATGTCGAGCCAGGTTGGCTCGATCCCTCGCCGGTTGTCACTCCCCAGCCGCAAGGATCAGCCGCATGACCGAGACAATCAAGGGTCAGTCGTCGCCAGGCTGAGCCCTACGTCGGACGTCGAGTTTGTTGCGAAGCAGAAGGATGCGATCATGAACAGGTTGAAAGTGCTGCTAGCCTCCACCGTACTGTCGCTCGGTCCCTCGGTCTTGCCGGCTGCCGCCGATTCAATTCCGGGTCTGCGCGGCCACGACCATACCGGCATCACCGTACCTGACGTGAAGGCGGC
The DNA here is from genome assembly GCF_051167795.1 of Bradyrhizobium sp. HKCCYLS1011. Lineage (NCBI taxonomy): Bacteria > Pseudomonadati > Pseudomonadota > Alphaproteobacteria > Hyphomicrobiales > Nitrobacteraceae > Bradyrhizobium > Bradyrhizobium sp. HKCCYLS1011. The sequence continues at coordinate 384,900 of NZ_JBNPTT010000005.1, read as the reverse complement.
AACCGCCTTCTTTACCGACGTGCTCGGCTGCTCACATGCCATGTCATTCGGGCCGTTCTCGGACGACAAGGGCACGTTCATGCAGGATGTTGTCAACGTAAACCCACGCGCGGTGATCGACGAGATCAGCATGATTCGCTGCGGCTATGGCTCGAATATCGAGTTGTTCCAGTACCGGTCGCCCGATCAAGCCAAGACGCTGCCGAAGAACAGCGACATCGGCGGCCACCACATCGCGCTCTATGTCGATGATATCGCCAAGGCGGCGGATTATCTGCGATCGAAGAACGTCACGACCATGCAAGGTCCGATCCCCGTCAACGAAGGGCCCGCGGCTGGACAATCCATTCTCTATTTCCTGACGCCGTGGGGGATGCAAATGGAGCTGATCAGTTATCCCAGGGGCATGGCCTATGAGAAGAGTGCCAAGACTGTGCTGTGGTCGACGACCGATCCGATGAAATGAGCACTCGCACAGACTAAGCCAATCGTACGTGCATCACAGTCAACAGCGCTCTCGACTGCGACGGCGCAGACGCAAACTTTCGTCTATTCACCCGCAAGCCACTGGCCTTGTGACGCTGACGCTTCATTCCGTCATTCCGGGGCTCCGCATCAGCGGCGAGCCCGGACTCTCGAGATTGGGGAGCGAAATTCTGGATTCGCTGTTTGGGCGCCCCGGAATGACACCGAGAGAACCATTCGTCAGCATTGGAACAATAGCTCGATGCTGCGCATCGCCCCGGAATGACTGTTGAGGCGCCCGCACCTCGCCTTTGAACTTCCCCGACCGCTCGCGTCACTACTGGTCATAGCCGTGCTGGGAGCCGAGGCTCCCACCAGTGCTCAGCTTTGGACAGGCCACGCCAGCAACGGGAGAAATTGCCATGGGACGCGCGCCGCAGCCACTGCCGCAATACACACCGCCGGGCCCGGTGGACCAGATGCCGAATATGGCGGCGCCGCAATTTCAGTGCTTGGCGCTTGCCAAGGTTCACAGCGCCGACGTCTTTCCCTACCAGGCCAATGAAGTCGCGACGTCGCGCACCGAAGTCGGCCATCTCGGTGCGGACGTCAGTCTGGTCCCGCCGGTCGGCACCTGCCAATATCTCGTGATCTGGGATTTCGGCGTCGACTGGCGGCATCTCAAGAACATCGCCAAGCGCGATCCGCTGCTGGCAGCGCAGCTCATCCGATTCGAGACCGACAAGTCGTTGCAGTTCCAGATCGTCGGATACAGCGACAGCACCGGCGGCGAACGGAACAACATCTTCCTGCGCACGGGCCGGGCCAGGAACGTCTTTCACCTGTTCGGCCCAAGCGCCCGCTCTCGCGTCTTCTCCGTCAAGCCCGCTTCACCCCACGAGTATCTGAAAGACAACACGACCGCGATGAACAGGGCCGCCAATCGCGCCGTGGTCGTCGAAATCTTCGCCGGCGGCGGGACGATCTAGCCACCTTCCACAACGCGAACGGAGGCTCAGGTGGCTCCTATTAGCTCCCTCGAACGACGACGGCGGCGCCAGGCAGCTCTGCGCGGCGTCGGGCTCACCGAGATGGCTGACAAGGCCGCGACCGGCACATACGGCACCAAAGCTGCGGCTCACGTGTAGACAATAGTCCGCCGAAGCAAGTAGCTGACTAGCGACGTTTGGAATCGCATCCTCCGCCATGCTGGATGTCCTACCGGGTAGGAGCGGCTTCGGACGGCGCGACATCGAGCCGAACCGCGACACCGCTGAGGTTCGGACTTGGTGACGGATAGAGCTTCATGACGAGCGGATCATGGCCTGGAACGATGTGATCCATATCAGGCGCGGCTGCCCGCAGCATGTCGAAACCCGCCAGCATGTCGCCGACATGAAACGCGGTCGTGAACGGACGCTCGCTGGTCAGGTTCTCGTAGAAATGACTGACGTCGGAGGCGAGTACGACAAAGCCCCGGCAGGTCTTGACGCGGACGAATTGTAGACCGGCCGAATGCCCGCCGGCCGCATGGACCGTCAATCCCGGCGCAATCTCGGCGTCGCCATCATAGAACAAGACGCGGCGCGCATAGTTGAGGCGCACGATCCCACAGACATCCTCGACCTCGAAGGAATGCGACAGCCTCGGATACTGCATGTAGCGTCCGGTGGCATACGCGAGCTCGCGCTCCTGCAGATGAAATCGCGCATTCGGAAACCGGTCGAAATTCCCGACGTGGTCATAGTGTAGATGCGTGAGGATCACATCCCTGACGTCAGCTGCGTCGATATCGAAGGCGCGAAGCGTCTCCACCGGGCAGCGCAGGAACGTCCGCCTGCGCTGCTCGGCGATCGCAGCATTGAAACCGGTGTCGATAACGAAGACGCTTCCGCCTCCCCGTGCCAGCCATATGAAATAGTCCATCGGCATCGGCCCGTCATGCGGGTCGCCACCGATGAAATGCTCGCTCCGCTGCGCTTCACGCGTTGCGTAACGAATGGCAAAGAGCTCGTAGTCCGGCTCGCTCATCGCTTCCACCAGCAAACGGGCGCGGTGTTCAGGAACCCGCGTCGACTTCGTTGAAAGCCTCGCGGGCGTTCCGGAATGCGTCGATGCCGGCGGGAACACCGCAATAGACGGCGACCTGAAGCAGGATCTCCTTGATCTCCTCCTTGGTCAGTCCGTTTTTCAAGGCGCCCTTGACGTGCAGTTTCAGTTCGTGCGGCCGGTTCAGCGCCCCGAGCATCGCCAGATTGACGATCGAGCGCGTACGCCGGTCGACGCCGGGCCGCGTCCACAACGCGCCCCAGCAGAACTCCGTCGACCATTCCGCCATGGTGCGCGTGAACTCGTCGGCGCCGGCGATCGACTTGTTGACGTAGTCCTCGCCGAGCACTTCCTTGCGGACTTGGAGGCCCTTTTCGAACAGTTCGGTCTTGCTCATGGTTGTCCTTTCCGGTCTGAAGATATGCTTAGGAGCGAGTGAAATCGTCTGGCGGCGTTGGTCGCAGCGACTGCATGAGCTCGGCCGCGTTATCCGAGGCATCGAGCCGCCAGACCGCTTCGATGACGCGGTCTGCGTCCCAATCGCTCCGGCCGGTCCGCACACATTCACGCAGCTTCTGTTCGATGTCGCGATCTGCGAGCGGCGCTGCAGGGCTGCCGCGGGGCGAGATCACGGTTTCGGTGAAGATCTCACCGGATGACAGGCTCAAGCTGACTCGCGCGGCGCCGTCCGGCAAGTCGGGGTCGAGCTCCGCCTTCACCTTGCTCCGAAATTGAGCGACATCAGGCCGGACCACGGTGTCGTGCGTAAATTCGGCAACGCCCGCCGCACCCAGCAAGAGCCCGCAAGCCGCGCAGTGATGGATGCTGACACGCGCCTCGCGCTCGTTGTTGACGGCGCGATCGCCCCGCGCGAGCAGCAATGCCGAGCCTTGCACGGTCACCTCCTCGATCTCGGCGAGCCTTCGGCCGATCCGTTCGCGCAAGATGAGGCACGCATCGATGACCGAATGGAACACGATGCCAGCCGGATAAGGCTTGTAGGTGTTCTTCGCGATCTCCCAGGTCTTGCCGAGGCCGTCGAGCAGGCGGGCAAGATCAGGCTCGTCGCCCATGGTGCGCGCCCAGCCGAGCGCGCCCTCGATAGCGCGAGGGGCGGCGTCATAGCCCTGCTGCGCGAGCAAGGCGGCGAACAATCCGTTACGGGCCGCATTGCCTACGCTGACATTCTTGGCGGCGCTCGGCAGGTTCTCGACGTTGCCCGCCGACTGGCTCGCCGCGATTCCCATGGCGTTTGCGATCCCTTCCGCGGGCAAGCCCAATAGTTTCGCGCACGCCGCCGCCGCACCGAAAATCCCGCAGGTCGAAGTGATGTGCCAGCCGCGGGCATAGTGATGCGGCGAGACGGCGTTGCCGATGCGACACGTGACCTCGCCACCGAGGATGAACGCGGTCAGCACGTCGCGGCCCGACAACCCGCGCGTCTCCGCCAGGGCCAGCACGGGAGCAGCGACCGGCGCGGCGGGATGAATGATCGTCTCGGGATGGGTGTCGTCGAAATCGAGAAGATTCGCCGCGACGGCATTGAGAAAGGACGCGCACAAGGCGTCGAGCCGCTCCGAATGGCCGATCACCGTCGCGGTCGCGGCTCCGCTGAACGGCGATAAGGTCCGCATCGCAGCCGTGACCACCGGATCTCGCGCGGAGCCGAGCGTGGTCGCGAAGAAATTGAGAATCGATCGCCGCGCCTGGTGGGCTTGCGCCTCCACTTCCGCCCATGACGAAGCAGCCACGAAATCGGCGAGCGTCGTGCTCACGCTTGGAATCTGGTCTTGCGGCACGCGGGGCGTCTTCCTCGTTTTCCCGGACCTTATGCCGATCTGCGGCAAACTGTCGACCCTAAATGTTATGCTTGACAGTTTGTCTGACAATCATAACAATCCGGCCCGCTGGCGCAGTGAGCCCCTGATCGCAACGACGGTGGCCGACGGGATCAGCCGGAAGAGACGATCAACGAACAAGAGAAGAAGCCGCGCCCGATCACGGGATCGCGCGACAGGGAGTGAACGATGGCGGGAGAGACGCTCGGCTTTGTCGGCACGGGCCGCATGGGCGGTCCCATGGCGGGCCGATTGATGGATGCGGGCTATCCGCTCGTCGTGTACGACACGCAGAGCGAGGCGACCCAGCCGCTGGTCAAGCGCGGTGCGCTGCTCGGCACCTCGCCGGCGGACGTCGCTTCCCGCGCAGACATCGTGCTCGCAAGCCTGCCAACACCTGACATCGTCAAGGCGGTCACGCTCGGAAAGGACGGCATCAGCAGCGGCAGCCGCGCGAAGATTATGATCGATTTGTCGACCTCGGGTCCCGGCGCCGCGAAACTGGTTGCGGAAGGCCTGAAGGCCAAGGGGATGACACTGGTCGATGCGCCCGTGAGCGGCGGCATCAAGGGCGCGGTCAACGGCACGCTGGCCGTGATGGTCTCCTGCCCGCAATCAACCTACGACACCGTGCAGCCGATCCTGAAGAATTTCGGCAAGCTATTCTACACCGGCGACAAGCCGGGTGTGGCACAGACTGCCAAGCTCGCCAACAATCTGATGGCAGCCGCGGCGCTGGTGATCACCTCGGAGGCGGTCGCGATGGGAGTCAAGGGCGGCGTCAACGCGAAGGTGCTGATCGACATTATCAACGCCAGCAGCGGCCGCAACAGCGCTTCCGAAGACAAATTCCCGCGCTCGGTGCTGCCCGGCACGTTCGATTTCGGTTTCACGACCGGCTTATCCTACAAGGATGTCCGGCTATGCGTGGACGAGGCCGAGGCCATGGGCGTACCGATGGTCTGCGGCGCAGTGGTGCGGCAGATGCTCGCGATCACCAACGCCAAATACGGCCCTTCATCCGATTTCACCTCGATTGCCAAGGTGCTCGAGGAATGGGCCGGGGTCGAGATGCGCGGCTAAGCGCGCCAGCCTTTGGGAGAGAGACTCGCGATGACGATCGGCGCGACCGGCTCCGGCAAGGTATCGCTTGCACGCCAGATGGCGCGGAGCGCACTTGCCGTCGACTTCGGAGATTTCGGGCCTGACGTCATCACCAAGACAAAGCTTTGCCTGCTGGACTTCTTGTCGTGTGCCTTCGAGGCAGGCCATCACCCCTGGAGCCGCCAAGCCATCGCAATTGCGCAGGCCGGCAGCGATGCAACCATCATTGGAACCTCGCAACTCTCCTCGCCGGCCGACGCCGCCTTCGCCAATGCAGTCATGGGACACGGTCTCGTCCGTGAAGACATGCATGCAGCCAGCATCGCGCACCACGGCGTCGTGATCTGGCCGGCCCTGCTTGCATTGTCGGAGCAGACGCCGCTGCACGGCACGAAACTGCTGGCTGCCGCCATCATCGGCTACGAGACCGGTGCGCGGATCGGCCGCGCGCTCCTGACCTCCGACCTCGCGCGCCTCTACCGCCCGACCGGCCTCGTGGCGCCGCCGGGCGCGGCGCTCGCGGGAAGCTTTGCGCTCGATCTGTCCGAGGACGCCGCAACGAGCGCCATCGCGATCGCAGCCAATACCTCCAGCGGACTGAACGAGTGGCCGCATGCGGGCGGCTCCGACATGTATTTTCACCCGGGCTTCGCGGCGAGCAACGCGATCAAGGCGGTCGGGCTCGCTGCGGCCGGCGCCTTCGGCTCGGAAACGATCCTGGAGGGTGAAGCCGGCCTGTTCGCAGCCTTTCGGCGCCAGACCGCACCCGACAGCATCACGCTCTTTCCGGACGGCCAGAGCGAGATCATGGCCGTCTACAACAAGCCGGTCCCGGCCTGCAATTTCGCGCAGACCGCAGCACAGGCGGCGCTCCGTGTCTCGCACGAGATCGCGGACACCGACGAGATCGACCGCGTCGTCATTCGTGCCCCCGACGCCGCCGTTTGCTATCCCGGCTGCGATTCGATGGGGCCCTATCGCAACGCGCTCCAGGCCAAGATGAGCATTCCGTTCAGCGTCGCAGCGACGTTGGCGCGGGGCGAGATCGAAGAAGAGAACTACGCGGAGCTCGACGATTCCGACATCATCCGCCTCGTCTCAGTCACCGACCTCAGGGCAGATCCCGGCTTCACCGCCGCCTTCCCGGGCAAGCAAGGCGCCGATGTGACCGTGCACTTGCGGGACGGCCGGACCATCAGGCACGTCCTGCCCGATGTCATCGCCGCAACGCCTTCAGATATTCGCGCGCGTTTTCGCGCTGCCGCCAGCCGCGTCCTCGGCGACGACCGGGCGCACCGGCTCGAACAGCTGATCGAGGATTGCGAACGGCTCGGCGATGTCAGCGTGATCGCAGCGCAGTGTCGTCTGGACGCGCCGGAACGGGCCTTGCGATCGGCATCATAAGAAATGCCAGGGACTACGGGGGAAACATGGTCGACCGGGAGACCAGCCGAGCATCGTCAGCAGTGAACGATCGCTGGCAAGCCAGCACGACCGTTGCGCGGAGGCGGGGCTGATGGAAGGATTTCTGCAAGCGCTCGCCGCGGGCCTTCTGATCGGAGCCGTCTACGGCCTGATGTGCGTCGGACTGGGCCTCATCTTCGGCGTCATGCGGGTCATCAACTTCGCCCATGGCGATTTCATGATGCTCGGCATGTATGTCGCCTTCTATCTCTTCACCGCCGCCGGTGTCCAGGCGTTGTTCGGCAATACGGTCGGTCCGTTCGTCGCCATTCTCCTGGCCGGACCGGTGCTCGCCGTGTTCGGCTATTTCGTCCATCTGGCGCTGATCTCGCACGTTTCTGGCACGCGCACCGCCTCGCTCGAGGGCGAAGGTCACTACGCCCAGCTCATCCTCACGCTCGGCATCGCGCTGATCCTGCAGAATGGCGGCCTGATCGTCTTCGGCTCAGTGCTGGCCTCGATCCGCACGCCGCTGTCAAGTTCAGCGTGGGAGCTCGGTCCCTTCTTCGACATGAGCATCTTCCTCAACAAGGCGCGCAGCATCGATGCGATCGTCTCGCTGGCGATCATGATTCTGCTTTCGCTGTTGATTACGCGCACGCGGATCGGAAAGTCGTTGCGCGCCGCCGCGGACAATCCGACCGCCGCGACCTATATGGGGATCGACGTCGACCGCGCGCACCGCACCGCCTTCGCCCTCGGCTCCGGCATCACCGCAATTGCCGGCGGCCTGCTTGCCACCAATTATCCATTCCATCCCTTCGTCGGCCTTGAATACGTTATCGTCATGTACGCTGGCGTCGTGCTTGGCGGTATGGGCAGCATCATCGGCGCCTTCTGGGGCGGCATGACGATCGGCCTCGTGCAGCAGATGTCGACGCTGATCCTGCCGACGCAATTGCAGAACGCCGCGATCTTCGCTGTCTTCCTCCTCATCATCTTCTTCCGCCCGCAAGGCTTCTTCGGGCGCATGGTCGAGCGGACATGACCATGCTCCGGATGCGTTCCTTCCTTCCGCCCCTCCTCTTCACCCTTGCCTATGCGGGAATCTCGCTCACCGTCACCAACTCCTACTACCAGCTCATTCTGACGCTGGTGCCGGTGTGGGCGGTGTTCGGTCTGTCCTGGAATCTGCTCAGCGGCTACACCGGACTGATCTCGTTCGGTCACGCCGCCTTCTTCGGGATTGGCGCGTACGCGACCGCGCTCGGCCAGATCTATTTCGACATCTCTCCCTGGCTGCTGATCCCGCTCGCCGGCATGCTCGGCGGCATCGCCGGGCTGCTGATCGGATTTCCGACCTTCCGCCTGCAGGGCCACTACTTTGCCCTGGCGATGCTCGCCTACCCACTCGCCATTCTCTACGTGTTCGAGTGGCTCGGCTTCCAGGAGGTGACGCTTCCGATCAAGCGCGACGCGCCGATCGCCTATATGCAGTTCACCGATCCCCGCCTCTACACGCTGCTGGGACTTGCCATCATGCTTGCCACCATCGTGCTGACGCAGGTGATTGAGCGCTCCCGATTCGGCATGGCGCTGCTCGCGATCAAGCAGAACGAGGCTGCGGCCGAAGCAGCCGGCATCAACACGCTGGCCTGGAAGCTGCGCGCGATCACGCTCAGCGGCGCGATCGCCGCCGCGATTGGCGGATTCTACGCGCAAGTGCTGCTGGTCGTGACCCCGCAATCGGTGTTCGGCATGCTGGTATCAGCACAGGCGCTGACGGTCGCGATGTTCGGCGGTGTTGGCACGGTCTGGGGTCCGGTCATCGGCTCGGTGATCCTGATCCCGCTTGCCGAGATCCTGCACGCCGAGGCCGGCGCGCGCTTCCCCGGCATTCAGGGCGTGATCTTTGGCTTCGCCATTGTCTGCGTCATCCTGTTGGCGCCGGAAGGGCTGTTCTGGAAACTGCGCGATCTCACGCGCAAGCGGATCGCCCCCAAGGCGGCTGCCGCCACTGTCCCGGAAAGATCGGCCGCCAACGTCACGGCACTGAAGCCCGCCGGGCGGCAGCGCGCGCCGACCGGCGAAATCGTGCTCGAGGTTCGCAGGCTCTCGCGCTCCTTCGGCGGCCTCAAGGCCGTACATGACGTCAGTTTCAAGCTGCACAGGAATGAGATCCTCGGCATCATCGGCCCGAACGGTGCTGGCAAGACGACGCTGTTCAATCTTCTCAACGGCTTCCTGAAGCCAAGCCAGGGCGAGGTGCTGATCGACGGCCGCAACATGTCCGGCCAGCGACCACACACGATCTGCGCGGCTGGTATCGGCCGAACCTTTCAGGTGATGCGGCCGTTCCTGCGGATGTCGATCCTCGACAACGTCGTGATCGGCGCCTATGTGCGCGCGCGCTCCGACGAGGAAGCCCGCCAGCTTGCCGCGGATGCGGTCGCCCGTGTCGGGCTTTCCGCCGTCGCCGATCGTGTTGCCGGCGAGCTGTCGACCAAGGAACTGCGACTGATGGAGCTCGCCCGGGCGATCGCCGGCAAGCCGCGCATCCTGCTGCTTGACGAGACGCTCGCGGGCCTCGGCCATGGCGAGGCGGACGAGCTCGTCGCCGTGATCCAGCAGCTTGCACGCGACGGCATGACCATTGCCATCATCGAGCACACCATGCAGGCGATGGTCCGCCTTGTCGACAGCTTCCTCGTGCTCGACCACGGCGCCGTGATCACCGAGGGCCTCCCGGAGGTGGTGACGCGTGATAGCCGCGTGATCGAGGCCTATCTCGGCAAGAAGTGGGTGGGCCATGCTGCGAATTGAGGGATTGAGCGCGGGATATTCGGCCAAACCCGTCCTGAACGACGTCTCGATCAATGTCGGCACCGGCCAGTTCGTTGCGATCGTCGGCCCCAACGGCGCCGGCAAGACCACCCTGTTCAAGACGATCTCCGGTATCGTGAAGCCCAGCGGAGGAGCGATCTCGTTCAATGGCGTCGATTTGCTCGCCGTCCCGCCGCCACAGCGCGCCCATCTCGGCATCGCCCATGTCCCCGAGGGCCGGCAGGTCTTCCCGTCACTGACGGTGATGGAGAACCTGGAAATGGGGGCAATGACCGAAAGCGGCCGCCGCGATTGGCAGGCCAATATCGAGCGCATCTTCGAGTGGCTGCCGGTGCTGAAGGAGCGCCGCAATCAATTCGCCGGCACGATGTCCGGCGGCCAGCAGCAGATGCTCGCGATTGGCCGCGGCCTCGCCTCCTCGCCAAAGCTGCTGATGCTGGACGAGCCCTCGATGGGGCTCGCGCCGTCGACCGCGGACTTCATCTTCGAGCGGCTGATCGAGATCCGACGCCAGTCCGGGCTGACCATGCTGCTGGTCGAGCAGCGCGTCGCGGAAGCGCTGGAATCCGCCGATCACGGCTACGTCCTCGAAGCCGGACACGTCGTTCTCGAAGGCACGAACGACACGCTGCGCGCCGACGATCGCGTGCGAAAAGCCTATCTCGGAATGTGACGAACGGAAAAACAAAGACCAGGGAGAAAACAAAATGAACAAGACGTCGAAAGGCGTGACACCGACAGGATTGAGCCGCCGGACCGTGCTGTCCGGCGCCGCCGCCGTGGGCCTTGCCGGCGTTGCACGCGCGCAGGCCCCTGGCGAGATCAAGGTCGGACTGATCGTACCGCTCTCGGGCATCTACACCCGCCCGGGCCAAGTGATGAAGATGGGGGCCGAGTTGGGCCTCGACCACATCAATGCGCAAGGCGGCGTCAAGGCGCTCGGTGGCGCCAAGCTGAAGCTGGTCGTGATCGACTGCGGCGACACCACCGAGAAGGCCAAAAACGCGGCGCAGCGCATGGTTGCGCAGGAGCCCGATCTCGTCGCCGCCACCGGCGCGTATCTCTCTTCGTTCACGCTCGCCGTGACCGAGGTGACCGAACGCGCCGAACTTCCCATGCTGACACTGTCCTATTCGGACCTGCTGACCGACCGCGGCTTCAAATACATCTTCCAGACCGCCGCGACCGCAAGCCGCCAGTCCGAGCTCGGCCTGCCGACGCTCATGAAGCTCGCCGAAAATGCATCGGGCAAGAAGCCGAAGACCGTGGCGATGCTGATGGACAACACCGCAACGTCGGTCGCCACAGCCAAAGCGCTCAAGGAGAAACTGTTCGCACAGGAAGGCCTGCAGCTCGTGGTCGAGGAAGTCTGGACTCCGCCGCTGTCCGACGCGACACCGCTGATTCAGAAGGTTCGCTCCGCGAAGCCCGATCTGCTGCTGTTCATGCCGAATGCGGTGTCCGACGCCAAGCTCGGCCTAGAGAAGATCAGCGAGTTCGGGCTCGGCCAGGGCAAGATCCCGACGGTGTCCTTCAGCATCACCATTGCCGAGCCCGACATGCTCCAGAGCGTGAGCCCGGAGACCGTGCAGGGCATCATGACCATCGTCGCCAACTGGGGTTCGAAAGGCCACGAAGCCCTGATCACTGAACTCAAGGCCAAATACAAGGAGCCCTGGATGACGCAGAACGTCATCTCGACCTATGGCGACATGTGGCTGATGAAGGAGGCATTGGAGAAGGCCGGCAAGGCCGACCGTAATGCGGTCGCGGAAGCCTTCCGCACCATGGATGCCGGCCCGTCGAAATATTATCCAGGCGGTCAACTCAAATTCGACGAGAAGGGCCGCCGCGTCGGCGCCGGCGTCGTCATCGTGCAATGGCAATCGGGCGTGCCTGTCACCGTTTATCCGCCCGAACTCGCGCAGGCAGAGCCGTTCTGGCCGAAAAAATCCTAAAACGTCGCGCGATTTTCAGGGAGGAAAATTGTCATGACTGCGAAGAGCAAGATCACGATATCGAGGCGAACGCTGCTGGCCGGCGCGTCCGGCACGCTGATCGCGGCCCGCGCCCGGGCACAGCAGCCTGCCGAGATCAAGGTCGGCCTGCTTGTGCCGATCTCCGGACTCTACGCTCGCCCGGGGACTGTGATGCGCGAAGGCGCCGAGATGGCGGTCGATCACATCAACGCGCAAGGCGGCATCAAGGCGCTCGGCGGCGCCAAGCTGAAGCTCGTCGTGCTCGATTCCGGCGATACCACGGAGAAGGCCAAGAACGCCGCCCAGCGCATGGTGGCGCAGGAGACCGACCTGGTCGCGGCCAGCGGCGCCTATCTGTCCTCGTTCACGCTCGCCGTAACTGAGGTGACCGAGCGCGCCAACCTGCCCGTCCTCACGCTCTCCTATTCCGACCTGATCACGGATCGCGGCTTCAAATACGTGTTCCAGACCGCGGCCACCGCGGGTTCGCAGGCGAAGCAAGCGTTGCCCCAGATCATCAAGCTGGCGGAGACAGCCTCTGGCAAACGGCCGAAGACGGTCGCGATCCTGACCGACAACACAGGGGCCTCGATTGCCTCAGCAAAGGCGATGCGCGAAGGCCTGCTGGCGGAGAACCAGTTGCAGCTGATCGTCGACGAGACTTTCACGCCTCCACTGGCGGATGCGACGTCGCTGGTCCAGAAGGTCCGCTCGGCAAAGCCCGATCTGCTGTTCTTCCTGCCGACCGTGATCTCGGACGCAAAACTGCTGCTGGAGAAGGTGAACGAGTTCGGCCTCGGCCAGGGCAAGGTGCCGACCATCTCGTTCGGCATCGCGATCGCCGAGCCGGACATGCTGCAGACGGTGAGCCCCGAGCTGCTGCAGGGTGTGCTCACCTGCGTCGCCAGCTGGGGCGCCAAGGGCCATGAAGCCCTGATCGCCGAGTTGAAGACCCGCTACAAGGAGCCGTGGATGACCCAGAACGCGATCTCCACCTATGGCGACATGTGGGTGATCAAGGACGCACTGGAGAAGGCCGGCAAGGCTGATCGCGTCGCCGTGGGCGAAGCGCTGCGGACCATGGATGGCGGCCCCTCCAAATATTATCCGCTGGGCGAGATCAAATTCGACGAGAAAGGCCGGCGCGTCGGCGCCGGGATGACCATCGTGCAGTGGCAGTCCGGCGTCCCGGTGACCGTGTTCCCGCCCGAGCTTGCCCTGGCACAGCCGTTCTGGCCGAAGAGCTGACAACGTCCCAAAGAGAATTGGAGAACAAGATGGATAAGGCGACCTACGAACGCGGTCTCGAAATCCGCAAGAGCGTGCTCGGCAGCGAATTCGTCGACAAAGCGATCGCGTCCGCGGACGAGTTCAACCGCCCGATGCAGGACCTCACCACCGAATATTGCTGGGGTTACGTCTGGGGACGTGAGGGGCTGACGCGGAAGACGCGCAGCTTCCTCAATCTGGCGATGCTCTGCGCGCTCAACCGCCCGCATGAGCTGAAGACCCATGTCCGGGGCGCGCTTGCCAACGGCGCAACGCGCGAGGAGATCCGCGAGGTCTTCATGCAGGTCGCGATTTATTGCGGCGTGCCGGCCGGCGTGGACGCGTTCCGGAATGCGAAAGAAGTCTTCGCAGAGCTCGACAAGAACAGCGAAGCGACGCCGCGATGAAGGGCAAATGGGCACTCGTGACCGGTGCGACTGCGGGCCTTGGACTGGCCATTGCGGAAGGCTTGGCGAGCGCGGGTGCCAATATCATCCTTCATGATCTCATTGCGCCGAAGCAAGCCGCGGATGCACTGCGCAGCCGCTTCGGCCTCGAGGTCATCGCGGCCGGCGTCGATCTCTCTCAACGCAACGCCATCGAAGCCATGATGGCGGACCTGCTGAACCGCTGCGGGGCCATCGACATCCTCGTCAACAATGCGGTGGTCCGGCATTTCGCGGCAGTCGAGCAGTTTGCTCCCGAGCACTGGGACCAGGCGCTGGCCGTGAACCTTTCGGCACCATTTCATCTGATCCGCCTGGCCCTGCCGACCATGAAGCAACGCGGTTGGGGCCGGATCATCAACATCGGCTCGATCTACTCGAACCGCGCGGTCGAGGACCGGATCGACTACGTCACGACCAAGACGGCCATTCTGGGCATGACCCGCGCCGTCGCCATCGAGACGGCGCGCAGCGGCATCACCTGCAACACGCTCTGCCCCGGTACGCTGCCGACGCCTGCGATCCTGAACAAGATCGCAACCATGGCGTCGAGGAGCGGCCGTCCGGTCGAGGACATGACCCGCGAATATCTCGGCGAGCGCCAGCCCACGCAGCGCTTCATCGGAATGGATGCTGTTGCCGCCGTCGTAGTCTTCCTCTGCGGTCCGGCCGCAAACGACATCACCGGGGCCAGCCTGCCCATCGACGGCGGCTGGTCGGTCGCATGAAAGCATTGGAATAGGAGCTTAGCGATGCCTGAACAATCGAGTCAGACTGTCTTGCTGACAGGCGCCGCCGGCGGCATGGGACGCGCTATTACCAAAGCCCTGCTGGAGAGCGGCCGCCGCGTCGTGCTGGTCGACCGCGATGCCAAGGCGCTTCAGGAGCTGGCGGCGACAGCAGGCAGCGCCGTGTTTCCGATCCAGCTCGATGTCAGCGATCCCCAGGCAGTCGATCGCTTACCGGACGCGATTCCAAAGCCATTCAAGCCGGTCGACGTCCTCATCAACAATGCCGGCCACGATATCGGCGGCCGAACGCGCTTCGATGTCGGCTCGGCCGACGACTGGTCTAACATTATCCAGACCAACCTGATCGGCTTGATGCGTGTGACGCGCGCGATTCTGCCCGACATGGTCCGGCGCAACGCCGGCCATGTCGTCAACATCAGCTCCATCAATGCAGTCCGGATCGTCCCTGACATGGCCGCCTACAGCACCAGCAAAGCGGGCGTGCACATGTTCACCGAAACGCTCCGGGGCGAGCTGGCGGAAACGGCGATCCGGGTAACCGAGCTCCAGCCCGGCCTGACCCGGACCAATATCATCCTCACCCGCTATCGCGGCGACAAGTCGAAGGAACAGGACTATTTCGACCAGTTCAAGATGGCGCTCGAGCCTGCCGATATTGCACGCTCGATCGTCTTCGCCCTTGACCAGCCCGCCCATGTTCAAATTGCCGAAATGATGATTCTGCCTGTAAACCGGTACTGAATTTCCCAACCAGGGTCCGAACATGGAAAGACGTGGCAAATTGCAGTCGACACTCCGCATCGAGGACGTTCCGACCGTCCGTGCGATGGTCGCGCAAAAGCTGCGCGGGGCGATCATGTCCGGCACGCTCAAGCCGGGCCAGCGCCTTGTCGAGCGCGAACTCTGCGAGATGATGGGCGTCAGCCGCCCCTCGATTCGCGAAGCGCTGCGCGCCCTGGAGGCTGACGGGCTGGTCAAGACGGTGCCGCATCGCGGCCCGGTGGTCTCGACAATCAGCCTGGAGGAAGCACGACAGCTCTACGCGGCGCGCGCGGTTCTCGAAGGATTTGCGGGACGCGAATGCGCCCGGCTTCATGATCCGGAGGTGGCGCGCCGCATCGGGGAAGCTTTGACACGGCTGAAGGCGGCCGCGGCCAAGCAGGACCTGGTCGGATGCCTTCAGGCCAAGACCGACTTCTACGCCGCGCTGATCGGCGGCTGCCGCAACGCCTTCATCGAGCGCATGCTCAAGCCTCTGCACGACCGCATTCAACTGCTGCGGATCACCTCGATGTCGCAGCCGAAGCGGATCAACAAAAGCCTGCGCGAAGTCACCGCGATCTGGCGCGCGATCCAGAACGGCGATCCCGATCTCGCCGAGCGATGTTGCGTCGATCACATCAATGCGGCCGCGGTGGCGGCGCTCGACATGATCGAGCGGTCGAAAGGGACCAGCGACATAGCCAATCCTTGATTGATTGGCACTCACACTCATTATGTGTTCGTCGCCCACGCTCGTATCACCCTGTCTCGCCTGACATCGACGAACGTCATATCTGCTAGTACTGACATTGGCGCATGCACCGTAACGAGCTCAAAACTGCACGCCTCGAGTCAGGGCTCCGTCGACCACGACATTGGTCCCGGAAATGAAGCTTGCGGCGCGGCTCGCCAGAAAGACCGCCGCGTTGGCCATCTCCTGCGGCGTGCCCATGCGCCCGGTCGGATTGAGCGCCAGCGCCGCGCTGTAAAGCTCGGGGTTGTTGTCCTTGATATTGTTCCACACCCCACCTTCGAAATAGGTGTTCCCCGGCGAGACCGTGTTGGCTCGGATGCCCTTGGGCGCCAGCTGATAGGCGAGCCCTTGGGTGTAGTGGATGATCGCCGCCTTGAACGTGCCATAGGGACCGGCGGCGAAATCGATCTCGCGTCCAGATACGCTGGAAATCGTCACGATCGCGCCTTGCTTGCTCTTTTCGAGATAGGGCATGGCGGCGTCGACGAGCCGGACCGTGCCCATCATGTCCGTGGCAAATTCCTTGCTCCAGCTCTCGTCGTCCTGGCCGATCGCGAGCGCGCTCACACTGGCGACGACGATATCGATGCCGCCGAGCGCGTCGGCCATCTCGGTCACCCAGGATTTCAAAGCTGGGCCGTCGGCAACGTCGAGCGCCTTGCCGGCCGCCGTCGCTCCGGCAGTTTTCAATTTGGCCACTGTGGCTTCGACCTCGGCTGCGTTGCGCGCGCAAATGCCGACATCGGCGCCCTCAGCCACGAGCGTTTCCGCGATTGCCCGGCCGATCCCCTTCGTTGCACCGGTCACCAGAGCTTTCGCTCCCTTCAGGCCCAGATCCATCATCAACCCCTCTTGTTTCGGTGTCTTCGAACCCTGACAAACGGAGTCGTTGTCACTCCGCGCGTCGACAACTTGCAAACGATATCATCGATTACCGGGCTGCGTTCTCACGAGGTCTCGGTAGCTGTGAGGCATGCGCATGGCCACGAGATCTTTCCGCCTGACGACATTGGTCGGATAGACACTGTCGAGATTGCCGGTGTCGATCTCCGCCGCCGCGATCCTCTCGCCGTTGCCGACGATGGCTTCCCGACGCGGGAATGCGAAGGTGTCTGGGCCAAATACGCCGCTCAAGCCGGGATAGCCGCGCTCCGGATCATGCACATTGGCGAACGCGAAGAATGTATTGTTCTCACCTGCCCGCACCCGGAAATGATGCCAGTGATAGGGATCGGCGCCGGTCGGGATCGGCGCAGGCTGCGTCACTATGGTGCCCTCATGCGACGCGGTGAAAGTGCCCGTTAAGGCTGCGGGGCACGCGATGAGATCACAACCGCGCAGCGCCAGCACCCGCCCTGCTTCCGGAAACAGCGCATCATGCCCGATCAAAAGGCCGATGCGTCCAAGCGGCGTATCGACCACCGTCCAGCCCTCGCCGGCACGTGCCCAACTCCGGTCCTCGTGACCAGGATGCGTCTTGCGATACACCGAAATAACGCCGTCCGGCGCCACCAGACAGGCGCTGTTGTAAAGATCATCGCCGGCACGCTCCGCAAGGCCGCACACGACGAACAGCCCAAGCTCAGCCGCGAGGGCCGCCAATCGGTCCGTAACGGGTCCCGGGATGGGCTGCGCAGCGGCAGGCGGATCGGACAGACCAGTTGCGGCGAGTTCGGGAAACACCACGAGTTCGGCGCCGTCAGCTTTGGCTTGGCGGGCGAGGACAGCGATCTCGGCCAGGTTCGTGTCGACATCAGCCCTCGGTGCAAATTGCGCGACGCTCACGCGCGAGCGCTTTCCCGCCGGCCACGGCTGATGACCATAAAGGCCGAAGAACTCGTGAGGGTTCCAGCTAAAAGTGTTGGTGAGCAGCTCCGCATAGAGCTCCGGCCGTCGCTGGGCGAACACCGCTTCGCCGAGCACACGTCTCTGGCGTGTTGTCGCGAGATCGACCTCGGCCGCAGCGATGCCGTCGCCCTTGTCGATCACGGCGACGATGCTGCCATCAGGTGCGATGACACAGCTGCCGCCCGAGAACTGCACGGTACGCTCCAGCCCCCAGCGGTTACTCTCGATCACATAGCAGCTGTTCTCGAACGCCCGGCTGATCCAGTAAGGTGCCGGGGTCCGCTCGGCGAGCCAGTTCGAGATGTGGCAGATGATGTCGGCACCGCCGAGCGCCATCAGCCGCGCGGTCTCGAGGAAGTGGATGTCCATGCAGATCAGGAGCGCGATACGCCCGATCCCGGTCTCGAACACCTGATTATGGAGATCGCCTGAAGCCGCCCATTTCGGCTCGGAAATATACGGATGGGTCTTGCGGTGCCGGCCGATCACGCCGTCAGGACCGATCAGCACCGCCGTATTGTAATAGATGTCGTCGTCATCGACTTCAGGCATCCCAATCACGACGTAGCAGTTGTGACGGCGGGCGAATGCCGCGAAGCGATGCGTGGTCGAACCTGGGATCTTCTCGACGAAAGGCGCGACCTCGGCGCGATCGTGCCAGCAATAGCCGGTCGTCCCCATCTCAGGCGTAACAATCAGCCGCACGCCTGCGGCGGCCGCCTGCTCGCATAGTTCGAGCAGGCGCGTGATGTTGCGCTCCTTCTCGCACATGACAGGTTCGAACTGGACCGCCGCAACTTTGTATTCCGACGACATCCCGCCGCTCCCGTCAGACCAGGAACGACTTCTTGATCGAAGCGCCGAGGGTGTATTTCGGATCGACCATGTTGCCGAGCCTGATGCGTCCGGCCTGGGTCAGCAGCATATAGGCCTCGATCTCTTCAAACCCGTAGTCTGCCGCCATCCACCGGCACAGCTCGCGATAGGCGATCCGCGCGGCATCCTCCATCGGCCGCGCCGAGCCGATGGTCATGATGAAATCCTTGGTCTCCAGCCGCGGCCAGGCGATGGTCCAGTTCTTGATGAGATCGACCTGAACCGTTGTCACGGTCGGATGCTCGATGGCGACACCGCAAAGCTCGCCGTCGCCCTGCGCGGCGTGACAGTCGCCGAGATAGAGCAGCGCGCCTTTGGTATTGACCGGCAGGTAGATCACCGCGCCGACGCCGACGTCCGGCAGATCCATGTTGCCGCCATAATAGTCCGGGACCAGCGAAGAGATCGCCTCGATCTCCGGAGAGGTGCCGATGGTCCCGATGAACGGTTCATAGGGCAGCGTGATCTTATCGTTCCATTTGGTGCCGCCTTCCAGCGTGATCTCCAGCTTCTTGACCCTTTCCGGCAGCGCAGGGTTGAGCAAGGCCGTATTGCCGGTCGAGACCAGGCCCCCGAAATCCGGCATGACAACGGTGGTGCCGCGTGGCTGCGGCCCGCGAGGCACGATGCTCTCGATATAGACCGCAAGCGTATCGCCCTTCTCCGCCCCATTGACATATACGGGGCCGTTCTGCGGGTTGAGGAATGGAAAGTTGAGGATCTTCGACGGGCTGTCGGTCTCATGCCTGATCGCGCCCTCGAATGCGTCGTGCGTTTCGGCGGAGACCACAGCGCCCGGATCGACGGTCAGGATGGGATCGACGTACGGGCCGTAGACATAATGGTACTTGCCTTGATCCCGTTCGGTGATCACGTGGTGCGCACCGCGCACGCCCTTGGCCACGCCCTTGCGCGCCATGATCGACTCCGTCTGCCAAGCCATTGTCATGCTCCTTCTCGATCTCTTCTCGTTCTGGCTCTTTGGTAAATCAGACTGCAAGATGACGACGCATCTCAACCTCGTCATCGAGAGCCTCGCGCGCGAGGCTCGCGGTAATGCGACCCTTGTCCATGACGTAGCAACGCTGCGCCATGGCGCGGATCATGTCGAGATTCTGTTCGACCAGGATGATCGTCACGCCGGTCTGGCGGTTGAGCTCGACCATGTTACGGGCGATGTCCTGGACAATGTTGGGCTGGATGCCTTCCGATGGCTCGTCCAGCAGGATCAGATGGGGATCAGCAATCAGGACGCGGCCGATCGCAAGCTGCTGCTGCTGGCCGCCGGACATGGTGCCGGCGCGCTGGTTCCAGCGCTCCCTCAGGATCGGAAACGCTTCGAGGATGCGCTGCTTGCCCCGCTCGGGCACCCCTCCGCGTTTCACGGCTGCGCCGACCGCAATGTTCTCGCCCACAGTCAGTCGCGGAAAGACGTCACGGCCCTGCGGCACATAGCCCATTCCGAGCCGCGCCCGCTTGTGCGCCGGCAGATATTCCACCGCTTCGCCGCGATAGACGATCGACCCCGACATCGCCGGCACCAGACCGATCAGGCTCTTCATCAGCGTAGACTTGCCGACGCCGTTGCGGCCGATCACCGCAACGATCTCGCCCTCGCGAACCTCGATCTCCAATCCCTGCAGCACCGGCTTGCCGCCATAGCCGGCGCGCAGGCCGAGCGTAGTGAGGATGACTTCCTTGCGCGCACCCTCAAGCATGGGTCTGCCCCAGATAGATCGCCGCGACGCGTTCGTCAGCCACGATCTCGTCGATCGAACCCTGCGCGAACACCTGACCGAGATGTAGCACCGTGACGCGCTGGGCGACCTGGCGCACGAAAGCCATGTCGTGCTCGATCGCAAGCACGGTCATGCCCAACGCATTCAGCCGCCGCACCATCTCACCCGTCATGTGCGTCTCCTCCGGCGACATGCCGGCGGTCGGCTCGTCCAGCAGTAAGAGGCGCGGCTTCAGCGCGATCGCCATGCCGATCTCCAGCCATTGCTTTTGGCCGTGGCTGAGATTGCCAGCGGTCTGCGCCTGCTCGGCGGCAAGCCCGAGAAAAGCAAGCAGCCGGTCGATCTCCTGCACGAGCTCGCCCCCATGAAGCCGGCTCTGCAACGCGATCTCGAGATTCTGCCGCACCGAGAGCCCCTTGAACACACCCGGCACCTGGAATTTGACCGACAGCCCGCGGCGGATTCGCGCGAAGGACTTCAGCGCCGTAATGTCCTCTCCGGCGAAACAGATCTGGCCGCTGCCGGGCTGATGCTCGCCGAGGATCAGCCGGAACAGCGTGCTCTTGCCGGCGCCGTTCGGGCCGATCAGGCAATGGATCTCGCCCTGCTCCAGCACGAGATTGACGGAGTTCGTCACGTGCAGGCCACCGAAATGCTTGTTGAGGTCACGCAATTGCAGGAGCGCCATCACGCCGCCTCCTGCTTGCGGCGCCTGGCGAGCCGAGTGATCCAGTTGATGATGCCGAGCACCAGCCCGTTGGGCGCGACCAGGACGGTCGCAACCAGCAGCACGCCCATGAACACCAGCGCATATTGGCTGCCGTAGATCGTGAGCGCCTGGAAGCCAGATAGCACCACCAGCGTGCCGATGACCGTGGTGGTGAGATCGCTGCGGCCGCCGACCGCAACCCAGATCAACGGCAACGCCGCTGCGGTCATGCCCATGCTGGAGGGCGTGATATACTGGCCCCATACCGTGTAGAGCACGCCGGACAGCCCGGCGAGCGCCGCGCCGATCACGAAGGTGATCAGCTGATACTTCCTGATGTCGTAGCCCAGCATCTCCGCGCGTTCGGGATTCTCGCGGATGGCGACGATGACATTGCCGAACGACGAGTTCATCAGGACGCGCAAACCGAGATAGACCACAACCAGCATGCCGAGCACGACGTAATAGAGACCGACATCAGCAAACAGCACGATCGGCTCATCGAACCAGGGAATCGTCAGCGGCGGCATCGCGCTCATACCGTTGAAGCCATTCAGACGCGCGGCGCCGATGTGCCACTCCGGACCCGCCGTCTGCGCCATGAAGCGCTCGAGCATCAGGGTCACCGCAAGGGTGACAATCCCCAGGAACACGCCGGCGATGCGGCCGAAGAACATGAAATAGCCGAGCAGCAGCGCAAACAGCGCCGCAACAGCGATCGCGAGCAACAGCGCGACCCAGGTGAAACCATAGCCCGCACCGAAGTTGATGGTCAGGATGCCGTAGCCATACCCCGCAATGCCGAAGAAGGCGGTCTGGCCGAAGGACAGCGAGCCGCCATAACCCCAGATCAGGCTCAGGCTGAGCGCGATGAACACCCAGACGAAGAAGTAGACCGTGTTGCCGACCGTGTAACCATCACTGAAGAGCGGATAGGCAACGGCGCCCGCCAGCACCAGTGCGAACAGGGACCAGAAGCCGCGACCGCGACCGAGGGTCTGCGGACCTTCGAGACGGCGGAACAGCGAGACCATGGCACTCACGATCGCCTCCTCAGGTCCGCTCGCGCAGGACGAAGCCGGAGATGCCCTTGGGCAGCACCCGGACCACGATGATGACGGCGATCAGCAGTCCGATCTGGCCGAACAATTGTCCCTGCCAGGACGTCATTGCCGATTTCACCACCGCGAGCACGCCACCGGCCGGCGCGGTGC
This sequence comes from Bradyrhizobium sp. HKCCYLS1011, assembly GCF_051167795.1. Lineage (NCBI taxonomy): Bacteria > Pseudomonadati > Pseudomonadota > Alphaproteobacteria > Hyphomicrobiales > Nitrobacteraceae > Bradyrhizobium > Bradyrhizobium sp. HKCCYLS1011. Next base: position 362,848 of record NZ_JBNPTT010000005.1, on the reverse strand, counting down.
CGAGGAACACGTCCGCACCGCCGATGACCACGGTGACGAACGCCTCCATGATGAAGGTCGCGCCCATTGTTGGCACCAGGGTCATGGTCGGCGCATAGAGACCACCCGCGAGACCGGCGAGCCCTGCCCCACAGGCGAACGTGAGGCTGTAGATCAGGCGGGTGTCGACCCCCAGCGCAGCGGCCATGTGCGGCACCTGGATGGTGGCGCGCGCCAGCACGCCGAAGCGGGTCCAATTGAACAGCGCATAGAGCGCGCCGAGCACCGCGAGTGCTGCGAGGAACAGCACGATGCGATAGACCGAATAGGAATAGGCGCCGACCTGGAAGCTGCCGAACGGTGTGCCGACCCCGGCCATCGTCGACCCGACCAAGATCAGCGTGCCTTGCGTGGCGATCAGGCTCAACCCCCAGGTGGCAACGATGGTATCAAGCGGACGGTCATACAGATGCCGGATCACCAGCAGTTCGACCAATACGCCGACCAGCGCGGCGACCAGCGTGCCGCAGAGAATGCCGAGCGGGAGCGGCAGCCCGGCATGCACGGTCGCTGCGGTCACATAGGCGCCGCACATGATGAACTCGCCATGCGCGAGATTGATCACGCCCATCATGCCGAAGATGACCGCGAGGCCGCAGGCCGACAGCACCAGGAAGGCGAAGGCGTCGCCGAATTGATAGAGCGCGGAGAATGCCAGGGTCGCGATATCCATGTCTCGATCGGTTTGTGCGGGGGTCAAGGGAGGCGACGACGTCGCAGCATGCAAGCATCGCCCTGGCATGAGGGGCGCCGGGGCGATGCTTCCGCCGATCAGGGCTTCGGCGGCGGATTCGACGGCGTGTATTGCGCCATCGGATCCTTCTTGGTCAGGTCGCAGCCGGCCTCGCCGAGCCAATAGGGCTTGATGTCTTCCCAGACCTTGGGGAACGAGATCGAATGGTCGGCGCCGACCTTGGCAAGATAGATCGTATGCGACATGTGCTGGCTCTTCGGGTCGATGCAGACTTTGCCCTCCGGCGCGTCCATGCAGACGTCGCCTTGCGCGATCACCTTGCGGATCTCATCGCGCTTGGTCGACTTCGCCCGCTCCACCATCTGCTTGTACAGATAGACCGCCAGATAGGAGTTCTCGGCCTCCTGGTTCACATAGGGCTCGCTCGGAAACTTGGCCTTGAACTTGGCGTAGAACTCCTTGCTCTTCGGCGAGTCGATTTCCTCGATGTAGTTGGTGGTGACATACATGTCCTTCAGGCTCGGCGGCTTGAAGCGCTTGTGCTCGTAGCCCTGCCCGACATTGACTGAGGATGCCATCGGCAGGTTGACGTTGGCCGCGGCTGCCTGCTCGTAATACGAGGCCTGCGCGGTGCCGACCAGCAGCGTGACGACGAAGTCCGGCTTGGCCTTCTGGATGTTCTGGATGCTTTGCGAGAACTGCGACACGCCGAGCGGGATGAACTCTTCGCCCGCCATTTCGCCACCGTTCTCCTTGACGATCTTGCGCACCCACTCGGCCGAGATCTGGCCGAAATTGTAGTCGGCGGCGAGCGTGTAGACCTTTTTGCCGTAGGTCTGCATCATGTAGGGAATGAGCGTCGAGAACTGCTGCTCCGGCACCGCCCCGGTGACGATCATGTGTCCGTCACAGACGCCGCCTTCATACTGGTTGTTGTAGAACGCGAAACCGTTGAACTGGTCGACGATCGGCCGGTAAGCCTCCCGCGACGCCGAGGAGAAGCCGGCAAACACCACGTCGACCTTGTCCCGCTGCAGCACGCGCCGCATGAACTCCTGGTAGCGGGTATTGTCTGATTGGGTATCGTAGGTCACGAGCTCCAAGGGGCGGCCCATGATGCCGCCGGCCTTGTTGATCTCGTCGGTCGCGAGCTGGATCGCATGGACCTTGCCGATGGTCGCCGCGGCGAAGTCGCCGGACTGGTCCTCCAGCACCCCGAGCTTGATCGGATTTTCCGCGGCGAACGCGCCTGACGTAAGGACAAGCGTCCCCGTGAGGGCTGCGGCACGCAGCCCCCGCACTACAGATCTGGTCATCATGATGCTCCTACATCGCTTGCTTGTTGCCGCCTTGCAGCGTGATGCTGGTCGTGCGGTCGGAGGTGTCGGGCGGCTTCGCCCATCTGCTCAGAAGTTCCTCGCAGAAGTGCTCCAAGCTCTGCCGTCTGCGCATGCTCTCACGACGAAGCTGGGAATAGGCTGCGTCTTCATCCAGGCCCTGCTCGCGCATCATGAGAATTGTCGCGCGGAGCACCGCGCGACGTCCGCGGCGACGTTCCTCGAGGTCGAGCAACCGTGCGTGCGCATCTGCGCGCAGGAGGAACTGGTTAATCCCCATGAACAGCGCCGTATAGACCGCGCCCCCATGAACCGGCTTGCGCAGGAAGGCGGTCGCACCGAGGTTGAGCAGCGCCTTCAGCCGGCCCGGCGCCTCGACACCGACAATCCCGATCACCGGAACCGGCGGCAGCTTCGAGGCAGGATCGACATCGATCGCAATGGCCTCATCGAGATCGCCGTCGACGAACAGAATATCGCGATCCGGCGACAATGCCGTGATATCGATTTGTGCCCGACCATCCGCAATCTCGGGAAACTCGCAAGCCACGCCGAGCTTGGCCAGCGTCGTCTCCAGCGTGCTCTCCCGTCCCGATAGCCGGGAAATCACGAGCGCGCGGCTGCCCTTGAAGTTCTGCAGCAGTCGGAAGGTCATGACTTCACCATTCGGAGCAATGGAGGATGCATCGCAGTCGCAAAACGCGGCGAGGACTGAACCAGATAGGGATCCGGCGCGATCGGCTGGCGCGCCTCCAGGAGCAGCTCGAACTGACCATTGGCCAAGGAACGTCCAATGCGCGGGGTGAGCCAGGCGTGGAAGGTCTGTGGATCGATCCTCACTTCGCCTTGCGGCGCAGCCAGACGCCGGTTCGCGACAGCTCCCCGCACGGCGCGGGCTTCGTCATTACCGACCTGCGCCAACGTTGCCGCCAGGAGCTTGACCGCGATGTAGGACGCTTCCGCATCCGCCGATGCTACCGGCCCGTCCGGGAAACTCTCCAAGTAGGCCTGCATGAACTGCAAGTTTTCGGGCGTTCTAAGCGACGAAAAGTAGACGCTCGACGACAAGTGTCCGTCGACGGCGTCGGAACCGATTTCCCCAAGTTCCGGCTCGGACAATGTGCAACTTGCGACCGGAATCTCGTTGGCCTGGTCGATACCGGCGCTGCGGCACGCCGCACGGAAATTTCGGAAGAACGCATAGGCACTGGTACCGATCAGGTTGTTGAACACGAAGTCCGGGCGCTGCTCCAGGATTGAAGCTATCACCTGGTCGAACTCAGTGTCGCCGACCGGGAGGTACCGTTCGGCCACAACCGCCCCGCCCCGCGCGATCAAGGCCTCACGGAATATCCGGTTGTTCTCCCACGCCCAGATGTAGTTGGAGCCGACGCAGAAAGCGCGCTTGCCGACACCGGAGACGAGATAGTCGACCAGCGGCAGCACGTGCTGGTTCGGAGCCGCGCCGGTATAGATGACGTTGTCGGAACTTTCGAAGCCTTCATAGTGCGACGGGTACCACAGCAGGCCGTCGTGCTTCTCAAAGCAGGGAATGACCTCCTTCCGACTCGAGGAGGTATAACAGCCGACCACTTGCCGTATGCCTGCCTTCAGGAGGTCGAGGCTGAGCTCGCGATATTGCGTGAGATCGCCGGATGGGTTGACGACGACCGGCTCCAGCACGACGACATCCTGAGACTGATTGACCTCGCGGAACGCCAGCAGTGCCCCATTCAGCATCGATCGTGCGACGACGCTGTAGGGCCCCGTCGTCGAGAACATCACACCGATCCGAAGCTGCTTCCGCGCCATACCTGAACCCGAAACGAAAAAAGCGCCCGCCGGCCGTAAAGCCGAGGGCGCCCTCGCCACCAACCAAACGCACCTCAGTGGCGCGGTGTTGGAAATGATCTGAACTCATTGCGTTAGCGGGCAACCGTTGCCCAACGCGTATTGCAACGGTCGTCTAGAACCAGCAATCTGTCAAGACTGTTCTAAGAGCGACAACTGCATTAAATCGCACCACCATGCGTCAAAACTATGCATAGCGCGAAGTGCTGAATTTCAGCATGCCGCAGCGAGCTCCCCTCGAAGCTCGAGGTAATGATGTTTTAATCGCCGTCGTCCGCCGTCATAGCTGAGGCGGTCCCAGCGCCGCCGAGGGTGGACTCTCCGGGGCATCTCTCTGCTTTTCGCCAGTTGGATTAGCTGGCGGGAAGATGCTGTCATAGATTGCGCGAGCTTCTCGAATGAGGCGCTCTCGGTCGCGCTCAGACTTTGGCACAAATCGGATCAGTTCGCCCATATGTGCACCAGTTGACTTAAGAGCCTGAATACTAGCTACCGCTCCCGCCACATCTGAAGAGACGAACCAACCGACGCATCCCTCACCACACACTCTCGCCGTAGCCTATGCTTTCGCAAGCTTGAGAGTTTGGGGAACGACAAGATCAAGGCTGGCGCTCCCTAGCAGGACCATAGCGATTCTTCAGGGTTCAACGAGTTTGCCAACTTGTCCTGCGCAGATCGATCATTGACGCACGGTGTGTTTTCGGACGGTTGGCAAGCCCCGTGCTTGCCACAGCAGCTGGTCCGCCCCTCGCCTCGCCTGCATAGGTGTGGAGCGCAACAGCCGCTGTCGCTGATGTCATAGAGCCTTGCAGCGCGATTCACACTCGCGATGTCTTAGAGCTTCAGGGGTTCAGCGCCTGGCTGGGTGATTTGAATATTGGCGAAGCGACACGAGCCGCTGCGGCGTTGGAAGAGAGAGACACCAAGCAGCCACACGTTTACGACGGACTTGGCTGCGCCACCGATGTGCTCCTTGTAGTCGGCATAAATGTCGCGCTCGTCACTGACCCACTTGCCGAGATCGGCGAGACCGCTGCGGACCGCCATGTGCGACTCCAGCGGCGTCCAGCGCGGGATCGGGCAGCGGAACGCAGTGCCGATCGGAAGGCTCGAGCTCCAGAAGTAGGTGAGGTCCTGGCCGTCATCAAACTCCGCGGCGATCGAGAGATAGTCGTGCGAGGTGAGCTGGTTTTCCGGCAGCCGCGACGGCAATTCCTCGACGATCCAGCGCCAGCTCAGCTTGGTCTGCGGCTTGAGCTCGATACCGACAGGACGCTGCAGAATGCCCGCGTTCTTCAGCGGCTCGACGGAGATCGCCCCGTTGCCGATGTCATTGAAGATGACCGGCCCGCCGCCCAGCATGAAGAAGTTGTGCCAGCCCGCGGGCAGCTTACGAGGCGACTGGATCCGCGCCAGCTCGGCGCCGAGGATGCCGTCAACGTCGCCGTGGCCGAGCAGGCTGGTTAGGCCGGCGATTGCGCTGCCGCGCCAGACGAGCGCGACGCCATAGATGTGCGCGTCCGCCTTGGCGTACTCGTCCTTCGGCACTGCCAGCTCGCCGCCTGCATCCTTGAACTCGACGAGCGAGCGCGCCATTTCGAGCGGACCGTCGGCGGCCGCCGTCATCGTTCCGGTGTTACTCATCGGATTGAACATGGGGCGGGTGCCCCGGGTCCGGACATGAAACGCGACCCCAGGCTCGACCCACAGGTCCTGGTCACGGGCGAGCCAGACCCGGCCGCCAATCAGGAACGTCACCTCCTGCCCCTTGGCGAGGGTGATCCCGAGATCCTTCCACGGCAGCTCACTGCCGACGAGATCAAAGACGTGGGCCTCGCGGAGCTCGGGGGATTTGGCCCTGGCGACGAGCGCCGTCACGCCATCAACGAGCTCCGCGCGGTCGAGAAAGCCGATCGCCGCCATTGCTCTGCGATCGAGGACGAGGGTCGCGAGCGGCACCGTCAGGCCCAGCGCCACGAGCCGCTTCAGCAGGTAACGCCGATTGAGTCCGTCTGCACCGTGAGAGCAGCCGGCATGGTCAAGCAATCCGCACATCGGGGCCTCCCTGGCTATTCGTTCGCGCCGTCGCAGAGGCCTAGCGCAGCGGGCGCAGCAAGGCTTGAGACCGTTGCCCGATATGGCTGGGCATGGTGCCCTGGGTGACGGAGCGGGTTGGCGTGGGCAGCTGCCCCGACAGCCGCAATCCGATACAGCCCCGGATTTGTTCGCGCCTCACGAGGCACGCGGCGAGACCGGGCATTTTGCCCGATCGCGATCTCCGCCCTTGCCAACGAGGCGGAGATCGGCGCCAAATCGACGAGTCCAACACGGAGCGTAACCAGAGGATATGGAGCGCAACCATGCACCTCCTGTTGCACCTCATCGGACGGCTCGTTGCGGTGGTCGCCGTCTGCCTTAGCATCGCGGTGGCATGGGTCATGATCGATGCGCACCACGCGATCGATGCCGACGCCGCGGCTACCGCAGAACGGGTCGGCCAGCGCCTGGAGAGCCTTTACTGGCAGAAGCTGCTGTGGCGCGACGGCATGAGCCGGGAGATGCTCCTTCCGATTTCCGACTGGCAGACGCTGACCATTGCGAGCGTTGTTTCGCCGGGAAACTGCGTCACGTTCGATTCGCCCGGCGAGGCGCCGCGGCAATTGTGTAGCCAGATCGAGGCGCTCGGGCCGCCGGCACCGCGGCTGTTTGCCGCCGCGTTCGATCTGCTGTTCGGCCCACCAACACCAGTGAGACGGCCCTTGACCGTACGCGACTGGAACGCCGGCTTCATCGTCGCCGCGGCGGCGCCGGAGGCCGCGCTCCGGCTGGCATGGCGGCAGGTTTCCGTGGTCACCGGAGTCGCCGCGGCGATGGCCGCAGCCATCGCCGTGTTCGCTGCGATGACGATCGGACACGCGCTGATCCCGGCGCGCGCCATCATCGATGGGCTGCGCCGGCTGCAGCAGGGCGATCTCGGCTGGCGCCTGCCCGGCTTCCGCACCGCCGAATTCAATCTGATCGCGCGCGCCGTCAACGAGCTCTCGGCTGCGCTGGCTCGCACCAATGCGGCCCGCACGGCGCTCACCGCGCGTCTGTTCCAGGTGCAGGAAGAGGAGCGCCGGTCGCTGGCGCGGGATCTCCACGACGAGTTCGGGCAATGCCTGACGGCAACGGCGGCACTGGCGGCGAGCATCGAGGCCGGTGCATCGCCCACGCGCGCCGACCTTGCCGACGATGCCCGCGCCATCGCCCGCATCCAGCGCCAGATGATGGAGAACCTACGCAGCGCGCTGGTGCGGCTGCGTTCTCAGGACGTCGAGGAAATCGGGCTCGAAGCCAGCCTGCGGCAGCTCGTAGGCGACTACAACATGCGGGCGGCCGCCGGCGCAGTGTTTCGCCTGAACGTGATCGGCGAGCTAGCTGCCTTGCCGAAGCAAGTGGCGATCGACGTCTACCGCATCGCCCAGGAATGCCTGACCAATGCGGTGCGCCATGGCTCGCCGACGGAGGTGGCGTTGAGCGTCGAGTGCGCTACCGTCGGCGCTGGAACGATCGCCCTGACGGTGGAGGACGATGGCGGCGGCGATGCGGTGTGCGTCGATCCGCGTCATGGCCATGGCATCCTCGGCATCCGGGAAAGGGTCGCAGCCCGCGGCGGCAGCATGTCGATCGGCAAGGCCGCCCGCGGCCTTCGTCTGTCGGCGGTCATGCCGCTGATGGGACCGGGGCCTGCGCAAGCCCTCCACGGAGCCGGCCCATGACCCCGGTTCGCATCCTGCTCGTCGACGATCATCCTGTGGTCCGCGAAGGCTATCGCCGGCTGCTCGAGCGCCAGGCCGGATTTGAGGTGTGCGCCGAAGCCGACGACGCGATGCAGGCCTATTGCGCCTACAAGGACCACCGTCCAGACGTTGCGATCATGGACATCGCCCTGCCCGGCGCCAGCGGCCTTGAGGCGGTGCGTCATATCCGGCAGTGGGACGGGGACGCCCGGGTGCTCGCTTTCAGTATGCACGCCGGCCCGGCTTTCGCGCTCAAGGCGTTCGAGGCCGGCGCATCGGGATACGTGACGAAGAGCACCAAACCGGAAGACCTGCTGAGCGCGGTGAGGACCGTCGCGGGCGGAGGACGGTTCTTGAGCGAGGACATCGCGCGCGCCGTCGCGGCCGACCGGCTGGCCGGGCCGCGAAGCGTGGTGGAGCACTTAGGCGCGCGCGAAACAGAAATTCTGCGCCTGCTTGCCTCGGGAATGACGAGCAACGCGATCGCCGACCTGCTCAATCTCAGTCAAAAGACGGTCCGCAATCATCATTACGCCATCAAGAGCAAGATCGGAGCAAACAACGACGCGCATCTCGTCTGGCTCGCCGTCAGCGCGGGCCTCGTCAGCATGGCCGACGCCCGTTTCGATGTCGATCATGTGCAGCGCACGGCACGGGCTGGCTGATCCTCCCTGCTAGCGCGGATGAAATCGAGGTGTCGACGTTGCTGTGCCTGGCCGAAGGCTTTCGCCGCTGGTGTCGATGTCGGCGGCGATGTTCCCACGGGTTGCCCCCCTGCGATCTCGGCCGGTTTGGACCGGCTACCACGGCGCTCGTCCATTCGGCTTCGGGGGCATCGGGCAAGTTGCTCGTGCAGATCAGCAAACGGCTCGGCGCCACCGGATCGTCGACCCCATCACCCTGCTCGGCCAGCTTGGTGTCGACGGCGATGGCAGAGAGTTTCGTTTGGGAACCTCATACAATGGAACTTCGGTTGCAGCCGAAATGATCTTCGGTTTCAGCTTCGACATTTTCGCTTTCGCACTCGCACCACGCGATTTCGGTGCAGTAAACGAATCTGCACGATCTTTGTCGCGAAAGTTTCACATTTTTACCTTGTTTTTCAGCAGCGCTATGCTCACTTCCTGGCAGACGCAACTAATCAGTCCCTGTATTAATACGTGTAAATGAAGGCCGCTGGTCATTTCGACGACTGCCTTCAGGGAAATTAGAAGCCAATGGTGCGAATGGACGAATAACAGGGTGGATCAAGATGGCGTTTGTAGAGTGCTGCCAACGTTGCCAAAGTCACCGTAACAACATCAACCGCTACGAACGATTACTGAAGACCTATCTCACGGATATTGAGCGAAATTTCATAGAATTGCGGCTCTGGGAAGAGCAAGTCGCATTGCGACAGATCAATCAAAAGGCATCGTTGAGTTGATCCGCGGCGAACGCCGGGAACGCCCGACACTCCCATGATGTGGGCAGATGCCAGACGCGGCTGACGCTCGTGGTATAATCGGGCGTGGCATACAGGACGCCTGGAAGCGGCCTGGATCGTGAGGTCCTGGACCTACCTGATGAAACGGTGCGTATCGTCTCCGCCTGGGTCACGAGCCGCCGAGACTCCGTTGCAGTGGAGCCAAGGCCGATCGTGCGCGCGGCTCGGGCGGAGTCGACCGCTCAACCACCACCTCACGGGCGACCTTGGTCCGCAATTCCATGAGGTCCACGAACACGTCGGCCTGGCGACGCAGTTCGTCGGCTATCATCGATGGCTGGCTCGACGTTGTGGAAACGACCGTCACGCGGACACCGCGGCGCTGGACCGCCTCGACCAGCGCGCGAAAATCACCATCGCCGGAAAAGAGCACCATCTGGTCGATGCATCGGGCGATTTCCATGGCATCGACTGCGAGTTCGACATCCATGCTCCCCGTCCGCTTGCGGCGGCCGCTGGAGTCCGTGAACTCCTTGGCAGTCTTGGTGACGACGGTGTAGCCGTTGTAGTCGAGCCAGTCCACCAAGGGTCGGACCGAGCAGTGATCCTGATCCTCTGCGATCGTTGTGTAATAAAACGCGCGCAGGAGCATGCCGCGGCTGTGAAACTCCTGTAGCAACCGCTTGTAATCTACGTCAAAGCCAAGCGCCTTGGCTGTGGCGTGGAGATTGGCGCCATCGATGAACAACGCGATCTTGGGAGTATTCATGGATCTCGCTTGGTGCCGGGGAAGGAAATTGGCAACGCAACAGTTTCTTTGTCAGCCGCCCAGGCGGCGCTTAGGCGAGCGTGCCCCTGGTTCGATAGAAGATGCCTTTTGTTCTTAGCAGTCCGACGTCGCCGATACGCGGCGCGCCCCGTCCGGCGCGCCGTTCGTGCCAGTGTGAGCCACCTCACCGTCGTAAACCTTCGTTTGCTCGCCGGTCCGGTGCCGCGCTCCGCCTGCCGAGATCTGGAAGAGCGGGATGCAGACCGCAAACAGCGAACAGCCCCTCTCCGTATCCTGGCTCTTTTCGCTCGATGACCTCGCCCGACGGCGCCTGCCGACACCGCGGAAGACGGAATGACTGGTGACCGTGTACAGCGCCAGCAGCGGCAGGGCGAAGACGCCTAACCACGACATCGCAGCAAGACGCGCGGGCGCGGCAGCCCCCTCGTCAATGGTGATCGAGAACGGAATCATGTAGGGCCAGAACGAGATCGCGAGGGTCGCGAACCCGACTGCGAAGATCATCATGCCCGCGTACAACGCCAGGTCGTCGCGGCGATAGTGCATCGTCGCCGACAACAGGAACGACGCGACCGGACCAGTTGCCGGTATGGCCAGGAGGTAGGTGTGATCGAGCCAACGGCTCATCACCCTGATGTCGCCCACGAAGGCGTACAAGAACAGAAAGGTGAAGAACGCCAGCAGCCCGCCGGCACTATATTCGACGAACTGACGCGCCTGGTCCCGCAGACCTCCTTCGGATTTATAGAAAATCCAGGCCGCGCCGAGCAGGCTATAACCGAAACACAGACCGATACCGCAGACCGCGGCGAACGGACTGATCCAGCCAAACGCGCCGCCTACGTAGCCACTGCTGGACAAAGGAAGTCCCTCGACGAGGCCGCCAACCATCGCACCTTGCATGAAGGCCGCGACGAGAGAGCTGCAGCAGTAGCTCGCATCACAGATCGAGCGGGCGGCTTCAATCTTGAAACGGCATCCGCAGGCAACGCGACGCACGATCAAGCAGGCCAGCATCAGCGATATCGGGAGCTGGAAAGCCGAGATCAACGTCGAAAAGACGATCGGAAACGCGCCCCACAACACGGCGCCTGCAACGATCAACCATGCTTCATTGCCGTCCCAAAGCGGGCCGACGGCATTGAACATCCGCTGCCGCCATCCCTCGTTGGGCGTCAGTCCCATCAGGATTCCAATGCCAAGATCAACACCGTCGAGCAATACGTAGGTCACGATACTGAGCGCAAGCACGGCAATCCAAACCATGATCATCTGCTGCTCTCCTGCAAGCCCGCACGCCTGCGCCGATCAGGGCTCGGTCCTTGGCTCTAAATTTGGTTGACAGCTACTCACAAACCGGGCCTGAGACGGTTTCCATCGACACTTGTTTGGTCCTGACATGAACGATGCGATCGAGATTTTCGCCATCGCCGTGCGACACGGTCCTGATTGTTCTTTGATGCGACCTCGGGAATCTACTGAACGAGGGGATCGGCTCGTAAACCTTGGCTTAGTGTGTCGCCCGCTTCGGACAGCCGCCGAAGATCGTCTGACCCCGCTGCCGATCTACCTCGGACCTGCGCTCACGCTGTCGATCGGGCGGGGCTGTGCCGGCCAGCCGCGGACAATTTGCAACAGGCCCGGAACGCGATGCGCACGATGGAGTGCGAGCTTCGGGCCCGCGCACCTCCTCAAAACCCAGTAGAACTACGGGGTCTCAGACGCTCAGGCTCCTTTCAGAGCGTCCGCACATCGGCGATCTCTCGAACTATCTCCGACAGGTTGGACCGTGTTGCTCATAGTTCTGCTGCTCTGGGCTTGGATCCGCGAGTGACATCCAGCGCTCCAGGACATACTATGGCGCCTTGGAATCTAATTTCTTGTAGTCGAACCGGTGACGTCGCCGCTTCACATTCTGCTTCTTGAAAGCGATACCGGCGATGCGAAGCTCATCCAGGAGCTTCTCACCCCTCAATTTGCCTTTGAACTTACCCATGCTCGAACGCGGGAAGAATTCGCCGCAGCTCTGGGCGGGACTCGCTTCGACCTGATCCTTGCCGATTACAGTTTGCCGTCATTCGATGGGCTGTCCGCGCTCGAGCTTGCGCTGGCCCGGTCTCCCGACGTGCCGTTCATCTTCGTCTCTGGCAGCATCGGTGAAGACGCGGCAGTCGAAGCGCTCAAACGGGGTGCAACGGATTATGTTCTGAAGACGCGACTCTCGCGCCTGGTGTCGGCGACTTGGCGCGCCCTGCGTCAGGCGGAGCAGCGCGCCGATCTCGAAGCAGCGCAGCAATCCTTGCGGCGAAGCGAGATTTATCTGGCCCAGGCCGAGCATATTGCACATGTCGGATGGTGGGAGCGCGACTTCGCGACCCGCCGCGTTTCACTTTCGGACGAGACCTGCCGAATCTTCGGCGTGCAACGGGTCGATCTGCCGGGATGGCATGGACGCTGGCTGGAACTGATCCACCCCGAAGACCGCTCGCGAGCAGCGGAGGCCGCAGCAGCGGCGCGCGTACCTGGGGGCCCGCGCTACGACATAGAATATCGGATCATTCGTCCGGACGGCTCGCTCCGCCTGGTGCACAGCCAGGGCGACGTCAGCTGGGACGATTTGGGACGCCCGCTCCGTCAATTTGGCGTGATGCAGGATATCACCGAACTGAGGCAGGCCAAGCAGGATCTCCGCGCGAGCGAGATGCGCTTCCGCACCTTCGTGGATCACGCAACCGACGCCTTCTTCCTGCTTGACGATCAGTCGACCGTGATCGATGCGAACCGCCAGGCCTGCGCAGACCTTGGCTATACAAGGCAAGAACTGATCGGGATGCATCGGCGGGACTTCGATGTTGCGCTGGATGAGGCATCCATCGAGAGACTCAAAGACCGCGTCGTCGCCGGAGAAGCCGTCACTTTCGAGACGCGCTATCGGCGCAAGGACGGCAGCACCTTCCCAGTGGAGGCGCACGTCGGCCATTTTGAAGAGAGCGGACATCGGTTTTCCTGCGTGGCGCGCGATATCACGGAGCGCAAGCACGCGGAGCAGGCCTTACGCATTAGCGAAGAACGGTTTCGTACGCTCGTTCAGTTCTCGTTCGATGTCTATTGGGAAAGCGACGCGCAGCATCGGTTCACTCGCCAGGAGTTCACCGAAAGGCTCACGGACGCCCCTGCCCCCGGCTCCGAGATCGGCAAGACCCGCTGGGAAATTCCTTACGTCGAACCTGACGCGGAGGCTTGGCGCAAGCATCGCGAGACGCTTGATGCTCACCTGCCCTTTCGAGATTTCGTGCTTGCTCGTCCTACAGCTGACGGCGGTAAACGCTTCGTGTCCGTGTCCGGGCTGCCGGTGTTCGATGAAGCTGGACGTTTTGTCGGTTACCGCGGTGTCGGGCGTCACATCACGGAGCAAAAAAAAGCGGAGGAAGCTCTCCGACGCAGCCAAGCCTATCTGGCCGAAGCGCAAAGGCTCAGCAACAGCGGCGCTTTCGCTTTCAACAAAGAACGCTCTCTGTATTGGTCGGAACAGCTCTACAGGATCTGGGGATTCGATCCGGAAGACGAAATTCCCAGCCGCGACGCCTGGTGGCAGAGAGTGCATCCGGACGATCGCGACAACGCCCGCCAAGAGCTCCAGAATGCATTGCGCGAAAGGCACGACTTTGCGATGGAGTACCGAATCGTTCTTCCGGATGGCACGCTCAAGCACCTTCGAACGATCGGTCACCCTTTTTATACTGCTGCCGGAGATCTCGTCGAAGTTGTCGGAACCACGCTCGATGTGACCGAGCGAAAACGGGCACAAGCGGAGCATCAGCGACTGCGGGAGTTGGAGGCCGATCTCGCGCACCTCAATCGGCTGAGCATCATGGGAGAGTTGACGGCCTCGCTTGCCCACGAAATCCTGCATCCGATCGCCACCGCACGCAATAACGCTCGTGCAGGAATGCGCTTCCTGGCCATGAACCCGCCCAATCTCCCCGAAGTGATGGACGCACTCGCCTGTGTTGTCAGAGATGCCGACAGGGCCAAAGACATCGTCGCGCGAATTCGTGATCATATCAGAAAGAAGCCCCCTCGAAAGGAGCGCTTTGAGATCAATGACGCGATCACGGAGGTGATCGTGATGGCCCGAAACGTGGTGGACATGAACCATGTGTCTGTCCGGACCAGCTTCAGGGACCCGATGCCCGCCCTTTGGGGTGACCGCGTCCAAGTGCAACAGGTCATCCTCAACCTTCTTCTGAACGCGGCTGAGGCAATGAGTTCAATGGAGGGATCACGCCAGTTATCGATCAGCACCGACTTCAGCGAGCCGGACGGTCTGTTGGTCGAGGTGCGTGACTCCGGACCAGGGCTTGCTCAGGAACAACTTCAGGACATCTTCAAAGCGTTCTACACCACAAAGCCCAGCGGCATCGGAATGGGACTGTCGATCTGCAGATCGATCGTCGATGCGCATGGCGGCCGACTTTGGGCAGAGGCCAATCACCCTCGCGGCGCCGTGTTCCGGCTGACTTTGCCGGCGGCCGAAGCCGGCTCATGAATAGTCCACGGACGGCTGCTCGGAATTGAGTGCCGAACGCAAACAGCGTTCTAGCTGATCGTCGTCCACGGGCTTACAGAGGTAGCAGATCACGCCGCTCGCGAGCGCGCGGGTTCTTGCGACTTCATCCGGGTACGCGGTCACCAGAATAGTCGGAATCCTGCGGCCGGCATTGGTCAGATGCGCATGGAGCTCAGCGCCGGTCATGTCAGGCATATTGACATCGGTGACCAGGCAGGCCGTTTTGGCGAGAACGGTTGAGGCCAGAAAGCTCGCAGCCGACGGAAACGCCTCGACGGAGTAGCCCAGCAGCCCGACGAGCTTTCGCAGAGATTCGCGAAAGGGCTGGTCATCGTCGACAATCGAGATCAATCCAGGTCTCGGCATTGCAGTTTCCAGCGCATCGCGCGCCGGGCCCCTGCCAGCGCCCTTGCGCGCAACCGGAAGTCTCTGCCGGGCTTTGCCACAAAGCAATGGTGACGCTGCTAAGCCATGGCTTAGCCGAACGAACCTTCGTACCAGGTCAGAATGGGGCTGTTCTTCCCGATGGAATACGACTAGGCTCCTGTTGGCACGCAGAGGTAACACCTTTTCTCCAGATTGGGGTACCGCGAATGCCGGACACAAGCCCCAGTGTCCTGATCATTGACGATGATGCCGAGTTTCGCGACTCGGTAGGCCGATTGTTGCGGACCGTCGGCTTGAATGCTCGTCAATTCTCGTCTGTACCCGATTTTTTCAGCGCTAATCTCGAGCCCGAGGGTCCGACCTGCCTCGTTGTCGACGTGAGAATGCCGGGACCGAGCGGGTTCGATCTTCAGCGAGAACTTGCGGCGGCCCACAGGAATTTTCCCATCGTCTTCATCACTGCGCATGGCGACATCCCGATGACGGTGCGGGCAATGAAGGACGGCGCCATCGAGTTCCTGACCAAGCCGTTTCGTGATCAGGATCTTCTTGATGCGGTCGCGACCGGCCTCGAGCGCGACCGCGCCCGTCGCGAGAGTGAGAAGGCGCTCCATGAGATCAGGGACCGGTTCGAGAAGCTCAGTGACCGGGAGCGAGAGATCATGATCCAGGCTACGGCCGGCCGTCTCAACAAGCAGATCGCGAATGATATCGGCATCACCGAATCGACGGTGAAAGTTCACCGAAGCAACCTGATGCGCAAGATGAAGGCC
Source organism: Bradyrhizobium sp. HKCCYLS1011 (assembly GCF_051167795.1). Classification (NCBI taxonomy): domain Bacteria; kingdom Pseudomonadati; phylum Pseudomonadota; class Alphaproteobacteria; order Hyphomicrobiales; family Nitrobacteraceae; genus Bradyrhizobium; species Bradyrhizobium sp. HKCCYLS1011. The sequence goes on along the minus strand of NZ_JBNPTT010000005.1, from coordinate 347,199 downwards.
CGTTCGCTTCCGGAATTGAGCCGTATGGCGGATTTACTCAAGCTTGGAAATTGACCAGCAACCACCGCGCCGGGCCAGACCATTTCCGCTCTGCATCTGCCCGCCCGATTGAGCCTTCGCTTATGTTTCTGATCTCCTCCGGCAGTGCACGCGCTTGACCAGCTTTACGCCCTAAACCTTCGCTTACGGTCCTCAACCACCGGCCAGCTGCGCTGCACCCGGGCGCAATCGACTGCTGCGGATAAAGTTGCAAAGCTTGCATCACGGTTGAACCGAATGATCTAGGGATGCTGGTTCCGGGGATCGTCGGAGGACCGGTTGCCAATGATGAGCGCCCCGTGCTGATTCATTTTTGAGCGGGCACAGCTTTTTTATCAGCACCGAGGCACTAGGGCGGAGACGGAATTGACGTACTCTGCGACGCGGCCGACCAGTGAAAAGCGCGTGACGAAAACGCCCGCAGCCTGACGTCCAAAGGAGAGACAAAATGGACAATACAATGCGAGGCTCCGATCGCCGTGGTGCTATCGAGTCGTGCAGGTTCTGCGGCCGACGATTCGGGCTCGTCCGGTACTATTCCTGCGGGACGGCAATCTGCTCCCAAAAATGCGTCGAGCGCTTCAGGACGCGCTGCGAACATGACCGACATTGGGTGTTCCCGCACACGGGCAGCGTGAGCGTCTCAACGGCTCGCTCGCAGCCCCTCGAACAAACTCCAAGAACGTCGGGGGTTCGGGTTGCTGGAGCGCTACCGCTTTCCCCACATGAACCAAACCTGCGATATCTTCTCCAAACCTGCGCCTGAACATAATTAGACGAATAATCCCGTCCGATTTTGCCCACGACGGAATCGGTCCTTCCCGGATCCCTTGACGCTATTCAGTCCGGCAAGCGGCGCGCTCTTCGAGTACGAGGCCGCGCAGCGGTTCCTTGGCGTAGCGGGCGTGGAAGCCGCCGGGCGCGCGCATCCAGTTCCCGAGGTCCATGCCGATGAAGCAATCGGGTTCGACGAATTCCTGGCCAAGTCGACCGCCCTCAAGGACGTGACGCAGATAGCCGACGCGTCGGACACCATATCGCGGGTAAAGCAGGCCCGATGTATCGATCACGAAAGCGGTGGACGGCGCCCAGATTTGCTGCAGGTTGTCCCAGACATCGGTCTTGTAGTCGTGGATATGTCCCGAGCAGATCGTCACCTCCCCGGCCGTCGACAACATCTGGCGCAGCCGGTTGCGATGCTCGGGATATAGCGAGCCTTGCGTCGGCTTGTCGTCCGTGGCGCTCGCGAGATAGAGCGGCTTGTGCTGGAAGATCATGAGGCGCCGCCCGTCCCTCGCGCTGGCTGCGGCTCGAATCATCTCGTTCTGCTCGGCTTCGGCGGGCAGACCGCTGCCGAACAGCATCGAGTTCAGCCCCAGAAGGCGCAATGACGTTCCGAACTCCCGTACCCAGAAATCCGCGCCGAAATGGCGGATAAAGGCCTCGCGCCGCTCGGCCGTGATGACACTCTCCCCGCCCCTGACGTCCGGCAGGCTGTTTCCGATATCGTGGTTGCCTGGGACGAAGAGGACCCCTCGCTTGATCCGGCGGAATTGCTCTGCGGCGAAAGCGAGCTCGTCCTCAAAATCGGAGCCGTCGGTCGTCATGTCGCCGGAGCAGACGATGAGGTCGTATTCCTCCGCGGCCAGAAGGTCGACGAGCAGCTCCCAATTGTGATGGAAGAACGGACGACGGCGGCTCAGATGGGTATCGGAAATCTGCACGATGCGTGATGCGAGCGGCGACGTCATGACGATGGCCTTCCCTTCGAAGCCACGACCAGCTTCGTGACATAGAGCACGTCGAAGGAGCCGGAACCGTTCCAGCGATCCAGTATCTCTGCGAGGCGAGAAAGATAAGCGGTCTCGCCTATCTCGCGGATCGCCTGTTGCGTGATGGTGGACGACAAACTGAAGATAATGAACACGTCGCGTTCCATGGGCATCCGCCAGCCGAAAGCGTGCTCCTGCACGTCGCTTGCGAGTGCGAGTCGCCGCAATTCGTCCGCAACATCCAGCGTCGCATAGCGGCCGCTGCCAGCCGGAAAGGTGTTGCGCCGATAGCCTTGCACCGTGTCTTCGTGCAATTGCTCATAGGCGGCCAGAAAGGGACTGTCCCACCAGCGCCGCACATTCTGCACGATCGCGAGTTGGCCATCTTCGCGCAGGCATCGGAACGCCTGCTCATAGAACACCGGCCGGTCAAACCAGTGCGCCGCCGTCGCTGCCGTCACGAGCGCGAGACTGCGGTCCGGGAATGGCAGGTTTTCAGCGGCTCCAGCGACGAAGGACAGGTTCGGGATGTCGCGCGAGGCCGCTTCTGCTGCACGTCGCATATCCGCGCTGGGCTCGACGCCGATGACGCGAGCTTTAGAAAGCGTTTGCGCCAGTTGGCGGCTGAAGATGCCGGTGCCGGCGCCGACGTCTGCCACGAGGTCACCCGCTTGCGCCGATAAGATTGCAAGCGCGGCAGGCGGATAATGCGGCCGCGCGCGATCGTAGCAATTGGCGAGCCCGTCATAGGGGCTTTCGCTTTGCAGATTGAGGTGGCCCTGCGTCATCCCGATCACTCCAGTAGCTTGCGAACATCGGCGGTCAAAGCAGGCATCGTCTCGTCGGCGGTCTTCTTGCCGGTGACCACGGCCTCGGTATGCCGTTTGATCACGTCGATGATCTTGACCGCGTTCGGCCCCGGAAAGGCGTACCAACCCGTCAGGATCGGAACCTGGGCGATGTTGGCCTGAAAATTTGCATTGGCCTTGTAGAAATCGCCGAGCAGTTCGGGCGTGTTGATCGCGATGCTGTTGCTCGGCAGATAGCCGGTATGTCGGGCCATGATGGTCTGGCCGACCGGGCCCGTGGCAAACCTGATATATTTCCACGCCGCGGCCTGCTTCTGCGGATCCCTGGTCAACATGACCGCGAGATTGCCCCCGGCCGGAAGCCGTCCATCAGCCACACCAAGCGGAAAGCGCAAGGTCCGCAGCTCGAAGGATTTGCCGACCTGTCGTATCGCCGTGCCAAGATTGGAGCTGGAGTCGGCGAAGATGCCGATCCTGCCGGCCATGAATGCCGATCGCGACTGGCTTGTCGGCAGGTTCGGCATCTTCGCCTTCGCGAAAAGCTCCAGCGTTTCGAGCGCGGCCTTCCCCGGCGGCTGATCGAAGGCGATAGCCTTCTCATCCGGCGACATCATGCTTCCGCCATTGGCGAACAGCAGGCTCTGGAACATCCAGTTGCCGGTGATGTCCCACTGGAAATAGAAGCCGACGATGTTCCGCCCGGGATCGTCGATCTTCTCGCCGAGTGCGACGATATCCTGCCAACGCGTCGGGAAGGCGTTGATGTCGACACCGGCCGCTCTGACCAGATCGGCATTCAGATAGAGGAGAGGCGTCGAAACCGCGAAGGGAATGCCAAAGGTCTTGCCGTTCAATCCTCCAGCCCGCAGCATGGCCGCATCGTAGCCGAGCTTGCCCGCGCCACCGTCGTGCGCGATGAAGGGATCGAGCGGAACGGCGATGTCGCGGTCGACCAGACTGCGTAACAAATTGAGTCCCTGAAACGTCACGTCCGGAAGGTCGCCGATCATGGCGCTTCGGATGATGCTCTGCGAGGCGTCTTCGTAGTTCTGCGCGGCGGTGAGAAACTCGACGGTGATATCAGGATTTTCCTTTTCAAAGCGCTCCTTGATCTCCTGATGCGCCTGAGCCGTCGTCCGGTCGAAGGCATAGAGCACCTGTAGATTGGTGGCGTGGGCGAGGCTCGTCGCCCATCCGATCAGTCCGCAAACAACAAAGGTCGCCAAACAGGTCCGCATCGCACGTCCGCCAGATCGTTATTTCAGGGAAGCCGAGGTCAGCCCCTCGATAAACCACCGCTGGGCGACGATGAAGGCAAGCACGAGCGGCAGGATCACAAGCACCGCTCCGGCCATCAGCGGGCCGTACTCGGTGCTGGCCTCGCCGCCGCGGAAGATGACGACGCCGAGCGCCGGCGGCATCAGCTTCGGCGACTTTACCGCAATCAGGGGCCAGAACAGGTCGTTCCAATGCGCGACGACGGAGAGGATCGAGAAGGCGACGATGGCCGGCATCGCCATCGGCAGCATGATGCGCCAGACGATCGCGAGTTCGGAGAGACCATCCAGTCTCGCCGCATGGACGATCTCATCGGGAATCAATCTGAAGAACTGCCGGAACAGGAAGATGCCGAAGGGGGAGACGACAAAGGGGAAGATCAGCGCGGCATAGCTGTTGAGGAGGCCGACGCGGTAGCCGAGGATGAAGAGGGGCACCGCCAGCACCTGATGGGGAATCAGCAGGCCGACCAGGACGAGGCGGAACAGGAGATCGCGACCGGCGAATTCCAGCTTGGCGACCGCATAGGCGCAGGGAGCGCAGATCAGGATCTGCAGCGCCAGGATCGAAGCGCAGACGAGGACGCCATTCGCCATGTAGCGCGGCAGCGCCGCCGCCGTCAGTGCCTTCGCGTAGTTCTCGATTACGTACCAGTGCTGGGGCAGGAGCGAGAAGGAGCTTCGGAATATCTCTTCCGGAGGCTTCAGCGACAGGCTGATCATCCAGACGAATGGCAGGAGCATCAGCCCGCTGCCGGCAAGCAGCAACGCATGACGCGCCATCGCTACCGGCCACGACAGTCGATGATCGGCCCGGCTCATTGATAGTGCACCCTGTTGTCGATGAGGCGGGCCTGGATCAGCGTAAGGGTTATCGCGATGACGAGAAAGACCACGGTGATGGCGGCGCCATAGCCGGCTCGCAGGAATTCGAAGCTCTCCCGATAGAGGGTATGGAGCAGCAGCTCGGAGGCATGGCCTGGGCCGCCCTGGGTCAGGATCTGCACAGTATCGAAGGCTTCGAAGGCCCTGAGCGCCACCACAACGACGACGAACATGGCGATAGGACCCAGCATCGGCAGGGTCACGGTGATCAACCGGTCGAGCCACTGGTCGGCGCCGTCGATGTCGGCCGCGTCATAGAGGTCCTGCGGAATGCTCTTGAGGCCCGCGAGGAACAGCACCATGGCAAAGCCGAGATTCTGCCAGATGCCGATGACGGCGAGCACCGGCAGCACCGTCGTCTCATCGCGCAGCCAGTTGGCGGTAGGCAAGCCGACCGCCGCGAACGTGTTGTTGACGAGGCCGATGGTGGGATGAAGAAGCGCCTCCCAAACGGTCGCCATGGCCGCAAGCGTGGCCATGAATGGCAGAAAGTGGACGGCGCGATAGAAGCCGCGCAGGCTATCACCGCTCTCGATCAGCAGCGCGATGGCAAGGCCGCCGAGGACGGTGCCCGGCATCACGATTGATACATAGATGGCCGTGTTGCGCAGCGAAGCGAGAAAGATGTCGTCCGCGAAGATTGCCCTAAAATTCGCCAGGCCGATAAAGTTCAAGCTCCTGGCGCCGAACTGCCAGTCAGTCACCGCGATGGCAACGATCGCAACCACCGGCAGAATGAAGAGCACGAGCAGCAGCGCCATCGCGGGACCGGCGAGCGCGACGGCTGCAAACACCTCGCCAGGCCTGCGCCTCGGGAGCGCCCTTACCTGTCGTGTACCGTCTGGCTGGCGCGAGGACGCGTCGTATGAAGGAGCGTTCACCGCACTCATCGCACATACTCGGCTCTGGCCACGGCCCTCATGCCGCTGACGACGGCGACAGGTCGGCGGTCGGTAGCAGCGCGAATGCGCCGTCCGTCCGATGCAAACAGCAACATCCGTTCGGCGTGCACCGCCAGATGGATCTGCTCGCCGATGCCGATATGTGGCGCTTGCGCCGCATCGAGCCGCGCGATCACAGGTTCGGCCTGTCCCGCTCCTTCGAGATGGATGTAGAGATCGGAGCCCAGATGTTCGACGAACCGCACCCGTCCGGCCAACAACTCCCCTTCCGCGCCCGGAGCCACGAGCGTGAAGGCTTCCGGCCGGATGCCGAGAACAACCGGGCTACCCGGCGGCTGGGCCGTTTCAATCGGAAGCAAACGGCTGCCGACATGAACCTGCCCGCCCTCGCCGACGCGAGCTTCGATCATGGTGATCTTGGGCGAGCCGATGAACTCGGCCACGCGCCGCTCGGCCGGATCGGCGTAGATCTCCAGGGGTCGACCGACCTGCCGCAGCTTGCCGTCGAGCATCACGGCGACGCGGTCCGAGAGTGTCATCGCCTCGGCCTGGTCATGCGTGACATAGACAAACGTGATGCCGAGCCTGCGATGCAGCTCCTTGATTTCCGCGCGCATGGTGACGCGCAACTTGGCATCGAGATTGGAGAGCGGCTCGTCCATCAGGAATACCGACGGACGGCGCACCATCGCACGGCCGACCGCGACACGCTGGCGTTGGCCGCCGGAGAGCTGACCGGGCTTGCGGTCAAGGACATGCTCGATCTCGAGCGCGGCCGCCGTTCGGCACACATCCTCCTCGATCTGACGGAGCGCGGCTCGCGTTCCCGCGAGAAGACGGCCCACGATTGGCAATCGCTGCAACAGCGTCAGCCGACGCATCTTCAACGGCAGCGCCATATTGGCCGCGACCGTCATGTGCGGGTAGAGCGCGTAGGACTGAAAGACCATGGCGACGTCACGCTGCTTCGGGCGCAGCCCGTCGACGGCAAGCCCGCCGATCGCGACGCCACCGGAATCCTGAGACTCGAGACCCGCGATGACCCGCAGAAGCGTGGACTTTCCGCAGCCCGACGGCCCGAGCAGCGTGAGAAATTCCCCGTCCTGGATATCGAGAGAAACGGCATCCAGCACGGGATTGCCGCCATACCTTTTCGATAGCCTGTCAAGGCTGATCGCTGCCATCCTTGATATTCCGCTCTGCGCTCAAGTCCCTCTCGACTTGGCGATAAAATCTGTCTAGACAGGTTTTGCAACAAGCGGATGACACTCAGACCTGCTGATGCCAACAAAGATTCAGCAGGCGTCTTGTGGCAGTGCCGGTCCTGTTGGGGAATCATCGCTACAAGGCCTGATCCATCCTGATTCGAGCGAACGTGCGGATGCGACCCAAACCGTCGGCAGACTCTCAAGACCCCCTGTGGAAGCGGCTTGAGCACAAGCTGCTGCAGGATATTCGGGGCGGCCGCTTCGACAGTGCAGGACGATTACCGTCCGAGCACGAGTTGGCCGAGCGCTTCGGCGTCAACCGCCATACGGCACGTCAAGCCATCGCCGGCCTCGTCCAGCGCGGGATCATCTTCAAGCGCAAGGGTGGCGGCTCCTATCTCGTCCCCGCCGTGATCGACTATGAGATCGGAGAGCGCACGCGCTTCAGCACCAACGTTGCCCTGCAGGGTCGCGAGCCCAGCCGCACGCTTCTGGAGGTGAGCGAGCGCAAGGCTCACGATCGGGCATGCTCGGCACTGGCCATGGCCGACGGGGAAATGTCGATTTTTATTCGGGTCATCGGCGAAGCGGACGGCATCCCGATCAGCATTGGCGACACATACCTTCCCGCCCGCCGGTTTCAGGGCTTCGGTGAGTTGTATCGCGAGACCATGTCGATCACGAAGACACTCGCCCGTTACGACGTTCACGATTATACCCGCGAGATGACCCGCGTGATTGCGCGCAACCCTTCTGAGGAGGAGGTCCGGCATCTGCGACAATCAGTCGTGACGCCGATCCTTGCTGTCGAAAGCGTCGACATCGATCGCGACAGGCGTCCGATCGTCTACCACGAAACTCGGTTTGCAGGGGAACGTGTTCAGTTCGTGGTGAAGCACGGCGAAGCAGACCTGTCAGGCTTCGAGAAGCAAGGCTGACGTCCTCAGTCCCAAATGGCCGACGTAAACCTACTACGTCGCCCTATCCTTCGTGATGAGCGATGATAGTCCTGCGGACCTTGACGGCGTTGAGCGCCCAAGCGCCAGCGCAGCTATCCTCCTTGGGAGATTTCTCGGATGCTGTTGTGCTGCGCGCGTTCGGCGGGGTTCAACCGATTTGAGGACTCTGTGACCTGCGATTAGCGGGAGGCCGAACGCAAGATCTTCCCGCAAAACGCGCCTGCATCGCGTATAGAAGCATCACGCTGCCAACCGCGGAGAGGCGTGGCGACACTTGCGCTTCCGATAGAACCGCTACTCGTGGAATGGCTCGATAGCAGCGCGGCACCTGTTCGGCCCTACCCGTGCGGCCGCGGCCAAAGATTACGCGCTGCTGCGAAAGCCGTGCCCAACCGCGGCGCCGAAGCGCCCGACCACAAACGGCCGTCTCAGATCGGCCAATCGGTATCCGCCTGGCGGTGTTGCCAATCGTGAATAGCAACCTTTGGTGGCCGTGCCATGCTGTTATAATCTGGAGGGACGACAGCTAGGAGCGTTGTCATGAACATCGAAAGGATGCACTCGCCAAGATATTTTCGCAGACGGGCTGAGGAACTCAGCAAACTAGCCAGGCACGCACCGATGCCAGAGGCAAAGAACTCTGATCATCGGCAGCGCCGGCATCGGCACATTGCAATCCCACGGCTGTGCAAGTCTGGGCTTTTCGCAATAGCCTTGGCGGTCGCTTTGCCGCTGCAGACTGTCGGAAGTTCAGCTGAGACGATGGGATTACCCCAGGTATTAGTTGTGGGAACAAAGGAGGCGCCTCCCTTCGCGATGAAAGACCAAAGTGGCAAATGGACGGGCATCAGCATCGATCTTTGGAATCGAGTCTCCAACCAGCTGGGATTGCAATATCGCTTTGAAGAGACCGACACCGTTCAGTCGCTGATCGATGGGCTGAACGAGGGCCGATATGATGTCGCCGTAGCTGCTATCACGGTGACAGCCGAGCGAGAGCGGAAGGTGGATTTCACGACTCCCTATTTTCACACCGGGACCGGCGTAGCCGTACAGAGCGACCGTATCGCAAGCTGGCTACCCGTTTTTCATTCAATCACATCCTACAGTTTTCTGCAGGCCATCGGCGCCCTACTCGGCCTGGCTCTTCTCGCCGGGGTTCTCATCTGGCTATTCGAGCGTCGCAGCAACGAAGGATTCGGCGGCGGGATGATACGCGGACTCAGCTCAGGAGTGTTCTGGTCCGCCAATGCGATGACGCAGCGCGCTGACGCTAGCGTGATTCCAATGACTTTGGCCGGACGAGTGGTGGCCGTCATTTGGATGGTGGTCTCAGTAATTGCAATCGCAGTTTTCACGGCCGGTATCACCTCGACGCTCACCACGAAGCGGCTGCACGGCATGGTGAACAGCGCCGCTGATCTTTCCAGCGTACGCGTGGGAGTCGTGCAAGGAACGGCGACCGAGGAAGCCCTTATGGGAATGCGGATAAGGTATAAGACCGTGATCTCACCTCAAAAGGGCTTTGACGCGCTAAAGAATGGTTCGATCGACGCCCTCGTCTATGACAGGCCTATTCTTGCATGGATGATCCGCCGAGGCGGACTCACAGCTGATCTCAGCGAGGTGACATTTGAGCCTCAGGACTACGCGATCGCATTGCGGCGCGACAGCCCATTGCGCAAGCGGATCAACGTCGTATTGCTTGACACGCAGGAGACCGACTCGTGGAAGGAAGTTTTGTTCCGTTACCTCGGGCGGACAATGAATTGAACGGGCGTGGGCTCCACGAGTGGCCCGACGTGGGCAGCGATCGTAGGCTGAGACTACTATCCGGCTGGTGAAGGACTCGAGTTAGGATAACGCGGACCACCGCGTCAGCTTTGCGCCCAGGCGATGTGTTCCGGTCCCGGGGTACGGAAGCATGTCTCGCTTGATGCTGGTCCGGTCCTTCGGTGGCAATGAAGGCGTCTCGACCAGTATGCCCAATCACGTATTGCGCTTGGTGCAAACCGTCGGTCTCGTGACTAGACACTGGGTCGGCCACATGCTCGCGAGCTTGCATGCGCATTCCTCCTAACGATCTGGTCCTGCACGGCGATGCCGGGCGTCGTGCCCCCTTGAGTTGCCGATCGGCAGGTTGATTTCCTGACTTCGATTTCACGCGCTCTCATTTCAGATCGTGCGGCAAGAATTAGACGGAGCCGAGTACGACAGGTCAGGAATGGAAAGCGCGGGGGTCACGTTATCTTCAAGATCCAGGCCGTGCCCAGGAGCTTGTTGTCAGGCCCCGCGCTTCATCCCCGCTGCACGGGGTCGTTATCTAGGCTGCGTCGGAGGATGTCCATGGTCCACCGCATCCGGCCCAAAGAAGCTCCGCTGCGCCCCGATGGTCACTCCTTGTCCGCGGATGATTTTCGCAGGCTGCGCGACGAAATCGCCGAGTTTGACCAGATCGAGTGGATTGACGAGGCCACGCGAGAGATCGTGGAAAAATACATGCCGTTGCGCAGGCTCGCTTCAGCACAGCGCCGGTCTCACGCGGAACCGGATTCCCTGCCCTCCCACTCCTCGCCCCAGACCGTCACAACATGATCAGGCGAGACCTCCCGGTGCTGCCGCGCCGGCGGGGCGTAATCAGGCGATCGCACCGGGCTCATGAGCTCCTCGTCCGAGACCCGACGCTTCAATCGACGCCGTGCCGGTTCGGCGATCGGCACGGCTGCCAGCAGGCGTTTGGTGTAGGGGTGCTGCGGGTTCTGGAACACTGCGTCGCGCGGCCCGATCTCGACGATCTCCCCGAGATACATCACCGCGACCCGATGGCTGACCCGCTCCACCACGGCCATGTCGTGCGAGATGAAGAGATAGCCGAGCCCCATCCGGGCCTGCAGGTCGAGCATCAGGTTGACGACCTGCGCCTTGACCGAGACGTCGAGCGCAGAGACCGCTTCGTCCGCCACAATGACGCGGGGCTCGAGCGCGAGTGCCCGGGCGATGCAGATGCGCTGGCGCTGTCCGCCAGAGAATTCGTGCGGGAAGCGGTAGGCCATCTCGGGAGACAAGCCTACCTGCTTCAGCAGATCGACGACCTTGTCGCGCGCCTCGGAGCGGCGGACGATGTTGTTGATCACCAGCGGCTCGGCGATGGCCGTGCCGATGTTCATGCGCGGATTGAGCGAGGCAAAGGGATCCTGGAAAATCATCTGCATGCCCTTGCGCTGCGCACGAAGCTCGGTCTGGCCAAGCTTCAGCAGATCGATATTGTCGAGCAGCACCGATCCGGAGAGCGGCTGGACCATCCGCATCAACGAGCGGCCGATCGTCGACTTGCCGCACCCGGATTCGCCGACCAGCGCCAGTGTCTCACCTGCACTCAGCCTGAAAGAGACATTCTCAACCGCATGCACGCGGCCGCGAACCGTCGAGAGCACGCCACCCCGTATGTCGAAGCGTGTCGTCAGCCCTGTGACCTCCAGCACCGGCCGCTCCGTCGCCTTCACGGTGTCCGGCACCTCGCCCGGCGCGTCTGAGCCGCCCGTCGTGCGGTCGACGATCGGGAAGCGCATTGGCCGGGCCTTGCCGGCCATCGAGCCGAGCTTCGGCACTGCGGCGAGCAGCGCCTTCGTGTAAGGCTTCCGGGGAACGGCGAAGATGTCCTCGGTCCGACCGGCCTCGACCTGCTCTCCGTTGAACATGACGACCGTCCGGTCGGCGATCTCGGCGACCACGCCCATGTCGTGGGTGATGAACAGGACGGACATGCCTTCTTCGTCCTGCAGCGACTTGATGAGCTCGAGGATCTGCGCCTGGATGGTCACATCGAGCGCGGTGGTCGGCTCATCGGCAATCAGCAGCTTCGGCCGGCAGGCCAGCGCCATGGCGATCATCACGCGCTGGCGCATGCCGCCCGAGAAGCGATGCGGATATTCGTGGAAGCGCGCCTTCGCTGCGGGTATGCGGACCCGATCCAGCAGGCGGATCGTCTCGGCCTCGGCCGCGGTGCGCGACAGGCCGCGATGCAGACGCAGGGTCTCGGTGATCTGGAAACCGATCGTCAGCACCGGGTTGAGCGAGGTCATCGGCTCCTGGAAGATCATTGCGATCTCGTTGCCGCGTATGTCGCGCATCTTGGCCTCGGGCAGCGTCAGCAGCTCCCCGCCGTTCAGCTTTATCGAGCCTTCGATCCTGCTCGCACCGGGCGGCATGAGCCGCATGATCGAGAGTGCGGTCACACTCTTGCCGGAGCCGGACTCACCGACGATCGCAAGCGTCTCCTTCGGCGCGATCTCGAACGAGAGATTGCGCACGACGGGCTGCCACGTGCCGCCGACGCGAAAGCAGCAGCTCAGGTTCGACACCGAGACGATCGGAGCGCTCATCGGGCGCGAGACCTCGGGTCGGACGCGTCGCGCAGCGCGTCGCCAAGGAGATTCAAAGCAAGGACCGTCACCAGGATGGCGAGGCTCGGGAAGACGGCCAGCCACCAGGCGTCGAGGATGTTCTCGAAGCCCTCGCGGACCATGCTGCCCCAGGTCGCTGTCGGCGGCGGCACGCCAAGCCCGATGAAGGACAGCGAGGCTTCGGTACGAATTGCCGAAGCGAGCCAGAGCGAGCTCATCACGACCACATCCGAGATCATGTTCGGCAGGATGTGGTGCATCATGATGCGAACCGGGCCGCAGCCATACGCTCGTCCCGCCTCGACGAACTCGCGCTGGCGCAAGATGATGGTCGGCGCGCGGGCGACGCGGGCGAAGGGCGCGATCTCGGTCACCGCGATTGCGATGATCAGGTTGTGCAGGCTCGCGCCGAGCATGGCGGCGATCATCAGCCCGAGCAGGAGTGTCGGGAAGGCAAGCAGCACGTCGAGCACGCCCATGACGAGCTGGTCGAACACGCCGCCGACATAGCCGGCCAGCACACCGATCGCGGTACCGATCACCATTGCGATCAGGATCGCAACGAAGCCGACGAAGAGCGAGACCCGCGCGCCGTAGATCAGCCGCGACAGCACATCGCGGCCGTAGGAGTCCGTGCCGAGCCAGAAATCGGGCGACGGCGGATCGAGCCGCGCCACGATGTTCTGCTCGAGCGGATCGTGAGGCGCAAGCCACGGCCCGAAGACCGCGATGACAACAATGAGCGCGAGCAGGACGATCCCAACCCATGCAAGCTTGTTTTGCATGAGGGCAAGCCACAGGCCGCCCGGCTGCATCTCGACGGTGACGACGGCGGTCATGTGTATTCCACCCTCGGATCGACCAGCCCGTAGGCTAGATCGGTCAACGTGTTCACGATGATCACGCAGACGGCAAAGATGATCATCAGTCCCTGCAGCAGGGTATAATCACGGGCATTCAATGCGCCGATGATCAGCTTGCCGAGGCCTGGACGGTTGAAGATGATCTCCGTCAAAACCGAGTTACCAATCAGGGTGCCGAAATAGAGTCCCACGACGGTAATGATCGGGATCAGGCTGTTCCGCAGCGCGTGCGTCATGACCAACTGGCGCGGCCGCACCCCCTTGGCGCGCGCGGTCCGAATGTAGTCCTCCGTCAGCACACCGAGCATCGCTGCGCGCGTCACGCGCGCCACATAAGCGGTCATGATGATGCCGAGATTGAGCGCCGGCAGCACGAGGGCGCGCAGCCCATCGACGAGATCGCCGGAGCCGCTGGTGTTGCCGAGCACCGGAAACCAGCCGAGCTGGATTGCAAAGACGATCAACATGAGGATGCCGGAGACGAAGGCCGGGAAGGACAGTCCGACCAGCGAGACGACGCGCGAGGCGTAGTCGATCCAACCATTGCGGTTGAGCGCCGCGACGATGCCGAGCGGCAGGCCGAGAAAAAGCCCGATCGCAATCGCAGCAACCGTGAGCTGGATCGTCGAGGGCAGGACTTGAAGAACCTCGCTGATCACACTGCGGCCGGTGCTGAGCGACTGGCCGAGATCGCCGGTCAGCACCTTGCCGACGAAGGTGAGATATTGGACATAGATCGGCTGATCGAGCCCCAGTCTCGCCCTGAGCGCGGCGAGCGAAGCCGCACTGGCCTGATCACCGAGAATCACCGAGGCGGTATCGCCCGGCACGAGGCGGACCAGCACGAAAACCGCGGTCAGCATGATCAGCAGTGTCGGAATGACGAGAAGGAGCCGCCTGAGGAGATAATGCGTCATGCCGCAATCCCTTCCCCCATCAGTCGCCGCGGCGTGAAGGCTGCTATATTGCGCGTCGTGCGCCCGTGAACGGCCAACTCCGCGAGAACGGCCCCGACGATCGGGACGAGCTGAAAGCCGTGTCCCGAGAACCCGAAAGCATGGAGAAGCCCGGGTGCGTTGGGCGAGGCGCCGATCACGGGCAGACGATCGGAGGTCTGCGCTTCGATCCCGGTCCAACAGCGGGCAATACGCACGTCCCGGACGGCCGGAAATAGGTCGGCCGCGGCGCGCGCCCCCTTCGCCAATTCGTTGAAGCTCACCGTGCTGCGCTCGCGGTCGAGATCGGCGGCGCCCTGCAGGCCGCCGCCGATCACGAGCGTGCCCTGGTCCGACTGCTTGAAGGAGAGCGCGCGGCCGACAACGCCGACGACGGGTTCGAGCAGCGGCGCAACGCGCTCCGTCACGATCATCATCGAAGCACGCACGCCGAGCGCGATGTCATCGCCGAACAGCGCCGCGACCCGGCCAGCCCACGCGCCGGCCGCGTTGACGACCATCGGAGCCTGGAAGCGGCGAGCTCCGCAGCTGAGAAGCCAGATTCCGCGCTCATGGGAGACCGCTTGGATGCCGCAGCCTTCCGCAATGACGACGCGCTGCGCCTCGCATGCGCGACGGAACGCGAGGATCGTTCGGTGCGGATCGGCAGCACCGTCGCACCGGGCGATAAGAGCGCCCACGCAATGCCGGCTCAAGGCGGGCACGAGATGTCGCAACTCCGCGGCATCAATGATCTCCTCGTGACGATAGCCGAGCTGGCGCATGCGCGCTTCCCGCCGACACAGGCCTGCCATGTGCTCCTCGGTCTCGGCGACCAGGAGCTGGCCGGTGGAATGAAATCCGCAATCGTCTCCAACCAGTCTCTCGATCTCGTGCCAGCTGTCCATGGCCTCGAGCGAAATCGGGATTTCCGCGACATCTCGATTGAGTGTGCGCACGCCGGCCGCCGTCGCGCCGGAGGCATGGCGCCCTGTCCAGCGGCGCTCGATCACCACCACCCGTCGTCTGGCACGGGCCAGATGCAATGCTGCCGACAAGCCGTGCAGTCCACCGCCGATCACGGCTGCGTCGAACGCTTCGGCATTCATGCCGCCGGCTCCCGCTGGTCGAGACAAGCCAGTTCACCGAGTGTGACCGGCTTCAGTGGCGGCCGGATGCGGAAGAAGCCCACCTCCTCCACCTTCCGGTTCTGCGCGGCGGCAACGATATGAGCCATGGTGTAGCCGCATTGTCGGCCCTGGCAGGGACCCATGCCGGCGCGCGTGAAGGCCTTGAGCTGATTGGGGCCGGGCCGCCCCTCGACTGCACGCGCGCGCAACGCACCGGCCGTGACCTCCTCACAGCGGCAGACCAGCGTCTCGTCGGCGGGCGCGGAGACCTGCGCTCGCGGGGCGTAGAGGGTATCGAGGAAGGGCCGCAGGGCAAGCGCACGGGCGAGCGCGGCGCGCTCCGTCTTTGCGGCCCGCTCGGCGCGGACATCATCGAGCTTTCCGAGGCGTGCGGCGACCCGCAACGCGGCAAGTCGTCCACGTGGCTCGGCTGCTTCGGCCCCGCCGATGCCGGCTCCGTCACCAGCGACAAAGAGGTTGGCCTGCGAGGTCTCACCCCATCCATCCAGCAGCGGAACGTAGCAGTGCTGAGCGGGATGCCATTCCACCGTGCAACCCAGCGCCAGCGGCACATGGATGCTCGGCACCAAGCCCTCATGGACCAGCAGCACCTCGGCGGTGACCTCGCCTTCGCGGCCGTCCTCGGTGCGATAGCTCAGGCGTTCAACGCGTCCATCGCCTTCAGCGCGTAGGTCCGTCACGTGACGGATGATCGGCATCCCGGCGCGTCTCAGTGCCAGTGACCAGGAGAGCCCCTTTGCGAGCTCGCCTGCCCGGCGCAGACCCGCTGGCAGGTGGCGCAGCGCGGCGCTGGTGCGCCCGCGCGGCGTGGTATCGAGGAAACCGGCGATCTGTCCGCCCGCGGCGAGAAGTTGCGTCATGTAGAGCAAAGGCAGTGGCCCGCAGCCGGCGATCCACACGGGTCTTTCCGGCACGGTGTTGGCTGTCTTGAGCAGGATCTGTGCCGCGCCGACCGTCAGCACGCCTGGCAAAGTCCAGCCGGGAAACGGCACCGGCCGCTCCTGCGCACCGGTGGCCAGAATGACCGCATCGGCTGTCACGCTGCGAGCCTGACCGTCCCGTGTCAGGAAAGCCCGGAAGCCAGGTTCGATCTGCCAGAGCTCGCTCTGCGGCTCGTACACGGCGCCGCAGGACCGGAAGGCGCGAGCGCGATCGGCCCCCGCGCGGTAGGCCTGTCCGAGCCGTGCCAGGCGCGGTGTCGATGCGACGGTTTCGATGGCACGCCAGATCTGGCCGCCGGGCGCCGGCTGATCATCGACCACACGCACGGAAAGGCCGTGGCTGCAAGCCGTGACGGCAGCAGCCATCCCCGCGGGACCGGCGCCGACGATCAGGAGATCGGTATGGGGTACGGTCACGCGGATAGGCTCCGGCGGCCTTGCTGCCGGGTGACGCGCATGCCGTCACGAACCGGTGTCAGACATCCTTGCAGCGAGCCTTTGCCATCGACGGCAACCAGGCACTCGAAACAGACGCCCATCATGCAATAGGGCGCGCGCTGGCTTTGCGAGATGGATGTTGTTCGACTCCAGCCCGTCGGCTGGCGCAGCATCACGGCGGCGATGCTTTCGCCTGCTTCCGCCGTGACGGCGCAGCCGTCGATGTAGATCGTGACAGTGGCCGCGCCTGGATTATGCAGCTTGCGGAACATCAAAGCGTCTCTGATGGAAGGGGGAAAAGGTGTCGGGCAGAGCGCCCTCAGCGATCGCTTCGGCCAGCAAGCTGGCATGGACGGCTGCGAGCGTCACGCCTGAATGGCAGATCGCAACGAACGCGCCGGGATGGGATCGTGATTCCGCGTAAATCGGGTAGCTGTCGGGCGTCATGATTCTGAGGCCTGCCCAGTGCCGGACGAGCCTGACGCCGGCCAACGCCGGAATGATCTCGGTCGTCTTGCGGCTCAAGCTGGCGGCAGCCTCGGTCGTTGTCGAGACGTCGAAATCGTGGCCATCCTTGGTCGCGCCGATCATGATCGTGCCTTCGTCCGTCTGGCGCAGACCGCTCGCCGGCAGCGGCAGGAAGCGCGCAAGGCGCTCAGTGACGAGTACCTGTCCACGTTCCGGTCGCAGCGGCACTTCGAGGCCGACCTGCCGCGCCAGCGCCGAGGACCCAAGCCCAGCCGCAATGACGATCCGCGGCGCCGTCAACGTCTCACCGTTGAGGACGAGGCGAAAATCCGCACCCGCAGGCTCAATTCGATTGACCCGCGCCCGATGGCGAACATTGGCGCCCCGGCGCAGCAGCGCCACATGCAGCGCCGCCAGCAGCCGCAGCGGATTTGCATGCCCGTCCCGTCGGCCGAAGCTGGCGCCCGCAACCTTTGGACCGAGCGCCACTCCCGGCAACAGACGCTCCAGAGCAGCCCGGTCGAGCATCTCCCAGTCGGGCTCGCCCCCGCCCCGCTGGTTGTGCAGACGCAACAGGTCGAGGCGGCGTTTTTCCAGACCCTCCTCGCCCAGGCAAAAGGCAAGTCCGCCGTTCTGCTCGAGGAAGAGTTCAATCCCGCTTTCGGCCTCGAGCTCGTCGGAAAAGCCGCGCCAGAGTTCGGTGCTCGATCTGGTGAGCGCCTGGTACGCCGGCATATCGAGCCCTTTGCCCTGCAGCCAGACCAGTCCGAAATTCGCGCGCGCCGCGCGGAAATCGCCATCGTCGCCGTCGAGCAGCAGGACTTTCTGCCGCCGCATCGCCAACCCATAGGCAATGGCAGCGCCGACCGTCCCTCCTCCGATCACGACAATGTCCGGTTGCATCAAGAGCCCCTGTCAGAATATGACCGTAGGGGCGCGGCTCGTATTTCGTCAAAGTCGTTTTTCTTTCGCTCCTATTCTCCGAGGTTATGGGATGAGCGCGACAACTTTGACGTTTGGCATGGATGTTGTATGCCCTGGTGCCGATCTTTTTCGTGATCTATTCCCTGGGATTATACGATGACGCGGCGCCTGAACCTGCGGCAGATCGAGGCTTTCAAAGCCGTCATCGAATATGGGACCGTGAGCCAGGCAGCAGAGATGATCGGTATCTCTCAGCCGGCGATGAGCAAGCTGATCGCACATCTCGAAGACGATACCGGTCTTCGGTTGTTCGATCGGGTCAAAGGGCGGCTCCTTCCTACGCGCCGCGGCATGCGGCTCTACGAAGAGATAGATCGGATATTCGTCGGCGTTCGTCAGGTCGAAAACGCGGTGGAGGCAATCCGCCGCGACGAGCAGAGCGGCCTCGTGATCGGCGTCATGCCGGCGCTTTCCGGCTCCTTCATTCAGCAGGCGACCTCACGCTTTCTTGCCAAGCAGCCCGGTGTGTTCTGCTCCGTGCAGTCGCGCAGTTCGCAATGGATCGCCGAGGGTCTCACCACCCGCAATCTCGACGTCGGCCTCATCATCGCCCCGATCGACAACCCCTACATCGTTGCCGAGCCGCTATTGGGTCACCCCATTGTCTGCATCCTTCCGCTTGGCCATCCGTTGGCCCGGAAGAAGGTGATCGCACCGCGCGATCTTCACGGCGTAGGGTTCGTCTCTTTCGACCCGGAGAGCCACACGAGCCGACGTATCGGTCAGGTGCTCGATGCACACGGCGTTTCTCCGGAAATCACGATGATCGCGAACGTCTCGCCCACCGTCTGCGAGTTCGTCGCCGCCGGCGTCGGCATCTCACTGGTCCATCCGCTGATGGTCGGCGGCTTGCGGCAAAAGCTCGCGGTCCGCAAATTCAAGCCGGCGGTTCAGCTCGACTTCCAGATCTGCCGCATCCGCGATAGCCGGAACGCACGTCTGGTCGATGCATTCCTGGAGAGCGCCCGGGAAGCGTCGGCAGCAGTCTCGCGGGCGATTCTCAGGCCTGACCGAGCCTTAGAGTCCTGAAAGCCTCTTGCAGCGGCGCGTGATCGCCGTCGCGCAATTTGCGAAGCGCATCGAGCAGCATGTCCTGCTGGCTCGGGTTCGCGACGTTGCGGGTGGCCTTGCGGAGCTTGTCCTCGAGCTCGAGCCAGGATGGAGGCGCGTCGGCCTCGCCAGACGGCGCCGTGACCGGCGAGACGAGAGTCCGCCCGTCGATGCGTATCTTGACGCGCGAGAGCGTTTCGGCCGGGAAGCGCGCGTCGAGCTCGGGATCGAGCCGCACCGAGACCCTTTCCGCAACGGCCACGACATCGGGCCGGTCGACCGCCGCTTCCGTCAGCGGGAGCAGCGCGTCCGGCCCATCGACCGCGGCCAGGCCGAGGCAATACGGAATGGAAAACTGAATGTCGGTGAAGCCCTCCGGGCGCGGGCGGTTGGCGATACGGAGCGCACCGCCATAGGTCTCGACCTCAATCGCCTCGATGCGCTGCGGATCGCACCGGTGCTGCGCGAGCAGGCCGAGCAGCGCCTCGAGCGGCCCATGCACATGCCTGCAGCACGCATGAAACTTCACATAGTTGCGGGTGATGTAGTTCTGCCGGCCAAGGCCCTCGACGAGCCCCTCGAGCCGAAAGTGCTGGTCATCGTTGAGGAGCGCGAGAGGGCCGCTATGCCCAGACTCCGCGAGCAGAAGCGCATTTGCAGCCGTCACGCCGGACCAGGGAATGCCTTCCTTGACGTCGCTGCCTTCCTGCGCACGAAAGGCCGGACCGGCTCCGGCATGGAGCTGGTTGGGCGCGCCCACACCGGCTATGGCGAAGGCATGCGCCAGTTGCCCGGCTCTGGTATGTCTGAGAAGTCCGAGCGCCGCCACGACGCCGTAGCCGGACCACATGCCCGTATTGGCGTAGAAGCGTCGCGCAGCGCCGACCGCGACACCGACCTCGTAGCCGACGACGATCGCCTGCAGGAGCTCCTCCGTGCTGGCTTCCTGTTCCTGGGCGGCGGCGAATGCTGCGGGGATCACCGCAGCGCCGGGATGGCCGCGCGCGATGCGGTGCCCATCATCGAGATCGAGCGCGGCGGCCGCCGCCGTATTACACCAGATCGCACCCGCGAGGCCCAGGGCCTGACCGGAAAACCAGATCGGCAACGCTCCCCCGGCCATCGTCAGGATGGCGGCCTTGCGCACCGCACGCGGACCAGGGGCGTCGATCCCGGCCACTGCCGCTGCGACGAGATCGAGCACACACCGACACGCGGCATCGCGCTGCGCATCCGTCAGGACCAGCCCGTCCGCCGCCGCGACATAGGCCGCGAGCTCCCGTACAACTTCCATGGCCGCTCCCCATGCGCCGGAACGAACTCTCAGTGGGCTTTCAGCGTCGTTAACTCGGTGATCGGCGGCGCGAGGTTGAGCGCGCCATTCAGCTCATAGCCAAAATTGAGCCGGTCGCTATGGGCCCAGACCTGGCGCAGCTCGAACAGAGGAATCGCGCACACAGCGTCCATGATCTTCCGCTGCGCCTCCTTCCAGAGCGCAAGCTGCGTCTCGGGATCGGCCGCCGTGCGGGCCTGTTCGATCTCCCTGTCCGCGACCGCACAGTGGGAAAAGTTCGTGGCGGCTGTCGGCGTCCCGACGATCGCTCGTGAATGGAAGAATTCGCTGAGATAGGTATCGGCAATCGGAAACCGCGCTGCGCCGTAGAACACGACACCACTGAGATCCTTGCGGATCTGGGCCTGATAGGTCGGGTGATCGACGACCTGCATTTCGAGCCTGATCCCGGCCTTGGCGAGTTGCGCCTGGATGATCTCCATGATGGGCTGCTGCGCCGAGATATTCGAAACGATTGCCTTGATCGTGACGCCGTCCGGATGGCCGGCCTCGGCCAGCAAGGCCTTGGCTTTGGCGAGGTCGAACGTGTAGCGCACTGAACAGTCCTCGCCGAGATAACCGGACGGAACCACCGAGCACCCCCTGGGGCCCACATTCTTGCCGACGTAGCGCACGAGGTCATCGACGTTGATCGCAGCGGCGATGGCGCGACGAACGCGAATGTCGTCGAGCGGCGGCATGCTCTGATTGATGTGCAAGAGGCGGTATTCGCCCGGCCGGAAGATATCGACGTTGAAACCGGCGCGGCGATGAGCGGAGTCGACCCACCGCTGTTCGCGCTTGCCGGCAATCAGGTCGAGTTCTCCAGAGGTAAGGGCCAGCTCGCGCGCGCTGTCCGAGGGAATGACGCGCGCCATGATTTCGTCGATCTTCGGCTTGCCGCGGAAATAGTTCGGATTGGCTGCAAGCTTGACGTATTGCTGCGTCGCCTGCTCGACGAAAGCAAAAGGTCCGGTTCCGATGGGCCGTGAGCCGAACTTGTCGCCCAGTTCCTCTACTGCCCTCCGGCTGACGATGTTGCCACCATGATAGTTGGAAACGCGGGCGAGAAAGTTGATATCAGGGTATTTCAGCGTGATGCGGACGGTCAGATCATCGAGCTTCTGAACGTTGTCAACGGCGGCAAAATCCGACGAAAAAGTCGATCGCCCAGGATCCATCGCACGCTGCAACGAATAGACGACATCGTCGGCGTTGAGCGACCCCCAATCGCCATGGAATTTGACGTCCTTGCGCAGGTAAAAGGTCCAGATCTTGCCGTCTGGTGAGACCTCCCAGCGCTCGGCGAGATCAGATTCCAGATCCTTTGGGTCGGCGCTTCCAGGTTTGAAACGGACGAGGCCGTTATAAATCCAGCTGACCAAAGCGACGTCTTGTGTGGCGCTGGCGCGGTGCGGATCCAGCGTGGAGATGTCGCCCGTGCCTGGGCTGACGTGCAGCACCGCTTCCTCACCCGAGGCCAACTGAGGCAGGCAGAGGGCCAGCCCCAGACCTACCAGCCCGAGAACCCGCAGCTTCATCGTCTGATCCATTGAAAATGCGCTCGAGCCTGTTTTGCTGGTGCACGAGCTTAACTGTCCAAGTCAAAATGGAATTGTTCCATACTCAATGGTTATGGTGTGTGCGGCAATTGCGGCGGAATGGGAGGCCCGGCTCGGGACGCGCATTGCTTCGGACCGTGCGAAAGACGGCAATGTAGATCGCGGATGAGAACAACCCTAGAACGTCGGAGGGCGGTCGCCTTTGCGGCGATATCAATGGGTTGCCCTGATCATTTCAGGAATAAGGTGCGTTTCCACCATAAAGGTACCATTGCAGCAAGCGCTGACGGCGAGCCCCATCATGAGATCACGTGGCGGGTGGATCTCAAGCGATCGCCGGGAAAGTGCGATAAGGTGTGGATCCTCGCGAAGGCCAAAAGCCCGGCCCTGGCGGCTAACTGGATAGTGTTGCCGACGGGATCTTCCGGGGTAGCGTTGGCCGTGGGCTTCGCGATGATCTCAATGTGGCCGCGGGACTCGTCAGCATGGCAGACGTCCGTTTCGATCTCGATCCTGTGTAGCGCGCGGCACTCCGAACGGACATGTGGCGTCAACGTCGGGGAGCGTGCCTGAGAAAGTGGACAATACGGCTAGGCCAGCGGCTTCGGGCGGGTGTATCACCTCGCTCCTCGGCGGAGATGGAATCCTGTCACCCCATTGATCTGGCGGAACACAACGATACAGGCCTGTTTGAGCAGACCGCCAAAGCTCTCAGCGCAGCTACGACGATCGCCAAAGGCTCTGGAAAGTAAATCCACGTTCTAATCGCGGGCATCACGCCGGAGCCCCGTTCTGGCGCGGTCGATCAGCAGAGCACGCCGTTAGACGCCCGCATCTGAAGCAGCAATTCCGCAGCTATCCCTGCTCTGGCGGCGGCGCTCCGTCGAGAAAATATGATCGCTCTCTCTTGCTGCGACTTTTCTGGCAAACAATGGCGCTGGTGAATTCTAGCTGTCCGAACATACTCCAACCTTCCTCTGCTATGGCGACGCCGTTGGCGCGCTGATTGAATGAGTCATCCGAAGGAGCCGGATTTCCCTCAACGCGGCGCTCTCGCCTTGCCAGCCGCAATCTGATGAAGTGCCCATCTTGCGTTCTTGCGCACGTCGGGATCGAGATCGTTGGCGACCAACGCGAGGAACGGCTCACCATCCGGAGCAGAAATCTCGCCGAGCGCCGCGGCCGCCTCCTTGCGAAGATTGGCTTGCTCATGCGTGATGCAATGACCGATCGGTCGGACCGCATGTGGGATCTTCATCCGACCGAGACTCCGGATCGCCTTGAGCCGTACCTGCCAGAATTCATCCGCCAGGCACGCAATCAAGGCGTCGGCCGCAACCGCACCGTTGACGTTGAGGCCGAGCGTTTCGGCCGCCATCTCGCGCACCATCCAGTCGGCGTCCCTAAGGGCTCGCGTGATGGTCTCGGCGGCGATCTTCATGTTCGAGAACGCCAGCGCGCTGACCGCCGCGCGCCGAACATGCGGATCGGAATCCCCGATCAGGGCCGTAAGTGCCGGAATCGACTCCTCGAGCTTGAGAAAGCCGATGACGCCGATCGCCTGTACGCGCACTGCCGCGTCCGGGTCCTGCAGCGCTTGCAGCGCCGGCTTCAGAGTGTCCTTGCGCCGCAGCTCCTTCAACGCGCGGAGAGCCCCCATGCGGACGAAGGCATGGCCATGCTTGACCAGCGGCAGAATGGCGTCGGCCGCGGCGGGATCCTTGAACTCGGCGAGACTGTCGGCAGCCGCCGAGGCAACGATCCGTTCCGGATCGACCAGCAGTTGGACCAGCGCTTCTGCTGCCTCCGGACCGTCGAACTCGCCGAGCGCCATGGCGACCTGCTGGCGCACGCCGGCATCGGGATCGGCGATCATGCGGGCGAGATGCACAACCGCAGCGGGATCACCGCAATGGCCGAGTGCGATGATCGCGACCCGGCGCTCCGCCGGATCGGCGGCCTGCAGCCGCTCGTCGGCGTCGTCGAGATCGTCGTAGGCTTCGAAGGGGCTCGTCATGATCACCTCAACAGATAGGGGATGTTGACGGTAACGGCGCCAGTCGGGCAATCCGCCTCGCAGGGCATGCAGTACCAGCATTCGTCATAGGCCATGTAGGCCTTGCCGGTCATGTCGCTGATCCTGAGAACGTCGAGTGGACAGACGTCGACACAGACTGTGCAGCCCTTGTCTGCGATGCACTTGGCGTCATCGACGACAACGGGCACCGACGTCTGGTGAGTCGCAAGAGGCATGTCTCTTCTCCTTCTGGTCGGTCAGGCGCTGGCGCGGATGCGCTGCTTGTCGTAGAGGTCCTTCTCGTCGTCCGCGATCGGCACGACGTAGGGCTGAACCGCCCGCTTTTCACTGGTCATTCTGCCATCCTGCTTGCTCAACAGCGTGTGGCAGAACCAGTTCTCGTTGTCCTTCTCAGGGAAGTCGGTGCGCCAATGATAGAGCCCCCAGCGGCTCTCCTCGCGGAACAGCGAGGCATGGGCCGCCATGTCGGCGCAATCCATGATCGACTGCACCTCGAGCGCGCGCAGGAGCTCATGCGCGTTGCGCGCGATCATGCGCTTCTGCATGTCGTCGCGAACCTCTGCGAGCCGGCGCATGCCGAGCTCGTATTTGCGGGTGACTTTCGGCGGTTGCAGATAGTCGTTCACCAGCCGCCGCGTCTTATACTCGATCTGGTTCGGCGGAATGCCGTCCTCTCGCCGGGTCGGCGCCAACACGCGCGCGCGCTCGCGCGCGACCTCCGCTGCATCGATGTCGCCGAAATCGTGGTTATCGGCAAAGTCCATGGCGTCGAGCCCGGCGAACGAGCCGTTGGTGAACGCGCCCAGCATGTAGTTATGCGGGACGCTCGCCATGTCGCCGGCTGCGTAGAGCCCAGGCACGGTGGTGCGCGCGTTGTCGTCGACGAAGACGCCGGAGGCGCTGTGGCCGGAGCAGAAGCCGATCTCGGAGATGTGCATTTCGATCGATTCCTTTCGGTAATCGACGCCGCGGCCCTCCTGGAACAATCCTCGCGTCGGCCGCTCGACCTTGTGCAGGGTCTGCTCGATCTCCTCGATCGTCTTGTCGTGCAGGTGCTTGAGCTGCAGGAACACCGGCCCCTTCCCGGACAGCAGCTCGTTGTAGAATTCGAGCATCATCTGGCCAGACCAGTAGTCGCATTCGATGAAGCGGCGATCCTCGTTATTGGCAGTGTAGGCGCCGTAGGGACCGGCCACATAGGCGCAGGCCGGACCGTTGTAGTCCTTGATCAGTGGATTGATCTGGAAGCATTCGAGGTTGGCGAGTGCCGCGCCGGCATGATAGGCCATGGCGTAGCCGTCGCCCGAATTCGCCGCATTCTCGTAGGTCCCGAACATGTATCCCGATGTCGGCAGGCCGAGCCGGCCGGCCGCGCCCATGCAGAGAATGACCGCCTTGGCCTTGATCACCAGGAACTCGGCGGTGCGGGTGTTGACGCTGGTCGCCCCGGCGATCCGGCCATCGCTCGATTTGAGCAACCGCGTCGCCATGTAGCGATTAGAGATCAGGATGCGTGCCCGCCTCAGCTGGCGATAGAGCGCCTTCTTGACGGTCTCGCCATTCGGCATCGGCAGGACGTAGGTGCCGATGTGGTGAACCTTCTTGACGGCATAGTCGCCGTTCTCGTTTTTGAGGAAGCGGATGCCGAAGCCGTCGAGCTCCTCGATGATGGAGTAGCAGCTCTGCGCGTATTTGTAGACCGCCTTCTGATCGACGATGCCGTCATTGGCGATCGTGATCTCCTTGGTATATTGCTCCGGTGTCGCGTAGCCCGGAATGACGGCGTTGTTCAGGCCGTCCATGCCCATCGAGATCGCGCCCGACCGCTTGACGTTGGCCTTCTCCAGCAGAACGACGTTGGCCTTCGGATTCTTCATCTTGGCCTTCAGGGCGGCCATCGGGCCGGCCGTGCCGCCGCCGATCACCAGCACGTCGCAGGACACCTCCGAGAGTCCGTCGACGATCTCATCCATTGCCATTTTATGCTCCTGCGTGGCCGGCGGTCCGGGTCAGAGTTGTTCAGCTGGGCGTCCGGCGATAGCAATTAGTTGTCGCTGGGAAGAAATTCCTCGAATCGGCGCGGTCAGCGCTCGACGAACGCCTTCTCGACCACGAAATGTCCCGGCGTGCTGTGATTGCCTTCGGTGAAGCCCCGCTCCTCCAGCATGACTTGGAGCTCGGCCAGCATGGCCGGACTGCCGCACAGCATGACCCGGTCGGTCTCGCGATCGAGATCGGAATGGCCGATGTCGGCGAACATCTGCCCGGTCGCGATCAGATCGGTGATACGGCCGCGGTTGTGGAACGGCTCGCGGGTCACGGTGGGGTAATAGAGCAATCGATCACGAACCAGCGGCCCGAAGATCTCGTGACGCTGCAGGTTGTCGACGAGTTGCTCGCCATAGGCGAGCTCCGAGACCTGCCGGCAGCCATGGGCCAGCACGATGGTCTCATAGGTGTCGTAGATGTCGGGGTCCTTGATCAGGCTGGCGAACGGCGCCAGGCCGGTCCCGGTCGACAGCAGCAGCAGCCGCCTGCCCGGAATGAGGTTGCCGGCGATCAGTGTGCCCGTCGCCTTGCGCGCGACCAGGATATGGTCTCCCTGCTTGATCCTCTGCAGCCGTGACGTCAGCGGTCCATCGGCGACCTTGATACTGAAGAACTCCAACTCGTCCTCGTGGTTGGCGCTCGCCATACTGTAGGCACGCATCAGCGGCCGGCCGTCGACCTCGAGGCCGATCATCGCGAATTGTCCGTTCTGGAATCGGAATCCGGGATCCCGCGTGGCCGTGAAGCTGAACAGCGAATCGGTCCAGTGACGGACCGACAACACCGTCTCGGTCTGAAAAGCACTCATCGTCGTCTCCCAAGGCGCGCAAACGCGCGTGTTGCGCCGTTGGTGCGGACGATGTCGCGGAATTGGCGGGCCCCGCAATTTCGGAAGCGCTGGCCCGGTGGATTAGTTGCAAACTTTATCCGCTGGCAGACCGGGCGCGGACTCGCCGGCGCGGCCGTATACCCGCTCCATATCGATCGAGGCAATTAGTTGCTAGTAAAGTCCGACCTGCCCCCGGTAGCATCATGCGGAGGTCCTTGGCACAGCCAGGAGGCAACATGATAGCGGCGGAAATCGCCGATGGCGAAATCAGCGCGGATCTGACGTCATTGCTGCTGCGGACCGCGGACGGAGACTGCGCCGTGGTCTCCGCCGAGCGCCTGCGGCTGTCGTGCCGTTGCGCGCATTGCCAGCGGGCGCGCTTCGACGGCCGCTTTCCCGCGCAGTTCCCGGGCATTGGCATCGTCGCCGTCGGTCAGCTCGGTTACGGCTTCAATATCGCGTTCTCCGACGGGCACGATCGTGGCATCTTTCCGAACTCCTACCTTCGGGAACTCGCAACCGGTTGAGCCGCCGCCCGCCACGCAGGGTGGCACGAACATTGCTCCGCTTTCGGTCAGTATGATCAATGCGGAGGCAGAACATGTTGCTGCAGGCGGCCAAATCAGCAGCGGAAGCCGTGCCTTCGTCCCTCACCTCCGCGCGGGCCGTGACAACGTCGTCGCTCCTCCTCACCGAAAGCCAGCAGTCCATCGGTGGACCGCCATCGCTGATCGAGCGGCTCAGCCTGCGTGAGCGCGCGCTCGTGCTCAAGCAGGGCCGCCGCAAGGTGCTCAATCGGGGCCAGACCCTGTTCAGCCAGGGCGCCAAGCATGACGGCATCTTCCTGATCGAGAGTGGCCGCATCCGCGTGTTCTATACCTCGCCGCAAGGGCGCGAGATCACGCTCGCCTATTGGCATGTCGGCAATTTCGTCGGGGGTCCGGAGGTGTTCGATACCGGTGTGCATCAATGGTCCGGCGTCGCCGCCAGCAATGCCAGCGTCTTCCAGCTTCCGGGAAAGGAGTTGCGCGGTCTGGTCACCGAAATTCCCAACCTGGCGGTCGGCCTGATCGAGGGATTGAGCTTCAAAGGCAAGTGCTATTCGGCGCTGGCGCAGATGCTGGGGACGCGCTCGATCACACAGCGGCTCGCCCATCTTCTGCTGCATCTGGTCGATCTCTACGGCGTCGATGATCCCGACGGCAAGGTCATCGCGGCCGCCTTTACCCACGCCGACATCGCCCACATGGTCGGCGCCACGCGGCAATGGGTGACGATCAGCCTGAAGCGGATGCAGGAGAAACGCATCGTCCAGACCCGACGTTCGCAGATCGTCGTCTGCCGGCCCGACATTCTGGACGAGATGCGTGGCCAGGCGGCGGACTGACGGTCCTGCTCATGCAAGCGGCTGTCATGAGCAAAATTGCCCAAGGAGTACGCAACCGGTTTTTGACGGCAACTAATCCACCCGCGCCTGAAGTCCGGATTTGCGATCGCGGACGCGGCAACCATCATGGCGCCATCAGCCATCCAACCGAACGGGGATGAGAATGGTCCGCCGCTGTCAAGCGCTCTTATTGTCCGTCACCTGTCTGTCCTGGCTCGCGGCCCATCCGGCTGCAGCAGAAACCGTCACGATCGGGATCGGGACCCAGGACACCACGACCAATACGGTAACGGCCGGCACCGTCGTGCGGCAGCTTCACCTGCTGGAGACGTACCTTCCCACCGGTGGCAAGTACGCCAACGTCAAGTTCGAGATCGAGTGGCAGAACTTCACCTCCGGTCCGCCCGTCACCAACGGGATGATGGCGAACAAGCTGCAGTTCGGCATGATGGGCGACTATCCGCTGATCGTGAACGGCTTCACCTTCGAGAACAATCCCGACAGCAAGAGCCGGCTGATCGCGGTCGCCGCCTACAGCCTCTCCGGCTCCGGCAACGGCATCGTCGTTCACAAGGACTCGCCCTACTACGAGCTCTCCGATCTGAAGGGCAAGCTGGTCAGTGTCCCGTTCGGCTCGGCCGCCCATGGCATGGTCCTGAAGGCGCTGCAGGACCATGGCTATCCATCGGACTTCTTCCAGTTGGTGAGTCAGACCCCGGAGGTCGGCTCGACCAACCTGCAGGAAAAGAAGATCGACGCTCACGCCGATTTCGTGCCGTTCGCCGAGCTGCTGCCGTTCCGCGGCTATGCGCGCAAGATCTTCGACGGCGTCGAGACCAACCTGCCGACCTTCCACGGCGTCGTCGTCCGTACTGACTTCGCCGAGAAATATCCCGAGGTCGTCATCGCCTATGTCAAGGCCATCATCGCCGCCAACCAGTGGCTGCGCCAGGATCCGATCGCGGCTGCCGAGAAGATCCAGGAATGGACCGGGATCAACAAGGAGGTCGTCTACATCTTCCTCGGCCCCGGCGGCAACATGACGACGGACCCCACGCTCAAGCCGGCCCTGATCGACGCCGCGTCCACCGACGTCAAGGTGCTGCAGAGCCTCGGTCGCATGAAGGAGTTTGATCCGAAGAAGTGGGTCGATGATTCCTACATCCGCAAGGCCTATGCTGAGCTCAAGCTCGATTATGACAAGGACCTTGCCAGCACCGCGAACTACGAGATCTCGGGACAGGACAAGTTCTGCAACAAGCCGATCACCGAACCGCGCAAGGCGGGCGAGGTCTGGGTCGACGGCGAGGGCATCTCAGCCTTCGCCAGTGCCTCCTGCACGCTCGGCGCCTACGCCGACCTCAAGGCCAAGGGCAAGAAGATCAACGTTGCCTATGTCTTCGATACAGCGCGCGGCATCAAGCTTTTCGCCGATCAAGCCTTTTTCGCCGCAGGCGATGGCGAGATCGCGCCGTTCCTTCTGAAGAAGGACGCGGAAGCGTATGCCGCGAAGATCGGCGGCAAGGTGATGGGACTGGATGACGCCGTGAAGCTGGCCGTGGCGGGAGGCAAGACTTGAGTAGCCCCGCTTTGATGACATCGCCCGACCAGGCGGCGGCATCCGCCGCGCCTGGCGCCGCGATCCCGCTGCGCCGGCCAGCCTTCTCCGCCCTCACCCTGCGCTGGTTCAGGCTGAACCAGGACAGGCTGCGGTCATTGCTGGTCGGCACGGCATCGTTGATCCTGTTCCTGATCGCCTGGCACCTGCTGACGACCTACCGGGTCGTCTTCTTCGTCAAGTTCACCAACGTGCCGGCGCCGCTGGCTGTCTATGCGAGCTTCACCAAGGCGATCCACGATCCGCATTTCCTGATGCACATCCTGCTCAGCTGCCGACGGATCTTCATCGGATTCTCGCTTGCGGTCGTGGTCGGCGTCCCGCTCGGCCTTATCATGGGCCGTTTCAAGTTGGTGCACGAGGTTGTCTTCCCAGTGGCGGAGGTGCTGCGCCCGATCCCGGCGATCGCCTGGGTGCCGATGGCGATCATGCTGTGGCCCACCAACGAGCAGAGTATCGTCTTCATAACCTTCCTCGGCTCGTTCTTTCCGATCCTGGTCAATACCCTGCACGGCATGACATTGGTCGATCCCGTGCTCGTGCGCGCCGCCAAATGCCTCGGGGCGCGTGAGGCCGCGATCTTCCGCGAGGTCTACTTCCCTGCGTCGCTGCCACATATCTTCACCGGCCTCACGGTCGGCATGGGCGTCGCATGGGTGTCGCTGATCGCAGCCGAGATGATCTCGGGCCAGTTCGGCATCGGCTACTTCACCTGGGAGGCGTACTCGCTGGTCCAATATGCCGACATCGCGCTCGGCATGATCGCGATCGGCGTGCTCGGCCTTAGCTCGAGCCTGGTGATCCGCGCCGCCGGACAATTGATCATGCCATGGAGGTCGCGATGAGCCAGGCCGCACCTGATACGAGACAGGGCCACATCGAGGTCCGCAATTTCGCTCTGAGCTACGAGACCATCGACGGCGCGGTCGAAGCCGTGACCGACACCCACATCCATGTCGAGCCCGGTGAGTTCGTCTCGATCGTCGGACCGTCGGGTTGCGGCAAGTCGACGCTGCTCAACGCGGTGGCGGGCTTCCTCAAGCCGACCAGCGGCGTCGTCACGGTCGACGGCAGCGCGGTGACCGGCCCGAGCGCCGAGCGCGGCATGGTGTTCCAACAATATTCGCTGTTTCCCTGGAAGACGGTGCGCGAAAACGTCGAGTTCGGACTGAAGATGGGTGGCATGCCGAAGTTCGAGCGTGAACGCGCCGCGCGCACGCTGCTCGGGCTTGCCGGACTGGAGGCGTTCGAGAACCACTATCCAGAGCGGCTGTCCGGCGGCATGAAGCAGCGCGTCGGCATCGTGCGTGCGCTCGCCACCGGTCCCAAGGTGCTGCTGCTTGACGAGCCGTTTGGGGCCCTCGACGCGCAGACCCGGATCATCATGCAACAGATCCTCACCAACATGTGGCAGCGGCTGAAGATCTCCGTGCTGTTCGTCACCCACGACATCGACGAGGCGATCTTCCTGTCTGACCGAGTCTATTGCATGACCGCCCGCCCCGGCTCGATCAAGGCCGAGATCAGGATCCCTCTGGAGCGGCCGCGCCAGCAATCGATGATGATGTCGTCGGAGTTCCTGGCGCTACGGCGCGGCCTGATGTCGCTGATCCGCGAGGAAAGCCTGAAGGCGATGGGAGGCGAGATCACCGATCTCGGCATGCAGGGCCTCGGCATCGAGCTCCAGGGCCATTCCATTGCCGACGTCCTCTGAGCACGCACGACCTCACAGGGCGTTTCGACACGTCGATGATCGATGCGCTGGTCCCCGACCTCGATCAGCGGCACGTTTTCCTGTGCGGACCCGAGCCCTTCGCCGCGGAGGTGGAAGCGTGAAAGACGATGCACCGCCATGCCGTGACCCGAGGCTTGGCCGGCTGCACCACGGTCAGGGACAACAAAGCCGTCATGGTGGATTGGAAATTTGGGATGCTGCAACGATGCCTGCAGCGGATGGCGAAGTCCGCAAGCTGCGCCGGGAATATGATGGACTCAGCATCCTGGCGGCAGGATCGGCGATACACCCGGTGTTGGCGCTGCGCCTGAGGCGTTGGCCGGCAGCACCGTCGCGGGGGAGGCCAAATTCATCGAGACGCCTTCCGCGCAAGCCGAGCTGTTCGGGCTAGGCGCGACAGCGGCATTCGGGTCTATGCCCGTCCCGCCACCGCCGCTGGTGTCCGCGACGATCGTGCCAGGCACCGGACTTGCAGGGACCTGCGGAATCGACAGCGGTAGAGACGCTGCGCTCATCACCTGCCCTCCCGGCGTTGAACTGCAAACCACCGTCGCACCCGTTCCCGCAGGCGCAGCCGCGGCAATCGTCCCGATGGAGCTGCCGTTCTGCCCCGTAACCGGCAGGATCGGGGCCGCAATGCCCGAGGTCGAAACGCCCGTGGGCGATACGGTCGGAGTCGCCGGCACCGGCGTTGGTGATGACGATGATGGAGCGCAGCCGACCACCGTTCCCGGCGTGCTCGGGTCCAACGCGAGGGGGACTGGCGCCAACGTCGTATCCGGCGTACCCGACACAGTGGTCGCGGAAAACGGCCCCGGACTGTTCAGCGGCGAGATCACGATTGCGCCCGGCACCGTCGGCAGATCCATGGCCGTGCTTCCGGTCGTTGCGACCTGAGCCAGGCCCGGAGAACTGCCGAGCAGCAGAACCATCATCGTTGCGAGCGCGATCCGCATCATCGTTCGATCCCTAACCCACTTTGATCTTGCGAACAGTGACCTTGCCGCCCTCAGCCAGATTGACAGCCGGATTGAGCACGACCTGGTCGCCTGGCTGTAGGCCGTCGCGCACTTCCACCGTGGTGCCATAGTCCCGAGCGATCGAGACCTGCTGCAAATGAACCGTGCCGTTCCGCACGACCGCGACATGAAGGCCATTCTGATCGAAGACGAGGGCATCGGACGGGATCGTCATCGATGGCGTCCTGCGCGGGATCGATAGTTCGACCGTGCAATAGATGCCCGGACTGAGCAAACCATCGGGATTGGGCACGTCGATCTCGGTCAGCAGTGTCCGGCTCCCTGGCTGCAGCGCGGTCGCGATCCGCGTGACCTTGCCGGCAAACATCCGCCCCGGAATCTCGGGGACGCGAATGTCTGCATCGACGCCCGGGCCGACGCCGAATGCCTCGTCCTGCGGCACGAACACCTGGGTTCGGATCACGTTGGAATGCATCAGCGTGAACATGAAGGTCGACCCAGCTTGTACCAGGCTGCCATTGTCCACGTTGCGCTGCGTGACGACGCCATCGAACGGCGCGACCACACGCTGGTAGGACTTCTCCTGCTGGAGAACGCGAATCTGCGCCTCCTGCGCCGTGATGTTCGACTGCGCGACGCCCACTGCCCCCTGCTGCGCGCGCAGGGTGAGACGATCGTTATCGCCCTGCTGTGCCGTGAGCCAACCTTGCTTGACGAGATTGCTGTCGCGCGAATTGGTGACGTCGGCGAGCTCCCGGCTCGCCTGCGCCTGCTGGAGCGCGGCCTGATCCTGGGCAAGCGTCGCCTGCGCCTGTGCGATCTGCTGGTCCAGCTCGGGCGCAGTGATCTCCACGAGCAGATCGCCCTTTTTCACCCGATCGCCAATGTCGACATAGCGCTTCTCGATATAGCCGCTGGTCCGCGCGAAGATGTTGGCCGCCTCGAACGCGGTCGTCGTCGCCGGCAAGCTCACCTTGATGAGGTCGCCGCTGGACTGGACAGTCGCTACCCGAACCTCCGGAATGTCGGTTCGAGCCTGTTCCGCCACCGCGGCTACATCACTCGCGGCTTCATAAAGCCGCCAGCCACCAATGCCGAGGCCACCTGCCAGCAGCAGGAGCACGCCTCCGCCAAGGAGCGCGCCGCCGTAACGGCGTCCGGATCGTGCGCGCTTACCCGGCAGCTCAACGATCCGGAGGCTTTCAGCCCCGGGGCGGTCTCTCGCCTCGTCATCGTTCCGTACACGAACGTCGCTCATTCCGGTTGCTCCTCGAATACGCCTTGGCAAGGCTTGCCGTCGTTGCCCTTGCGCAGCATCGCGAACAGATAAGGCACGATCAGCAAGGTGGTCGGGGTTGCGAACAGCAGGCCGCCGATGACCGCCCGCGCGAGCGCGGCATTCTGCTCCTCGCCGGGCCCGCCGATCGCCATCGGAATCATGCCGACGATCATCGCCGCCGCGGTCATCAACACGGGCCGGATACGCGTCCGGCCCGCACTCAGCGCCGCCTGGAACGCGGAGTGCCCCTTCAACTGCTCGTCGCGCGCAAACGTCACGAGCAGGATGGAATTTGCGGAGGCAACACCGATCGCCATGATCGCGCCCATCAGCGATGGCACGTTCAGCGTCGTCCCGGTGACGAACAGCATCGTCACGATGCCGCAGAATGTCGCCGGCAGCGCCAAGATGACGACGAAGGGATCGCCGAAGTTCTGGTAGTTCACGACCATCAGAAGGTAGACGAGGATCGCCGCGAACAGCAGTCCGAGTCCGAGATCGCGGAACGACTGATGCATGCTCTGGATCTGCCCCAGAACCTGAATCGAATTTCCGGGCTGGAGCTGCTTCTGCAGGCTGGACGTCACCTTCTCGATGTCGGTCGCGACGCTGCCGAGATCGCGGCCCTGCACGCTCGCATAGACGTCGTAGACCGGCTGGACATTGGCCTGGTTCGAATTGGTTGGAACGGTGCCTCGCTTGAAGGTCGCGACATTGCTGAGCAGGCCGGGCACCGTCTGCCCGCTCGCGGCGAGCGAGGCTGACACCGGCGTGTTGCCTAGGGCGTTCAGCGAGTTGGCCCTGTATTCAGGCGTCTGCACCGCCAGGTAATAGGGGATGCCCGATGTCGGATCCGTCCAGAAATTCGGTGAGACCTGCGCCGACGAGCTGAGGCTGACATTGATATTGGTCGCCACCGTGCTGGCATTGAGGCCTAGTTGTGCCGCGCGCGTCCGGTCGATGTCGGCATAGAATGCGGGAGCGTCGACCTCCTGCTGCAGATGCGCATCGACGACGCCGGGGATCGCGGCGAGACTCTTCTGCAGTTCCTTGGCGACGGCCAGATTGTTGTTGCCGTAACCAACCGTACGAACATCGATCTGGGCCGGAAGACCGAAGTTGAGGATCTGCGTGACGATATCGGCCGGCTGGAAATAGAAGATATCCTCCGGGAATGCCGACGGCAGCACCTGCCGCAGCTTCCTGATGTAGTCCGCAGTCGGCTTGTGCCCTTCCTTCAGCGACACGAGGATGGTGCCGTCGTTCACCCCGATCGTCGAGCCGTCGGTGAAAGCGAGGTTGTAGGCACGCGCTGGCAGGCCGATATTGTCGACGATCAGCGCCCGATCGCGCTCCGGAATGACGTCGCGGATCTTGTCCTCGACCGCTTGGAAGATCGCCTCCGTACGCTCGATCCGCGTGCCCGCGGGCGCGCGAACATGGAGCTGGATCTGGCCGCCATCGATCACGGGATAGAAGTCCCGGCCGACATAGACGAACATGGTGGCTCCGAGCGCGAGCACCAGCACGGCAACTACGGGTATGATCACCCGATGCCGCAGCAATTCCAGCAGCAGATCGGAATAGCCATCCCGCAAGCGCCCGAACCCGCGCTCGAACGCGGAGGAGGCACGCGCGAAGATGCCCGACGGGCGATCGCTCGCACCATGACGCCGCTCGCCCTTCAGCAGCAAGCCGATGGTGATCGGCGTCAGCGTCCGCGACAGCCCGTAGGAGGCCAGCATCGCGAACACCACGGCAAGGCCAAGCGGCGTAAACAAATATTTGGCCGGGCCCTCCAGAAACACGACCGAGATGAACACGCAACTGATCGCGAGCGTCGAGACCAGCGTCGGCACCGCGATCTCGGCGGCGCCGTGCAGGGTCGCCTCCGGTAGCGGCCTCCCTTCCTCGGTCCAGAGCCGGTGCGTATTCTCGATCGTCACGGTCGAATCGTCGACGAGGATACCGACCGCAAGAGCGAGGCCGCCGAGCGTCATCGTGTTGAGGGTCTCGCCCAGGAAATACAGGACGATCAGCGAGGACAGCATCGCCAGCGGGATCGAGATCAGAACGACCAGCGTCGATCGCCAAGATCCCAGGAACACCAGGATCATTAGCGCCGTCAGGCCCGCCGCAATCGCGCCTTCGCGCAGCACGCCATCAACCGAGTGGGTGACGAAGATTGACTGGTCGAACAGCTCGTTGATCTTCAGCCCCGCCGGCGCCGATGCGCGGATCGACGCCAGGGCCGCCTTCACGCCGTTGACCACGGCGAGCGTGGATGCATTGCCGTTCTTGATGACGCTGAGCAGGACGGCGCGGTGGCCGTCCTCGCGCACGATGTTCTGCTGGACCTGGGCGCCGTCGCGGACCTGGGCGACGTCCTTCAGGAAAATCGTTGCCCCGTTCGCGAACTTGACCGGGATCATGTTGAGGTCCTGGATCGTCGCCGGCGTTGCGTTGGTACGAACGGTGTACTGGGTATCGCCGATCTTGGTCGTGCCGGTCGGCAACGTCAGATTCTGCGTGTTCACCGCGTTGACGATGTCGAGCGGCGTCAATCCGCGCGATAGCAGCTTGTTCGGATCGATGTCGACCATGATCTGGCGGTATTTGCCGCCGGCGGGCGTGGGCAGGGTCACGCCCGGAACGGGAGCCAGTTGCTGGCGCACCCGATAGATGCCGAAATCGTAGAGCTGCTGCTCGTTCAGGCTGTTCGATTCGAGGCTCAGCTGAAGCACAGGCACGCTCGAGGCATTGAACTGCACGATGATTGGCGGCTGGATGCCCGGTGGCATCAGGGCGCGGATGGCATTGGTCGCCGAGACGATCTGCGAGATTGCGAGATCGAGATTGACGTCCGGCTGGAAGTAGATCTTCTGGATCGACAGGCCGTTGAGGGTCTGCGCCTCGATATTCTTAATGCCGCTGACATTTGCGCTGATCGAATACTGGCTATAGGTGCTGACGCGCTGCTCCATCTCCGGCGTCGAGAGGCCGGTGTAGCTCCAGATGACCGTGACGACGGGGATCCGGATCTCCGGAAAAATGTCTGTCGGCATCGCGCGGATGGCGATGCCGCCGAGGAACAGGATCAGCGCCGCAAGCACATAGAATGTGTGAGGAAGCCGCAGCGCGAAGCGAACAATTCCCATGATGGTCTGCCTGAAGCAAAATGACGCGAGATCGTCGGACAGGTGAGGACGGCCTGGCCTCCGTTCAAATGAAAACGTATTCAGTCGCTGCACGCGGCGGCGCGTGGCATATCCCGCGCGGCAAGCATCACGGCCCGCTTGACCTTGGCGAAGGAGCGGATCTCGATCTGCCGGACGCGCTCGCTGGATATGGACAGCTCCCTAGCGAGCTGATCGAGCGTCACCGGGCATTCCGTCAGCCGCCTCGCTTCGAAGACACGACGGTCCCGCGCCGCAAGCCCGTCCAGCGCAACCTGCAAGGCCTTGCTGCGCTGCTCCGTCTGCTCGTGATCGGCCAGCATCGTCTCCGCGTCGAGTGCCCCATCAACCAGGAGGCTTTCCAGCTCGGTTCCGCTGTCCTCGTCCCCGACGCGCGCGTTCAGCGACATGTCACCATTGAGTCGCGCGTCCATCTCGATCACCTCGCGCGCCGTCACCTCGAGCTTCCCGGCGATCAATTCGGCGACGTCGGGCGTGAGCCCCGCCATCACGCTGCCGGTGGCTTTCCTGATCTCGCCGCGGAGCTTGAAAAACAGCTTCTTCTGCGCAGCTGTCGTCCCGATCTTGACCAGGGACCAGGACCGCAGGATGTATTCGTGAATGGTGGCCTTGATCCACCAGATCGCATAGCTGGAGAATCGCGCGCCACGGCCGGGTTCGAAGCGTGACGCAGCGATCACGAGGCCGAGATTCGCTTCCGCGATCAGATCGACCAGAGGCAGGCCGTATCCCTTGTATCCTCGCGCCAGCTTGGCGGCGAGCCGAAGATGACTGGTGACGAGCGCATCCGTGGCGCGCCGGTCCCGCGTTTCCTGCCAGCGACGTGCCAGCTGCTGCTCCTGACCCGGCTCGAGCAGGTCGAAGCGCCTGATGGTCGCGGCATAGGCGGCGAGGAACGGCGTCGACACCGATGCGGCCGGCATGGCAACAGGATCGTGCCTCACGATGTCATGGCTAGTCTGCATTGGTCACTCCTATAGTCCAGGCCAGCTGATTGATCTCGAAAGCATCGGGAGTCACTTGGCTCGTTCCATCTGGCTCGCGTCTGCGTGCAGCAACGCCCGCGACCGGTGCGTGGCGGGCTTGCCCGCCCTCCCGGTCCAGGCAAGGATCTCGATCCGCCCACCGGGGGCGGGGCCAATGACCAGCCGGAAGCCATGCAGCTTGACGATTGCGGCCACCAGGCTCAGCCCCAACCCGACGCCCGGCGTATGGCGCATCTTGTCGGAGCGGTAGAACCGCCGCAGCACCGCCTCGCGCTCCTGCTCGCTGATGCCGGGTCCGGTATCGCTCACGCGCACCAGCGCCGTGTCGTCCTCAGCTTCCAGGGTGAGCTCCACCCGTCCGCCCGACGGCGTGAACTTGATGGCATTGTCGACGAGATTGGCGACCGCCTCGAACAGCAGGTCCCGGTCACCCCACACTTTCACATTGCGCTCGGTGACGGCGCCGAGCCCGACATGCTTGTCCTCGGCGATCGGCTCGTAGACATCGCACACCTCCCGCAGGATCTCGTCGAGCGCGACGTCGCCAAAACCTGCCATGCGGCGACTGTTCTCGATCTCGGTCAGGCGCAGCAGAGCCGTGACGATCGCAAGCGACTGGTCGATGCCGCCGATGGCCTTGTCTGTAATGTCCTGGAACTCTTGCAGCGTTGCCGCATGCGTCCTCCCGCGCTCCAGCGCCAGGCGGACGCGCGTCAGCGGGGTCCTGAGATCATG
The DNA here is from genome assembly GCF_051167795.1 of Bradyrhizobium sp. HKCCYLS1011. Taxonomy (NCBI): domain Bacteria; kingdom Pseudomonadati; phylum Pseudomonadota; class Alphaproteobacteria; order Hyphomicrobiales; family Nitrobacteraceae; genus Bradyrhizobium; species Bradyrhizobium sp. HKCCYLS1011. The sequence goes on along the minus strand of NZ_JBNPTT010000005.1, from coordinate 308,387 downwards.
AGCGATGTCGTTGCCAACGCCGGCGAGCGCATTGATCATCATCTCCATCTCGTCGAGCATGCCGTTGACGATCCTGGCCAGCCGCGCAAACGGGTCGTCCGTCCCACCCTCCGGGAGCCGCTCGCGCAGCTCACCGGCCACGATGCGCTGGACCCGTTGGTTGACCTCCTCCACGCGTCTCTGGGCACGCAAGCTCAGCCACGCACCGGCGAGCAGGCAGAGGCCGAAGGCCGGCAGCAAGCCCAGGGCCAAGGCCTGGCCGACCACGCTCGATATCTCGTGCGTCTCATCGACGTTCCGTCCCATCACCAGGACATCGCCGCCATCGAGACGCGTGCCGACCGCTCTGACGACCGGCGGATGCCCCCCCGGCTTTTTGAACAGATCGAGCCGCACGCCCTGCACCGCTCCATTTAGTCCCAGCTCGCGCGGTACCCGATCGACGTTGCCGGCAAGGCGGGTGCCGGCGGCATCGAACAGTCCCGCGTACTGCACGCCCCTCGAATCCTGCGCGAGGTGATCCGCGATGGCGCTGATGCGCCGAGCGGGCGGGAGGTCAGCGATGAAGCTGATCTGCGTGGTGATCATGCGATCGGATCGCGCGACCAGATAACCATCGAGCTGCCAGTAGATGTATGAAAACAACGCGACCACGAACAGCCCGAAGGCGGCCGCCACGGCCAGGGCCCAAAGGAATGTGCTGGAGCGGATCAACCGGATCTGGTGCATCACCCGCCCCTATTGCCGCGAGCGCAGAACGAAGCCGGAGCCTCGGACGTTGTGGATCAACGGCGTCTCTCCGGGACCATCCACCTTGTGCCGAAGCCGACCCATATGCACGTCGACCAGGTTCGTCGTTGCGGGAACGAATTTGTAGTTCCAGACCTCCTCGAGCAGCATCGCGCGCGTCAACAGCTGATCGTTCCGGCGCATCATGTATTCGAGCAGACGGAGTTCGCGCGGCAGCAGATCGAGCCTGCGCTCGCCGCGTCGCGCAGTACGCTCGATCAGGTCGAGCTCGAGCGGCCCAGCATGCAAGATGGTTTCACGGCTATCGATCGGCCGGCGCAGCAACGCCTCGATGCGCGCGACCAGTTCGACGAGCGCGAATGGTTTTGTGAGATAGTCGTCTCCACCCATGCGTAACCCACGCACCCGGTCATCCACGGCGCCGAGCGCACTCAACACCAGCACGGGCGTCCTGACGTGATCCTTACGTAGCGCCTCGATGACAGTCAGCCCATCCATCCCCGGCAGCATGCGATCGACTATCATGGCATCGGGGCTTGAGGCACGCGCCCGGCCGAGACCGTCGACACCGTCGCCGGCCCACTGCACCTCGAAGCCGCGATCAGCGAGCTCGGCGACGATCGCCTCGGCGGTCTCGGTGTCGTCCTCGATCAGGAGAATCCGGTTCATGATTATCGTCCCACGTTCCCCGCCGAGCCTTGGCGCGCGGTGCGGAAGCGCGGGCTCGGCGGCGCGCGGTGTCATGCTCGACGCCCGCCCGTTTCGAAGGTGCGGCGTTGATGCCGCCTGCTGCCGGCCACCCGCTGCACTACGAGGTAGTGCCGCGGCGGCCAGGGCGCCATTAAATTGCAGTTCATGATGTCGGTTGCGCGCCTCGCGAGCAGCGCCAACATAAGGGCGATCTGTCCTGCCAACGTCGCGATCATCTTCCAGGCTCCGCTGCGTACTGCGCTGGATCATATGACGTCGACGGGCGTGCTGTAGTTTCAGGGGCCACGGACGTTATGCATTCGCACGATCACGGTTCGCAGCGCATCGGGTCACGGGCCGTTGAACTGCGGTGAGCAAATCGTGCGTTTGAATCGCGACCGATCGTTCACACCTCGATGGCCAGCCGGCTTGGTTCGGCCTGATGTCATGGAGAGAGCGAATGACCACGTCCAGACTGTGTCGATGGGATTGATCGCAGCCACCATGTTTGACGGTCCTGTCATGGCGCGCGAGCACCTTCCGCGCAAATTCGCCAGCTCGAGCCTGACGCCCTTGAGCTGGCGGCGGACCAGATTGTCGCGGCATGTGATGGGGATGTACGGGCCGCCGTCTGCGCGCTGATCGTCGCCAAAGGTCTGCTCGAAGCGGAGCTGAGCGTAACTACTAAGTCGCCCTATCCTTCGTGATGAGCGAGGCCCTGCGGCTCGCGACGGCGCTGAGTGCCGAAGCGCCGGCTCAGCTATCATCCGCGCTGAACGCCTCGCGAGAACAGAATGCAATATTGGCGCGGTCGCCTTCAGCCGAACCGGCGATCCTGACTTGGTCTCCACCACCCCATTGCGGCCGGAAGCCAACAGGGTCTCTTTACTCTCGTCTAGATGCTGCGATAGCGTTCGATAGAGGGAAGATCGGGCACTATTCCGAGCCCGGGGTCCTCGCCCAATGTAACGGTACCCTCCCTCACGTTGATGATCGAGCCGCAAAACAAATCGCGCAACGGGTTGTCGTTGGCATCGACTTCCAGCCAGCCATCACCTCCGATACCGGCGAGAAGATGCGCGGACGCAAGCAGGCCGAGACCTCCGCCAAGATAGTGCGGGCAAAACGTCTTGCCCGCCTCCAGGATGTCGCGAGCCAGCCCGGCGCAGAGGCTGAGGCCGCCCCATTTCGCAATATCAGGCTGAACCACCCCAAGCACGCTTTCGGACAGAACCTCCTTGAAGGCTTCGATGCTTGAAATGTTTTCGCCAGCAGCAATCGGCATCTTCGCTATGGCGCGCAGACTGCGCCATTCCTCGCGCTGCCGATCGGCGCGGATCGGCTCCTCCAACCAGCGCAGATCGAATTCGGCAAGCCGCGGCAGCATCTGAAGCGCCTGCGCCATCGACCAGCCCTGATTGGCATCGGCGGCGAGCATGCCGTCGCCGACAAGTCCGCGCAGCGCGGCCAGATTGGCGAGGTCGGTATCGGCGCCGAAGCCGACTTTGAGCTTCAGCGCGCGATGGCCCCGCTCGAGCGCGGCTTCGGCCGTCTGCGCCGCGCCGCCCGGATTGATGCCGCTGGCATAGACCTTGATCCTGCGCGACTGCCCGCCGAGAAGCCGCCACAATGGCAGGCGCTGCCGGCGCGCCGAGAGATCCCACAGTGCCAGATCGATGCCCGAAATCGCCTGTGCGAACGGACCGGGCTCGCCGCATTGAAGCGCGAGCACTTCGGTGCCTTTGGAAAGAGCCTCAAAAGCCTGAGCGGGCGCGTCGAACCTGCGCCCGACGAGACCGGGTGCAAGGACCTCATTGACGAGCCGAGCGCGATGCTCCGCGCCCGATGCCGGAAAGTTGGACCAGGCTTCGCCCCACCCCTCAACACCGTCCTCGTCGACCGCGCGGACGAAGACGGCCGGACGGTTGAGCATTTTGCCGAACGACGTCACCACCGGCGTCGCCAGGGGATAGCGATAGCAGAATGCCTCGATCGAGCGGATGGTAAAGCTGTCAGTCATGTTGCAGATCCTGCGAGACCACGCGGAGCCGCCATAATCTCAATAGGCGCGCGCGAAGTCACCTTCCTGTTTGATATCGGTGAACACCGGATAGCGCGCCTTCCAGGGCGTGCCCTTGGCCGTGGTCAACTCGCTGAGCCGTTGGAGCACGTTGAGGCCATCCTTGCGCAGGCTCGCCGACACCGCCGCGCGGTCCGGGAAATTCTTCAGGACAGCATCGAGCCAGATCGTGCGGCCCGCCAGGAAGCCGCTCGCACCCGCGGCATAGGAGTAGTCGAGCACGCGTTCGAACTTTTCGGGCATAGCGCCACCCGACAGCAACACCCAGGGAATGCTCCGCTCGCGGCAGATGTCGCCGATCGCATCGAACTCCTTCTGCGCAGCCTTTTCTTCCGCGCTGCCATCACGGGCCGGCAGGCCGTTGGCCGCAAGCGGGCTCTCCAGCTTGAGAAGATCGACGCGGTATTCGGGCTTGGCAAACTCGCGCACGCTGTCGATGACGAGACCCGAAAGCTTGCCCGGCGATTCCACGTAATCGGCGGTGTGATTGGCGCTGCCGAGAAACGGATAGACCAGAAGTTCGAGCACATAGGGAATGTCGTGGCGGGCGCAGTCCTCGCCGATCTCGCGCACGAACTTCTTCTGGTGCTCGTTCACCGCGGCATCGGCGTCCGGCCGGTACCAGGCCAGGACCTTGACGGCGTCGCCGCCCATGGCGCGGATCTTCTCCACGCTCCAATTGGTGATCGCGCGCGACTTGCGGCCGCCCGCGGTTTCCTCGACGCGATGCTCCTCCAGCGTCATGATCAGTCCGCAGCGCGGCGGCAGCAGGTCGATCGCCGCAGGCACAGCGAAGTTCGGGTCGAACAGCATCGAGCTGCAATGCGGGGCAAGGTTCTCGACGAGGAGGCGCTTGGCCGCCGTGACGTCGGAATATTCGACCTGCTCCCGCGTGATGCCTCTTGCCTTGGCGATGGCATCGAACAGTGGGGGCCGCTGATCTAGCGCGACCATGCGAAAGTGGCCATCCGCGTCAGCAAGCCGTGCCAGGCCGCGGTTCTTTCCAATCGTTCTCATGGCTTCGTCCTCATGAATACAAGACACTCGTTGATGGTGGGGATTCCGTTGCGGCCGCCGGGGTGGCGGCATTTCATGGCAGCCGTGGCCGCCGAAAACGCCATGGCGGCGCGCACGTTGAGACCAGCGCCGATAGCCAGAGCATAGGCCCCGTGGAAGACGTCGCCTGCGCCCGTGGTATCGACGACGTCGACGGCATAGGCTGCCTGCCTGTGCAGGTGGCCACTCTCGTGCCAGCTCACGCCATCCTCGCCGCGCGTCACGGCGACGACGCGGCAGCCGAAACGCGCCAGCGCTGCGAGGGACTCGTCCTTCGCAGATCCGGCAAAGGCCGTGAGCGCGGGCTCGGAGAAGATGGCGTGGTCGGTCAGCGGCAGCAGCCGCTCGAACACGTCGGGATCCGCCACGTCGCCGTCGAGCACGGTCGGAATGCCGCGCGAGCGCGCTTCCCGGAACAGCGTCGCGGCGCCCTCGACCCAGCGCGGGTCGGCCAGCACGGAGGAGGCGTGCGCGACGGCGTCGAGTGGAAGCCAGTCCGCGGCTTCCGGGAAAAGCCCGCGGAAATTGACGATCTGCCGCTCGCCGGAACTGTCGACGATGACGCCTGAAACGGAGGAGCGCCCTTCCGGAAACAGCCGAAAGTTTTCGACGTCGACACCTTCAGCGGCGAAGGCCGATTTCATCTCCTGACCCGCGGCGTCATTCCCTGCCCGCCCCCAGAACGCGACGGACGCGCCGAGCTTTGCCACCGCAACGCCCGCATTGGCGGCCATGCCGCCGCCGAGCGTGCCGTACTCGACGGCCTTGATCTTCTCGCTTCCGCCCGCGAACGGCCGGTCGACGCGCCAGACCTGGTCAAGCGCCGACAGCCCGAGACAGATCACGTGCACGGGCTTGGCTTTGGACGCGACGTCCGCCAGCGCCGAGAGATTGCCGATGTTGACCGACGCGCTCACCGCAAAACCTGTCCGTTGGCGGCGTCGAACAAATGCGTCTTGCCCGGCTGCGGACGGAGGCTGAGCCGATCGCCGACCTTCGGCCGCAGCGACGGGTCGACCCGCGCGATGGCGGAGACGTTGGCGAGATCGAAGTGGATCAGCGTATCCGAGCCCAGCGGCTCGACCAGCTTGACGTTGATGGCGATGCCATCGGCGTCGGTCGCGACGGCGAAATGCTCAGGGCGAATGCCGAGCACGGCATTGCCGGGCTGACGCAGGCGGCCTGCGGTCTCGCCATCCAGCGGCACCGCTGTCGCACCCTGTGAAAGGATCGCACGCTCGTCGCGCCACTCGACCGGGAAGAAGTTCATGGCGGGCGAACCAATGAAGCCGGCGACGAACTGGTTGGCGGGACGTTCGTAGACCGTCTCCGGCGTGTCGTATTGCAGGACGGTACCGCCCTGGAGCACCACGATCCGGTCGGCCATGGTCATGGCCTCGATCTGGTCGTGAGTCACGAAGACCATGGTGGTCTTCAGCTCCTGTGACAGCGCCTTGATCTCGGCGCGCACCTGCCCACGCAGCTTTGCGTCGAGGTTGGACAGCGGCTCGTCGAACAGGAACGCCTTGGGATTGCGCACGATCGCGCGGCCCATGGCGACGCGCTGCCGCTGGCCACCGGACAGCTCCTTCGGCTTGCGGTCCAGATAAGGCTCGATGTGCAGGAGCGCTGCGGCGCGCTTCACCCGAGCGTCAATCTCCGCCTTCGGCGTGCCCCGCAGTTCCAGCGCAAACGACATGTTGTCGTAGACGCGCATGTGCGGATAGAGCGCGTAGTCCTGGAATACCATCGCAATGTCGCGCTGCGCGGCCCGGACGCCATTGACCCGCTTATCGCCGATATAGAGGTCTCCGGACGAAATCGGCTCGAGGCCGGCAATGATCCGCAGCAAGGTCGACTTGCCGCAGCCGGACGGGCCGACGAAGACGACGAACTCGTGGTCAGCGATCTCCAGATTGAGATCGGGGATCACGGTGAAATTACCGTAGCGTTTGACCAGATTGCGGATCGAGATCGAGGCCATGATCGCTCAGTCCAACGCCAGCACAGGCTTGATCAGTTCGCCCTTGGCGAAGCGGGCGAAGTTTTCGGGCAGAGTCTGTAAGCCGAACTCGCCGTCGACGAGGACGCGGTATTCGTCCTTGTACTTGCGCAGCAGCTCGACGTTTGGCTCGAAATCCGAGACCGGGAAGTAGAAGGTCCGGATCATGTAGAAATCCTTGCGGCGGAAGACCTTGCCTTCCTCGATGGTCCAGGGCGCGGCGTTCTCGCCGACCAGCACCAGCGCGCCGCGTGGCAGTACGAGCTCGATGCCGAGATTGCGCGCCGCATGCGCCCCCGAGCATTCCATGATCAGCTCAAAACGCCTGGAGGTGTCGCCGACGGGGTGGGCCTTTGCGCCGAACGATCGCGCGATCTTCAATCGCACTGCATTGGGATCGGCGACGTAGACATCCTCATAGCCGAGCGCGCGGAGCGCCAGCACGACCCCAAGGCCGACGGGCCCCGCGCCCATCACGAGAACTGGCCCGGCTTCGTTCGCTGGCACCACGCGACTGACGAAGCGCACGGCGTGACCTGATGTCCCGATGGTGTCGAGCAAAAGTGGCGCGAGGCTGTCCTCGATATCATCGGGCACCGGCAGCAGGCAGTTTTCCGGCACCGGCACATATTCGGCATAGCCGCCCGGCCTGTTCCAGCCGATCAGGCTGGAGACTTCCAGGCACATCTGGGTGTCGCCGCGCTTGCAGGCCGCGCAGTGGCCGCAGTGCAAGGGAATGTAGACGGCGCAGCGCCGGCCATGCAGGCGGTGACCGGGCCGCTCGACCACGCCAAAGATCTCGTGGCCGGCCGTGAACTCGGCGCCCTTGTGCCACAGCTTGAAATCAGAGCCGCACAGAGCGGTGCGCGAGACGCGCACCAGCACCTCGCCAGTGCCGACGTCCGGCATCGCCACACGTTCAATGGTGATGCGGTCGTTGCCGTGAAAGACCGCGGCCTGCATGACCGAATTTGGACGGGCGGGCACGTTCATCAGATACCTAGCCTTTCACCGCACCGAGCGTCAGTCCGGACACCAGCCAGCGCTGAACCAGAGCGGCCAGCACCAGCGGCGGCAATGCGATCAGCGTCGCAGCTGCCATGAGAGCGCCCCATTGCGTCGAGCCTTCGCCGATGAAGTTGAAGGCTGCCGCGATCAACGTCTTGGTGTCGCCATTGGAGAGCACCAGCGCAAACAGGAAGTAGTTCCACGAAAACACGAAGGCGAGGATCGCCGAAACCGCAATGCCTGATGCCACCAGCGGCATCGCAATGCGCCAGAGGATGCGCGTGACGCTGCATCCGTCGACCTGCGCCGCCTCGAAAACACTGCGCGGAATGGCATCGAAGGACGGCAACAGAACCCAGATCACGATCGGCAGCGTAATGACGGCGTGGCTGAGGATCAGCGCAGTGTAAGAGCCGATCATGCCGATTTGCCGGAACATCACATACCACGGCAGCAGGAACAGCGTGCCGGGTGCCATGCGCGCGGCGAGGGTCAGGATCGCCGGCCACGAGATGCGGGTCCAGGAGACGGCGAAAGCGGCAGGAATTCCGAACAGTAACCCGAGCGCGGTCGAACCGACGGTGACGACAAGGCTGTTAAGCGCGTAGCTGAGGAACGGCGTGGTCCTGGTCAGCTCGACATAGTTTTCGAGCGTCGGCGAAAAGATCAGCGTCGGCGGATAGGCCGTGACCTCGAAGGATGGCTTGAACGAGGACAGCACCATCCAGGTCGTCGGCGCCATGATCAGCACGCCAGCGAGTACGAGCTGCAATGTGTTGAGCCAGCGGATCCAGCGGTCGGTGTTGGCGGCATCGTTCATGACGTCACCACGCCACGGCGCCGCGCAGGCGGTTGAAGGCAAGCACGGCGCCGAACACGATCGCCGTCAGCGTCAGCATCAGGGCGCTGGCATAGCCGATGTTGAAGAACTCGAAGCCGACCCGGAAGCCGTAGATGTTGAGCGTGTTCGACGCATTGCCTGGGCCGCCCTGGGTGGTGATATAGATGATGTCGAAGAAGCGCAGGAGATCGACGCTGCGCAGGATCGCCGCAGTCACGATGGTCGGCAGCAGAAGCGGCAGCGTGATACGCTGGAACGTCTTGAACGGCGATGCGCCGTCGATCTGTGCAGCCTCGTAGACGCTCGGCGGCAGCGACTGCAATCCGCCCAGCACGATCAGCGCAACGTAAGGCGTCCACTGCCAGCTGTCGATCAGCGCGACGGTCGGAATGACCAGGGACGGCGAGGCCAGCCAGTCCGACGGTGGTAGGCCGAACGATTGCAGGATATAGTTGGCAGCGCCAAGCGACGGATCGAGGATCACCAGCCACATCATGCCGGCCACCACCGGCGGCATCATGAAGGGCGAGATGAACAGCGAGCGCACGATGCCCGGCAGTCGCCTGGCGTGGAACAGCACCAACGCGAGCCAGATGCCGAAGACGAGCTGGAGCGTCAGCGACAGCACGAACAGCGCGATCGTGATCCACAGCCCGTGCCAGAACTCGACGTCCGAGACCAGCTTCGAATAATTGGCGAGGCCCGCAAAGGACTGCTTGCCGGTCGAGGAAAAGGTCTGGAAGCCGAGCCAGATCGTGTAGACGACCGGAAACGCGATCATCGCGACCGTGAAGATCACGGCCGGCGCCGAAAGCACCGCCATTTCCAGCTTCTGCCGGTCCTGCGCGAGTGTCGCAGCCGTGTCAGACATGAATTCGTGTCCTCGATCGAATGAGATTCCGGCCGCTGCGAAGCCAGCCGTCATCGGGCGGCTAGTTCAGCGCGATCAGCGCGTCGAGCGCCTTGTCGGCATCCGCGCAGGCCTGGTCGATCGGCTTCTGCTTCAGGATCAAATCCTGCACCGCCTGGCCGATGAACTCGCGCGATTGCGGATTGGCGACGATGGGATAGCCGACTTCGGATGAGCCCTTGGTGGCGAGCACGTCGAGCGCGGCCTGCCATTCCTTGCGGACCGGCTCTTCGTCGATCCACTTGCGGTATTCGGGGTCATTGGCGACCGAGGGACGCGGCGGGGCAATGCCCTGGAGCGCCATCTTCTTCTGCACCTCGGGGCTTGTCGCCCATTGCACGAAATACCAGGCCGCATCCGGCTGCTTGCTGTGCGAGGACACCGCCATGCCCCAGCCGATCGTGGTCGGCACCTGGCCGGCATCGCCCGCGGGGAACGGCAACAGACCAGTGTCCTTCAAGCGCGCGCCGCCTTCCATCACCGTGCGCAATTCGTTCGAGGATTCGAACGCCATCGCAGCTCGGCCGCCGCGATAGAGCGCGGAAATCTGCTGAAAACTGTAGTTGACGACGCCGGGCGGACCGAAGTCACGCAGCAGTCGGCTATAAGTATCGAGCGCTTCTTTGCCCTTGGTCGAGCAAAGGTTCGATTTGCCATTCGCGATATAACTGCCGCCGATGTTGTGCAGCATGTTGCTGAAGGTGTAGGCGACCGCGGGCTTGAGGCCGCGCGAGACGAACGGCGTCAGCGTGCTGTCGCAGGTCTTGATCTTCTCGGCGGCCGCCTCGACCTCCTTGATGGTCTTCGGTGCCTCGAGACCACATTTCTTGAAGATGTCGGTGCGGTAATAGAAGATTGGACCTTCGATGTTCATTGGCATGCTGGTCAGCTTGCCGCCGAAGGTGGCCGCCTTCAGCAAGGCCTGGCTTAGTCCGTTCGGGTCATAGTCCTTGGCCACCTCGTTTTTGGCCATCGCGGTGAGATCGCTGTACCAGCCAGCGACGGCAAACTGCTCGCCCTCGCGCGAGGGCAGCGTCATGAACACGTCGACCTCGTCGCTGTTCGCATTCATAACCGTGACCAGACGCTGGCGCATCTGCTGTTCCTGATAACCGTCGACCTTCAGGGTCATGCCGGTCAGCTTCTCGAAATCGGCCTTGTAGGTCAGCAGCGCCTGCGAGACAGGATTGTTGTTGGCAAGAAAGGTGACGGTCTTGCCCTTGAACTTCATCCAGTCGAAATCGGCTGCGCGCGACGGCGCAGTCATCGCGGCAATCGCGAAAACGGGCAACGCGACGTGCGTCGCGAGCATCCTGGCCTTCATCGAACTCTCCTCCCGGCTGGCCGTCTTAAGCTGACGGACCATTTTGAACAGGTTTAAACCCTTTGAAAACGGTTACAAAATAGACCTCACATTGGTGGAGTCAAGCGATGGACAAGGCGCATAATCTGCGCCAGATTTGCGATATTCTCGCTACTTTGCGGTTCGCACTGCACCATGTAACGTTACATTCATGAGACTGACCAACGCCAAATCTGCGAAACAGGGCATCCGCGCCGTGGCGGCCCGGGCCGGCGTTTCGACCGCGTCGGTCTCGCGCGCCCTCAACAATCCCGATGCGGTGAGCCCCTCCTTACGTGCGCGCATCGACCAGGCCATCGACGCGCTCGGCTACATCCCGCACGCACCGGCGCGCATCCTGTCGTCACGGCGTTCGCGCACCCTCGGCGCGATCGTGCCGACGATCGACAACACGATGTTCGCGCGCGGCATCGCCTCGCTGCAGCAGTATCTGTCCTCGGTCGGATACATGCTGTTCCTCACCACGAGCGGTTATGATCTCGACGTCGAATTGCAGCAGGCGCGCAATCTGGTCAGCCGCGGTGTCGACGGCCTCGTGTTGCGCGGCGATTGCCACCATGACGGACTGCGAAAGCTGCTCGCGGACAATTCGGTGCCGTTCATCAATGTCGGCATCTACCAGCCTGACCGGCCCTACCCTTGCGTCGGCACCGACAACGAAGCCGCCGCCCATCGCGCGGCCGCGCACGTCATCGAGCTCGGCCATCGCCGCATCGGGATCGTCTCTGCGCTCCAGCGCAACAACGACCGCGCCAGCGCTCGCGTCGCGGGATTTCGCCGCGCCTTGGCGGAAAGCGGTATCGAGCTTCCCCCGCAATGGCATGTCGAGGTGCCCTATGCGCTGGACGACGCGCGTGAGGCGGCGCGCTATCTCCTCAACCTCAAGGACCGCCCGACGGCCGTGGTGTGCGGCAACGACGTCATCGCCTATGGCGTGCTGCTCGAGGCGGAGCGCGACGGCTTCTCCGTGCCCCGCGACCTTTCCGTCGTCGGTTTCGACGATCTCGACTGGAGCCGGCATTTGCGGCCCAGCCTGACCACGATCCATGTGCCGACCGGAGAAACCTGGCAGCGCGCCGGCGAGTATCTGGTGCGCAGCCTGGCTGGCGAGCAGACCATCATGCATCGCGAGATCGACTTCTCGCTGGTGGTTCGCGAGTCGACGGCCCCGCCTCCGAAATCCCTGAAGTGAGATCCTTCCCATGAGTTCGAATTTTTCTCTCGCGCCCGGCTTTCATGCCGTGGTGATAGGCGGCGCCGGCGACATCGGCGCTGCGATCAGCAACCAGTTTTGCGATCTCGGCGCGACGGTCACTGCAACCGGCGCCAACGAAGCCGATCTTGCCCGCACGCTGCTCAAGCCGCGCGCGGGCCTCACGCTGGTGACGCTCGATGTCACCGACGATGCGGCCGTGACGTCCTTCGCCAGGACTCACAAGCGCGTCGACGCGCTGGTCAACTGTGCCGGCATTCTCGCGCGCGACAAGGAATTCGAGATCGAGACATTCGTGAAGGTGATCGACGTCAATCTGACCGGGACATTCCGCACCTGCATGGCGTTCCACGCACTGCTCGCGGAGGCCAAAGGTTCGATCGTCAACATCGCCTCGATGAATGCGACCTTGGCGCTGCCGCGCATTCCGGCCTATTGCGCCAGCAAGGGCGGCGTCGTGATGCTGACCAAGGCGCTAGCCTTGAAATGGGCCGAGGAAGGCATCCGCGTCAACGCGGTTGCGCCCGGCTATATCGAGACCGCGATCAACGCCGCCGGCCGCACCGACCTGGCGCATTATCAGCGTATCGCCGACCGCACCGCCTTCAAGCGCTGGGGACAGCCGGAGGATATTGCCGGCGCGGTCGCCTTCCTTTGCATGCCGGCCTCGCAATATGCGACCGGCACCGTCGTTGCCGTGGATGGCGGATTTCTCGCCGGATGAGAACGCGATGTTCTTGACGAGGATGATGACCCGACAATCGGCCTGAAATCGGCTAAGGCGCGAGCAAGCCGGGAGAGCGGCGGCTGGATCCCATGGACCGATCAGGACTTGGTGGCCTATCGGGATCGCCGGCCACTCGGCACCGAGGCGCGCATCAAGCTCGATATTCTCACCCACGCGATGCTGCGCGTCGGCGGCGCCTCCCAGTTCGGACCGTCGCACCTGATGAAGATAATCAAGCAGATGGCGTTCCAGATCGCCACTGAGAAGAGTCAGGGCCGCACCGTCGTGTCGGTGCCGATCCATCCTGACTTCGCCGTGAGTCTGCGGGCAGCGCGCGCTGCCGGGGTCATTGGCGAGCAGGTGTTCGTCGGCGGACCCGGAACGGAGCAGTAATACCGATCAGTAATTTCCGGAAGACATCGGTATCGGCGACATTGTCCCAACCGTCTTTGGCGGATTCCGTCCGGTTGTGTGGACAGGACGCATTGGACGGACCCGACGCGATTTGAGCAAACCTTGGCCGAAGGAAGCACGTCCTGTCCGAATCGCGCGCTCCGCGCTCGCCCCCAACATTCCGTGCACCGACCTTTTCGTAAGCCAGGGTCATGCCCTGCTTATCGATGGTGTACTGATCCCTGCCGGAAGCTTGATCAGCTACACCACGATCTCGCTCTGCCCGGCCGATCAGCATGACGAACTGGAATTCTATCACATCGAGTTGGAGAGCCAAGATGTGATCTATGCCGAGGGCGCGCCATGCGAGGCCCTGCTTCACGTCGATAAAGCGATAAGCGGTTTGCCCAGCTATTCTCGCAGGCGCGGGAGACAGGCGGACCGATGCGCGCCCATCATTTGCAACGGCCTGCGCACCGAATTTGTGACCCAGATCAGGAGCTGTCGTCATCACAGAGCGTGCGGAAACTCGAACTCATCCGCGCGAGGTTGGATGCTCGGGCTTCCACCCTTGCCGAGCCATGGCCGTTGGAAACGGAAATAGTATAGCCGCCGGGCACCCACGACGCGAAGCCATCCGCGACATAGCAACAAGCGATCTGGCGCATCGCGATTCTCCTCCGAATTCGCCCAGGACAGCGCAATGTGTCTGCGAGGGGTCACTCGCTGCTCATCGATGTCGGTATGGAGGACGGGCGATCAAAGTGGCGGTGTCGATTGGCAGCGGATCGGATTTCGACACTCCTGCCCGATCCGGCTCCCTCTCAACCTGCTCCAACTATTGCGTAAGCAAACTGCGTAAGGACGCACTGCATCAATCGAGATTAGAGCGATAACGGCTCGGGGACACGCCGGTGAACCGGTGAAAAGCCGCAGTAAAGGTACTCGTCTCGCCAAAGCCGACCTTGAGCGCAATCGCCGTGACGGACAGTTCGCGATTGCTCAACAGCTGCTTCGCTCGTTCGATCCGACGCACGGCGTGGTATTTGTGAGGTGGCATACCGAAAGACCGCTTGAACGACCGGCAGAAGTGATACGGGCTAAGCCGCGCCAGTTCTGACAAGGTCGCTAGCGGGATGTCGTCACCCATATGCTCCTCGATGTAGTCGGCCACGCGCCTTTGCTGCCAGGTCGCCAAGCCGCCTCGAGCGGCTTGCCCGCAACGTCGGGAATCGCTGTTCATGCGGATGATCTCGTGCGTCAATAAAATTCCAAGCGCTTCGACATATTGCCGATGCATCGATCCCGGATTTTCGACCGGTGACTTGAGCTTCAAAGCGATTTCCCAGAGGTCGCGATCATAAAAGAACAGACGCGGCTTGAATTCGATCTCGCTAAAGCGCAGTGCGGGGTCGGCAAGCGGTCCGGTCGGATCAAGGTAAAAATACATGGTCCGCGAAAGCACACGCGGCTTCTGCGATCCGCGAAAAACGTGACCGGCGGGAACAAAGGTCAGCTTGCGCGTAAAATCCCGCAAAGTCGACCGGGGTAGCCCCTCAAGAACAGTCTCACCGTCGTCGCGCTCGGCAAGCTCCGCCGCAATAAGCAGATGGCAGGCCGCTTGGAATCGATATTCGAACGGCTCATGCCGCGTGATCTCGACGGTTTCCACAGCTATGCCCGACCAAGCGGAAGACCTACGCTCCACGATCTCCGGCGGCGAGATGTCCACGATCGATGTGGTTTCGAGACTTCGGCGCGAGTGTCCCCCTCGACGATATTCGCCAATCGGAGATGCAGAAGCAGGCAAAAGACGAGGAGATTGCTTCAAGGTCGTTTCGACGGAACTGGCCATTGTTCGATCCCGTGCGCTGTTTACGATGGGCGCTCCACGCCTCGGACATTCCTCCTTTCGAGCCGGCGACCTTGACCGCGCCGCAGCCTCCCGACATATGCCGGTCCGCGACAGCGACAAGAAGATGCTCTAGCAACTCTCACTGAGTTGAAGTTCATTTCTCGAGATTGCGGAATGTTGACTGCCGCCGCCTGGACCCGCTCACCGCGCGACGCTAATAGGCGAATGAGACTCATTTGGCAGCCATTTGAGCGGCCCTGCCCCGCCGTGCACCCTCGGCCAGCCAACCAAAGCCCGTGTGAAGGATGGCCGCGATGATGGCGCCGACGATTGGGGCTGCCATGTACAGCCACGCATCGTCGAACTTGCCGGTCGCAACCATCGGGCCAAGCGCCCGCGCCGGGTTAAACGCTGCACCGGTAAGAGCGCCGCCCATGAGAATGTTGAACGTCAGCGTCATTCCGATCGCAAGCGGCGCGAGATTGCCGGCGCGACCTGCGACGGCTGTGCTGAGTACAACCGTAACCAGGAAGAACGCGAGCACAGCCTCGATAGTGAAGCCGGCAACGGGCGTAATCGTGAGGGGCATGCCATGGAGAGTGAGGTTGTGCGCGAGCGCTGGCGTGCCGAGGCCGGTGGCGACGCCGCCGAGCAAGATGCGCAACACGAGCGCACCAACGATACCTCCAGCGAGCTGGCTCACGACATAGCCAATCGCGTCGATTGGTTCCATTGCGCCAGTGGTGAGCACGCCCACAGTAACGGCCGGGTTCATATGCGCACCTGACACCGGGCCGTATGCAAAGGCGAAGGCCATGATGGCGAAGCCATGGGCCAGGGCAATCGCTGCGATACCTGGCAGACCGACACTATCGCCAATCACTGCTGCGGTGCCGGCGCCGATGAACACGAATGCAAACGTGCCGATAAACTCAGCCAAGAGCTTTGCGTTGATCGGGTTGGACATCGTTCTCTCCAAAATGAGATTGATGGTTTGGCGCTCGCGGTCGCGCCAGTGGACGCTGATTGGGAGACACCCGGTGGAAGGCGAGACCACCCACCGGCTATCGAAGCCTGCCTACTCGGCAGCCTGCGCCGGAGGCAGATCCTTCGCCGACATACCCATGCGGGTCGCGACCCCGATGCCGTACGCGGGATCGGCGCGGTAGAAATGCGCCACCTGCCGTTTGACGATCTCCATAGGCACGCCATCCATCGCCGCCTTGATGTTCTCGAACAGTTGCTCCTTTTGCGCGGGCGACATCAGGCGGAATAGATCGCCGGCCTGGCGGTAATCGTCGTTGCTGTCGCGATGGTTGTAGCGGTCCGCATTGCCGTTGATCTTCAGGGACGGCTCCTTGACATCAGGGTCCTGCGCCGGTCCACCGAACGAGTTCGGCTCATAATAGGCGTCAGGGTTGGCGTTGCCCGCAAGCCGCATCGCGCCGTCGGCATGATAGGTGTTCACCGGGCAGCGCGGCTTGTTGACCGAAAGCTGCTCGGCATTGACACCCACACGGTAGCGATGCGCGTCGGCGTAGGAGAAGATGCGCGCCTGCAGCATCTTGTCGGGCGAGTGGCCGACACCCGGCACGACATTGGCCGGCGTCAGCGCAGCCTGCTCGACCTCCGCAAAATAGTTCTCGGGATTCCGGTTCAATTCGAGAATTCCGACCTCGATCAGGGGATAGTCCTCGTGAGGCCAGACCTTGGTCAGGTCGAACGGATTGTACCAGTGCCTGCCGACATCGCTTTCCGGCATGACCTGGATCAAGAACTTCCACTTTGGAAATTCACGGCGCTCGATCGCGTCATAGAGATCGCGCTGATGCGTTTCGCGGTCCTGGGCGATTCTTTCGGCGGCTTCCGCGTTGGTCCAGTTCTTGATGGCCTGCATTGTCTTGAAGTGGAACTTCACCCAGTGCCGCTCGCCCTGCGCATTGATGAAGGAATAGGTATGCGAGCCGAAACCATCGACATTCCGGAAGCTCTGCGGAAGGCCTCGGTCAGACATCAGGATGGTGACCTGGTGCAGGCTCTCCGGCGACAACGACCAAAAGTCCCACATCGCAGTCGGCGAGCGCAAATTGGTGCGCGGATGGCGCTTCTGCGTATGAATGAAGTCCGGAAACTTCAAGGGATCGCGAACGAAGAACACGGGCGTGTTGTTACCGACGATGTCCCAATTGCCTTCCTCTGTGTAGAAGCGCAGCGCAAAGCCGCGCACATCCCGCTCGGCATCCGCCGCACCGCGCTCGCCGGCAACCGTGGAGAAGCGCAGGAACGCTTCCGTTTTCTTGCCGATCTTGGACAAGGCCGCCGCGCGAGTGTATTTCGTCACGTCATTGGTCACGGTGAGTGCGCCGTAGGCGGCAGATCCTTTGGCATGCACGGTGCGCTCGGGGATTCGCTCGCGATTCTGGTGCGCGAGTTTCTCCAAAAGGTGGAAGTCCTGCATCAGGACCGGACCGAATGGCCCGGCGGTCAGCGAATTCTGGTTATCGGCGACCGGCGCGCCGCTGTCCGTGGTGAGTGTAGGACGTTTGGACATGAAGTCATCCCTGTGTACGAGTGTTAATCGAGCACCACGACGGCCGCCCAAGGCGGTTTTCGATTCGTGCCGCCGCATGCGCCGGGCAATCCGTTCAAAAAAACCGGACGCTGTCGGAATTGTATGCATTCACTTCGCAATAACTTTGGATCGATTGCGCGAGTTGGGCCGCTTTGCTGCAAATTGCGGAAAGCGACGCTTCCTGAGTTTTTCCGGCTAGACTAAGGTTCGTCCCCCTACGGTGAGCACGCTCAGGCCTTGCTCGGCAAAATTGCCACCGATGATCCATGTCAGAAAAGACTTCGACAAAGTCGCCCCACGACTGGCATTGGACAGAATGACGGAGCTACGAGATCCTCAGCCCAGCGACGTGTGAAGACCAGCGGCCGTCATGGCGACCCTGCGCAGTCGTGGGCGGTTGTGCGGCGACCGCCATGTCACCGTGCTGCCATCATTGACCGAGCGGCAGCGAGACCAAACCTAGACGCCAGAGCACCGTCGAAATTTCACCGCGAGCCGGATCGCACCTATCTTCGACTGATAGAGGTAACCAGGCGCGCTGATGCGCCCTATCCACTATCGATGTTGCGTTGGCGAGAATCCATCCGTTAGTGTCTGCAGGAAGGCAACCAGGGCATCTTCCTCCTGGTCCGACAAACCCAAATTTCCAACTTTGCTCGTGTTCATGTTCTCGCTCGTTTCCGGCGCCGGCCAGCAGCCTGTCCCCTCGCGCGGATCGTGTGGCGTGCAGTGCGGCAGCACATCGCGGGTGTTGTAGAAGTGCACGATCTCCTTGAGGCTCTTGAAATAGCCGTTGTGACCGTATGATTTCACAAAATCGGGGCTCGGCCGCTTGTCGACATTGCGTAACGTCGGCACCTGGAAACGGCCGCGACTTGGCGGCGCCAGCGGTTGCCAGCGCGCATCCAGGGCGGACGGCTGGCTGAGCGGATGCCCGTTGGCGAGGAAGCCGCCGACGCCCATGTCCACAAAGGACGCGCCGCCTTTGTTGGCGACGTAGCCGTGCGCGTCTGGTTCGTCTTCGGCATAGTAGGGCAGATCGGGATTGGCGGGCGTTCCGATATTGCTGGCGGTGAAATCGGTAAAGAGCGGATCTTCGCCGGGGCCGCCATCGCGATGGCAGTCGTTGCACTTCGCCCTGCCGCGAAACAGCGCATAGCCTTGCTGCTCCTGCGGGGTGAACTGCGCCTTGCCGGCCAGCACCACGTCGTATTTCGAGGAGAAAGCTGTCACCTCATGCGAGGCTTCATAGCCGGCGATCGACTGCGCCATCTGGTCGAAGGTGGCGGCCGCGCGGCCCCGGTCGGCCGCGCTGAGGTGAACCGGCGCCGGGTCGTCGGCCCGCGGCGGCCCGGGCTGGTTGCACACGTTCTCAGTGCCGGCCGGCCAATCGATTGCAAAGGCTTGCGCACCCCACACGCTTTCGAACAACGCGCGGTAGGGCCGCTGTGTCGCGCGATACACCGCACAGGCAATATCCGGCAAGGCCATCTCGGTTGGATCGACTGGTGGTCCCTCGGCCTGTTCGGCCGCAGGATTGCCAAGCCGGCGTCCGGTGGCCCGCATGTCCCAGAAATTACCGCCGACCAGATCCCCTTGCCCCTCATTGTAGTGAAGCACGGGAGCGAGCGGCGCATAAGCATGGGTCTGCGGCGTGCGTTCGCTGAACCGCGTGCGCACCGATCCGGGATAGGCACCGGTGGTCTTGTTGATTTCAGAGATCGGGCCGGTGAATCCGCTCTCCGGCATATGGCAAAAGGCACACGCCTCGTTGCGGTTCACCGACAGGTCCTTGTCAAACAGCAACAGCTTGCCGAGTAGCTCGATCCGCTGCACCTGGTTGTCCGGCAGCGTCGCAAGTCGCTTCATGCTTTCGGCCTCGATCCGATCGATCTCGGCCTCCACGCGGGCAATCTCGCCTAGCGCGGTTGGTGACAAGGGCGAGTCGTTCTCGCGCGCCGACAGCACGGCAATCGCCGAGAACCCGGCGACCACGGAGCCGACAAGCAACGACAACGACACGCCGACAAGCCCTGGATTCGCCAATTTCATCTCTTGCAGCCCCATGTTCGGCGGCGCGTCTACTTCGGCCTCACCGCTGTTCGTTCGCCCCGGGCACTCGGCTGAGCCAATGCGTTCTCAACCTGCTCGGCTCTCTCGGCCCTATGCCGGTAGTCGTCCGCAATCGCCTTGAGCCGCTCGGCCACGGTCTGGTTGGTCGTATCCCGCGCCACGCGGAGCAGTGTCCGCGCCGTATCGAGATATCTACTACTGAGCATAACCCGCTCCGCGATATTTATTTTGACATGGATGTAGGCACGTTGCCCGTGCAATCGCTTCACAACGTCGGGAGGTCGGGATCAGCGGTTGGCCTGGATCGACGGACCTTTGGCCGGAATCGACGGACTTCGCCAGTTGCCGCACCGTCGCAGCGCTTCTAATTCTCCGTTCGTCGAAACACGAACTCCGAGAGGAACGCGATGTATCAGCTCCATTATTTTCCGAGCAATGCCAGCGCGGCGCCTCACATGGTGCTGGAAGAATTGGGCCTGACTTACGACCTCGTGCTGGTCGATCGCGCCAAGAACGCGCAGAAATCCGCCCACTATCTCAAGATCAATCCGAACGGTCGCATTCCGACCCTGGTCGACCGCGGGCTCGTGCTGTTCGAGGCCGCTGCAATCGTCTTCCATCTCGTGGACCAGCACCCCGACGCTGGCTTGGCGCCGAAGATTGGGACGCCGGAGCGCGCGAAATTCTATCAATGGATGACCTTCCTGACCAACTCGCTGCAAGAGGAGCTCATGATCTGGCAGTATCCGGATCGGCTGACAGGCGACGACGAGGCTGCCACCGAGATCGTCAAGCGCGGCGCCGAGAAGCGCGCCGGGGCCTATCTCGACGTGATCGACCGGCACCTGAAAGACAACGGCCCGCTGTTCCTGGGCGACACGCTGAGCGCTGCCGACTTCTATCTCGTCATGCTCGCTCGCTGGGCTCGCCCAATGACGAATCCGCCACGCGCCCGCACCTACGTTGCGCGACTGCTCGACATGGTGACCGCGCTGCCCTCCGTGCGCCGAGCCTATGCGCACGAGGGTGTCCCTGACGAAATTTGCTGAACGGTAGCCGGCGGCAACTGCCTTGCCGGCGCGGAAGCCACGAGGAGACTGCCATGACGATCGAGACAATGAGTCGGAATATGCGGGAGCGGATGGACCTGCCTTTCGTGGGCCTCGTAACCTTCGCGAGCCAACCTGCCTGCACCGATTGGGACAGGCTCGACGGCGCTGATGTCGCCGTGCTCGGCGTACCGATCGATACTGCCTCAAGCTACCGCGTCGGCACCCGCTTCGGGCCGCGCGCCATCCGGGAGATGTCGATGTTCCACGGCTTCGGCCCCGAGGGCGTGTTCGATTTCGAAGACGAGGTGACGTACCTGACCGCGGACGAGGTCAGGATCGTGGACGCCGGCGACAGCGACGTCATCTATGCCGACACCAAACGCAGTCTCGCCAACGCTGAGTTCGCGGTACGGGCGCTGCTCGATGCCGGCACCATGCCGTACGTCCTCGGCGGCGATCATGCCATCACCATGGCGACAATTGCAGCCTATTCGGGAGAGAAGCCGATCCACATCGTGCATCTCGACGCGCATTTCGATTTCATCGACGAGCGCAACGGCGTCAGTTGGGGCCACGGCAGCCCGATGCGGCGCGCCTCTGAGATGGCCCACGTCAAGGGAATCACAACACTCGGCCCGCACAACATGGCCTCGGTCGGCAGGAAGGATTACGAAGCCGCAAAAGCCTATGGCACGCACGTGGTTCCCTTGCGGAAGTTTCGATCCATCGGCGCGGCTGCGGCACTCGCCCATATCCCGGATTGTGAGCGTGTCTACGTCTCGATCGATATCGACAGCTTCGATCCTTCGATCGCGCCAGGCACCGCGACCATCAGTCATGGCGGCTTTACTTATTATGAGGCCAAGGACCTGCTGCGCGAAATCGCCAGGCGTTTCGAGGTGGTCGGCGTCGATTTTGTCGAAGTATCGCCGCCCTATGATCCCTCCGGGATCACCTCGCTGCTCACGGCGCGAACCAGCCTCGACTTCATCGGGTCGATCTTCCACGAGCGCGCGAAGCGACGGCGCTGATCACCGTAAAATGGATGAAAGGAAAGTCGCAATGAACGACATTTGGCCCACCGTCCTCGCGTGCGATCCGGTGAGAGGATCAGATATCCTTATCGGCTCATCCAACCAAATCGATTGGATCTTGCGCCAGAGATTCCTTACGTAACCCGTGAGGCTTCCGCACCACGCCGCGGGTCCGTCACCGTCGGGCCGGTCCGCGACAGGAGCGCACAGCAATCGAGAATGCGCTGACTAAGACGCGCCACTAATCGAGTGCAACGGAGAAACGGTCGCAAGGCGCTGCCATCCCCGGCAGCGTCAACGACGGGCTGCGCTCAAAATTGATGAAAGGAGAACTGCAATGAACGATGCGACAAAGAAGCCGTTCCTGACCCATGCGTCGGGCACGCCTGTAACAGACAATGTGAACATCCAGACGGCGGGCCCGCGCGGTCCGGCGCTGCTACAGGACGTTTGGCTGATCGAGAAGCTCGCCCACTTCGCCCGCGAGGTGATCCCGGAACGGCGCATGCACGCAAAGGGGTCGGGCGCGCATGGCACCTTCACCGTCACCCACGACATCACCCGCTACACCAAGGCTACGATCTTCTCCGAGATCGGCAAGCAAACGCCGATGTTTGCACGGTTCTCGACGGTGGCCGGCGAGCGTGGCGCGGCCGATGCCGAACGCGATATCCGCGGCTTCGCGCTCAAATTCTACACAGACGAGGGCAATTGGGACGTGGTCGGCAACAACACGCCGGTATTCTTCTTCCGCGATCCGCTGCGCTTCCCGGACCTGAACCACGCCATCAAGCGCGATCCCTATACCGGCATGCGCAATCCCGACATGAATTGGGATTTCTGGACGCTGTTACCGGAGGCGTTGCATCAAGTCACCATAATCATGAGCGAGCGCGGCATCCCGAAGAGCTTCCGTCACATGCACGGCTTCGGTAGCCACGCCTACAGCCTGCTCAACGCCAACAACGAGCGGACCTGGGTCAAGTTTCACTTCCGCACCCAACAGGGCATCCAGAACCTGAGCGATGCCGAGGCCGAGGCTCTGATCGGCAAGGACCGCGAGAGCCACCAGCGCGACCTCTTCACCAGCATCGAGCGGCGCGATTTCCCGCGCTGGACGCTGTACATCCAGGTGATGACGGATGCGCAGGCGAAGCGCTTTCCGTTCAACCCGTTCGATCTGACCAAGGTGTGGCCGAAAGCCGACTATCCGCTGATCGAGGTCGGCTTCTTCGAGCTCAATCGCAACCCCGGCAATGTGTTCGCCGAAGTCGAACAGGCCGCCTTCTCGCCGGCCAATATCGTGCCGGGTATCAGTTATTCGCCCGACAAGATGCTGCAGGCGCGGCTGTTCTCCTACGGCGACGCGCAGCGCTACCGCCTCGGGGTGAACCATCACCAGATCCCGGTCAACGCACCCAAATGTCCGTTCCACAGCTATCACCGGGACGGCGCCATGCGCACCGATGGCAATCTCGGCGGCAGCATCACCTATTGGCCGAACAGCGTCGGCGAGTGGACCGATCAGCCGCAGCTCAACGAGCCGGCAGTCGAGATCACGGGCGGCGCCGCGCATTGGGATCATCGCTTGGACGAAGATCACTGGCAGCAGCCCGGCAATCTGTTCCGCAAGATGAGCGCCGCCCAGAAGCAGGTGTTGTTCGACAACACCGCGCGACAGGTGGGACAGGCCTCACGGCCGATCCAGGAACGGCATATCGCGAACTGCGCCAAGGCTGATCCTGCCTACGGCAAGGGTGTCCAAGATGCGCTCGCACGATTGGCGTCCGGCAAGCTCTGATGCCGGCGCGAAGGCGAGCTTAGGCTCGCCTTCAATACCGCCCGGGATCGTGAGGCCCGCCTCACGATCAGATCTCCTTATCAACCCGTTCATCGAAATCGATTGGGCCTGATGGGCGGAGTCTCCTATTTTCGGCGCAACGCAACAGCATGCGGTTTCACAATGGCCTATCCTGACCGCGGCGGACACCGTCCTGCAAGCGAGAGCACGCTATGAAGAAGGTACTTCTGATCGAGGACGACAGCGAACTGGCCGAGCAGATCGCGGCAGGGCTCGGCGATCACGGTTTTGTGGTGGACTGGGCGTCGAATGGGCTCGAAGGTCTGGACAAAGCGCGTTCTCTCCGGCCCGATGCAATGATCGTCGACCGTCTGCTGCCCGGAGTGGACGGGCTTGGGGTCATCGAATCCTTGCGTAGGGATCAATTGCAGACGCCCGTCCTGGTGCTGAGCGGGCTCGGCGGCGTTGAGGATCGCGTCCATGGACTGCGATCAGGCGGCGATGATTATCTCACCAAACCCTTCGCGCTGATCGAGCTCGTCGCCAGGATCGAGGCCCTGCTGCGTCGTGGCGCCGATATGCGCCAGACAATCTTGCAGGTCGGCGCACTCGAGCTCGATCTGATCGAACGGACCGCGAAACGCAGCGACCGCGAGGTCACGCTGCTGCCACGTGAGTTTCGTCTGCTCGAATACATGATGCGGCGGCCAGAACAGCTGCTGACCCGGGAGATGCTGCTCAAGAACGTGTGGAACTACAGTTTCGTCCCCGCGACCAATCTCGTCGACGTCCATATGGGCCGCCTGCGCCACAAGGTCGACGGCCCTGGCGAGACGCCCATGATCTACAACATCCGCGGCGCGGGCTTTATCCTCCGCGAGACTGCAAGCAGGCCGGACGTGCTAGCGATGCGAGGGCTCTCGCACCGCCGCTAGATTCAGTAAGCCGCAGGGAGAACGAAATGGATCGCACGCCTGTCGCCATTGTCGTTCCGCCGAATGCCCAATCGCTTGACATCTGCGGCCCGCTCGATGCGTTTCTGGAAGCCAACCGGCAGGCTCCCGCCAAGTGCAATTACGATGTGCGGCTGCTCTCGACCGGCAGTGAGCTGACCGTAAAGGCCGGCGTGATGTCGCTGGTTGCGGATAACTCGATCCTGGAGGACGTGCAGCCAATCGATACGCTGCTGGTCGCGGGCACACCGGACTACGGCCAAGCCTATGGCGCCACTGATCTGCTCGCCTGGTTGCGCCGGCAGGCGCCGCGCTGCCGGCGTCACGGCTCGGTCTGCACCGGCGCCTTCTTTCTCGGCGCCGCAGGTCTGCTCGACGGCTTCAACGCCACGACGCACTGGCAGCATGCGACCGAGCTTGCCGAACGGTTTCCGGCGGCCAGGATCGTGCCCGACCAAATCTTCGTGCAGGATGGCACCCTGTGGACGTCGGCCGGCGTGACGGCCGGCATCGATCTCGCGCTGAAGCTGATCGAAGACGACCACGGCCGCGACATCTCGCTCGCGGTGGCACGCCGACTCGTCGTCTTCCTCAAGCGGCCTGGCGGCCAGTCGCAATTCAGTGCCCACCTCGCGGCACAGCTGGCTTCGGAGGGGCGTATTCAATCGGTGCAGCACTGGATCCTCGATCACCTGTCGCTCGAGTTGACCGTGAACACCCTTGCTGCACGGGCGGCGATGAGCGTACGCAATTTTACCCGCGTGTTTCAGCAGGAGACAGGGATTACACCGGCCGACTTTGTCGAGATGGCACGCGTCGATTCGGCGCGACGGCTGCTTGAGGACTCAGACAAGCCGCTGCAGCGCGTCGCCTCAAGCTGCGGCTTCGCCAATCCCGACACGATGCGACGCGCCTTTCTCAGGCGGATCGGCACCGGCCCCAGCGAGTATCGGGAGCGCTTTCGCGGGTGACCGGAACCTCTTGCCAGAGCTGTGCGCGCGATCGCCTGTCATCGAAGGTTACAGGAGATCACTTTCGTGCACGAACACTTGAGGCGGGCTCGTGCAGCTGAGCTGTTCTGCGCACCTCACCAGTGCGGAACACAAACAGCAAAAGAGACTACGCGATGATCAGACAGCCTATTCTCGCCACATCGATGCTTGCGCTTGCTGCCATGTCGAGCAGTGTCTTTGCATACTCCAATGTATCACCCAAACCGACGGCGCAGAAAGTGGCCTCTGCCCAAGAGTCCCTGCAGGCATCTTTTGCATTCGACCAGACAACGCCCTCGTCGACAATCAAGCCTGACGGCTATCGCTATCACGGTGGACCCAAGTCGAACGATTGACCGCGGTCCGGCAAGATGGATCGATTGACCGGGCGCTCCCTCAATTGCTGTCGATGCGGGGGCTGTGCGCAGGCGCTGCTCCGATAATTTTGATCGTGCAGATACGAGGGCGCGACCGGGAGTTCTTGCATGACGGTCGCGAACTCAACAATTTGTGGAGGAGCCAAGCGATGAAAATCTTCTCCGTTCTTTGCGTCGTGCTTAGCCTTTCGACGGAGGCTGCTTTCGCGCGCGGCGGCATGACCTCATCTCACATGTCCTTCACTGGCGGAGCGCTCGGCACAAGTGCCGCGACACCGGGCACCAACTCCCTGGGCACAGCCCTCTCCTCGTCTGGCATCAGCACCCGCATGAAGGGTCCAGCGCTTGGCACCAGCCCTGCTATCGACCGCGAAGAGACCAAAGTCGACGAGGCGATCGGATCGATCTGCCGGGGCTGTTGAACAGGGTCTGCGCTGGCCTCGAGCGGAGTAGCAGCGCTACACGCGTGTCGCCGCCGTCGCTTGGCAACATGCCGAACGAGAGCTTGAACGACTGCGGTCGTCGCGTTCAATCCGAAGTGACCTTTCTAAAGCTCAATTTAGTCGTTGCCCGATGTGTGATGGCCTAGTTGCTAGCTATCGCATTCAACAATGATCGGACGCCATGAGCACAACTCCCGCAGTTCACGTTGTGAAGCCGGCCCTATTCGACACCGGTACGGCGCAAACGCCAGGCTCTGAACGGCGCGCGGCGATTTCGCCGGCGCTGGGGATCGGCGCGTCGATATGGGGCGGGCTGTTCGAGGTCGAGCCGGGCGCGCGGACCGGAATCCATCATCACGGGGAGCAGGAGACGATCGCGTTTGTCCTTTCTGGCCTCTGCGAGATCCGGTGGGGCGCACGAGGCGAGTGCGCCGCGCGGGCACATGCCGGCGATTTTATCCACGTCCCGGCTTTCCTGCTGCACATGGAGATCAATCCTTCGCAACGTCAACCGTTTCGTTGGGTTGTCGTGCGCAGCACTGCGACGCCGATCGTCGTCAATCTTCCAGATGATGCATGGAACTAGTCAGGGAGCCGTCATGGACCACAACCAATCATTGACACCCACCCTGGAAGTCAGCCGCCGCACCGTGATCGAGACTGGAACCACGGCGCTGCTGCTGACGGCGCTTCCACGTGCCGCGCTTGCCAGAGATCCCTCCGACGCGGTCGGGTCCCTGCCGTCCGCGACGGTCGAACTCTCGGTCAACGGCCGCTCGCACGCGCTGACGCTCGATCCCCGCACCACGCTGCTTGACGCGTTGCGTGAGCATCTGGCGCTCACCGGATCGAAGAAGGGCTGCGACCATGGTCAGTGCGGGGCCTGCACCGTGTTGATCGACGGACGGCGCATCAACGCCTGCCTCACGCTTGCGGTCATGCATGACGGGCAATCCATCACCACCATCGAGGGACTGGCCAATGGCGAGACCATGCATCCCCTGCAGGCGGCGTTCGTCGCGCATGACGGCTTTCAGTGCGGATACTGCACCTCGGGCCAGATCTGTTCCGCTGCCGGGATGTTGGCCGAGGCCCGCAATGGCATGCCGAGCTATGTGACCGACGACCTCGCCCATCCGGCGACCGAACTCACCGACGCTGAAATCCGCGAGCGGATGAGCGGCAACATCTGCCGCTGTGCGGCCTATCCCAACATCGTCGCCGCGATCAAGCAAGCTTCGGGAACATCGACATGAAAGCCTTCACCTATCAGCGCGCCGCATCGACCGCACAAGCGGCCGAAGCGGCGATCAAGCCAGGCGCCAGGATCATCGCCGGCGGCACCAACCTGCTCGACCTGATGAAGCTGCAGGTGGAGACGCCGTCCGCCCTGATCGACATCAATCACCTGCCGCTCGACAAGATCGAGGAAACGTCCGAGGGTGGGCTGCGCGTCGGCGCATTGGTCCGCAACAGCGATCTGGCGGCGGATCTTCGTGTACGGCAGCGCTACGGTGTGCTGAGCCGTGCTCTGCTCGCCGGTGCCAGCGCGCAGTTGCGCAACAAGGCAACCACGGGCGGCAACCTGCTGCAGCGAACGCGGTGCTACTACTTCTATGATGTCACCAAGCCCTGCAACAAGCGCGATCCCGGGTCTGGATGCGCGGCGTTTGCCGGATTCAACCGCATCCATGCCGTGCTCGGCGCCAGCGATGCCTGCATCGCGACCCATCCCTCCGATATGGCGGTCGCCATGCGCACGCTCGACGCCAGGGTGGAAACTGCCGATCGGGACGGCGAGAGGCGCGTGATTCCCATCGCCGATTTCCATCGGCTTCCCGGCAAGACGCCGGAGATCGAGACCTCGCTCAGGCCCGGCGAGATCATCACGGCCGTGACGCTGCCTCCTCCCCCGCCGGGCATACACGTCTATCGCAAGGTGCGCGACCGCGCCTCCTACGCCTTCGCGCTGGTATCGGTCGCAGCAATCGTTGACGTCGGCCGCGGTGGCATTCGCTCCGCTCGTCTCGCCTTTGGTGGTCTCGCACACAAGCCATGGCGCGTCGCAGCGGCAGAGGAAAGACTGGCCAATGCCCCCGCCGGCACGAAGACCTCCGAGGCTGCCGCAGATGCTGTCCTCGATGGTGCGCGCGGCCATGGTGGCAATGATTTTAAGATCCCGCTGACGCGACGGATGATCCGTGCCGTGTTGGCAGAGATCACCCGAACCTGAGGAACTTTACTCATGGACATGAACGCTCCTGTCGGAGTCAATGCGCTTGATGCAGAGACCGTGGTCGGCAGGCCGCTCGATCGCATCGACGGCCGATTGAAGGTCACAGGCGGGGCGCGCTACGCCTTCGAGATGCAGCAGGATGGGCTGTACGGCTTTGTCGTCGAGGCCTCGATCGGAAAGGGCAGGATCAAGTCGATCGACACCCGAGCAGCCGAGCGGGCGCCGGGGGTTAGGCTTGTCCTCACCTACCGGAACACGCCACCGCAAGGTACCGGCAATCATCGCGAGGCGCATCCCGTGCTGACCGGCCCGGAGGTCTCCTACTATGGCGAGCCGGTGGCGTTCGTCGTTGCCGACACCTTCGAGCAGGCCAGGGCCGCGGCCTACCTGGTCGCGATCGAATACGATCGGCAGGACGGGACATATACCCTCCGCGACAATCTCGATTCGGCTCGTGTGCCAAACCAGAAGGACGGCGCGCCGCCCGACAGCACGGTCGGCGATTTCGCCGCTGCCTTCGCCGACGCCCCGGTACAGACCGACGTCACCTATACGACGCCGTTGCAAAGCCACGCCATGATGGAGCCGCATGCCACGCTGGCGGCATGGGACGGCGACAGACTGATCTTGCACACGGCAAACCAGATGCTGAGTCAGGGCCAGCGCGCTGTCGCCGCCACCTTGCAGATCCCGGTCGAGAACATCAGGCTGGTCAGCCCCTTCATCGGGGGCGGATTTGGCGGCAAGCTCTGGGTCAGTGCCGATGCCATTCTTGCGGCAATCACTGCGCGACAGCTCAAGCGTCCGGTGAAAGTGGCGCTGACCCGCCAGCAGGTCTTCCACGTCACGACCCACAGATCAAACACCGTCCAGCGCATCCGGATCGGCGCCGACCATGACGGCCGCATTCTCGCCATCGGACATGACGTGCTCTCGGGCAACCTGGCGAGCGAGCAGGTCTATGAGGCTGCGGCACTGCAGACCCGCTCGCTTTACGCCGGTAACAACCGCCTGACGCGGCATCGCCTGGCCCCACTCGACATACCCGTGGCATCGTCGATGCGCGCGCCTGGCGAGGCAGTCGGGCTGCTGGCTCTCGAATGCGCGATGGACGAGCTGGCCGAGAAGCTCGCGATCGACCCGATCGCGTTGCGCGTTCGAAACGAGCCGAACGAAGACCCGGAAAGACACATCCCCTACTCCAGCCGTCACCTGATCGCCTGCATGCAGGAGGGGGCGCGCAGATTCGGATGGGACAAGCACAACGTCACGCCCGGCCAGGTCCGCGACGGCCGCTGGCTGGTCGGGATCGGAATGGCAGCCGCAACGCGCGGCAATCCGCTTCGCCTGTCAAAAGCCAAGGTACGGCTGAACGCGGACGGCACCTTGACCGCACGCATGGCCATGACCGACATCGGCACAGGTACCTATACCATCCTGACCCAGATCGCGGCCGAGATGCTCGGCCTGCCCGTCGACCATGTGCGGATCGAACTGGGCGATACGTCGTTTCCGGAAGCCGCAGGCTCCGGCGGATCGTTCGGCGCGGCGAGCTCCGGCTCCGCGCTGTTCGAGGCCTGCCAGTTGCTGCGCGAGAAGCTGGCGCAACTGGCCGACATCGACCCGGCGACCGCTCGCTTTGCCGATGGCCGCATCGCTTCAGGCGAAAGCACCGTCAAGCTGACCGACCTGGTCGGCGCGGGCATTGAAGCCGACGGCGAAATCCGGCCCGGCAAGACCGCCAAGGACTTCTCGCAACGGTCCTACGGCGCGCACTTCGCCGAGGTTGGCGTCGACGAAGATACGGGTGAGGTGCGGCTGCGGCGCATGCTCGGTGTCTTCACCGCCGGCCGGGTGCTGAACGCGAAGACGGCACGGTCACAGGCCATCGGCGGGATGGTGTTCGGCGTGGGAGCCGCGCTGCACGAGGACCTGGTACTCGATCCGCGCTTCGGCTGTTTCGTCAATCGCGACCTTGCCGAATACCATGTCCCCGTACACGCCGATATTCCCGCAATCGACGCTGTGTTCCTGCCGGAGCTCGACGCCAAATCCAACCCACTCAAAAGCAAGGGCATTGGCGAATTGGGAATCTGCGGTGCAGGCGCCGCGGTCGCCAACGCGATCTACAATGCGTGCGGCGTTCGGATCCGCGACTATCCCATCACCATGGACAAGATTCTATCGGGCCTGCCACAGCGGGCCTGAGGCCGGGTGAGCTGGCGTCGGGCAGCGCGCAGCCGTCGCGTCCAGCTTGCGTCAGGTCATGCCGGGCAAGCGGGCGTGAGCCGTGGTGCCGTGAGCCGTGCCGCGGCCTTCCGCGCCAGATGGTCAGCGGCCGCACGCTTGACCTTCTCGAAGGCCCGGGCCTCGATCTGCCGGACGCGCTCATTCGAAATCGACATTTCACGTCCAAGCGCCTCGAGGCTCGGTGGATCGTCGGCGAGCCGCCGCACCTCGAGCACCCGCCGCTCCCGTTCGCTCAGCACACCGAGCGCAGCGTGGAGTGCCTCAGAACGCTGGGCGCGCTCGTCGTGATCCCCGACGATCGTTTCGGCGTCGGGCGATCCGTCGACGAGCATCGCCTGCCACTCGGTGGTCTGGCCGTCGTCCGTGATTGGCGTATTCAGCGACAAGTCGCCGGTCAAGCGGCAGTCCATCTCGATCACGTCGCGCGGGCTGACTTCAAGTTCTCGCGCAACGGCCTCGACGATCTCCGGCGTCAGCCCGCTGGTCGTACCGGCGAACTTCCTCATCTCGCGCCTGAGACCGAAGAATAGCTTCCTCTGCGCAGAGGTCGTGCCAATTTTGACCAGCGACCATGAGCGCAGGATGTAGTCATGTATCGCAGCCTTGATCCACCAGATTGCGTAGGTCGAAAACCGGGCCTCGCGCCCTGCTTCGAAACGCGACGCCGCGATCACCAGACCGAGATTGGCCTCTGCGATCAGGTCGGACAGCGGAAGGCCGTAGCCCTGGTAGCGGCGAGCGACGCGTGCGGCGAGCCTCAGGTGGCTGGTCACAAGCACGTCGCTCGCTACCCGATCGTGGCGCTCGTGCCAGCGTCGCGCCAGCTCCTGCTCCTGTCCTCTCTCGAGAAGATCATATCGCTTGATGATCAAGGCGTAGTCCTTGGCGTAGCCGCCAGCTCGACCTGCTACGTCCAAGGTCTTGTCGGCAACAGCCACGCTCTTGACGGGCATCTGCAGCTCCAAAGTTTCGAGAACAATGCGATTGACTCTAGGTCCGAGAGCTGCGTTCGAGCCATTAAATTGGGTTTGAGAAGGCGAAATTTGAGTTTAGTCGGTGGCCCACGCGCGAAACCCTAACTTTGTTTTTAATTGTTGCGGCGATCCAGACCACCCATGTCAATACGGCGGCTGTCACCGCAAGCATGAAGCAACACTCGTAGTCCAACATTTTCCGGAAGGTCGACCATGGCACTCTTGTCGCGCGCTTTCTTTCGCAGACGGGTCATTTCGATGGCGACGACGCTGACGGTCGCCGCAACGACGAGCACCCTTGCGCAAAGTTCAAATCCTGTGAACCAGCCGCATGCGGTCGCGGCCGATTCCGGCGAACGCCAATTCTTGTTCGACAATGAGCTCGCCATGAGCAAGATGAGCCGAGGGATGATGGTCAATCCGACCGGCGACGTGGACCGCGACTTTGTCGCGATGATGATTCCTCATCATC
The DNA here is from genome assembly GCF_051167795.1 of Bradyrhizobium sp. HKCCYLS1011. Taxonomy (NCBI): domain Bacteria; kingdom Pseudomonadati; phylum Pseudomonadota; class Alphaproteobacteria; order Hyphomicrobiales; family Nitrobacteraceae; genus Bradyrhizobium; species Bradyrhizobium sp. HKCCYLS1011. Next base: position 276,270 of record NZ_JBNPTT010000005.1, on the reverse strand, counting down.
AAGGCGCGATCGATATGGCCGAAGCCGAGATCAAATATGGCCATAGCGAAACGCTGCGCCGCCTGGCAGCGAGCATCGTCAATCAGCAGGGCCAGGAAATATCGATCATGCATCGCGCAATCGGTGGTCCTCAGGGCAAGATTCCCTCAGAGGCCAATGACGACAAGCAGCTGGCTCAAGGCAAGAAGGTCACGCCATGAACCATATCACTGGACGTTGCGGGAATCCTCGCCCGGATGGTCGTCGATTGCGGTGATCCGCCGCTCCGGTGACAGGGCCGCGATCCGGCTTGGATCGCAGCCCCTATAGCCGGGCAAACTAAACTCGAATTTAACCGACGTCGCGAGGCCGCCGACCTACGTCTCAGCCGGCTCACATGCACAGCGGAGCAGAACGACCATGCTGGACGAAGAATCCTTCAAGGGCGACACCGGCAATCGGCCTTCCCTCGACAAGATTGGCGTCATCGGGCTTGGCCTGATGGGGACAGAGATCGCGGCGAACCTCGCCGCAGTCGGCCATTGCGTGAGAGCCTATGTCCGTCGCCCAGCACGGTTAGTCGAGCTGAAGGCGCTGAACCTGATTCCGACCACAAGCATGCAGGACCTGTCCGATTGCAACATCCTGCTCAGCATGCTGCCGGACGACGATGCGGTTCGCGAGGTCTTCTTCGGCAAGACCGCCACCGAGGGCATTGCCGCGCACCTCGGCCCCGGCACGATCCATCTCTCGATGAGCACAATCAGCACCACCGCATCCGCGGAGTTTGCGCACGCGCATAAGATCCGCGGACAAGACTATGTGGCGGCGCCTGTGTTCGGAAACCCCGCGGCCGCGAAAGCGCGGGAGCTCGCCGTCATCGTCGCGGGCCCTGTGACCGCCTGCAAACGTTGCAGCCCGTTGATCGAACGGCTGGGCCGCACCTTCTTCGTCGGGTCCGAGCCGGCGCAGGCGAATCTGATCAAGCTGCTGGGGAACATGATGACGGCAACCACGCTTCAGGTGCTTGGCGAATTGATCGCTCTGCTTCGGAAGCGCGGCCAGGACCCGCAACAATTTCTCGACATCATGACAGGCACGATGTTCGGCAGTCGCGTCCATACGATCTACGGCCGCCGGATCGTTGCCGGAGATTATGCGCCCGGCCTTGCGATGCCGATGGCGCTGAAGGACGTGCGCCTCGCCCTCGCAGAGGCGGAGAAGGCCAGCGTCGCGATACCGTCGGTGAGTGTGGTGCGGGATCGCATGATCACCGCAATCGCGCGGGGTCACGCCGCACGCGACTGGACCGCGCTTGCGTTGCTGGCCTTCGAAGAGGCCGGCCTGTGAGCGTCGATTGCCGTTCTTCACATGACCACGATCGTGACCGATGTCGTCGTGCCGGCCGATTTCAGCGCCGCTGAGGCGACGCGAGGCGTGAGCACGATCGCGCCCTGTTGAAGCGACGTGACGAGATGGTGCCTTCGAAACAAGGTGCTCTGTCGCACCTCAAGACCAGAAGCCTTTTGGCTTCCATTCACCTTGGGGAGCAATGCGCCAGCCCGATTTTTCGTCATGGCGAGCCTCGGCGATCGATGGGACCGAGAGCTCTCGCGCGCTCGAGGAAACCGAGGACGCGCAACACTGGCTCGTGCCAACGGCACGGCGCCCCTCTAAAAATGAATTTAGTGGAAGCCGCGGACGCCGCTCCTACCTTTCGCGTATCGGAACGTTCGGCGTCGTGCAGTGGGCTGAGTTGTACGACCGGTTCCCCCTGTTGATAGGAGTGACGTGATGAAACGAGCAATAACGATATTGGCGACGGCCGCCCTGGCCACGAGTTTGCTGACGGCAGCAGCCGATGCCCGCGGCGGTGGCGGCGGCGGTGGACATGGTGGCGGCGGTGGCGGTGGACATAGCGGCGGTTTCGGCAGTGGCTTTGGCGGCGGTGGCCACATGGGAGGTTTCGCTGGCGGCGCACATATGGGCGGCTTTGGCGGCGGCCGCACCGGAGGCTTTGGCACAGGTCCGCATATCGGGAGCATGGGCGCCGGCGCGATGAGAGGAGTTGGCGGAGGCGTCCATACCGGCCGCATTGCCAGCGGTGCCATGGAGCACTTCGGGGGCGACCACATCGGCGTCGGCAGCCACACCGCGGGACTGCCGCATCATGCCATGCATCGCTTCGGTGGACACCGCTATGGCTACGGCCTCGATTACGGCTACGACCCCGACTGCTACGACCTCTACTACCGCTATCCGAACCACATCTGGTCGCCGAGCTGCGGCTAAGTGCGACGCGCACGCGTTACGCTTGCGCGTGTACCGATGCTGCGGAGGGAGGTCTCGTGCGATCGCTCCCTCCGCAGTGATCTCACGGCGTCTCAAGACAACGTAAGCCCGTTCGACCGCAACCGCACGGCGCGAGTTTCGCGAACACATGATGCGCCAAGTTGCCGTCGCATCTCGACCGCAAACAGGAGTTGAAGACAATGAGCATTCCATCATCCAGCCAAGCCGACATGGAATTCGTCGACATTTGCGGAACCTCGATTCGCGCCTCGCGGATTGCTCTCGGAACATGGGCCATCGGCGGCTGGATGTGGGGCGGCAGCGATGAGAACGACGCCATCGACACCATCCACGCGGCGCTGGATCGCGGCATCAATCTGATCGATACGGCGCCAGTCTATGGTTTCGGCCGTTCGGAGGAAATCGTCGGCAAGGCGCTTGCCATGGGCGGCCGCCGACAGAACGCATTGATCGCCACCAAGGTCGGCCTGGATTGGCGGGAGGGCAAACCCTTTCGCAACGCGCGGAAGGCGCGGATCATCGCGGAAGTCGAAGCTTCGCTGAGCCGATTGAAGACCGATGTGATTGATCTCTATCAGGTGCATTGGCCCGATCCGAACACGCCGATTGTGGAAGTGGCCGAAGCGATGGCCGCGCTCAAGCAGGCCGGTAAGATCCGTGCCATCGGCGTCAGCAATTTCAGCTCTGGCCAGATGGAGGAATTCCGCACGGCTACCCCGCTGCATGCGGCACAGCCGCCCTACAATTTGTTCGAACGCGGCATCGAAAAAGACGTGCTGCCCTATTGCGCGGCACGCCACATCGCGGTGCTCGCCTACGGCTCGTTGTGCCGCGGATTGTTGTCGGGCCACATGGATGCGTCAAGCAGCTTTGCCGGCGACGATCTGCGCAAGAACGATCCGAAATTCCGCACGCCGCGCTTCGCGCAATATCTCGCCGCCGTCGAGCGGCTGGACCGCCTGGCACAGGAGCGCTTCGGGAGGCGGGTCATCCATCTCGCGCTGCGCTGGGTGCTCGATCGAAACGATCAAAACATCGCCTTGTGGGGCGCGCGACGGGCGGACCAGCTTGGACCGGTCGCCGAGGTCCTGGGCTGGACCATCGACGACGCGACGATGGCCGAGATCGATCGCATTCTGGAGATGTCCATCAAAGATCCGGTCGGACCGGAATTCATGGCGCCTCCGGCTCGTGTCGCCGCCTGATCGACCATCAGCCTGTAGGAAGATATGATGAGACACTTTCTGATTGCCGCAACATGCGCGTTACTGGCGGGCCCTGCCTTCGGGCAGGCCGCGGTGACGCCGACGCCTTCGCTCTCCGCGACATCGCCGCTTGGCATGGTTCCGAGCGCACCGGTCGGCGGCACGGGAATTCCTTTGGGCTCGACGGAAATCGCCTCGCCCGGCGTAAGCCCGCTGGTTACATCCTCGACCGCCATGTCAGGATGTTCAACCACCGGCACCTCGGCGGCCGCGATGTTCGGATCGACCTCGTCCTTTGACGGTGGCGGCATGTCGGTCGGGAGCGCGATGCCGACCACTGCGGCTTCCTCGCCGACGGCAACGCCGAACCCATCGGCCGCGGCGCCATCGAACTCGCCCGCACTGCCGACGACGTGGGCCATGATCGACACGTCGGGCATGTCCGGCATGTGCGGCTCCGGCGCGGGCAGCCTCGCCGCATCTTCAATGCCGACCTCGCCGACGACGCAGGGCGGAACGGCGCGAACCGGCATTCCCCTGGGTTCGACCGAGATCGGAAGTCTCGGGGTGAGCTCCGCTGCGATGGTGCCACTCCCCAGCATTGCATCGCCGGCCGTCGGTATGCCGCCAACCATGCTGACAATGCCCGTCACATCTCCATCACCCACCACGACAACGGGCAGCGCCAGCGCTCCGTAGATCGACTTGCGAGCACCAGCAGCCATGAGAAAGCACGTCCTCGTTCCCGCTGCCTTGCTCGGCATCGCCGTCACGGCAGGCGCCCTTCTCTATCTGACGCATGCCAGACCGCTGCGAGAGGCCGCTGCTGCGCCCGCGGAGCCGCCCCCGGTACCAGTCGTCGGTGGCGCGGTCGCGCAGCATGACGTGCCGATTTATCTGACCGGCGTCGGCACGGTGATCGCCTACAACACCGATGTCGTGCGCGCACAGATCCAGGGGCAGATCACCAGCATCAACTTCACCGAAGGACAGAGCGTGCACGTGGGCGACTTGCTGGCGCAGATCGATCCCCGTCCCTACCAGGCGCTGACCGAGCAATACACGGGCAATCTGGAACGCGACCAGGCGCAGCTCACCAACGCCGGCGCGAACCTCACGCGCTACGCCCAGCTCGGCGACAAGGGCTGGGCAACGCCGCAATTGATCGAAACGCAAAAGGCGCAAGTCGGCCAGCTGCAGGCGGCGATCAAGACCGACCGAGCCCTCATCGATGCTGCGAATGTGCAATTGAGCTACACCCGGCTGACCTCGCCGATCGATGGCGTGGTCGGGATCCGCCAGATCGACGTCGGCAACATCATCAGCCCATCAACAACCAACGGCCTGGTGGTCGTCACCCAGCTCGATCCGATTTCGCTGATCTTTACCTTGCCTGAAACCGTACTGCCGCAAATCCAGCGACAGCAGCAACGAACAAAGGCCCCACTGCCAGTGCTCGCCTACAGCCAGGACAACACCACGCAGCTCGGCCAGGGCGACCTCGCCCTGGTCAACAATGAAATCCTGCAGACCACAGGCTCGATCCAGCTCAAGGCGACCTTTCCCAACAAGCAGCACGAACTTTGGCCCGGCGAGCTCGTCGACGCGCGGCTGCTGGTCGATGTCAGGCACGGCGGCCTGACCGTTCCCGCTTCCGTCGTGCAGCAGGGTCCGAACGGCGCCTATGCCTACGTCATCAATGCGGACAGCACGGTGGCGACCCGTCCGATCAAGGTCGCTCAAATCAGCGACGGCGAAGCGTTGATCGATTCCGGCCTGACACCCAACGAACAGGTGGTGGTCGACGGACAATACAGGCTGCAGCCGGGCACGCGTATCGCGGTCCTGCACGGCCAGGCGGCAGAGGAAGCAGCGGCGCAGCAAGCGCAACAAGCATCCATCCCATGAACATATCCGCGCCGTTCATCCAGCGACCGATCGCAACCGCCCTGCTGATGGTCGGGCTGTTGGTCGGCGGCCTTGTCGCCTACCCGCTGTTGCCGGTGGCGTCGCTACCGAATGTCAACTATCCAACCCTGCAGATCACGGCCCAACTGCCAGGCGCGGATCCCCAGACCATGGCCTCGTCCGTCGCCACGCCGCTGGAGACGCAATTCGGCCAGATCCCGGGGCTCACCCAGATGACCTCGGCCAACGCGCTCGGCTACACCCAGATCACGCTGCAATTCGACCTGAATCGCCAGATCGACGGGACCGTCAGCGACACGCTGTCGGCGATCAATGCCGCGACCCCGTATTTGCCGACCGGCATCCCCTATCCGCCGACGATCCGGAAGGTCAATCCGGCCGACACGCCGATCCTGGTGCTTGGCCTCACGTCGGACTCTCTGCCGCTGACCACCGTCGACGCCTATGCGGAGAACATCCTGCTGCAGAAGATATCGCAGGTTTCGGGCGTCGGCCTCGTCGGCATTGGCGGCCAGCAGAAGCCAGCGGTCCGTGTGCAGCTTGATCCGCAGGCGCTCGCAGCGCGCGGCATCAACCTCGAAGACGTCCGCACCGCCCTCGGCCAGGCCAACGTTGACCTCGCAAAGGGCACGCTCAACAGCCCACGCCAGACCTACACCCTCAACACCAACGACCAGCTGCTGACGGCCGACGACTATGCCAATCTGGTCATCGCATACCGCAACGGTGCGCCCGTCCGCGTCCGCGATGTCGGCCGCGCGATCAGCGCTCCGGAAAACGACCTGATCGCCGGTTGGTATAACAACCAGCGCGCCATTATCCTCGCAATCCAGCGCCAGCCCGGCGCCAACGTCATCGACACCGTGAACCGGATCAACGCTATGATGCCGGTGCTGCAGGCGTCGATCCCGCCGGCGATCAGAATCAACGTCATATCCGACCGCACCGAGACCATTCGCGCCTCGGTCAGCGACGTGCAGTTCACCTTGATGCTGACGGTTGCGCTGGTGGTGATGGTGATCTTCATCTTCCTGCGCAACTTCTGGGCCACGGTGATCCCGTCCGTTACCGTGCCGCTATCGCTGATCGGCACCTTCGCCGTGCTTTACGAGCTGGGCTACAGCCTCGACAATCTCTCGCTGATGGCGCTGTCGATCGCGGTCGGCTTCGTGGTCGACGACGCCGTGGTCGTGATCGAGAATATCGTTCGCCATATGGAGGAAGGCGCCACGCCTTTCGAAGCCGCGCTCAAGGGCGCCGGCGAGATCGGCTTCACCATCGTGTCGATCACACTGTCTCTGATTGCCGTATTTATTCCGCTGTTCTTGATGGGCGGATATGTCGGCCTTCTGTTCCGCGAGTTCGCGGTCACCGTGAGCGTCGCACTGGTGCTGTCGCTTGTGATTTCGCTGACATTGACCCCGATGATGTGCGCGCGGCTGCTCAAGCCCAAAAGCAAGGAGCACGGCCGGCTTTTCCGTGTTTTCGAAAAGGGTTTTGACGGGCTGCTTGGCATTTACGAGGCGGGGCTCAGGATCGTGCTGCGGCACCGCTTCATTACCCTGCTGTCAATGTTTGCGACCATCGTGCTGACCGGCTATCTCTATTTCGTTATCCCCAAGGGCTTCTTTCCCGAGCAGGACACCGGATTGATCATTGGCCTCTCGGAGGCCGCGCAGGACATTTCCTTCCAGGCCATGGCCGAGCGTCAGCAGGCCCTGCTCAATGCCATCATGCGGGATCCCGCTGTGGCGTCGATCGGTGCGGCGGTCGGGGCCGGCGGCGGCAACGCTACAGTCAATAATGGCCGTGTCTTCATCGCGCTCAAGCCGCGCGATCAGCGCGACAGCATGGATCAGGTGCTGGGGCGGCTGCGGACCAATCTCGCCAAAATCCAGGGAATCACGCTCTACATGCAGGCCGCCCAGGACATCACCATCGGCGGCCGCGTCGCCAAGACGCAGTATCAATACACGCTGGATGACCCCGACCAGGGCGAGCTTAATCATTGGGCGGGGCTGTTTCTCGATAGGATCAAGCAGATTCCGGGCATCACCGATGTCGCGACCGACCAGCTCAACGCCGGCCCGCTGCTCGACATAACCATCAAGCGCGAGGTGGCTTCGAGCTATGGCATCCTGCCCTACACCATCGACAATACGCTCGACGACGCCTTTGGCCAGCGCATCGTCTCGACCATGTACACGACGCTGAACCAATATCATGTTGTGCTGGAGGTCGATCCCAAGTTCCAGTATTCGCCAGAGGCGCTCACGGGCATCTACGTCAAATCTTCCAGCGGCCAGCAGGTGCCGTTGTCGACGCTGGTCGACAGCGCAGTGAAAGTCGCGCCGCTCCTGATCAACCATCAGGGCCAGTTCCCGTCAGTGACAATCTCCTTCAACCTGCTGCCGGGCACCGCGATAGGCCAGGCCACAGCTGCCATCCAGAAGATTGAGAAGGATCTGGGCAAGCCGCTGTCGCTGCAGACCAGCTTTCAGGGCAATGCACAGGCCTTCGGTCAGTCCCTGTCGACGACCCCGATACTGATCGTAGCAGCGCTGTTCGTGATCTATCTCATTCTCGGCATACTCTATGAAAGCCTCATTCACCCGATCACCATCATCTCGACGCTGCCGTCGGCCGGCCTTGGCGCGCTGCTGCTCTTGAAGGCGGTTCACCTTGATCTTTCCGTGATCGCGATCGTGGGCATCATCCTGTTGATCGGCATCGTGAAAAAGAACGGAATCATGTTGGTCGACTTCGCCCAGCATGTCGAGCACCAAGAGGGACTAACGGCGGAGGAGTCCATCTATCGCGCCTGCGTCATGCGATTTCGCCCGATCCTGATGACGACGATGGCGGCGCTGCTTGGCGGCGTACCCATGATGGTGGGCACCGGTGCGGGATCGGAAATCCGCCAGCCGCTCGGCTATGCCATTGTCGGAGGCCTAGTCGTATCGCAGGTGCTGACCTTATACACGACCCCGGTCATCTACATCTATCTTGACAGGGTGCAAACCTGGCTGTTCGGCGCGAGGCACCCGGCGATCACCGAGGCCAAAGCGATCCCCGCCGAATGATTGATTGTGTGGGCGGCATACCATCTGGGGGATTGAAGGGAGGCCAAAGCTTTCGCGTCGGCCAGGACCTCAAAGCGCTCTCAATTCTCACGCGTATTGATGATGAGTCATGGAGCAGCTTGGTCACCCGGGGGGGGGGTGCCCATTGGCCTGTTTATCCGGACACCCCAGCGCAGGGGGCCGGATAGGCGACGCGACCGGTGAAGCGATCGAAGGTGCGAATGACGTCGGCAATCTCGGCGAGGACGGAGGCCGCGATAACCTGATGCTATGCCACGACTGAAAATTCGTCCGGCACATGCGGCATTCCCGCAGCCTGAAGCGCGGTGTAGAAGGCATTGGCGCGGCTGCGATCGAGCGTCAACTCGCCCCTCTCGATCTAGGTGATTACCAGGCCCGCTCGGCTGTCCAGGATCCGGCGCAGCGCTGCTCTCCGGACCAGCCGATCCAGGTCCCTCGACCTCGGACGCCCGTTAGCTTGCCGGACCCAGATGCGCGCCTTTCCTGCACGGTAACGGACGCACGAACCGCTCCCGAACCCGTGACGGTGCCCCTGAATGTCGCAACGTTAGGCGAGGTTATCACGCCATTCTCTATGTTGACCAAGTAATTGTACGTCGGGCTGCAATCTCCGCTTTGCGTGACAAAAGTGATGTTCCACGAGCCGTCATACGACGAGCGAGCGTCAACGCTGGTAGCAAGCAGCAGGCCAGCGCTGCAGCCAAATAGCATCGCAAGCAAGTGCCGATCCATGACAAGCCTCCATTGCATTTCATCCATTTGTGAAACATAAGGATGGTCGCAGCATCGGCCGATTGATTCACATCAAAGCCTTTTGGCCGGTAGTCTCGCTCGTGGACTACTATTGTCGTGCGCAGGAAGCCTCCGGTGCCGCCAATCTTCCACCGCCGGCAAGCGGAAGGAAGGATGCTGAGAGCCTTGCGCGGCGAACAGCATTTGCCTCCCTGTGTCTGACATACTAAGCAACAATCGTGATGATCTACCCATGCGGTGATTCCGGCCAATCACCCCGATCGGGGTGGCCGCGAAACTCGTCACATTGCTCGCTTTGCGTGTATCAAGAAAGAGACCGTATTCACCAGCCTAGACCCCGTAAGGCTCGCGAGCGCTCAAGGACACATCCGCGTGCGCACGCCCTTCGAAGGACCGGCTGAAGCCACCGATCACGAGCTGCTGTTGATCGGCTAGCTCGGACGCTTGCGTCGATTTTGTTGACGCAAGTCAACGCTCCTCGCAATGGGCCTGTCAATTTTTCACAACTTCGGTTGCCGACCGGAGCAGGGCTCTAACGAAACGGTGAGGAGGACACCCATGTCGATCGTCGGTCGTACCGCGGCGCTAAGCGTGTTGCTTGGTGCCCTGACGTTTCCAAGCATCTGTCAAGCTGGCGGTACTGTCGAGGTGCTGCACTGGTGGACATCCGGCGGCGAAGCCAAGGCAATCGCCACGCTAAAGAGCTCCTTCGAAGCCCAAGGTGGCAAATGGATCGATTCTCCGGTCGCAGGAGGAGGTGGCGATGCCGCCATGACCGCCTTGCGAGCGCGCGTAGTCGGCGGCAATCCGCCGAGCGCGGTTCAACTCAAAGGACCGAACATTCAGGAATGGGCGCGACAGGGCGTATTGACCGATATCGACGCCGTTGCTCGCGCCGAAAAGTGGGATCAATTGCTGCCACCAATGCTTGCGTCGATCATGAAATTCGATGGCAAATACGTGTCTGCCCCGGTCAACATTCATCGGGTCAACTGGATCTGGGCCAATCCGGCGGTGCTTGCCAAGGCAGGCGTTTCTCCCCCGACAACCTGGGACGAATTCAATGCGGCAGCGGACAAGCTCAAGGCGGCCGGAATCACGCCGCTGGCCCATGGTGGCCAGCCGTGGCAGGACGCGACCTTGTTCGAGACGGTCGTACTCGGGCTGGGCGGCGCCGAGTTTTATCGCAAATCGCTGGTCGAGCTCGACGAAAAGGCGATCACCAGTAGCACGATGGTCAAGGTGTTCGACCAGATGCGCAAGCTGCGTTCCTATGTCAGCCCGGATTTTTCCGGTCGCGACTGGAATCTCGCTACGGCCACCATCATGAACGGCCAGGCCGGCTTCCAAGTGATGGGAGACTGGGCGAAAGGTGAGTTCGTGGCCGCTGGGAAGGTCGCTGGGAAGGACTTCTTGTGCATTCCAGCTCCGGGCCTGCCGGGCTTCATCCTGAATTCGGACAGCATTGCCATGTTCAAGGTAAAGGGTGATGACAAGCTGGAGGGCCAGAAGGTGCTTGCCAGCCTGATCATGTCGGAAGGTTTTCAAGAGACGTTCAGCCTCAACAAGGGATCGATCCCAGCGCGGCTCGGTGTGCCGCGCGACAAGTTCGATTCCTGCGCCCTGAAATCGATGGACGATCTGGCCGCCGACACCGAGGCGAATGCCCTCGTTCCAAGCATGGCGCATGAAATGGCCGTTTCACGTTCGGTGCGCGGCGAGATCCTGGACGTCGTGACCAGCCATTTCAATTCAGACATGAGCTCGCAGGAGGCCGTCAGGCGGCTGAACGAGGCGATCAAGCGCGCGAAGTCATGAGATGAATGGCGCTGCCCTCGGCAGCGCCTCGTCCGTCGAGCACGCCATGCCCCACGCAGCGCCCCACCGATTCCTGCGACGCGTCGACACTTGGCTGCCACGCCTGGTCATAAGTCCGTCTGGCGCAGCCGTGTTCGTATTCGTGTATCTGTTCATCGTCTGGACGATCTACATCTCGTTCACCCGGTCCAGCGTCCTGCCCGACTATACTTTCGCGGGGCTCGTGCAGTACACGCGGCTGTGGGCGACACCACGCTGGTACGTGGCGATTGCCAACCTGTTCATCTTCACAACCCTGTTCATGGTGGGCTGCACCGTCATCGGCATCTTCCTGGCGATCCTGCTCGATCAGCGCATCCGCGTCGAAGGTGTGATCCGCACCATCTATCTTTACCCCATGGCACTGTCGTTCATTGTCACCGGCACCGCCTGGAAATGGATTCTTAATCCCGGTCTCGGACTCGAAAAGATGGTGCAGTCGCTCGGCTTTACGAGCTTTCGCTTCGACTGGCTGGTCAATCCGAATATGGCAATCTACACCGTCGTGATTGCCGGCATCTGGCAATCCTCCGGCTATGCCATGGCACTATTTCTCGCCGGCCTGCGCTCGATCGATGACGATGTTCTCAAGGCCGCCGCGGTCGACGGTGCCGGTCCGTTCCGCCTCTATATCCAGCTCGTGCTGCCGATGTTGCGGCCGATCTTTCTGTCGGTATTTGTCGTGCTGAGCCATCTCGCGATCAAGAGCTTCGACCTCGTCATTGCATTGACGAACGGCGGGCCGGGCTATGCGACCGATATGCCAGCGACCTTCATGTACTCTTTCGCCTTCCAGCGCAGCGAACTCGGCACCGCAGCAGCGAGCGCAACAATGATGCTGGCGACAGTTGTGGCGATCATGGTGCCGTATCTGTGGTCCGAACTGCGGGCGGGCCGTCAATGATCGGCTCGCGCGCGCCCGGCATTGTGCGCCCGACCGGGATCCGGACCACGATGCTACGCGGCGTCCTGTTTGCGATCCTCGGCCTGTTTGTTCTCTATTATTTATTGCCACTACTGGTGATGATTGCAACATCATTGAAGTCGCTCGCCGAGATCCGGAGCGGCTCGCTGATCAGCCTCCCGCGCGCGGTGAGCTTTGAGGCCTGGCCGAAAGCCTGGGACTCCGCCTGTGTCGGGGTACGCTGCGCCGGTCTCAAGCCCTATCTTTGGAATTCGGTCCTGATGGTCGGTCCGGCGGTCTTGCTGTCGACCATGCTTGGCGCCGTCAACGGCTATACCTTGGCGAAGTGGCGGTTTCCCGGCTCGGAGACGTTGTTCGGGCTAATCCTGTTCGGTGCCTTCATCCCCTTCCAGGTCGTCCTGTTGCCGATGGCACGCACGCTCGGCGTCCTCAATCTAGCCGGGACTATTCCCGGGCTGGTGCTGGTCCACGTCATCTACGGAATCCCGTTCACGACGCTGTTCTTCCGCAACTTCTTCGTCACCGTCTCGGACGGCATCATGAATGCCGCCAAGATCGATGGCGCCGGCTTCTTCCGGATCTTCTTCCAGGTCGTGCTCCCGCTCGCGCCGTCGACGATCGTGGTGACCGTGATCTGGCAGTTCACCCAGATCTGGAACGACTATCTGTTCGGCGTGGCCTTCACGGCCGGCGACAGCAATCCGGTGACGGTCGCGCTGAACAATCTCGTTGCGACCTCAACAGGCGTCAAGGAATATAACGTCGATATGGCGGCGGCCATCATCGCCGCCCTTCCGACCCTGGTGGTCTATATCATCGCCGGAAACTATTTCTTGCGCGGACTCTCCGCTGGTGCTGTGAAAGGTTGACCGTGGCTTCCGTATATCTCGACAAGGTCTATAAGCAATTCGGCGCCACTGCGGTGCTCGACGGCATCGACCTCGAAATCGCCGACGGCGAGTTCGTCGTGCTCGTCGGTCCTTCGGGCTGCGGCAAGTCGACCCTGCTCAACATCGTGGCCGGGCTCGAGACGTTGTCCGGAGGTCACGTCAGGATCGGTGACCGGATCGTCGATGACGTGCCGCCGAAGGATCGAAACATCGCTATGGTGTTCCAGTCCTATTCGCTCTACCCGACCAAGACCGTGCGCGACAACATCCTGTTCGGGATGGTGACGCGGCGGATCCCGGAGCACAAGCAGCAACAGGCACTGGCTCGCGTCACCGAACTGCTGCACATAGAGCAGCTGCTGCAGCGCAAGCCCGGACAACTGTCCGGTGGACAGCGCCAGCGGGTCGCCATGGGGCGAGCGCTGGTGCGCGAGCCGGACGTTTTCCTCTTCGATGAGCCTTTGTCCAATCTCGACGCCAAGCTCCGTGTGGAGATGCGCACTGAGATCAAGAAGTTGCATGCCCGCCTGGGGCAAACTACCATCTATGTCACGCACGATCAGGTGGAGGCGATGACCCTGGCATCGCGCATCGCCGTGATGGACAACGGGCGCATCCGACAGTTCGCTGCGCCGGAAATTGTCTATGAACAGCCGGCGGACCTGTTCGTGGCAGGCTTCATGGGCTCGCCAGCGATGAATTTGGTGTCGGCTCGAGTTGTTCAGGATAGTGGGATCTGGCTCCAAGTGGAAGACGCAAGCGGCAATGTGAGACTTGCCGTTCCGGCGGGATCGGCAACCTCAATCGGCGCTCATATCGGGCGCCACCTGAAACTGGGACTGCGGCCGGAAATCATCACCCGTCAGGGCACCCAAAAGCCGAGCGAGTTCCTCTGCACGTTCAAACGTCCGGTCGACGTCGTCGAACCGACCGGACCCGATACCATGATCGTGTTCGACCTTGGCGGTGTCGAGATGATCGCGCGCGTCCATCCCGAGGATCGGGCGCCGATCGGCAGCCTGTACTCTTTCGAGGTTAATATGGACAAGGCGAAGCTGTTCGATCCCGATTCTGGAAAACGCATCTGATATTCTTTCCAGCCGGCACAGAGGCCAACTGGCCTATTTCGTCCGCTCGAATGTCACGATACTGCGGGTCGTTCCCTTTTCGGCCCAATTCGGCATGACGCGCCATGGCGAGAAGACCTGCAATTGATCTCCTTCGATCTTGAACGATCGTACCTGCTCGGTGCCAACCCACTCCGGATTCCATGCGACATCGACCTTGGTAATCCACCTGTCGCCTTCGATGCGGTACATTCCTGTGTAGGCGACAAGTGTATTCAGGAGTTCCGCGCGCTCCAGGTCGGTTTTCGCTGGCTTTCGCCCATCGCCCGTCAGCATGAAGAAGACCCGGCCGTCTGACGAGAAAGTTGCATAGCCGGATGGCCGCTCGCCCATGATTGCTGCCTTTTCGCCGGTTGCTTGCACCTCAATTTGGTATGAGACCAATTTCCAAAGGCCGACCACTCCGCTGGTTTCGGCAGCAAATCCAGATCGATCGCTCAAACAGAGCGCGACGACGAGAACCAGGCGCGCCAGGCCGGCTGCAGAGCGGCTCCGGTGCGAAAGCTTGATTTGCGCAGGATCTGATTTCATTGCCAACTCCCCCGATGGGAACCCTCCATGCAGTCGCGAGCTGCAAGACCAGCGGCGATGCCCACCAGCGAGGGGATCATGCAGCCCGTCAAGGGCAGATTGATTTCGATACAGAGGTGCCAGCAATCTCCTGGCTGCAGGCCCTCATTTTTTGACTGCGAGAGTGTAAAGGTAGCTCATGATCGCGTACACGTCCTGATCGGAAAATTCGATCTGCGGCATGTCCCTGTGCTTGGAAACCATGCCCTCCGACAACTCCGCCTGCAATTCGCGCGGATCGAACCGGACGTAGATATCGCGCATCGGCGGAGCAGTCTTGAGCGGGCTTTCACCTATGGCTTCGATGGCGTGGCAGCGCCCGCACTTTTCCTGAAGGATGATCCTGCCCCGTTCCGCAGCCTTGCTCAGGTTTACGGCATCCACATTTGCCGGCAAACACAGGAGCAATCCGACACTGAGGCTCAGAGCCCGAACCATAGAATGCGCTGACATGCGTCCGGCTCTCCGTAACCAGCCGGCGACAGCCCGGCTTCATCAATCTGCATAACGCCGCCCCGTTGCACGTCATTCGGCGGAGCGAGAAACGGTTATCACGTCCTTTTGCGCCGATAGCCGCGCCGAACAAATGCACCGGCGGCCAGCCCGCCGACGATTCCGGCGGCTGCGCCTGCCGGCGCCTGCAGCCTAGTCGTCGCCGCATCGATCCTCTGCACGATACTCATCACTCGTCCTTATCAAGAAGGATACGCAACCTCGCATCCGCAACCTTGCGGCGGATCAAGCAACCGCGTTAGCGCTTCAGCATCTTCTTCAGGCGCGACAACGGTTGGGTGTTGATCACGTCGGCAGCTTCAAGCCAGCCGCGCCGAGCCTGGTCGACACCGAAACGCATGTTGGCAAAACCGGCCACTGAATGCGCGTCCGTCGAGATCGCAAGCTTCGCGCCTGCCAACTTCGCGGCATGGGAATTGATGTCGTTGAGATCGAGCCGGTCCGGATCGGCATTGAGCTCGAGATGACAGCCGCGCTCTCGGGCAGCCGCGATGATGGCCTCCATATCGGTCTCGTAAGCCTCGCGTTCGCCGATCAGCCGTCCGGTAGGGTGACCGATGATCGAGACACGGCGATTGTGCATCGCTCTGATGATGCCTTCGGTTTGAGCCTTGCGCGAGAGATCGAATTTGAAGTGGACGGAGGCAACGACCAGCGAGCAAGACAATCCGGACGTCGAGATCTCCGCCGTGGCCGCACCTTGCTCCTCGATCGCTCGGACGGACGTCCACATGCGGCGGATGCGATCCGCATCCGCCTGACCAGCGATGAGGCAGCAATTCAGAAGCCGTTCACCGGCCAACGAACATGCTGGACCGTCCCGAAGTTCGCTGTTCAGTCAGAAAACTTGAACAATGTCGCCGGATTCTTGACCAGAACCTTTTCGAGCAGGGCCTCGTCCGGTACGTACCGATAAAGCAGCTCGAGCAAGTCGGCGTCGTTAGGTGGCTGTACGACCGAGACCGGATGCGGCCAGTCGCTGGCCCAGACGCAGCGGTCGGGCGCCGCCTCCAGATAGGCGTGCGCGATCGGCAGCACGTCGTCCCAGGGCGGCCCCTTCTTCGATGTCTTCTCGCCAAGCGAAAGCATCACCCAGAAATTGCCCTTCGACAGCAGATCGAGCACCGCACGGAGATTTGGATCGTTCTTACCCAAGGCCGGGTCCGGCCGCCCCATGTGATCGATCAGGACCGGCACCTCGAGCGAAGCAATCTTGTCGAGATTGGCGACGATGCCGTCCTTTTCCGGCTGGAACTTGGCGTACCAGCCAAGCTCCTTGATCCGCGCGATGGCGCGCGCATAGTCGCTGTCCGACAGCACAGCGCCCAGTTCCTTGCGAAAGCTGAAACGCGCGCCACCGACGCCCGCGTCGTTCAGCTTGGCGAGATAGGCATCGTCACGCTCGGCAAATACCAACGCGTTGGCACAGGCCTTGTAGTTCGGTCCCATGGCCGCCAGAGCGTCCAGCACGACCGCGTGATCCGCGCCATAGGTCGTGGTCTGCACGATGATGCCGCGCTCGATGCCGAGCGCCGTGTGCACACGCAATGCGGCCTCCCAGGTCGCGCTCGGCATCTGGTACGCCGCACCTGGCCGGGTCGGATAGCGCTCCGGCGATCCCAGCACGTGAAATTGGCTGTCGATGCTCTTGCGCGGCGGCTTTTCGGCGGGCGTGCGCGGATTGGGATCGAACGGCAGATAGGTCGGCATCGAACTCTTCCTCAATCGATGACCGCGGTGAAGTCGCATTGCACCAGCGCGCCGCCTTCCATCTCCATGGAAAGCGCGTGGCGCGCTGGACGGGAATGCTCGTCCGGAAACATCTTCAGCCACTCCACGTTCACCGGACCGCGCTGGCTGCGATCTTTCAGCCAGACCGTCATCTTGATGATGTCATCCGTGGTGCCACCGCCCGCCTCCACGATAGCCCTCATATGCGCGAACATGTTCGCGCACTGGTTCTCGATGTCGGCCGGCATCTCGCCGGTCTTCGGGTCGCGTCCGAGGATGACGCCGGACATCAGGAGATTGCCGATCCGGCTCGCATTCGGGATCGGATTGACGTGTTTGAACTCGCCGATATGGACGCTGCGGCGTCGCTTCGAGGTCGATGTCATCGGGTGAACTCCAACTTCAGACAAACTGGCAGGAGACCGATCCGTGGGGACCGTAGTCGGCGTGGATGGTATCGCCGCGGCTGATCTCGATCGGCCGCGTGAACGACCCCGCCAGCACCACCTCCCCCGCGGCGAGGTGCTCACCATGCGGCGCCAGCCGGTTGGCGAGCCAGGCGATGCCATAGGCCGGATGATTGAGGACGCCGGCGGCGATGCCGGTCTCCTCGACCTGTCCGTTCTTGAACAGCAGCGCGCCGACCCAGCGCAGGTCGACATCGAGCGGGCGGAACGGACGGCCGCCGACCACCAGCGCGGCGTTCGCCGCATTGTCCGAGATCGTGTCGATGACCGTCCGCGGCTTCTTCGTTTCGGGATGGACGCGATGCATCCGCGTTTCCAGGATTTCGAGCGCGGGGGTGACGTAGCCGGTGGCGTTGAGTACATCGAAGATCGTGCAAGCGGGCCCGCGCAGCTCGGTCTTGAGCACGAAGGCCAGCTCAACTTCGATCCGCGGCGCATGGAATCGGTCATAAGGGATGGTGCCGGCATCCTGATAGAACATGTCGGCGAACAGCACGCCATAGTCCGGCTCGGAGATGCTGACCGCGTTCTGCATCGCTTTCGACGTCAGGCCGATCTTGTGGCCCTTGATGACACGGCCACGCTCCAATTGAAGGGCCGTCCAGCTGCGCTGGATCGCGTAGGCATCGTCGATCACCATATCCGGATATTCGGCCGTGAACATCGAGATCAGGGATTTGGTGCGCTCGGCCTCGTCGAGGCGGCGCGCCAGCATGTCGATTGTCTTCTGGTCGAGCACGTTCACTTCTCCTCGGCGACCGCGTTGCGCAGGATGCCGATCCGGGTCGACTCGACCTCGACGACGTCGCCGGGCTTGAGCCAGCGCGGCGGCGTAAACCGGGCGCCGGCACCGGTCGGCGTTCCCGTCGCGATCATGTCGCCCGGCTTGAGCGTAGCGAATGTCGACAGGTATGAGATCAGGTAGTCGAAGGTGAACATCACCCGCTCGGTGGAGTCCTGCTGCCGCACCTCGCCATTGACCCGCGTGATGATATCGTGCGGGCCTTTTGGATCGCACTCGTCCGCGGTGACGATCCACGGCCCGATGCTACCCGAACGGTCGAAGTTCTTGCCCTGGGTGACGTTGAACTTGCCGTGGTGCAGCCAGTCCCGGACTGAGCCTTCGTTGCAAAGGGTCATGCCGAAGATATGCGACCACGCATTCTCGCGGCCGATGTGTCGGCCTTCCTTGCCGATGACGATGACGAGCTCGCCTTCATAATCGAGCTGCTCAGACACTTTTGGCTTTTCGATTGGTTGCCCCGAACCGACGATCGACGACGGATTGCGCACGAACAGGCTGGGATATTTCGGCAGGTCCGAATTGTCCTTGTACTCCGCGTTGCGATCCCTGTAGTTGACGCCAATGCACCAGATCTTTTCCGGTGCCGGAATCGGCGACAGCAATGTCAGCTCGCTCAGCCGACGGTCCGGCTTTCGCCCCGCTGCCACGACCCTCGCCTTTGCGAGTGCGTCCGCGGCGATCAGGCTGCGCAGATCGGGAAATTCCGAGCCGAGTGGCTCGCTCAGCTCGACCACGCCATCACCGATGACGACGCCGTATTGGTTCTTCCCATCGACAAGATAGGTGCAGAGTTTCATCAGAGTCCTCCGAGAATGGCCCTCAAATCGCCTGCTGCCGGATCCTGGCGCCGGCGTGAACGCTGAGATCGCGGCCGCGCGTTTCCGGAAGCATCAAGGTCATGGCGAGGAAGACGAGCAGCGCGGGCGCGACGACCAGCATGCCCGCCGCCAGTTGCCCGCCGAACGCCGCAGCAACCATCGGCACCACCACGGGCGCGAGGCTACCGACGCCGCGGCCGGCCATGTAGACGACGGAGACGGCTGTGGAGCGCACCTCGATCGGATAGAGCTCCGAGAGCCAGGTGCCGACGACACCGAGCGCCGAGTTGCCGATCACGAAGGCGAAATAGATCCAGAGCATCGGGAAGCCGAGCACGCTGCCGGCGAACGCCTGGTGTCCGTAAACATAGAGTCCGCCGACCATGACGATCCAGCCGAGCGCCGGAACGAGCGCACCGAACCGCCGGCCAAATTTGTCGTTCAGCAATCCCATGCTGATGTAGGAGAGCCCGCCGACGAAGGAGGCGACGACCGAGATGTTCCTGATGATATCGGGCGGGGTGCCGAGCGAACGCTGCAACAAGGTCGGCATAAACACGACGACGCCGTAGTAACAGAACATGTAGCCCATCATCCACAGCAGCGACATCACCGAGACCTTGATCAGGTCCCGGCCGAACATGGCGACCAGTGTGTTGGTCGAGCGAGCCGCTACTGGTGCCGTACCGGCCCTGCGCTGGCTATCAAATTGCAGCCACGCCTTTGATTCCGGCATGAAGAAGCGGATGAAGATCATCAGAAGCAGCGGCGAGCCGCCGGTCAGCAGCGCGATCCGCCAGCCCCATTCGAGACTGAATGACGTCGTGGCCCAGACGCCGACGATCGAGGCGCCGGCGCTGGCGATCACCGCGCTGCCCTGGATGAAGGCGCTGCCCAGGCCACGGCGTTCCTTGTTCCAGGCTTCGTTGAACAGCACCATGCCGGCGCCCCATTCGCCGCCGAGCCCGACGCCAGTGACGAAACGCAGGACGGCGAGGCTCGCATAGTCCCAGGCGAAGGCCGAGGCGATCGAGCCAATGGCGAAGACACCGAGGGTCAGCAGGAGCGACTGGCGGCGGCCAATTCGGTCGCCGGCCCAGCCGAACAGCGCACCGCCCAGCACCGAGCCGATCAAGGTCAGGCTGGTGACGCTGGCGACCTGGCCAAGCGAGATGTTGAGCGACTTCTGGATCGATCCCATCAGGAACGGCATGATGAGGACATCGTAGAGATCGAGCGCAAAGCCGAGCATGCACGACAGGATGATCGCGACGCGCTCGCGCGGGGTGTAACCTTGATCGGCCGCGATCGGCGCTGCGTCGGCCTGAAGCATGCCTTCGGCTCGCGAGATTGTCGTCATCGGGTCACTTCGAGGTTTGAAAAACAGACTTCAGCGTGACGATCTCACCGAGCCGGGCGTAACGCGGCCCGGCAATCCGGGCGATCGGGTTGAGTTTCTCGGTCTCGATCTTGCCGTCGTTGAGGAGCTCCTCCCTGATGTGAAACGCAATCACTTCCCCGACGATCAGACGGCTGCGCGTTTCGCCGAATTCGAGGCATTGCCGGAAGAGGCATTCCATCGCGACCGGCGCCGCTGCCAGTCGCGGCACCGCGATGCGGTCACTTGCGACCGTCTCCAGGCCAAGCACGTCGACCTCACTGACGTCGGATGGATGTTCGACAGAGCTCTCGTGTACGGCATTCATCAGCGGCGCATCGGCGATGTGCACGACATACTCCTCGCGATCGAGGATGTTGCGCGCAGTATCTTTGTAGACATTCCCCTTACGTCCGACACTGATGGCAAGCATCGGCGGCTTGGGCGAGACGAAGGTGAAAGCGCTGAACGGTGCCAGATTGACGGTCTTCGCGCGCGAAAGGCTCGTGACCCAGGCGATCGGCCGTGGCACCACGATGCCGGTCAGCAATCTGTAGGCCTGCTCGGCGCCGAGATCCCGGGGATCAATGCTTGGCATAAGCCGATCCCCGCTGCACACGCCCCTCGACCGGAGCAGCTACGCCGCGATAGCGCTTCGCGCTGTCGGGCGATGCGTCTTGTTCGTGTGGCTGCGGCGTATTGCCGCTACGTTGACAATGTTTCCAACCCATCTGAAGTCCGCTTGCCGCGTCTGTTGTTGTTCACGCGTTCCCGATCGATGTCGAACGCGTATAGTTGTGGCGTGATGTGATCCGTGGGGCTTTTCGCGTCCAGGAAATTATGTCCATTTTGTCCATATTGTGGACAATGGAGAATCGGGTGCAGCGCAACAAATCGATTGTGGGTGCGGCCGCACCCCGGCAAGGCCCACGCCAGGGCGCGCAGGCCATCAGGCGCGCACTCGCAGTTCTCCGCATTCTGGCGGCGGGCCGCGAGAACGGATTGCCGTTACGCGAGGTCGTGCGCATCACGGGGCTGACGCGGCCGACCGTCCATCGCATCATTCACGTGCTGATCGAGGAAGGTATCGTCGAACGGATCGAGGCGAGCGATCGCTTCGCGGTCGGGCGGCAGGTGCCCGAACTCGCGCTGGCGCGCCAGACACGCTCGAAGCTGCTCGTCGTCGCCGAGCGCTCGCTTGCAGAACTGTCCGCAGAGATCGGCGACACAGTGTTTCTGACCACGCGCACGGGATTGGATACTCTGTGCGTGTCGCGACGCGTGGGCAGCTTTCCAATCCAGGTGCTGTCGATCGAGGTCGGTGCGCGCCGGCCGCTCGGCGTCAGCAGTGCTGGCGTGGCGATCCTAGCCGCCATGCCGGCGCGTGAAGCGCGTGCGATCCTCGAAAGGAACGCCAACCGCTTCGGCTCATATAAGACAACAGTCTCTGTGATCCTCGAGCAGATCGCCGAGGCACGCCGGCGCGGCTATAATCTGCGCGACAAGGGGCTGATCGAGGGCACCCGCTCGATCTCGGCCTGGATCACCGGCCGCGATGGACAGGCGCTCGCAGCGGTGACGGTGTCCGCAATTCGAAGGCGCCTCAATCCTCGGCGAGCATCCGAGGTCGCGGAGGCGGCGATGCGCGCCGCTCGGTCAATTGAACACGCGCTTTGATGAATCCCATTGCCGCAACCAGGGTAACGCATCCCTTTGCTAAGGACCGCCTTGCGCTGATGGAATAAGGCCCGAAGGCTATCGCCGGCTGCTCGAACGCCAGGCCGGATTTCATGTGTGCGCCAAGCCGAAGACCCGATGCAGGCCTATTGCGCCTACAAGGACCACCGTCCAGACGTTGCGATCATGGACATCGCCCTGCCCGGCGCTAGCGGCCTTGAGGCGGTGCGTCATATACGGCAGTGGGACGAGGACGCCCAGGTGCTCGCCTTCAGCATGCACGCCGGCCCGGCTTTCGCGCTCAAGGCGTTCGAGGCCGGCACATCGGGATACGTGACGAAGAGCACCAAACCGGAAGACCTGCTGAGCGCGGTGAGGACCGTCGCGGGCGGAGGACGGTTCTTAAGCGAGGACATCGCGCGCGCCGTCGCGGCCGACCGGCTGGCCGGGCCACGAAGCGTGGTCAAGCACTTAGGCGCGCGCGAAACAGAAATTCTGCGCCTGCTTGCCCCGGGAATGACGAGCAGCGCGATCGCCGACCTGCTCAATCTCAGTCAAAAGACGGTTCGCAATAACCTGGGACGCGCCGAGCCGTCGGGCGCGTCCCCTGGCCGTAGCGCAGCGCGCTGCTCATCATCTCGGAACTTGGCTTTGGTCCGGAAGGACCCGATATACTTTGACACGTCTGAACCGAGCCTACCGTCGGGTACGTTAACTTCAATCTTTCAGGGACCTTCGAACATGCGCTTCTGCGCGGTGATAATTTCAGCGCAAATGCTGGCCACAATCGCAACTGCCCAAAGCCCGTCCGAGAACGCTGTATCCATCCTCAATGAGGTCTGCGTTGCGCCGGCCACTCAGCCGAAGCGCTGATCGCATCTCCACTACGTCGCCGAGAATCTGTGAAGCGATTGCGCCAGATGCACGGCACTAAGGCAAAAGGCCGAGCATACTCCAAACTCTTCCAAAGCCACTCCAATTCAATACCCGCACCTGCATATCCAGAACGTCCGAACCGCAATCGATTCGCTATCCGTGCGCAGTTGTAGCGACAGGTACACGCCTTCGGGCTTCGGCGTTAATGCCGCTTTCTTGCCCTGTCGTTCGAGTTGTCTAGTACGCAAACTCTGCAAACATTTCTTACATCTGTGCCGCTGCGGAAACTCAGTAGATAGCGCGCCCATCGCTTCGGCAACGTCCTCGAAATCTCGCGCCCGCGGCAATATCTCTCGACACTTTTGATAACCAGCCAACCAGGTGGCCACGTCGTTCGAGCAGTACGGATTTTTTGCCCTATATCCGGGATCGATGACCGCCACCGCACATCCTCCCTATCATGAAGGAGCGCGACGTCATGTCGCTATGAGACTACTCGATCTATGCGCGGAGATTTGGGCAGTTGCAGCCCGTCAAGACCTCGACCGTATAGGCAGGATAAAAGCCGCAAGGTGCGGCCAGCTGGTTACCTGAAATTTGCGTGCAAGTTCAATGCTGCTTCGAAAACTGCGAAGACTCAACAAAACTTGTCGTCTTTGCCATTGTGCTGTTCTTGCTCAAAGAATTCACGACTGGTCAGAGCTCAAGGGGGATGAGCATATCGCAGGAGGCCTGATGAGCCGTCCCAGAAAACCCTGAACCTACCCGGTGAGTGTACTGAGATTAGAACAGAGGCGCGAACGCGTATGTTGAGGTAGCGATGAGCGTTGAACTTCTCGCCAGCTGGCTTCGTTCAGCTGGCGCTCCGCCAAGTGACGTCTCGTTGCGCTTGTGACTTCCCGATGCTTGCCCAGATATCCCATAGTGCGACAAAATGGCGCAATCAGCGCCATGGTGATCATGCCGAGCGTCCACTCCGCAGCACAAGCGCGAGCAGCGGCATGAACGACCGCGCCGAACGCGTGGGCAGCACCGAAACCCTTGTGAGCCGAGTCGAACCGTATTCAGCGCGAAAACCTGAGCGGCAGATGTTGAGCGAGCATATCGAAGGTAGATTAAAACCACTCGGCTCTCGTGGACTCGTGGATTGCTGTGCAAAGGGGAGCCCCTCCTGGGGTGCTGAATCGCATGTTCTCGTATGCGCCACGGCCTCAGCGTTGTGATTTGGAAAACATCAATAACAGGTAGAGAACAAAATCGAACGTCAGGAGCAGCCTCCCTGAGGCCCTGAACCTGAAGGGTATCTTCATAGTGACTTATACTGAACTGCCTACCTGAGAGCCCATGACGAATGCTGCGTTCACTTAGGGGGAAATTCGTCTGGATGCGCCTTGAAGCCGGCAAGTGGATTGGGGCTGAAGAAAGGTGAGTATCTCATGTCGCAGCAAAAGACGTTGTTCACTCGGAATATTCGAAGCGACTGCATTGAGACAAGGCGAAAGTTCAAATTGGAGTCGGAGCTAGTCACTCTGCAAGAGGAGTTTCATCGGCAGATTGCGTCCGCGCTTCATGATTCGACTTGCCAGCTTCTGGTAGCAGCGAGTCTAGGCGTGATGCAGGTAAGAAACGCTCTCGCGGATCCGCTGAAAGCGGAACGGCACTGCGAGCAAGTAGACCTCTCAATCAACCGCGCGCTGACGGAACTCCGTTCTCTCACATATTTGCTCTACCCGCAGAGCCTGTTCGAGGACGGGCTCAAGAGGACAATCGAGCGGTATGCGGAAGGGTTCACTCTTCGAACGGCCTTACCGGTCGAGTTTTTGATATCGCCCGTGGTGGATAGTCTGTCACGCGAGAGCCAGCACTCGCTAATGAGAATCGTTCAGGAGGCCCTCACGAACGTCTACCGTCATGCAAAAGCAACGAGGGTCAATCTAACGATCGAGGTGGGACAAAGCAAACTTCAGCTTGAGGTTCGTGACGACGGACAAGGCATGGCAGCTGCCGGCAATGGCGTATGCCGTCTCCGTAAGCCAGCACTCGGGACGGGGCTTCGCATCATGCAAGCCAGAGTGGAAGAGATGGAAGGGCGGCTTGAGATATTATCCGGGCCGGCAGCGGTGCGCCAAGGAACCACCCTTCGTGCGACATTCCCATATGACTTTGCGATCGAACACAAAGGCCGCAGGTATGCCATCAAGAAAGGGGCTAGCGACGGCTAGCGTTGCCTGCAACGAGCGACCGCCGCGAAAGCAGTACTGTCGTGACATCCTCGGAGCCTCTCAAACGTCCGGATGAATATTCGTCCATTGTTCCAGATCGCAGTATCAGTGCGCTCCGAGCATCGATACACCAAACAGCGCCGCCAGAGTGAGGACGGAAATGCACGCGATGGGCCACTGACGGAGAAACTTGTCGCCCGCCTCAACGATAGCGCTCGATGCAAGGCTTCCGCGACGGACCGAGCTGATCACCGCTATGAGTTCGTTCCAGCCCGATCGACGCCAGCTCGGGAGCTTCGAAGGCGCCAGCAAGATCGCCACCCCTGTACCCCCCAGGAGAGGAAGGAGCATTTTAAAAAGCGCTCCAATGCCAAACTTGTCCGACGGGACGCCGTTCGGAATCGATAGATAGGCCTCCCAAGGTACGAGGCCCAGCATCAGCGAGCATAGCGCCAGCGCCAGCGTGGCCAGCTCTCGAATACGCGGTGCCGAGCTGTCCGGAGCAATCGGCTCCTTCGCAGCCGTCAGTGCATGCGCGAGCACCAGCACAACATATGCGCCTGTGAAAACTCCACCCGCCTGAAGCACGACAGCCCACCACCACTGCTCTTTTTCGGCTGCCGCCTGAAGGAGCAGCTCCTTCGCGAGATAAGCGCCGCTCGGCGGCAGGCCCATCAGCGCAAGCCCACTCAAAGCGAACGCAAGTACGCTGATCGGCAATATCCGGCCGACACCGCCCAACCCTAGGATTCGATCCTGCCCCAGCGTCGCATAGATCGACCCGGCCGCCAGGAACATTGCGGCCTTCGCGGTGGCATGAGAGATCGCCTGCAACAGACCCCCGGCCAGGGCGCCACTGCTCTCAAGCCGTCCGGAAGCACCGAACGCCAGCGGAAACATCAAGAAGAGATATCCGATCTGGGCGAGTGTCGAATATGCGATCAGGAGCTTCAGTCGCTCCTGGCGCAGAGCGACAACGCTACCGAGTACGATTGCCACGCCGCCAAGTCCGGCGAGCAATTGCGTAGCAATGAACCCGGGCAGTCCAGGCATCACGTTGAACCAGAGCCGTACAATGATGAAGAAAGAGCCCTTGACGACCAGTCCGGATAGAATCGCACTGGCCGCCGCCGGTGCGCCAGCATGGGCGGGCGGCAGCCAAAGGTGCAACGGGAC
Source organism: Bradyrhizobium sp. HKCCYLS1011 (assembly GCF_051167795.1). Lineage (NCBI taxonomy): Bacteria > Pseudomonadati > Pseudomonadota > Alphaproteobacteria > Hyphomicrobiales > Nitrobacteraceae > Bradyrhizobium > Bradyrhizobium sp. HKCCYLS1011. The sequence goes on along the minus strand of NZ_JBNPTT010000005.1, from coordinate 249,955 downwards.
CAGTGCGGTCTTGGCAAGAAGACCCGTTGTCATCAATGCCGCTGCGACGACAGCGGCAGGTTGTGTGTCGATGCGACGCCCCAGCAGCACGATGTCGAGTGTGCCGTATAGGCCGTAGAGGAGCGTCGTTCCCAGCAAGTAGAGAAGGGAGCCAAGCAGGGCAAAGAGCAGATATCGTATCGCGGCGCGCAGCGTCTCCCCGCGGCCATCCAGGCAAACCAACGGTACCGCGGCGAATGTCAGCAACTCCAATGCGACATAGAGGGTGAAGAGGTCACCGCCGAGAAAGATCGTGTTTAGCGCTCCCCAGATCGCCAGCAGCAGGATCCAGAACGTGAATGAAACACGGGTCTCGGTTATTGAGAAATCAGCGGCGGCGAACGCGGCGACCGCACAGATCACGACCGCGGTCGCAGCGAGCATCACCGCCGACAATCCATCCGCGCGCAGCGCTATTCCTAGGGGGGGTGGCCAAGCACCTAACAGGTAGACGACAGGGCCGTTGCCTTGCGGCAGCGCGACGACAATCGCCGCGGCAATCGCCAAGCCGAACGGGACAATCGCACATGCGACCAGCCTCACGTACTGGTCGCCCAAAATGAAGGCCAGCAAAACGCCTGTGACAGGGACGACGATGGACAGCACCAGCAGGAAGCCGCCCGTGCTTGTCATCGCGTCCAGCGCAGGGGCGGCGGCGGCTGGCAGCATTAGTCACCGGATGGATCAGAGCAGGCGATCGGCCGCACGTCGCTGCACAGTGTTGTCGTGCCGGTTTTCTGAAATAGCCGGAGCAAGAGCGCGATGGCCAAGGCCGTCGCGGCGAACGCGACGACGACACCGGTGATCACCAGCGCCTGCGGCACCGGATCGTTGCCGATCCCTGCTGCGGCACCCCGCCGTCCGACCACGCCGAACAGGAGAAATACGCCACTACCCAACACATTGAAGGCAATGATCTTTCGAAGTGGCTGCGGATTCGTGATCAAGCCATAGAGCCCAAGTCCGACAGCTACGGCGGCACACAGTCCGAACACTGTTGCGCCGCTCGTCACTTCACACTCCGTTCCGGTGCGCCGGCGAGCAGCAAACCAAGGGTTGCTGCGATCGTCAGGATCATCGCAACCTCGATGCCGAGGATCAGTGGCTTGGCGTACGCCGCGGGATAAGCAAGGAATGCGCTGCCAAACCAAAGTCCTCCGAGGCCGACGGCGAGAAACAGGCCAGGGCCGGCGATCAGGATGCACCGAAGCCATCGACGGCTGGCGGCTGGGGTGTCGGCTAAACCGGCCATGATAGCAAGCAGCCACATGGACGCGAGAATCGCGCCGCCCTGAAAGGCTCCGCCGGGGTGATCGGCTCCAGTCCAAAAGACGTAAATTCCTACGACAATGCCGACGGGCGGCAGCAAGCGCGCGAGAAAAGCCAGAACGCCATTTGGATCTGCCCGGTGGCACGGTCCAGGACGGCCGCCCCAGGCAGTATCGGGTGCAAGCGACCAGACGCCGATGATGGCCAGCAACAGCACGACTTTCTCAAGCATGGTATCCATTGCGCGGAACGCCATAAGCACGTTGGTAACAGGATTGGCCAGACTCGTCGCCCACGCATTTGCAACACTTCTCGGGGCTAGCGTTGGTGCATGTTCGGGCAGGAGCCAAACGGCGCCAGCAAGCGCCGCGGCGATCAATACAGACAATACAGCCGCGCACGCTCGCGTCAGGCTGCCTGGCGCTTCAGCCGCCGTCGTTTCGGAGTCACGCAATCGCGCCGCCGCACCTAGCAACAATACGCCGCCGAGTCCTCCGCTGATCGCGGCCTCGGTCAGCGCAACGTCCACAGCGTCAAGGCGCACCCAGATCAGTGCCACCAGCAATCCGTAAGCGACGAAACCGACCGCTGCCGAGTAGGTTTTGCGAACCGCTGTTGTCCAGAAGCCGAACCCGAGGACCACGGTAGCAAGCACGACCTCGAAAACAGTTGCGACGCTCATTTGGCCGTTTCACCTTCCCGCGCAGTGCGCGCGATCAGCTGTGACACGGTCGCACCCGCAAGTAGCGTGAGCAGCCAAATGCCTATCAATTTGAACCCGTCGCGCAGACTCCCTGCTTGCGGCAGCAAGCCGAGCACGACGAGGCCGAGGCCGAGATTGTCCGCTTTGGTGAGCGCATGCAGACGAGTCAGCGTGTCGGGAAAACGAAGCAGGCCGACCGTGCCGGCCAGGAAAAAGAACGCGCCGGCTGACACTGCCGCAATCGTCATCATGTCGCGTGCGAGGCTCATTTGTCCTCCGTTATCCCCGTCCCATCAGTATCGAGGCTAGAAAGCCCCTTCTTGACGAACGCGATGGATGCGAACGTGGCGAGAAGTGCCAAGGTCAGCGCGACGTCGACTGCCGCGGGCACGCCCGTCACGGTGCCGAGCAGGAGCAATGCAGCAATACCGGCCGTCCCAATCAACTGGGCCGCCATCATGCGGTCGGTGTCTCCCGGACCGCGCAGGATCGACACCAGCCCCAGCGCCAACATCGCCAGAATGAACCCTACGGCAGCCGTCAGGAACTCAGTCATTGTAGAGCGCTCGAACCAGGGCCGCTTCCTCTGCGGCAAGCTCAGCGAGGACCGGCTGTTCGACGTCGAGGCAGTGATACAAGAGCTGGCCGTTCCGCTCTCCTGTCGGCACGGTGCCCGGCAGCAGGCTAGTGAGTGTTGTGAACACGTTCCGGCGCGTTCCACGTGAAAGTCCAGTTGAGTAGGACACAAATCCCGGCCGCAGGGGTAATCGGGGATCGAGCGCGCGTCTTGCAACGTCCACTCCGGCGGCCACCGAGTGATACAGGAAGAGCGACACCAGTCGGATGATGGCACTAAGCGAACGTCGCGAGGTGTGCGGCTCCAGTAGGCGCAAGCTTATCCACGTCGCTGCGGCGACGGCGGCGGCTGCGGCTGGAATATCTGCGAGGGCTGCTCCGGCAAGCACCAGCCAGAGGCAGATGAAGCACGCCGCTCGCCATGCCGCGATCGCCTTCCACCGCCCGGCCGCCAAGCCGGAGAACGTATTCTGCCTTCCTGACGATCCTCCCATGCTCATGTCGGCCTCCTCGATCGAGGTCGGATCGCGTTGCGAGGTCTTCTGGATTTCCGTAGCTGTTAAGAAGATTCCGGCAGCGCCATAGTGGACTTCGGCGGCCGGAAATCAGTGTTTGCGTCGCTGCGCGAACTCGATACACCCGTCCAACATGGTTCTGATGGCGCTAACGAGCCGATCCTACGGTGCCAAATTCAGGGAAAGCTCCCGCGACCGCGCAGCTAGCGGGATGCCTGCCGGCGGAAGCAAGTGCCACCTCGTCCGCTCCTTGATGCGCGGCATTGATCCTCGGTGGCGTAAGCGCAGCGCGTCATGCCTTTGTGCTTTGAGCACCATTCGTTCGCTGCGTTTGCCGGAGTAGCTATTGGCACGATCGACAGCATTCCCAAGATCCCAAACGCAATCACGATAAGCTTTCGCATCTGTAAATCCTCCTGGTCCATCGATTCAGTTGGAGCCTCGTTCAAGTGTCATTGCTGCACTTCCGGAACATTTGCCAGTCATGCGAAGTACGGACTTGGAGATCGTCAAGCCGGTGCCCGTCGCTTCGAGCGAGGTTCGCGAATTAGCGATGCCGATCATGTGAAACATCAACTAGGTGCGAAGCCATTACCTCCTTTGCGTGCTCCAATCGAAGACCACGAGCGTGCGCTCTTGGTGGAGCGCCAAGTATCGGGTGATTACCCGAGCATACGTCAGGGATTCCCCGGAATGCGGCCATTAGTGACCGGGAATGCATCCGGTCGCACCAAGTAGAATTACCGATTTCTGCAGCTGGTTCCTTCGGCAAAAATGACAGTGGGCAATGCCGGGATGACCACGGGATGACCATACGTCGGAAAGGCTGACCTTCTCGGCAGACATCCCGGAACTCGAAAGGCTCCTTGGATGCCTGCCCCCGGAACGACGCCTCACCAGTTTCTCTCACTCGGGTTTGCGCTGGCTGCGTGCTCGCTGACGTTGGCAGCCTGTGGTCGAGAAGCGGAAACCAAAGCTGAGCCTCCGCCGCGCCCGGTCCGGACGACGACGATCGAGAAGCGTGAGGCCTTGGCTCCGTTGACCTTCACCGGTCGCATAGAGGCGGAGGACGAGGTGACCGTCGCTTTCCGGATTTCAGGACGGTTGCTGGCGAACGACACCAAGATTGGTGATCGGGTCGAGCCCGGACAGTTGCTGGCGCGACTGGAGTCGCAGAACGAAATGAACGGGTTACGGCAGGCACAGGCTGCACTCGCGGCGGCGCAAGGCCAGCTGACGCAGGCGCGCAATCACTACGAGCGTCAGGAGACGCTGTTGGCGCAGGGATGGACCACACGCGCCAATTTCGAGGTGGCAACACAGGCACGACAAACCGCCCAGTCGCAAGTCGAGGCTGCGGAGGCCCAACTGAACACCGCGCACGATCTCGTTAGTTTTACCGAACTTAAGGCTGACGCGCCGGGCAAGATTACCGCCACAGGTCCATCGGCCGGCGAGGTTGTTCAGGCCGGCCAGATGATCGCAAAAATCGCGCGACAAGACGGCCGAGACGCGGTGTTCGATGTTCCCGCTCAGTTGGCCAGATCGGCGTCACCCAATGTGCAGGTCACCGTCAGCCTGACTGAGGATTCGAAGGTGACTGCGCAAGGACGCATTCGCCAGATCGCAGCGCAGGCCGACCCCGTCACCCGCACGTTCGAAGTCAAGGTCGGACTGACGGAGCCCCCGAGCGCTATGCGGCTTGGCGCGACAGTCAACGGGCGGGTCGAAACCGGTTCCGGGCCGGTGATCAACATACCTGCGACGGCGTTGACGCGAATGAACGGGCAGCCGGCGGTTTGGATTGTCGATCCATCGACCAGTGCAGTTTCCGTCCGCAACGTCGATGTGCTGCGATTCGATCAGGCGCAGGTGATCATCTCGCAGGGTCTGGATGCCGGAGAGATCATCGTCACCGCCGGCGTTCAGTCACTTCATCCAGGCCAGAAAGTGCGCGTGCTCGGGTCGGACTCATGAGGGAAGTCAATCTTTCTGAGTGGGCGCTGAAGCACCGCCCCTTGGTCGTCTACATGATGATCATCGCGGTGGCCGTCGGCGTGCTGTCTTATTTCCGGCTAGGACGCAACGAAGATCCGGCCTTCATCATCAAGACCATGGTGGTGCAAGCCGCCTGGCCGGGCGCATCCGTGGAAGAGACGATGAAACAGGTGACGGAGCGCCTCGAACGTCACCTGCAGGAAACACCGCATCTCGACTTCCTGCGCAGCTTCACGAGGGCAGGTGTCGCTACTGTCTTTGTGAATCTGAAGGGAAGTGCTAGCGCGAAGGAGGTCGCCGACACCTGGTACCACGTGCGCAAGACGATCGGAGACATGCGTCATACTCTGCCAGCCGGCGTGGTCGGACCCGGCTTCAATGACGAATTCGGCGATACGTTCGGCATAATCTACGGATTTACCAGCGACGGCTTCACCCAGCGTGAACTGCGCGACCGGGTCGAGGAGATCCGCTCAAGGCTGCTTCTCGTGCCGGACGTATCGAAGATCGAGCTTTTGGGCGAACAGGATGAGGTGATTTTTGTGGAGTTCTCCATGAGGGAACTCGCGACCCTCGGAATTGATCGTTCCGCTCTTATTGCGGCGCTTCAGTCACAGAACATCGTACGACCGGCCGGGGTGATAAGAACCGGCTCAGAGAACCTCTCGCTTCGTGTTTCGGGCAGCTTCCAATCCGAGCAGGATATTGCCAGCATCAATTTCGCCATCGGCGGACGGATGCTTCGCCTGAGCGATATCGCCCGGGTCCGGCGCGGTAGTGCCGACCCACCCCAGCCGCTGTTTCGAGTGAATGGCCAGCCGGCAATAGGGCTTGCAATCGCCATGCGCGACGGCGGGGACATCCTCGCGCTCGGGGCAAATATCAGGAAAGCGATGGCGCAAATCACCGCCGATCTGCCGATCGGGATTGAGCCCCATCTGGTCGCAGACCAGCCCGTTGTGGTCGATCAGGCCATCCGTGAATTCATGGTCTCGCTGCTACAGGCGATCGCGATCATCATGGTGGTGAGCTTCATCAGCCTCGGCGTGCGACCAGGCCTGATCATCGCTCTCGCCATCCCGCTCACGCTGGCGATTGTCTTTCCGATCATGGGACTCGCCCGCATTGACATGCAACGAATATCGCTTGGCGCACTCATCATCGCGCTTGCCTTGCTGGTTGACGATGCGATGACGACAACTGATGCGACGCTCACCCGGTTGGCGCAAGGGGCCAGCAAGCTCGAGGCCGCAAGTTTCGCATACCGGACACACGCGATGGCGATGCTCGCGGGCACACTGGTGACGATCGCAGGCTTCATACCGGTAGGCTTTGCGGCGAGCTCGGCCGGCGAATACACGTTTTCACTGTTTGCTGTCGTCACGATTGCGCTGCTGGTGTCCTGGTTCGTTGCCGTCATTTTCACGCCCCTATTGGGAGCGGTCATCCTCCTTCCGCCCAAGACAGCGAGCACAGCGGCTCCGGGCAGGATCTTCCGCATCTACCGAAGCTTCCTAACCTTCGCGATGCGTGCCAAATGGCTGACGATCGCAGCCTCGCTCGCACTCTTCGCTGCCTCGGTTCTTGCGCTGCCATTGATCCCGCGACAGTTCTTTCCTTCGTCGGATCGTCCGGAACTGCTCGTCGACATTAGCCTGCCGCAAAATGCCTCAATTTATGCCAGCGAGACCGCGGCGAAGCGCCTCGACACTGCGCTTTCGGCCGATCCCGATGTAGCGCGTTGGAGCACCTATGTCGGCCGCGGCGCGATCCGCTTCTATTTGCCCCTGAATGTCCAGCTTCCGAACGATTCCTTCACGCAGGTCGTCGTCATAGCGAAGGATGTCGCGGCGCGCGAGCGTCTGCATCTAAAACTCGACAAACTGCTGGCGCAGGAATTTCCTGGCGCGGTTGCCTTCATATCTCCCCTCGAGCTTGGGCCGCCGGTCGGATGGCCTGTGCAGTACCGCGTCAGTGGCCCTGACGTGGAACGGGTGCGCGACATCGCGCTCAAGGTCGGACAGATCGTTGCCACCAATCCGGACGCCAAACAGGTGAATTTCGATTGGATGGAACCCGATCGCCAGGTGCGCATTCGCGTTGACCAAGACGAGGCGCGCCTTCTCGGGCTGAGTTCGCAGACCATCGCGACCGTCCTGAACGCTGTCATATCGGGGACACCCGTCACCCAGGTCCGCGACGATATTTACCTAGTCAATGTCGTGGCGCGCTCGACCGACGAGCAGAGAAACTCGTTGGACGATCTTCGCAATCTGCAGGTGCCATTGTCGGGCGGACGGACCGTTCCTCTCAGCCAGTTTGCATTCTTTGAATATGACCAGGAATTTCCTATCGTCTGGCGGCGCGATCGCGTTCCGACTCTGACGGTCCAAGCCGCCATCACCGGTGACAAGTTGCCGGAAGGAGTGGTGACTTCGCTGTCGCCGGCGATCGAGAACCTCAGAAAGACTCTTCCTCCCTCATATCACGTGGCTGTCGGCGGGACTGTGGAAGAGAGCCAGAAGTCGCAGGCATCTGTGCTGGCGGTGGTGCCCGTGATGCTTTTGGTCATGTTTACGGTCCTCATGGTACAGCTGCAAAGCTTTCCGAAGCTTTTCATGGTTCTGAGCGTGGCGCCGCTCGGCCTGATCGGCGTTGTCGCTGCGTTAATGTTGTCCGGCAGACCCTTGGGTTTCGTCGCTATTCTCGGCGTGCTCGCCCTTATCGGCATGATAAGCAAGAATGCGGTCATCCTGATCGGTCAGATCGACGCCGAACGTACCTTGGGCAAGTCGCCGTGGGACGCTACGGTTGATGCCAGCAGCTCTCGTTTTCGACCGATCATGTTGACAGCCGTCTCGACTGTCCTTGGGATGATCCCAATCGCGCCAACGGTGTTCTGGGGACCCATGGCATTCGCGATCATGGGCGGCTTGTTGGTTGCGACGGTCCTTACGCTCGTTTTCCTACCCACGCTTTATCTAACCTGGTTCGGCGAAAAGGAGGTCGCTCTGCAGGAGCGATGACAAAGGCGGGAAAGGATCTCCGACTGCGAGAATCCCTCAACCGGGTGATTACAGAGCGTGAAGCCACTGCCAAGGTGAAGCGAGACAGACAGCCAAGCTGCCTGTTGCGCTCGAAGTCGCCACACCCCCGCGATGCAATCGCGTCGGCAATGTCATCCGACAAACTGGGATGTTGGTCGAATGCGCCAGTGGTACTAAAATTCATTGCCGAACGCGCCCGATAGGACCTGACCGCGACGTGCGACCATAGCTCACGGTGGTCGTGCATTGATGCCGACACTTTCCACTCAACAAAGCTGTGCTCACCGCGCTGGTTCGGTGGGGTCCTCGAAATCCAGTGGTGAAATTCGTTGGCCGCACGCGTTGCCCGAGGATAAACCTCTGCGTGCCGCCGACCAAAGCAGCCAGCGACAGAACAACCGACAAGCCCATGCAGGCGATCGACGCCATACTTTGCCCGCGCTCGATCGGAAACCAAGCGTCAAGTGAGAAAGTGGAGAATGTAGTGTAGCCACCGCAGATGCCAACAATAAGAAAAATTCGAACGAATGGGGGTAAGTCCCATTTCGTTGCGAACAGGCCGACAAAGACACCGATCAGTGCCGAACCTGTCACGTTGATAACAAGCGTTCCGAAAGGAAAATTAGAGCCGAACAGCTTACCGGAGCCGATACCGACCAAGTATCTCGCGACTGATCCCAGCGCGCGTCCGATAGCTACAGCCAAGATGAGTTGAGGGTTCATCGCCCACGCTCCTACCTGCGCCGTCGCGCAACAATAGGAGTCATCAGCCACCATGGCGGTTATCGGGGGAACCCCATCCCCATTAGGAGCCAGCCTAGCGAGCATCACTGAGAAGGACAAGGCATTTGCCCCGACCGAAAATGCGAACTGGCACGCGAGTCTGGAAATGGCCCGAAGCTCCCGATCAGGCATCTCCGCAAAATGTCGAAGCTGTCGAAGTTCTGAAACTGTGCCCTAGGCCTGACAGTTCTTGGGTCGAAAGGCGCAAGAGTCTTTCCCTTGCGCCTCCAGCCAATCGGGAAGCGGCAGCGATTATCGCACTTAAGTTCCTCGCAAAGGAGCATCTGCTAAACTGGATCTTCCTGGTGACAAGGGGGTCACAATGCCGCATCGCAAGTACCGCGCCCTGGAGCGCGACTGCCGTCTCCAAGCTGCCATTACTGGGCATAGAGAGACCAGAGACGAGCTCGAGAAAATGGAGCGAGAGTACAAGGCCCTGGCTGATTGGTTAGAGGCTCGCCAGCAAGCCGATCAGCAACCGCCTTCCAGAGTGATACCGGGAGGGCTCAACCGGAGCCACGCACTCGTGGATCAGAAGGCAGCTTCTGAGCTAACGCACACTATCGGCGGGCGCACACCCGTTTGCGGTCGTGGCGAATTGTTGGACCTCAAGCCCTGAAAAGACCGCGCTGAGGATGGGCTCTGCCCGCATTCTTCGAGGATCAGGATAAAGGCTGAGTTCGGCGCGAAGGATTTCGACGGGGCGTGTGATGCGGAGATCACGTCGCAGATCGCGCTCTATGGCGACAGCACCGATTACATTCGGGCACAGAAGCAGCGTAATGAGCCAAACGCCCCGGTCCAGACTGAGCCGCCGCAGCCTCAAACGCTGCGCTGGTACTGGACACTCTACAAACAGAGCGACCACTGGCTCGGCGACATCAGCGTCGGCCTTGAGGGGCTTTCAGCCTCGATCCGGTTTCAGCGCACGGAACTGATCGAAAGCCTCTTTGCCGAAAATGGCGAGAAGCCGTTCGCAATCTAGAGCCGCAAGGTAATCAAGGCGGAGATGAAAGCGCGCACGCCGTCTCAGGCGGGCAACCTCTTGTCGGCGCTACGGGGAATGATCCGTTGGATGACCGACGAGGGGCACCTCCACGAGGACGACGATCCGACCATCGGTATCCGGTCAGGTAAGGCAAAAGCCTCGCGCGAGAGCGGCGGCTTCCTCCCCTGGACCGAGGAGGACATGGCGAGGTATCGGGCGAAATGGCCGCTCGGGACCGAGGCGCTACTGATGTTCGACATCCTCCATTACACATTCCTGCGGCTTGGGGATGCGCATCGATTCGGGCCTCAGCACCTGCGCCAGATCGTTCGGAAGATGGCGGTCCAGATCGCCACCGAGAAGAGCCGGGGCAACACCATGGTCACCGTCCCGGTGCACCCGGACTTCGCCGAAAATCTGCGGGCGGCTCGCGCCCATCGGATAATTGGCGCGGAGGTTTTCACCGGCAAGACAGTGGGTAGCCGTATCCTGCCGATGAACAAGAAGGCGTGGGCGATGAAATTCAAGAAATTTGCCGTGCTCGCCGGCGTGAATGAGCCGAAGAAGAGCTGCCATGGCGTGCGCAAGGCGCGGGCGGAAGTGGCGGCTTACGCCGATTGCACCGAGAGCCAGATGATGGCGATGTGCGGCTGGACGGACCCGAAGATGCCGGCCCATTACATCGCGCAGGCAAACCGCGAAAAGCTCGGCATCAGCGGCATGGACAAGGTCGTGGCGTTCGATCAGAGCCAGTCGTTGGACGATTTTCTGGCGATGCCGCATGAGAACAAGCCCGGAACCTCCAGACAGAACAGAGTAGTAACTTTCCGTAGTAACTTTCGGAAAAAACTCTAACCACTTCAGCTGCTTACGCGTGGGAGTGGTGCGCTCGGAGGGAACCATGAGGCAGGTCTGCTAATTGATTTTATTGGCTAATTATTCCAGAAACCTTCGGTATGTATCCCAAATTGATCCCAGTTTGTATCACAGAACGCACACCGTTTCGGCCCCTGATTCAGCAATGGAACTAAGGCCCCGCGCTAGTAGGGTCTAGAATCGTGTTTTTTTGTCGAGGAACGCCGATGACCGAATGCCGCAGAGTGAGTCAGGAAGCGCCGCGCGTTCTTCCAGTACCCGGTTTTGGGATGGTGTTCGGCTCTTGTCCTTGCTACCCATATCCTTGATGAAACGGCAAAATGGCCATAGGCGACGTACTTTTGCACCTGCGCTGCGGGGACTGCTGACCGTTTGCCTTGCAATTGCTTATGTCATCGTTGGGATTGCAGGGGAGTTCGCCTGCGCCGAGGAGACGCTTGTCTCCATCGAGCGGGTCGAACAGCTCGAACTCGGCGATGTACCTGGCAAAGCGGACCAGGATACGAACACGCCGGCCGTCACCGTCGTCGATCATTGCTATACCTGTATCCCCCTGCTGCTCCCATCGCTCGTCCTGGTTGCCGAGCCGGCGGCAAAGTCGGTCCTGCCGACATACGCCACGCCGACGTTCCTTCTTGAGGATCATCCAGGGCTCGATACGCCTCCGCCCAAATCCCGGACCTGAGAGCGACTTCTCGGAGCGTGCGAGCGCTCGATCGATCTGCTTGGTCAGGTAACTGCTCATGTTTCGGAACAAGGCCGCGCTTTTTGCGTGTGCGGCGGTATTTCTGGTCAGCCCGTGGCTGACGGGCGTTTCACATTCGCAGACTCTCACGATGAGGGCCGCGCTTGCGCGTGCACTCGCCACCAGCCCTCGTCTCACCGCGGCCGAGCGGGACGTGGGGATCGCGACGGGGCAGCGCATTCAGGCCGGAGCGCTTCTCAATCCGGAGGTGTCCTACGAACAGGACGATTCCTTCGGCACGGGCAAGTTTCGGGGGACGAAATCCGCCGAAACCAACTTACAGATCAGCCAAGCCTTCGAATGGTTCGGCAAGCGGGACGCGCGTATTGCGGCCGGGGCGGCGGGGGTCGAGACGGCCACGATCCAGCGTCAGGCAATTCGATTGGAAGTGCTCTCGGAAACGGCCATTGCGTTCGTGGGCGTGCTCGGCGCACAGCGGCGAATCCAGGTTCTCGACGAGCAGATCGCAGCCATCGATCGGTTGACCCCGCTGCTGCAGCGGCGCGTCGAGGCCGGTGCATCGTCACCGGCAGAGACCGGACGGGCCGAGGTGGCTTCCGCGTTGGTCAAGGCAGATCGCGAACGGCTCCGATCGACGCTCGCTAGCGCGCGGCGCGAACTGGGAGTCCTTATGGGAGATTCGGTGCCGAAATTCGCCGCCGTCTCCGGGCGGCTCGATGTCACTGGTAGGCCGGCGTCCTTTCAGGCGGTTGTGGCGGGAATCGACGCGAATCCGCAACTGGTCCGATGGACGGCGGTCTATGCACAGCGGAACGCGGAGCTGTTGATCGCCCGGCTGAAACCCTATCCCGACGTTCAGATCGCCGCCGGCTGGCGTCATTTCAATGAGACAAACGACGACGCCGTCCGGCTTACGCTGTCGGTGCCGATTCCAGTGTTCGACCAGAACCAGGGTAACATCCTCTCCGCGCAGGAGAGCCTGGCAAAGACGAAAGCGGAGCGTGAAGCGAACCGGAATACGCTGATCGTGATCGCAGGCCGTGCGTACGATTCGCTGCAGGGCTCGCTTCGCGAGCTTGCGATCCTCCGCGAATCCGCGATCCCCAAAGCCGAGCAGGCGGCACAGGCAATTTCTGATGGTTACGGCCAAGGCCGTTTCACGCTCCTTGAGGTGCTGGACGCCCAGGCGAGCCTCACCCAGGCGCGACTGCGCGAGCAGGAGGCCCTGCAGAACTTCCACGTTGCCGTAGCGACCATCGAAGGACTCGTCGGCAATCCGTTTTCGCTCGCGCGCGAGAGCCCAAGATGATTCGAGCACTGATCCGATATTTGGTCTTCTTTCTCGTCGCCGGGGCACTCGTCTATGCCGGCTATCGGATGCTGACACCGGCGACGACCAAGACGGTTGCAACCGAGAAGTCCGAAAAGGAAGAGCATTCGGACAGCGTCGCGATGAGCGACGCCAAAGTCGCCGCCGCCGAGATAGAGCTTGCGAAGGCTGCGTCGGCGGTGCTGCACGATAGCCTGCTGCTGAACGGAATGGTGCAGGCCAACCAGGAATCGCTGGTTCAGATCACGCCCCGCTTCCCAGGCGTCGTTCGCGAGGTCCGCAAGCGGATTGGCGACCACGTCGAAAAGGGCGACGTCCTCGCCATCGTCGAAAGCAATCAAAGCCTGACCCCCTATGAATTGAAGGCCGCTCTCGCGGGCACGATCATCGACCGCCAAACCACCCTCGGCGAATACGTTTCCGAGCAGAAGCCGGCGTTCGTGATCGCCGATCTCTCGACCGTATGGGTCGATTTCTCCGTCTACCGGCGCGACCTCAGCCGCGTGAAGGTCGGGGATCAAATCCTAATCGATCCCGCCGACGGCGGACCCAAGATCGAGGCGAAGATTTCGTATGTGTCGCCGGTCGGCAGCAGCGAGACCCAGAGCGCGCTCGCCAGAGCCGTGGTGCGGAATGCCGAACAGCGACTGCGGCCGGGCTTGTTCGCAACCGGCCGACTGAACCTGTCGGCGAAGAAGGTGGCGATCGCGGTGAAATCGTCGGCGTTGCAGACCGTCGAAAACCGCACGGTCGTCTTCGTCCGCGACGGCGAGAAGTTCGAGGCCCGCGATGTCGAGATCGGCGAGCGCGACCAGGATTTCGTCGAGGTTACCTTCGGCGTGCTGGAGGGCGATCTGTACGCGGCGAAGAACAGCTTCATTGTAAAGGCGGAACTGGCGAAGGGAGGGGCGGAAGACAATGATTGACGGCATCCTGTCTTTCGCCATCCGCCAGCGCTGGTTGGTGATGTTCGGCGTCCTCGCCATGGCCGGTTTCGGCGCCTGGAATTTTACGCGTTTGCCCATCGACGCGGTTCCCGACATCACCAACGTTCAGGTCCAGATCAACAGCCGGGCACCGGGTTACTCGCCTCTTGAGGTCGAGCAGCGCATCACGTTTCCGATCGAAACCGCGATGGGCGGGCTGCCGCATCTCGAGAGCACGCGGTCGCTATCTCGCTACGGACTGAGCCAGGTCACGGTGATCTTCAAGGACGGCACCGACATCTACTTTGCGAGGCAGATGGTCAACGAGCGGATTCAGCAGGCCAAGGATCAGTTGCCGACCGCCATCGAGACCGCGATGGGGCCGATCTCCACCGGGCTCGGTGAGATCTACATGTACACGATCGAGGCCACGCCAGACGCCCGCAAGGCGGGCGGAGACACGTACAGTCCCACCGACTTGCGAACGATCCAGGACTGGATCGTCAGGCCCCAATTGCGGACCGTCCCCGGCGTAAGCGAGGTCAACTCCGTCGGCGGATTCGAGCAACAGTTTCAGGTGCTGCCCGATCCCGCGCAACTGATGGCCTACAAACTCAGCTTCCGCGACATCATGGTTGCCCTCGCCTCGAATAACGCGAACGTCGGCGCCGGTTACATCGAGCGCAACGGCGAGCAGTACCTTGTCCGTACACCGGGACAGGTCGCAAACATCGAGGAGATCAAGGAAATCGTGGTCGGCTCGCGGAATGGCGTCCCGGTCCGGGTGTCCGACGTGGCCGATGTCAGGGAGGGAACGGATCTTCGAACCGGTGCGGCAACGTTGAACGGGAAGGAGGTCGTGCTGGGTACGGCCATGCTGCTGATCGGCGAGAACAGCCGCACCGTGGCACAGCGCGTCGCCTCAAGGCTCAAGGAAATCGGACGCTCGTTGCCGGAGGGAGTCATCACGCACACTGTCTACGATCGCACACGCTTGGTCGAAGCGACGATCGCTACCGTGGCGAGGAACCTCTTCGAAGGCGCGCTGCTGGTGATCGTCGTTCTATTCCTGACACTTGGAAACTTCAGGGCCGCTGTCGCGACGGCATGCGTCATTCCGCTGGCCATGCTGTTCGCTATCACGGGCATGGTGGAGAACAGGGTCAGCGCCAATCTCATGAGCCTCGGCGCCATCGACTTCGGCATCATCATCGATGGTGCCGTGATCATCGTCGAGAACTGCCTGCGACTTCTGGCGGTGGAGCAGCGGCGGCTCGGCCGAGTTCTCACCCGCGAGGAACGCTTCGAGACCATTCTCGCGGGCTCGCGCGAAGTCATCCGCCCCAGCCTGTTCGGAACGTTCATCATTGCCGTTGTCTATCTGCCGATTCTCACGCTCACCGGCGTCGAAGGCAAGATGTTCACCCCGATGGCCTTGACCGTGCTGATGGCATTGACCGGGGCCAGCATTCTGTCGATGACATTTGTGCCGGCGGCCGTGGCACTCTTCGTCACTGGCAGCGTCTCCGAACATGAGAATTTCTTCATGCGAACCGCGCGCCGCATTTATGCGCCGCTGCTCGCGGCCTCAATCCGCAACCGGTTCGGCGTCGCGGTGATTGCGGTCCTGTTGGTCATTGTCTGCGGCATCGCGGCCTCGCGCATGGGGGGCGAGTTTATTCCGAGCCTCGATGAATTGGATGCCTCGACGGAGGTGGTCCGCATCCCGAGCGCCAGCCTGACCCAGTCGGTGGCAATGGAGGCGATGCTGGAGAGGCGGCTGCTGCAGCTTCCGGAGGTCAAAGAGGTGTTCGCCCGTACCGGCACGGCTGAGGTTGCGACCGACCCCATGCCACAATCCACCTCGGACAACTACATCATGCTGAAGCCGCGGAAGGAATGGCCCAATCCCGCGAAACCGAAAACCGCGGTCGTGGCGGAAATCCAGCAGGCGGCGGATGACGTCCCCGGTAACGCTTATGGGTTCTCGCAGCCGATCCAGCAGCGCATGAACGAACTCATCTCGG
Organism: Bradyrhizobium sp. HKCCYLS1011; assembly: GCF_051167795.1. Lineage (NCBI taxonomy): Bacteria > Pseudomonadati > Pseudomonadota > Alphaproteobacteria > Hyphomicrobiales > Nitrobacteraceae > Bradyrhizobium > Bradyrhizobium sp. HKCCYLS1011. The sequence goes on along the minus strand of NZ_JBNPTT010000005.1, from coordinate 234,172 downwards.
GTGTACGAAGCGACGTGGCCGTCAAGATATTCGGCGACAACCTGGACGAGCTAATCCAGGCTGCGAGCCGCGTCCAAGCGGTCCTGCAGAAGGTGAAAGGGGCAGCCGACGTCAAAGCTGAGCAGGCAGCAGGATTGCCCGTGCTCACGGTCCAACTGAACCGCCAGACTCTATCGCGCTATGGAATCAACGTCGCCGATGTACAGAATCTCGTTGAAATGGCAGTGGGCGGCAAGAGCGCGGGCCGCTTGTTCGATGGCGATCGTCGTTTCGACATCGTCGTTCGACTGCCGGAGACTCTACGCTCGGATGTGGATGCTATCAGGTCGTTGCCAGTTCCGCTGCCACCGACTGAAATTCCGACCAAGGCAACCGCGGCGCTCTGGGGCAATTCGCCGCTCGCGCAAATCCGCTACGTGCCGCTGTCCGAACTTGCCCAAGTCGATCTCAAGCCGGGCCCCAATCTGATCAGCCGTGAGGACGGTAAACGGCGGATTGCTGTGACGGCCAACGTGAGGGGGCGCGATCTCGGTTCCTTCATCGCTGATGCTCAAAATCAGGTGGCGGAGAAGGTGAAATTGCCTTCGGGCTATTGGATCGGATGGGGAGGCCAGTTCGAACAGCTCATCTCAGCAACGCAACGCCTGATGATCGTCGTGCCTCTCGCGCTGTTTCTGATCTTCCTGCTACTATTTATCAGTCTCGGATCGGCCCCCGACGCACTTCTGGTGTTTACCGGGGTGCCGCTCGCATTGACGGGGGGCGTCGTCGCGCTTCTGCTCAGGGGAATCCCCCTCTCGATCAGCGCCGGAATCGGCTTCATCGCGCTCTCTGGGGTCGCTGTGCTCAATGGCCTCGTCATCATTACGTTCATCGAGAAGCTCCGCCGGGAGGGACTGGCGCTGGTGGATGCCGTCCGGGAAGGCGCGCTGACTCGGTTACGCCCAGTCCTGATGACCGCGCTTGTTGCCGCCCTCGGCTTCGTTCCAATGGCGATCGCCACCGGTGCGGGTGCGGAGGTGCAGCGGCCGTTGGCTACCGTCGTGATTGGCGGAATTGCTTCGTCCACCGCCCTTACGCTACTGGTGCTGCCGGCCCTCTACGTGTTGTTCAGGCGGGAAGAGCCGGAATCGGCCAATGCGCAATTGAACCCATCCGGCCATCAAGGAGTGTCGCCATGAAGTACACGCTGTTGCTGATCGCTACCATATTGTTCGCCGCGCCGGTTTCCGCCGAGGACTACGAAAAGGGCCCGAACGGCGGGCTGATGCTGGACGTAGCCGGTATCGACGCCGAACTCCTTACGGCGGGCAGCACGGTCACCATCAATGTCTTCGAGCCCTTCAAAGCCAAGCCGGTGTCAACCAAGGGCTATGTTGGTGCCGTGCTGATTGCCGGCGGGTCGGCACGCGAAACGGTCACCCTTGCGCCCCAAGGCGAGAACTCGCTCAAGGGCGAGGCCAAGAACCCGATTCCCGCCGGCGCGACGATCACTCTCACGATCAAAACCGCCGAGGGGAAGTCGGGCCAGGCCAAATTCAAGAAGTAGGTTCGATGCGAGGAGGTTTGCGATGACGGAAACGGACGTGGCCGAAGCGGTCCGTTACCGCGTGACAGGCATGGATTGCTCCGCCTGCGCTGCCAAGATCGAAGCCGCCGCGCGTTCCATCGCAGGCGTGCGGGATGCGAAGGTGTCGATAGCATCCCAGGAGATGACCCTCCGGACAGAGGACGGGATGGCTCCACTGCCCGAGGTCGAACGCTCGATCACTAGCCTCGGCTATCGACTTGCGCGCGTTGCCGATGGCGAGGATGACGATAAGATCCCGGATCTCTCGCACCTGACGCCTGCCTACAAGCGCGCCCTTTGGGTCGTAGTCCTGCTGAACGCCGGGTACGGCGTCGCTGAGATTGTCGGCGGGTTTCTCGCCGGCTCCCAATCCGTGAAGGCCGATGCGCTCGATTTCATCGGAGACGGAGTGATCTCGTTCCTTGGGCTGTTGGCAGTCGGCTGGGGACTGGCGGCCAGGGCCAAGGCCGCCCTGCTGCAAGGAATCTTCCTTGGCGTTCTAGGAGCGGGAGTTCTCGTCGCGACCGCCTATCGCATGCTGGTGCAGCATCAGCCGGAAGCTGGGCTGATGGGGATTCTTGCCCTGATCGGACTTGCGGTGAATGTGATGGCGGCTGTAGTGCTCCTTCCACACAGGCAGGGGGATGCCAACGTGCGCGCGGTATGGCTCTTCAGCCGGAACGACGCGATCGGCAACGTCGCGGTGATAGTTGCCGCCGTTCTGGTCGCATGGACCCGGACGCCATGGCCTGACCTTGTTGTGGCGGTCGTCATTGCAGCTCTGTTTCTCCACTCGTCCTTCTCGATCATAAAGGACGCCCGAAACGACTTAAGCGCGACCGCGCGGTAACGGTAAGCGCTTCGCTACCTGAGGCAACCCGGACGCAAGGGAAGTTAGGAGCGATCGTCTGGTAATGGCCCTTAGTCAACCTTGCGCCAGTTGAGGCAGAAAAGGCTGGTTCGGGCTGTTCCTTAGAAGCGCAGGAAAATTGCGATTCGGCCGAACTCATTTTGGCTTATTTGCGCTGTTTGTCCGTGATCACTTTTGCTTGCCCTGAGTCAATAGGAATTGGTCGAAGCGCGCACCGATGCGATCCAACGCTCCGACCAGACGCTCTTCGATCCGGTCGATCAGTTGGATGGTCGCGTATTCCTCGGCGACCTTCTCACGGAACTGAGCGAGTTCGCGTTCGAGCGCAGCGGCAAGCCGGTGGGCTTCGGCTGCGGCGGCCTTCGCCTCATTGGCGATTGCCTGCCCTGCTTTTGCGGACGCTTCGTTCTTCGTGTGCGACACCGCGTTACGAATTAGCAGGCCGATCACGCCACCTACCAGGGTGCCGAGAATGCCGATGGCCCACTCCGGGATCGTGATCACTGGCGTTACTTCCCGGTGAGGGTCTTGAGTTGCGAACTGATGGAATTGCTGCCGGGACCAAAACGCATCGAGATAGCGCCGCCCCCGAGGCAGAACATGACGAGTGCATAGGCCCAATCAACGGTCGCGCCGGACGACGGATAGCGAACACCGAGGAAGAAGCTCACTGCGGGAATGCCGATCTGATGCCAGATCAAAACAATAAGCTGGGACAATGCGACCGACGCCCACACCGCTTGCATAAGCTTCGACTGCGCCGCCGCCTGCATGAAGCTTTGGAACGTCTGCGTCAGGGACGCCGCGTAGTCCTTCTCCACCTGGGCGAAGGCCGACAGCATGGCCGCCTGAAGCTGTTCCTTCAGTTGCGCTTCGCTGATCTCTTTGTTGAGATACGCCGTGAACGCCTGCGTGATGTTGCCGAAGATCGAGTTGACCAACGCGGAGATGATCGGGCCAGTAAAAAGCGCAGCGAGCATAGCTTGTCCTTCAGAAGAGATCGGCGGGAAGTCGAGGCTCCCGACACGAGCCGTCGCCCTAGACCGACTTGGCGATTGACCGGAGGCGAGCGGCGAGAGTCACAACGGCGGCGCCCATCAGGAACCATCCAAGGACCTTCGGGTCAGCGGAAAAGAAGTTCGAGACCTGCGTCTTGAGGTCGGGGTCGCCAAGCGCGCCCGCGATGGTGTCAAGCTGATTGAAAAGCGTGCCGAAAACCAGCATGGCGTATGACCATGCGACAGTGGCCGACCGATAGACGAGAGCCCACACCTTCCCCCAAAAGGTGTCGGCTTCATCAAAGAAGGCCTTCAGCTTCGGAACCGAATGAAGGAACGGCCGGATCAGGAAGACGTAGGTTACCGCGAACGCGGTGACGACGGTCAGTGCGAGGACGACGTAGAACATAGCTGCTCTCCTAGAGCCAGTTAGCAAGCACGGCCTGCTTCTTCCGTGCGATCAAAACAATCGCCGCAACCATCGCGACGATTCCGAACCCGATGCCGACGACGGACGCAACCTTCGGAAGGGCCGGCTGCGGCGAAGTGGCGCCGATGCTCGTCGTGACGGTTGCCGCTGCGGCAGCGGCCACGCCTGCGCGCTCCTTCCGCGTCGCCGCAGCGTAGACATCAACGGGAGGCCTTGCGGTCGGCGGCGAGCCTTCCATGCGAGCGACGATAGGCGCGATGCGAGCCGCGTTGGCCTTGCGCTCGGCGAGGCCATTCGTGCCGCCATTCCAAATCTTCACGAGCCCGGTGAAGTCGCCGACATCCGCCTTCGGGTTGAGGTTCTTCCACGCCCAAAACGCGGCGCAGACTTCGGGCTGCTTGTCGAGATTGGTCGCGACATCCGGCGTCTCGACAGCGGGAAGGCCCGTGCGCTGCGCGAGCGCCACGTAGCCATCGCGCCCGGTCCACTGCGGACCACCGCGCCCAATGTACGTCGAGCCGTCGTGGGTGCCAGGGCGGTTGCCCATCCGATTGCCGTAGATGTCGTCGAACGCGCGCTTCTGCCAACCGGGAGCGGAGCCATACTTCGCAACGACGGCGGCGGAGTTCTTGAAGCGGTTCGGCCACACCGCCGCCATGCGCGCAGCGGTATAGTTGATATTCTCGGTCAGGCCCTTCAGCGCAAAGCCGGCGCACTCATGATCGATGTTCGCGAAGAAGTCGGTCAGCCGCGTGCGGGTATGCGTGATACCCGCCGCGTCGAGCGCAGCCTGCTTCGAGGCGAACGCATCGATCACCTCTTGCGGCGCGCGCGGGAAAATCTGCTTGATGGAAGCGGCGTCGATCTTGATCGTCACGATGAACCTCTTTTGTTAAGAGCATCATCGCTAATCGTTCCGCGTTTGACGGGACGGTTTTAGTAGCCCTCACCTACTCTTCGCCGCCGCTACCGCCCCACGTATCGCCGTTGCCTTCGCCTGCGGTCTCGCAAGAAATGCGCGTCTTAAGGCCAGAACTGTTAAGCGTGTGCGTCGCCGATTTGATAGTGTAGCTGCCGTCGCAGTCGGGATCGAAGCCGGTTGCCGTGATCCCTGCCCCGGCGAACATCTCGGTGCGGCCGGGGAAGCCGGCGCCGAAGATTTTCTTGCCGCGAGCGAGCGCGCCCTTCGTGGCCTTGGCCTGCGCCTCGGCCTCCTCCTTCGTCTTGAACAGCTTGCGGACGCGATGCTTGGGCCCGCTGCCGCCGCCACCGCTGGCCTCTACCCACTCGCGCTCGCCCTTCTTGACGTTGTGCCACGCCGCCTCAACGGAGTTGTAGTCGCCGCGCGTCGAGCCGGTGCAATCCCACTCAGTCTGTCCGGTCTCTGTCAGCACGAATGTCGGGGCCACGCCGCCGCCCGGAAGCAGGCCCGAGCCCGCTTTGTTCATGATGACCGTCCCGTTCGCCAGCTTGAAGTTGCCACCAATCCGGCCGGCAAGCCGTGTGAGGAAGTTCAAGTCGGACTCGTTGGATTGATCGAGGTGACCCGGCTTCAGGCTGCCGAGTTCGCCGGCAACGATCGCCCGCAGGCCATTGCGCCCGGCGATGTACTGCACGATCTCCTCGACGCTTTTCTCGTGATAGGAGCGCGACTTCGGAGCCTTGATCTCGGTCGTAAGGCCGGCGGCCTTGGCGGACACGGTCATGATCTTCGGCCGCCCCTTCTTCGTCCACGAATCGATCTGATAGAGGCCCATGTAGTTGACGCCGGTCTCGACGAAGCCGAGCCAAACTTCCAGCTTCGAGCCCTTGCCCGGCGACGGGATGTATTCCCGATTGTCGAGTTCCAGCTCGCAGGAGTCCGACTTCTTGGCCTCATGATCCTGAATGGTCAGCGAGATCAATGGACAGTTGCTGCCGAGTCCGCCTGCGATGACGCGACCGCCGCCTTCCAACGGCAGCCCGAAGGGAGCCGGGATCAGGTTCGCGGTGATGTCCTTCCCGTCAAGGACGATGCGGGCGGCAGGCGTCACGACCAAATCCTCGCGGCTGCGGTGACCTTCTTCGGGGTGAATGCCGGGATCGTCACCGTCAGCCCCTCCGGGAGCTTCGTGCCGGCGGCAGCGAGGCCGGGGTTCGCGCGCAGGATCGCCTCGGTCGCGCCATGCGTGACGCCGAACCGATTCCAGGCGATGAGGTCCACCGTGTCGCCCTCTTGCGTGGTGTAGGTCTCAGCCATCAGGAGTAAGCCCCCAGGTCGATTGTGAACTCGATTTTGCGGGGCGCACCGTCCGACATCAGGTAGTCTTGATTTTCCTTGATCTTCTCGATGCACCAATTCCCGAGAAACCGGCCGAAGCCGGTGATGAGCGGCAACGGCTGACCGAGACCGGCCTGGGCGCGCATCTGGTCGATCTGCCGAAGGCCGCCGCGATAGTGCGGATAGATCGTGCCTTCGATGCTGATCTCATCCTCGCCGGGTCCGACGTACTGCTTCGCCGGTGCCACCCCGATCCGATCCGTCGCCGGCCACCGCCAAGCGGTCGTGCGCTCGAACTTCTGATAGGCTCCCGTGGTCACGGAGAAGCGATAGGAGCCTAGTGCAAGGAGGACGGTGCTCTGCATGATCAATCACTCAGAAGGCCACGCTGCTCGGACTCAATCCGTGCGAGCACGGCATAGACCGCCTCTTGGGCGACGCGACGAACCTCGGCCGGATCGCCGCCGTTCACGGCCATGTTGATCTCCACCCGATTGGAGTTCGAGACGGTTCCGCCCCCGCTGGATGATGAGGCGACCGCAGCCGCACCGCTGGCATTGAGCCGGCGAAGCATGCTGTTCGTCTCGATACGGCCGGTCGCGCCGGGCACGAAAAGCTCGGGGCCGCGCTCACCGACCAGATACGGCTTGCCGTAACTCACCGGCCCGCCCAGCGCGCGAGCGCCGGCCACCGGCGGCGCAGGCGCAGGCGCCCCGCCTTCGATCCCGCTGCCCCAAGCGCCCTTGAAGGCGTTCCCGATAGCCCTCCCCAGGCTGACGAACTTGTCGATCGCGCTCCCGATCAATCCGATCAGCTTTTCAATCGCAGAGATCACCGTGTTGACGCCGTCCGCCGCGATACCGCCGACCGTGGTCCCCCACTCGCGCCACTTCGCATTGCTCGCGTCGAGGGGTCCGAGCATGTCAGACACCCATTTAAACGCGCTAGCGAGGCCGTCCGAGAGCTGCTTGACGGACTCGCCCGCAGGGCCGAGACCCTTCAAGAAGCCCTCCCCGAAGCCCGCGAAGAACTGCTTGATGCCCGCCCAATTATTCGAGACCCACACGCCGAGCGCGGTGAGCCCGACCACCAGGCCGGCGATGATTAGGCCGACCGGATTCGCGACAAGCGAGACCATGGCGAGTGCAACGGCGCGGATGCCAGAAGCGATCAGCAAGAACGGGGACGCCGCAAGCCGCGCAAGGCTCATGGCGAGCGCAGACAGCGTCGTGCCAGCGCCGAGCGCGGTCAGCATGCGCAGGCCGATGGCCGCCGCTGCGGCGCGCGCCGGGAGCAGCAATAGGCCACGCGCCACCCAAAGCAGCACGGTCCCGAGCAGCCGGAACGGCATGAGCAGGCTGAGGGTCACTATGTTGAGCCCCTTCAAGGCAACCAAACCAACGCGGCCAAGAGCGCCCAGCGCGAACATCAGCGGACCGGCCGCTGCCGCAGCGGCGGTCAAATAGATGCCGGTCTTCAGCAAGGCGGGATTCGACTCGCGCAACCTGATCATCGACTGCTCAAGCCACTTCATGCCCTTGAGAACGTCCGGCATGACAAGCTCGGTGAGCGTGTTGCGGAGCATCTTGTAAGAGGCGTCAAGCTCGGTCACCTGCGCCGGCAGCCCCACGAACAGCCGCTTAAAGACCTTCTGCGTGTAGCCTTTCGAGTAGCCCTCCACATCCTTCAGGATGTCGTCGAGATTCTGCATCATGGACGCCATCATGCGGACGGACTGGCGACCCTCGAAGATCGCGGCCAACTCGCCTTGGCCGGCGCCCTTCGCCTTCAAGTCCTTCAGGAGCTTGATCAGGTCGATCTCATTGCCGGACGCCGTGAAGCTATCATCGACGGCTTCCATGATGGTCTTGAGGTCTTCAGCCTTGGTCGCGCCGAGCTTCATGACTACCGCGTCATAGATTGCCTTGCGCTGCTTCTCGGGCGCCCCCTTATTGCTCGCGAGGGCCTTGTCGATCTGCTTCGCATCGATGTCGTATCCCTGCGCGGCAAGGCCCGCACTGATGCCCGCGCCGGTCCGGTTGCCTTGCGACACATAGTCCGAATAATTCAGCCCCAGCTTCGACATCGCGGCGCGACCGCCCTTCGTCGGCTTCACAAGACGGACGTATGCGGACCGAAGTGCGACGCCCGACTCCGAATTGACGAAGCCGCCCTTCGCCAAGGAGATGACGAGCGCGTTCGTCTTCTCGACCGATTGACCGGCCGCCGCCGCTGCCGCGCCGACGTATTTGAACGACTGCGCCATATCCTTCGTACTGGCGCTCGTCTTCAGCGCGCCGTATACCAGCGCGTCAACGATGCGCTGCGTGCTCGCCGCCGCATCCTCCGTGGACTTCATGCCAAGCCGGAATTGCGTCGCGAGCTTGGTAACATAGCCGCCAAGCTCCGCGCCGCTCATGTCTTCGGCGCCCGCTGCGCCCTGCAACACGGTCTCGATGGAGCCCTTCGCCGCTGGCGCGCTGAAGCCCGCCTTGAGCAGTTCATTGAAGGTCTTCAGAATTTCGGTCGCGTCGCCGTACTTCTTGGAGAGCGTGTCAGCGAAGCTCACGATGTCTTTCTTCGCGGCCTCACGCTCCTTCTCTTGGTCGGCGCCGTAGTCATCGAGGCCGACCGCGTCGAGCACATTGATCGCCTTGGCGCGCTCATTCGCCGCCTTGATGGCGCTGATCGCCAAGAGGCCGACCGGCGCGGTCACGCCCAACGTTGCATTGCGGCCGGCGCGTTGGATGGTAGCCATCCGCTTCGCCGTCGCATCGAGGTGCTTATTGACCGCCACGAACGGAGCACTGAAGCTTTTGGAGGCGGCGGCGAGCGAAGTCGCAAGGCCATTGACCTGCGACTTCGCTGCGTTCACTGCGGCGTTGAGGCTGGGACTGACCTTGCCCCCGATATTGACGAATACGGAGAAGCCGGTCGCCATCTTACTTTGCCTTCATCGCATTGTTGATATCAGCCTGAAGCTCCGTGGCGGCTTCGAGCCATTCGTAGAAGTCGGAGAGCATCATTTCTTCGACTTCGCTGATTGAGATGCCGCCTTTGGTCAGCCGAATGAGCGTCAGGATCGCCTTGCGGAGATCGATTAGTTCGACTGACCCCCACGAAAAGCCTCAAGCTGATCGCCGAGCTTCTTCGCATCGAGTTCGTCAAGTTCCTGAATCACGTCCGGCGCAACGCCGCAGAGATCAGCCAAGAGCAGGATGCCGCGATCGGCGTCGTGCCCCTTGAACTTCGCCGCCTTGATCGAGTCCTTGGTCTTCGGACGGCGCATCGTCAGCTTATTGTACGCCACAGCATCCACGGTCACCGGGAAGTCGAGTTTGACATCCGCCGTCAAGCGCATGTCCGGCTGCACTTCATCAGTCATAGTCGGTAGTCTCCCGCTAGGTAGTGGCCGGTCCGCCGTAGCGAGACCGGCCCGTTGTGATTACATGCCCATCGCAGTGCGGATCGAAGCCAACTGATCCACGCCGTTGACCAGCCGGATCATGTTGTCCACGTCGATCTCGACCGCGACGGTGTCGCCGATCTGAATCTTCAGATAGCGAAGGGTCATCGTGGCTTCGTTCTGCGTCAGGTCGCCCGCCTTCCAAGTGTTGAGCGTGTTCGACTTGAAGCCGCCATGCAGATCGACGATCATCGCAACGGCGGGCTCGCCGTCGCGCTGAAGGGCGCCACGGAGCTGCACGCGCGAGGCGTTGCCGTCCATGTTGCCGAACAGGCCGAGAATCTGCGTGTTGTATTCGCCGAACGTGAACTTGGCGGTCATGACCTCCATGCCAAGGTCGAGTTCGGCGGGTGCATCCATGCCGCCGGCCCGATACTCCTCGGTCTTGATGTTGAGTTCGGGAAGCTCGACTTCGGAAATGCGGCCGGCATAGCCGACCCCATTCACGAAGCTGTTGAAGTTGCGGAGTACGCGCGGGATCATCTCTTTCCCCGTTATGCGAAGAGGTTGCGGATGTAGTCGGAGACGAGATGCGACCGGAAGGTCACGCGCTCGGCCGGATACGGCGGGGTGAAGTCATACGAGAACGTCACATGGCCTTCGGTGATGTCGGCCTCCGTGTTGAACTCGGGATCGACCCAGCACTGACCGCCGAGGATCGCGCCCTTCGTCTTCAACTGCCGCATGTAGGCGTTGACCGACGCGACCACGTCATCGAGGTACTGCTTGGTGATCGCGCGATCGACCGCCCAGCGGTGCGCCTTGGCGATCGAGATGTCGATCATGTCGGCTGTGCGGGACACGGACAGGAAGGCGAACTTCTCATCCGCCGAGCAAGTGCGGTTGCCCCACAGATACCAACCGTCGTCGCGGATGAACGTCGCGATCTCGTTTTCGTTGAGGATGTTCGCACGGCTGTTCTTGTCACCGTAGGCGTAGTCGATTGGCCGACCGAGACCGGCCATGCCGTAGACCTCTTTGTTCGACGGCGACTCCCAGAAGCCAGTGTCGTTATCGACGCGCGAGATCAGGCCGGCGACGCGAGCCGAAGCGCGCTCCAATGAGTAGGTGCTGGTCTTCACCGACCAGCCGGACACGGTCGGGTCGATGACGAACACGCGACGGGAGCCATAGTCAGCGCGGTATGCGAACGCGGCGGCATCCGTGGTCGAGGGACCATCGGCCAGGATATGCGCCTTCATGGCATCGGCCAGGGCCAACATCTCATTGACCACCGGATTCGCGGACGCCCCGGTCTGGATCGTCACGGCCGCGCCCTCGCCATCGCCGTCGATCGTCGCGGTGACCGCTGCGGTCATGCCGTAGCCGAGCGAGGAGAACTCAAGGCCGGTGACCTTGCCATTGACGATGAGCACCTTCGCCTGCGGCAAGACCGCGCCGGCGCCACCACCGGCGAACGTGATCGTCGCCTCGGTGTAGTCGCTGGTGCCTGCGTTGGTGACGGTGTGGCCGCTCACGCCGATCGGCCGCTGGTGCGTGAAGCCCGGCGCGATCAGGATCATGGGCGAAACGCCGCACTCGGCCTCGGCCGCGCGGAAAGCGTGAATGCCGCTGAAGGCGCCGGTGACCGGGTCGATGCCACCGATGATCTTGGAAAGTTGGACGTTCTCCTCCGCAGCCGTCTCGACACGGACGACGACGATGAGGGCGCCGCCCTGGTCATAGATCGCGTCAATGGCTTGCGGCAGAGTTCCATCCGCGCCGATCGCGGCAGCAGCCTGACGACGGTTCACGAGAACGGGCGTGTTGAAGGGGAAAGCGACATCGTTCGCTTTCGGAGCAGTGCCGATCAATCCGATCACGGACGAACGGACGGTCTGGATCGGCCGAGGGCCGGAGTCTACGACGACAGTCTCGACGCCGTGCAGAAAGTCGGTAAGGGACATTGTGTGTTCTCAATCCTCAAAGCGATGGGATTGAGAGCACCGTAGGAGGCGTCACCTCGGTTGTCGGGACGGTTTCGGTATCCCTAAGCCTTGGTCAGCTCTCGCGCGCGGATGAGAATGGCGTCAACATCCGTAGGCTGAAGCTGCAAGGCGTTGATCATACCCAGCACAATGGGATCTGTGCGGTTGATCTCGTTCGCCAAATCCCACTCCTCTTGCGTGTTCGCATTGGAGGCAATCAGGGCTTTCGCCTGCGCCCACCTCCCCAACTCGTCCAGGGCGCGCTTCAGGCCCAGCTTGCTGGCCGTTTCGGGCACCACGACCGGAGGGGTCGGCGCGTCCGCGAGCACGTTTGCTGCCGGGTCATAGACCTTGTCCCCGAACAACGTTTGAGGGTCCGGCGCGTTCGGGTCCGTGAAGTCAATCGCGTCAAACAGCTCGATAACCCGACAACCGTCCGGCAAAAGCCGCGATTGCTCAACAGTTGCCACGCTCACAATCCAGCGGTCACCTAACGCGCGGCATGTGGCCTTGATGCTCGCCGCATCAAAATTGCCCGCACGCTGGTAGTCGTACCAATCAGCGCCACTGGCGCCAGAGCGGAGAAAGATCGCTCCAGAAAAAAGAACGGGCGGGAAGCCCGCTGGAACCTCGTTCGGCTGATAACGCGACCAGGTCCCATGATCAAAGATGTTCATATCAGCTCCATCCAAATCCGACCCAACCCACGTTGGGAATGTAGTACTGAAGTGCGCGCAAACGGTACCAGACCGTATTGCCTTCCGACCAATTGCTCGGGCCGTAGTTGATACCAGTAACGCATGCGCCTCCCGATTCAACCTCGCCCTGCCTATCCACCTGAATGTCACCGACGTAGACAAACCGCGCTTGCGCTACGAAGTTGTTGATCTCATTGAGCGCAGAATAGCGCTGTCCGTTCGGCGATATCAGCCAATTGGTTGCGACGAAGTTTGAGCCATTGAAGCCGATATAGGTCTGCCCGGTCCCGAAGAACACGTAGCCCTGTCCGTCGTTGCGAGTGGCACGGAGGTCATTGCCAGAGATGTTATACGTCGAGCCAATCGCTCCGCCGAGCGTGATATCTCCGGTAGCCCGGTTGATACCGATGGCCGTGCCAAGAAAAGCACCCGCGTCGTTGTGGCGGTTCAGTTGCAGGTTTGAGCCGGCGTTGTTTCCGCTTTCGGCACCACCAGCGCCCAACGCCAGCATCCAACGCAACTTTCCGCCGATCTCCCCGCTGATCGATGCAATTTGACCCACTGGCATGTCGATCGCTACCGAGCCACTAAGCGCACCCCCCGCCTTGTCGAACTTTCCGGCAAGCGTGTTGGTGAAGTTGCCAAGCTGCGTCGCGACAGAGGAATTGAGATCGGCGATGGCCTTATTGACGTCGGACTCGTTCTGGCTCAACTGATCCGTCGTGGTCTGTTGTAGCGCATTCATGGCGGCATTCAGGGCGGTCTCGACGGTGCTAAGAAGCGCCGTGATCATGTCCTTGGTGCGCTTGACCGTGAGCACGCGATCTTCGGCGGTGCCCGCAATGCGCTCGGCATCGGTCGCCAATCGCACGCTGCCCGGCGTATCCTCCGTCGCGATGACGTTGCGATCAGCAATCTCTGCAATGTCGTCACTGATCTGCGAAATGGCGTTACGGATGCGCTGCGCGTCTTCACGGGCGACGTTGTCGGGATGCGGCAGCGGGTATCCCCGCTGCGTCTGATCGTTCGGCATCTATTAAGCCCCCGTGGTGGACTTGACCGCGACGGCGCGGATATTGCGAGCGTTCGACCGCGCGGCGGGACCGCCACCGATCTTCACGTATGCCCGCGAGATGTCGGTGTTGACGTGGTCGAGCATGTACTGCCGCTCTTCCCAGCCGTCCCCCAACGGAGTGGCCTTTTCGAGCGTGAGCGCGTTGGCGGCCGACCACACCGGCAGGCCAGCATTCACGCCGGTCTGGATCGCCGCAGAGAACGTCGAGGTTGATGGCAGATACACGTCGAGGATCAGGCGAATCTTCGAGTCAGTCCCCGCCTCAAAGGCCCGCGTGATGTAGTCGCCATTCGCCTGGATCGAGCCCGCCACGACTTGCACGTAGGGCAGCATGAGCGGCGACAGGTTGGCAGAACCGATCAACCGAAGGCGAACCTTCAGCGTGCCGGCGATCGCGGCCGGAAGCTGCACGTTCACTGCCGGGGCTGTGACATACTTGGTTCCGTTCGGTGCCTCAAACTCAACTTCGATTGCCGTGCCCTCAGGACGCTCGGCCGCGATCAACGGCATCAGGTCCGAGCAGTTGGTCACGTCGAGGGTGCCGATCTCGATGGTGCTCGTGACCGGCGCAAACTTTGCGCAGCGAAGCCGGAAGCCCAGCGAACGCCCCGGCTTCGGCAGCCAAGTGCGCGAGTCGGAGCCGTCAAGGAAGGTGCCGAGTGGGAACGCATTGCTCGTGACCCAACCGTTGATCTGGTCAAAGCCGCCGAGATCAGCGATGGCGACCGCGTGGGTCGGGTCATCGGTCAGAAGCGTGATGGCGTAGCTGCGATCCTCGCGTAGCGTCACCGGCCTGTCGAAGTCCGCCATGGTCCAATCCCGTTCGAGGCGTGGCGCAGTCGAGAGCGGATCGATGGCCGTCACGTTATGCATGTCGATGATCGACTCAGCCACAACGCGCTCGGTCGGGATTCCCAACTCCACCTCGCGAATCTGCACACGCACCGGCTTGTTGCGGTCGCCGATCTTCGTGAACTTCAGATCGACACCGAGACCCTGACGCGGCTCCGGCAAACGGAAGGTCTGCGCCAAAGGATCGGCGCTATACCAGTAGGTCGTGACGATGGTCCGCTCGTTGTTGATCGTGGTCAGCCAGCCGTATGCGGTGTAGAGCGCATCGGCCTTCGAGCCGCCGACACCTTCGAAGGCGACGTGCTTCACACCGACCGGGACGCCAGCGGGAATCTGGAACGACGAAACGAGCGTGCCGTTGCCGTCAGCGCGGACCTCACCCGCCGGTGTCACGTCGATGTCGTCAAACGTGACCCGCTTGAGCACTTCGTTGTAGCCCCACTTATGGATCGTGAAGCCGACCGAACGCTGCCGGATGGTCTCCTCCGTGGTCGTGGCGCTGCTCACGACGCGGTCGGTCACGGAGACGTTCGTCCCGATCAGCGGGCCGGCTTCGAAGTTGGTCTTCTGCCACGCGATGCGCGAGGTGTTGATCGAGGTCCACACGTCCTTCGTGTCGGTCCAGAGATCGACGGACGGGTCGAGCGTGACATCGGTCGGCGGCGGGCTGAAAGACGCATACGGGTTGATCTTCGACTCGCCGGTGATCTGGCGCTGCTCGAAAACGTTCTCGGGCGCGTAGGACAGCGATGTTCCAGTGATCGGCAGGATCGAGATCGTCGGGATGATAGGAAGCCAAAGCAGGCCGCCGAAGATCGCGCCGGTCTGCGGAAGCCCCTGGTCGCGCATGTCGTCGTCGAGCAGCGGATCGACGAACACGCCGCGCTTCGAGGAGACTTCCTTGCGGTCCACATCGCGCTGAAGCCGCTCCTCGGCCACCAGCGCGTAGAGATCGCTGACCATGGTTTCGAGGCTGCGCAGGTCCGCGAACGGCATACGGACGGTCGCGACCTGCTTGACGGTCGGAGCTATGCCCCAATTATTGTAGACATCCGCAAGCTTGTGCAGCGTAGGCGCAACCGTTGCGGGCTGCGGAGCGTACAGCGAGCTGATGCCCTTCAGGTAAGAGATGGAGCCGGTCTGATCGACGACGATTGCGTCATAGCGCGGCAGCTTCGTGTCATACTTGATGAAGGCCGTCGTATCGTCCGCTGCGCCGGTGATGTCGAACGAGTCGCGCGTGATGTTGGTCGGAACTGCATTTGTCAGGTACCGATACGTGACCTGATAGGTCGAGCCCGGCGCCATCTCGGCGCCGCTCGGCGACCAGTCAACGGACGCGCCGGTCAGCTTGTAATCCGCAGTCGGGGCGTACACGGTCCCGCCCTGCTTGACCTCGCGGATCGAGAGCACGGTCGGATCGGGCAGCGCATCGGAAGCGCCGGTGAAGGTACCGTGGGTCAGCGTGACGGTCTTCTCGGCGATGATCGTGACTTCCGTCACGGCCGAGATCGGGGCGAAGCGAACTTTGATGGTCTGCGTTCCCGAATTGACGGCGTGCGGCTCATCGTCGATCGCCATGATCTCGGGTTCTTCGTCCACACGCAGGCGAGCCGAGGCAGGACGGGTGCGCTTGTATCCGTAGACGTTGATCGTGCCTTCCGAGATCGTGAAGACCTGCTTGCCGGACTCGTCGAGGCCGAGAGCCTTCACGTCAAAGCCTTCCACGACGTAGCCACCGTGGGCCTCGCGGTCATAGCGCGCGAGCAGGTTGGCCCATGCGTCATCCATGCCGGGCTCGGTTGGCGTGTCTACGGTGCCATCCTTGATCGTGTAGATCGGGAAGAAGTCGCCCTCCTCGCCATCGCCCTCATAGCCCCAGCGGCCGAGCATGGCGAGCGCCGAGGCGCCCGGCTCGCCCTGGGCACGCGTACCGGGAGCCATGCCCTTCAGGGTCGGGTCCTGCTCATACGTCACCGTGAAGGTGCGGAGCCGGATGCCAATGACGACGGTACCAACGGCCGAAATAGTGAGGTTGCGAGCTTCAATATCATGCACCGCGCCGCGAATGTAGACCTTCGCTGCGGCCAAGCGGGCCTCCACCGTCCCGTTGGTGATCGGTCCGAGCACGATGGCGCCACCGCCAACGAGCGCACCGTCCTTCCACCAAACGTCGGCGATCCCCTTGACGCGGTTTCCGTCAATGTCCTGAATGACATTGATTTCGTTGCTGGTCAGGAAGCGGTCATAGTGAGCCGCAAGACGCTGATAGCCCTTCGTCGCATCGAAGGTGTTGATATAGGCCGGAAGTTGGTCGCGAGCGTCTGCCATTAAATCACCAAGACGTAAGAGAAGCCAAGCCGCTCGCTTGGGGAGCGAACCTTGCCGGCGAAGCGATCGAGCAGAAGCAAGTATCCGGGGTCCGCGACTTGATCGGGAGTCAAGTACAGTTGCCCTTCAGGCACTCCCTCGGCACGCACGCTATCGACGAAGATGCCGACCTCGCGGATCGTCTCGGTCGAGGCTTCGAGGAAGTCGAACTGCGTCGCGACATAGAGGTAGCGGGTCGCCACCGGCGAGACGGACCACCGCTCGCCGCCGGGCGTGTAGAGGTTGCCGTTCGGATCGGGCACGACAAATTCGACCGATGACGCAATGCGCCGCCCGACCTCATCCACCAACGCCGCATCGCTCGCGCCGAGCGGCGTCGTGCCGTAGACGGCCTGCGCCTGGACCGTAGCACCTGGCGGGATGGCGCCGCCGTTGACGCGCGTCACGACGCCACTGTTCGGATCGAACAGGTAGTCGGCCGGCGTCTGGTAGGTTTGCGCGCTATCCGGGCTGTTCAAGGTGAGCGAAGCGACGGGAGCGTGGTCGAGCGTGAACTTTTCCGGCGCACCGGCGAATGTCCTGTTCTTCACCTCCGTCTGCCCCCACCACGACGCGCCCCGCCCCCAGGCGAAGAACATCGGACGAGCTTTCAACGCGGCGGCCAAACCGGCGCGACCGCTATTAACCAGAAGTGCCATCAGGGCCTCCGTAAATGATGAATGGTTCTTGTGACCAGGGGGTTGCCGGCCAGCGGCCGTTCGGCCACGGCATCATCACGTCCTTGCCGATATCGATGTTTTCGCCGGACAAAGACGCCTGGATCGCGACGACGGACGGTTCGAGCACTTCGCCGTCGAGCAGCGAGCGATCGAGCACGAAGCCTTCCTCGAAGCGCGCAGTGCCCGAGATGAGGCCGTCGCTGCCGCCGGACACATGCGCCTCGAAGTCGATCTCCTCGCCCAGCCGACTGCCAAACGAGAGCTTCGGCGCGATGCCGTCGAGATAGACGCCCGACCAATCGTCGAGCATGGCGCCGTCGAGGCGCATCATGTCGAGCCGCATCGGCCGGATGTCATAGCCGCCATAGATGCGCCCCAAGACGCTTGCCGCGCCCTTGGAGAGGTTCGCGAGGCCGATCAGGTCGATTAGCTTGCCCATCTCGGGCCTGCCATCCAAACCGATCTGGAAGAGGCCCCAGCGCACGTCTCCGCCCGTCCCGCGCTCATGCTCGCCATTGAGGGCAAGCCAGTCGAAAACGATCTGGAAGGCTTCCAGACGGCCACGGACGGTCTGCCAGTGCTTCCCCTCCTTGTAGAGGCGCTGGTGATCGTCCATGAACGCAGCCGCGTCTTCGAGCCCCCAATGGCGCAGAAGCCACGGCAGCACGTCGTCGGGGATCACGTCGCGGTAGCGGATATCCGCTATCTCTTGCACCAGCCCCTTGTGACGCTCGCGCGAGTCCGCCGTCCGAATTGCGGCCAGATCGAGCGGCGTCGAGTTGCGGGGCGCGAGATCGACAAGGTCGGTCATCAGTATGCCCGGCCCTGATAACGCAGATCGACAGTTCCGAGCGCGACGGCTTCATTGGCGGCCGTCACCACCACGCTGTTCGGCTCGGGCGTGATCAACGCGACGCGCTTGACGCCGGTCGTGCGCAGCGAGGCGGACACGAAGTCAGATGCGAGGTCCCAGCCCAGGCGCCGCTCGGTCGCGAAGTTGGCACGCAGCGCGGCTTCGGCCGCAGCGATCGTGGTGTCTTTTGTGGCTTCCGGGAGCAGCCAAACGTCGGCTTGGACGTTGACCGTGCGGATCACCGCGCGAACGACCGTGATGTGATCGTTGTCGCCCCGGATGCCGGGCATGTTCAATGCCGCATCCACGGTCGCGAGCAAATCGTCGCTGGCAACGCCCCCGTTTTCCTTGGAGAGGATCGAGACGAGCACCCCGCCCTTGGCATCGCCCTCGACGCCAACGTCATCCACGAGCAGCGGAGCGGCAGCGAACGCCCACCGCTTATACCAGTTGTCGGTAAAGCCGCCCTGCCCCTTCTTCATCTCGCGCAGCCGGCGACGAAGATCGTCGATGGACTCGCCATCGGCCTGCGTCAGGTTCCAATCCGATGCCAAGGCGATCAGGTCGGAGCCTTGGGCGAAGTCCGTCAGCGTCGCGCGGAACGTGTCGTTCATCGCGAAGACCATGAGCAGATCGCCATAGGCCGCATGACGGCAGAAGCGATTCAGGGGGTCCGACCGCAGCATGTAGGTGTCCCAATCAAACCCCGCGTCCGTGAGCAGGCCGCGTAGTTGCGTGAGACGATCGTTGAACAGGGTCTCGAACGCGGGCTCCCGCTCAATGACCGGCAACGGGATATTCGGGAGCGGAGCATCCATTACTGCACATAGCTCCCGACAATGATGTTGTTCGACACCACGACGCGACCTTGAGCGTCACGCGCCTCGGAGTAATCGCCGAGATGGCCGCGCGGGTAGTAGATGCCGTCGATGTCGAACGTCACATGGCCCTCATCGGTCATGTCCGCGAGGGTCATTTGAATGATGCGGAAACGCGGCTCTTCAGCCATCAGCGTTTCGGGGTTGAGGCGATTGATTGCGTCTGGCACGGCCGCATAGAACTCGATGACCGTCACCTGAGACACGGCACGGTCAACTAGGCGCGGCATCTTCGAGCCGAAGTCGCGCGCCATCACGAGCGACGCGAGAGTCGTCCCGAGAATGGTCGCGATCGACTGCCAGACATCGTCGATGCCTTCCAGCTTCTTGCCAGTGGTGAGATCAATGGTCGCCATAAAGCGCACCGTGCCGCGACGCCTCGACGCCTTACAGCCTGTTCCAATCGCCTCTTAGCCTACCTTCGCGAAGGTCTTCTTCGCGGGACCAGCATCGGTCTCGACCTTGTCCTGCGGCGTGTCGCCGGCATCCTCGAGTCCGAGGTACGTGCTGCCGATGGTCTTGAACGCGTCGGCGGTGTGCAGCGATTGCTTCGTCTTCGACTCAAACTTCTCGCTCGCCTCGACGACGACGTTCTTTGCCTTCAGCGTGATCGTACCGTCCTTCATGACAACCGAGCAGCCCGAGCCTTCGATCGTGATCGAGCCCTTATTGTCGATGCCCTTGATCAGCCAATCGCCGGTGTTGCGGTCATAACTGATCTCGCCCAGGATTTCTTCTTGGTCTCCGCTCTGCCCATCCTGGCCGCCCTGGTCGCCACCTTGGCCGCCCTGACCGTTATTGCTTTTCGGCTTCGAGAAAATCTTGCGCCAGACGCCGGCCTTGTCCGTGGTCTCCTTCTCGTCGTCCTGCTCGGTATACTGACCGGCCGGCATAACGTATGCGGTCGAAAGCTCGCCTCCCTCTGCGAGCAGCGCGACCTTCTCGCCAACTTCGAGATAGTGCGTCTCGCGGTCGCCTTTGGCGCGTCCGCCGGTCGCCGGCAGCCAATCGGTCAGGATATAGTTGTCTTCGTCGTTTGGATCGCCAAGCTCGACGCGGTAGGCCGGCGGGCTGCGCTTGTAATCGACCTCCTTGACGCGGCCGAACTTGACAACGTCCTGCGCGCGCCGGTCGATATCCGACGCCTCGGGGTCAGCGACGCCGCCGGTGTATGCGGGATCACGGAGGAACTTGACCATGTCACTTTCCGTCTAGGAATGCCTGCATGTCGGCGTCTAGGTCGTTCGCGGTCGCGCGCGGGCGCCAATCCGTCCGGTACTTGATCGTCCAAACAAGTCCGATCGCGCCGACAGGCCGCTTCATTTGTTCGGTGATCACGTCGATGTCGGACTCGCGCAAATGGGTGACGGCGGACTCGAAACCTGGGATCATGAAGTCCGAGATCGCTGCCTCCATCTCCTCGGCGATGTCGTCGAGAGCATCGTCCACTTCGTCACCGGCGAGCAGCATGGCCTCGGTGACAAGGGTCAATTCGCGCTCGACGAAGGTCGCATCGCCTTCGATGCCGTAGTCCTTTTCCTTGTCCGTCTTCTCCATGCGCGCGTAAACAAGGATCGCCGGGCCTTCCTCCTTCAGCTCCTCCTCGCTCACCGGAGCCAAGCGGCTCTTGTAGACTCGGCTCTCCGCGCGCGTGCGATAGCCGCCGCCATCGAGCGGTGTCTTCAGGTGGTCAGCAAACGCGGCGCGGATCAGTTTGCGGGGGTGCGCCATATCAGTCGTTCGCCATGAGCAACAGAAGCGACAAGCCGGTGCCGTCAGGCCGTTTGTCTTCGATCCGGTATTCCTGTTCGGCGCCCGAGCGATCCTTGATGGTCAGCTTCTCTCCCTTGCGCCCGCCCTTCAGCAGATCGGACGTGCGGCAGAGGAAGGTGGGACCGGACGACGTGATGCTCGCGCCCATCTGCATCTGATACTCCGTGCCGTTCCACCGGCTCGGATTCCAGTTACTCCCCTCATCGTCGAAATGGCCGGGGATCGGCTTCGGCTCAACGGTCGCGTCGCGGGACACATAAACGGCCTCAACCCCGAACTCGTCGGGGTTGAGGAAGATCAGCAAGTCGTCGTCGCTCTCGACGGGCATCACACACCCGATTCACGCAGGGCCATCGCAGCGTCGATCTCGGCGTCGGTGACACCATCAAGTCCGACGACATCGAGCAGCGGCTTCAGCTTCGGCTTGCCCATGCGAGCGCCGGACTTCCAGAAGTC
Organism: Bradyrhizobium sp. HKCCYLS1011; assembly: GCF_051167795.1. NCBI lineage: Bacteria > Pseudomonadati > Pseudomonadota > Alphaproteobacteria > Hyphomicrobiales > Nitrobacteraceae > Bradyrhizobium > Bradyrhizobium sp. HKCCYLS1011. The sequence continues at coordinate 213,014 of NZ_JBNPTT010000005.1, read as the reverse complement.
CTTCTTTTCGTCGAGCAGGTCGATAGCGGAAGCGATCTCGGCGATGCGAGTGCTCGCGCCGTCCGTCTGTTGTGAGGCGGGAGGGGCTACAACAGCGGACGGCGCGTCGCCGGTGCTGCCACCGGCGGGCTCAAGACCAGCGGGCATGCTGGCGCTATCGAGGGCGACGTTCGCCACGGCCGCGACCTGTTCCTTGACTAGGACGACGCGAGTGGGACCAATGTCCTTCGCTTCGGCTTCGGTCAGGTCGAACAGCGTACCGGGCGGATGATACCGGCCGAGACGCTTGATCGTGACGAGGCCCCGATAGATGGGCATTACAGCACCTTGGCTCCGAGCGAGCCGTTGACGTGATACGGCACGATCAACGGCGCGGACTGACCCAGGATGTACCGAACGCTCGGGTCCTCCTCCTCCCACGACTTCACGAAGAAGGAGCGGGGCTGAATCCCGGCCTTCAGGTCGCGGATGGCGCCGAAGTGACGCACGCCCTGAATGTCGTGCGAAGCCATCACGACTTCACCGGCAGGCAGAACCTCCTTCACTTCGTTCGTGAGCGGATCGACATACTTGTCGGAATGCACCCACAGACGATAGTCGCCGAAGACGCCGACCAGCCGGATACCGGGGGTGAACAGCATCGGGCCGAGCGCAGCGCGAGCCGAGTCGAGGGTGTCCTTGGTCATGTCGATCTGAAGGCGCATGTTGATGGCGACCGGATCGGTGAGCGTGCCCGACATCTTCTGGCGGACCACCTTCCACACGTCGCTCGCCATGATCACGTCACGCGCTACCAGCGTCGAGGTGTCGAAGATCGCCTGACCCCACTCTTCGATGTCGTTGAGCGGGTTCACGCTCGCATCCGACCACTTGTCGCTGCCGGTCAGAACGATTTGCAGGCCGGGGTCGCGGCCGAAATCAACCTCCTGACGTGGGAACTCGTCGCCTTCCAGGATCAGCTTGCCGGTGCGCAGCACCTCCGCCGACATGACTTCGAGGCGACGAATCCACATATCCAATTGCTCGGACAGGGCGAAGCCGACAGCCGCCGCGAGGCGCTGTTCCGGAGTCATGGAGCCGCCGATCTTCTCGCCCGCACGACGCTTAAACTGCTTGTTCGGGTCGAAGACGCGCTTGTCCTTGATGTAGGCCGGCGCGAGGGACGAAGTCTTGAAGCCCATCTCGCGGATGACCTTGCCCTGCACGATGGGCGAGACGAGCGGAGCGATCAGACGACGACCCTTGACGGTGTCGAACTTCACGTCTTCGGTGTCGGAGGTCTCGACGGCGGTGAAGAACGTGTTGAGGAAGAACGCCGGGTTGAGTGGCAGTTCCTCGACAACGCGGTTGAGGGCCGTGGTGGAATAGAGGTCCATAGTAGGGCTTCCCGTTGCTTTCGTGGTTTCTCGGTTAGCCCATCGGCTTCACGAGCCAGATCGACTTCAGGCGGAACACCGCATCGATCGATCCGAGGGTGTGACCGGCTCCGAGGATCAGCTTGTCCTGATCGAACTCACCGGCGATGTAGGCGACGGCTTCCACGTCGGCGGCGGTCGCATCGACCGGCTCGGCGAGGATCGCATCCGGCACTTCAGAGCCATCCGAAGCGGCCTTGACCGACTTCAGATACTTCGCGTCCGCCGTGACCTGACCCAGCACGGTCGCCTCGGCCAGAACGCCAGCACCCGCCTTGATCGTCACTTTGCGGGCGCGCGTATGACCGAGCGCCCAAACGTTCGGAAGGAAAGACCCTTCCTCGACAAACTTCGCCACTTCGGCCTCTCCTTACTTGCCAGACACGAGGCTCATGGCCCCGAGAATTGCGTTTGCGGCGGCCTCATCGCCCTTGGGCTGGTCCGCGCTGCCGGTGGTTGGCTTGACCTTCGCGTTAACGTCGGTGTCAGCCGCCACGTCCTGCGCGCGCTCGGTGCGCTTGGCCTTTTCTGCGGCAATGATCATCGCCGAGAACTCATGGGCCGAGGAGCCCGTTTCGATAGCCTTCTGCGCATGCGACTCGTAGCCCGGCAGAGTGAGGCCCATGATGTCGGAGACACGCTTGCGCTCGACAGCAACCGGGTCGGTGGCGACGGCTGCGGCGGCTTCCGCTTCGGCCTTCGCCTTGGCTTCGGCGTCAGCCTTCGCCTTGGCGTCGAACTCGGCCTGCATCTCGGCGCGAATCTTCGCCTCGAAGGCCGCCTTCTCTTCGTCAGTCATTGCAGTAGCTCCATTTTGGCCTTCAGCGGCCGGGTTGATTCCGAAGGTCGCCTTCGGGCTATCACCGCGAGCCAAGCTCGCGAGAACCTGTTCGAACGTTGCGATGCCATCGGCCATTCCAGCCTCGACGGCCGCCTGACCGATCAGCACATCGCCTTGGCCGAAGCGTTCGAGCGCATGCGCGACACTCACACCGCGAAAGCCGGCCACGGTCTCGACGAACACAGCGGCCATCGCATCAACGCGCGCTTGGATGCGGTCGCGGCCTTCCTTCGTGTTGAGATCGACACGCTTGTAGGGAGATTGAGACGACACGAACTCGATGGTCTTGATGCCGCGCGCCTTGTCTTGAGCGGACGTGTCGCGATAGCCGGCGACGACACCCATCGAACCAAGAGCGGCGGTCGGGCCGATGATGAACTCGTCGGCTGCGGTGCCGATCCAGAAGGCAGCGGAGGCCGCCTGATCGCCCGCATACGAGACGATGGGCTTCCGACCGCGCACGTCCCTGATCGCGCTGGCAAGCTCCGCAACGCCAGCGGCCTCGCCGCCGGGAGAGTGGATGTTGAGCAGGATCGCGCGGACCGACGAGTTGTCCATCGCGGTCTGAAGATCGCGACGAATGGTCTCGTATGCGGTCGCGCCGCAGAACGTGGTCATGAGGTTCGCGCGCTTGAACAGCGGACCGGCGACGTCGATGACCGCCACGCCGTCGCGATAGGTGGCCTTCTCGGCGCGAGCCAATTCCTGCGCCCGGTATGCTTCGAGCATCTGCGGATCGATGCGATCCTCGCGTGCGGCGATCTCCATGACCTGACGCAGCGCGCTCTCGTCCATCGCCCAATCGGCAGTGAGCGCGGCGTCGAAAATCAGCGGGTTGCGAACGTTGACGGTCATTGCTTCTTCTCGGGCTTCTTGGCGGGAGTGCCCGCCGGGTCTGCGGGTTGGGGCGACACGTCTTCCTTGACCTGAGAGCCCATCCCGGCCGGCGCGAGGATTTCAGGTTCGAGCTTCCCGGCGGCACGAGCGGCGTGCTCACGGACGCGCTGCGCGGTGATCTGCTCGAAGTCACCGCCGCTGCGCTCGATGATCACTTCTTCGATGGTGCGAGCGCCGAGGTTCACTGCTTCACTCTCGGCCTTCCACTCCTTGAGCGGGTCGAGGATGATGCGCGACGGGCCGATCCACTGCGCTCCGAGCCATGCAGCACGGCGCACCGGGTCGCTGAAGAAGCCAGGAGCGGAGATTAGGCCAGCGTTGATCGCATCGACCATGAACCACTCATAGACCGGCGCGCAGAAGTTCCGGACAAGCCAGATGCGGCGGTCGCGGAAGAACTGCGCCGCGATTTCCAGGGCCGCACGCGACGCGCTGTAGCTCGCCGTGAAGTGCATCATGAGCAGTTCAAACGGTATCGAGAGCGCGACGCCGATCTGACGCACGACCGATTGAAAGAACGGATCGAAGTTGGACGTGTTGGCGGGCTGCGCCGTCTGAATCTCTTCGTTGGTCCCGATGTCAACAATGGTCCCAGGTCCCATCGCAACTTCGTTCGGGCCAAAGCCGTAATGGCCGGGCAACGCCGAAGCAAATCCGTCCTCGCCGGTCTCTGTCTTCAGGAAGACCGTGAAGAACGACGACACGACGGCCTTCATCAACTCGGCCTCGCTGTAGCGGTCGAGTTGCTTCAGAATTTCAATCACCGGGGCAAGAGCCGGGATGCCACGGTTCTGCTCGGGGCGCATCCGATCGAAGACGTGCAAGACCATCTGCTCGCCCGACTTAGCGCCATACGCCGGAATTTCCTCGAAGATCGGAAACGTATTCAGAATCCAGTTGCCCGGATGCTCATTCAGAACGATGTAGCTGATCGGTGCGCCATCCTCATCGATCCTGACGCCGTCGCGGATCATGAAGTCGCCGGCCAACTGTGGCGGAGTAGCTACGCGATCGGCCTCGATAATATTCAGTGCGAGTGGCGCAACGGCATGCCGTAGCTTGGACGTGCGTCGCAGAATGAACGCATCGCCCGACTCAAACTTGGTGTTGAAGACCAGGCTCTGAAGCTCATAGAAGTTCTGCCGCATCGTGACATCGCATGCCTTTGACGATGCCCAAAGATCGAACAGCGTTTCGGCCTTGCGCTCCCACTCTTCTGCAGCCTTCTCGGCCATCCCGAGAAGCTTGGCATTCAGTTTGGCGCGGAGCCGCAGGCCGGTGCCGACGACGTTGATCTGCGAGGTCTGCCGCGCACCGGCAGCGATGGGATTGTTGCGGACAAGGTCACGCGACCGGCTGCGAAGCACCATCAGGTCGCCGAGCGTGTCCGCGTCGGCCGAGCCCGCATAAGGCCGCCATGACTTCAGCGCGGCGCGGTTCGACTTGGCGCCCGCATACTGCCCCATGTAGTTGAAGGATAGCCGCGCATGGAAGCGGCGCTGCGCGTAGGTTGGCGCAACGCTCGCCAAAAAGCGATCCATGAGTGTCGGGGCAATCGGCTTCACAGCGGCACCACCCGCTGCGTGCGAATGCCACCGCGCTTCTGCCGAGCGGCAGCCTTCTCAAGGCGCTGGGCGCGCTGGTCTAGTTGGCGCAGATCGCCGCGCCAAAGCTCACGATCCTTGATCGTGTAACGCTGACCATTCTGCTCGACCTGCGTGATCGAGTTGATGGTGCTCTCAAGCTGCTCTTCGACGGTCTTTGCCATGCCCCGAAGCTACGGGATATGGTATCCAGCAAAGAGAGCGTTCCGGTCGCCCTTAATGCGACTCCTACCCCGCTCCTATCTTTCAACGCCGCGACTGCGCAAGCGCCGCCGACCGCCAGTAGCGGCCGGGGGTTGTGGCGCGGGCTCTTGGCGTGCGGGTGCCGCAGGCCGTGGTGCGGCGTTGAGCGATTGCGCCGCCGCAGCACGCAAAACCGCCAAGCGTCGCTCCATGTTGATGCCGAGCGCGAGCCGGGCAGCAATGTTGTAGACGCGCAGATCGAGAGGTTCGTTCCGCGAATGGACCTTGTGCCACTCCTTGACCGTGAACCCCCTCTTGTCTGTCTTCATGATTGCCTTTTCTGCGGTCAGACCGTCGAAGTACCGCTTGTCATAGTGCTCCGCGAGCGGGAAATGGCAGTAGCCTGGGCCGGGCTCCTTCAGTTCGAGCCGCTTGTAGTGCATGTCCTTGGCCTGATCGACGCCAAGAACGAACACGGTCACGTTCTTCGCCTTGTTGACGGTGCCCTTCGCCGGCCAGATCGGCTTTCCGGGGCCGCCCATGCCCTTGATGGCGTAAATCTTGCGCGCAATGCGCGGCCTGACGTAGTCATAGACCTGTTGCGTGAAGTGACCGCCGGAGTCGATGCACGCGGACTCGACGCGCATCTCGACGCCAGCCGGATGCTTGAACGTGCGCAATAGCGCGTGATCGATCACCTCCCAAAAGCCCGGCGAGTTGGGTGCGCCATAGTGAACCTTGTAGTCGAGCGACCACGACTCGTCGTCCTGCCCCCAACCGCACCACTCGATTTCAGCGCGATCATCCTGAATATCGACCGACGCCGTGATGGCGCCGACCCCGCTCGGGAGGATCACGCTCGCATCGTACTCCTCGCGGCGTTCATAGAGCGATCCCGCGTCTGCGCGCTCGCCGCGCTCTTCCCACGTCTCAGCGAGACGCGTGTTGACCCAGGTTTTCAGTCGCTCGGGATGTTTCTTGACCAGCACGAAGTCTCGCGCCATCTCGCCGAGGGCACGCCACGGTGAGGCGATGCGGTTTAGATGGAAGCCCGCATGCCCCTTCACTTCGGGGCGCGTTGCGATCCATACGCCCTTGGCAATGGCCTTCAGCCGCTCGGCCTCGCTCCACCCGTAGTCGCAAAGTTCTCCGGTGTCTTCGTCGTTGTACTCGCAATGATAGCGCGCCTCCATCGGGTTGCCTTCCGGCCACCGGACCTGCGACCAACGAAGATGCTGCCAATGATTGCACTTCGGGCACGGCACGAAGAAGCGGCGCTGGTCGCTCTCCTCATAAGAGGACTCGATGCGCGACGCTCCCTTGATCGTTGGCGTCGAGACCAGGGCGATCTTGCGATTCCAGAACGTCGTGGTGCGCTCGATGGCGAGCGAGACCGGGTCGCCCTCCTTGCCGGCGCTCGCCTCATAGCGATCGACTTCGTCGCAGAGCAGGATGCGGATCGGGCGCGAAGCGAGCGATGCAGGCGAGTTCGCGCCGGCCATCGTGATGTGGCCGCCGGCATACTTCTTGTGAAGGATCGTGTCTTCGGAGTCGCGCGCGTGGTTTCCGAGCTTTGCCGCGAGCGCAGGCGTGTCGCGGATCATCGGCGCGAGACGATCCTTGGAGTATGCCTCGGCCATCTGCAACGTCGGTTGCAGGATGAGCATCGGGCACGGATCGAGGTGGACGTGGTAGCCGGCGACGTTGTTGATGACTTCGGTCTTTACCGTCTGCGCGGCGACCATGCAGGTCACGATCTCAATCTCGGGATCGGCGAACGCATCCATGATGCCGCGCGACGGCTCAACGCGCGCGGTAGACCACTTGCCGGGCTCGCTGGACGCTTCCGGCGAAAGCATACGGTATCCGTCCGCCCATTGGGAGACGGTTAGCTTTGGCGGCGGACTGAAGCTCTGCGCAATGATCTCGCGAACCTGGGCACGAAGGCGAGCTTCATACTCAGGATCGGTCGCGAACTCATCGACGACTGCGATTGCATCAGGCATCAGGCTTGCGCTTGTATTCGAAGCACCGCTGGCGAGCATCGGTGCGCTCGCCCCAATGGATCGACTCGGCGCGAGTGCACACGCCTACCCAATCGTCTTGTTTGTCCCATCCGGTGCACACTTCGCAGCTATTCGGAGGCCACTTCATCCATGACGGCCGGAACGGCGTTGCATCACTCGACATCGTCTTCTTCACTTTGCTCGACCGGCTCCGCATGCGGTTCTTCCGGCTCATCCGATTGCGACTTGATTTCGTTGAGGGCTTCGAGGATCAGGCGCTCGACTTCGTTCACGAGAGTCTTTGTGCCTTCGGGCGTGCCGACTTCGAGTTGAATCGCAGGCCGAATCTTGGATGGGATGCCGAGCAGGCGAGCGCGCGCGTTAGCGATCTCATTGCTCAGCACCTTGAGGACCATGTCGATCGGACGGACAAGGTCCATCTTCGTCGCGAGTTCGAGTTCCGATAGCTTCGCCTTCGCGATCTCATTGCGGAGGCGTGCTTTGTCGATCGTGATGTCGTCGCCGCCATCATTCAGCGTGGCCGCCGTCTTCGCCTTGGCCTCGCCGCGCGCGCGCGCAAGCAGCCACTTCACCACGTCAGCGGTGTCATACTCGAACTGCCGACCACGGCTGCCCTGCGACCTCACCGGCATCCCCTCCTCCGTCCACGATGAGATCGTCGGAAGCGAGTAGCCGAGAATGTCCGAAAGCTCTTGGCGGTTGACGATGCGCCCCACTAGCGCACCGGCTGCGTCTGCATCGGAGGCAGGCCAATGCTCGCGTTCCTCGACACGAGATCGCGCACGACGATGTCGATCTGCCGGTGTGTCGAGGCCACATCGCCATCGAAGTTGAGGATATGGCGGTCTGCCTTCACCTCGGCCTGGGCGCGCTCGGTGCGATGATCCTTCGGAACGAGACCGGGCCGAACGATCTCGACGACCACGCCGCCGGTGGACGCGATCCAGACGCCTTCATTGGCGTGCCGAACGTCCTCAACGACGACGCGGGTCGGATTCTCGCGCGAAAGCTTGTCGGACTCGGTGTCGATCCAAAAGTCTTCGCCCATGTAGTCCCGGCCGTAGTGCCCGCCGAGTCCCTCCATGGCGTACCGTGGCGACTTTCCGCCGATCCAGTGCGTCGGAACCTCCTTCAGGTCCCCTTCGACCATGCGCTCGATGAGGTCTTCAGGACAGCCACGATAGCTCAGATAGGCGCGCAGCATCTCCTTGAGGGCGCCAGCGACCCGGCCGCGCACGAAGCCATGGTGATCGATCAGATACCGGGCAACCGTGCTCTTTCCGGCCCCGATGAGCCCCTTGATGCCGATGATAATCATGGATGAATGCTCCCGTTGGGAACATACGGTCCCGCACCGGATACTTTCTTTCGAGGTTGTTTTGGTATCCGTTGGCCATCCGCCGGACGGATCAACCACAATTGCCAATTATCCGAGCTGAAATTCGCAAAAAGCGCGCTGCGGCAACCTGGGAACGAGCTTTTCCCGATCGGCACGTTTTGGAACAACAAGTGCCGTTTAAAAACGCAAATCTAGAAAGGAGCCGAGGTCGCGCGTCACCCGCTCCGCCGGGGCGCCTGGAAGGACCCAATTACCAATAGACGCCGCAAAACAGAACAAAATTCCTCTTAAACGTAGTTCATTAGCATAAATCGGTCGCTTCGCTATTGTTTGTCCCGTTTCGGCCGCAATTTTATTACGCGCGCAGTGCAACATGACTGCGCCCAATCGCGTCGCCTCACCCACGCCTTTCTCAATATATTCAATGACTTAGGAGCTTTGCGCTTACGCGCTTTCGCGCTTTGAGCGCCTTTCGTCGCGCTCCGTTTTGACCAGGCGCTTTCGGTCCTAACCTGTTGATTATCCTGCGCTTTCCTCGCAGTGCGCTCTTCTTATACGCAAAAACGGCCTTTCGACTGACTGCAGCCCCCCGCCTGTCCGTTTTGTCCGTTGGTACCGCTTGACCGTCCGTCGCATTGTGTGGCCAATGACGGACAAGCGGCGGGACGGTCCCGCCCCAACGGACGGAGCAAGGCAAATGGCCGTAACCGGCAAGCTCTTGAACGAATACCGAAGGCAGCGACGCAACGGCATCAAGCCGGGACTCGCTATCGGCCGCGCGCGCTATGCGCTCGAAACCGGCAACACCTCTTGCGTTGGCTATACCTCATTCATTGGCCCCGCGACCATTGGCGCGCCTTTCAAGGTAGGCGCCGATATCTGCCGTTGGATTGAGGAGCCGGCCGATTATGGTCTCCGCTTCGTTGGCACGGCCGACAAGATCGCCCCGCGCTCCGTCCGCCACACGGGATGGTTTCTTGATGACGAAGGCATGGGCGAAAAGGCGCGCGGCGTCGTGTTTCGCATGCCCTCACGCAACGGGCACGCGCTGCTAGTTGCTGGCATCGCGGACCCGTACAACGATGGTCCGGCCATTGTGTCGTTTGAGACTACAGACGACGAAATCACGGCCGCGCTTTGGGCGGACCAATTGGCGGACCGCTACGCGGAGACGGAGCGCGAGTATCAGCGCGTCACTAGCGCGCGGAATCGGTTCGATGAATTGGCGGACCAAATCAGCGGCGAGCGTAAGCAATGCCTCGCTTTGATCGCCGAACTAAAGCCCCGTATGCGTTCGTTCGGTCCGGCTACCTGCAAGGCGTTGCGCGGCGCGGTTGCTGATTTGCTCGAAAGCATCGGGCAGGCCCGGCAAGAGCGCGCGGACATTGTGCACGCGTTCGGTTCGCATGCGGCATGGGACGCCTAAGCCATGCCTAGCACGCGCTTTAACGTCACGGTCCGCCGTCTTTCCACTGGCACAGACTTTCACATTTCGCTGTTTGCAGCGGACGCGGAAAAAGCATGCGAGCGCGCAACGGACCGCGCGCGCCTCGCCTGCAAGCTGACACGCGCAAAGATTGCCGAACTACACGGCAAGAGAATTGCGGTGTTCCGCGTCGTCTCTTGCGAAGTGTCTCCCGATCAATCCCGCCCGATTTCTTGAACTAAGGACTCCACCAATGCGATTCTATGCCGCTTGCCTCGCCTCCTATAACAACGGCCGTTTGCATGGCGTTTGGGTTGATGCGTCGGACGATATCAACGAAATGCAGGATGCGATTAACGCCATGTTGCGCGCGTCCCCCTTCCCTAACGTTATGGTGACGCATCCCGAAACTGGCGAGTCCGTTCCGAGCGCGGAGGAATGGGCCATTCATGATCATGAGGGTTTCGGCAAGCTAGACGAATACGCGGGACTCGCCTCGATTGTTGAGGCTTTCAACATCAACCAAGTTGCTGAAGAGCACGGCATTCCGTTTGCCGTGTTGCGCGAGGCAATGAGCGACGCGGCAGCAGACGACGCGGACGACTTCGTATCGGACCGCTACCGGGGCAAATACGATACGTGGCGCGACTTCGCAGAGCAGTTCACGGAAGAAACGCACGACATGAAGGCGATTCCGGAGTGGCTGCAAAATCATATCGATTGGGACAGCATCGCGCGCGACTTTGAACTGTGCGGCGACTTCAGCGCTTACCGCCACGATGGCGGGGACCTTTACATTTTCTGGAACCACTAATTAGGAGCGCGGACCATGACGACGCCCAACCCGACTCCGCGCGTTGGCACCACTTACGGTGCACCCTGCGGCCGTAGCTCGGATCATTTGAGTGGCTTGGTAATCACAGACAAGGACTCCCGTTTCACCTTGCAGCGTATCCGCCTTGACAGCGGCGGCTATGACAGTGGCGGGGCTTATTGGGGACACGGACAACCGCTGTTTTGGTGGTCCGTTACGCTTATTGAGGAGGGTTGCCGGGACGAAAATGCAAGCGGCTTTATGCGTGCATCGGACCGCGACTCCGCAAAGGCGAAAATCCGCGCCTTGCATCCTGCCGCTCGCTTCTATCGGTGACGCCATGGTTGCATTCCGGATCAATGGTGCAGGTTTCAAGGGCTGCACCGTCCCCGCCAAGGAAGCCGGTTTGGTCGGCTTCTATGACGCTGGCGTCCCCTACCGTCCCGATAACGACGCGGTCCGCGCTGCTCTGCCGTTTCGCTGGCGAAAGGCGTTCGATCGTGCGGGTGGTACATGGTGGTTCAAAGGTGACAGCGCCCATGTCTGCATTCGAGACAGACACGGCAGAAACCTAACGATCGTCTACGCGCATGGCGTGAAAGGCTGAAACCATGGGACTGTCACACCGCAAGGTTTGCGAGCGCGCGCGCACGAAATGGGATGCAGCATCTAAGGCGTTCTGCGATTGGGCCATTGCGAACGGCTACGGCAACGTTCGGCGCTCGGATTTGGCGACTGCCCTAGCCAATGAGCCGGAAGGCTTGCGGCTACTATCGGCTGACAATCAAACGAGCGCGGCACTCCGGCAAGCCGAAGACGACGCGGTGTCAGCCGGTCACGCGTGGCGCGGTACGTTCGGCATGATCGTTTGGTACTCGCCTAGCGAAGTCCGAAGGTTTGCCGCAAGCCGACGCAAACACGGCTAGCACGATCCTCAATCGGCTTTACGGCGGGTAGCGCAAGCTTACCCGCCTTAAGGCGTTGGGAAGGCCACGCGGTGCGGCCTAGTCGAGAGAGTCAGCAATGCAGGTTGTTCACCTAATCAAGTGGTCACTCCGCAAGCGAGGCCAGCGGAAAGATTTGAGGCTAGCCGAATGTTTCACGTCTTACGATGACGTAAACGGCATCGGCATTCACGGCTATGACGAAGACGGCAGGCGACACACCATCGCGATTGATGCCGATACCGCGCGGCAAGTGTCCGACTTGTTCACTAGGAATTTGCGCAAATGAACGCCGCAATGAAGCATCTCGTTTGCGCGGCCATGGTTGCGCTTGCAAGCCCCGCCTATGCCGCTCCGTCCGATGATATCGGGCGGACGTTTTGCGTTTGGGGAAAGCCTGCCGTGCTGTTGTCCCGCACGGATAGCGGCCGCGCGGGATATGAGGCGCTGCTAGTCCGCCGTCCGAACGAGTCCGCGCCATTCTATATCCAAATGCGGCGCGGTCTCCCCTTGTCCGCCGCTTGCAGGATCTAGGATTGAGTTAACGACACATAGGAGAACGGCCGCGCAATCGAGACGCGGCCATTTCACTATGCGCCACGCCATGCGCGGCGATTTTTAGCAAACCAGGGAGACGCATTTTCCAGCGACTAGGCGAGGCTACGAAGGGAATCACCTCATGAGGCGCGGCCATATCCGCGCGTCGCACGGTCCGCCGCGCCGCTTTTGGCGCGCTCGGGGACGCGCGCGCGTTCACAAGCGCGTGACAAGTTGTCGCATGATCCTATTAGTTCGCGCCTTGGAGCGGGGCGGATTGCGGCGCCGCGCGCGCGGAGACCATAGGGGCAAGGCGCCAATTAGAAGCCCGTATAGGGGCCTTCCATTTCGACCATGCGAGGTAGCGGGCATGGTCGCGGGACCGCATGGCGTGCGCGCGCTGGCGCTTGGCGGGGCGCGCGCGAACTACATAAACCTGACCCCGATTTTGACCGCCGAAAAATTATTCTACACCGGATCGGTACTAATAAAATTATCCGGCACGACCTTCGGAGGTAGGTTGCCGAGAATGGGATCGGGACGAAAAATCTCTCAGGAAAAACCACTCGCGAAAAAAATTTTTTCCCCGCGCGCAATTCAGTGGGGGACCGCGAGGTCCACACCACACTCCCATAGCTCCCAACGTTTGCTGCGACAATAGGAGCGCACGCGCTCGATAGGCCAGCCGTGCATGTAGCGAATGATCGGAGCGATGGCTCCCTTCACGATGCCACCGTCCACGTCCGCCCCAGCGGTGAAATGCGGCGCGCTGATCCATAGCATGCCTGCGTTCGGGCGCAGGGGCGACAATATCGTCGTCGGGGTGGTTGTTTGCGTTTTCTGCAAAGATGTCGGTGGCACGTAGCTGCTCATCGTCGTGTATGCCCTGGCACTGCCTCGCCACCGCTGGGCGGATGGATGCGGCGAGCGTCGCCGCTGCTATCAGGACCACCCCGCAACGCCTACGCGATGGGAGGGGGGTGGGAGTCATTTCGCTCATGAGCCTTCCTCGAAGAAGGGGGTGGAGTCGAATCGCCCATTGGTCCTACCGCTTCACAGCGCGATCGAGCGCGCCGAAGAAGTGATGCTCGAAGCGGGCCGAGACGACACCGGCCACAGTGCCACGGAAGTCCCAATGCTCATTGATCGTCGCTTGGTTCTGAAGCACCGCGAGCGTTTGCAATGGCGTCCGCTTCTTCGAGGTGCGCCGGACGATGAAGACCTTTCCATCCTTGCCCTTGACCTGAAACGTCTTCCGCTTTTGGCCGTCCACGCGCTTCAACTGGCGGCGGACCACCGTATGAATCTTTGCGCTCCCGATCGAGCCGTATGGCTTGATCAGGATGCCGCCGGTGGCGAGTCGTCCGGTCGATGGGTCTCGCCGAGAGCGGATCGAGAGCGCATTGTCGGGGTGCTTCTCTTTGCCGGCGCCCATGACATGGCGCTCCATGTACTTGTCGATCGAACCGACCACGGACATGAGCCGGTTGCCGTTGGCAGGCCGGATGCGGATGCCCTGCAAAATCCACTGGCGGCGCAGGACGAATTGGGCCGGGACCTCGGCCTTCAATGCCGCCTGGGCGTCCTTGGCTGTGAATGTCAACGCCTTTGCGGTGACCGTGTTGACGGTCGATTTGCGAAGCTGGTCGAGCTGATGGAGTTCGTACCCCGAGAGATGGATTTGGAACTGGATCATGGCAACCGCCTCCGAACGTCGATCTCGATGAGGTCGGCCATCTCTTCCGGCGTCCTCGCCTTGACCGTGATGACCTCGAAGCCGAGCGCCTGAAGCTTGGCGTGGCGCCCCTTCTGGTCCTTCGAGCGACCACCCTTCGGCGTCTTCAGCTCGAAGCTAAGCAGGACGCCACCGGAGATGTAGACGCGAACGTCGGGCTCACCGGCGGTCAACCCTGTGACCTTGGCCTCCATCTGCGCGCGGCGGTTACGCTTGGCGCGGTTCATATCACCGGCGCATGTGAAGGGCAGGCCGGCGTCTTCCATCTTGTGAAGACGTGCGATGACCTCGGCCTGATAGCGCCATTCGGGGATGGTGTTGACGATGCGGGTTTCCATGCGCGAATGCTCGCGCAGATCATCGAAATCAAAGAGACCGATCCGGCAACCTTCGTTGCCTATTCTGCATCGTCGCGATAAGTAGCGACGGTTAGAAAACCAGGGGCCGTTTTTTAAAGTCCCGCCAACAGACGCACATATGAGGAATGCATGCCTTCGTTTGTAGTTAAGGTGACGCTAAAGAGCGGGGACTGGTTGCCCCCAATTACCGTTGTCTCCAAAGACGCTCAAACAGCAGAGAGCGTAGTGAGGAGCCAACTGCCCATGGTTGACGATGACGACAAGGTGGAGGCGAAGGAAGTTAAAGGCGACAAGTTCAAGGCGTATTTCGGCGCTCAAGAGGAAGACAAGGTCGTCGTCCGCGTAGACTGGAGATGGCAAGGCGACGAGCCTTCCCCAGACTAACCAGACCAGTCCAACTGTCACACGATCGGGATCACAAGCCGGCCGTTTGTCAGGACGGTCGGCTCTCCGTACTGCGGGTCGAACAGCCGGGTTCCGACGCGGCCACGGGACGCCGTCCGGCATTCGACGGCGATGACCTTGCCGACGCTTTCGAGGGTCGCCACGATGTCGTCGAGCTTCGCCCTCTTCACGGTGCCGCCGAAGTTGTAGCCGATCGCCGAGACCGTGATGCCCTCCCGCCCCGCCTGGGCGACATAGGTCAGCACGCGGTCAATCTCGCTCATGTTCCGCGACAGGCGTTTGGCCTGGTTAGATTGGATCGGCGCTGGAAGGGTCTCAGGGCCGTCTAGGGCGAGCACCGGCTGCCGTTCGGCGGCCAGGGGCATGATGTCCCCTTGGTCGAGCCATAGCGCGTCACGGACCCACGGGAAGGCCGTCCCCTCGTGAGTTGCCAGGAAGCGCCGGCAGAGCGTCACGATGCGCTCGGACTCGACCGCCATGGCGTCGGCGATCTCTACTCGGCGCTCGGGCTGGGTGCGCCAGTCTCCCGCCGGCATCTCCCGGCGCAACAGCTTCAGCGTCAGGAACGTCGGGTGCGCCTCCGTGAGCAGCGCGGCAAGCCTGGGGTCGATCCGGGGGAGCACCGCGATCTTCGTCGGCCGACCCCGGCGATTCCTCATGACCACCGGGAAGATGCGGATATGCCCCGCCTGCTCTCTGACGCTCACCGCCTTCCGCCGGTGAAGATACCGGGCTGCGCGCACCACCCGATCAGGCGAGCACCGCAGAGCTGCGCCGAAGGCGCTTAACGGCATCCCCTCGAACGGGATGGTGATCTCGCCCACACGAGCCACCCACCCCGCCATCTCTTCCTTGAATTTCATCCGTTGACCATCCGTCGCAGAGAGGTTTCCGGGGTTTCGGGTTTCCTCTCTAATAGGCTCCCCTTCTAGCGATATCAACGGATATATAAATCATAAAAATAGTAGATTCTTACATGATAAACCCAAAACCCCGAAAACCCCGAAAACACTAGCCTGCTAGATCGAAGTTTCGTTGAAAACCTCGGGGGGTTTTCCCGGAAACCTATTCCTACAATTTGCGATTTACTCGACTTCCAACAATTGCCCGTCGCGACCGCAGGCTTGTCCGCTGCCTCCGCGTCGATATCCCTCAACGAACTCTTGCCAAAACGGATGAAACGGATATAAGTCTACCCGTGAGCCGCGAGTCGGCGGCTAGGTAGGGACACCACCGAAACATCGCTGGTCTGGAAACGCGCGTCAGCGCGAACGGGAGAACTTTGCCTATGGGCTATCCAATTGAACCGGGATCGAAGAGCGGGGGCGCATCGGCGGACGCCGCCAAGCAGATCGTGACGCGCGCCTCGATGCTACGCTCGGCGATCGAGAACCTGATGGCGAAGGGCTACCGCCTGACCGCCGACCAGATCGCCGACCACCTGAAGGAAAGCGTTCTGGCGATCCGGCCGCGCTGCTCGGAGCTC
This sequence comes from Bradyrhizobium sp. HKCCYLS1011, assembly GCF_051167795.1. Lineage (NCBI taxonomy): Bacteria > Pseudomonadati > Pseudomonadota > Alphaproteobacteria > Hyphomicrobiales > Nitrobacteraceae > Bradyrhizobium > Bradyrhizobium sp. HKCCYLS1011. The sequence continues at coordinate 197,002 of NZ_JBNPTT010000005.1, read as the reverse complement.
GTGAAGTCCGGCACCCTGGTCAAGACCGAGGACCGCCGTAAAAACGCCAGCGGCATGACGGCTCACGTCCTGCGCCACCGCGACGCGCTCATTGCGGTCGAGCTTCCCAAGCCCGAGCCGAAGCGCCCGACCCGCATCAAAGCCCCGGCGGTCCACGCCGACCAGAACGCCTTGTTCGGCTGACGGAGGGATCGATGCTGCCCACGCACAACGAAAAGATGCTCACCCGCCGCGCGCTCGGGATGCAGAACGGCAACAGCGTCCGCCGCAACTTCCTCGCCGTCCGCGTCGATGGCGCGGACATCCAAGTCGCCAGCCGCCTCGCTGGCAAGGGTTGGGCGGTCCGCGATCCGGCCGCCGACTTCGGCTCGATGCGCGTCTTCCGCGTCACCACCGAGGGCGCCAAGGCCATCGGCAGGCGGCTCCCCGCCGAGCGCATCTTCACCCCCACCGCCTGATCACCGCACCACCGAAAGCATCACGCACCATGAACAAGTTCTACCTCTGCACCGTGGGCGGTGCCGGCATCGCCTTCGCGATCGACGCGACCATCCGCGACATCCCGCTCTTCGCCATCGTCCTCGGCGGCCTCTCGCTGGTCAGCCTCATCGCCGGCTGGATGCACTTCAACGATGACCGCGATCTCCACGCACTGGTCGAGACCGCCGAGCGCAATGCGAGCGACAGCATGGCTGTTGCATCCGTGCGCGCGTCCGAAGCTGCCCTGTACTTGCGGGCGCTGCTCGACGCCCGCGAAGTCCTGCATGATCACGGCAGCCGCGAGGCTGTCATTGAGATCATCGACGACGTGCTCGCCGAACTCCAAGACGCAGCATGAGGATGCTGGTCAAGCTGCGCGTCTCGCAGGCCGGTTCGATGAGATCGCCGCCGAGTTTCGCAAACACGACTACGGCCACGTCTTCATGTGTGGCGGACAGATCGACATGAGCGGGATCGCGCTTGAGCGCGACCCTGACCGCGTCATGCCGCCGAGCATCGTCGAGGTTGATGCGAACGACATCAGCCGCGAAGCCTTCCGCAAAATCTATGGTCTCGACAACCTGGGGAACGAGAGCAATGAAACTGACTGACTTCAGCGCCGTCGCCGAACTGATCAAGGAGCGTGACTATTTGATCGGTCTGCTTATCCGTCTCAGCTCCGAAGCGAGGATCACGATCAAGACGGCGATGCAGAGCAGCCAAGACCTGCGCCCCGATCTGGTCGAGCGCATGCTGCCCGACATGAAGCTGGTCATCGAGCAGGCAATCGCCGTCGTCGGGGAAAAGCTCGCCGCGCTCGGCGTTACCACCGAACAGGAAGCTGCCTAATGGCGCGCGTCCTCACCAACGTCGAGGTGAAGATCGTCCCTCGGGTGGCTGCCAACGGCCACCCGTTCACCGAACTACGTCACACATGGACGGAAGACGGCCTGCTTCGCAACGCGCTGTCCCGCGTCAACTATGTCACCGAAGATACGCCCGGCAATCGCGCGTATCACATTCAGATGTTCAAGCAGCGGCAGGCGCGGCACTGATGGGCGCTTGGCGTTACTGCCCGAAATGCTGGTCGGGAATGGATGCCCCTAATCTCCGTGAGGTGATCAAAGGCGTCCAAGAGTGCGGCTGCGGCTGGACTCATCACGTCGAGGATCACGAACGCGAGCAAGCGGCCGAGAACTTGATCGAGCGCATTGAGCGCATCGAGCGGCATTTGGGGCTATCCAAATGATCCCGCGCCGCGAACGCATTCGAGCCAAGATCATGGCTCGCGTCGAGATCGTCGAGGGGCCGCTCGATACGCCCTGCTACATCTGGACAGGACCAACGTCTGGAAGCAAGGGCCGAGGGAAAGACTATGCCCGCATGTGTTTGGACGGAGGCACTATGGCCGTCCACATCGTAATGTGGGTGCTCGAACACGGGCCGATCCCTCCGCGCAAGCAACTCGACCATCGCTGCCGCTCACGCAAATGCGTGAACGCGGATCACTTGGAAATGGTGACGCACAAAGAAAACCAGCGTCGCCGCGACGAAGCCCGCCGCTTCGAGTGCGAAGAGATAGCGGCTTAGGAGACTGACACATGAAGCGCCTTACTAGCGCGCTCGCTGCCGCGAGCGTGATCGCCACCGCTTTGCCGGCGTTCGCCGATTCCGGCCTCGACTCCATGATCAATGCCGCCGCGGACGCGCAAGGTATCCCGCGCAACCTTGCCCATGGCGTGATCCGCGTCGAGAGCAACTACAACTGCCACCTTCGCGGCAGCCACGGCGAGCGCGGCATCATGCAGGTCAAGCCAGAGACCGCGCGCAGCGTCGGCGTGACGGGGAACCTGTTCGATTGCGCCACCGGACTGCGCGCCGGCATGCTCTATTTGAGCATTGCCATTCGTCGCGGCGGCACCGGATGCTCCGGGATCAGTCTCTATCAACGGGGCGTGTCCGGTCGGCCGATCTGCACGGCTTACGGCCGCCGGGTTCTCCGTGCGGCCAATCCGCTTCACCATTCCGAATGACGCCGGAGAGACAAAGACGGGCGGCTACAGCCTACAAGCGTCCGCCGCTCACTGCACGACGACGTACCAGAGTTGCGTCAACACTGTTTCATAACCCTGCCGATCAATTCTGTCCGTTTCCGATTGACGGAACTCGACGGACCGAACTACATAAAAGGTATTCGGATAAGACCGAAGTCTCGGTGAAGGCATCACCCACCGAGGGGTATAGCCGATCCAATGTCGGCTTAAGGAGACTACCTAAAGTGATCAACAAGGGGGACGCACTGGCCCTGGCCATTGCGCTTAGTAGTTCCGAAGAGACGTTATTGGGGCCATCCGACAGCCAGATTTGCATTGAGGCGTTACGGCATTACGCTCGATATCAAGGCTGGAAGGAGGTCCGGCGGATGGGGCGGACTTCTGCCTTGGCCTGCTTGATGTTGTTAGGAGCCTCCGCGCTCACCTATAGGTCGCCGGTGATCTCTTCGCCAGCACTAGCGGCCTCGCTCGGTTCGGGTCACGTCAATCCAGTTCCGCATATTTATCTCGACGCTGCGGACGTGGATGAGGATGGCATCTTCGAGCCCGGCCAACTGCCAAGCAGCATCAAGATGCAGCAATTAGTTTCGCATATGGTGGACGACTAGAAGCCGAGGGTTCGTTCTGCAATTGAAAATAAGCCCGGCTCACGCCGGGCTTTCTTCTATGCGGCGTAGTAGCGGAATGCTGGGCGACCGCCGCGCGGCCCAGTTCCCATCCGTCCGTACACCTGACTCGCGTCCTGAAGCTGCTTGATGATCGCCTCGTACCGCGCGTTATCGAACAGCCCGTTGATCTGTTGCTTCAGCGAGACAGTCGTGATCCCGTTAGCACCTGCCTCCTTGATCAACCGCCGCACGAACAGATATTCCGCCTGCTTATCCGTCGAGGCCAGCCGGTCCTTCATCTCCGAGATGCAGGACTTGGTCGAGAGTTCCGTCAGCCGCCCGGCCCAATCGACCAGTTCGTCCGTTAGCATCGGACGTTCCGGGTTGATGCCGATCGCAACGATGTGGGCGACGCGCAGCATGATCTCGATGGAGCGGGTCCACAGAACCTTGGAGTCCTCGCTCGCTTCTTCGGCGCATTGGGTGAAATGCTCGCGATACCACTTCGCGGCTTCCAGGCCGTCACCGCCCCACTCCGCGATCACCGGATCAAGCACCGGCTGCGAAGCCATGTCGGGCAGGTTTCCACCCCGGCGCGAGAGCCTGAAGACCGCACGGCATGCCTCGACGATGCGGTCCGGCGGCTCATAGGGCTGCGTCACACGCTGGTCGAGCAACGGCTTACCGGAGATCGGGAGCACCAGCCAGCGCGGCAGGAAGCCGTCGCCAACGCCACGGCCGGACATCGCCGGCCAGAAGTCATGCGCCGTGCTGGTGCCATAGATCGAGAAGCACGGCTGATGGATCGGCGCCGCCGTCTCCGAGGCGGCAGCCGCACCGCTGTAGGTGCCGTTGGAGGTCGTGAACAACTGAAGGATCATGTGGCGCATGTTCGACTGATGACTGCCGGCGCGCCTGTCCATGATCTTGCCGATGAAGCCGCCGAACTCATCCATGAGCGAGAGCATGACCGGGGTCTGCTCGATAGTTTTGCGCAGGGCCGAGTCCGACAGGAAGTTCTCGGGTCCGAGGAGCCGATGCATGCCGGCCTTGAACGCGAGCCGTTGCAGTGCCTTGCGCGCGTGGTCCTTGCCATAGCCGGGAGGCGCTAGGGCGACGACATAGAGGTTCGTGCGGAGATCAGTCGGACCGGCGTGATGCCGGCCCGCGATGGTGCCGACCCAGGTCAGGGCAGGCCCGATCGCACACGGGCGCGATGGACTCGAGGATGAGCCCGCCATCCACTCGACAAGCTCGCCGACAAGACCGGGGATGCCACGGCAGAGGGCTTCCAGCTCGGCCATGGAGGGCGGTGCGCCGCTCGCCGGTGCTTCGCCAAGCTCTTCGTCCACAAGCTCACCAGCGGGCTCCGCAGCGGCCGTGGCGGGCGCGCCGGGCTGCGGGGAGAGGTAGGCCGAGAGATCACCACCGGCGGGCTTCGCGGCGACAGCCGGGGCCGGCGTCGGGCGCCATTCGTGCTGCGGCGGTGGCGTCAATGCCTCCTCGATAGCCGTGCGCAGCGGGGCCTCCCCCTGCTTGCGGCGCTCCCGCTCGGCGATCATTGCCAGCGTCTTCGGCCCCATCGTCAGGGTAATGTTCGGCGAGAAGTCGTAGCCCAGGCAGCCGCCGAGCCACTGCACGGCCGCGTCCAACTCGGAGTCGGGGATCTGCAACGTCTTCATCACGACGTTGAGGGCCGTGAACCGATCGCCGGTGCCGAAGTCCTCGATACCGCCCGGCGAGATCGACAGGTTCGCGCTACGGCGGCTCATGGGGCGGCCCGAGCCCGAGGGGCGCCATGGCGCCACGGCGCGATAGACCCGGCCCAGGAAGCGGCCCTTCGGCAGGTTGAGCTTCGGCGCCCACGCCTCGATACGGGAAAGCGCGTCTTCGTTGAGCTTGCGGAAGAAGTTCGAGGTGTGGCTGCTCGACGTGTCGTGGTGATCGGATACGGACGGATCGACCACCGGGCGGTCGCCATCTGGATCATAGCCGAACGCACGCAGCACCTCGCCGATCTGCTCGGCGATGTTGTCCGGTAGGACGGACAACGCAGCCACACCGACATCGAGCAACGTTTCGTCGGTCCACCAGAAATACGGTTCCCCGGTGTCGGGGTGGATCGAGGGCGGCAAGACGGTCTGCTTGCCTTCTGCGAGCAGATCGACAAGGCCCACACGATCCGGCGTCCGGTAGTTCTTCGAGCGGATGACCTCGGTATTGCCCTGGTAGAAAAGCGAGATGCCCTTGCGGCCCTTCTTCTGCACGTAAGACACCGGCAGGATCGCCATCAACGGCTCGATGATCTCTTCCTGATCGATGTCGATGCAGATCAGGCCCCGGCCGCAGGCCACGCCGACACCGGCGTCCGGCCACTTCGTCCATTGGTTGATCTGGAACTGCGACGGCCGCTCAAGGCAGAACTCATTCCAGCCTTTGAACATACGCCATTCGTCTCCGACCATCAGGCCGGGCACCTTGTTGTTCGGCATGATCGGTATCGGCGAATAGCCGTTTCCGTACAGCGTCGGGCCGACCTGGGCGAACGGAGAGTCAGTCATAGCGAGAGCCTTCAGAACGGGGCGACGTGGTTGAGCAGCCGAGCGCGCATCTTCTCGCCGTAGCTGTTGAGGATGGTCTTCAAGAACTCGGCCCACTCGCCTTCGCTCAACGTGGTGAGATCGAACTTGCCAATGCTTTCGAGGTAAGCGCCGGCAACGTCGCCGGCTTCGTTGAGCGCAAACAGCTCGTGCGCGCTGAGCGTCTTCGGTGCCATCTTGAAAACAGTCTCCCCCAAAGAGATGCAGTCGGTGTCGGTGCAGAGCCAAAGGACAGGCTTGCCCTGCTTCGGCGCGTAGCCGATCCCGTGCGCCAGCCGCTTGCACACGCCGCAGCACACGGGCTCGGGATCAAACCTTGATGTTGTCATTGCTCGCCTGACGTTCCCGAATGAGGCGCTTCAGCACCGTGAGGGCGTTCTTCGCGGCTCGGTGGTCGCTTGCGCTGACCGAGAAGGACATCCGCACGGGCTCCCCTGCCCCGATGTTCACGACAATGTAGGCATGTTTGCTGCGGTGCTCGGGCTCATAGGAGTAGCCCTGCCCATCGCAGTATTCGGCAAGCGCCTGATAGATTTCATTGCGGCGCAGATTGCGCGCGGCGTTCGGTTTGCTCGTGTTCCCCCTCCCAATTTAGAATGGAATGTCGTCATCAAAGTCAGCGGCGCGACGGCCCCACGTACCCTCGAAAACGTCGTCATCGGCCTTCTCCTCCCAAGGCGCCATCTTGCGCATCTGCGCCACCGGCTTTGCGACTCCTGGCATCGCCGATGCCCTCGCCACGGATGGACGCGACACGCCCGGCATCGTCGGCCGCACGTTGCTGTTTGCTGCCGGCATAGGATTCGCCCAGGGCTTCGCCGCTGCCTGAGCGCGTATCTTGGCCGCCTCTTCCGGCTTCCCGTTGAGTTCGTAGTTGCGGGCAACGATCTCGTCGCGAAATGGCTGCACCGAGACGAACGTCGCCGCGTTGTCCTGCGACAAGACTTGGCCTGCATCGGCGAGCTTGCGGCCGATGACCTCATAGTGCCGGCCGTTGGCCCGGATCATGATCTCGGCCGTCTCCCGCAGAACCTTTCTGCGGGCAGCCGCAAGCGTTTCGTTGATCGAGAACGGCGCATCATCGCCGCCGCCATGCTCCTTCCACCACTTCTCGAAGCGGACGCGCGCATAGCCATTATGCTCGGGGCAAATCCACTCCTTGTGGACGGTGAAGCCGCACATATACTCGACGCGCACGCTCGGAGTGCCGCCGGGCTTATCGTGCCGATAGAAAGTGCGGCGGTTGACTTTCACCCAATTCGGTTTCGACGTTGAGAGGATCGGTACCGCATCTGCAGTCTGCTTGATGTTCTTCTCGACATCGCGCTCGAAGATATGGCCGCAGTCGGGACACTCGCGGAGACCCGCGAAGATCAGCGAATGGCACTCGGGGCATTCCTTGACCGGCGCTTCACCGCCGCCCTTGCCCGGCTTTCGCACCTTGACCTGATCGACCGGGCCATGCTTTCGGACGTTGCCGGCGAAGTCGAGAACCAGGCAGTCGGACTTGCCGTTGCGGATGGACTCGTGGATGTCCTTGCCCATGCATCGCGTGCCACGGCCGACCATCTGCACATAGAGCGCCGTGGACTCGGTCGGCCGTAGCATGGCGAGCAGATCAATGCGCGGCGCGTTGAAGCCCGTCGTGAGCACGTTCGCATTGGTGAGCGCCGTGATCTTGCCAGCCTTGAACTCTTCGATCCAACGGTCGCGATCACCGGGATCGGTCTCGCCATGGATCGCTTCGCACGAATAGCCGTGCCGGCGCACTTCATCACGGACATGCATCGCGTGATCGACGCCCGAGCAGAAGAAGAGCCACGACCGGCGCGGCTTCTCATTGTTCGTCGCGAATGCGATGACCTCCTTGACCGCCGCCTCCGTGATTGGATGCTTATCGACTGCCGCCTGCAATTGACCCGGCTTATAGTCGCCACCGGACCGCCCCACGCCCTTCAGATCGAACACGGTCTGCGTCGCCTTTGAGACCAGCGGGCAGAGATAGCCCAGGTCAATAAGTTCCTTGATCGTGATTTCATAGATGATGTCGTCGAAGAGCGCGTCATCACCCTCGGTCAGCATGCCCGAGTTGAGGCGGTACGGCGTGGCGGTCAGCCCGAGGATCAGCATGTCCGGGTTGACGGCGCGCAGCGCCTTTATGAACTTGCCATACATCGCGGCCTCATCCGGCGGCACCAGATGCGCTTCGTCGATCATGAGCACGTCGATGCGGCCGAACCTCTCAGCCACACGGAACATCGATTGGATGCTTCCGAACGTGATCTGGTGATGAAGCTCCTTGCGCTTGAGCGATGCCGAATAGATACCGGCCGGTGCGAACGGCCAGATACCGAGCAGTTCGGCGAAGTTCTGCGCGACCAGCTCCTTGACGTGCGTCGCCATGATGATGCGCGTCGTCGGCTCGAAGCTGATGAACTCCTCGCAGATGGTGCCGAGCACCATTGACTTGCCGCCGCCGGTCGGAAGCACGATCAGCGGATTGCCCTTCGGCTTTTCGGCCCAATACTCATAGGGCGCGTCGCAAGCCTTGCGCTGATATTCGCGAAGGTTGACGGGCATTAGTTCAACGCTCCGCGCAGATGCGGCCTCGCCAGACGCAGGACGTGCTTCATTGCGTCGGAGTATTCGAGAAAGTCCGCGCCAGGATCGATTTCGGCGCCGCCCGCATCGTGCTTCTCGGGGTCGAATGGCACGATCTTAGCGAGCCCGAGGCGGCACAGGATGCTCTGCAACTGCCAGTCGGATACGCACCCCTGCGATACGATCGCAGCGAGCACGCCCACGGCCGCAGTCGCGACAACCGTGTAGCCCTCGCGCTCAAGGGCGCGCTCGATTTCGACGGCCTTCGCGCCGGGCGACGCTATCTGCCCGTCCGTGGCGATGACGTGGTTGCGGAGAACGATGATCGGATCGTTATGCGACATTGATGCCCCCGAAGAAGGTGTTGTCGTTTGCTGCCCGCGCCGGATGGCCGGGCAGATGGAACAGGTTCGGGATGCCGCCGGTCTTGCCGACTTCATTGCCCCAATGGTGCCAGCCGGGTTGCGCATAGCGCGCGAACATTTCGAGGTACGGGCCATCGACCAACCGTTCGATGCGGCTGTAGGCTTCGAGGGGCTTCGCCGAGTGCTGGCCGCGAGGTTCGAGCAGCGTCCGTTCTTCGTGACCCAATTCGAGGATCAGGCGCTGGACATCCTTACCCTTGCGCTTAGGACGGCCGCGCGTCCCGAAGATGCAAATCTCCGGGTTGGCTCGCGTCCAATAGCCCATGCCGACGTGTGGCTTCAGCGCACGGCCAAGCTTCACGTAGTAGAAGAGGATCGTGCAGTAGTCGAAGCCCCACCGCTTCAGCGTCTCGATGCCCTTGTCGAGCAGTGGATCAACGACCCACATGCCGCACGCCGAGTCTTCTGCCGCGATTTCGTTGACCGGCAACGCCTGGATGCCGGCCAGCGTCATGCAGTCATAGTGCTGCTCGGGCGAGTGCTGCTTGCCCTCTTCCGACCACGTCTCGAAGGTCCACGCCGGATCGGCGTAAATGAGCGGAAACCTCACAGCACCAACTCCGTCAGGTCGGGCTCGACTTCGTCGAGGTCGGAGTAGCGCACGTTACGGTCCTGCACCGACCGAACCTTCACCCGCTGCGGCTGAAAGACGACGCGATGGTGGCACTCGCAGAACGCAGAGGCTTCCCTGGTCGCGTCGCCGCAGACAAAGCCGTGCATGCCGGACTCGCCGGGCAAGAAGAACTGGCACTGCTCGCGCGTGGTATCGACGAAGCGAGCCTTGTTCGGAAAGTCAGACATCTTGTTCCTCTTTTGCGTCTGCGTAATAGTTGGAGAGTTCTTCGAACTGTTCGGCGCTGATTTCTTCGCAGAGCGCGCCATCACCGCCCTGATCGCGTGGATCGGGCTCACCGGGCGGCACGATGAAGACGCAGCCACTTTCGGGATGGTGGAAGTAACGCGGCACGGTTTCGGGCTTTGCGCCGTCGCGCCACTCGCGGCCGTCGCGTAGTGTGTAAAGCACCCACTCTTCCTCTTCGGAGGAGTCGATAATCTCGCCGGGCACAAGCGCCGGAATGAAGAGATGCGCCGGGCATCCGGCCTTCTGTTCATCTAGCGTGAGCGGCTTGCCCCAGCGCGCGCACGACCACGCCGCGTCGCCGAACATCTCGGGGGTGACGTGCAAGCAAGTGCGGCATGAAATGCGCGCGAACTCGCCGTCGTGGCAGATCGCCTTTTTGCTGCACATCGTCTTGCACTTGAACGCCATCTTGGAGTTGGGGTTTTCGTGCAACTTCGGCGGCGGGCTCGCGTACTTGATGATGCGCTCGGCGCGCTGAAGAAGGCGGATTGCCTCGACGTGGTCCGTGTGGATGCGCTCGCTGTAGACCTCGCCGGTGTTCTTGTTCCGGCAGAGGTAAAGGCCGCGCTCGAAGCCGAAGAGATGGCAGTAAATGTTCAACTGCACCCAATGCGCGTAGTAGCCCTCGCGCACCGACTTCAGCCGGACGACCTCCTTGAAATACTTGTCGCCCATCGATTTGCATTCGACGACGTGCCACGTCTTCGGAGCCTCGGGGAGACCGAGCACCTTGCCGTCCATCTTGCCGCGAACATGACCGGAGATCGCCGAGGCCCGGTACTGCTTGCCGCGATGATCGACTTCGTCCACCTCGCAGCCGATCATGCGCAGCGCGTTGAGCAGACGGGTCTCTTCGATCTCGCCGGTCTCGAAGGTGATCGCCTTCAGGCCGGTGATGACTTCTGGCTTCGCAGCCCAGCGGAAGGCGTACCAAAGCGCCCGCTCACACTCTTCGCCGAGCACCGAGATCGAGATGCCCATGGCGTCCCAAGCCTGACCGCGCGCCTTCGCATAGGCCGCATAGATCGCTTCGGTCGTGGCGTTTGGGGTAGGAAACTCGGCCATCAGGCAAGCCTTCATCGTTCGCGCCGAAGGGCGCGTTTGGTAGGTTTGAAATTTCGGAGGGGAGGAGAATGAAGCCGGGGCCGAAGCCCCGGCTTTAGATCAGGCGCGTCGGATGTTTAGCCGCTGCGCTTCCAGGGCATCGAGCGACCGCCGCCCGAGGCTCCCGATGAGGCCGAGCCGCCGTTCTGCGTCTGGCGAGCGGTCGAGGCATTGTTCTGCGGTTGATTGTTGTTCGCCGCGTTGGTTTGCGCACGCTGGTTGTCGTTCGCGGGCTGCGTCGCCGGCTCCTTCTCGGACGGCGGTTCGGTGTTGGCGTTGCCCTCATGGATGAAGCGCGCGAAGACGTTGCGCTCCTTTTCCTGACCGTCCTTCTTGTAGGTCTCGATGTCCACGTCGGCCATGAACGGCTGATAGAGCGCCATGTCGGTGTTGGTGAACTCGCCCGGCCCCATGCCCATCGCGAGACCCAGGGCCTGCAACTGCTCGTGACCGTTGTTCTGCGCCCACGCGCTCGGGTTCGACAGGACGATGGTGCCGTAGACGATCGCCTTGTTGAACGGACCTTCGTCCGTCACTTCAGCCTTGAAGCTGTAGTTGTCGCCGTTCTTCTTGAAGTTCTGCTTGATCTCGCCTTCCGTGATCTGGAAGCCGTACCGTCCACGCGGGATAACGCCGCCTCCGCCGCTCTGATTGCTTGTCGCCGCATTGATGCCGTTGAGGTTTACGCCGAAGTCTGCCATTTGGTGCTCCCTTGGATGCTATGGCGTTGGTGGGAATGGTTAGGCCGCTTCAGGCACAGGGGGCAGATACTTGGCGAGCGCCTTGTATCCCTCGCCCTTCTTGAACTGAAGTTCGGGCGGCATGCCGAAGCGATTGCCGGCGATATGGCTCGGGCGCTCTTCGAGGAACATCCAGCGCGTGCCGCCGCCTTCGGCGTGACGCAGTTCCTTGTTGAAGCCCGCATCGACCTTCTTGATCGATGCCTTGAAGTTGATGAACGCGATCACGTCGCTGTTCGCTTCGATGATGTCGGCCGCATCCTTGTGCAGATTGATGCGATAACGCGAATACGGGTCAGTCGAGGGCGAGTCGAAACGCGAGATGTCGCAGTGACCGAGTTGCACGATTGCCATCTGACGCTCGCGACGCAGGGTCATGATGCCGTCGATGTATTCGAGGAAGATTTGAGCGGCGATCTTGTAGCCCTTGCCGTAGCCGGGGTCCTCGATGCTCTTCCAGCCGTTGCGCGCGCAGGCTTCGGCGCGGATGATGTTTTCCAGGCCAGTCGTTGAGTCGAAGATGGCCGTGCCGAACTGGTGCTCTTCGTTCACGAGCGCGCCGATCGCCTCGCAGAGATCGCCGTAGTTGCGAACTTCGAGGGTGTCCGCTTCAATACCGGCCGGGACGCTCTCGCCTTCCGCCGTCTGAATGAAGATCGGACGCGGAAACTCCGCAGCCAGGGACGACTTGCCGACCTTCGGCACACCATAGATCGTGAAGATCGGCTGCAACTCGGCAGCGGTCTTCTTCTTCAGGCTCTTGAGTGAGATTGCCATTTGGCTCCCCGGTTAGTGCGCGACGGAAATGTCGAGCTTCAAGGTCTTCGCCCATACGAGGCGGTCCACGAGCCGGTAGCCGGTGCGGTTGATCGTCTCGATGGTGACGGAATGGTTTTCGGTCTTGCGACGGATGCGCGAGATGAAGACATCGACGGAATGGGTCGGGCGTCCTTCCTGATCGGCTCCGTACAGGATCACCATCGCCATCGGCTTCGTGACCGTGTCGTTCGAGATGAGCGCGAGGAACAGGTCGCGCTCCATCGGAGTAAGCCTCCATTTCGCAGGAAGAGAGGCCGCGAGGAGCATCGACCGACGCATCCCTTCGATGGTTGCTGTGAGCGACGCGACTTTGCCCACAAGTTCTTCCTTCGAGAGTTCGGTCATTTTTATCCGTCGTCGCCGCTTGACATCCGTCAGGTTTGCGGCTTTAAGCCGAATCACTGACAACTTTTCGCTTAAGTGGTTGAACTTTATCTAACGGACGGCGTTCTTACTGTCAACGGATGAAACGGATAAAAGACAGGGCTATCAGTTTTGCGTTCGTTTCGCGTGTTGATCCGGGGTAACGCTACTCTTTGAAATGTTTGGAAGATTTGCGTTCGTCAGCTAGAAAACGGATAGAGATAATGGTGTTGAGTATTGTTCGGGGGGCTAAAGAAATGGCGAAGGTGACCGCACCACCAGAGCGGAAGCACCGAGTTCATCCGAAGTTGGAAACGATCAAGGAGCGAGTCGAAGAGCGAGTTCTGTTTCTCAAAGCTTCTCGAAACGAACTCTCGCGCCGAGCTGGGCTCGGGCTCTCGTATGTGAACGACCTGCTCTCAGGTAAGTCGCTCAATCCAACTAAAGAGGGGCTTATGAAGCTCGCCCCAATCTTGGATTGCGACTACGCGTATTTGGTCGGAGACCAGCCAAATCCTAGAAGAAATGGCGCCTCTTCAGAGACTCACGCGGACGATCCGGCCACCAAGTCAATACCCCTATACCAGATCGGCCTAACCGATCCAGACGGCTTCTTTGCGCTCAATGATTCACGTCGAATGAATTGGACCGTGCCAATCAACGACGCGGAGATGTACTCCGTCACGGTTCCAGACGACACTATGGCTCCCAGGTTCCGAGTTGGTGAAGTAGTCATCGTCAATCCAAACAAGCCAGTCGCTCACGGTGGCTTCGCGATTATTCGTCAGACCGACGATCGTGTAGCAATTCGAGAAGTTGTCACGGTCTCGCTCGATAAGATCAGCGTCCGCATGCTTAGCGACGCTGCGATCGTTGATCTTCCTCGCTCTCAGGTAAAATCGCTCCATCGGATTGTCGGATGTTGCGAACTGTAACCTTCCTGCATCATCCGTTATATCCTCCATGTCCGTTGACAGAACGGATATAAATATCTATGGTCCGTTGCAGCCTCACGGGAGGGGCAACGGACCATGTCAATCAAACTCGTCATCTTGGAATCGCCCTATGCGGGCGAGGTCAACGCGAACGTCGCCTACGCACGTCGCTGCCTGAAAGACTGCGCGCTCCGCAATGAGAGCGCCCAGGCATCTCACCTCCTCCTCACTCAAGTCTTGAACGACAACGATCCGGCAGAGCGTGAGCTTGGCATCGCGCTCGGTCTCGCTTGGCGCAAGGCTGCCGACTATTCGGTCTTCTATGCCGACCGTGGTTGGTCGAAGGGGATGCTTGCCGCATTGGAAAGTTGCCTCGACGAGATGCGCCCCTTCAGGGTCCGCGCGCTCGATGGGAAAGTGCGGCTCCCGTATCCGACCGATCACCTCCCGGTCTTCGTGGTTTCCGCTATCGAAGCGCGCGCGGGCCAGTGATGTCCGACATCAGCACGGAGGACCTGGCCGCACTTCAGAGTGCCGATGCCGCGCTCGCAGAAGGCGACCCGATGGTCGCGCGTCGGCACCTCGCCACGCTCGACAACTTGGAAGTAGCTGACGAGATCGATGCGCTTATTCGCGCCGGTCTCCACGATGACGCGGCCCACCGCCTCAACCTCTTCATCAACCCGAAATTTCCGTCGCTCGAAGAGTGCATCGCGCACATCGGCGAGCGCCGTCACTTCTACGTCTAATCAGGGGAGACTAACTGTGAAGCTGAAGATCAATCGCGACAAGCTCGCAGAGATCGTGACGCGCGGCGTTTCGAGCGCACCGAAGAACTCACCGGCCATTATCGCGAACAACGCGCGCATCATTGCCGAAGACGGCATGCTGCACGTCGCCACGACCGACTTTCAGATGCAGGTCGAAGCGTCGGGCGAATGCGAATTGAGCCGGAAGGGCTCGACCACCGTCGATGCTGCGAAGCTGAAGCAAGTCGTTGATCGTCTTCCCAAGGGCGCCGATGTCACCATCGACTTCGACGAAGCCAAGTTCGAGATGATCGTCAAGGCCGGCCGGTCTCGCACGAGCTTCCCCACCCTCGCCGCCGAGGATTGGCCTGCGCGGCAGTACAAGGAGGACGGCGCGACGTTCACGCTCGACGGCGCCGATCTGGTCAAGCTCTTCAGCCACACCGCCCAGGAGCTTTCGACGGTCCCCAACTCGGCAATGCAGGGCGTGTTCTTCCACGTCGCGAACGGGCGCCTCGCGGCGGTTGGCACCACGGGGATGATCTTGATCATGTCGTCGGTGCCCCTGCCCGAGGGCGCCGAGGACATGCCGCAGGACGGCAGCGGTCGCCCTGGCGTCATCTTGAGCGCCGAGACCGTGTCGCAAATCCTGCGGCTCTTCCGCTCGGCCGAGGAGGTGCAGATCGTCGTCAACGAACATTCGATCTTCGTATCGACGCCGACGACTCGCTTCTGCTCTTCGTTGCTGCTCGGCACCTATCCAAACTATACGCCGCTGGTCTCAAACCCTTGCGATACGCGCATCAAGCTCGAACGCGAGGCGTGCGCCAGCGCCGTCGCGCTGCTCGAACCGTTCGCGCTCAAGGATCAGGGCTATCGGTTGCAGTGCGCCGGGTCAGACGAAGGCTTCGTCGTCGCGGTCGGCAGTCAGACCGGCGGCGGTGTTGACGTGGTCGAGGCCGACATCAACGGAGAGATCGCGGCGTTCGGCCTCAACGGTCAGTTCATGAAGACGATGCTCGGCTCATTCAAGGCGAGCACGATTCAAATGCACCCGGATCACCAGAACCGCCGCGTTCTATTTCAGGCTGAAGACGAGCCGTCGATGATCGGCGTCATCGGCATGATGAACATCTCGACCGAGATGGCGGCAGGGCCGACGCATGACTAGCCACCGGCGCGAGCGGGCTAACCGGCGCACGGTCACAATGCCGGACCGCGTCGGTCCGCATGTCAAGTTGGTGTTCGCGGAGATGGCACGTCTCCGCGTCACCTATGACGAGACCGAGGAAGGTTCTGGCGTCCGCCGCGCTTCGATCAAGGCATGGCGCCGCAAGAACAAGCCGGGTCTCGAAAGCCTCGAAGCGGTGCTCGGATGGCTCGGCTGGGACTTCGTTGCGGTGCCCCGCGCGAAGACCTTGCCCGACGAAGTCCGCGCGGAGCTTCAGCACGTCGCCGACAAGCTCGGCCTCTCGATGCCGCAGACCGTCCTCGCCCTGGTCGAGATCGTCACCGGCATCCACGAACGCTTCCCCTTCCTCCGCGATCCTACCGCCGTCAAGCCGGTGCGGTTCAAGGGGAAGAGGAAAGAACGCCTCACCATCCACCCCGACCAACATGCACTCTTGCAGGACATGCCGATCGATGTCGCACACTAGAGACGATACCACCACGAAGATGATCGACGCCGCCTTCGCGCATCGCGCAGAGCCCGATGTCGATTCCGTCGCAAGCGCGCTGATCGAGGCCGGCTTCCGGGCCTTCGAGATCAGCATGCGCATCGATGCCGTCATCGCGGGCCTGCGGGCTGTTCGCCGCACCGTCACCATTCCGGTCTTGGACGTTGCCTAGCGCGAGGCGCACACGCGATTGGTGTATTCCGGTTATCCGAAGTAGGACTTGACTCCTTATTCGGATAATCGGTAGGAGAACGTACATAGAACATTGCTGGGAGAAATTCGTTGACGGATCACTTTCATATGCACGCGCTTGCCGAGGTGTTGAGCAATGGGGACGAGACGACGCTGGGGAGGACGGACAGCGATCTTTGCGCGGAGGCTCTGCGCTTCTATGCGACCGCGACTCAGCCGGGAGCGGATTTGGAATGCGACGACTGCGGCGCCAAGTTCGGATCGGCAGAGGCTACTAAGTATCGCTCGCCTGGGCTGTTCGCTGATATCCTTCACTGCCCGCATTGCGATTGCGGCGACTTGAGCTTGATCGCTCAGGGCGCCGACAACAGCATCGGCAAGCCAACGGGGCGGCGGCAATGAGCGAGACCAGAGCCGAGCGCGTGCGCCGCATCCGCGACACGCTGGAATGCGGGATGCACCGGGCCGTCGAGATCGAGCGCGGCGTCCACGTCGTCGGGATGATCGAGCGCGCCAAGGCGTTCGGCGGCAACGCCGATCTCTGCGACGCGATGCGCGAAATGGCGCTCGACCAATACCGGATTCGTGACACCGACATGATGAACAGGATCAAGCGGTGAGACACGCCAACGATAACAGGGCGATCGGCAAGATTTCTGCCGATGCGGAGATCACCGTCGAACTTCTCGAACGCTGCCTCGACCGGCTTGCTATCGCCATGCAGCGCGCGCCACAAGGCGGCGAGGTTTATCTGCCGCTCTATGAGCGGCTTGAAAGCGAGATCGAGGCGAAGAAGGCGAGCGAGAGCACGATGGCTCGCGCTCTGCGCCGCGTCAGACGATAGACTTGTCGAACGGGAAGACGATCTTCAGCATCTCTTCATGATAGAGCTTCAGCGATCCGCCGGACCCGTACATCTCGCGGTCGATGGAGTGCCCCATCAGAATCTTCCGAAGCTCGTCGTCGATCCGAGCCTCCTTCATGCGGTCCTCGAAGGTGTGCCGGAACGAATAGAGCGTTTCCTTGCCAGTCGGCTGAAGCTTGTTCTCGCGCAGGTACTTGTTCACGGTCTGCGATAGCGTGTTGCCCGTGTCGCGGTAGCGCGGGAATCCCTTCGGGTGCAGCTTCATGGCTTCGAGTGCGACGCCGACGAGCGGGATGCGCCGGACCGACGACACCGTCTTCACTTCATGCGGCTCGTCTGGATCGAACGACGGCTCGACCAGAATGTGCGGCACCTTGTCGTGCAGCTTGATCCTGTCCTCATTGAGGTAGCGAAGCTCGATGGGCCGGGCGCCGGTCTCGATGGCGATCAGCACCATATGCCGAGCTTCGTCGTTCATACCCGCCAGCGCGCCGGGCTTCAGGATCGTGTCGCGCACCCACTCAATCGGGAACGGCAGGCGCCGCTTCTTGAACTTCTGATTGAAGGTCAGCCCCTCGAACGGGTTGTCGCGCTCATCGTCGCCGAGGTGCGCGAAGTATCGCTTGAACAGGACGCTCATGTCGCCCATGCGACGCTTCCCTAGCGAGGCCGACTTCTTGTCCTTGCCATCGGTCGGCGCGATCTGCTTGGCCCAATGTTGATGGAACTTCTTCGCGTGATCGCGGGTGATGGCCTCGATTGGCAGGTCTTCGCCGATCACCTTGATGAAGGCATCGACGGCATACTGCTTGACCTTCTTCCACGCCTTCTTCTGTTCTTCGCTTTTGCCGGCGATCTCGGCGGCCGTGATCTCTTCACAGTAGACCTTGAAGGCTTCGCTCACCTTGACCTTCGGCCGCTCCACGCCGCCCAGGACGGCCGTCTCGGCCGCAACCGGCGTGCGGAGATCGTTGATCGCCGCGAAGCGCCTGACAATGTCCTCTATGGGCATCTGGGCGATCTCGCTGTTCGGGCGGTAGGTGAACCCAAGCGCCTCCGCTCGGGCTCGGGCGACCTTGTGAGCGGCCAAGGCCGCTTCGGTCTTTCCACCCTCCGTGAGCATCGACGCCCACAAGGTATTGTCGGCAGCTTCGAGGATGTCTCGTTGCGGCCGGGCCTTGGCGATGTCGTCCGTCTTGAGGCTCTGCCGGGCGAACGGCGCACGCTCGTCGAGATGGGCGACCGACTTCGGCACTCGCCGAAAATAGTAATAGATGCCGCCCCGCGTGATCAGGAATCGGTCGCGATCTTCCGGCCTTACCAAGGTGCGCGTTCCTATCGTGTATCCCAAAATGATCCCACTTTGTATCTCAAGATTCGACGAAACAGCAATAGCGCCAAAATCGCCGCAAAAATCTTGCGGCGTTTTCAATAAGTTAGTGATTGAGAGGGGTCAGTTCCTTGGTGCGCTCGGAGGGACTCGAACCCCCACGGTGTTACCCACTGCCACCTCAAGGCAGCGCGTCTACCAATTCCGCCACGAGCGCGAAGGGAAGGCCGGAACCGGCCTCGGGAACCGGCTCAGGCCGGTCCAGATCAGTGGCGCCGATGTAACAAATCGGTGCATGGGCCACAAGGCCTGCCATACCCTCAAAGTGAAGGTTTGTGGACGTTTTCCTCGCCTATCGGGCGCCGCCGCCGGGTGATTTCGGCAACATCTGCTTGACCTCGACCGCGATCCGGTTGCGGTCGACCAGAACCACGCCGCTGGCGATCGGCAAATTATTGGCCAGCACCTTGACCTCGTCGGCCTCGGTGGCATCAAGTTCGATGATGGCGCCGCGCGACAGGCGCAAGACCTGATGGATGGGCATGGAGGAGGTCCCGAGGACGACCATGAGGTCGACGGTCACTTTATCGAGGGTTGACACTGCAAGACCACCGAAGTCACGACTAAATTGCCTGCGCCGACATCATCATGTTGTGGTTAGCCAATGGTTAACAGCCGCGAAAACCTCGATCTGACCAGCTTTGCCGCCCCCTCCGGCAGCGAGGTGGAATGGCGTATCTCGGATTCGCCGGTGGATTATGCCGAGGCCACCGCGTTCATGGAGGCCCGTGCCGCCGCGATCGCGGCCCATGAGGCCCCGGAGATGGTCTGGCTGCTCGAGCACCCGCCGCTGTACACCTCCGGCACCTCGGGAAGAGCTGAAGACCTGCTCGATCCCCGCTTCCCGTTGATTCAGACCGGCCGCGGCGGGCAAGTGACCTATCACGGTCCCGGCCAGCGCGTGGCCTATGTGATGCTGGATCTGAAGCGGCGACGGCCTGATGTCCGGGCCTATGTGGCGACGCTGGAGGAGCTGATCATCCGCACCCTGGCGGCCTTCAACGTCCGCGGCGAGCGGCGCGAGGACCGCGTCGGCGTCTGGGTGAAGCGTCCGGACAAGGGCTCTGGTTACGAGGACAAGATCGCCGCCATCGGCGTGCGATTGAAGCGCTGGGTGTCCTTTCACGGCATCGCCATCAATGTCGAGCCGGACCTGTCGCATTTCGCCGCCATCGTGCCATGCGGCGTGGTGGATCCGCGTTATGGCGTCACCAGCCTCGTCGATCTCGGCCTTCCCGTCGGAATGACCGACGTCGATATCGCGCTTCGGCAGGCATTTCAGGACATCTTCGGCGCGACGACGGCCAGACTGCCGGAAGCGGTCTGATCCCCATGTGCGCGAGGCCGATCGTCGCGCATGCTGGACGCCGGAACGACGTGCACATGAGCGCGATCCGAGGCCGGCAGAATTGACGCGATCCCCTCGTCATGTAGCATGAGCAGCAGGCGAGGAAGCGGAATCGATGTGCCGTCGGCTCTTGCGCAAACCGACGTTGCAGGTTCCTCGCAAAGTCATGCGCGTGACGATGAGCGAAGCTGCATCGAGATGAGCGAAGCCCGTCCTGATCCACTGCATCACTTCCCCCTGATCCGGACGTCCGATCCAGAGGAGCTGCGGCAGCTTGGGACTCACCTCTTGGGTGCCGATCGCGTCGATATACGCAACACCGGCGGCCTTCACGCCCGGCTCAATGCTGTCGAGCTCGAAACCATTGCGCTCGGCTTCGGAGCCACAAGCTGCGATCTCGTCGCCGACGCCTTCGCCGCCGATTTCGTTCGCTTGCAGATCGCGCTCAAAGGACGCGGGCTCGCCTGCATCGGTCGCCAGGTCACCGACATCAACGAGCGGCAATTCGCGGTCACCTCGGCCGGAGTGTCCTGGCAGATGGTTTGTCAGGGCGGCCATGAGCGGCTTACCTTGCGCATCAAACAGGACGCGCTGCTGCGGCGCCTGGCCGCGCTCGTTGATGTCAAGCCGAAAGCCAACTACCAGTTCGACAGCGCGATTTCCGCCGACGATCCGCAGGCGCGCAGCCTGTTTCGTCTGCTCGAGTTCCTGGCGCGCCAGCTTAACGAGGCTCCATCCGGATTCACGTCCGCGGTCTATCGCGAGCTGGAAGACGCCGTGCAGATCGCCTTCCTCTCCACGAGCCGCCACAAGCTGAGGGACCAGATTGCCGCGCCCGGCCCCCTCCCCGACTTCGGCCTGGTCAGGCGGCTGGAGGAGTTCATCGAGGCGAATTGGCGCGAGGCCATCACCATCGAGCGCCTTGTCGCCGAGGCCGGCGTCAGCGCGCGCTCGTTGTTCCGGGCGTTCGAACGCGTGCGCGGCTATTCACCGATCGCCTTCACCAAATCGGTGCGCCTGCGTCGCGCCCGCGACATGCTGCTCTCCGGCGATCCCACAGCCACCGTGGCGTCGGCCGCGGCCGCCTGCAACTTCGCCAATCCCGGACACTTCGCCCGCTATTATCGCGAGACCTATGGCGAGCTGCCGTCGGTGACCGTGGCCAGAGCCGCGCGCTGAAGCGTCACAGGATTGCCTCCAGCGCGCTGCGCAGGCTCTGATAGCGGAACACGAATCCGTTGCTGAGCGCCTTGTTCGGCAGCACGCGCTGGCCGCCGAGCAGCAGCTCATTCGCGAAATCGCCACCGATCCTGCGCAACAATCCTGCGGGAACGCGGAGCAGCGCCGGCCGCCGCAGCCGCCGCGCCAGCTCCGCGGTGAAGGTGAGATTGCGCACCGGCAGCGGCGCGGTGGCGTTGATCGGGCCCGACAGGTCCTTCTTGGCGATCACATGGGCGATCAACCGGACCAGGTCGTCGCGCTCGATCCATGACATCCATTGCAGGCCGGAGCCGAGCGGGCCGCCGAGCCCGAATTCGAACGGCGTCAACAGCCGCGACAGGACCCCGCCGTCTCGCGCCACCACCAGGCCGATCCGCAAGGCGACCACCCGCACGCCGTGGGCCTCGGCAGCTTTCGCCGCCCGCTCCCACGCTTCGCACAGATCATGGCTGAAGCAGGCGTGCGATTTGGCGGACTCGGTCAGCGGCTGATCCTGCCACAGGCCGTACCAGCCGACCGCCGAGCCATTGACCAGCACCATGGGCTTGCGATCGAAACGACCGATCAGGCGCACGACATCTGATGTCACGGAGAGGCGTGACTGCAGGATCGTCTGCCGCTTGGCCTCGGTCCATGCTTGATCGCCGATCGGTTCGCCCGCGAGATTGACCACCGCATCGGTCCGTGTGTCGGACGGAAGCTGATCGAGACTGGTGATCAGCGTGATCGGCAGCGGCAGCGATGCTGCCTTGGCCCGGTTGCGCACCAGCGCAATGACGTGATGACCGGCTTCGGTGAGGCTTGCGACGAGGCGGCCGCCGATGAAGCCGGTCGCGCCGGTGACCAGTACCGTCTGCGCCGGCGGCAGCACCGCGACCAGTTCACCCGCAGGCGGCGTTGCCAGGCGCGCAAGGCGCCTTGCGGCGGCAAAATCCCGGAGACCGCACAGGCCGGCGCCGATGCAGGCCGCCGCGGCGATCCAGCTCAGCAGGCCTGCATACGCGGCCACGACTGCGGTCGGCTGCATCGCCCAACCGACCAGGACCGGCACCAGCCACGCAAGGATGGCGCCGTAGTTGATCGCCAGCAGCGTATGATTGATGCGCTCGCTTGCCGGCAGCTTGCGGGTCAGATCCTCTTCGACGAAATCCGTCAGCGTGATCGCGATCTCCGCCAGCAGCACCGCGATGACGAGCCAGGCCCAGAGGCCGTGGAGCTCAAACCAGCCCAATCCGAGAAAGAGCGCCGCATAAAGCAGATTGCGTCCGCCGTGCAGCCTCAGCTCGGTCTGTTGCGACGGCCGCCAGGCGAGGCGCTCGGTGAACTCGTGATGGTAGAAGGTATCGAACACGCCCATGACGACCTGGATGGCAATGAGCGTCCACAACAGCGGCGTCATGAGGAGGCCTCCCGAAACACGGCGGATTGGCTGATGATGCGGCCAAAGCGCGGATGCGTGATCTCGAGCGTGAAGCGGAACGCGCCCTCGCCAAGATCGGAATGCGTAACGACGACATCGCCGGGCGTGAGCCAGGACGGCAGCGGGCAGCGCAGACCGGCAAATGCGATCGCGTAGCCGGTGCTGTGAAATTCGAGCGCACCATCGGCGACGCAGACCCGCAGACTCATACTGAGACCCCAGCCGAGATATTCCTCCAGTCCCGTCGGCCCGGCAAAGCGCTTGGCCGAATGGATCACCTGCGGAAAGCCGTGGATCCGGCCGCAGATGCGGGTCCAGATCTGGCCGTCGCTGGCGGCATCTTCGGTCACCGCGACGATCATCGGCACGCCGGTGTCGGCCGAGGTCGGCAGCGGCCCGCCGATCAGCCGCGCCGCCTGCGCAAACCACCAGCCGGCGCGGCTGAGCTGCGCATGCTCGATCTCGCCGACATAGATCACGGTGGCGCCGTCGGCGAGCCGCGTGGAGAAGCGCCGCCAGATCGACACCGGCAAACGGCCCCAATCTTCCGCCGACAACAATGCACGGAAGCGGTGATCATCACGGAGCCTGGCATTGGAGGGTGTTGAAAGCCTGTGAGATCGCGC
This sequence comes from Bradyrhizobium sp. HKCCYLS1011, assembly GCF_051167795.1. NCBI lineage: Bacteria > Pseudomonadati > Pseudomonadota > Alphaproteobacteria > Hyphomicrobiales > Nitrobacteraceae > Bradyrhizobium > Bradyrhizobium sp. HKCCYLS1011. Next base: position 173,921 of record NZ_JBNPTT010000005.1, on the reverse strand, counting down.
CGACGCCATGACACCCTCCACTCACCTACGCGCTGCCTGACCTGGACTTTCCGGACGGCAGCAGATTTGCGATCTTCTCGCCGAGCTTGATCAGCGCCACCAGGCGCGGCCGCGGCACTTTGAGCATCTGGGTGAACCACCGGTCGACCAGCTCAGTGAACGCCAGCATGTCCTTCAGCCGCTTCGCGGCAACCGGGCTGGTGGTCGGATCGTCGGTCGCCTCGGCGACGCTGGCGCGCAGCGCCGCGATCGCCGGATCGATCTCCCGCTCCTTGCGGCCGGCGGCGATCCGCTGCGCCACCTCCCAGATGTCGGTCTCGGCCTCGAAATGATCGCGGCGGTCGCCGAGGATCGGCACGCGACGGATCAGATTCCAGGCGAGCAGCTCCTTCAGCGAATTGGAGACATTGGAACGCGCCATGCCGAGCGTGTCGGCGATGTCCTCCGCCGTCATCGGCTGTTCGGCAAGATAAAGCAGGCCGTGGATCTGGCTCACGGAGCGGTTGACGCCCCACTGATCGCCCATGTCGCCCCAATTGAGGATGAAACGCTCGATCGCCGGGGGGAGTTTCTTTTTACCGGTTATTTCTGTCATAACAGAAATATCTGACTGAACCGGACGGATGTCAAGGGGCCGGAGCCTCAACCGGAGCCCGTCCCGTTCCGCGACAATGAACCTGCCGCAAGCTGCATTGACCAATGTGCATCGTCGATCGCCGGCTCAGGTTGCGGCACTTTGCCGTGCCGAGCGCCGGGCCCGCCAAAGGAGCGAAATGATGACGCAGTCCGACAAGGCGTTTACGGGAGCGATTCCGCAGCTCTACGATCGGCTGCTCGTGCCGATGATCTTCGCGCCCTACGCGCAGGATCTTGCGGAGCGGGTCAAGGAGCTTGCACCGCATGATGTGCTGGAGACGGCCGCGGGCACCGGGGCGGTCACCGCCGCGCTCGCAGCCGGGATGCCTGAGGCCACCCGGCTCACCGTGACCGACCTGAACGAGCCCATGCTTGCGCAGGCGAAGACGCGCCTCGGCGAACGGCGCGGGATTGCTTGGCAGCAGGCGGACGCGCTTGCGCTGCCCTTCCCTGATGCAAGCTTCGACGTCGTCGTCTGTCAGTTCGGCGCGATGTTCTTCCCGGACCGGGTCGAGGGCTACAGCGAAGCGCGACGCATGCTGCGCCCAAGTGGCCACTTTGTCTTCAACGTCTGGGACTGCATCGAGGAGAATGAATTCACCGACACGGTCTGTCAGGCCATGCGGCGGGTGTTTCCTGCCAATCCGCCGGAATTCCTGAAGCGCACGCCGCACGGCTATCATGACGCCGCACAGATCCGTTCCGACCTGAGCAAGGCGGGCTTCACCGATATTGCCATCGAGACAGTGGCGCATCGAAGCCGGGCAAACTCAGCCGAGGATGTGGCGATCGCCTTGTGCCAGGGCACGCCGATGCGCGGCGAAATCGAAGCCCGCGGAGCGCCCGGCCTGGAGGCTGCAACGCATGCGGCTGCAGAAGCGCTCAGGTCACGTTTCGGCAACGGCCCGATCGAGGGCCGGATTCAGGCGTTGGTGATTTCGGCAGCGGGTTGAAGGCTCTCAAACCGTCGGCAGCACCGAGAACTCCTCGCCTGCGCGGCGCAGCTTGAGCTGGTCGGCATGGGCGGGCATGTTGCTGACGGAATCCACGCGGGAGGCCGGCGGTCCCTTGCGGCACAATTCGATCACTTCGGCGACGTCGGCGGCGGGGCCGGCGAACACCGCCTCGACGCTGCCGTCCTGGCGGTTGCGCACCCAGCCCTCGAGGCCGTTTAGCGTCGCCTGGTCCTCGACCCAGGCGCGGTAACCGACGCCCTGCACCCGGCCACGAACCATGACATGCACAATGGTGTCGTCCGTCGTCATTGCTTCAGTCCGAGAACCGCGCGACCGCGCGCCTTCACATCAGCCTCGCGGGTCACGCGCGCGGTCAGCTCCGCCGAGGCTAGCCCCTTCAGCTGTTTCGGTGAAGTGCCTTCGCGCAGCGCTTTGAGCGTGTCGTAGACGGCTTGCGTCGCGGCCGCGATCGGCGCATGGCCCTGCAGCGCAATCCGCACGCGGCGCGAGGCTAAATAGTCCGGATCCGACATCTCCGCCGGCGCGCCGCCGAGCACGATCGGCAGCGCCGTCGCCTCGGAGATCGCATCGAGCTCGGCGCGCGCGGTGATACCGGTGAAGAACAGCCCGTCCACTCCGCAGGCCTGATAGGCGCGCGCCCGCGCGATCGCATCATCGAGCGAGGTGATCGACGCGGCCCCAGTGCGCCCGAGGATCACCAGCGACGGATCACCGCGGCCGTCGAGCGCCGCCTTCATCTTGCCGATGCCCTCGTCGAGCGAGATCAGCTGCGTCTTTGCCTCGCCAAAGGCCTGTGGCAGCAGCGTGTCTTCGATGGTCAGCCCTGCGGCGCCCGCCGCCTCCAGCTCCTGCACGGTGCGGCGGACATTGAGCGCGTTGCCGTAGCCGTGATCGGCATCGACCAGCACGGCTAAGGACGCTGCGCGCGACATCCGCCGCATCTGCTCAGCGAGCTCAGTCAGCGTGATCAGCGCGATATCGGGATCGCCGAGCACGGCGAGCGAAGCCACCGAGCCGCCGAACATGCCGAGCTCGAAGCCGAGGTCTTCGGCGATGCGGATCGAGATCGCGTCGTAGACCGAGCCCGGACGGATACAGCGATCACCCGTCAGGATCGAACGCAGCTGTTCGCGGCGTGCATGGAAAATCATCATCCTCTCCTGTCAGTCCGGGACGGTCCGAAGGACCGGACCGGAATCTCGAGATTCTCAGGTGCGCAATTGCGCACCTGAGTTCGATGCCTCGCATCGCCCCGGAATGACGGAGTCAAAGAACGCAAAGCCTGCCTGACCACCCGCACGACCTCGCGGATAGCACTAAGCAAACTCCAGGATCAGCGCATCGACCGCGAGCGTCGCGCCAGGGGAAGCGTGGATCTTCTTCACCGTGCCGTCGCGTTCGGCGCGCAGCACGTTCTGCATCTTCATCGCTTCGATCACAGCAAGCGTCTCGCCGGCCTTGACCTCCTGGCCCTCGGTGACCGCAATCGAGACCACCAGCCCCGGCATCGGGCACAGCACCGTCTTGCCGCTGTCGCCGGCCGTGACGACCGGCATCAGGCGCGCCGAAGCCGCCTCGGCCTCGGTGTAGACATAGACTGCCGCCTCGACGCCCTGGTGGGCGAGCCGCACGCCATTCGGAAGCGGGCGGGTCTGCACCGCGATCGCGGCACCGTCGATCGTGCCTTCCCAGACGGGATCACCGGGCTTCCAGCTCGAGACCAGATGATGCGCAGGTCCTGCATGACCGTCGGCTCCGATGAAGCGCACGGCAATGCTGCCGTCCTCCCTGATGATGTCGAGCAGGATCTCGTCACGGTCGAGCCAGACCGCGCGGCGTCCCTGACGCTTCACCGGGCGGCCGATCATCTGCTGCGAAATCTGCCGCTTGCGCTCGCCGAGCACGTGATCGATCGCGGCGCCGACTGCGGCCAGCCGCCGTGCGATCTCCCCCGCCGGCGCATGCGCGGCAAAGCCCTTCGGGAATTCCTCGGCAATGAAGCCGGTCGACAGCCGGCCCTCGCGCCAGCGCGGATGGTTCATCAGCGCCGACAGGAACGGGATGTTATGCCTGATGCCATCGACATAGAACGCATCGAGCGCGGTCGATTGCGCCTCGATCGCCGCCGCGCGCGACGGCGCATGCGTGATCAGCTTGGCGATCATCGGATCGTAGTAGATCGAGATCTCGCCGCCCTCCTGCACGCCGGTGTCGTTGCGCACCGTGATGCCGTCGGCTTTGCTCTCCGCCGGCGGACGATACTTCACCAGCCGCCCGATCGAGGGCAGGAAGTTGCGGAAAGGGTCCTCGGCATAGACGCGCGATTCCACCGCCCAGCCGGTGAGGCTGACGTCCTTCTGCGACAGCGCCAGCTTCTCGCCGGCGGCGACGCGGATCATCTGTTCGACGAGATCGACGCCGGTGACGAGCTCGGTGACCGGATGCTCGACCTGCAGGCGGGTGTTCATCTCCAGGAAGTAGAAGCTCTTATCTTGCCCGGCAACGAACTCGACCGTGCCTGCGGAGTCGTAGTTCACGGCCTTGGCGAGCGCGACCGCCTGCTCGCCCATCTTGCGCCGCGTCTCCTCGTCGAGCAGCGGCGACGGCGCCTCCTCGATGACCTTCTGGTTGCGGCGCTGGATCGAGCATTCGCGCTCGCCGAGATAGATCACGTTGCCATGCTTGTCGCCGAGCACCTGGATCTCGATATGACGGGGATCGACGATGAATTTTTCGATGAAGACGCGGTCGTCGCCGAACGATGATTTGGCTTCAGCCTTGGCCAGGGTGAAGCCTTCCGCAACCTCGGACGTGGAGTGCGCGATGCGCATGCCCTTGCCGCCGCCGCCGGCGGACGCCTTGATCATCACGGGATAGCCGATGTCGTCGGCGATCCGCACCGCATGCCGCTCGTCCTCGATCACCCCGAGAAAGCCCGGCACGGTCGAGACCTTGGCCTTGGCAGCGGCCTTCTTGGATTCGATCTTGTCACCCATCGCGGCAATCGCGCCTGGATTGGGCCCGATGAAGACGATGCCGGCCTCGGCAAGCGCGCGCGGAAAGGCCTCGCGCTCAGAGAGAAAACCGTAGCCCGGATGCACCGCTTCGGCGCCGGTCTTGCGACAGGCCTCGACGATGCGATCGATCAGAAGATAGCTCTCGGCCGCTTGCGGCGGTCCGATCAGTACGGCGTCATCGGCCATCTCGACATGCAGCGCATCGCGATCGGCTTCCGAATAGACCGCGACGGTCCTGATTCCCATGCGACGGGCGGTCTTGATGACCCGGCAAGCGATCTCGCCGCGATTGGCGATCAGAATGGTCTTGAACATGTTCTTGCTTGATACCTTTGGGCGGGCTCCCCTCCCGCGGCGAAGGCGTGGACCGCGGGCTTTATGGGTTCGTCTATAGCAAAATCGGCCGTAAGCAACCCGCTCCGCATGGCGGGCGGCACTGCGGCAAAGCCGACCCGCTGGGGTCAGCCGGAATAGCTGTGGAAGCGCCCTCTGGCATACGCACGCGAGACCGCCTTCATCAGCTCGCCGACCTCGGTCTCCAGATAATCGTTCGCAACGATCAGCGCGCGAATGGTCGCGCGCTGGTCACCGCCGCAGGCCGCAATGGCCTGGTCGACGGCAGCTTCCAGTTCGTCATCCTCGGGCGCTGGTTTCGGATCAGGCGACATGGCCAATTCTCATTTCGGCTCGCGCGCCTTTGTTCACTTTATGTTCTAAGGAGTCAAGACGGGATCACCCGGCCTTGAGCTCTGCCCTCGTCTCCGCTTTGGGCTTATCCCCAAACTTCCCCTCGGCCCTTCCCTTCGCCCCCTCCTGCACCAGGCCGTGGATGAAGCCGAGCTTGCCGATCACCGGCGGGGTCAGGATGAACGGATAGAGATCGCGCACGCCCATGGCGCGCGCGACGCTGTTGATCGCGAAGGTGAACGGCAGCCACGCCGTGACGATGGCCTGGAAGTCCTTGGTCACATAGGGATCAAAGGTGACGCGCGCGGTCAGTCCTCCGGTCTGGTCGGCCGGCGGGTTGACCTCCATGCCGAATTCGGAGGCCATTTCGAGCGTGTCGACGATGTGCAGGTAATGCGCCCAGGTCTCGGCGAAATCCTCCCAGGGATGCGTGGCCGCGTAGGCCGAGACGAAATTCTGCTGCCAATCGGCGGGCGGGCCCTGGTCATAATGGCGCTGGAGCGCCGCGCCGTAATCCTGACTGTCGTCGCCGAACACGGCACGGCACGCCTCGAGCTTGCCGGCATCGCGCACCAGCACGTCCCAGAAATAATGGCCAACCTCGTGGCGGAAATGACCGAGCAAGGTGCGATAGGGCTCGCCCATTTCGAGCCTGCGCCGCTCGCGCTCGATATCATTGGCCTCCGCGAGCGCGATGGTGATGAGTCCGTTGTCGTGGCCGGTCAGGACCCGCTGATGGCTGTCAGGACCGTCGGCCAGGAAGTTGAAGATCAGGCCATGCTGCGGGTCTTCGATCCGCGTCTTCACCGGCAGCTGCCAACGGATCAGCGAATAGAACAACCGGTGCTTGGCCACCTCCAGCTCCCGCCAACCTGCGAGCTGAGCGGGGTCCGAGAGATTCGGAATGGTGCCATTGTGACGACAGGCGCGACAAAAGCCCGCGCTCTCGCCCGGTTCGAGCAGCCAGTTGCAGACATCATGCGCGGCATTGGCGCAGAAGAAGCGGCCGTCCGTGTTGTCAGCCAAGGTCCGAAAGCCGTTGGCCGCCGGCTCGATCGCCGACAGGATCTGCCGCTCCGGCATGAACGCAAGTTGATGGCCGCAACGCTGGCAGACGCGATTTTCGAAATAGAGGATGTTCTGACAGGCCTGGCAAACGAACAGCTTCACGGAGAGCTCCTGGCGCGTTGCGTTGTTCAGGGCCTGACGACGCCCAACCCTATCAGTCGTTCCCGGGCCGGCCGGAACTTTTTCTGCAGCCCCACGTTCTCATCACGCGCCGACGTCGGCCGGCTCGTCTTCATCCGCAGATCGATTGACCTTCCTCCATCCCAATGTTGCCACGCTCCCGCTTCACCGCCGGTCCATTGCTCAAAGTGATTGCTGGCTCCAAGACCGATAACGCAGGTGCCAATGACCCGCCCGGACGCTCCTCATGACGTCCTGCACGATCACGATCCCGGTGGCGCTGCCACGGCCGAACTCCGCCAGCACCTCGAAGAGCTCGCCCGCGACCGCGACGAAGCCTACCATGCTTTGCAGGCGCGCGAGGCGGAGCTTGCGCGCATCCAGCGCATCGGCCGGGTTGGCGGGCTCGAAGTCGACCTGCGCGACGGCTTCCGCAATCGCCGCTCGCCCGAATATCTGATCATTCACGGCCTGCCGCCGGAGGCGGCCAACGAAACCCATGAGGACTGGGTCAAGCGGCTTCATCCCGAGGACCGCGCACAGGCGGAACAGCAGTTCATCAATGCGGTGAAGGGGACCGCTGAAGACTACACCGCCGAATACCGCATCATCCGCCCCAATGACGGCGAGGTCAGGTGGATCCGCGTGATCGCAGAGATCGAACGCGACCGGAGCGGCCGCGCGCTGCGCCTGGTCGGCGCGCATATCGACATCACCGACCAGATGCTGGCCCAGGCCAAGCTGCGCGAGAGCGAGCACCGCTTCAGGCTGATCGCCGATTCCGCGCCGGTGCCGATCTGGGTGACCAAGCTCGATCGCACCCGCTCGTTCGTCAACCAGGCCTATGTCGACTTCCTCGGCCAGCCTTACGAGGGCGCGCTGGTGTTCGACTGGCGCAAGGTGCTGCATCCCGACGACCTGCCCCGCATTTTGACTGAACAGATCGCGGGCGAATCCTCGCTGAAGCCATTCGTGCTGGAGGCGCGCTATCGCCGCGCCGACGGCGAATGGCGCTGGCTGCGCTCGGAATCGCAGCCGCGCTGGGACCCGACGGGCAAGCATGTCGGCTTCATCGGCGTTGCCCATGACATCACCACGGCCAAGCAGGCCGAGATCGAGCTGCGGCGCATCAACGAGACTCTGGAACAGCGCATCAGGGAGCGCACCGCGCAGCTCGAAGCCAACGAGGCGCGGATGCGCGCCATCTTCGAGACCAGCAACCAGTATCAGGCCATTCTCGACGTCGCCGGCAATGTTCTGCACATCAACAAGACCGCGTTGGCCGGCATGGGCGCGGACGCCGGCAACGTGATCGGCCAGCCGTTCTGGGACGCGCCGTGGTTCATCACCACCAACGGCGTGCCCGACATCGTGCGCAAGGCGTTTACCGCGGTGCTCACAGGCGAGACGGTCCGCAGCGAGATGCGTCTGCAATTGCCGAGTGGCGAGCGCCATTTCGAATTCTCGATGCGTCCGCTGTTCGACCAGCATGACGCGATCACCGGGGCGGTCGCCGAGGCCGTCGACATCACCGAGCGCATCCAGGGCGAGGAATTGCTCCGGCAGTCGCAGAAGATGGAGGCTGTCGGGCAGCTCACCGGCGGGGTCGCGCACGACTTCAACAATCTGCTCACGATCATCCGCTCGGCCACCGACTTCCTGCGGCGGCGTGATCTGCCCGAAGAGCGGCGCCGCCGCTATGTCGATGCGATCGCCGAAACGGTCGAACGCGCCTCCAAGCTGACGGCGCAGCTTTTGGCCTTTGCCCGGCGCCAGCCGCTGACCCCGCAGGTGTTCAATGTCGGCGAGCAGGTGGAGAACGTGGCAGGACTGATCCGCCCACTGGTCGGAAGCCGCATTCTGATCGACGTCGCGGTGCCCGACCGCCATCTGTTCACGCTCGCCGACGTCGCGCAATTCCAGACCGCGCTGATCAATCTCGCCGTCAACGCGCGCGACGCGATGGAGGGAGAAGGCCAGCTCCAGATCGCTGTGCGACGCGCCGACCTGATTCCTGCCCAACGCGGCCAGCCGCCGCGGCCAGGCGCCTTCATCGCGATCTCGGTGACGGACACCGGCTCCGGCATCGCGCCGGAGCACCTCACCGCGATCTTCGAGCCGTTCTTCACGACCAAGGAGGTCGGCAAAGGCACCGGCCTCGGCCTCAGCCAGGCCTTCGGCTTCGCCAAGCAGTCCGAAGGCGACATTGCGGTGGCAAGCCGGCCTGGCCAGGGCGCGACCTTCACCATCTATCTCCCGCAGGCAGCAGCGCCGCAGACCGACGCCGAGGGGAACGCGATCCGCAACGAACCGGCCACCATCGGCCGCGGCTATCGCGTGCTCGTGGTCGAGGACAATGACGAGGTCGGCCGCTTCTCCACCGAGCTCCTGGAAGATCTCGGCTATGTGGTCCGGCGCGTCGCCAATGCCAATGACGCGCTCGCGATCCTGGCGCAGGACGAGTTCGCGGTCGATCTCGTCTTCTCCGATGTGATCATGCCCGGAATGAACGGGGTCGAGCTCGCGGGCATCATCCGCGAGCGCTATCCCGGCCTGCCCGTCGTTCTCACCTCGGGCTACAGCCATGTGCTCGCGGAGAACGCCCATCGCGGCTTCGAGCTGATCAAGAAGCCGTATTCGGTGGAATCGCTGTCGCGCATCTTACGCAAGGCGATGGCCGAGAAGGCATCCTCGCGCTGAGTGGCGCAAGCCGCCGTTCCCGAGCTGGAACCAAACATGCGCGCTGACGTTGCTTTGCGATATCTCTTTCAAGCGCGAAAGTCCGATGCGCTCCCTTCGCTCCCGGCTGTCAGCCCTCTGGATCATGCTGGCAATCTCCGGCGCTGCGACCGCTTACCTTCTGATCGAGTCCTACCAGCAATCATCCAATGCCCGCGTCGCGCGTGCGGAGGATCTCGTGCTGCGCGGCTGCCGTGACATCGCCGACAGCTATCAGGCCTTCATTGCCGGCCGGAGCGGCGCGCAGGTCGACGACGCGCTGAAACAACAGCTGGTCACCGTGGTCCAGACCGCACTCGCCAATGAGCCCGGCGTCGAAGGCGGCATCTGGCAGGCTGATGCCGGCTCGCTCGCTTATGCTTTTCCGACCTATGAAGGCACCGGTCCAAAGACCGATCTTCCTGTCGCTGAACTGAACACGATCAGGCAGGTCAATTCGGAGGCCGTGAAGAGCGGCCGTCCTGCAGTGATCCGCCAGCCCGGCCGCTCGCAGACCCTGATCGTCCACGCCTGTCCTGTGCAAGGTCTGCTGCCGCACGCGACCGCCTGGACCATGACGCGCGCGATCACAGCGGAAGGGCCGGCCTATCATCATTTGCTGGCCGGCCTGACGGTGCTCGCGCTCACCATCTTCGGCTCGGCGCTGTGGCTGGCCTGGGTCTTGTACGCCTGGTCGCGCCGCATCGCGCTGCTGGAAGTCACGCTCGGCAAGCCGCACGATCCGGCCGATCTACCGCGCCTGCCACATACCGGCGAGCGCGAGCTCGACCGGCTGGTCGATGCCGTCAACGACGCCGGCGGCCGGCTCGCATTGGAGCGCCGGCGCACTGCGGCGGCCGAACGGCTTGCCGCGGTCGGACGATTATCGGCCAATCTGGCGCATGAGATCCGTAATCCGATCGCGGCGATGCGGTTGAAGGCGGAGAACGCCCTCGCCGCGCGCGACGAGGTGCGAACGACCTCCGCACTCGAGGCGATCTTGCAGCAGGTCGCACGGCTGGATGCGCTGCTGCGCGACCTGCTCGAAATGACCCACACGGGGGCGCCAAAACTGCGGCCGGTCAATCTCTCACCCTTCCTGCAGGCGACGGTCGAAATCCATCGCGAGCTTGCCGATCGGAAGGGCCTTGCCCTGCGCGCGGAGACCGACCAGCCCGCTGACCGGTCCGTGCAGTTCGATCCGGGCCAGGTGCAGCGCGCACTCGACAACCTCATCCTGAACGCGATTCAGAATACGCCTTCAGGCGGTGAGGTCGTCGTCGAAGCGGCGCGGCGCGACGACCGGCTGCTGCTTCGGGTGACCGATACCGGCGCAGGCATCAGCACTGAGATCAGGGACCGGCTGTTCGAGCCCTTCGTGTCCACCCGCGCGGAAGGCACCGGCCTTGGTCTAGCGATCGTGCGCGAGATTGCGCGCGCCCATCGCGGCGAGGCGCAGCTCACCGAGACCCCAACAGGCACCCGTTTTGAGATCGATCTGCCATGGCAACCGTCCTGATCGTCGATGATGATGCGGCCTTGCGCGAGGGCCTCGCGGAAACCCTGGCCGATCTCGGCCATCTGGTTCGCACTGCTGCGTCAGGCCGCGAGGCGCTGGCCGCGGTCTCGCAGGATACCGATGCGGTGCTGCTCGACCTGCGCATGCCCGGGGGCATGGACGGCATCGAGGTGCTGAGGCGGATCCGCGCGCGCGAGGATGCGCCGCCGGTGATCGTGTTGACCGCCTATGCAAGTCCGGACAACACCATCGAGGCGATGCGGCTCGGCGCCTTCGACCATCTGGTCAAGCCGATCGGGCGTGAGGCGTTGAGGTCCCTGCTCGAGAACCTGCCGCCGCGCGCTTCGCCCGCCTCTGTCCAGACCACGATCACAGCCGAAGGCCTGATCGGATCGAGCGAAGCGATGCGGCGCGTCCAGAAGCAGATCGGGCTCGCCGCGGATGCAGACGCCACCGTGCTGATCCGCGGCGAAACCGGCACCGGCAAGGAGCTGGTCGCGCGCGCGTTGCACGTCCACAGCCGCCGCAGCCACGCTGCTTTCGTCGCGGTGAACTGCGCGGCGATCCCGCAGGAGCTGCTCGAGAGCGAGCTGTTCGGTCATGTGAAAGGCTCCTTCACCGGGGCCGCCGCCGATCGCGCCGGCGCATTTCGTGACGCCGGCGATGGCACGTTGTTTCTCGACGAGATCGGCGACATGCCGCTGGCGATGCAAGCCAAGATCCTGCGTGCGCTGCAGGAGCGCGTGATCACGCCGGTCGGCGGCAAACCGGTGCGGGTCGGCGCGCGCGTCGTCGCAGCGACGCACCGTGACCTCGCCAAGCTCGTTGCATCCGGCGATTTCCGCGAGGACCTCTATTACCGGCTGAATGTGGTGCCGATCGAGCTGCCGCCGCTGCGTGATCGAACCGACGACATCGTCCCGCTGGCGGACCATTTCCTGTCGCTGGCGACAGCCGGGCGTTCGCCGCCGCGGCTTGCGAGCTCCGCCATCGAGAAGCTCCGCCAGTATTCCTGGCCCGGCAATGTGCGCGAACTCAGGAACGTGATCGAGCGCGCCTGCGTGCTGACGCGCAGCCCCGTGATTGCCGCCGAAGATCTTGACCTCGGTGGTGCGACGCTCAGTGTGAATGATGACGAAGCTGTTGCATCGAGCGACCTGCCGACGGCCGTGGCGCAGCTCGAAGCACGCATGATCCGCCGCGCGCTCGAGGCTTGCGCCGGCAACCGCACCGAAGCGGCGCGTCGCCTCAACATCAACCGGCAGTTGCTCTACGCCAAGATGCAGCGCTATGGCCTCGACGGCGAGGCGTCCGGAAATCCGACGGCCGCCGTCGCGAAAGGCGACGATTAGGCCGCCCCACCCGCCTGCAACCCTCTGAATTTCCACGCGCGTCCGCCTGGCACGGCGGTTGCGAAGATACGTGGGTCAACGCCCCCAGGAGAACAGCATGCATTGGATTGACCCCGGCAGCCTGCCCGAAGTGAGCGGCACCGTGGAACACTTCGTCCTCAATCCTCATGGCGAGGTCGACGGCTTCGTCATGACCGGCGCAAACGGTGCCATCCTCGTTCACACACCCCCGCATATGGAGGACGAGCTGACACGGCACGTCCGGGCCGGCGACCGTGTGCATGTCCATGGCGTGAAGCCGCGCGGCGCCGATCTGCTCGCCGCGGTGGCAGTCACTGCGAAGGACGGCCGGCGCGTCGTCGACCAGGGGCCGGATCATGAGCGCGAGCATCCGCACCATGCGCATGTGAAGATGGAAGCCCAGGGGACGGTGCGGCTGTCCCTGTTCGGTCCGAAGGGCGAGCTGCGCGGCGCGCTGCTGACCGACGGCACGGTGGTGCGGATCGGTCCCAAGGAAGCCGAAGAGGTCGCCGACCTGCTTGCGCCAAGCGCCCGGCTTGCGGTGCGCGGCGACGGCATCGAGACCCGTTTCGGTCGGGTCATCCATGCCAAGGAGGTCGGCAAAGCGCCGGACGCGCTCAAGCCGCTGAAGCACGGCAAACCGGACAGGCATGGCCCGAACCACAAGCCTGGCGGCCCTGGCAAGCCCAAGCACGACCCAAAGCACGACCACGAGCACGACGCGCATGCCTGACGCGGCGTGCGGAGAGCCGAACACTAGCACCAAGCGACCGAGACCAGCCATGTCGCAGGACGCCAACGCGAAGACGCGCGCCGGCCATGCGCTCGATGCGGCCAACTTCTTCCTCGCCGACGTGCGCGACGGCCTCGGCCCCTATCTCGCGATCTATCTGCTCACTGAGCAGAAATGGGACGAGGCCTCGATCGGTGTGGTGATGTCGGTGGCAACGATTGCCGGCATTCTCGCCCAGACGCCAGCCGGCGCTTTGGTCGACGCGACCAGGGCCAAGCGGCTGGTGATGGCCGCCGCTGCTGTTATCGTCACCGTGGCCTCGCTGCTGCTGCCGGTGATGTCGGGGTTCTGGCCGGTGACGATGTCACAGAGCATCGCGCATGCGGCCGGCGTGATCTTCCCGCCGGCGATCGCCGCGGTCTCGCTCGGCGTGGTCGGTCACCGCGCCTTCACCGCGCGGATCGGCCGCAATGAAAGCTTCAATCACGCCGGCAATGCGGTGGCGGCGCTCATCGCCGGCGCCGCCGCCTATGCGCTCGGACCTTCGGCCGTGTTCTATCTGATGGCTGTCATGGCCGCAGGCAGCCTCGCCAGCGTGCTCCTGATCCCGGAACGCGCAATCGATCACGATCTGGCCCGCGGGCTGCAGGCACGACAGCAGGGCGCCGATGATCAGGCCGGAAAGCAGCCTTCAGGGCTCGGCGTCCTTCTCACCTGCCGCCCGCTGCTGATCTTCGCGATCTGCGTCGCCCTATTCCATCTTGCCAACGCGGCGATGCTGCCGCTGGTCGGCCAGAAGCTCGCGCTGCAGGACAAGAATCTCGGTACCAGCCTGATGTCGGCCTGCATCGCAGCCGCACAGGTGGTGATGGTGCCGATGGCGATGCTGGTCGGCCGCAAGGCCGACCGCTGGGGCCATAAGCGCTTCTTCCTCGCCGCACTCGCGATCCTGCCGCTGCGCGCCGTGCTCTACACGCTGTCCGACAACAAGGCCTGGCTGGTTGGCGTGCAGCTGCTCGACGGCGTCGGGGCTGGCATCTTCGGCGCGATCATGCCGGTGATCGTCGCCGACCTGATGCGCAACACTGGCCGCTTCAATGTGGCGCAGGGCGCGGTCATCACGGCGCAGAGCATCGGTGCGGCGCTGTCGACCGCGCTAGCCGGTCTGGTCGTCGTGCAGGCCGGCTACAGCGCGGCTTTCCTCGCGCTTGGCGCGATCGCGGCGGTCGGATTGGTGGTCTGCTGGCTGTGGCTTCCGGAGACGCGGGATACCGTCGCCGCTGCGGACCGAAACCGGCAGACATCGCCCTCGCCTTCCGCTATCGCTGCCGAATGACCCTTCCTGTCGAAACCTTGCACTGACCAATGCCCTCCCACGAGACCCTGCTCGCCTGGAGCATCATCATCCCCGCGACCACCGGCGTGATCATCCGACCCTTCCGCTGGCCGGAGGCGATCTGGGCCGCAGCCGGCGCGATCGCGCTGGTGGCGCTCGGCCTGCTGCCGCCCAACGATGCGCTGGCCGGCATCCGCAAGGGCGTCGACGTCTACCTGTTCCTGATCGGCATGATGCTGATCGCCGAGCTGGCCCGTCGCGAGGGTCTGTTCGACTATCTCGCGGCCTACGCCGTCGACCACGCGCGCGGCTCGCCGCAGCGGCTGTTCCTGCTGGTCTATGCGGTCGGCACGCTGGTCACCGTGCTGCTCTCCAACGACGCCACCGCGATCGTGCTGACGCCGGCGGTCTATGCCGCCACCCGTGCCGCCGGCGCCTCGCCTTTGCCCTATCTCTTTGTCTGCGCCTTCATCGCCAATGCCGCGAGCTTCGTGCTGCCGATCTCCAACCCCGCCAATCTGGTCGTGTTCGGCACGCGCATGCCGCATCTTCTGGACTGGCTGCGCCAGTTCACCCTGCCCTCGATCGCCGCCATCGTGCTGACCTATGCGGCCCTGCGGTTGACGCAGCGGCGCGCGCTGAACGAGGAGACGATCAGGGCTGACGTCGAGAAGCCTCATCTCAGCCGCGAGGGCCGGCTCGCCGCGCTCGGCATTCTCGCCATCGCAGCCGTGCTGCTGACGGCATCGGCGCTCAATGTCCAGCTGGGATTGCCGACCTTCATCTGTGGCGCGGTCACCGCCACAGCCATCCTGCTGATCAGCCGGCAATCGCCCTGGCCGATCGTCAAGGGCGTGTCCTGGGGCGTGCTGCCGCTGGTCGCCGGCCTGTTCGTGATGGTCGAGTCGCTCGGCCGGATCGGCGCGATCGGGCAGCTCAGCGACTGGCTGCATCAGGGCGTCGCGCAGTCGCCGGCCGGCACCGCCTGGGCGGCCGGTCTCGTCACCGCCATTGCCACCAATATCGCCAATAACCTGCCGGTCGGCCTCGTTGCGGGATCGGTGGCGGCGAGCGATCACCTGCCGCGCCAGGTGATCAGTAGCATCCTGATCGGTGTCGATCTCGGTCCCAATATTTCCGTGACGGGATCGCTCGCCACCATCCTGTGGCTGACCGCGCTACGGCGCGAGAAGATCGAGGTCAGCGCCTGGCAGTTCCTCAAAATCGGGCTCATAGCAACGCCGCCAGCACTGTTGGCAGCACTGGCGGCGGCGATGTGGTGAGGCCGACGCATATCGAGCGATCCGACTGGGTCCCAGCTCAGCGGAGCAGCACTGCGTGCTGCACCGCGTCCGGGACACGAGCACTGCGCGACGGAAAGGGTGCGGCCGAGGCCTCGCCCTGTCACCAGTCAACGCAGCCGCGCAGCAAAGGTGTGGAGCAGAAGAACTGAAGTGCCCCGTCTCTTGTCCCGGACGCGGTGCGCCACGAAGTGACGCACCGCAGAGCCGGGACCCAGAAGTGTTGGCAAAAGCTCAAACTGCCTGAGCAACACAATCCCAGCTAAGCCGCCGCTTCGTAGTTGACCTCGCTCTCGGCGACCTTGGTCAGCAGCTCGTCGGTTTTCTTCTCCTCGGCCAGGGTCTGGTCGAGCAGCTTGATCGCCTGCTTCAGATCCATCTTGGTCGCCCAGGATTTCAAGGTGCCGTAGCGGGAGATCTCGTAGTGCTCGACGGCCTGGGCCGCGGCGAGCAGGCCGGCGTCCAGCGCGCTGGTGCCCTTGTACTCGTCCATGATCTCCTTGCCCTCGTCGATGATGCCCTCGATCGCGTCGCACTTCTTGCCGCGGGCCGGCTTGCCGAGCAGCTCGAAGATCTGCTCCAGGCGCTCGATCTGGCCTTCGGTCTCGTCGTGGTGCTTCTGGAAGGCCTGCTGCAGCTTCTCCGACTGGGCCGCCTTGGCCATCTTCGGCAGCGTCTTCAAAATCTGCTTCTCAGCGTAATAAATGTCTTTGAGGGTATCGAGGAAGAGTTCGTTCAGGTCTTTATCAGCAGCCATGGCGTGCTCCTTGTTGTTGTGAGCCGACAACCGCGAATTCAAATCCTGGTTCCTGGTCCGAGCCGCTGCCGAGCTGCAAAATCCACCAGCCGCTTTGAACCTCTCTCAGGGCGTACCGGACGCCTTGAAACAATTCTGTCATGCAGCAAAACTAAACCCCTCCTGTGCGGCCGAAGGTCGCGATTCCGTTTTCGTCTTTGAGGAGTTTTTGATGCGCCGCTCGCTCGTGCTGCTATGCGCCGGACTGACCCTGCTGTCGGCCGGCGCGGCGTCCGCGGAGAATGCCACCCCGCATAACCTGATCCTGTTCATTCCCGACGGCCTGCGCGCGCTGAAGGTGACGCCGGAGACCGCGCCGACCATGGCCGCGGTCCGCGACAAGGGCGTCAACTTCAAGAACCCGCATTCGATGTTCCCGACCTTCACCATGGCCAACAGCTCGGCGATGGCGACCGGCCATTATCTTGGCGACACCGGCACGTTCTCCAACACCATCTGGACCGGCTACGTCTCCAAGCCGGCCGGCGACACCGTCACCCCCTTCCTCGAAAACGATGCCGTGCTGGGCGACGTCGACGAGCACTTCCAGGACGACTATCTCGACGAGCAGACGCTGCTGAAGCTTGCCCGCAAGGCCGGCTATTCCACCGCCGCCATCGGCAAGGTCGGCCCGACCTATCTGTTCGACCACACCGACTGCGCCTGCAAGGGGGCTGTGCATTCGATCGTGGTCGACGATGCCACCGGCAGCAAAACCGCTGTGTCCCTTTCGGACGAGGTGAAAGACGCGCTGAACAAGGCCAGCCTGCCGCTCTCAGCCCCGTCGCGCGGCGACAATGGCAAGACCGGCGACGCCAAGACCCCCGGCACGACCACGGCCAACACCGCCCAGCAGGCCTATTTCGCCGACGTCGCCACCAAGGTGGTGCTGCCGATGTTCAAGGCCCGCAACAAGCCGTTCGTGCTGGTGTTCTGGTCGCGCGACCCGGACGGCAGCCAGCACAATCAGGGCGACAGCCTGAACAAGGTCACCCCCGGCATCAACGGCCCGACCACGATGGCCAGCATCAAGAATGCCGATGACAACCTGGCCCAGCTGCGCAAGGCGCTCGACGATCTCGGCCTTGCCGCCTCGACCAACATCATCGTGTCGGCCGACCACGGCTTCTCGACCATCTCCAAGGAAAGCAAGACCAGCCCCGCGGCCAAGCTGTCCTATGACGACACGCCGAAGGACTTCCTGCCGATGGGCTTTTTGGCCCTCGACCTGGCCAAGGCGCTCGACCTGCCGCTGTTCGACCCCAACGACAAGAACGCGGCCGTGAAGGAAGGCGCCCATCCGAAGGCCGGCAACGGCGTGCTCGGCAAGGATCCGGAAAAGCCGGAGCTGGTGGTCGCCAGCAATGGCGGCTCCGACCTGGTCTACCTGCCGACCAAGGACAAGAAGCTCGCGGGCCGCGTGGTCAAGGCCCTGCTGGCCCAGGACTATGTCTCCGGCCTGTTCGTCGACGACTCGCTCGGCGAGATCCCGGGCACCCTGCCGCTGTCGCAGATCAACCTGAAGGGCAAGGCGGTGACCCCGACGCCGGCGATCGTCGTCAACTTCCGCTCCTATGTGGAGGGCTGCAACGAGCCGACCAACTGCTCGGTCGAGGTCGCCGACACCGTGCTGCGCCAGGGCCAGGGCATGCACGGCTCGTTCGGCCGCGGCGACACCATGAACTTCATGGCCGCGATCGGACCGGACTTCAAGGCGGCCTTCGCAGACCCGCTGCCCGTCAGCAACGCTGATGTCGGCGCCACCGCCGCCAAGCTGATGGATCTGAAGGCGAAGCCGAACGGCAAGCTGCTGGGACGGGTGATGACGGAAGCGATGCCGAACGGTGAGATGCCGAAAGCGGTCTCGGACACCATCCGCTCGGACCGGGCCGAGGGCGGCCTGCGCACCGTGCTGAAGCTGCAGCGGGTGGGCCAGCAGCGCTATTTCGATGTCGCCGGCTTCCCCGGCCGCACCGTCGGCCTCGACGCCGAGAGCGCCAAACAGAAAACGGCGGGGAAATAACCCCGCCGCTCTCAAGGCAAACTCAGATATCGGGATGTGCTCACATCCCGATGTCGATCATCGACGGCAGCTTGGCGAGCGGCAGCACGGTGACGCCAACAAAGGTCGCCACCATCGCCATCAGCGCCTTGTTGTCGGGGCGGTTGCCGCGCATCTGGCGCGCCACCCACTCCAGGACATCGGTCCTCACGCCACGCGCATTGGCCGGCGCCCAGCTCTCGATGCTGGTCTCCGCGGACAGCGCCACATGGCGCGGCGGCACCGGCAGGCCGGATGCGGAGGCGGCGTGATGGGCGATCGCCTTGGCCAGGAGATCCTCGAACCGGCCGTCGTCCTTGCGCTCGGTCGCGGCCTCGTTGATCGCAAACAGCACCTCGGCCTCGGCCCGGCTCACCGGCTGCTCGTCGACGGCGGCTGAGGTCAGGATGCGTGCGCACCAAGCCGCGTCATCGGCATCGAGCACGCGGGAGAAATGCACCCGGCCGCTGGTGGTCGGGCCTTCCCCGGTGATGACGCCATCGCGCACGATCTCGAGCGCCGAGGCCGCGCTTTGACAACAGGAGGGCTCAAGGGCGTCGGCACTCCCGACGACCTTCATTGCAGAGGCAGACATGTTCGCTTCTCAGTTGCTGGTTTGACCCACCATGTCGGTCTTCATCTGAACGAGTCGTTAACGGTTCGAAACTGCGCGGTGGGTATCTCTACTGGTTGCCGATATGTCGCAGTGACCGCGGTCATGGTTCGCGGGACGACCGCGGGGCCGGCGTGGTCGTCCCCAGATGTGGCGAAATCGGGGCAACCGGTAGTCCTACGGGCGTTTCGTCGCAGCCACCGAACTCAAAAGAAGTTGTTGTGCTTTTGGGATCACGGGAGAATGACCTTCTCTTTTCGGTGCAACAGTTCCTTTGCTGCGGACTTTTTCCTATAGTGTTTGGAAGAATTTATCCCGAATTCTTCATTCCAACCTGCAATGACGTGAGGTTATCCAATGGCTCTGCAAATTGGCGCCGTGGCCCCGGACTTCGAGGCCGAAACCACCGAAGGCAAGATCAAGTTCCATGACTGGATCGGCGACAGCTGGGCGCTTCTGTTCTCGCACCCGAAGGACTTCACCCCGGTCTGCACCACCGAGCTCGGCGCGCTGGCCCGGCTGAAGCCGGAATTCGACAAGCGCAACGTCAAGCTGATCGGCCTCTCGGTCGACCCCGTCGACAACCATAAGAGATGGTCGGAGGACATCCGCGAAACCCAGGGTGCCGCGCCGAATTATCCGATGATCGGCGACACCGATTACAACGTCTCCAAGCTCTACAACATGCTGCCGGCGGCGGTGTCGGGCGATCCGGCCAAGCGCACGGCGGCTGACAACCAGACCGTCCGCAACGTCTTCATCATCGGCCCGGACAAGAAGATCAAGCTGATCCTGGTCTACCCGATGACCACCGGCCGCAACTTCCAGGAAATTCTCCGCGTCATCGACTCGCTGCAGCTCACCGCCAAGCACCGCGTCGCCACCCCCTCCGACTGGAAGCAGGGCGAGGACGTGATCATCGCCGGCTCGGTGTCGGACGACGAGGCCAAGACGATCTATCCCCAGGGGTGGAAGGCGCCGAAGCCCTATCTGCGGATCGTGCCGCAGCCGAAATAATTGCTGGAGGTCGAGAGATTCCGGGCTCGCCCTTCGCGCGCCCGGAATGACTTCGAACTATCCCCGCGGCGTCGCCCAATCCGCGATCAGCAGCCCCGCGGTCGCCGCGACCGCGGTCAGCGACACACCCCAGGTCATGTCGACCAGCACCACCGGCCAGGTCCAATGCCTGAGCATCGCGAGCGAGGTCAGCTCGAAGGTGGCGTAACAGAACAGCCCGAACAGCCCGCCATACAGCAAGGTTGATCGCCAGCTCGCATCGCCCTGCCCGCTGACGAAGATCACGACGCCCGTGACATAGAGCGCATAGAACAGAATGGCAGGCGCCAGCCTGATCTCGCCCAGCATGTCACCGACCTGCGCCTGGAAGAAGCCCTTGGCGACCAGCCCGAGGAACGGCAGATCGAGCCCGAGCAGCACAGCGAGCGTCGAGACATAGAGGACGGCGTATCGGCTCAAACAAGGCTCCTGCGACGTGTCACGGCCGCACCGATTGCGGACCTTGCAACCAGCTACGCATCGCCACCGGAAAGTTTCACCCTCGAGGAAGGCTTCAGGCCGACCTGGTGGCCCGTCGCAATGGACCCTGCGTGCCCTCAGAGCCCGCGCGAACTGACCTTCTGCCGCAGGTGATGACAGAACTGCTCCATCAAGGTGGAGATGGCCTCGACATTCGCCAGCACCCTGTCCGCCTGCGCGCGATCGGGCGAGCCCTCCTCAAAGGCGTCCCGCAGCTTCCTCAGGCGGTTCACACGATCACGGCTCTCCGCAGCTCGGCTCTCGGCAAATTCGAGATGCTCCAGATCGCGGCTGAGCTTGTCCTCTTCGCCCAGCAGCAGCTGCGTGATGGTGTTTCGATTGTCAGCGGTGAGGTCACCGCCGTGCAGCAGGCTCAGATAATGGTCGATGTTGGCCTGGGCGACATATCGGTGCATGGCGCTGCTCCCCGCAATAAAGTCGGCAATACCAGCGATGGCGCCTGACAGGGGGAAATAGAATAGCGCCGCAAGCGGAGCGCGAAAAGGCCTTCGGCGCGGCCTGGGCGGAATCCTTCCCGTGGCATGGCTGCGTGTTCCCGTTCCACACGGGCGCCCATTCGAGGCCTGAAGGCCCGTGAGACATGATCAAGATCAAGTCTCTGTGCCGCGAAGCTTGGTTAGGTTGCCAATGGCCTTCCTGACTTTCCTCATCGCCTCCTATTCGCTGCTCGCCGTGCCGGGACCGACCAACACCCTGCTAGCCACGTCGGGAGCAGGCGTCGGCGTCTCCCGCTCGCTGCATCTGTTGGCTGCCGAACTCTGCGGCTATCTCTCAGCGATCTTGCTGCTGCGCGTGGTTCTCAACCCGATCATGACCGACATTCCCCTCGTCGGAATAGTCCTGCGCGCTGGCCTCACGATCTACATCCTCGGCCTGGCCTGCGCGCTCTGGCGCAGCCGCTCCGACGAGCTGCGCCAAGGCGTTGCGGTCACGTTCCGACATGTCCTGCTCACCACCCTGTTGAACCCGAAAGCGATCATTTTCGCCTTCTTACTTCTGCCGGTGCAGGTTGCGTTCATCGATTTGGCACCTTGGCTCGTGATGCTGGCGCTTCAGATCGTCACCGCCGGCGCCGCCTGGCTCGTGCTCGGCGCAACGCTCGGACACGGCGTTCGTCGGCTGGGCCGCCCTGAGTTCGTCACGCGCGGCGGCGCCATCGCGCTGGTGGGAGTCGCGAGCCTGATCTGGCTTCCGGCGCTCGCAATCAGCTGACGCCGCCCTGCGACGAGTGACGCATGGACGTCTTGACGGCAGCGACGATCGCCGCCGCCACCACATTGGCCAAAGCACTCATCAGGATGGCGAACGTGTAGCTGTGGCTCGCGTCATAGGCAAAGCCCGTCGCCGTCGGCCCGATCAACGTGCCGAAGGCGACGCTGGTGTAGAGCACGCCGATGATGCCGCTGACATTGCGGCCGCCGAAAGCGTCCATCACGACCGACGGCAGCACGGCCACCCAACCGCCATAGAACACGCCATAGATGAAGGCGAAGACGGCAAGCGACCATGCCGTGGTGGAGACCACCCAGATCAGCGTCGCCAGGGCCATTCCGATCAGCACCATGAGCAAGGCGCGCTCGCGGCCCAGCCGGTCCGCCAATCCGCCCAGAAAGAACCGCCCTGCCGTGCTGCCGACGCCGATCAGCCCGAGCAGCAGCACCGCCGTTCCGGCCGCAACGCCGTGGTCCCTGGCGTAGGGCACCAGATGCACGAAGGGAACGAAGACGCCGAACGAGCAGATCAGGCATGAGAGGTAGAGCCCGATGAACGGTCTCGACCGGATCGCATCGCCCACGGCCACGCCGCCGCTGTTGCGCGGCCCGCCCCCATCGGTAGGCGCGTCGCCATCAGGCGCGAGACCTCGATCGCGCGGATCATTCTCGATCAGCAGCGCAAGTCCACCGCCGAGCGTCAGCGCGATCGCCGCGAGCACGACATAGGCACTGCGCCAGCCGAAGGCGGCGATCAGCCACGACGCCAATAATGGCATGACCAAGTTGCCGAGGCCAATCCCGGCCACCGCGAGACCCGAGGCGAAGCCGCGCTGGCGGACGAACCAGCGCTGCACGGCGCCGATCGCAGGCACATAGGCCGCACCGACACCGAAACCGACGCCGAGCCCATAGGCCAGATCGACCTGGACCAGGCTTTGCGCACGGCTGGCAGCAGCAAGCCCGACCGCGGTCAGCAGCATGCCGGCCACCGCGAGCGGCCGCGAGCCGAAGCGGTCCGCCAACGGACCGCTGACCACGCCAAGCGCGAAATAGAGAAAACCTGCAAGCGAGAACACCAGCGAGGTGGAGCCGCGCGAGGCGCCGAACTCGCGCTGCAGCGGCTCCAGGAAAGCGCTGAACGTATACGCGCAGCCGAAGCCGACAAAGGTCACGGCAAACGCCGCGGCGACGACGAACCAGCCGTAGAAGATGCGGGGGTGCAGCATGGTTTGGGTCTGCATGGGAACCTCTCTCGCTGTCAACACCAGTAAAGATACTATGCTCGTTTCGCTTGCCGTCAACCGCCAAAACTGATTTACTGGTGTCGATGTCCAGGCAATCACGCAAGTTCAAGGTTCCGGACGAGCTGGCGAACCTTTACGACTTCGCCAATTCGCTCGACCTGCGCCATTTCACCCGCTTCGGTGTGCAGCATGCGCAAGGCGACGAACTGGCGAGTCCGAACGACCTCGCCGGTTGGATGGCGGAGCGCGCATTGGCGCCGCCTCACGCCAACGTCACGGCACCCCTATTCCAGGAGGCGCTGCAATTGCGCCGGGCGTTACGGAACTATCTGCAATGCGACCCAGCGGAACGGCGCAGCAACAGGCCCGTCCTCCAGGCGCTGACAACCGCACTCGCAGCGTTTCCGTTGCGCGTCGAGCTGCGCGCGGGGCACGGCACGGTGTTGACGGGCACGCGCAAGGATGCGCTGGGCGGCCTGTCCGCCCTCGCGATCGAGCTGCATGAAGGCGACATCAGCGGCGCGCTCGACCGGCTGAAGACCTGCGCCTCGGACGAATGCCTGCGCGTGTTCTACGACCGCTCGAAGCCCGCGACGCGCCGCTGGTGCATGTCCGACCTGTGCGGCAATCGCATGAAGACGCGCGCCTATCGCGAACGCCAGCGGCAGGCGAGCTCCTCATGACGAGGCTGCAACCGAATTCACTCATCCGTGCAGATCGGGGCTGAAGATCGAAGGGCCGCTCGCATCACCTGCCCGCTACTGCCGCGCCCGCGACATCAATTGATCAGAATCTTGGCCGCGAGCTTGATCGTCACGTGAGCTTGAACGGGAACCGGAACCCCTTTGACCCAAATCAAGGGCGGCCTCCTCGGCCATGACCATGATCATCGCCGTAGTACGGAATTGCCCTCATAGCCAGACGTCATGAGGTCCGCTCCAATTTGGTCCGCCGGCCCCGATGGCATCTGCGATCAAATGGAGGAGGTTCAATGAGTTTCTCGAACCCGACGCTGAGCGACACCGAACGGACAATCCATCACGCGATGCGTACCCATTGGGCCCTGTTTGTTGCCCAGGGCGTGATCATGATCGTGCTGGGCATCATCGCGATCATATGGCCGGCTGTCTCGACGCTCGCCGTGGACATCTATGTGGGCTGGGTCTTCCTGCTCAGCGGTGTTACCGGGCTGGTCACGATGTTCTTCGCGCTGACCGTGCCGGCATTCCTGTGGTCGCTGTTGACGGCAGCGCTCTCGCTGTTCTGCGGCGTGCTGCTGCTCTGGCATCCGGTGGCAGGTGCAGTCACCCTGACGCTGGTGCTGATCGCCTTCTTCATCGCCGAAGGCGTATTTCAGATCGCGGCCGCGATCAGCTACCGCGATGCGTTCCCCGGCTCCTGGGGATGGATGGTGATGAGCGGCCTTGCCGACTTGGTTCTTGCCGCCCTCATCATCAGCGGCTGGCCCGGCTCGGCGGCGTGGGCGCTCGGCCTCATCGTCGGCGTCAACCTCATCACGTCGGGCCTGGCGATTACGATGGTCGCGATCGCAGGCCGCAAGCTCGTCAACGCCATCGATAACGGTTCGCGTTGAACAGGCCGGTCGAGATGCTGCTCGATCGACGCAATCCTTTCAAAATCCAACGACAGGAGAACTGACAATGGACAAGATGCTGGTTGCCGTTTTCGAAACCGAGTCATCGGCCTTCGAAGGCCTGACCGCCGTGCGAAATCTTCACAAGGACGGCGACATCACGCTCTATGCGTCGGCCGTGGTCGTCAAGGACAAGACAGGGAAGATTGCGGTCAAGCAGGCCGCCGACGAGGGCCCGGTCGGCACGGCCGTCGGCCTGCTGACGGGCAGCCTGATCGGGCTTCTGGGTGGACCGGCCGGAGTGGCGGTCGGCGCGTCACTCGGCGGCCTCGGCGGGCTGATCTTCGATCTCGATGCCAGCGGAATCGGCGCGCAATTCCTTGATGAGGTTTCGACCGCCCTGTCTCCCGGCAAGTCAGCCGTGCTGGCGGAAATCCAGGAGAACTGGACGACACCTGTCGATACCAGGCTGCACCAACTCGGCGCGACGGTGTTCCGGCGCTTGCGCTCGGAGGTCGTGGAAGATCAGCTGGTGCGCGAATCCGCCGCCTTCGAGGCTGACCTGAAGGCGCTGCAAGAGGAACTGAAACATGCTGATGCCGAGACTCGCGCGGCGATCCAGAAGGACATTCAGCAGGTCAAGTTG
This sequence comes from Bradyrhizobium sp. HKCCYLS1011, assembly GCF_051167795.1. Classification (NCBI taxonomy): domain Bacteria; kingdom Pseudomonadati; phylum Pseudomonadota; class Alphaproteobacteria; order Hyphomicrobiales; family Nitrobacteraceae; genus Bradyrhizobium; species Bradyrhizobium sp. HKCCYLS1011. Next base: position 148,731 of record NZ_JBNPTT010000005.1, on the reverse strand, counting down.
CAGGTCCAGACCTTACACGATCAGGCAAAGAAGAGGCTCGATCAGACGAAGGCCGAAACAGACGCCAGGCTGCAGTCCCTGAAGGACCAGACCAAGCAGGCGAGCGATCGCGCAAAGCGCCGTATCGACAAGCGCATGACCGAAGTGAAGGCGGACTTCGAGATGCGCTCGAAGAAACTGAACCAGGCCTGGTCACTGACCAAGGAGGCGCTTGCTGCGTAACGACCGCCCCTCTCCGTCTCAAGCAGCACCGCGGCGCCTGGCGCAATGCCGGGCGCCGTCGCATTTGGCCAATCCAACCGCTGACGATGCCCCTGAAAATTGATCACGGTCAAGAACGGGCAAGATTCGGCCGGAGCCGCTTGACGCACATCAAGCATGCATTGCGGATTGATCTACTAGCATATTGGCACAGGGCGGGAGCAGAAGCAGCGAATATAGAGGGAGGCAAAGGTGTTGGACGCAGAAATCGCGTTTGTGACTGCCCGCCGCAACAGCATCCAACGGTACCAGCGGCTGCTTGAGACCCGTCTGACAGAGCTCGAGCGTAAGTACATATACAACCGCCTTTTGGAGGAGGAACTGGCCCTACGCACTGCGTCGGAGCGGAACTCGCGGCGATCGGGCCAGGATGGCGACTGGGCCCGCATATGGGCGATGGGGTGACGCGCAAGCGGGATCACGCTTCATTGTGCGATGTCTTGCGTCAGACGCCACACCGGCAAGTGGAGATTTTCTCCACTTGGCTCAGATGAGGCAGCCCCCAGCCCCGCCCCATGTAGGCCGCGACCGGTCAGGAGATCGTCCTTCTCAAATCTGCTCAACCAGCTTTACAAACGCATCCCGATCGAGAATCGTCACGTGATGAAGATCTCGGGAGGAGATAATCCTCTTGGAGGTCAGCGTTCGAAATGCGCGACTGAGTGCAGCGGCGGTCAGACCGAGGTAGGCCGCGATACTGGCGCGATCCATCGGAAGAGATATCTCGGCCGGCTGCCCGTCGCTTGCTTGAATGTGTTCTTGCAGGCTCAAGAAGATGGCAAGCCTCGTCGACGCCCTTTTTTGAGCGAGAAGAGCCGCATGGCGTTGCGCTTCGCGGAGTTCTTCGCAGAGCTTGATGATGAGGCTCACGTCGAGATCGGGATGTCGTTCGAGGAGCCGGGTTATCGCCCGCAATGGCATCCTATACGCCGTCACCGCCGTCGCAGCCCGCGTCGTCGTATTGGCATATCGCCCTTCCTCCGAGAGTCCGAAGAGATCCCCCGGATGGAGGAACGAAATGATGTGCTCTGGGCCACCCTGCGACCAGTAAGCGGCAACCACTCCGCTGACGATATTGAATGCTGCGTCCGCCGGCTCTCCGGCTTCGTAAATCTTGTGCCCTTTTTCGAAGCGGACGACCGTCGCGATTTTTGCGAGCTGGGCGCGCTCGGTTTCGCCGAGCAGTTGATGCCGACCGCTGGGACTGCCGGGCGCCCAGGGGTCAATCGCGAGTATTGCCGGTCCTGCGGGGTGCTTCATGTCGGGCGCTCGCCGAGCGCGACGTGACTTGCGGTGGAGCGAAAATGAGGTTCGCTGCCCTGCGCGAGATCTCGATAGGCGGACCACAATCCCATAACCGCTACTCACGTCGATAGGTTAGCTCTTGGCCCGCGCCGCCGACGCAAGCTGCCTCCAGGCTGGGATGCCAATCTTGCCGCCGCGCGCGAGATCGCGTTGTCCTCGAACTTAATCGCCGAACTGACGTCGGATTTGATCGCGATCAAATTTCGCTGCGTCGCGGCCATGGAGAAGCCGGTCGTCCTCGTCTAGCCTATGCCGGTCAATGGTAGAGCTTGTCGTCATGGACGGTTACGTCGCCCACGCCAACATCGATCACTATTTCAGACTGCTGACGAATGAAGATGTCTCCGATCACAACAGGGCAGTGATCATCAAGCTGATGATCGCCGAAGAGGACAGGCTGGGCCGCGATCTGGAGCACTTGCAGTTCGCCGAAGACCGGACCGCAAGGAGCCGCGACCGCGTGCACCATCTGCGGAGATTGCGCGACACCTTCGCGGACGGCACGAACGAACGGGTCCACGCGGATAGGCTGCTGGCAACTTTTGCAACAACGCACGAGTTGATGGAGCAGTTCTGCCGCCGCATGCGCGAGAGGATCAATTCGAGCCCGATCTGAAGGCTGCGCTGTATTGCGTTGCGAACGGATCCCTTATTCTCCGTCAAGACCGCGGGCGCAGACGCCCAACGACTGCGCGCGCAATCGCCGCAGGCGCTTGGTCGGGGATCGCAAAACATGAGCTCGCGTTGATTTCGCAGAGCACGTAGGTGTCGGCGCCGATGGCGTCGCGCGGGCCGTACAGAAAATCCGCGTCCCAGATCACCGGCATGGACGCCTCCTCGATCTCCAGCGTCGCCATCATCTGCGGCGTCCACTCGTCCTCCATCCGCCGCCGCAACGCCTGGAAGGACGACGCGTCAGGTCCGTGCATGATGCGAGGACCGGGTTGCGCCTCGGGAGAGTCCGGACCTTCCGGCGGCGGCGGGACCAAGGCCTTGATCAGCTGGTGTCCGAAGCCGGCGACCTTGGATCCGCTCATATAGCAGCGGATCATCCCCTCCGGCAGGCGCGGCTGAAAGGCCTGGTCGATGATGCAGCCGCCCCATCCGAAGTAGCGCTCGCAGCGGTCGATGAAAGCTTCGAGCGGCATATCCTCGAACGTGCTGCCACGCTGCGCGTGCAGAACCCGGACCATCGTGCTCGCTTCTGGCACGGTCTCTACTTTCCAGACGCCCTGCCCGCCATTGCCGCGGTTCTGCTTGAGAACACGTGGACCGTCCGCGCGGAGGCGGCGCGGAAATTCAGCACGGAACGCCGCGGCACTGTCGTAGCGGTGCGTATCGCAGCCCCAGCCCAGATGGCGGGTTCGGTAGAGCACCTCCTTGACGCCCATTTTCAAAATGATGTCGGGATGTGCGCTCACCCACGGCCCGCGCGCGGCGACCTCACGTAGCAGCGGGTCGAGCGCCGCCCGCGTCTTGCCCTGATGGATCGGATCGACCCAGACCAACACGCCCTCGACCCCGAGCAATTGGTCGCGGACCGCATCCGCGAAGGCTTCATCGTAGATCGCTGGCTGCGCCTCGATTCCGGCTGCGGCAAGGGCTTCGAAGACGCGGACGAAGCGGCTGTTTTGCGCGGTCGCGTCCCGCCGTGCGGATGCATCGCCGCGTGAGAGGATAGCTACGGAGTGACGAAAAGGAGGATGACGTTCGGTGTCCATGCGCAAGCTCCACGACAAGGGCGTGTTGCGCAGAGCTTGGACGAAGACGTCTGACGGGGAGTCTGCCTGATCCCCGTGGCAGGAAGTTTATGCTATGTCGCACATGCGTTTCAAGGCGGCAATTGCTTGGCGTGACCGGAAGCCGTCTCGATGCACCTGACATCGCTCCCGAGCCTCCATGGTCGCGCCGAAAAGCTCATTTCGCTCGTCATTTCAGGCCGGTCACCCCGCCCAGCTTCCGCTGCAAATTTTCCATTTCGATTTTTCAGAAATCATGTATACTCCGCCGCATCCTGCCTCATGCGGAGGGGCGTACGCGTCGTCACGAACGTCGAGGTGGGATGCGGTGGGCATGTCGGTGTTGTCGCGTGAGATTCGCGCGGACGAACAACATTGGTATGCACGGTCAAGTCGCGCGGTCCTGATCCTCCGACGCTAGGATTACGCTTGCGACGACGCTCACACGTCGCGCAGGCAACGGTGGCCAACAAGCCCGGCGCACCGGGGAGAACGCGAAGCAGCCGTTAAGACCATCGCGCAGGGAATGCCGGGTTGATCCGGCTGCACCTGTGGTACCTGCCGCCTGCATTTCTTTCGCAGGCGGGCCATGGGTGAGGCCTTCACCCGGCATTCCCTGCGCCCTCTCGTTCGATGAGGGTCTCAGCTTTGAACAACTCGGGCGCATTCGCGCCGCGAGGATATTGATACATGCCCTGTGAGGCGCGCGTGGTGCTGCACTCTCTGCCGTCATCGCCCGCGAACGCGAGCAATCCAGTGCGCTGCGGCCTCTCGGCTCATGCGCGTGCGCCTCTGGGATACTGCATCGCGCGGTCAAGCCGGGCGATGACAGCGAAGATGTATCTGCTGCCGTCATTCCGGGGCGTGCGGAGCACGAGCCCGGAATCCATACTCCCGATCGTGGTTGTGGATTCCGGGCCCGCGCCGGTCGGCGCGTCCCGGAATGACACCGTGGACGTCAAAGCCGCGTATTTCGTCAGCCGCTGGCCCGCGCAATCCGGTTGCATCATGCCGGCATGGCGACCGCAGATGCAAGCTACGCTGCTGGCTCATGGAGCGTGGCCGAATGCGCGGCTGGCGCGGAGGCACGGAACTTGCTCAAACTTGTGCCTCGATTGCGGATCTGTGTGGAGACATTGGAATGCGAGGAAAGGCCGAGGTGCGGCTTGCCGTCGATATCGGAGGCACGTTCACCGACATCGTGTTGGACGTGGGCGAAGAGCGCAGGACACGGAAGGTGCTGACCACGCCGACGCGTCCCGAGCAGGCGGTCCTGGACGGCACGCGGCTGATCCTCGCCGATGCGCACGCCCATATCTCCGACATCGACGTCTTCATCCACGGCACCACGCTGGCGACCAATGCCATCATCGAGCGCCGCGGCGCCAGGACCGCGCTGATCGCGACGCAAGGCTTTCGCGATGTTCTGGATATCGGAACCGAGAGCCGCTACGACCAATATGATCTTTCGATCGACAAGCCCAAGCCGCTAGTGCCGCGACAGCTTCGCTTCACCGTGCCGGAGCGCATCGATGCGCATGGCGCGGTCAGGCTGCCGCTCGAGGAGGCCGCGGTCCGCGCGCTGGCGCCTCACTTGCGTGAGCAGAAGGTCGAAAGCGTCGCCTTCGCATTCCTGCATGCCTATGCCAATCCCGCGCATGAGCAGCGGGCAGCGCGCATCCTGCAGGAGGAGATGCCGGGCATCTCGGTGACGCTGTCCTCCGAGGTCTGTCCCGAAATCCGGGAATATGAACGCACCTCGACGGCGGTCGCCAACGCCTATGTGCAGCCGCTGATGGACAGCTATCTCGCGCGGATGGAAGAAGCGCTCAGGATCGAGCAGTTCCGCGGCGCAATCTACCTCGTCACCTCGGGCGGCGGCGTCACCTCGATCGCAACCGCGCGGCGCTTTCCGGTGCGGCTGGTCGAGTCCGGCCCGGCCGGCGGCGCGATCTTCGCCAGCCAGATCGCGGCCCGCATCGGCGAGCGCAAGGTGCTCTCCTTCGACATGGGCGGTACCACCGCCAAGATCTGCCTGATCGAGAACTACGAGCCGGAGACCTCGCGCGTGTTCGAGGTCGACCGCGCCGCGCGTTTCCTCAAAGGCTCCGGCCTTCCCGTGCGCATCCCCGTGATCGAGATGGTCGAGATCGGCGCCGGCGGCGGTTCGATCGCGCGGATCGACGCGCTGAAGCGCGTCACAGTCGGCCCCGAGAGCGCGTCCTCTGAGCCGGGTCCGGCCTGTTATGGTCGTGGCGGCGAGCGCCCAGCCGTCACCGATGCAGACGTTGCGCTCGGCATGATCGACCCCGACGCTTTCGCCGGCGGCACCATCAGGCTCGCGCCTGATCTGTCGAAACAGGCCCTGCTCCGCGACATCGGCGAGCCGCTGGGGCTGTCGGCCGAAACCGCGGCCTATGCCGTGCATGAGGTCGTGTGCGAGAACATGGCCAGTGCCGCCCGCGTGCATGCGGTCGAGCGCGGCGCTGTCGTCGGCCAGCACACGCTGATCGCGTTCGGCGGCGCGGCGCCCCTGCATGCGGCCCGCGTGGCCGAGAAGATCGGCGTCAGCAAGGTCATCGTACCCTCGCATGCCGGCGTGGGCTCGGCGGTCGGCTTTCTTGCCGCGCCCATCGCCTACGAGCTGGTGCGCAGCCGGCACGTCAGGCTCGATGATTTCGATGCGGCGCTCGTCTCCGGTCTGCTGGCCGAGATGGCGAGCGAGGCGCGCGCGCTGGTCGCATCAGGCGCGGCCGGCGCACCGGTGCGCGAGCGCCGCGCCGCCTTCATGCGCTATGTCGGCCAGGGTCATGAGATTACGGTCGAGCTGCCGAACCGGCCGCTGACAGCAGCCGACCTCCCTGCGATCAGGCAATCGTTCGAGACCGACTACGCGGCGCTGTTCGAGCGGGCGATCCCGGGCGCCGCGATCGAGGTGCTCAGCTGGTCGGTGCTGGCGACGACGGACGCGCGCCAGCCAGCCATCATCGCGGAGGTCGGGCGCAAACCGGCGGCCAAGGCCGCGGGCAGCCGGCAATTCTTCGACGGTCGCGCCGGCAAGGTGGTCGACATCCCCCTCTTCCGCCGCGGGGACATGGCGCCGGGCGCGACCATTTCGGGCCCCGCCGTGATCGCGGAGGACGAGACCTCGACATTCATCTCCAACAGTTTCGATGCCTATATCGACGGTGCCGGCAGCATCGTCATGGAACGGAAGGCGGCGTGATCATGAGCCAAGCAAGCGGCGCGAGCCTGATCGACCTGCAGATCATGTGGCACCGGCTGATCGCGGTGGTCGAGGAGCAGGCGCAGGTGCTCTTGCGCACCGCCTTCAGCCCGATCGTGCGCGAATGCGGCGACCTCTCCGCCGGCGTGTTCGACCTCAAGGGGCGCATGCTGGCACAGGCCGTCACCGGCACGCCGGGCCACGTCAACTCGATGGCGGAGTCGGTGAAGCACTTCATCGCGCATTTCCCGCTTCACAGCATGAAGCCGGGCGATGCCTACATCACCAACGACCCCTGGATGGGCACCGGCCATCTCAACGATTTCGTCGTCACCACGCCCTGCTTCAAGGAAGGCAAGGTCGTCGCGCTGTTCTCCTGCACCAGCCATCTGATGGATATCGGCGGCATCGGCTTCGGGCCCGACGGCACCGACGTCTTCATGGAAGGCCTCTACATCCCCATGCTGAAGCTGATCGACCAGGGCATCGTCAATGAGACGCTGATGGCGATGATTCGTGCCAATACACGGCTACCGATCGACACCGAAGGCGACACCTATTCGCTGGCCGGCTGCAACGATGTCGGCTGCCAGCGCCTGGTCGAGATGATGGACGAGTTCGGCATCGAGACGCTCGATCAGCTCGGGGACTACATCTGCGACCGCTCGCGCGAGGCGGTGCTGGCCGAGATCGCCAGGCTGCCCAAGGGCACCTGGCGCAACGAGATGATCGTCGACGGCTACGACTCGCCGGTCACGCTGGCGGCGGCGCTGACCATCTCGGAGGACGGCATCCACGTCGATTTCGATGGTACCTCGAAGGCCTCGAAGTTCGGCATCAACGTGCCGCTCTCCTACACCACCGCCTACACCGTGTTTGGGCTGGGCTGCGTGGTCGCGTCGCAGATCCCGAACAATGCCGGCTCGTTGGCGCCGCTCACGGTCTCCGCTCCTTCCGGCGCGATCCTCAACGCGCCCAAGCCGGCGCCGGTGGCCTCGCGCCACGTGATCGGCCAGATGCTGCCCGACGTCGTGTTTGGCTGCCTGCGCCAGATCATCCCCGAGCGGGTGCCTGCCGAAGGCACCTCGTGCCTGTGGAATCTCAATGTGCGCGGCCAGACCCGTTCCGGCGCCGGCGGCAATTACGGGTTCTCGATGGCGGTGACGTCGAATGGCGGTACCGGCGCCCGCTTCGCCAAGGATGGGCTGTCGGCGACGGCCTACCCGAGCGGCGTGCGCGGCACCCCGGTCGAGATCGCGGAAACGCAGACGCCGCTGATCTTCTGGCGCAAGGAGCTGCGGCCGGATTCCGGCGGCGCCGGCCGCACCCGCGGCGGGCTCGGCCAGATCATCGAGGTCGGCAGCGGCGTCGACGCGCCGTTCGAGATCCTGGCCGCCTTCGATCGCATCGACCATCCGCCCCGTGGCCGCGACGGCGGACGTGATGGTCAAGCGGGCTATGTCGGTCTCGCATCCGGCCAGAAGCTGCGCGGCAAGGGCTTTCAGACCATTCCGCCCGATGACCGGCTGGTGGTGATGACGCCTGGCGGCGCCGGGATCGGCGATCCCCGGGCGCGCGCGCCGGAGCGCGTGCGCGAGGACGTCGAGAGCGGGCTCGTCTCGGCCGGGCAGGCCGCTGAAGTCTACGGGTCCGTGCGGTGAGCGAGGCTGCGCCGGCCTTACGCCGCGCGCATGCCGTTCAGGAAGTTCTGGACTTCTTCCTTCAGCCGCAGGCTCTCGCCCGACAGCGCCTGGGCGGACGCGAACATGCGGCTGGAGCTTTCGCCGGTCTCATCCGCCCCGCGCGCGGCGCTGCGGATGTTGCTGACGACCTCCGCCGTGCCGCTGGCGGCGAAGCGGACGCTCTGGGTGATGTTCTCGGTCGCGGCGCGCTGCTGCTCGACCGCGGACGAGATCGAGGCGGCGATCTCGCTGATCCGCTCGATGGTCCGGGCGATCGCCTTGATCGCCTCGACCGATTCCTGCGTCACCTGCTGCATATTGGCGATCTGGCTGGAAATCTCCTCGGTCGCCTTCGCCGTCTGGCCGGCCAGAGTCTTCACCTCCTGCGCCACCACGGCAAAGCCGCGGCCGGCATCGCCCGCCCGCGCCGCCTCGATGGTCGCATTGAGCGCGAGCAAATTGGTCTGCTCGGCGATGGTCGTGATCAGCTTGACCACGTCGCCGATCCGGCTGGCGGCATCCGACAGTTCCTTGATGCGCTGGTCGGTGGCGGACGCCTGCTTGACCGCCTCGGTCGCGATGGCGGTCGACTCGGTCACGCGCCGGGTGATCTCGCCGATCGCACCCGACAGCTCTTCCGATGCTGTCGCAGCGGTGCGGACATGCTCGGAGGCCGACTCCGAGGCACCGGCGGATTTGCCGGACAGTTCGGCGGTGGTCTTGGCCGTCTGGGTCAGGCTCCGCGCCACCTGCTCGAACTCGCCGGATGCGCTCATGACGTGCTCGATGATGCCGCCGACACTGGCCTGGAACCCATCCACGAAGCGCGTCAGCTCGGCCCGGCGGTGCTGGGCCGCAGCGGCTGCCGCAGCCGCCTGTTCTTCCCGCAGCCGCTGGCGCTCGCTCGATGCGCTGCGGAAGACCTCCAAGGTCCGTGCGATCTCGCCGATCTCGTCGCCGCGATCGTCGCAGTCGATGGCGATGTCGTTGCGGCCTTCGGCAATGCCGGTGAGCGCGGCGGTGACCGAGGCAAGCGGCTTGGTGACGCGGCGCACGACCAGCACCGTCAGCCCAAGCACGAGCAGCGCCGCAATGGCAGCCGCGATCACCATGGTCTGCATCGCCTGCGCCAGCATGGCGTCGAGCTCGGCCATGGGCACGCCGACATAGAGGATGCCGATCACCTTCCCGGTCGGATTCACCAGCGGGAAATAGGCGGTCATGAACGACTTGCCGAACAGCGTCGCGGGGCCCTTATAGGCTTCACCGCGCCGCAGGCTCGCCTGCCCCGGATGGTCAGCCGCCAGCTGGGTACCGACCGCGCGCTCGCCGTTCTCCTTTTTCACATTGGTCGAGCGGCGCACGAACTGCCCGCTCGCATCGTCGTAGATGAACAAGGTCGCGTTGCCGCCGACATAGGAGACCGCGCGGTCGACGATGGCGTGATCCTTCAATTCGGGGAACGCCGGAATCTCGATGCGGACCACCGCGCCGTTCTGCAAGCTGACCTTGGCGTCCTTGAAGGACTCGGCGAAGGTCAGCGCCAGCGTGCGCAGGTTGCCCTCGATGTCCTTCTTGGCGCGCTCGGTGAAATCCGAGGTCAGCGACCAGTACGCCGCGCCGATGACGAGCGCGGTGTTGAGCGCGATGACGAGGGCGGCGCCGACAAGCGCCTTCGTGCCCAGCTTGAACTTGAGGGACAACTGCTTCGACCTTTTTTGGGACTGCAACCGGGTCTCATACTGCCCGTATTTGGTTTCCATGCCCGTTAATTCCGGCACAGAAAATTACGAGAGTCCGCGCAATCGGCGGTAGAGAGGCACCAAAGCATATGCCCGTGCGACCCGTTATCGCATGGTTCCGCGAGAGCCTGCGCCTCTCGGACCACCCTGCCGTGCATGCAGCCGCAAGCGCCGGCGCGCCGGTGGTCTGCGTCTTTGTGCTCGACGACAGAAGTCCGAACGTGCGGCCGCTGGGCGGCGCGTCGCGCTGGTGGCTGGCGCAGTCGCTGCGGTCGTTGCAGGCAAGCCTCCGCGCCGTCGGCGGCGAGCTTGTGCTGCGCCGTGGCGCGCCTGCAGACGTGCTGCGTGCGCTCGCGTCCGAGACCAACGCGGCAGCCGTGTTCTGGAACGATGTGGCCCAGGCGCCGCAACGCACGGTCGCGGCCGAGGTCGAAGAGGCGCTGGCTGCGCTGGGAATCGAGAGCCGGAGCTTTCCCGACGATCTTCTGGTCGATCCCGCCACGCTGCGGGCCAAGGATGGCCGCGGCCCTCGGGTGTTCACGCCGTTCTGGAAGCGCGTGCTCGCGATGGGCGATCCACCAGCCTCGCTGCCGGCGCCACGATCGTTGCCGCCGGTTGCAGGCGTTGCGAGCCTTGCGGTCGAGGATCTGCAACTCGAGCCGACCAGGCCGGACTGGGCCGGTGGTTTGCGCGCGAGATGGCAGCCCGGCGAGGCGGCCGCGCAGCAGCGGCTCGCCACGTTCCTCGGGCAGACCGCCAAAACCTATGCCGCCGATCGCGACCGCCCCGACCTCGATGCGACCTCGCATCTCGCCCCCCATCTGCGTTTCGGCGAGATCAGTCCGCGGCAGGTCTGGCACGCCGCCCGCTTTGCCGCGAGCGAGCATCCGGCACATGCAGTGGGCATCGACAAATTCCTCAGCGAACTTGGCTGGCGCGAGTTCAGCCGGCAATTGCTATACGACCGCCCCGATCTTGCGACCTGCAACCTGCAGGCGTCCTTCGACGACTTCCCCTGGCGCGGCGACGCCCCGGCGCTTGCGGCCTGGCAGCGCGGCGAGACCGGCTACCCGATCGTGGATGCCGGGATGCGCCAGCTCTGGCACAGCGGAACCATGCATAACCGCGTGCGCATGGTGGTCGCGTCGTTCCTGGTCAAGCACCTGCTGATCGATTGGCGGGCCGGCGAACAATGGTTCTGGGACACGCTGGTCGACGCGGATCCCGCCAATAATCCGGCGGGCTGGCAGTGGGTTGCAGGCTGCGGCGCAGATGCCGCGCCCTACTTCCGCGTCTTCAATCCCGTGCTGCAAGGCGAGAAATTCGATCCCGGCGGCAGCTACGTCCGGCGGTGGGTGCCCGAGCTGGCGAAGCTGCCGGCGCCACTTATCCACCAGCCTTGGGGTGCCGCCCCGCTCGAGCTTGCCAGCGCCGGCATCGCTCTCGGCCGGACCTTTCCGGCCCCGATCGTCGACCATAAGCGGGCGCGCGAACGCGCGCTCGCGGCCCACGCAACGCTTCGCAGGAGCTGATTAGTTGCGCTACGCTTTGACAGCTTCAGGAATCCAGCTATCGTTGTTGCGTTTCAACACATCGGGGGACCGATATGGACGACACGCCTCTCATCGAACAAGCGACCAACGCCATCAGCACTGTGGCCGACACCGCCAAGGAAGCAGTGACGACCGTGGTCGCCAAGGTCAAACCCGCGCCCAAGAAGAAGGCTGCAAAACCAGCCACTCCGAAGCAGGCCGCACCGAAGCGCGCTGCCAAGGCCAAGAAGGTCGCGACCAAGAAGTCGGCCAAGAAGACGGTGAAGAAAGCCGCCAAGAAGAGCGCAAAGAGCTCCGCCAAGACGGCCAAGAAGACCACGAAGAAGAAGGCCAAGAAGGCCAAACGCTGAGGTCGAGACCGATTCGAGAGCGGATTACCCGCTTCAAGATCGGCTGTCGCGAACCAATCCAGTGCCCGATGAGGGACTGTCTGGTGCTGGATTGTTTCGTTCTAAGCGGCACGACCGCCAGATTTCGACCAACACCGTCCAGCTCGCGCCGACTGTCGGCCGCGAGCTGGAACTTCTCTGTGCGCCCATGCTTAGCTCGCTGCCCCCCCTGCCTGGGGCTGTGAACGCGGAGGATGCGATGGGGCGCAGGCTCCGACCTATCGTCTGGGGTGGGATCGCCGTCGTTCTGATCGCCCCCGACCTGATGGCACCGATGGCGCATGCTGCGGCCGCCGGCGCCGAAGGCCGTGGCTCGGAATTCCTGCTGCTCGTCCAGGTCGCGCTGCTGATCGGGGTCGGCCGCGGGCTCGGCGAAGTGATGCAGCGCATCGGCCAGCCCTCGGTGATCGGCGAACTGCTCGCCGGTCTTTTGCTGGGTCCCTCGCTGTTCGGCTGGATCTGGCCTTCCGCGCAGGCCGCGATCTTCCCGCCCACGCCGACGCAGAAGGCGATGATCGAGGGCATCGCCCAGTTCGGCATTCTCCTCCTGCTGCTGCTCACGGGCATGGAGATCGACCTCAAGCTGGTGCGCAAGGTCGGCCGGCCCGCGGTGACCATCTCCCTGTTCGGCATTGCCGTTCCGTTCGCCTGCGGCTTTCTGCTCGGCGAGGTGATGCCGGCAAGCCTGCTGCCCCAGCCGGAAGCGCGGCTCGTGGCTTCCCTGTTCCTCGGCACGGCGCTTTCGATCTCCTCGGTCAAGATCGTCGCGGTGGTCGTCCGCGAGATGAACTTCATGCGCCGCAACGTCGGCCAGATCATCGTGGCCTCCGCGATCATCGACGACACCATCGGCTGGATCATCATCGCCATGATCTTCAGCGTGGCTGCGCATGGCACGCTGGACCTGGCCTCGGTCGGTCAGGCCGTGCTGGGCACGCTGCTGTTCCTGGCCCTGAGCTTCACGGTGGGACGGCGACTGGTGGTCCTCCTGATCCGGCTCGCCAACGATCATCTGGTGAGTTCGTCAGCGGTGGTCACCGTGATCCTGCTCGTGATGAGCGCGATGGCGCTCACGACGCATCTAATCGGCGTGCACACGGTGCTCGGCGCCTTCGTCGCCGGCGTGCTGGTCGGCGAGTCCCCGATCCTGACGCGACAGATCGATGAACGGCTGCGCGGCCTGATCACGAGCCTGTTCACACCGGTGTTTTTTGGCTTGGCCGGTCTCGACACCGATCTGACGCAATTGCGCACACCCGAATTGCTGCTGTTCACGGCCGGGCTGATCGTCGTCGCAAGCTTCGGCAAGTTCGCCGGCGCACTGGCCGGCGGCGCCGTCGGCGGGCTCAATCACAAGGAGTCGCTCGCCTTGGCCAGCGGCATGAATGCACGCGGCTCGACCGAGGTGATCATCGCCTCGATCGGGCTGTCGATCGGCGTTCTGAGCCAGAACTTGTTTTCCATGATCGTGATCATGGCGATCCTGACGACGCTTGCCATGCCGCCGATGTTGCGCACCGCGCTGGCCCGCCTGCCGCCACGGCAAGACGAGAAGGAGCGGTTGGAGCGCGAGGAGTTCGAGGACAAGAGCTTCGTCAGCAACATCGAACGGCTGTTGCTGGCCGTTGACAATGGTGCGAGTGCGCGCCTGGCGGCGCATATTGCGGGTCTCCTGGCTGGCCCTGGCGCGCGGCCGATCACCCTGCTCCAGGTCGACGACCACGCGCCCGACGCTGCCGCATCCCCCGATACGCCGTCGAGTTCGGAAGCCGCCGTCAGGAATGCGGCCAAGCAGGTCGCGAGCGAGAGCGGCACGCAGGGCGAGGTCGACGTGACGACGCGCGCCCGTGAAACGACCTGGCGCGAAGCCGTTGAGGATGAGGCGCGCAAGGGATTCGACCTGATGCTGATCGGCGTCGACCACGCGATCACGTCGGAGGGGGACCTCAGCGCGACGGTCCGGGAGCTTGCCGCCGGCTTCGAGGGCCCGTTGGCGCTCGTGGTCGCGAAGGGGCCGAGCAGCGCGCCTCCGCCGCCCAACGGTCGGATCCTGGTGCCGGTCTCCGGCCGGGGCGTCTCGCGCCGTGGCGCCGAAGTCGCTATTGCGGTCGCGCGTGCGAGCGGCGCGCGGCTGCATCTCCTGTATATTTCGACAACGGGCGGCGAAGGCGCGAATCGCGCGGGCGCCGACGGCGAGCAGGATCGAGCCAAGCAGGTCCTCGCTGACGCAACGGAGGCTGCGGACCGCTATCGGCTGGGCGTGACAACGGCCGCCCGTGGCAAGGTCAACCCCGACATAGCGATCCTGGAGGAAGCGGCGGCTGTCAAAGCAGACCTGGTTATACTGGGCGCCGACCGGCTGCAGGGCGAGGTGCTCGATTTCGGCGCGATCGTGTCCACCGTGCTTGCGCGCTCAGAGGCGCCGGTGCTGCTGGTCTCGGCCGATGCCGATCAGACTGCGCGGCGCAGCACGGCATGAGGACAGCCTTGCTGCGGAGACTACCAGTCCGGACAGGGATCGACGATCTTCCAGAGCTCGACCCCGTTCTTGATCTTCTTCATCTCGGTGGTGAGCCCGCCGTTGCGGCGAATCCAGTCCTTCACCGTATCGGGGTAATACGACATCAGCTCGGACGTCCCCTCGAGACTGGTGACCTTGATGCCGAAGGTGAAGGCCTTGTCGTAATAGGCTTGGTGGAAACCGAGGCTTGCGCGCGGGGTGACGCAGATCTTGTTCATCGGCACGATGCCGAACACCAGGGTGCAGGCCGAATTGCAGATGCCGTCGATGATGACGCGCTGGTGGGTATCGCGGATGTGCTGGTACTTGGCCTTGTATTCCTCGATGTAGCCGCCGTGGTCGCGCGTGATGTGCAGGTCCGCGCGCGCCGGGCTGGCGGCGAGGAGCGGCAGCAACCACAAAAGCGAAAGACGGCGCTTCAAAGAATGGGCCCCCGGAACGATCTCAATGGGCGTTCACCGCCCGCCTGCCTCGCAGGACTTTTGCCGGACTGTGTTATGAATCCGTTAAGCATCCGGAAAAGGCCAAAATTTTGGCAATCTCGATCCGTTTTTCCGCAGCTTTTTCGGCTCGTTCGCGCTAGATTATCGCTCAGACAATAGGCCTTAGCGTTGTTTCCGGAGAAACGAGATGAGCATGTCGAAGTTGTTCGCCGCCGCCATGATTGTGTCAGCGGCAAGCCTTGTCCCCACGCTGTCGGAAGCGCGCAGCCACCACCGCCATCATTACGGCTATCAGAGCTATCTCGGTCTGCCCTACCCGATCAGCTATCTGCACAATTACGGGCCCGGGCCGGCGCCGGAGAGCTTCGCCTACTATGACGGCCCCTCGACCAACCGCTGCTACCAGAGTTCCGCGGCCTATATCGGCCAGGACGGTCGCCGCCATCCCTGCTTTTAATCCCGCCGCCATGACTGCCCGGTCTCCGGCATCCGCTCAATAGCAGCCCCACAAGGGCCAGCAGACGCTGGCCCTCTTCCACCAAGTCTGGTATCGGGAGGCCGATCGTCGGGGTTTGGTGACCACGGCGACCGCGGCCGACACCGCAACGCGCTCGTAGCTCAGCTGGATAGAGCATCGGATTTCGATTCCGAGGGTCGGGAGTTCGAATCTCTCCGAGCGCGCCACTTCGGTACGAAACTGGGCACTCCAACACCTGCCGTTTTTGCGCCGGACACCGCGACGAGCGTGCGCAGCAGCGCGCTTTCAGGGCCCAATCGGATTGGTGTGAATGCTGTAGATAGGTAAATTCTCATTTCGTCCCCCCCCCGCTGCTCAGGCTGACGCGAATGATCCGGTATACCTGCTCACGTTCCAGCAGTTCCAATTGCGCGGCCATGTCGCGCCATTGCTGCGCAGCGTTACGGTAGAACCGCGCACAAATCGGATCGACCCTGTCGGCCGCATCCTCGCATTGTTCGGCCTTCGCCAGCATTTCCTTTGCACCAAGCATCATGATTTGATGCCTCCCGTAGCCGAGGCACTGCAATTAACTAAGTGAAAGACCGAGAGGGGGTCGACCCAGTCTGACTAGCCGCGTGCATGCGGCATTCGAGCGGCGCCGCGTCAGCCTGCAAGAACACGGTAGACGAAGGTGCGGCCAGTCGTAAGAGCCTTAGCGATAGCCGAAGCCCCCTATATCCTTCGCGCAACTCTTTCACCTTCACAGGATCATGAAAGCCTTGCGGCCTTGGTACACCCCGCGTGACAGGCTAAATGGCGGGAGATATCCATCTCGGCGCAAATCGAAATGGCCGCAATCGAGCGGCAACCGGACTACCTACGAAATCGAGAAGACAGCCGCCAAATCGCCGAACCAGCTTTGAGCCTTTTGCCTTGTCGATTTGCTGATCCGCCAGGTTGCTTCCCACGCTCAATCCTTCGTCATGAGATTGCTGCGCAGCGCTGCCTGTCTCTCGTCCGCACAGCCGATCTCTACGTGATCAAGGCTCATGAGATGGCGAAGTTCATGAGCCCAAGCGCGTCCATTGGCGAAAATCATTGGCGTACCGTTGGACGAAGCTGGCCGGCTCGGGATCGCTATTGAGATATGAGCTCCCACCTGCAGCCAGGCTTTGAATGGCATTGACCAGATAGACGCAGCTCGCGTTTCCAAATCATGAGGGAGCGGCTCCCTCCGATCACCAGCATAGGGAACCTCGATCCATCCCTTTTGGCTGCGTCCGATCATCGCACTCGCCTCCTGATTTGGCGCTTGCTGCCGCCCTCACATGCCGTTCTCTGGAGCTTCATTCGAGCGGGCCTGCGCATCATTCTGCCGCAGGGCGGCTGGCACCAAATTCGCAGCGAGATCAAAGCCTTGAGCTAAATCCACCGATGACCGGAACGATGCTCCTCGTTCGGGGCAATCGACCAACCAAAATGTTCGATGCGGGATTGAACGCCTTCCATTCGCCAAGAGACAACATGAAGAATGGATCAGGCTCGAAATTGTTACTGTACGAAAATAGCTGAGCGCCCGTAGCGTACGAATGGAGTCAGCGGGCATTTTCGACGCGGCCATCTTCGCGACGCTACACTTTTCGGGCAGCTGCTGGATGTTTCGCCATGAGATTGCACAGGCACCTTCGAGTTTATCTGCTTCTTGCTGCGTCGCTGTTCCTGGCGTGTCACCCGGCTTGGGCGACAAAACGCGTGGCCTTGGTCGTTGGCAATTCCAGCTATCAAAACGCTCCATTGCTTCCAAACCCGGCCAACGACGCCGGAGCCATCGCCGCGACCCTAAAGGGCGCAGGATTTGATGCGGTTGACTTGAAGCTCAACCTCGCGGCCAGTGACATGCGGCGGACGCTGAGAGATTTCGCCGATCAGGCGCGCGACGCCGATATTGCGCTGGTCTATTATGCAGGTCACGGGATCGAGATCGACGGGACGAACTATCTGATCCCGACAGACGCGCGACTCGAACGGGACACCGATATCTATGACGAGGCGTTCTCGCTCGATCGTGTCCTGCTGGCAATCGAGCCTGCCCGGCAGCTTCGGGTGGTGATCGTCGACGCGTGCCGCAACAATCCGTTTGCCGACACGATGAAACGCACGGTTGCCTCGAGGTCGATCAGCCGCGGGCTGGCCAGGGTCGAACCCACCGTCTCCAACACGCTGATCGCGTTTGCGGCGAAGGCCGGATTAACGGCGCTCGACGGCAACAATATGAATAGTCCGTATGCGGCGGCGCTCGTAAAATATATCGCAAAGCCAGGCCTCGATTTGCGCAGGGCTTTCGGCTTCGTCCGCGACGACGTCTTGCAAGCCACCGGAAATCGGCAGGAGCCCTACGTGTACGGCTCGCTGGGAGGCGAGGATGTTGCGCTGGTCCCTGCTCCCAAGGCAGAGGAGCCGACGCAAGCGGCCAACCCGCAGTCGGAGATCCGTCGTGACTACGAGCTGGCCTTGCAACTGCACAACAAGGCCGCTTTGAACGCGTTCCTGACCCAGCATCCGGACGGATACTACGCGAATCTCGCCAAACTACAGCTTAGCCAGCTTGAGGCGGAGGACGCACGTGTTGCAGCAACGGAGAAGGCGCGGCAGGCCGAAGAGCAGCAAGCCCGGCTCATGTCCCAGGACGCCCAGCGTGCCGACCGGGAAAAGGCGGCCGCGGAGCTGAAGGCCGCGGAAGAGGCCCGTATTGCCGCCGAGAAGGCAAAGCAAGCCGCGCAGGAACAGGCCGCGGAAGCCGAACGTAAGCGGGTTGCATCCGAAACCGCAATCGTCGCTGCGCTTTCCGGCAACAAGGCAAGTGTTGAGAGTACCGTCCCGAATAATGCTGGAGCTGTCGCTCCGGTCCAGGATGACAAGGGTCCGAAGCTCGCCACGCTGGGCGCGGAACCGAGCCAGACCGATATCGCAAAGACTGATATCTCGAAGGCCGATCTCGCCAAGTCACTCCAGAGCGAATTGAGCCGCGTCGGCTGTTTCACCGGTGCCATTGACGGTGAATGGAATGCGGCCTCGCAGCGCTCGATGACCCTCTTCAACCGGCATGCGGGAACTAAACTGGACGTCAAGCTTGCAAGCCTCGACGCGCTTGACGCAATCAAACTCAGACCATCGCGAGTCTGCCCGCTGATCTGTGAGCATGGCTACCGGCCTGACGGCGACAAGTGCAGCAGGATCACCTGTGCCGAGGGCTCGTTCCTCAACGACGACAACGAATGTGAGAAGCGCCGCGGGAAGAAGCCGGTTGCGAGGCGCAATACGGACGACCATCCGGCGCGCTCGGAGCGTTCGATCCGCCCAGATGAGACTGCGGACGTTCCTCGGCGCAAGGTTACTTCCAGGTCGCAGGGAGGCGGCGGGGGCAGCGGCCAGATCTATTGTGATGCCTATCTGTGCCGTCCGGTCGCACGCGGCTGTCACCTCGAGTATCGCGGTGGCGGCGGCCCCGGCGGCAATACCGGCAACGTGCAAGTCTGCAACTAGCGGGACCGGGCACCGCGTATCAGCTAGCCCGTCTTTGCGTAAGACATTGGCCGAAGCGGAGCGACCTGCGTGGCGGCGTGTGAGTTGGAGCAGAAGGACATCAACGCCTTTCCGGGAACAACGCTTTTCACGAAGCGGCAGGCGCCCGGCATGATGCCAACGGCGGTGTATCTTCCGCCGAAACACGTAACCGCCACCACCAAGCTTGATGTCGTGATCTGGCTGCACGGGTTCTACGTCAAAGACCACGAATTCCTGTTTCACAATGACCCTGCGCGACTGCGCGAGCAAGTCAAGGACTGCGGCAAGGACGTGGTGCTCATCGCGCCCTTCCTGGGCTACGAATATGCCACCGACGACGGCTTCGCCGGAAACTACAGCGTGAAGGATCTGGCAACCCCGAAATGGGGCGAACGCTACCTCGATGAGATCCTCGGGGCTCTTGCCAGCTTCCTGGGTGCTTCCTCCGCGTCCATTCCTCAGCTCAAGATCGGCAGGCTCATCATTGCGTGTCATTCCGGCGGCGGCAACGCCATGCGCAATCTCGTCGGGAGCCTCGGAAAGTATCAGTCGCATCTGAAGGCCTGTTGGGGATTTGACTGCCTTTACGGCGCCAAGGCGCAGCCGGACGATGCGACGTTCTGGTACCAGTGGTTGTCGGGACAGAACGACTGCGCCCTCGAGATCGTGTATGGTCCATCAACCCTCCCGCAATCCGTGAAGCTGGCCCTGGTCGGACGCGGTCTGGCGACAAGCGATGGCAATCGAGCTCAGCCGCAGCGCCCCGCCCTCAAGAACCTCAACGTCAGCCTCGGCCATTACGACTCGTTTCCGGCGTTTGGCCAGATGGTCAGGGTCAACGATCTGGACCCGGCCTTCGTCGACCGCTTCATGATTCCGCAGGTCGCAGACCAACCCCGGCTGCACGACAAGCCAGCGCCGCAGCACGGGGAATTCCTCCAGCACGCAATCTCGAACGTTCGCGACGCTTTTCCGTTTCCCAAGGACATTCATTACATGATCGCCCGGGGCGGCTTCTTCAACCGGCTGAGCAAATTATAGGAGCCGGTGCCGTGACGGTCTTGGCCTCACGCGGCCCGCTCATCTGATGGAATAAGACTTGATGTCGAACGACCAGACGTTCGAGACCAGCTTTCCGCTGTCGCCGTCCGGCACGCGCAGCTCGCGGGTCCAGGCCGATAGATAGCTCAAGGCCTCGGCCTGGCCTTGCAGCTTACGGGGCAGGTCCGGCAGATCGAGCAGTTGCACACGACGCTCGCTCAGGATCGCGACGATCACAGCGGTCCCTCCTGGAGGTGAGACGACATACTCAAACCCGCGCTGCTGCGCCGCCGGAGTCGGGACCACGAATTCGACGCCGGGCTTGACGAGATTGATGTCGCGTCCGTCCGACTGCGCCAGCAGCTCGGGAGTGGGAAAGATCTGGGACATCCGCCCTTCCGCATCGACATCGACCAGAAGGAGATATCCCGGCTTTCTGGCGTTCACGCCGAACGACACCTTGCTGCCGACGTTGACGGTCTGACTCGGTCTTATTTCGAGAGACACGCTTGCCGTATTGGCCTGTCCACGCTGCGCCTGTACGGGCAATAACCATGGGGTGTTCGCCATGCTGAGATGGGGCGATCTCAAAGACAGCGGTGCCGCAGACGCGCTCCCTACGCTTGCAACCATCAGCAGCAGAACGCTGAGCCATGATCGCGCTTGACGGATCTGCTTCGATCGCGGCATCGCTCCCTCCCCGACAGCTCAGGGAGCGCTGAAAAAGCCGATCGAGGCGATCCGCGCGTCAGCGGGCAAATAGCGTTCAAGGCTCTTGATGACCTGCCCCGATGCACGGCGCCGATTGAGCTGCATCAGGACGGTCTCGAGATCAACCATGCGCTGCTGCGAGGTCACTGCAACGATCTGTTCCGCGCCGAACGGCTGGCCTACCCTGAGCGGCAACCGCAAGCTTGCCGATCGGGCCAGCGCCGCATCAGAACCCACGGGATACAGCACCTGCACGGTGCCGTCGCCGGACACATTGAACAGCAGCACTGCCCTTGATGCCACATCGGACAGGTCAACCTCGACGATCTGGCCAGCTCGCTGTTGTCGATCGTCCGGCGAGATACGCATCACCTGCGGAGACCGAGTCGCCATGCGCTTGAGTTCACGAATGGCCGCGGTTCGATCAACCACCGTCGGCAAATTGGCAACATCGACCCCATAGGCAACCACATCACCCCATGCGATCACGTCGTGGGACACCGGGTCCCAGATCAGGTCAGGATTGTCCGTCGGTTGGACCGCCTGCACGGTGACATCCTTTGGCGTCACGCTCGCAAAATAGTTCGTCTTGCCATCGAGCGCTGCCAATCGGATCGGCGCCGCGGGGCGGAGGGGCGCCGTCGCGGCGCCGCTCGGGGCCGCGTTTGTCGGAACTGCATTGGGTGCGGTGGCAAGGGCTGGAACGGGAGCTGCCTTGGCTGTGACGGCCGGCGAGGCAGACAGCGGTCCCTCACCGGGCGCTGCCGCGCCGGGCTGAGCCGAGGCTGTTCTCGCGGTTGGCCCTTGGATCAGCACGACACCGCGCGTCAGTTCGAAGGCGATGTCGGTTTCCGGAGTCTGGGCCGGTGACGATATTGTCACGATGTTCTGGCGCTGGTCAGAGAGCTGATAGACCACCTGCCGAACATTGCTGAAGAGCTCCTTGAGCGTCACCTTCCCATCGTGATTGACATCCGCGCTGCCTTCCAGCGCGCGCGCGACTGCATAACTGAGAGCTCCCCGGAGCCCATTGACGCCGGGGATCGACACTTCCGGTGCCTTGGTGTGGCGGTCGACCGCGGCCAGAAACGCCGTGTGGTCGAAATCGAGCTCGGACTTCGGATCGTTGCTGTCTGTGACCGGCTTCAGTTCATCGACCAGCAGCGTGTAGCGCGGAACCTGTCGGAAGCTCATTTGCGCGGCACGCGGATCGATATCGCGGACCATTCCTCCGCCGTGGCAGGTGTCAGCCACGAAGATCACCTTTGCCCCGCGCAGCTCGAACTGCCGGATGAAATGGTTGAACTCGCTGCCCAGGATACGCTCGATCGACCCGGCTGCCGTCGTTTCGAAACCCGGTAGCAGGAATACGTTTTCCATCCCATCCGGCTCCGAACCCTTGATGCGTTCCGGCTCCTGGGTGCCATGACCGGCGATCGACAGAAAGATGAGGTCGTTGTTCTTTGTCCGCTCCACGAGCGCGCCGATCTCGCGCAGGACACTTGCCCGATCGGCTTGGGCGTTGGTCAATGCGACGACATCGCCGACCCCCATCGACCTCAAGCTGGTCACGATATCGGTAGCGTCGGCGACTGCCCCCTTCAGTTTGCGCACGTGCTGATAGTCGTCGATGCCGATCACAAGGGCGCGCACGTCCCCGCCGTCCGGGTTGCTGATCGACAGGTCTCCTGCCGCGTACGCTTGCGGCATTGCTAGACAAACCAACCCGACGAGTCCAATGGTGGCGTAGAGCCGCGCAATCCAGCCATCAAGTCCCCTGGGCATCGGCATCATGATCCACCTCGACCTCTTATGGTCCGTCCCAGACGGCGCCGATAAGCACATCCCAAAGCTCGCCACCAAAACGTCCGAAGCCAGGCTGGGAGCGGCATTTCCTACCCATTCTGTAGCGCCAATGACGCAAGGGGTTCAGTGCCTCTTGCTTGCCGTTTTGCGACCGGCCGGCGGCTTGGTCTCTTCATAGGCGCTCGCCGCAATCGTGGTCTGATCGTCCGCAAGGGCGCGGAAGCGGACTGGAACGTAACCGCGCGCCAGCAGGCTCGCCAACGGATAGACGTTCCGGCAGACGCGGCCGTTGCAGCCACCGGTCGAGGATTCCATCACCTCCGCTTTGCGGTCAGGCGTGAACCGCAGGAACAACATCACATGCGAGCCCGGCTTGTTCAGCGCATCGCCAGGCTTCAGGTCCCAGGGATTTGACACGGGTGTTGCGATGGCGGGGATGGCTGCGGTCGTGTAGTGGACCGACACCCCCCACGCGGCGCTGACGAAGGCCGAACAATCGACGCCCGCCACATCCGGCCGCGGAGCATTGCGGGTGCAGACGTTGCCGGCCAGGGTACCGCTCTCGATCCGTTGTCGGAAGTTCGCGAGCGAACCGTGGCAGCCCCAGCAATAGGGGACGCCGCGGACTTCCTGGTTCACCTTGCCCTGCAGGTACCACGGCCGGCGAACACGGTTGAATCCGGTGCATTGGCTGTCCGGATCGCTGCCGTAGTTCGCCTGCGTCAGCTTCCACTGAATACCCTCGAATGCAAACGCGGTCTCGATCGTCTGCTGGCGATTGGACGGGCGCACGGCCACTGTCGCGTTGAACTTGAGGTCAGGCTGCGCCACCGGGGCAGTTGCTGTTCGCTGGGGCCGTACGTCGATCACCGCAACGTTGTCCAGAGGCCGGAAGCCGACGCCAACCACCTCGATGCCATCAGGCTTTGTCCGCAGGAAATAGACGTCGCCATCGCCGGAAACCGTCACGAACCGTCTGGTCAGCGGAGTGTTCTCCAGAGGCAGCTCGTAGATCCCCTCCAGGCGCCCGTTCGCGGCATAGCGTGCGACGAAGGTGGAGGCATTCTTGCCCGATGACGGAATCTCCTCGGCCAACACGTAGAAGCGGTCGCTGTTGTCAATCTCGAGAAACTCCACCGTCCCCAGCTGGTGGCGCACGTGCAGCGCGAGCTGGCCAATGATCTCGTTGCTGACCATGGTTTGGATCTCGATCCGTACGCTGGCATCACCCTTGTCTGGGATGACGTCGGCGATCACCGACCCCTTGCTTCGCGAAGCAACATATTGACGGTCCGGCTGCCGCGTCCTCTTGATGATCGCCGCCCGGGTGTTCTGATCAAGCAGGTCGGTCGCGCTGCCGGGCGGTTGCGATCCCATCTGCGCGAAAGCTGAAACGGCGACCTGATCGTCCGTGCCGCGGCTCGATACCTCCTCGAGCTGGATCTCGTCGCCGCCGAGCCCGCGTGTGGACTGCCCCGGCGCCGCCTTGAGGGTCCGCACGCCGCCGTCCCAAACCATGATGTCGTCGCCTTGGACGACGAGGTCGGTGGGTTGGACGTCCTTGGGCATCTTGAGGACGTCGGGGTCGGCACTCGGCTGTTTGGGATCGAACTGGAGAATACGGCCGTTGACCTGATCGAGCACGAACAGGTTGCCTTGCCCGTCCGCGGTGAGCGCCTGCGGGCCAGCGAGTTCCACGTCCTCGCCGGCCGGGATGATGCCGACCATGGAAGCAGCCGACCCGCCGCCAAAGCTCCGCACGACCGTGTCGTCGGCCTGCACGCTGGTGGCGAAAGCGCCCGCGCCGAGGATCACTACCCAAATCCAGGTCATTCGACGAAGCATATCCGCCTCGAGTACCCCGAACCGACTGCCGCCTCGGATCGACTAATCCGAGATGCCGCGCATGCGGCGCGTCAATTAGTGGCGAGCAATCTCAATCCCGTTCAATTCTATCACTGGACGGTGATGGTCCGAACCTCTCAGCTTGCGGTGCAAAATCATGGCCAGGAACAGATTTGAACAGGTCAATGAAGTCCAGCCCGACGCGATCACCCTGATCCTGAAGCGGGACAGTGACGGCGCCTCCGGGTCGGTCGTGCTGCCGGCCGCCGCGAGCGGGGGACGATTGACCACTGACCAGGTCAGCGCCCAATTGCCCGCTCAGGACGCTTTTCGCGGCGCAATCCGGCTGGCCAACGACTTAAAGCTCGCGATCGTGGTGTGCGATCCAGACGGGGTTTGGAAGGCCGAGTGGGGCGATCTTTACCAGGCCATCGACTGAGCCATCCCCCAATACAACCGGTGTCTATCGCGATGCCGTAAGGAGACAAGCATGGGGAAGGAACAGTCCATCCCGTCATCGTTTCGGGCGGGGGCCTTGATGGTCGCGCTCCTGGTTGTGGTCAACTGGCCGGCGCGGGCCAACGATTCCGCGGCCGAATTGTCGATCGGCGGGCTGCAGTTCGTTCGCACCAATGACGTGGCCATGGAGAGCGAGGACCTTCATGTCGCGCTCGACAGGATCAGCGTTCGCTACCAATTCGCCAACCTCACGCCCAAGCCCGTTACACTCACCGTTGCCTTTCCGCTGCCCGACATCGACCTGTCCGAGGCTGAGAACATAGCGCTGCCGTCAAACGATCCGGTCAACTTCGTCGACTTCGAGACCAAAGTCGACGGCAGTCCGGCGCCGCTGACCATCGATCAGCGGGCCATGATCGGTGACAAGGATGTCAGCGCCCTGCTCCGTGAGCTCAAGCTGCCGCTGCTGCCGATCGGCAACCGCGAGATCCGGGTGGCCGATCTCCCCGGGGCGACGCGAACCCGGCTCGTGGACGACGGGCTACTGATGCCTGCCGGTATGAGCGACAATGGTCGCCAGCAATATGCGCCAGGCTGGGTCACCAGGACCTCGGCCCTGCGCCAGCAGGTATTTCCCCCCGCACGTTCTGTCATCGTCGAACACCAGTATCGGCCGAGCGTCGGCTCCAGCCCCGATACCATCCTGCGCCCCAGCTTGCGCCGTAGTAGCGCGCTTGCTCAGGAAGTCGCGCGTTACCGAAAGGAGTACTGCATCCAGGATGCCTTCCTCGCCGAGCTCGACAAACGAGCGGGCAGCGGCCAGGCCAACACCGCAAAGCTGCAGGAACGGCGCATATCATATGTGCTCAAGACCGGCGCGAATTGGGCCGGGCCGATCCGCTCGTTCAAACTGACGATTGACCCTGGCGGCAGCGACCGCTTGGTGAGCTTCTGTCCGGGGCGGCTCAAGGCATCATCCTCGACAGGAAACACGCTTGAATATATCGCGAGCGATTTCAAGCCGGATGCGGACCTGAAGATTCTGGTGATCGGTACGTTTTGAGCAGGCCCATCAGTTCGTGAGCAGCACGTAGCGGGCGGCTGCGATGATGGTCATCTTGTTGCGCTGAGCCTCGCTCAACGCCTGCAGAAAAAACGTATCGGCAGCCGTCGGTCGCGGCTGGCGCAACGAGTCCAGGACCTGCGGGGTCGCCACGACCAACAGCAATTGCGGACCGGTCGCGCGCGCGGCTGGCAGCGTAAACGAAAGCGAGTCGATGCCCGGCTTCAGAAGGTAGGACAGGCTCTGGACTTCGCCACGATCCGACACCATGAGCAGTTCGACCACACGGTTGGCAAAGTTCTCGATGGTGCCACTGAGCGTATCGCCGGATTTCAGCTCCGTTGCTGACAGGTTGATGCGCGGCGCTCGCGCCTGATCGCTCCCGACCTGGCTCAGGAATTTGATGGCCGGGCACTGCGCCTGGGTCACTTGCCTGACGCCGACCGAAGCCTCGAAGCCCTGCTCCCGCCGGAACGCCTTGTCGAATGTATCGAACGGAGCGGTCGAGGCGCCGAAGCCCTCGATGACTGCTGCGTTCTGGCTCACAGCGACCGGCAGGACAAAGAAGCAGTCGCCCCCCGAATATTGAGCCACATATTTGCGGATGCGCTCGGCTCTCCCTGGCGCATCGAGCGCCGGGGACGGCGTCACCGCCGGTTGCTCGGGCAGCTTTGCCTGCTCTTGCGTTCCGGGCTGCGGTCCAATGCTTCCAGGCTGTGGTCCAACCGGCTCCCTCTTCTGCGGTGTTGGTGTTCCCGCGAGTTTCGGAGGTGGCGGCAAAACTGCCACAGCGGGCGCCGACCAGATGAGTTTGTAGTAGGCGTAGCCTGTGCCGCCGAGCAGGAGCAGCACCGCCGCCAGGCCCACACCGAGCCAAAGGCCGCGCCGGCTCTCCGCGGTCGACGTCACCCTGTCCTGCCGCGGCGGCACCGCAGGTTTCGGCTGCCGCGGATCGAAGCTGTACATCGGCGTGGCGGGTGTCTGAGCCGCACCGGCCGGCATCCAGTTCGCAACCTCTGCCATGGTCGGACGCAAGGCCGGATCGGGCTGCAGCATCTGCTCCAGCAAGGGCCGGATGCGCATGTCGACTGCACCGAGATCGGGGACACGCCTGCGCTTTTCCACCAATTGAAACTGGCTGCCGCCCATGTCGAGCTTCTGTCCGGTCAACGCGTGGAACAGCACGAGACCCAGGCTGTAGACGTCGGATTTCGCGGTCACATCATTGCCGTACAAGCCCACTTGTTCCGGCGATGCGTAGTTGTCCTTGCCGGCGAAGCCAGAACCGATGATGGTCTTGTCACCCATCTGGGTCGATCGGGCGATGCCGAAGTCAATGATCTTGGCCCGCCTGACATCGTCGAGCGGCACGATGATGTTGTCCGGGGAAACGTCGCGATGGATGATGCCGTACTCATGCGCCGCATTCAGCCCTGATGCGACGCGCTGCATCAGCCTGATCAGCGCCTCGAACGTCAATGGCCCGTCGTCGAGCATGTTCGAGAGCGACCGGCCATTCACGAACTCCATCGCGAGGTACGGCCGCTGCAGCACCGGCTCGACGGTGAACAGAAAGTAGCGAACGATCGCGTCATGCGGAAGGTTGTGGAGCGCCCCTGCCTCCCGACGGAACAGCGCCAGCGCCGCCTCGTTGTCGACCATGTCCGGCAGCAGCATTTTCACCGCAACCGGCGATCCGGTTTGAATCTCGCGGCACTTGTAGACCTCACCCATGCCGCCTGCGCCAATCATGGCTTCGATCTCGTAGATGCCGTTGAGCCGGGTGCCGGGCGGCACCCCGCGGTAGGACGATGGGAACGGATCATTCGGCGTCATGATTGCGGTTCCCGATCGAGCGGCGATCTCGTCGGCTCGGAGGATCGCGGCGTCAACAGCCGTACGACGACGATGGTCACATTGTCGAGCCCGCCGCGATCAAGAGCCAGAGCGAGCATGTCATCACAGGCCACTTGGGCGCGCCGCGTGGTCACGTGCTGCAGGATCTCGTCGTCCTGCAAGTGCTTGGTCAGCCCATCGCTGCAGACCACAAAGACATCCTCCGGCTCGGCCGGGCCTGTCACCACCTCAAACTCCGGATCATCGACAACCCCGACGGCTCGGGTAATCGCATTGCTCGGCCAATCCTTCACGTCGTCGCGCGAGAGCGCACCGCCGGCGATCAATTCTTCCAGTTCACTGTGATCGTGCGACACCTGGCTGATGCTGCCGCGGTTGATCAGGTAGACCCGGCTGTCGCCCGCCCATACACACGCATAGTAGCCGTCGCGTACCAGCAGCACCGCCGCTGTGGTACCGATGATGGCTCCCTGCCGTTCGTGACTGAGCGCCAAGATTTGCCGGTTCGCGCTGAACAGCCGCTGCTCGCATTCGGCCAGAAGGTCCGCGGCCGACCCTGGCAATCCGATCGCATCGAGCGACTGCACCACGATGCGACTGGCGAGATCGCCGGCCTCATGACCGCCCATTCCGTCAGCGACCGCCCACAGACCGACGTCGGTCCGTACCAGACATGAATCCTCGTTCCGTGGCCGCACCCGTCCGGCATGGGTCACGCTGCCGACATCGAACAAGGATGGGACGTGTACCATCGCGCATCATCCTGTTCCGGACACCGCGCGGTCGAGATCACCGGTCAGCAGTGTCGAATAGTGATATGGATCCGGCAAGCCGCGGCAACACAGCGTCATGGGCGGAAAGCCCTCGCCTCCCGCGGTCCACCAGAAGCTGGCCGCGGCGTAGATCTGTGGGTTGGCCCCGCAGAGCGCGGAGAACGACCCGGCGAATGCGTCAACTGCCGACGCCATTCCCATTGCCGCGGGACCAAGCGATTTGAGGGGCGAGCCGTCAGTTATGGTCGCCTGCAGTCGCGGCACCGCGAGGCGATCCAGCGCCGCGGAGATCTGCTCGAAAGTTGCGGTGCGATCCAGCGTCGCGAGCAGGAACGTCTCAGCTTGCCCGAACCATTCGTCCTGGGGATCGACGGTTGGCGGCAATAGCGAGGCGTCATCGCTCGCCATCGCGTGCAGCGTCAATGGATAGTACCGCCCCACCCCGTCAAGCGACGGCATGATTGCACCCGCCACCGTGGTGCCGCAGATCGCGGCGCCGAGCCAAAACCGCCACACCGGCGCGGTCAGGAACGCCTGCTGCCAAGCTGATCCAAGCTGGTGGCGGCTTGCCGACAGCGACGCCTGCACCCACGGCTCCCAGGCTTCCAGGAAGCTGCGCGGCGTCGCGATCGCGATGAAATCGCGCTTGGCGCCGATCTTGCCGAACAAGCCGCAACGCATGGTCATATTCCGGTCGGGCAACGAAACTCGCGCAGTACTGACAGGTTCAGGGGATTGCGCAACGATCCGGTCGAAATCTGATAGTTGAGCTCGCGCCCGGCAACAATGAACGTCGCGCTGGCGCTTTCCGCCTTCGCCACCAGCGAGCCCGCCTCCAGCATCCGGAACAACGACCACGGACCGATGCGCTCAAGCACTGACGGCGGGCCGGTGTCATTGCTGACTGAAATCGCGGTCCGCGGCGACGGGCCCGGCCATAGCACGGTGGTCGGCGTGTTGCTCTGTGGCGGTTGCGGTGGCGCTGGTTGCGGACCTCCGAACAGAGACGGAGCGGTCGGCCCCGGCGTGGTTGGGCTCGTAATCGTGGTGCCGCCGATCTCGGTCTTGACGGTCACGCCTGGGCCGGCTGCCCCAGGTGGCCGGATCGCGAATGATACTGCCGGCACACCGCCGCCCGTCTGGAAAAAAGCGTCGCGGATATAGGCCGCATTCTGGAATTGTTTGAGCGTATCCGGCGAGAACGAGCGGCCGACCGGGCTCTCCTTTCGCCAGACCCAGTCCGACCGCGATGTATCGGCGTAAGGCGCAAGATACTGGGCGAAGAACTTGTCCATGACGCCATTCGGACTGAACAATTTGGCGAAGTCCGCCAGCGGGACCTCCTGGTTGCTGCTGCGGACGAATGGATAGCGGTTGGTCACCGTCTGCTGGCAGACCGGCGTGACCTGATCGCGCAAGGTCTGCAGGATCTGTCCGGCGGTCGATGCCGCGATGCTGCCCTCGAACTCCGCTGCCGCGGCGCGCAACATGTCGGAAAATGGCGGCGGCATGCGCGAGGCATTGTTGCGGAGCGCTGCGACCTCAGTCTGCAGCGCGGCGGTGGCCTGCGCAGTCAGCTGCGGATTCTCGATCATCAGCGTCAGGTTCTGCGCAATGTCGTTCAGGTTGGCGATCGTCGAGTCGACCGGCCGGTGAGTGCTCTCGCCCTCGAGCACCGCATGGTAGGGCTTGAACTGTGCCTCGATCGTGGCTCCCGGCGGTCCATCCTGGGCATTGCTGAACAGGGCCGGCGCCGGCCCTGCGGCAGGCGCCGAGGGCGCCGCGGCGTTCGCGGGCTTCGGCCGCTCCTTGGTCAGCATCGTCTCGTCGCGCACCGATTCCAGAATTTGCCGCAATGGCGAGGTCGGCG
Organism: Bradyrhizobium sp. HKCCYLS1011; assembly: GCF_051167795.1. NCBI lineage: Bacteria > Pseudomonadati > Pseudomonadota > Alphaproteobacteria > Hyphomicrobiales > Nitrobacteraceae > Bradyrhizobium > Bradyrhizobium sp. HKCCYLS1011. The sequence goes on along the minus strand of NZ_JBNPTT010000005.1, from coordinate 118,421 downwards.
CCGAAAGCGCCCTCAACACCTCGTATTTCGGCTTGTCGGCGAGCAGCTTCTTCAACTTGAGCGAGCCGAGCGCCGTTCGCCAGGTCGTCACGAAATCGTTGGAATAGATGTTGAGCAGATCACCCGACAGATTGTCGTACTGCTGGTCGATGACGGACTGCTGACCGGCATCACCCAAGACCCATCGCTCCCGCTTCATGCGTTCCGACAATCCGGGAAGCCGCGCGATGAACTTCTGATGGAAGCCGTTATACGTAAAGAACTCCGGCACCCGCAAGGCGTCCAGCGGCTGGCCCGTCGTGGTTTCGAACACGACGGCCATGTCGGGACCGCCACGACGGCTGGCAATCCAGTCGCCAGCGGTCGATGCACGCGCCTCCGATTTCAGGAACTCGTAGGCACGCTGCGACACGCTCAGGCGCGCCAGTGAATTCTGCGCCTGCTTGATCAGGCGGCCGTCGAGTTCGACCAATGGCGGCTGCTCGGTCTCGAGGTCGAACATCGCCACGAGATTCTCGTCGAGCAGACGCCGCCCTTCCGCGTTGGTCGCGCCGGGATAGAGGTTGTCCGCCCAGTCGCGTTGCATCCAGGAACGGATCAGCTCGCGATCCGGCGGCTGCAGGCCGCCCAGCATCAAGTAGACCTTCAGCGCCTCGTAGACGAAGGCAGGCTCGTTGATGCGCGCATTGAGCTGCTCCTCCAGGCGATACAGCAGACGGGGCCGGAACATGCGCTCGAGCGCCGTATGATAGGCCGTTTTCGCGGGAGACAGCAGCCGCGCGTGCTGACTGAGGCCGTAGCGCGACGACAGTGCGACCGGCTCCTCGCGCGATCCGTAGCCCGCCGGAGCATTGCGCAGCCGGTAGAGCAGCGGCAGCACCTTGTCGAGATCGTGATCTGCGATCAGTGTCTGCTTGATGAGGGGCGCGCCAGCGGCCGCATATTCGCTGTCCACCTGCAGGCTCTGCTCAATCAGATCGGAGTTGCGCTTGTAGCTCGTCAGCCAGGCTGCGATCAGCCCGACCGAAACCAGGCAGATCAAGGACAGCGCTGCGGTCTTCAGGATCAGCGCGCGGCGCACCGCGGCCCGGTCGGTCGAGACCCAGTCGGCCTCGCCGATGATGACCTTGGAAATCAGATCGGCGAGGAAGTAGCTCTTGCCCGTCCCCGAATAGGATCCAGAACCGACCTCTTCCGCGCCGAACGTACGCGCCAATGACCCGATCAACTGGTCGATCGGCGTGCCCTGCTGGGTCCCTGAGGTGAAGTAGAACCCGCGCAGATTTGCATTCACGTGATAGCGCGTCGGCTCGAAGATCTGGTTGAGGAAATCGTGGATCTGGGGCTTGAGCCGCGCCATCTGCGCCGGGAAGCCGAACAGCTGCACGCGATGCTGCGGCGTCGGCTCGTCCTGCAGACGGTCGAGCGTCTCCTCGCTCAGGCGTTCCAGCAGACGGTCGAATTCGACCGGGATCTGCCCCACCAGATTCTTGGTCTTGTCGGCGGTCTGGAACGTGGCGCCCCAAACCTGACGGCGGCCGGCCTCGCCGAGATAAGCGAAATATTCGGTGAAGCCCGCAACGAGATCCGCCTTGGTAAACAGCGCATAGACCGGAAAGCTGACCTTGAGCCTCTGATGGAGCTCGAGCAAGCGCATCCTGATGGCGTCTGCATGAAGTGCGAGCTCCTGCTTCGGCAAGGTCAGGATGTCCTCGATGCTGATGGCAACGAGGACGCCGTTGATCGGCTGGCGGGATCGGCTCTTCTTCAGGATGTCCAGGAACGCCAGCCAGCTGTCCTTGTCAGCCTTGCTGTTCGAATCCTGGGTGGTGTAGCGGCCGGCGGTATCGATCAGCACCGCTTCCTCGGTAAACCACCAGTCGCAATAGCGGGTGCCACCGACCCCCGCGATGGCCGCCGGCGTCGCCCCGCGCGCCAGCGGAAATTTGAGCCCGGAATTGACCAGCGCCGTGGTCTTGCCGGCGCCGGGTGGACCGATGATGACATACCAGGGCAGATCGTAGAGATAGCCTGACTTGTTGCCGCTCGCGGTCTTCAGCGTCGCGAGCGCATCCTTCATACGCTCCTTGAGCACCGGTTCGTCGCTGACGGGCTCATCTGCTCCGCTGATTCCGTCGGCAATCTCCTTGGCATTCTTCCGCCGCTTGAACAGATTGAGGCTGACGATGCCAGCCACGGCCGCGGTCAGCAGCAGGATAGCGATCTGGCGGACGATATGGTTTTCCAGCGGCCGCCAATCGCCAAACGCGATGAAGGGTCCGGCGAAATAGATCACCGCCCCGAGCGAGCTGAGCCCAACTCCGTACAGAATGACCCGGAGAATGTCCTTGGCGAGCATCTAACCGTACCTGTCGCAAACTGCGTGAGCTGGCGATATCTGCCTATTCGCTGCGTTCGATGAATATCTCGACGCGCCGGTTCTTGGCGCGTCCTTCGGTGGTCGTATTGCTGGCGATTGGCGCATCGGCGCCCTTGCCCTCGACATCGATGCGCGAGCCATCGGTCAGGCCCGGCTTCAGAGCCGCGGCAACGGCCTTGGCGCGCTCCACCGACAATTCGAAGTTCGAAGGAAAGCGCACAGTGCGGATCGGCGAGCTGTCGGTATGTCCGACAACCCGGATGCGGCCCGGCTCCTTGTCGAGGGTTGCCGCGACGCGAAGTGCGACCGGCTTGAAGCCATCGAGGATCGTGGCCTGGCCCGACGCGAACAAGGCGAGGTCACATACCCTGATCACAATGAAGCTCGCGGTCTGGTCCGCCGTCATGGCACAGGCGGTGTTCTCCTTCGCAAGCGCGTTGCGGATGCGCTGCAGCTGGGTGATGCGGTCTGGTGGCGGCGGCGGTGGCGGCGGAGGTGGGGGTGCAACAATCCGGCGCTTGAGCTCGATTGGATCGGTCGGATGGAGCGCGAGCGCCACCTCGGCAGCATTCTCCGCCCGGCCGGCGAGAAGCTCCCGCAGGATGAAGTAAGAGCCGGTCAGCAGCGCAGCCAGCACGGCCGCCACCAGCCAGACCGGAACACGGATCCGCTGCCGGCGACTTGCCAGCGCCTGTCCGCGCCAGCTGGGCGACAGGTCGGACACCGTCTTCGGCCGGACCCGGCGCAGCGTCTCATAAAGGTTGCGCTGGATGACTTGCAGATTTGCAAGTCCGCCTGCTGACGTGCGGTGAATGCCCTGAAAGCCGAGCGCAAGGCAGGCGTGCTGAAGTTCGAGCACGGGATAGTTGACCAGCGGATCGGTCTTCAAATGATCGAGGATCTCGAAGAAACGGACGCCACCAACCCGCTCCCCGAAGAACCGACTCAGCATCGAATATTGCGTCCAGACGTGGCGCTCCTCGGTCGGGATGTGTTGCACGATATCGTCGGCGGTGGCGCACAAAATGTATTTCGCGGTGTTGGCCTGATGCTCGGAAATCCCCGCTGAACGGATATCCTTCTCGAAGAATTTGATGGCGTCGGCGACCTGCTCCATCAGGCTCGCGAATGACGCACGCATGAGCGCGACGCGCAAGCGACCAAGTAGCTGCAGCAATGGGCCTGCCGCACGCATGACGGGATTGGCGTTTGGCGCCACCAGGTCGTCGACGCGCAAAGGCGGTCCCGGCGGCAGCATCGGTTGCGGCGCCTGGGATTGCGCTGACGTCGAGATCCACTCCTCGGTCGGATGACTGACTGGTGCGGCGGCGTAGCTCGAACCTTGTGGGACCGGAGAAAAGGATGATGGCGGCGCAGGCGCAGAAGCGCCGGGAGTAGAAAGGGGTGATGGCGAATAGGCCGGACGGGCTGCGGGTCCCTCGCCCGCGGGAGGCTGGGACGTCGGCACCGGCGGCAACTTCCCGCCGGGGTTGGGACGGATGATCGTCCGTTCGCCCCGACCGAAAGGATTGACCGGCTTGTCCCTGTCGCTCATGGCCTGTCTTCCAGGATAGCCCAAAGGTACAGTTCAAGCTCCGGCCAGTCGCCGGAGAAATGCATGCCGATCGACGCCGCGGTGCTGAACTCGGGCCACAGCGGCGACTTTCGGTCGAGGTAGAAATAGACGTGATCGGTGATGGCGCGGATGTGCGGCGGCGGCGTCGGCAAATGCACCAAGGTCAAACCCGGCAGGTTTGCGTGCACGATCTCGTTCATCTTAGTGTTCGGCCCGACCTTGAAGAGGTGCGGGAATTCGTTCTGAATCTCCACAAGCGGCCGCCGAGCGGCAACCTCCAACACCAGGGTTGCGTTTCGGAACAGCGCCCGATCGCGGATTGGCGATACGAACGCGTTCTGCGCGCGCTCGATGATCTCCAGGCGGATCGCCCGCCTTCCCAGCCGCGCACTCAAGAAGTCCTGGATGTCGCTCACCAGGGGTGTGAAGACATTCTCGAGATCGTCGTGATCGTACGCGGGATAATTGCGGGCCCGCCGCTCCGCGGTAGCGAATGTCGCAAGTTCACCAGCAAATCTCAGCAACTCCTCATACAGCCGCTCGGGATGCACGCTGCCCGAGCGCCGGAAGTGAGTCAGCACGGGAATGGTGCGGTTCAGCACTTGCAGCACCAGATAGTCGACGCTCTGCAACCCGCCGCCGGACGACGGATCGACGGCATAGCGCGCTAGCTCGTCAAGCTTGGTCTCGACCCAGCCGATGATGCGATTGAGCCAGCCATCGATGATCGGATGTGCGGCGGTGACCAGCATCGGCGGCACGAACTTGTCATCGAACAGAATGTTCTTGTCGCGCACCTCCAGGATGCGCGCGATGCCGAGGCCCATGTATCCTGGCTTGCTCGTCTTGCGCAGTTCGAATGACAACCGCGGATACGCGATGTCGATCTCCTCCTCGATGCGAAGCGCCGAGGTCGAATCGATGAAGGTCTCCGACTTCCGAATGTAGCGACTGGCGCTATCGGTGCGGTCTTCGTCCACTTCGCGGGTGTTCGGCGCCGCGACCGGCATCATCAACCAGACGATCTGGCCCGCGGCCGAGTCTGGCACTTCGATCGCTTCCGGAATCGGGCTGTCCGCAGGAATGTCGAACGGCGTTCCGTCCGGCATCACGCCCGACGCAGTGCGCACCGCGAACTTGCTTTGTTCAGTAAGATCCTTGTCGATCTCGAGCTCGGCAAATCCCCACGGATATGGCGTCGTGTAGCGCACACGCTTTTCCAGCAAGTGCTCGATGTAGCGATCGTTCTGCTGCAGATGGTGCGGCCGCAGAAACAGACCCTCTGACCAGAAAACCTTGCTGTACCAAGACATTCACACATCCACTTGGCAATTGCCGGCGACGGCGCAGCCGCCGATTGTTCACTTCGACCGGGCCTTGTCGGCGCGGTCGTAATAATCCGAGAAATGCAGCATGAAGGTATCGATCGGCGCGCTGTTGTCGCGGCCCAGATGCGCCTTCCAGCGCGTCAGGAATTCGTCCCAGAGTTTGCTCTTGTTCGAGCCGAGCCAGGATCTCGAGCCGCGCTGAAGCTCGAGCTCGCGCGCCATCAGTGTCGGATCGATACCGGCGATGAGCTCGTGGACGGCGTGCTGCATGGCCATGTACGTCTTCAACTGATGCGATTTCAGATCGCTGAACCCTTGCGCGAAGGCGCGTTGCGCATCGAGGTAGCTGCGCGTCGGCGGTCCGAACATGATGCGCATCGCCTCTTCCGATGTCGGCGCAAATTTTAACGGATTGTTCTCGAGGGCCTGGACGGTGGTCTGGTTGGTGCTGCGGGTCAGCTGCTTGGCCTGGGTTCGCGCCTGCAGCAGCGCCATCAGATTGTCCACCGTCATGCGCAAGATGAGGCCGAACTGTTCGGCCAACTCGGCATCGGGCTTGTTGGCAAAGAAATTGTCCGGCAACCCGGCGGCGCGCGCGACGCGACGCGCGAACTCGGTATCGCCGACCGGCGCGGCGGCGACGGAGCTCTCATCGGCGGGCTGCGCCGCGCGCGGCGGCTCAACTTGCGCCGGCGGTCCAGACGGCGCTGGCTGGACGGCGGCGCGTTCTTCATCGGTCCACACCGATGGCCTGCGCGGGGTCGGCATGGCCTTCGGCGGCTCGACCTGCGATTTCGGCACGGCAACCGGACCGGCTGCCCAGCTCATGTCGTCCTGGGCTGAGGGCTGGTACGAGGGCGTCAGCGGCGAACGTTGGACGAACTCCGCACCGGCCGCCGGCACGCTCGCCGCCCAATCCAGAAACTCCGGATTGACGGGCCGCGCAGCCTCCCGTGGCTGCTTCAAGTGCTGCGGATCGATCGGTGGCGGTACGTCACCGTCGGCCGCCCAAAACTCCCCTTGCGTCGTATGCTGCTGGACAGGGAGGGCCCGCGGTTGCGCCTCGTTGTTTGAGACGACTCCGCCGGCCTCCTCCTCCACCGAAACTCCAATGATGTAATGGCCGATCGTGAGCCGATCACCGTTGCGCAGCCGATGCGGTCCCCGCATGCGCTGGTCGGCGCCATTGAGAAAGGTTCCGTTGGTCGAGACGTCGTGCAGCCAGTAGCCGCCGTCGCGAAAATGCACCTCGCAATGCTTTCCTGAAATCAACCGCGCTGGATCCGGCAGCGTCCAATCGAGATGACGGTCACGGCCGATATCGATCGAACGCCTGCCGGTCACTGTAAACGACACAGGACCGCCGTCGGGAAGATTCGGCTCGTTTTCGATATTGAAGCGAAGCACCATCACATCGTCTCGTCAGCGTGGAGGGCGCGGTTCGCCGCGTGCCAACTGAATACCATCCTCGAGGCATGCCGTCATTATCCGGTCCCGGGAGTCGCGAGGGAGCCGGCAAAGGCCGATCAGCAGGGCCGCTCGCACTGCCCGCGCGGCCTGGTCGGGCTTGGCTTCGACCGGCGCATATTCCGCGGGAACGACGCTTCCGCCCGACCAGCCAGCCGCCAGCGCCAGCCACGTCGCCGGCTGCTCGGGATCATTGGCATTGCCGACGGCCAGTGCCTTGTTGCGGGATTGCTCGTCGGGCTCCCGGACCCAGGTCTCCGCAACGTTCAGCGCCCTGCTGTCGTTGGCGTCGAAATGGTCGAACATCCGGTGCAACGAGCGACATCCCCAGGCAACGGAGACGCGTCTTGGGAGCAGGTATGCGCAGAAGGATACCGCCGAGTGCCAGCTGCGCGCGGCGGCGGCCTCCTGAAGGAAATCCAGCGAGGGCTTGTCGGCCTCGGCCTTGCCGACATCATAGCGCGCCATGGGATAGGCTTGAAACAGATCTTGCACCGTACCGAAGCGAACCTGCGCCATAGGGGTCAACCGACGAGAGTTGGCGTGCCGTGGCCAACCAGCGGCCCGCCGGCCGCAAGCGCCATGGCGCCCTGCGCCGTCATGGCGATGGTCGGCGCGTTGACGATGATGCCTGCGGGGGACAGGATGATCTGGCTTGGACCAACCTGCAGGGTGATGTTGACGTTGGCGGTGAGCGTGATGCTCAAGCCTGCGTTGACGGACTGGTCCATGGCCAGCGTGATATGCTGCCCGCCCAATTCGATATCGAGCTTGTCATTGCCGTTCTTGAGCGTGGTCTTGCGGGTGTCACCGCCGAACGCAGCCTCGCCGATGGTCCTTGTCTCGGTGTCACGGACGGTTACGTCATGGTCCTTCTCGGCATGCACCGTGATCTTCTCGGACCCTTTCTTGTCCTCGAAATTCCATTCGTTGTAGCCGCCACCGCCCTTGGTGGAGTCCGATTTCACGCCCGCGATCGTCTTCTTGGACGGCAGATCGTAGGGCAGCTTGTACTCGTCGTTGTACACGGTGCCGATCACCAGGGGCCGATCCGGATCGCCCTCCAGGAATTCGACCACCACTTCCTGTCCGACACGCGGAATGATCTGGCCGCCCCAACGCTTGCCAGACCAGACCTGGGCCACGCGCAATCGGCAGGACCGCTTCTTCTTGCGATCCCAGAAAAAACGGACATAGATCTCGCCCAGCGACTCGACGTCGATCTCCTCGCTCGAACCATCATCCTTGGTCACGACCTTGGCGGTCTGGACACCGTTGATCCTCGGCTTTGGCGTCATCATCGGCGAGCGAAATGGCCGATCGCTCGGCAGAAACTCATAGCTGCCGAAATAGACGTGTTGCCCGGCGTCGCTGGGACCGCCGGTGCGATAGGATTCGATCGAAAACGAGTGCGTGGCTCGCACCACGAGATATTCGATGTTCTGCGAGTCCTTGGAGTGCTTCTCAAGCTTCGTCAGCCCGCCAGGAAACAGGTTGACGGCGTCGCCATTGCCGCGCCGCCGCCGATCCATCGCCTGCTCGGCTTGGAGCTGGATTTTCGCGTAGCGCTCGCCATCGGATTTCTCTTTGAACTTGCCGGGATAGTCGTAAAACTCCATCTCGGACCGGGTGTAGTGTTCGGTGCCCTTGGCGTCGCTGATCATCTGCGCGTTGGGCTTGAGGTAGTTATAGTCGTTGAGCTCGATCTTGCCGGTGCGAAACCGGCGTTCCGAGACCCATTCATAGATGTGCTGTTCGCGGCGGCGGTCGGCGCCCGTCAACGGGATATAAGGAATCGTAGCGAGACCGTTGATCGAGCTGTGCGACGATTTGGAGTCCGCCAATACCAGCGTATGTTTGCCGCCCTCATGCTTGAAGAAATAGTAGATGCCGTGCTGCTCCATCAGCCGGCAAACGAAGTTCAGGTCGGTTTCGCGGTACTGAACGCAATATTCAAGCTTCGGACAGGAGCCCTCTTCGGTCAGCTTGGATTCGTAGTCGGTGAAGCCGCGTTCGTTGAAGACCTCCTTGATGATATCGGGTGCCTTCTTGTCCTGAAAGATCCGGCAATCGGTGGTCCGCGACAACAGCCATAACCAAGGCCTCAGGACGATCCGGTAGACGAAATAGTCATTCTTCACCCCGAGCCACTGCGCTTCCGTCAGGATGCCGCTGAACTCGCGCTGCTTTTCATGCAGCTTGATGGTCAGCGTGCACTGCTGGCCGATCGCACGGTCGAAGTCGAGATCGGCATCCTCGCTGAGACACTCGATACGATATTCGAACAATTCGCTGAGACCTTCCGACGCCTCGAATCCGGCGAAGACCAGAACGTCCTTGCCGAGAGGCGTCTTGAGTTCGCAGAGGCGGGTATCCTGGGTAAGCTGGCCCATGTGGGCAGTAAACTCCCTGGCTAACCACATGATCGGCTGCGAAAAGCAGATCAGGTGTTGTGCAAGAACCTCAGGACTCCTGCCGTCACTGGCGGTGCTGGCAGGTCCGTCCGGGGTCGGCCTCCTGACGCGCATAGCAGCCGTCTAGGGAACCACCCCACCCCCATATAGTCGGCTCCAAGAGCTTGCCGGTTCACGCGAAAAATCATGAACACGGAGAATGAACCGGGACCGCCAAGCCTCTGACCCATAAGGCAGTTGGATCGTGATCGGATTGCATGATCCCCCAATTGTCACCGTTCGGCAGAGGGCCACGGCCCAGCAGAGGACGCTTCCCGGATGCTTGATGTCGCCTCCCTGACGCAGCCCATCGCGGCCGACGATCCCTGTGGGCCGGATCTCGACGCTATCGGCGACGTGCAATATCTCAATTTCTTCGCAGGTGCGGAATCGCTCCTGCCGATGTCGTACTTCGAAGTCGTCAACGCCAATGGAGAGCGCGGGCGCTTCGATCCGAAAACGATCGATTTTGCCGGCCAGTTTGCCGCGGCGCAGCCGCTACTGGCGCGCACCCGCGATCTCCGCCTGAACCTGCTGCTGGCCAAGTTTTCCATCCTCAATCGCGATCTCGACGGCTTTCTCGGCTGCCTGAAGGCAACCAATGTGTTGCTGCGCGAGCAGTGGGAAGCGGTGCATCCGCGGGCCGAGGACGGCGACTATGCGCTACGGGCCGTCACGATCGAAGCGATCGACGTATTTCCAACCGTGATCAACCCGCTCCAATTCCTTCCGCTGATCGAGAACCGCAGGTATGGCAGCCTCAACTACCGTGCCTATCAGATCGCCAAGGGCGAAATTCCTGCCGGCAACGCCGACGTCGACGGCCCCGATCTCGCAACAATCGAGCGCATCGTCGGCGAAACGGACCTCGACACGCTCAAGGCCGCCAGCGCGCGGTGCTCAGCGGTGGCCGCCGAAATCGCGGATCTCAAGTCCATCTGGCACGAAAAATTGAACTCCGGGCAACCTATCAGTCTGGACAGGCTGTCCGGCGTGGTGAGCGGGATGGCCGCCTGGCTGGCGGGTCTTGTCGTGGCCCGCGATCCGACCGCGGCCCCCCCACCCGCGGAAGATGCCGCTCTCGTCGACGCGCAAGCGCCGGTGGACGCAGCTGGCGCGCTGACCTCGCCGGCGCAGGCCTCCGCAGCGCTTGCCGCCGCTGGTGACTATTTTGCCCGAATGGAACCGTCCAACCCGGCGCTACTGCTGGTGCGTCAGGCGCAGGAGATGGTCGGCAAATCGTTCATCGAAGTGATGCGCATGCTGGTGCCCTCCCACGTGGAGAACGCTGCGATCAACATCGGTCGCGACAAGGTCTTCGACCTGCCGATCGAGCGGATGGCTGAACTCGCCACACCGCTCTCAGCGACGGCCGCGAGCGACGCTCAAGATATTGTTTTTTCGGTAGAAAATAGAATGCAGGCGTTAGGCCTGCTGGCGAAGGTGGCAGCGTTTTTCCGGGCCGCAGAACCGTCCAGCCCGATCCCACTCTTGGTCGATCGCGCGCGCGATCTCGCTCAGCGAGACTTCCTGAGCCTCTTAAATGACGTCCTCCCCGAGGGCGCGCTGAAGACAGTCGATAAATCGTATTGAACCGACCTTTCGTTCGAGGGGACTAACTGGACATAACGAAGCTTTGCCGAGCGCAAGTTCAATCAACCTATCAACCTGCGTCACGCAATTCCGCTTTCACAGCGATTTTGTAGCGAGGGGAACATGGCAACGGACAGCGGTCAGAAATTCATTCGGCGAAACCGCGCACCACGCGTGCATATTACATATGAAGACCCCTACGACGCCGAGCGGCTGATCGAACTGCCGTTCGTGATGGGCGTCCTCTCAGATCTGTCCGGCAACAATCCCGGCGTCGAGAAGACCAAGGTCGAAGAGCGCAAGTTCCTCGAATTCGACATGGACAATTTCGATGGCCGAATGGCGGCGATCCAGCCCGGCGTGACGGCGCGCGTCGCAAATCGTCTCAGCGAGAACCCCGACGAAAAGATCTCCGTCAATCTGCGCTTCAACAAGATAGCGGACTTCACACCTGTGGCCGTGGCCCGCCAGGTGCCGGTGATGGCCAAACTGCTCGAAGCCCGTGAACAACTCGCCAATCTGCTGCGCTACATGGATGGCAAGGTGGCCGCCGAGGATCAGCTGAAGAAGCTTCTCGCCGATCCTCAACTGATGGCCGCGCTGCGCGAGCGCGCGACGAGCCAGTCGACCGAACCCGACAGCCAGAGCTAAGGGAAGGAATGGGGACCATGGCAAAAGACGCTGCTCATCAAGAAACCACTTCCCAGGTCGGGACCGTCGAGGCCGACGAGTTCTCCGCTCTGCTGAAGCAAAGCTTCAAGCCGCGCACTGAACGCGCGGCGACCGAAGTCGAGAACGCAGTCACCACACTCGTTCAGGAAGCGTTGAAGGACACGAGCGTCATCAAGTCGGACGTGCTCGATACCATCGAGGAGATGATCGCGCGCATCGACCAGAAGCTGACTGCGCAAATGAACGAGATTCTTCACGCACCTGAATTCCAGGCGATCGAAAGTGCCTGGCGGGGCCTCCACTATCTCGTGTTCAACTCGGAGACCGACGCCAACCTCAAGATCCGGGTGATGAATGTCTCCAAGAACGAGCTGTATCGCAACCTGCGGCTTTATCCGGACGCCCGTTGGGACCAGAGTCCGCTGTTCAAGCAGATCTACGAGTATGAGTTTGGTCAGTTGGGCGGCGAGCCGTTCGGCTGCCTGATCGGCGACTACTATTTCAGTCACCTCCCCACCGACGTGCAGTTGCTCCGCGACCTCAGCAAGATCGCCGGCGCTGCGCACGCGCCCTTCTTCAGCGGCGCCGAGCCGACGCTGATGGGAATGGACTCCTGGACCGAGCTGTCCAATCCTCGCGATATCGGCAAGGTGTTCGACACGCCGGAATACGCAGCATGGAAGGGACTGCGCGATCAGGACGACTCGCGCTATCTCGGCCTGTGCATGCCGCGGGTGCTGGGGCGCCTGCCCTACGGCGCCAAATCGGAGCCGGTCGAAGAGTTCGCCTTCGAGGAAGAGACTGACGGGCACACCGGCGACAAATACGGCTGGATCAACGCCGCCTATGCGATGGCCGTCAACATCAATCGCGCCTTCAAGGAGTTCGGCTGGTGCACTCGGATTCGCGGCGTGCAGTCGGGGGGCGAGGTCATTAATTTGCCGACCCACACGTTCCCGACCGACGACGGTGGCGTGGACCTGAAATGCCCGACCGAGATCGCGATCAGCGATCGCCGCGAGCACGAACTTGCAAAGGCGGGCCTGATCCCGCTGATCCATCGCAAGAACACCGACAAGGCCGCCTTCATCGGCGCCCAGTCGCTGTATAAGCCGAAGAAGTATTTCGGCGAAAAAGGCGTGGATGCAACCGCGTCCGATAACCTCTCGTCACGTCTGCCCTACATGTTCGCCGTGTCCCGCTTTGCGCACTATCTGAAGTGCATGGTTCGCGACAAGATCGGATCCATGAAGGAGAAGGATGAGCTGACAGTCTGGCTGCAGACCTGGATCAATGAATACGTTGATGCCAACCCAGCCCTATCGTCAGAAGCTCAGAAAGCGCGCAAGCCGCTGGCCGCTGCGAAGGTCGAGGTCATAGCAAACGAGGAGAACCCGGGATATTACAACGCACGCTTCTTTCTCCGTCCACACTTTCAACTGGAGGCGATGGACGTCGGCCTCAGCCTGGTCTCGCGCCTGCCTGGCCCCAGCTCCTGACGCTGCAACATCGCAACCCCAAACATCAGATATTGAGAGGAACATGCTATGGCTGTCGACATCTTCCTGAAACTCGATCCCATCAAGGGCGAGTCGTTGGATGACAAACACAAGGACGAAATCGATGTCTTGAGCTGGTCATTCGGCGAGAGCCAGACCGGCACTTTCCACAGCGGCTCCGGCGGCGGCGCCGGCAAGGTCAGCGTCCAGGATCTTCATTTCACGCACTACGTTGACAAGGCCACGCCGGAGCTTTTCAAGGTCTGCGCGAACGGCAAGCACATCGACAGCGCGATCCTCACGGTCCGCAAGGCCGGCGAGAATCCGCTGGAATATCTCAAGATCGAGATGAAGCAGGTCCTGGTCTCCAGCGTGTCCACGGGCGGATCGCACGGTGAAGAGCGGCTTGTCGAAAACGTCAGCCTGAACTTCGCGAAGGTGAAGATGACCTACAAGACCCAGACCGAAAAAGGCGGCGCCGGAGCTTCGCCGACATTTGGCTGGGACGTTCCTGCCAACAAGGAATGGGCCTGATTGTCGCTCCGCGCTTGGCGCCGGTTGCGAATGCGCAGCCGACGCCAAGCGGTGCGATTTCGCTCCCTTTGCTCGGACGCCACGCTTGAGCGTCCGGCCGTCTTCTGAAACCACCTCACGTCGAAGACCAATTGCCGCTCCAGCAGACAGCAAGCGGCTCGGAGGCATGATGGGGACTGGAAAGTGACAATTACCCCAAGGCGAGATCGGCTCTCTCCCCCGCTGATGCTGGCGTTTCGCTCGGCTCATGAAGCGCGCGATGCCCGCAAGAAACTCAATCTGCGCGATGAGTTCGGGGAGCGGGTGATTGCCGGACGGCGCAGCGCCGGCCGCTTTCCGATCTCGGAAACCTTGCTCCGGCGCGAAGTCTCCCATGACATTGAAACGCTCCTTAATACCATCGCTCTGGAATCGACCCTAGACCTCATCGGGCGGGATTGCGTCCGAGCATCGATCCTGAACTACGGGTTTCCCGATATTGCCCACCGATCGATCGACGAGGTCACGGACGACGAACTCAGCGATGCTCTGCGCGCAACGCTGACGACTTATGAACCAAGGCTCGATCGCAAGACGATACGGGTCCGCCGCGACGGCTCGGTCGGCCCTGAGCAGCTGAAGCTGCGCTTCATCGTTCACGCCGACCTGAAAGCCGAGCCGCTCAACGTCCCCGTGGAATTCGTCGCCGACGTCGACCTCGACAGCGGCGACGTCCAGATCAACCGACTTTGACATGAACCGCGAATTCCTCGACTTCTACAATCGCGAGCTGTCGCTCCTGTATGAGCAGGCAGGAGACTTTGCCGAGGAATATCCCGGCATCGCAGAGCGCCTCGGCGGTCTGGTCCGGGATCGCTCGGATCCAATGATTACGGGACTGCTGGAAGGCGCCGCGTTTCTCGCCGCCCGCGTTCAGCTCAAGCTGAAGCACGAATTCCCGGAATTCACCGCAAACCTGCTTGAGCAACTGGTTCCGAACTATCTTGCCCCCACACCGTCGGCCATGCTGGTCATGGCGCGGCCGCCCTACGCCGACCCGGCCTTGCGAGATGGCAAGAAGATCGCGCGCGGGGCCTATTTCGACGCTACCTACCGCGAGAGAGAGCGAAGCCTCTCCTGCCGATTTCGACTTTGCCGCGATATCGTGCTCTGGCCATTCGATGTCACCGGCGCCGAGTATTTCTCGACGGCTGGCGCGCTGCAGGCGCTCGGGATTCCGGTTGGCGGCGACGTGATCGCCGGGCTCCGGCTGTCGTTGACCCATCGGACCGCCGCCCGGCTCGATGAGGAACTGCCGGACGCAGAGGCACGGACCAAGCCCGAGACCTGGTTTTCGGGCTGCCGCGTCAGCGAACTGCCGATCTACCTGTCCGGCGCGGAGTCCGACGCCATCGCGCTTTACGAACAATTGATCTCGAATTGCAGGGGCGTCTACTTCCGGCATCTGGACGACTTCGGCGATCCGGTGGTGACGCGCGCGCCCCATGACTGCGTGCAGCAGGTTGGCTTCGATGAGAACGAGTCGCTGTTTCCCAACGACAATCGGATCTTTCGCGGCTCGGAGCTGCTCCGGGAATATTTCATGTTTCCGCGCAAGTTCCTTGGCATCAATTTGACCGGACTTCGCAGCGTGATGCCGCGGCTGCGCAGCAAATCGATCGATATCGTCTTCGCCTTCGACGAACATAATTCGCGGCTTGCCGCCGCGGTGCGCCCCGACACCTTCAAGCTATACACCGCGCCGGCGATCAACCTGTTCGAGAAGACGAGCGATCGCATCCCCGTCAAATCGAACACTCACGAATACCATGTCGTGCCCGACCGCAGCCGCTATCTCGAATACGAACCGCACCAGGTGCTCGAAGTTTACGCGCACTTTCCGGCAGAGAAAGACAAGCGACCGGTACGCCCGCTGTATTCGGCTGCCGTCGACCGGGCCAGTGGATCGGTCGAAGGGCTTTATTTCACGGTCCGCCGGCTGCCTCGGCGCCGCACGGTGGAAGAAAAGACCTATGGCGCGTCCTCCGACTACACCGGGACGGACATGTTTCTGTCCTTGCTCGAACCTGGTGAACTCGGCGGCGAAGGCTCCGTCGCCGAACTCAGCGTCCGGGCGCTGTGCTCCAACCGCCATCTCACGGAGCACTTGCCGGTCGGTCACGGCGGCGCCGATTTCCGCCTTCTGGACGATACATCCCTTGATTTGGTGTGCATCGCCGGACCGACCCGACCGCGTGAGCCGGTGGTGGCTCAGCTGCGCAGCCGCAGCGAGATTGCGAGCAGCGGAATTGTCAGCTGGCGCCTGATCAATATGCTGAGCCTGAACTACCTTGGCCTGGTCGAGCGCGGCGGTGGCAAGAACGCCGCAGCACTGCGGGAGATGCTGTCCCTGTTCGCCGACCAGTTCGACGACGCCACAGAACGCAAGATCCGGGGCGTGCGCAGCATCGAAAGTCGACCTGTCGTGCGGAGAGTGCGCGAGCGCACCGGCAGCGGCGCGGCGCGAGGCCTCGAGATCACCGTCACGCTTGACGAGAAAGCATTCGAAGGCAGCGGCGTGTTCTTGCTCGGCGCGGTGCTGGAGCGCTTCTTCGCGGAGTATTCGGGCTTCAACACATTCACCCAGACGGTCATCTCGACACCCGAGCGCGGCGAGATCATACGGTGGCCGCCGCGCATGGGCACGCGGAGGCCGCTGTGACGCTGATCGACCAGATGAAAGCCGAACCCTGGCGGTTCGACTTCTTCGATACGCTGCGCCAGTTCGAACGCGCCAACCCGGACCGACCGCGGATCGGTGACAGTGCCGCGCGCCGCGAAGAATATGTCGACCTCGGCCAAGTGCCTTATCTCGAGTTCCCCGCCTCCAACCTCGCGGCGGTCGACGACCAGGCTGGCCGGCTCAGGATCCTCGTCAAATTTCTCGGCCTTCTGGGACCGCAGGGCGCCCTGCCGCTTGGCACCACCGATGAAAGTCTCGGCTGGTGGCTGATGCGGGACGACGCCTTCCCGCGCTTTCTTGACCTCTTCAACGGACGCTTCCTGCAACTGTTCTTTCGCGCTTGGGCTGACGCGCGGCCCATCGCGCAGCATGACCGTCCGGCAGAGGACCGATTCATCGCCTATGTCGGGTCCTTCGCCGGCTTGGGCTCCGAGGTTTTCGCCAATCGAGACACCGTCCCTGATATGGCGAAGCTCAGCTTCGCCGGACTGGTCGCGCCCGGCACGAAGTGCGCGTCGCGGCTGACGCGGTTCCTGCAGGGACTGTTCGATGTCCGGGTCGAGATCGACGAATTTGTCGGCACTTGGCTCTCGTTCGACCCGAGTCACTGCAGCCGGCTGGGCGGCAGCCATGCCAGGCTCGGCCGGGACGCTCTTCTGGGCTCACGCGTATTCAGCGTGGAAGACAAGATCAGGGTTCGAGTCTTCGTCAAGAATTTTGCGCAGTACGAGCAGTTCCTGCCGACGGAGACACCCAATTTGTCGGAGCCTCTGGCCGACGCCGTCTTCTTCTATATCGGCGATGAGCTGGAATGGGAGGTCGAGCTCGCCATTCCGGCGGGAGAGGTCGTTCCGGTCAGGCTCGGACAGAGCGGACGACTTGGGTGGACCACCTGGGTCTCGCCGAACTGGACATCCACGGAAGAATATCGCCGCGATGCCCGTTTTCAGCTCGGCGAACGCTTGAGGGCTCGTCGGAGTGCTGCCGCGCTTTGAACCTATCGGCCGCGCAAACCGTCCTAACGTTGTGGGTTCGAAGCGATTTTCCGCTTGATGCCGATCATCCGCGGAGGACTTGAGCAGGAGGGGCCAACGTGACGGATATCAGCCTTGAAGCTGTAACGGGCAAGCTGAATCGCTCCGGCTACGATGCCTTCATCCAGGCCCTGCGCCACGCCAAGAGCGCCGGCAACCGCAATGTCGAGCTTGCGCACTGGCTGTTTCATATCCTGCAGCAGGAACGCACGGATCTCAGCCTCTCGGTGGACCACTACAGGCTGGACCGGGCCCGCTTGTTGTCGGACCTTGCCGCCGTCATCAACGGATTTCGCAAGAACGAAACCGACATGCCTGGCGTCGCCAACGCGGTCATCGATCTGCTCGATCGCGGCTGGCACTATGCCACGCTTTTCTTCGGCGAAACGCAGATCCGCACCGGCCATCTGCTGGTGGCAGGACTGAAGTCCAACGATATCCGTCGCACGTTGAACAACCTCTCGCAGGAATTCGCCAAGATAAACGTGGATGCATTGGCCGCGGAGCATCGCGCGGTCTGGGCCGGCTCCGACGAGGAGACGATGCGGCCGATGGACGGCTCCGGATTGGTCGGTGCCGGCGCTGAGCGCGCGGACCAAACCGGTCCCAAGGGGACGACGCCTCTCGACCGCTTCTCCCAGGATCTCACCGCCAAGGCAAAGTCAGGCCAGATGGATCCGATCCTTGGTCGGGACGAGGAAATCCGCCAGCTGATCGACGTACTGATGCGCCGGCGCCAGAACAATCCAATCCTCACCGGCGAGGCCGGCGTCGGCAAGACCGCGGTTGTCGAGGGCTTTGCCCAGCGTATCGCCGCCGGCGACGTGCCGCCACCGTTGCGCAATGTCAGGCTCTGCGCGCTTGACATCGGCCTGATGCAGGCTGGCGCGTCCATGAAGGGCGAGTTCGAACAGCGCTTGCGCTCGGTGATCGACGAGGTCCAGAGCTCACCCACGCCCATCATCCTGTTCATCGACGAAGCTCACACGCTGATAGGCGCCGGTGGCGCAGCGGGCACCGGAGATGCGGCCAATCTCCTGAAACCTCCTCTGGCCCGCGGCACGCTGCGGACGATCGCCGCCACCACATGGGCGGAATATCGCCAATATATCGAGAAGGACCCCGCGCTCACGCGACGCTTCCAGCCGATCCAGATCGATGAACCTGATGTCGAGACCTGCTGCATCATGCTGCGCGGACTTCTTGGGCCGATGGAAAAGCACCATGGTGTTCGCATTTCGGATGCCGCAATCGTTGCAGCAGTCAACCTGTCGCACCGCTACATTCCTTCACGGCAGTTGCCTGACAAGGCGGTCAGCCTGCTCGACACCGCCTCGGCACGCGTGGCCATCAGCCAGAGCGCGACGCCCGCACTGATCGAGGATACCCGCGTCGCGATCACCGCCCGCGAAGCTGAGCGGTCGGCGCTCGTCAGCGACGGCGATCTCGGGATCGAGGACAGCGAACGGATTGTCGCGATCGACAGCGACATCGCGGCGCTTAAGGAAAAACTGACGAGCCTCGAGGCCGATTGGGCGGCGGAGCAGAAGCTCGTGAAGGACATCCGCAGCATCCGTGAGATCCTGTCCGAGCCCACGGAAGACGAAGATCCGGCTACAAAGCGCGCGGAGCTGCGCGGGAAATTCGAGACGCTGGAAGGCATCAATCCCGAGAAGCGGATGGTCTACGCCCATGTGGACCAGCAGTCGGTGGCGTCCGTAGTATCTGACTGGACCGGCATTCCGGTCGGCCGGATGATGCGGGACGAAATCGAAACCGTGCTGAAGCTGCCGGAGATCCTCAATCGCCGCGTCGTCGGACAGTCCCATGGGCTGACGATGATCGCCAAGCGGATTGAGACCAGCCGCGCCAAGCTGGACAACCCGTCAAAGCCGATCGGCGTGTTCATGCTGGCCGGACCATCCGGGGTCGGCAAAACTGAAACCGCCCTCGCGCTTGCCGAGACCCTCTACGGCGGCGAGCAGAACATGATCACCATCAACATGTCCGAGTTCCAGGAGGCGCACACCGTTTCGACCCTGAAGGGCGCACCGCCCGGCTATGTCGGCTACGGCGAAGGCGGTCGCCTCACCGAGGCTGTCCGGCGTAAGCCCTACAGCGTCATCCTGCTCGACGAGGTGGAGAAGGCCCATCCCGACGTCCATGAGATTTTCTTCCAGGTGTTCGACAAGGGAATCATGGAGGATGGAAACGGACGGCGGATCGACTTCAAGAACACCCTGATCATTCTGACCACCAATGTAGGCACTGATCTGATCATGGGCTTGTCGCGCGATCCGAAGTATCGCGACCAGCCGGAAGAGCTCGCCAAGATGCTGAGGCCGGAACTTCTGAAGGTGTTTCCGGCCGCGCTTCTCGGACGCATCGTCTCGATCCCATACTTCCCCCTTTCCGACGAGATGCTCGCCGGCATCGTTCGTTTGCAGCTCGACCGGATCGGACGGCGCCTCCGAGACAATCACAACGCGGCCTTCAGCTATGACGATGCCGTGGTGGAGCACATCGTGTCACGCTGCAACGATCCAGATTCCGGCGGGCGCATGATCGACAACATCATCACCAACACCTTGCTGCCGGCGCTGGCGCGCGAATTCCTGAGCAGATCGCTTGCCAAGGAGGACGTCAAGCAGGCGCGCGTCTCGATCGAGAACGATAATTTCGCGTATTCGTGGAACTGAGAACCATGAACATTCAAACCGAGCATCGCCACCCGACTGCCGTCACCACCCCCTACGACGAGGTCTACTACCCCGGCCATGTCTACGGGCTCACACACCCGAACCATCTCGCAACCGTCGCTGCGGTTTACGGCATGCAGCCCGCGCCGGTCGAGCGCTGCCGGGTGCTGGAGCTCGGCTGCGGCGTCGGCGGCAACCTGTTGCCGATGGCCTTTCAATATCCGTGTAGCGAATTCATCGGCGTCGACCTGAGCGGCGTGACGATCGAGCGCGGTCAGCGAAACATCGCCACTTTAGGCCTGAGCAATATCAAGCTCCTGCATTGCGATATCATGAATGTCGACGCAGGTTTCGGGCAATTCGACTACATCATCGCCCACGGCGTGTATTCATGGGTACCGCTAGCAGTGCGCGAGAAGATGATGACGATATTCAAGCAGAACCTTGCGCCGCGCGGGGTCTGCTATGTCAGCTACAACGCGCATCCGTTCTCGCATCTTCGCGACATGGTCCGCGACATGATGCGGTACCACACCCGCCGTCTCACCGGGATGAAGGACAAGGTTGGGCAGGCCCGCGCGATCGTGAAATTCCTGAGCGAAGGCTCGAAGGCCAATTCGGTGCACGGTGCTGTCATGCGCGATCAGCTGCATCGCGTTCTCAACGCTCCTGACGAACTGTTGTTTCACGACGATCTCGACGAGGGCGCCGAGGCATTCTTGCTGCATAAGGTTGTCGAGGACGCCGGCCGCCATGGTCTGCAATATCTGAGCGACGCTGACTTCTCGCGTCGCTACCTCGCCGGCTATTCCGAGGAGGTCCGCGCAACGCTGCAACGTTTCCCCGAGAGTGAGTTCATGGCGCGAGATCAGTACCAGGACTTTATCGACGGCAACGGCTTTAGGCGTACCTTGCTCTGCCACGACGATGTTTCCCTCTCGCGCCTGATCGACCCCGATCTCGTCACTCGGTTCTATCTGCTGAGCACCTCCAGCCCGGTCCAGCCCGATGGCTGCGTGACTGACGATTCAGCGATGGAATTTGAGAGCCAGGACGGCAGCAGAGTCACGGTGACCAACCCGCTTCTGAAGGCTGCGCACCTATGTCTCGGGCGGGCGTGGCCGCGCGCATTGTCATTCGAAGAACTGCTCGATGGGGCCCGCGCGCTCTTGGCCGGCCGGTGCGCAGATGACGATCCGAAAGTGCTGACGGAAGCAATGTTTATCCTGGCTTGCAGCGGCGAGGTCTCCTTCCTGCTATCGCGCCCCTTTCTCTTGAAAGATGCCACCGACCGCCCGCAGGCGAGCCTGCTTGCGCGAAGACAGGCGCAAACAGGTCGGCTGGTCACGAATCTCCTCCATCAAACAGTGCAGTTGGAGGACGATCGGACACGGGATTTCCTGCAGCTGCTGGATGGTACGCGATCGATCGATCAGATCGTTACCGAGATGACCGAACGATTCGGCCCGACCGTTCGGCTGGACCAAACCGACGATGCCGGGCAGCCTGCCGAGCCGCTGGTGCTGTCAATTCGAGAGAGCGTTCAACGTTCGCTTGCGATGGTCGGCAAGCTCGGCCTATTAGCCGCCTGACGCGCTCAATCGCGCGAGGAGCCGAAAACTCCTCGCGCTTGTGAGAACGGTTCACCCCCGCTGGTCAGCCATCGTGGGTGTATTGCTGGCCAAGCAGCCATCCGGTGAGAATCCCGGCGGGTCCGCTGGTATAGACCGGGTCAAGGCCTACTCCAGCGCGGAGCAACCGCCACTCATGCTCGCCGACCCAGGGAATTCCTGGATCACCTTTCTGATATTGCGACAGCAGCGTTCGGGCCACCTCAGCAGCGTTTGCATAGATCGGGCCGTTCGCCCAACGAGGGCGCGGCAGGCCTGTCATACGGCAGTAAAGCGCCGTGCAGACATAGGCGGACGCTTCTTCGGCATTGGCATCAAGACCGGTGCGCAAGAGGTCGTAGGCCGCATGCAGGCTTTCGTGGACGATATAGGCCTCGTCCAGCCGCCCTGTCGCCGACACCACCTCCAGCGTGTTCGCCGCGACCGCTGTACCGTCAACTCGGGTTCGCGCGACGTCGTTATATTGCGCAGCAACGCCGGCCGGGAGATCCGTGGGAACGCGGACGCTGACCTGCCCGAGCCGGATCGCCCGCGCGACGTGATGGAACGTCTGAGGGGCAATCGTGACATGGCTGCCGCGGATCGGAAACCGGAAGCGAATGCGCGCGACAGCCGGACCGTTGAGCACGTCTAGAACCCTGCTTCGTAGTGACATTCTGATCGCCTCGCTGTCGACACCGCTCCCCACGTATGATGGTCGGTATTTCGAGTTCGGAGGTTCAAACGATCTCCTCCCGAGTGCGGCCGGAACCATTACTCAGCCGGCAGGCATTGAACCCGACCCGGGCGCCATTTGACCAATCAGAGACTAGGCCTGACTCGGAGCCAGCCCCGCGATGACCACCAGCCCGACGACAACTGACACGTATCGGAAGATCGCAGCGCGCCTAACCATGTTTCGGCCGCAGATCGATCTGACGAAATACTTCGCGGGACCCAACCCCGACGTGCGCCTCTACGACGAGAAGCCCTACATCCGACATCAACTGGAGAGGTACGGGGTCGCTGCAGCGACCAATACGCTCGACGGCGTCACCTTCCTCCCAAAGGACTGGAAAGACCTGATCGAGAAGCTGCGCATTGCCAAGACAACTGATGGATTCGACGCTTTCGCGGAAGGGAAAAGCCCGGAGAAGCCGTCGCATTGGGCCCTCGATCTGTCGATGGCGGCGACGATCGGCACAGGGTTTCGGGAGATCTGGCGTCCAAAACTGTCCGAGAGGCCGCTCTCCACGCGGGACCTCCCGGGCCGCCATGGCTTCGGGCTTGGACGCGACCGGGGACAATGGAGCGATGCCTATGGCGCGCAATTCGGCAAGGATCCACAGCCGCAGGACATCACCTCGCTGCATTTCGCAGTCGCGCCCGACCGGGTCAACGTTCACATCGACGAAACAGGCTTCGTGTTCGAGGGCGTCGACGGCGCGCTCACGGTGGGCCCGAACTTCGCGCACCACGCGGGCAATGAGCTGTTCTGGAAGAGCAACGCGCGTCTGCCGCGTTGGGCCGCCGAGCACATCGACCTGATCCTGCCGAACAGCGCCAATGACTTTTCGCGCGTCGGCGTCTCGATCGACATGTACCAGCGAAAGGACTTGCGCGTGACGGTCACCGGCTCATGCGGGATCTTCGGCGGGTTCGAATGCTCGGGCACCCTCAGCATCAGTGGGACGCACGATCTGTTGGGCTCGAAGCCGAAGGGCGCACGCTGAGCTGGATGGGGATTTTTGGCGGGTCGACGATTCAATGACCGACACGGCATGAGCAATTTCCAACAGATTTCCGTTTACTTGGCGGATCAATCGAATATCGTTTCACGCTGATATCGACCTTATTTTTTGCGATGATTGTATTCTCGGGGAGGCATTAATGACCAATAGGTTTCCGACATCCCTCGTCGTGTCGCTCCTTGGACTTGTTGTTTTGAGCGAGACTGCAATGGCGCAGGCTCCGACCGCCACTCCGACATCATCTGCGCCAGGCTCAGCAGTCTACTTTGTCGGCTTGAAGGACGGCGACACCATCCCCACAAAATCGACGGTCCATTTCGGCTTGCGTGGCATGGGAGTAGCTCCCGCAGGCTCTGACCGTGCCAACACTGGACATCACCATCTTATCATCGACGCCCCAACTCCATCGCTCAATGCAGAAATCCCGAGCGATGCTCAGCACGTGCACTTCGGCGCCGGGCAGACCGAAGCCGAGTTGACGCTGACGCCCGGCGAGCACACCTTGCAGCTCGTCTTCGGTGACAAGAACCATGTCCCGCACAGTCCGCCGCTGGTTTCCGATCGCATCAAGGTCAAAGTCGTTGATCAAGTGCCGTCGCCCCCGCCGCAGGCCTCAACGACCAACGGACGAAAGCCCTCCGCAAAGGACGCCAAGGAGTATTTCATCTATCCCAAGGACGGCTACTACGTTAAGCCGAGTCTTGTAGTCCGCTTTGGCCTGGTCAACATGGGCATCGCTCCGGCTGGGTTGGACAAGCCCAACACCGGTCACCATCATCTGCTGATCGACACCGAGCTGCCGCCACTAGACCAGCCGATACCTAATGACTTGAATCACCTTCACTTCGGCTCTGGCCAAACCGAAGCGAAAATTACACTGCCACCCGGGACCCACAAATTACGTTTGCTGTTTGCCGATGCCAGCCATGTTCCTCACGACCCCGCGATTTACTCGGACGTGATCACCGTGACGGTGACGCCATCGGGCCGTCCACCAAAGCGGCATCGCCATCACCGACGGTCATCAGAGTAAGGACGTAAGGTTCCGATGGAGTCGGGCTTCTAAGAGATACGCGTCAGAGCCCAAAAGACGCAAACCGGTCCTCAACAACGCCGCACATTGAAGTCGACGCGCCGGTCGATCGCATCGCTGGCGTCGTCCCGGCCCGTGCCGACGATTGGCTCCCTGGATCCGACCCCGATGGCCTTGAGACGGCTTGCAAGGCTTGGGGCGGCTCGCTGGAGGAGATCCTTGACAAATTGCGCTCGCAAAACTGAGAGTCGCTCGTTGACCGGCACAGGCCCGGTGTTGGACGTGTGGCCGACGACATCGATGCAAGCATCGCGCTGCATGGCCTGGATGGCGATCTGGCTCAGCCACATCGGATAGGACGCGGTGATCTCAGGATCATCCAAAAATTGCGTGGTTCCCGGTTTGAACAAGAGCCGCACTGATAGCTTCTCTCCTGCCAGGCTGTAGTCGACCAGCCTGCCAAAAGCTTCCGTTGCGTCCGCCCTCCGGTTCAGCTTCCAAGTGGAAAGATAAATGCCGGAGCGGACACGAAGCTGATCGCCTCCCGGCATTTGTAACGCCGTGCGATAGAAAGCCAGAGCCTCGCGGTAGCGCTTGTCGTCGTATTCAAGAATGGCATCGCTGACGTAGGCAGATGTCGCGATCCTCTCGATGTAGATAGCGTCCAGCGGATCGCCCGGCTTCGATCCCTGACACGCCTTGATGTAGGTCTTTGTCGCCGGATCATTGGCCCAGACAGGACTGTCTGCGAAGGCTGGGGAGGGGGTCGCATCGACGCCATCTGGTTTTGCGCGCGCAACCCCCTTTGAAACAATGCTCCCCTTGCGCAGATCGGCCAACGCCAAACAGATCCTGTAGGCGTCCCTCACGCCGTCGGGCGCCCCCGCGTTGTTGATCGCAGTAAACGTTCCGATGAGAACCAGAGGCGACCGGTCCAAGGCTTCGCTCGAAAAGGGAGCCACGACAATGCGCGGGTAGGACTTCGTGACCAGATCCTTGATGCGCTCCTGCATCAGCCGGGTGGCGGTGGACTGGGCGCCAGTTGCGGCATCGATCAAAGGATCGATCACCAGTTCCACCTTGGTGGGAGCTGACGGCAGGACGAGCTTGGAAAGCAGGTCGTTGGCGGCTCTCAATAGCGCTTCATCAAACGGAATTGGCGCGGGCGCCGGCGGTGGCGGTGGCGGTGGCGCGACCGAAGTTTGAGGCGGTGATGTCGTTGGTGGATTTTGGACCGCCTGTGCAAGCCCGTTCTGCCCGGATGCTACGAGCAAGCCGGCCACGCAAACAATGAAAGCTGTGCAACGATAATTCATGAACCATTTGCCCCAAATAAAGCCTCGTCCTAGCGGCAGAGCTTGAGCGCCGATCGATCCGCTTCTGCAATGTCACCCAATTGAGCGCGCGCGGTCAGCTCCTGACAGTTTGCCGACGATCGTTGGTGCATCGGCGCCGTGGTAACCCGCTTCTCGGTTGCAGTCGACGGCAGTCGCGCATTCTCTATGGCGACACGGCGATCAGCTTGCTCGCGGTCGGACTGCGTTTTGAACAGCTTCTCTTTCAACGCCTCTTCCAACGAAGCCCGCTCCGCTTCCAACCTCTTCTTGTTTGCCTCGAGAGCGGTGACCTCCGCCGCCAGCCGATCTTGCTCCTTTTTTTCTTGCTCCTTCTTTTCGCTAGCGGGAGGCGGATTGGCCGCCAACGCCTGATCTGTCGATTGATTTTGAGGGATCACATGCTGTTCATCCACGCGTCTGGCTTCGTTGCGCTTCCGCAGCTCGTCCAGCTCCGCGCTGGTTTTCCGAAAACCCGCCTCGGCTTGTTCCAGTTCAAGCCGCAGCTGCCGCTCTTTCTCGGCATATTCCCTTATAAGTCGTTCCCGTTCGCTGGTGATTTCAAGCGCAGCGATCCGGGCACGAGCGGCGTCTATAAGACTGCTCGTGGGAAATTTGGCAATGAACTCCTTGAGTGCGTCCGCATTTGCGGACGGCCCCAACCTTTTCCAGGCGTCCAGGTCGCTCTCCTGCGAATTCAGGTAAAACTCTCCAAGCAACGAGAAGGAGAGTTCGGGAGTTTGCCGACCCTGCGTGTCACGGTTCACGTCAATGGCCACATGTCGAAACAGAGTTCCTACCTCGAGCCCCGGCACTTGCATCTCCTGCAAGAGGGCTTGGGTGAAGGGGCTGTTACGTCCAGTACCATCGGCCGCAACCATATTTGGCTGGGTCGAGTAGGCGATCAGCATGCCTTGTGTTCGCTCGATTCGAGCGAGGCCTCTGGTGAGCTCACCACCGCGCGTCGAACCATGCTGGGCCACACGCTTTGCAAATGGACTGTTGCGACAGGCATCCAGAATGAGGAGGCGGATCCCGCTCGTATATCCGAGGGCCTCGATCACCTCGTCCAGTTTGACAAGGTCGAAAGGCATCATTGACCCCTCATCACCCGGCGCGTCTACCGGGACCAGGTAATTCTGCCCCTCGATCTGCAGGCCGTGTCCCGAATAATAAAAAAGGGCTGCTTCGGAGCCCTTCAATTTCTGAGCGAAACGCGTGAGCGCCATCCGCATACCGCGACCATCCAGATCGCGGCCATCGACGACATCAAAGTCCAGGCGCCGCAATTGCTGGGAAATGTCATCCGCGTCGTTCTTGCTGTTGCGCAACGGCGGCGCATTTAGATAGGTCGCATTTCCAATGACCAGAGCGACCCTGCCCTCGGCTCGAACCTCAGTCGAAATGCCGAATGCCGCTGCGAGCAGAAAAATGAGCAAACCAACAAAGCGAATAATCTTCACAGCACCAGCTTCCGCGAGATCATTGCCAGTCATAAACGAACATGACAAAGTATATTGCGGGCCCGGCGTCCCCGCAACTTTTTGTTGGAAATTCGTCAGCGTGTTAGCATAGTTCAATACCGCGAGTTGCCGACGAGCTAAGTGCTGCGGGTCGAATTGAAACGGCCCGGCCGGAATGTGCATCGTAACGGCGTCGCGAATATTCAAGGCAGATGGCTCATGGCTTTCGTGACTGGAAACCGCACGTTAGTGCTGCTCTTCGTTATATTGGCAGATCTCGCATTCTTTGCTGCCTCGTACGCTTTCGGACAGGACGCAACAATGCCGGGACCAGGAAAGCGCGTCGCCCTGGTCATTGGGAACGGAGCGTATTCGCTGTCTCCTCTCCCTGCGGCAACAGGCGATGCGAAGAGAGTGGCGCAGCTGTTAAGAGACGGCGGCTTCGATGTGGTCTATGCCGAGGATACGAAGAGAGCCGACATGGAAGCGGCGATTAAACGGTTTAGCCAAAAGCTGGGACGAGGTGACACCGTTTTGGTATATTTTGCGGGTCATGCGGTTCAAAGCCAGGATCGAAATTTTTTGGTCCCTGTTGACGCATTGGTGTCTTCCGATGCGGACATTTCCTCACAAGCGGTGGATACCGACCTTATTCTCGATCCGTTGATCGTTGACCGCCCGAAAGGAGCGGCGATCATTCTTGACGCGGCGAGAAAGAACGATTGGCAGCAAAAAGGCTCCACACGCGCAGCCGGCCTTGCAAATCTGCGTCCGATCCATGGAATAACCCAGGCCTACCCTGCAGCGCCCGGCGAGATTGTCGACGACCAGACGGGTTCTCAAGGCCTCTTTGTGAGCGAGTTATTGAAGGCGGCCAAGGTTCCGGGGCGGACGTTCAAGGATGCCTTCCGGCTCACCCGGACGGTGGTCGCCAAAGCGACGCGCAACAAGCAAGTGCCTTGGGAAACTTCGATCGATACAGCCGATTTCGTTGTTATGCCACAGGGCGGATCGAACAGTCTTGCACTCCGAGGGCCCCCGCATTCACCTGACTCCTTGGAACAGGGCTTTTGGGACACCATCAAGAGCAGCGACAGCGCGGCCAATTTTCAAGCTTACATCGATGCATATCCGAATGGCGCCTTTGTTTCGGCTGCGCGTGAACGGCTTCAGGCCCTCGTTCCCAATACCCCATCAAAGCCGCAGGCTACCGCTGAGCGCGCCCCCTCCTCCACGCTCCAGGATTGCGCCGAATGTCCGGAACTCGTTCTGATGCAGCCTGGCACCTTCGCCATGGGTTCGACGGAAATCCCCTTCGAAGGTCCAATCCATGACGTCTCAATTCGAAACCCGTTCTACATTGGGCGCTATGAAGTGACCTATGCTGAATGGGATGCCTGTCTCGTCGATAAGGGCTGCACCTACCGGCCAGACGATCGAGGACTTGGACGAGGCCGACGACCCGTGACAAACGTCGATTGGAATGACGCGAAAGCTTATATCGGATGGCTGTCCCGAAAGACTGGAAAAACCTACCGGCTGCCGACCGAAAGTGAATGGGAATACGCCGCGAGGGCATCAACGACTTCACCCTATTTCTGGGGGCGGACCATCGAGAAAGATCACGCCAATTGCTGGGGATGCACAACCGAACCTCGCAAAAGCACGATCGAGGTCGGGTCTTTCAAGCCAAACAGCTTTGGCGTTTACGACATGGCCGGTAATGCCGCCGAGTGGGTGGAGGATTGCTGGAGCGAGGGATATCGCGGCGCGCCGAGCGATGGTTCCGCGTTTGTAAAAAGCGGATGTTCGGAGCGCGTGCTCCGTGGCGGTGCCTTCAATAACGATCCCAAATATGTGCGGTCAGCGGCACGCTTCAAATACGACTACGATGTAAGATACCCATCGAACGGCTTCCGTGTCGTCCGTGAGCAGTAGCCGCGGCTCGATGCGGTGCCTGCCTCCCAGATGTTGCCCGACCGCAGCGATTGCGCATGCGATCAGTAAACCAGCTCTCCCGACTGCTTGCGCAGCTCCATCACCGTCTTGAAATTGAGCGCGATTTGTTGACGCACGGCTGCGTATATTTCCGCGCTGTTTAGGGTTTTCCTGCCGAGATGCCTGAACCAATGTCTGGCGGCTTTCTTGGCGAACGATCTTATGATGCTCGCGAGATCGGTAAAGCTGCCAGGTATCTTGCCATAGAATTGATCGTAGACAATGTGCACGTACCCCATTTTGTACGAAGCATCGATGGCTTCCAACAGAAGCCCCTGTGCGAAGTTGATATCCTCATCAGTAAGACTGGTTTCTGGAATGCCGTTCCCTGGCCAGAACAACTGCAGGATCGACCAAGCTTCATGCTTTGAGATGTAGATTTCAATTTTGGAAAACCTCCGCAATTCGATAGACATCGCAAATCCCCTCTCGATAACAGTCGAGATTCAATAACTAATACTACTTCGTTCCTGGGTGCAGGATACTATCATTCGCGGCGCGATCGCAGCTACTCGACTTTGTGGAATGCCGAGCAGACCAGACCTCGCTCACCTCCCCTTTTTGAGTGACCTGGCAGCGCGCCCAGTCTCCCACCCCTGAATACCGTTCAGCTCCTGGACTCTTATGTGTTTTCGCGGCCGCAGCGTGCCGAACACGTTGTTGCCGGAAATATCATCCTGGTGTTTGCGCACCTGGTGGAATGACGTAGAGGGTCATCGCGAAAATGACGTAGACAAAGAGGAGCAGCGCCCCGATGAACCATGCCGAGCGTCCGCTGTTGGTGATGAAAGTGGCCATGACGGCGGAGATCATCACCATGGTCACCGCACCGGGCCAGAACTGCAGATTCATCGGCGTAGGCCCCACGATGTAGCTGAGCAGGACCAGAACCGGCGCGACGAACAGCGCGATCTGGGAGGCGCTGCCAAGCGCGATCGAAACGCTCATGTCGAGCCGGTTCTTGCGTGCGGCCGAGAAGGCTACCGCCATCTCGGCCGCAGCACCGACAATCGACACGATGATGAAGCCGACAAAGGCCGGACTCATCCCGAATGTTTCCGCCGCCTTCTGCACGGACTCGACAAAGATTTCGCTCACAAGCGCGACCAGGACTGTGACGACCAGAAGCGTGCCGACCGCAACGCCGATCGGCCAAGGCGCTTCCGCCTTTTCATGCTCCTCGCTGGCAAAGAATTCCTTATGCGTGTGGAGCGAGAACACGAGGCCGAGCCCATAGGCGATGATGAGAAGGGCTGCGAGGCCGGTGCTGAGTTTTTGTGTGACGAGCTCGCCGTGGGTCAGATCGAGGTCTGCGACCGCCGACGGCGCCAGGAGCGCGACGGTCGCCATCAACAGCAGCGCCGAGTAGAGTCGCCCGCCGGCACGGTTATATTCCTGAACACGGTAATAAAGGCCGCCCAACAAAAATGATGCACCCAGCATGAACAGCGTGTTGGTAACGATTGCGCCGGCGATCGACGCCTTCACCAGCATGTACTGGCCTGCGTGAAGCGCGGTTACGGCGATGATGAGCTCGGTGAGATTGCCGAGCGTCGCGTTCAGCAGGCCGCCGACCGCATCGCCAGTCTTGGCGGCGACGGCCTCGGTAGCGTGGCTGAGCAGTGCTGCCAGCGGCACGATGGCAAGAACCGCAAGCACGAACAGAACCGTATGCGCCTCGGGCACGACCTTTTCGGCCACCAGCACGATCGGCACGACGACGAGCAGCCAGAGCAACGGATTGCGCCGGACTTCTATCAACAGGGATTGCATCGTGCCCACCTTTCCTTAGTAGATGCGATGGCGGGATGCTCGGCGAGGCGGATGGGCTAACGTTGATCTGGCTCAAACGGTGGCAGGCGCACTACGGATTGCTTCCGTCAGGCCCGCCTGAGGCGAAGACTGCGATTCCATGACCGGCACAGGCCGCCTCTAGCGAATGCCAAGGATTGAACGGCGATATCCGCTTCGCTGGGCTTCGATCATGCATACGAAGCTGCCGCTATGCCCTTTGGCAAAGTGCCTTTGTCCTTGCACGTAATAGATACCTTTGGTGAAATCGAGCCAGACGACGCGATCGCTGGGGCAATGCCTCTCGGCCTGCGATTGATGACGAAAGGCGGTCAAGGGCAGCGCAACGACTGGCTCGGTATTCGACGCCACCAAGAGGATCGCGAGCGTGGACAAACGCGCCAGTCGTTGCCTCCTCTTTCCAAAAAGAAAACCCCGACCGGAGCTCATTTTCTAATCCCGGGCCGCTCAATCAATAGATGTGATCACGTTCCGACGTATCATCCGAATCTTCCAGATGACAGCGTTTTCATTCCATTGATCCAAATCAAGACCCGTTCGGCGGGTCCAACTGAACTGTACGCATTATAGCTGCAACGCAACATGCGTGCGGCGCTGTGGGCCGAGGATATCCGAGGCGACGGCCTCAACGGCCGGCTGATGAGCGATGGAGACCAGGATCATGCGTCTTTCGAGCACGATCGCACAATGGAACGGAAGTTCAAGCCTTGATCAGGTCAGCGGCAAATGGGGCTGGGTCGTTGCTCTCGGCACCGCGTACATCATTGCCGGCTTCGTGGCGCTCGGCAGCATGGCGATGGCCACGGTCGCCAGCGTCCTGGTCGTTGGGCTGATGATGATCGTCGCCGGTATAGCGGAGCTGATCGGCGCCTTTCAGATCAAGAGCTGGGCCAGATCCATCCTCTGGGCCCTGCTGGGCGTCCTTTACATCGTCGCGGGGTTTCTTACCTTCGACAATCCCTTGCTTGCAGCGGTCTGGCTCACGCTCCTGCTCGGCGTGTCACTGCTCGTCTCGGGCGTGGTCCGCATTCTGCTGGCATTCAGCATGACCAGCCAGGCATCTTGGACCTGGGTCCTGCTATCGGGTCTGGTCACGCTGCTGCTCGGCCTCATCATCGTGCTGCGCTGGCCCGTCAACAGCCTCTACATCTTGGGCCTGTTCCTCGGCGTCGATCTCATCGTGGCCGGCGTTGGCTGGGTCGGAATCGGTCTCGGACTGCGCAAGGCTGGGCGGCGGGGCGCAGCCGCGTAGCTCGTAGCCTCCGGGCGACAAGCGAACCGCGCGTTCATGATTTCGGCTTTTCGACCTTTTTCCAGGTCTGATCCGGATCGAACGATATCATCCGCCTGGCGATCGTCGCGGTACGCTCGCCAAGGTCCTTCTGGTAGATCGTTCCTGCATGGTTGACGAGAAAGGTCATTACGCCGGAGTTGCCATACTCCGCGGGATAGGCGACCAGCGCGAACCCGCCGATCATCTTTCCGCCGACCACGTATCTGAGCTCACCGCCCGGCGCGTTCGGTCCCTGCCGAGTCAGAATCTGATAATAGTAGCCGTGATAGGGTTGCGGCTCGCTTCCCTCCTTGTAGCCTTCGGCCGAAGCTTTCGCATACATTTCACCGAGCGGACTCGCTTCGCCATTGGGCGGCCAATAGAGGCCGTCATGCTTCCCGGGGCTGCTGAAAAAGCGCTGGGCATAGACGCCGCGACCGGCCCCGGTGCGATCCTTGTCGGCATAGTCGTTCTGCGCATCGACGTAAGCAAGACAGGTTTCAATCGCGTCGAGCTCGTTCTGGCCGATGCGCCGATACAGGATTTCGATGCGTCCGGCCTCGGTGTCGAACTCCCAGCCGAAGCGCCGCCGCACCAGAGGGATCGGAAATGGAAAGTCATCCGGTCCTATCATCAGGGTCGCCTTCTTGTCGCCGGCGAAGCTGATCGCGTGTTTGGCGTCATAGGCGGATAGAAACTTCTGACGTGTTTCTGCATCCTCGATCCGATCGCCGGATTGGACGATCTCCGCAGAATCCGATCCGAGCACCTCGATCATCTCCTTGGGCTCGCCGGATTTCACTGCAGTGACCAGGGCCGCAACCGCCTTCTCTGGCGTCCTGTAAGTTTCCTGTGCGGAGACTGCGGAGATCCCGAGCAACGCAGCTGCCGTGACCGCCAATGTCGTGGTGCGACGACAATCAGTCAGCTTCTGAGCAAGCAGTGTCATGATCAGAGCCTCCCTGCCGACGGGATCCGTCCGCCTGAGGCGAGCCAGTCATGGTAGGTCTGGAACCTGAGCCCGAGCTTTTCATAGCGCACCCGAAGATAACCATCGCCCCCGCGTGTGACCGCATCCGGTCTCAAGACCTCCACCTCCTGCGCGATCACGCCAACGTAGGTCTGCGGACTGTTCAGATAGCTGAAGCGGTAATACCCGAGACCGTTCTCCAGATAGCCGAGCAGGACGACATCGCGCTTCAGCAGGAGGTCGGAGCGCCGGCCCCCTCCGCCGCCGCGCCCACCACCACCGCCGCCGCCACGGAAACCGCCGCCACCACCGCCGCCGGCGCGCATAGCTCCGCCGCCTCTTGCCACAGATGCGCTCGCGAAGCTGGCGCGACCCCGCGCGGATTGTACGCTTGCCGCGCGACCGGACTGCACCCGCAACGCATTGTTGTTGCGGCCGCCGCGGTTTGCCGCTTGCCCACCACCGCGATTGCGATCACCACGCCGGGCCTGCTTGCTCCCGCCGCCCTTGCTTCGGTCAGCGCTGCCTTTGGATTGCCGGTTGCCGCCCGCACGGTCACCGGCCTTGCCCCGATCGCCACCGGCGCGATCACCCGCAGCGCGGTCACCCGTACGCGCTTGAGCCCCGCGGTCGCCGCGGTCACGATCAGCTGCACGATCGCCCGCACGGTCCTTGCCTAGATTGAGCACCTGCTCTCCGCTGCGGCCGCGAAAATCCATGCGGTCGGCGCTACCTGCGCGCGGGCCATTGCCGAAGCGCTGCTGGACCGCGGAGCTGTTGTAGCGAACGCCCTGGCGGTGCGCCGGATTGTGCTGCCAATTATTGCCGACATTGTTGATCGTGTTCGAACGATTGATGAAGAAGTTCCTGTTGCCCCAATTGCAGCCGCCGCCCCAGTAATTGCTCCATCGACCGAGCGCAAAGCCGGCGCCAAAGGCCAGCCCCGTTGCGACGATCCCGGCACCGATATAGGACGGATAGCCGAAATAATACGGCGGATAGGCCGGATACGGCCATTCACCGTAGACGACCGCGGGCTCGTAGTACGGAACATAGACCGTATCCGGATCAGTCTGTTCGATCACGATCACCTGCTTCTCGCCCTGGGTCTGCACGCTGACCTTCTGCTCCTTGGTCGAGTTCAATTTGTTGTTGGCCTGCGCCTTGGCGCGCAGTCGCTGAATCGCGTCCATGACATCAGGCTGTTGTGCCAGGACAGCATCGCCAAGTTCCTTGGTCCAGTCGAGCTTGTCACTCATCATTGCGAGCACGCTCGGCGTGGCCGTGAGCGCCTTGACGCTGTCGTCCCACCCCCGCTTGTCGACCTCCGTCTTCAGCGCATCGCCCTTGAGCTTGCTGTGGTCCTTGACCCATCGGTCGGCTTCGACCACTTCCAGTGGATAGGTCGAGGCCGCCAGCATGTTGGCGAGCAGCGCGTCCGGATAAAGCGCGATCGGAGCCACCAGCGCCTCGAGCTGCTCCGGCTTGAGGAGCAACTGCTCGTCTTGCGACGTCGCTGTCGGCGCGGCCTGCGCAAAAGCTGCAGCGGGACTCATCAGGACGATCGCAAAGATCAGCAACACCATTCCACGACGTATCATCGTGCTCTCCATTCAAATCTGCGGCGAGCGAACTGCAGGCGCTCTCAGTGACCTTTGACAAAAATCAAGGGTCTCGCGGGTTCTTCCGGACCGATGCCGGCGGCATCTCCGCGGCCAATAGCAGTTCGGACGCTTGACATAGATCAAGAAAACGCCCGGTCCTTGCTTCGAGGATCGCCGTACAACCGGAGGACAGTCATGAGCAGCAAGCATCGCTTTCGAAACGGGCTATGCGCCGCCGCAATACTTACTGCGCTGACGGCGAGCGGCGTCGCGCGCGCAGACGACAGTGCGGCGATTCTTAAGGCCTCGACCGACTATGTCGCGGCCCAGTCGTCGATCACCGCAAGTTTCGACAGTGACGTCGAGGTCGTCACACCGGAGCTACAAAAGATTCAATTTGCCAGCTCGGGCGATTTTCGGCTTTCTCGTCCGGACAAGCTCCGGATTCATCGCACGGGAGGATATACCGACGCCGAGCTGATCTATGACGGCAAAACGCTCACGATCTACGGCAACAACGCCAAGTCCTACATCCAAGCCGACGAGCCTGGATCGATCGACCATATCGTCGACGTCATACAGTCACACGCGGTCACCCTGCCGGGCATGGATCTCCTGGTCAGCAACGCCTTCGATCTCCTGACCAGCGACGTCATCGAAGGGAAACATATCGGTCCGGCCATCGTTGACGGCGTCGAATGCGAGCACTTGGCATTCCGCGGGACCGACACGGATTGGCAGATCTGGATCGAGGCTGGCCCGAATCCTATCCCGAGGAAGTATGTCATCACCAGCAAGACCCTTGCAGGCGCGCCGCAATATACATTGCGTGTGAAGAGCTGGAACACCGATGCCATCAGCGATGCCAACGCATTCGCTTTCAAGCCGTCGGCCGAGATGACGAAGGTCAGTCTCGCACCTGAATCCATGTCGGAGTTCGATGAAGTCCCACCAGGCGTTTCCACAGGAGGACACCAATGACAATGGCCGCTCGCAAGACCATCGCCGGGATCGGGACTTTGGCCGCATTGCTCGGCGGACTTCTGTTCGATCCGATGCCATCGGCCCCGCAAGGCTGGGTGTCCACGGCAGCGGCCCGCGTCGGTCGTCCGCTGACGCCGATGAGTTACGCCGGTGTCGCACGTAGGACGACCCGGCGGGCTGTGGTCTATGGCGGCGCCGCGGCGGCTGCCGCAGCAGGCGCTTATGCGGTCAGTCCGGGCTGCAGGCAGGTCACGGACGCTTACGGCCGCGTCTATACGCAGTGCTGAATTGACACTGATACCGGCCGCTCGGCCGGACTGCCGCGGCAGATGCGCATGTGGCGGTGGCGGGGTTTACCCTCGCTGCCGTGGCTCCTGGTATTGGCGGCTACACGTGAAAGCACGTGAAAGAGAGCCCGACCGCGCTCGAGACCGCGCGAGCACTTTTTGCTGGAGCCAACATCGTCCTCGTGCGCGGGGTCGCTGGCGAGCTCTCCAAAGCGAAAGCAGAGGCGGTTATTGCGCATTCACCGACGAGGTCGTCCTGCTCGCACCGCACGGCTCCGAACAGACCGTGCTTAACGTGACCAGCCCCAAGGCCACCGCTTCGGCGGCATCCCGGATTTTAACGCGGCCTCTCAATGGCTACTCAGGACCAGCGTCTTGATCGGCATGAGGAGCGCCTGAATCCGGAGCAGCATCGCATGCACCAAGCCGACTGCGTCGATCGTATGCAGGACGATGCGCTGCGAGGTCGTCGTGTCCTTGGCTGCGATCTCCTCATGGTTGCTGGTGTAGGCATTGACGATGCAGCTGCTGCCGGCGGTCACATCTGCCAGGCCGTTCGGGTCAAGCGGCTCCAGGAATGCAAGAATGGTCCCCGGCCGGGCCGCGCTCGCGTCAACCAGCTGCTCGCCGCCCCGGAACTGCCCCGCTGCGATATAGTCCTGCACATTGACAACGACCATCGGAATAATGGTCCACGGCAGCGACGTGCAGGCGGCTTCGGCGACCATGCCGGGCCTCAGCACCTGTGCTTCGATCTGCCCAAAACCCGCCTGCAGCCCGCGCTGGCCAGAGCCTGCCGGAATCAGAATGCCCGCCGGCCGCATCAGCGGGTTGACGATGTCGCCCGGTCTCAACAGGAACTGTTCGACTCGGCCGTCGACCCCGGCGCGAACGAAGGTCTTGTCGTACTCGACCTGGGCCTGGGCGAGTGCAGCTTCCGCGCTCGCCCTATCAGCCGGCAGGGACGTCGTCACCCGAGCCTCGGCTGCTTGCTTCGTCGCAACTGCAGCATCGATCGCCGCCTGCCGCCCGTTCACCGCAACCTGCAGCTTTTCGATGTCGCGCTGCGGGACGATACCCGGATTGCGCCGCTGCAGCTCGGTCTTGACATCCAGCTCGTCCTTGGCCTGCTGATAATCGCTCTGTGCCTGACCGACCTGCGCCTCCGCCTTGACAACATCGGCCTTTGCGGCAACCAGGTCGGCATCGACCTCAGCGACTTTGCGCCGCGCGGCCTCAAGGGC
This sequence comes from Bradyrhizobium sp. HKCCYLS1011, assembly GCF_051167795.1. NCBI lineage: Bacteria > Pseudomonadati > Pseudomonadota > Alphaproteobacteria > Hyphomicrobiales > Nitrobacteraceae > Bradyrhizobium > Bradyrhizobium sp. HKCCYLS1011. The sequence goes on along the minus strand of NZ_JBNPTT010000005.1, from coordinate 81,101 downwards.
GGCTTCCTGTTTCGCGCTATCAAGCCTGAACAGCACCGTGCCCTTGGTCACCGGCGCGCTGTAGCCGACGTTCACCTCAGCGACGCGGCCGACTGTTTCCGGCGCAATCGGGATCGTGCGGAAGAACAACATGGCCGATGTCGTCGAGGGATGGAAATAGAAGATCAAAGTTATGAGCGAAATGGTCAGCATCAAACACGCCGTGATGCCCCACCGCAACTCGAACCAGACCGAGAATAGCGTAATTTCCTTGCCAATGCGCTTGCCTTGCACGTAGCGCCGATAGAGGTAGTCCGGGAGTACGGTGAGCATTGAACAGAGAAGCAGTTCAAGCATGGCTGTGCGCTCCCTGCTTCGTCCCCTTCTGAGGCTCCACGTCCGGCTTGCCCCGATCTGCCCGGGTCGACACCTCTTCGAGATCGCCGCTCTCAGGATCGTTTGATCGAGGGGTACCGTCAGCGGAGTCCGCGATCCTCTCCACCGAGCCCGCGATATTGCGCAACGGCGTTCCGAAGTCCGGCAAATCGACAAGGGCAAGCAGCAGAGCAGCGATCCAGAACAGATGGATGTGGGTAAAAAGAGCTAACAGCCCGAGAACTGCAACGATTTCGAACTGCATCTTTTGCGACTTATGCGCCATTCGCTCCGGGAGAGAGTGGAGATGAAGATAGAGGTTTCCCACGCAGAGCACTGCTGCGACAAGGAATACGCCCATGACGATCATCAAGACGTCCGTCTCGCCGGGCCTGGCGATATAGAACGGAAGGTGGTGCGGGGTCATCGGATGCAGCTGATCGGTCAATTGATGCTCCCTTGCGCAAGCACGCCCCGGCTAAGTCTGGCCACCATGCTGCTGGCTCGCTTGATCTGGATCAAAGGTCACCGAGCCAAATCCCTCAGCCTTTGGCGCTACCGCACTCTTGGACGGATCCTTTAGGAGATCGAGCCATGCCCGAAGATATCGACAGCCTGCTCCCGACGGCGAAGGAGATCCAGCGCCAGGCCGCGTTAAAGGAGGCGGAAAAAGCCGATCAATATGCGCGGACGGCAGCGGCGGCAGAGGCCGAGAAGCGTGCATTGCTTGAGAAACTCGGCAAGCCATCCGGCCTCACGGAGGACGAAAAGGTCAAGCTCGCGTCCAGCGTGATTCAGCGCGCCGTCCGCAACGGCCTGACCGAAGTCCAGGTCTACCGGTTTCCGAATGTGCTCTGCACTGACCGCGGTCGCGCTATCAACCAGATGGAACCGGGTTGGGAAAAGACACTGACCGGCATCCCGAAGGAGATTTTTCAGCTCTGGAATGACTATCTCAAGCCGCGCGGCTATCGCATCAGCTACCAGGTCATCGATTTCCCAGGAGGCTTGCCGGGCGATATCGGCGTGACCATCCATTGGGGTGAATGAGTGCGCCAGCAGCCCGTCGCGACCATGCCGAAGATGAAGCGAAAGGCCTACGAACAGGAGCTGCGCAAGCTCCAGGTCGAGCTTTGCCACCTGCAGTCATGGGTCAAGGAGAAGCAACTCCGCGTGATCGTCGTGTTCGAAGGCCGGGACGCCGCCGGCAAGGGCGGCACGATCAAGGCGATCACAGAGAAGGTCAGCCCGCGCGTGTTCCGCGTCGTCGCCCTGCCGGCGCCCTCCGACCGGGAGCGCTCGCAACTGTTCATGCAGCGCTACATCCAGCATTTCCCTGCCGCCGGAGAAGTGGTGATCTTCGATCGCAGCTGGTACAATCGCGCCGGGGTCGAATATGTGATGGGCTATTGCTCCAAGGACGAGCATCAGCGGTTTCTGGCGCTCTGTCCGCAGATCGAGCAATACATCATCGAAGCCGGCGTCATCCTGGTCAAGCTCTGGCTCGAAGTCGGCATGGACGAGCAGGAGCTAAGGTTCAGAGCGCGGATCGACGATCCCTTGCGGCAGTGGAAACTGAGCCCGATGGACATCGAATCCTATCGTCGCTGGTACGACTATTCACGCGCCCGCGACGTGATGTTCGAGGCGACAAATTCAGAGCACGCGCCATGGCGCATCGTCAGATCCGACGACAAGCGGCGCGCGCGGCTGAACTGCATCGCCTATTTGCTGGAGGCGATCCCCTTCCGAAAGCTTGACAAAAAGAAGGTACGCCTGCCGGCACGATCCGGCAAACGCCGCTATGACGATCAAGCCAGTCTGCGGGGAATAGATCTTGTCCCCGAACGATTCTGACATCGGGACAGAAGTGATCGCGCTTCATCGAAGCGCGATCGTGACCCCACCGACTGCCGCCGACACCTCCGCCCCGACCTTGGGACCGCTCAGCTGAAGGATCACGCCTCTTTCATTCTGCAGCTGCACTCCGCCCGCGCCCGCCGCTAGCGCGCCGCCGGCGCCGATCACGGCATAACTTCCCTGGATATCCCCAGGACTACGCAGATTGAGTGCCCGGCCCACGAGCTTGGTGGTCGACGCACCGATCGTGAATCCCACGCTCATGCCCGACACCGTGAACGGATAATTACGGCCGCGGAAGTGCAACACCCCCTCGCCTCCACCGACACCAACGATGAAGCCGCCTTTCGTGAACACGACGCTGACGGCGCCCGTCTCCGCCCGCGACGGCGCGGCCGATGCAAACAAGACAGCTAACGCAGCGAACACAATCTGAACACGACGCAAGACCATGGTAACTCTCCGATGATGTTGTAAGTTTAATGGCGGTGTTAGTTCGGTGACGATCGGGACTCGTCGAGCGTGATGACGACTTTTGTGATGTTGGCGGAGACTTCGAGCCCACCCTTTGGGCCCTGCAGGGTAATGATCACGCCCTTGGGATTCTTGAGCTGTACAACGGCAACTCCTGCTCCGACCGCGCCTCCGGCGCCAATCACCGTGTAGGTCCCCGGAAAGTCATTGAGCTCGTTGATGTAGGCAGCCCTGCCGACATATTTGTTGAGCGACGCACCGGCGGTCAGCCCGACGCTGAGCCCCTGCACGGTGAACGGATAGTCGCGGTGACGAAACGTCAGGACGCCACGGCCGCCACCGGCGCCGATCAGAAACCCGGCCTTCGCGACGGTCACGGACACCTGGCCCGTGACCGCCTGCGACATCGGCATGGAGAGCACAAGCATCACAAACGCAACGAGCGCAATCAGTAAACTTCTTACCTGTTCCATGAAGACCTCTGCGAGCCGGGCCGCCGCCGCGCCCCGGTTGCTGCGTTTCCCTATTGCGCCAAGAGCATCGCGAAATAGCCGAACACGGTGAGAAGGATTCCCGAGACCGCGTAGCCGACCGGAAAACCGATCCACGGGACGCTGCTCTGGATTTCGACGGCCGCTTCCCGGCACGGACCGGAATGCGATCGTGCGCCGGCAACGCCGCCCATCAGGACCGCCGGATTGATCTTGAATCCGTGATATCCGATCGCCCAGACGATGAAAGGCGGAATGGTACAGGCGATGAATCCGACGATAAAGATCTTCAAAGCCACCGCGCCCGTGAGCTGAGCCAGAAGGCCTGCGCCGGCGTTGACGCCGACAATGGCAACGAACACGACCAGCCCAAGGTCTTCGAGCACGTTTCGAGCCGCGTTCGGCGTGTTACCGAAGAAGCGCAGACGCGAAACGACCGACGACACGATCACGCCTGATAGCAGGAGCCCGCCGGCATTGCCGAGGCCGATCGAGGCGCCGAACGCCGGGAATTGCACCATCCCTATCAAAAGGCCCAGGATCATGCCTGCGGACAACGTCAACAGGTCCGTCGAGGTATTGGTCCGGGCAATTCGGCCCCACATGTCTGCGAGCTCGTTGACGGCCGATTTGAGGCCGACCACCGAGATGATATCCATCCGCTGCAGCTGCGTCTTCAGTCCGGCGGGATACGGCACGCCACCTCGCTCGTAACGCACGATCTGAAGCTGCCCCGCCAGCGCCAGATCACGGAAGCTCTCGAGCGTCTTGCCGACCTGTTTCTTGTTCGTCACCAGAATTTCAGCCTGGTCGAGGGGGACAGTCAGGGCCTTCTGCTCGGCGACTTCCGGGCCGATCAGTCCCATCTTGTCGGTCAACGCCCCGATCGATCCGCCGAGCGCGATGACGTCACCATTCCGCAGCACCAGATCGGCCCCGGCGCCGAGCAACTCATCGCCGCGGAGGACATTGAGGATCCGGTATTCCGGGTGGCTCTGCCGAAACTGCGCGATGCTTCGGCCCACTTGCGTGGGATTTTCCAGCCGATAGGCACGCACCCCGAACGGACGATACCCGGTCAAGCCGCCGCCTTCGACATTGGACACGCCGAACTCCGCCTCATAGGCCTTGGCGGCGGCTCGCGCGTCCACACCCCACCACCGCGGCAGGTATTTGCAGATCAGGATGATGCCGACGGTTCCCCAGATGTAGGTAATGCCATAGGAGAGCGCGATCATACCCACGGCATCCTCCGGCTTGGCGCCGGGCGGCAGCTTGACGACCCCTGATGACACGGCCTGTTCGGCCGAGCCGATCGCCGCCGACATGGTCTGTGACCCCGCCAGCATGCCGCCTGCCGCACCGGGCGGCAAAGCGAATAGCTTGGCTCCGACGACCACCAGCGCCAGGCCGAGCACGCTCGAGACCACGGCGAGCACCGTGAACTTCAGCCCGTCACCTTTGAGGCTGTTGATGAAGCTCGGTCCGACCCGTAACCCGACCCCGTACATGAACAGATAGTAGAAGAGGCTCTTGACGAAGTTGTTCAGCTCGAGCTTCACGCCGTACAACGATGCGGTCACCGAGATGGCGGCCCCCACAACGATTGCCCCGGCCACCATGCCGAGGCCGTAACCCTTGACGCTTGCGCGGCCGATCCAGACGGCAAGACCGACGACAAAGAACAGCAGCAGATACGGATTCTGCTGGAGGAACGAGAAAAAGCCCTGCATCGCCCTCTCCCTCACTCAGCCGCATCGGCGGGCCGCAATCGCGGAGCCGGTGGTCGACGACGTTCGCCCAACCTCGCCAGTGCTTCCGGACGGACCAGCTTCAGACCCTGGACCGCGTTGTAACCGTGGATCTCCTTCACATCGAGCTTACGCATGAAGTCGATGGCTTCCTGCGTGATCACCTGCCCCGGCACCATGATCGGGAATCCCGGCGGATACGGAATGACAAAATTGGCCGACACCAGCTCCGGCCCGTTCCTGAGCCGCCGATCGATCTCGGCATCAGCAAGCCGAATGTATTCGCAGCCGGCGGCGTCATAGGCACTATAAAAGCCGCTGCGAATGTCGCCCTCGTTGGTCTTCTCCCCGGCATCGGCGCGGAAGCTGTCATGGAAGCGCGAGAAATTGGGCAGATCCGGCACATCGGTCATCAGGCTTCTCACCCGCGCATCAAACGCCTTCACTGCGTTGACGCCGCCCTGGCTGAGATCGTGTTCGATCTCGCCGGCGATCTCGGCCAGCACGCGGATCAGATGCGCCACGTCGCTGCGGGTATTGTTGATATTGGACTGCAGCAGCACTGAATTGCGCGACGTCTTGTTGACCTGGATGCCGTAGCGGCTCGCCAGCAGGCCCTTGAACTGCGTTCCGTCGTAAGCGGCCGTGCCGCAGACCAGCGTTATTCGTGTTGGATCCAGGCAGAATTCGTCGTCGTGCAGGCTTCGGAGCACCTGGCCCCAATTGACGCCATCGGCCAGGAAATCCGTGAAGCCGCTTCCCCGGAACTCGGCCGGCACCATCTTGTCTGCGCCGAGGACACTGAAATATTTCGATATCAGCGGATTGGCCGCTACCGCTTTGCGGATCGCGAACGCAATCTCGATGGCGTTGGCAACGAGCCCGTAGCCCTCGAGCTCCATCTGCCGGCGCGCGACATCGAGACTCGCAATCAACTGTTGGTTGGGACTGGTGGATGCGTGCGTGAACACGGCTTCGCGGAATTGGGCTTCGACCGTGTGGAATTCGACGTCTTTGACGAACAGCATCGATCCCTGCCTGATCGCCGACATCGACTTATGGGTCGAGTTGGTCTGGTAGACGCGGAGCCGGATCTTTCGCGGATCTGGGATCAACCGGGTCTTTAGCAGCACCTCGTCGGATGGATTCTCGCCAAGCTCGGCGCGCTGTCTGTCGTAGGCCTGGGCCGAGCTCGGCTCGCGCATCCAGGCTTCGATGTCGTTCGCAGCGCCCATCGCCGTGCGCGGCCGCAGGAACGGCGAGAAGCGTGCGAAGCCGAACCAGGCCTCGTCCCACAGGAAGATCAGATCAGGCTTGATCGCGAGACATTCCTCCATCACGCGACGCGTGTTGTAGATGTGGCCATCGAACGTGCAGTTGGTCAAGTCGACCATCTTGACGCGGTCCAGCCGGCCTTCGGCGCGGAGGTTCAGCAACGCCTGCTTGATCGTCCGCAACGGCACTGCGCCGTACATCGAATATTCCGTCATCGGGAACGCTTCGACGTAAAGAGGCTGCGCGCCGGCAAGCACCATGCCGTAATGGTGAGACTTGTGGCAGTTGCGGTCGACAATCGCGATGTCGCCCTGCGCCAACAGCGCCTGCACGGCCATCTTGTTCGAGGTCGACGTTCCATTGGTGACGAAGAAGACCTGGTCGGCGCCGAATGCGCGCGCCGCCTTCTCCTGCGCTTTTTTGATATTGCCGGTCGGCTCGAGCAGGCTGTCGAGCCCGCCTGTCGTTGCGCTGCTCTCAGCCAGGAACAGGTTCGGACCATAGAATTCGCCCATGTCGCGGATCCAGTCCGACTTGAACACGGATTTTCCGCGTGCAATCGGCAGCGCGTGGAAGGTGCCGATCGGGCGTTGCGCGTATTTTTTGAGGTTGTCGAAGAACGGTGTTTCGTACCGGTCCTGAACCCCTTCGAGCACAGAGAGATGCAATTCAAGCAACTCTTCGACCGAGTAGAAGATGCGACGCAACACGCTGGTTTCGGGACGGCCCGCCAGCTCCTCGACCCGCTGGTTGGACATGAGATAGAGATCGAGCTCCGGGCGCACGCGCTTGAGCGTTTGCGCCAAGGTCAATGGCGAGTCAGTCTCCTTGCTCTGGATCGACGCCGTGAGCTCGCGCAGCACCGGCGCGTTGTGCCGCGAGCGGTATTGGAAACCTTCATTGATGATGACGGCCGCCAGATCTGGATTGAGCATGGCCGCACAGAACGCATCTTCGGCGCTGCCAACGAACACGGGTTCGTAGATGAACGAATCCACCGGCCGCCTCAGCCTCCGCCACTCGGCAGCAAGCCCCGCCCAGCTCGTGCTCGGGACACCGGTGACGATGAGCACCTCGAAATAGGGTCGGCGTGCGCCCGTATGGCCCAATGCCGGCGGCAGCAGGTCCGGAATTTCACCCTCACTCTCGCCGTGCACATCCCAGTCACTGGTGTGCTGTCGGAACGAGCGGGTCTGCAATGCCTGAGTCAATCGCATGACTAGCGCAAGCGTCCCCGTCGCATCGCCAGACGCCGCACGTTCCCTGAGCTCCGTCATCAACCGGCTGCCGGGATAGGCATGAAACTCTTCCGTTGCCGCGATATCTGCGAGAAGCCCTTCAAAGCGAGCCCGGTCCTGCGTGCCGTCTTTCCATGCCCGCGCTGCATTGACCAGTTCACGCCAATCATCCGCTCGCGCGCCCGGGCCTGAGAAGAACTGGTCGATCCGCCGCTCCGCGTGCTGCTCCTGCATGGGCCTCTCCCGAACATTGAATGTGTTTGATCGCGAGTGAGGGACCTGGGGCTCAACGGAGGCTTGATTTAGATCAAGCCTCCGCGCGTCGCTGCGAGGGTTCATCGCGGCATTCCAATCGCTCCATTCGCAAAGCAGCAGAACGATCGTCAGCGTCGCTACAGGAATAATGAGACTGATGGCGCGCGCCATCTCCGTCACGAGCGCGCCGAGAGCGGCTCCGGCCCCGAATGCGACGCACAGCGCACCGAAGACGCGAGCCTGGCGAAATCTGCCAGGTTCTCGGCTGCCGCCGGCCAACCCGGAAAACACTCCCTCGATGGCCTGACGAAAATTGCTCGTCGCCATCACCGAGCTGTAGCTCCAGTTTTCGACCCGCGGAAAGCTCGCCGTCTGCATCGCGGCGACGAAGGAAATTCCCCAAGTACCGGCAAGCTCGGTGAGACGATTGTGCAAAATCGCGATGACGAAGAGGAACACGATTTCACAGAGGATGCTGATCCGCGGCGATTGGGGCCCGGCCGCATTGCGAAGATAGGACGCCATGATGACGCCCAGCATGAACGCCAGCAGCGGTGGAACGTAGTGCAGCGCCTTCAGCCACTCTCCCGCAGTGACATAGATCCATAGGAAGATGAGATTGGCCGTCTGTGCATTGGCGAAGACACGATGGACGATCCAGGTGTAGGCGTCGATATAGCCACCTGTGAAAGCAAGGCCGCTCGCGACATAGAGAGTCGCCTCGCGTGGGAACCGCTCGCTGAGGCGCTCCATCGTCCAATCACTCCCACCTTTGGCGCAGCCTGCATTGCGCAAAGCAGCAAAACACATGCGGGCAGGAAGTGAGGCGGCTTGATCTGGATCAAGCCTCCTCGTTCCGGCAGCAACAGCTTTCAAAGGCGTTGGCTGGGGGATACAGGATGACCACGACACGCTGGATCATCGCGACCGCGCCAGAGATCTTTCTTCTGCTCGCGGTTGCCATCGGAACCATTCTCGGCCGCGTCCGGTTCAAAGGATTTGCGCTGGGCACCACGGCCTGCATCCTGATCGTAGCGGTCATTCTGGGCCAGCTCGGCACTTTCGTCATTCCGCCCCTATTCCGGTCGGTGCTCTTCAGCCTCTTTGTCTTCACGATCGGGTACCGATCCGGCCCGCAATTCTTTGCGTCTCTCAGCCTGCGAACCTTGTCTCAGGTCACAGTTGCATTGGTCGTCGGGATCACGGGGCTGTTTGTCGTTCTCGTATTTGCGTTCGCTTTTCACCTCGATCCCGGAACAGCGGCCGGCATCGCTTCCGGCGGCCTCACCCAATCCTCCATGATCGGCACCGCGTCAGGCGCCCTGGCGCAGTTGGGCCTATCGGATGAGGTTCTGCGCCAGCAGCAGGCCAACATCGCCGCCGGCTACGCCGTGACTTACATCCTCGGCTACGTCCTGACGTTGCTTTTCGTCCCACTGGCCGCACCCAAGCTGATGGGCATCGATCTCAAGAAGGAAGCCGCCGAGCTCGAAGCGTCGCTCTCCCACGGGACGAAACCGCCGATGGGAAGCCTTGGCTACCGCAAGTTCAAGGCCAGGGTGTACAGCGTGACGGTGGCTGCGGGGCAAAGCGTCGACACGGTCGAGACCCGCATCGGCCATCGCGTCGCAATCGAACGCGTAGTTCGCAATCGCGAAAAGATCGAGCCGCACCCGGCCCTGGCGCTTGAGCGAGGCGACGAGGTCGTGCTCACGGGTCCCGCCGCAGCATTGATTGGCGCGGCTGCCGATATCGGGCCGGAAATCGACGGCGGCGACGTCCTTCGCGACATGGCCGGCGAAATTCTCGATATCCTCGTCAACGAGAGGAAGCTCCACGGACGCACGCTCAAGGAGATCGTCGATCTGGTCGGCGACGACGCGCACGGCGTCTTCCTGCGCGACCTCAAGCGGGGCGGACGCGAAGTGCCGCTGACGCCGGAGACCCGGATCTATCTCGGCGACATCATGACGCTGGTCGGCACCGAGAGTGATATCGAACGAGCGGCCGCCCATGTCGGGCATGTGCTGCGCTATAGTGAACGGAGCAATATTGCGTTCCTGGCGGGAGGGATTGCGGCGGGCCTGCTGATCGGGCTGATCAGCCTGAAGGCCGGCTCGTTTGCGATCACGCTTGGCGGAGCCGGCGGAGCGCTCATCCTGGGACTGGTCTGCGGCTGGCTCGCGATGCGGCGTCCGGATATTGGCGCCTTTCCGCCGGCCGCACAGCAGACGGTTGGCGATCTCGGGCTGGGCGGCTTCATCGCGGCGATCGGGCTCGCCAACGGGCCCGCCGCATGGGCAGCCATCCAGACGCATGGCCTCCTCCTGCTCGGGATCGGCGTCGTGGTGACCTTGACGCCGCTCGTCGCCGCGACGATTTTCGCTCATCGGATATTGCGCATGAATCCGGTCATTGTCTGTGGCGCACTTGCGGGAGCAATGACGGTCGATGCCGCCGTCAGCGGCTGTTGCGATGTTGCGGAAAGCCAGACGCCTGTGCTCGGCGTGGCCGTCCCTTACGCCGTCGGCAATGTCGTCCTGACGATCCTGGGCCCCTTGATCGTCACGCTCACATTCTCGGCCTGATACAGCTGACGGCGGCGATTCGCCTGCGGATCATTTGATCTAGATCAAGCATCATCGACGCCAGCTGCCGAGTCTGCATTCATGCGTGCCACTGAGGCGCTGCGTCCCAGACCTCGGCGGCCGGATCGGACGCCCCACATGTTCCGCTCTCTCGCGTCATCCGTGTTGCTAATCGCGCTGCTCGCATCCGCCCCGTCGCGTAGCGTGTCAGGGGCTGACAGTCCCGATGCGCGTCCAATTCAGGAAGAGATCTGGGCGCTCCCGATAGTGCATCCGACATTGGCCTATGTGGTTCGTCCTGTCGGAAAGGGGCCGTTTCCGCTCGCTGTCATGAATCACGGCGTCGCGCTCGATGCGCGTGAGCGCGGCTTCTTCCCGCTGGTCGAGTTCAGAGATGCTGCGATGTGGTTCGCTAGGCAGGGCTATCTGGTCGTGGCCCCTATCGGGTCCGGCTACGGAGCCGCAGCGCTCGACGTGCCGGACAAAGGATTGTTCGGCGTCTTCTTCTCCAAGGTTGGCAGCTGCGACAATCCAAACTTCCACGACGCCGGCCTTGCTGCTGCGCTGCTCGAGGGCTGGATCATCGAATACATGGCCAAGGAAGGTCTGGCTTTGGCCGATGATGCGATCGTGGTCGGACAATCGGCAGGCGGCTGGGGCGCCATCGCGCTATCGAGCGTCAACCCGCCCTCGGTCAAGGCCATTATCACCTTTGCAGCCGGACGTGGTGGCCGGGTCGGTGGCAAGCCCAACAACAACTGTGCTCCTGAGAAGCTGGTCGAGGCGGCGGCCGATTTCGGCCGGACCGCGCGTACCCCGATGCTCTGGATCTATGCTGAGAACGACACGTTCTTCGGGCCCGAGCTGACCAAGCGGATGCACGACGCCTACACCGCTGGCGGCGGCCGCGCCGAATACCGGATGTTGCCGCCGTACGGCAATGACGGCCATTTCCTGATCGGCTCCCCGGATGCAATCCCGCTGTGGGCTCCCTTGGTTGTTCAATTTCTCGATCAACATCGGTAATCGCGCTGCGTGAGGACGCCATGACCAACCTGACGCCACAGTCCCCCCCGCGCTCCGGCGCCCTTGTGCCGTTCCTGCTCAGCCTCCTGATGCTGCTCGCGCTTTGGGCGACGGCGCTGGCTCAATCTTCGAGCGCGGACAAGGACGCGAAGCCCTCAGCGTCGGACTCGGAGCCACGCGGTCAGCGGTCCACGATCCGCGACATACGTTATGGCGAGTGGCGTAAGGTCTGTTTCCAGCCGAGTGATGCTAAGATGGTTTGCAGGACCACGCTCGGCGGGACTTGGCAAACTGGACAGTCGGCCGTCCGCGCCGACCTGATAGAACGCGAAGGAGAGCCCACGGCGAGGCTGCAGCTCTTTCTTCCTGTCGGCCTCTATCTCCCTGCCGGCGTCAAGCTCAGCATCGCTCATCAGTCAGACTATCGTATCCCCTTCGTCTGGTGCCTGACCAACCTGTGCATCGCTGGCAAGCCGGCGGATCCAACGCTGCTGCGAGCTATGGAAAATGGCCAGACCCTCACATTGGAAGTGGTCGATTCCAATCTGCTCACAGTCAGCACTGATATGCCGCTCGCCCAGTTTGCCGGCGTCCGGCACAGCGCCCCTAGCCGGATTTACGAACAGGATATCGAGGAATAGCGATCCGAACCGGACGCTTGCCGCCCTACAACATTGCGGCGGCCGCGCGCTCGATCGGTTCGATCAGCGCGCGCGCGGGAAATGGCTTTGTGAGATACGCGATGCAGCCCGACTCCAGCGCAGCTATTCTCACAGCGTCGTTGTCGTTGGCGGTAATGTAGATCACAGGCAGCCCGACACCTGCCGCGGACAAACGGAGCCGCAGGTCGATCCCGGATTCACCCTGCAGCTGGACATCCAGGACGATACAAACAGCGGGGCCAAAATCGCCATGGAGCTCAAACGCCTTGGCGGACGCAAAGAGCTCGCTGTCGTAGCCATACTGCTTCAGTAGCCGCCCCAGGCCCTTGAGGGTGCCCGGATCGTCATCAACGACCAGAACGAGTTTCCGAGACGACACGGCGAAATCCCACATATTCCGACCAACGAATTCACTACACCGTAGCTGAACCGTCGGCACTAACGTAAAGTACTCTCCTTATAAGTTATTTGCCAACCTGAAGAATAGGTTTCTGGTGGCATCCCAACTACCCAAATTAGGTTCATTTTACGCGCTGCTATTGTTGGGATGGTGGTCTTAGAACACCTAAGCGCTGAGCAATCGATACGAGCTCAGCAAGAGAACGAACGCCCATCTTCGCCATGACCTTCTGACGATGCGCCTTGATGGTGCGTACGGCCGCCCCCAATCGTTCCGCGATCTGCTTGTTCATTTTGCCTTGCACCACGAGCTCGAAGACCTGTTCCTCGCGCGGGGTGAGCTTGTCGAGATGATCCTGGAGCGCTTCGAGCTCCAGCCTCATCGGGCGCGTTGCTTCATGACGCGCGATGGCTTGTTCGATTGCTTCGAGCAGCCTTGTCGAACTGATCGGTTTGGTCAGAAAATCTTCCGCGCCTGCCTTGATTGTCTTGACCGTCGTTCGAAGGTCCGGGTGTCCCGTCAAGAATAGAATCGGTAACCTGAACCCCCGTTTGACCAGGCGCTCCTGCAGCTCGGGGCCGCTGATGCCGGGGATGCAGACGTCGAGGAGAATGCAACCCGGCGCATTTTCGTCCGGCAGGCAGTCGAGCAACTGCTGCGCCGAAGGATAGATCGTGACCGCATATCCGGCCTTCTTGAGGCGGCGCTCCAGCGCCGTCCGGAATGATGCGTCGTCGTCGACAATGTGGATTGTACCCGGCACATCCCCTCCTATTTTGCCAACGGCAAGGCCAGGAAGAAGACTGCGCCGCCTTGCTCCTGGTTGTTAGCCCAGATCCTCCCTTTGTGCGAAAGCACAATGGTACGGGCAATCGAAAGCCCGATTCCCATGCCTTGCTCTCTTGTACTAACAAACGGCTCAAAAATACCCGCTATCCTCTCTTTAGGAATCCCCGGACCAAAATCGACGACCGAGACCAACGCGTCCTCCTCGCTGATCTCCGCCCTGCCAACGATCGCGCGTCCGAATGGCATATCCGCCATAGCATCCATCGCATTGGCGATGAGATTGATAATGACCTGTTGAAGCTGGATCGCATCACCTTCGACCCAAAGCGGCGTGCTATGGGCCTGGAAATAGAGCGCGACATTTCTGGCCGCGGCTTGGGGTTTCATCAGCTCGAAGGCGTCGTGCACGATAAGGTTCATATCCTGTCGCTTCAACTCGAATGGCGTCCGCTTCAGCAGACTGCGCATGTGAAGAATGACTTGGCTCGCGCGCTGATCATCGTGCCTGATGTCCGCAAGTATCTGCTTGACCTCGCTCAAGTCCGGCTTTTCCGAATTGAGGATCAATTCGGCGGTTTCCGCGTTCGTCAGGATCGAGCCAAGCGGCTGGTTGATCTCGTGCGCGATCGCCGACGACAACTGACCCGCAATGGCCTGCCGATGCACATGCGCGAGCTGAGAGAGACGTCGGCGCGATTCGAATTCAGCAAGATTTCGTCTTCGTCGCTCCAGGATCAAGATCCAGATCAGCCCGGCTTGAACAATGATCGTCGCAGCAACGAGCAGAGACGGCCATCCGTAGCCGTCCAGCCGGCTGCTTTCACCGAGGCTCGCTGCGTCATCAGTCGAAATGCTTGACGCATGGACGCCCCGTTGGACGATCTGCATCGACATGTCGCTCAAACCAACCAGGCCGACGAACGCTACGGCAATTTCAGCCGCAAATTCCCGATAGATCACTCGAAACAAACCGCGCACAGTCTCCGCATCAACAACTTCGCGCGGAGCTAACAGGAGGTCTCGATAAAAGCTGGGACGCAGCTCGGACCAATCCGAGATCGAGCTGGCGCGGACAGGGGTGTCACTTGCCAGCAGATCGGCCGGAACTAACAACGCGATCCAGACGGTAAGAGCGCTGATCCGCAACAGCATGCCCAAGGCGCCGAGCCTGTTTTCTGCGATCCATCCTAGCATCGGACCGATCGTGCGCAATATCTGCGTGTACTCGCACACGACACAAGCGAGCAATATGCGATCCGCACGATTTGATGCAATTTTGAGGAGACGTCCTCGTCCTCGAGGACAATGGCCTCGAGGACGAAGGGGCCCGATCCGTATTGTCCCTAGGGACAATGCCTCCCGGTCCAATAGCCCGGCCGCGCCGCCAGGTCCTAGGCTGACCTTCGTGACCAGCGCCCGATGCAGAAACTTTGGTCAGACAGGGAGACCATTCCATGTTTGTCAACGTGAACGCCCGGCGGCCCCAGCAGGCCCGGTTCAGCGGCGTGCTTGGCGGCCTTTCCCGCTCTCAGGTCGCTGCCAGCGAGTTCAGGTATCGTCGCGGTACGGAAATTTACGGGGAAGCCGAACCGGCGGACTATGTTTATCAGGTCGTGGACGGTGCGGTTCGCAGCTACAAACTGCTCTCCGACGGCCGCCGCCAGATCGGCGCATTCCATATGGTGGGTGACATATTCGGGCTTGAGAATTGTGCATCACACCGATTTACCGCCGAGGCCATCATCGATACGACCGTGCGGCTGATGAAGCGCGAAAGTCTCGAGCAAGTCGCGGAGAAAGACGCCATCGTCGCCCGAGATCTCCTGAACATGACGACCAGCAATCTGCAGCATGCTGAGGATCATATGTTGCTGTTGGGTCGGAAGACGTCGCTGGAGCGCGTCGCAGCATTCCTGCTCGAAATGGATCGACGGCTGCAGGCTGCGGAAGTGATGGCGCTTCCGATGAGCCGGCGAGATATTGCCGACTATCTTGGATTGACGCTCGAGACGGTATCCCGCGCCCTCTCTCAGCTCCACGCCCAGGGGATTCTCGAGTTCCTCGGCCAAACGCAACGGCAGATCGTACTTCTGGACCGGGTTGCGCTGGCACAACTGGACCTTTAGGGCCCGGCGGCCTGGATCAACTCATCGGCCAATCGCGTTGCTCGGGGAACCTGAGGCAGCCAAACGTTGATCAATCAGCCCGCAGACGATCCAACCGACTGCGGGGGCGGCGATTGTTGCCGATCAATCGTCTTCAGCAACACCTGGAAGATGAGGGCGGTCGACCAGCCGAACATCAATATTCCATTCATCGCCGTCATCGGTCCGAGCAGCCGCCATTCGGGCCGCGGTACCACGTCGCCATAGCCCAATGTCGTGTAATTGACGAAAGCGAAGTAGACCAGGCTGGCGCCCTCCGGCGCCACTTTGGTCAGAACGTAGCCGACGGACCAGACAAAGATCTCGACCATGTGGGCGAGCATCAGCACGAACGCGGTTGCCGTCATGACCGTAGCCAGGTGAAGTGCACGATAGGATGCATTCAAGGTGACGGCTGCGCGGGCAATCTTCACCGCACCGACGGTCAAGAATGCATGTATGACGATGCAGACTGCACTGATTGCCAGGCCGACCAACAGCTGGATGAGCATTCAAGCTCCTCGTGGACCGCGAGCCTGTCGCTATGCGCGGTCAAGGCCGGAACCTTAGACCTCCGAACCAGGCTCCGAAGTAACCTGCATAGAGTGCCGGCATCTCCAGGATCATCGAATGCCCGATACCGGGCACAGTCACCACCCGGCAGTCCGGCATCGCGGCGGCCATCGCCTTTAGGTCCGTGGACGGAATCCAGCCGTCTCTGTCGCCCCAGAGCACCAGATGCGGATGCGTGATGTGCCGCATCTGCTGCTCCAGTTCGCCACTCTCTTTTTCCAGGTTCAGATTGAACGGCGTGCCGAGCCAAATGCCCTCGGCAACGCCAAAGGTCTGTTCCAGCATCCGTTCATAGAACGGCTGCAATTCACCCAGGCCTTCGCGATAGCGAGGCATCGTGCCGGGCGCCATGCTTTCGGGGGTGAAGAGCGTCACAGCCGCGGTCGCCATGACCGCGCGCGCCACGTCATGGCTGAGCATCATCGACCGGAAGAGTTCGATCTGTTCGGCATTGAAGGCCATTCCAAGCGGCGTCACCGGATCGAGCGCAAACACCCGGCCGAACCGCTGCGGCTGCATCAGAAGCATCCGCGCCGCGATGATCCCGCCGGTCGAGTGGGTCGCAAGATGGCAATAGGACAGCTCCAGAGCATCGAGGGCCGCCAGCATGTCGAGCGCATGCTGGCGCATGGAATAGTTGGAGAAGTCGGGTGCTGCCGGCGGCCGGTCGCTTTCACCGCAGCCGCGCCAGTCGATCCCGATCACACGCACGCCTTCCGGGAACAGCGGCGTGGCGAGCTCGATCCAGTCCTTGCAGGCGAGGTTGCCATGGATGAAGACGACGATCACATCGCCCTCACCCCAGGCACGCCATCCCAGCTGAACCTCCCCGGCCTTCACCCGCGGCATATGGACACACCTATTTGTTGAGGCCTGCCGTCGGGGACGGTCCCGGAGGGGTTGGCGCAACAGCTATCCCCACCGTGGTTGCCCCGTTGATCAGTCGGTCCACAGCAACCGGCGAGGGCTCGACCCTGCCGAGCGTGATGAAGTCGACGACATCAGCCGCAAACTCCACCGGATTGTCGGTGTGGATGAAATGTCCGGTGTCCGGATAGATCTTCAGAACCGGCCGATTGCCGACTTCGCTCATCCGCATCATGAAGGGATTGATGATGTCGCGGCCGAGATCCTTGAGCCCGTTGAGCGAGGTCCCCGGAATGAACGGCTCCTTGTCACCGAAGGCCAGGAAGATCGGCGCCTTGATGCCGGTCAGCCGGTCATACAGATTTTTGGGATCGTCCTTCTGCAGCTCCGCCACCATCGCATAGATGTCGAAGATGAAGACGTTGGCCCATTGCTCGAGCTCCTTGGGATTGCCTTTGATCAGCCCGATGCGCTGATCGGTGTGGAAGCGGGCGTATTCGCTGTCATTCATGAAGTAGCCGCTTTGGCTCCGTGATACGGCGCCGGTCACGGGGTCGCGCTTCTTGAAGTAGAAGAAGTCGCGCACGCCCTGCTCGGTACGTCCCATCTCCGACGCCAGCGCGCCGGTCTGATCCCACGCGGCCTTCCACTTCGTGAAATCGCGCGCAAATGACGGATCGAACAGCGCGGCGGCCTTGCCGGGGGCGATGACAACGTCGCGCGGGTACTCTTCAAGCCCCGCTGGCGCCTCGAGGATGAGGTCCTGCACCGCTTCCGGCCAGGACAAGGCATAACCCATCACGAGCTGGCCGCCGAGCGAATGGCCGAGATAGGCCGCACGCTTGACTCCGAGTTGATTGACGACGAGCTCGTGCACGACATCACGCATGTCCTGCATCGTGCGGGCCGGACTCTTGTCGAGGTTGCCAGGTCCGGACATACCATAGTGCGGCAGATCCGGCGCGATCACGCGGAAGCCACTGCGCAAGGCATATTGCATGACATTCCCGTAGTGACCGGCGAACGCGCCTTTGCCGTGGATGATCACCAGGACCTGCGGGTCCGGCTTGTCGCCAGCATACTCGTCCATATAGCCGATCTGCCAGGTCGTGCCGGTGCCGTCCTTCACATCGGCATATTTGACCGGATAGGGATAGGTCACGTAGTCCTTCCAGAACGACTTCTTCGGGTCGATATTGGACGCCACGCCGGGGACGCGATAATTCTTGTCGACATATTTCTGCGCCTTATCGAGTCTGTCGACGTCCTGCATGAACGAGACGAACTTCGGATCGTTCTTGCGATGGTTGACGATCGAGAACACGCCGTAATGCGCCACAGGACTTTCTTCGGCGATCAGATCGGCGCCCGGAATGCGTTCAACCGCGCGCTCGGCCAGCTTGAAGTTCAGCCAATTGTCGTTCGTGATGTGCATGACGAGCGTGCGGGAGCTGATCCGCCACAGATCGTCATTGATGTTGTGCCCCTCGCCGACCTTGTTTCGCCACACCAGATCGACCGCATCGTAGAGCTTGGCACGGTTGGTGACGCTGCTGCCGGCCTTCTCGTTCGGCGGATTCCAATAGAACACTTCGGGCTGAACAGAAGCGAAGCTCTGTGATGAGCGGAAGGCGAAGTCATAACCGGTCAATCCAAGCACGGACCAGCCGAATGCCACGCCGGCGGCAGGATGCTTCTCCTTCGGCAGATTGTAATAATCGCCCTTGGTCGACTGCCAGACCGGATCGGACTCGATCGCAGCGGTCATCAGCTGGAAGGTCCAGTTGCCGACCGGATCCTCCGCATCAGATTGCGTGGTGCCGCCGATTGGCATCAGCGCGCTGACGAACTCCGGATGCATGACGCCCCACACATAGGTCTGCGTGCCCCCCATGGAGACACCGAGTGCCAGCGCGGCGTGTGAGACCTTGAGGTGGTCGCGCAGCATCCGATAGTTGGCCTGCACCATATCGAAGTAGCTGTACTGCGGGAATTTGATGCCGAGACCGTCGGAGGGTTTGCTATCACCCCACGTGCCGATCGGATCCACGAACACGACATAGTAGCGGTCGGTATCGATCGGACGCCCCGGGCCGATGACGGGATCGGTCCCCGAGAGGGCGGTGCCCTTGAACCACTGTTCGTACATATCCGTGGAATCACCGGAATAGTACGAGTTCACGATGACGGCGTTGGTGATTTCGCCAGCATCGTTGCGACGCGGCGTGCCGACGGCGATGTAGGCCGTCCGCAGCTTGCCGGCACCAAGGGACTCCAGCGTCTTGCCGCCTTCGCCGCCGAACTCCCAGCTTGCGGGGTTAGCAAGATCATAGCGGCCGCCCAGTTTGAAGTTGGGTATCTCGTAATATTTCTTCAGGGCATCGTGTTGCTGTTGCGAGGACCGTCGGGTGAACGGCGGATCTGCCAGTGCCGATGATATCGTCAGCAGCAGTACGATCAGGCTCGCGAAGCAACGTGTCATGGCGTCTCTCCCAGCAACGAAACTGTCACTTGCGCCAAAAGCTAGGAAGCGTCGTCAGCCGACCCTTGATCTATCTCAAAGGTCCAAACGCGCGCGAGTTGAGCTTGGCTGGCGACTACATCAGCGGGCTGACCTCGTGCCATTTCTGGACTATGGCTCCTATCGGATACGCTATGCGTTGGCCGGCCCGGCCGATGCGCCCGCCTATGTGTTCGTGAACGGCCTGACGCAATATGCCGAGCTGTGGGACAGCTATGGCGGCGCCCTGGCCGCGAAGGGCTTTCGCGTTGCAACCTTCGACCTGCTGGGCCAGGGCATTTCCGACAAGCCGGGTCTGTTCATTGGCCAGGATGATCAGGTCGCGGTTCTGCGGCTGCTGATCGAGGAGCTCGGCCGCGGGCCCGTCTTCCTGTGCGGCATCAGTTTCGGCGGGCTCATTGCGTTGCGATATGCCATCGCTCATAGCGACAGGCTGGCCGGACTCGTGCCGATGAGCTGTTTCGCGGAGCTCTCGCCGCAACTGCTTCTTCTCGGCAATGCGTTGCGCACCGGCTTGATCCTCGGCGGCACGAGCTACCTGCAGGATCTGCTGCTGCCGATGAATCTGTCCGATGCGTGGCTGGGACCGCAGCTGACCAATCTCGACAAGATCAAGCGGCAAGGCTGGCTCACCAACGATGTTTATGCGCTGCAGAATCTGATGGAGTCATTCCTCGACTTCAAACCGCTGACGCCGCAGCTCTCCTCCATTACCGTCCCCACCATGATCCTGAACGGCGAATTCGATTTCCTCACGCCTCGCGCTTTGCATGAAACGCTGCGCATCGAGATCCCCAACAGCGGACTGATCATTATTCCGCGCGCCTATCACGCGTTTACGCTGGAGAAGCCGCAATTGACGGTCGACCTGCTCTCCAGATTTGCCGAGCAGGTGCTCGCCGAACAATGGATCGGCAACCGGTCGATCTGGATCGCACCCGATGAGGCCGGCGGTCCGCTCGAGCCATTCCCCGATGGATATGACCATCTTCGAGCGATCCCTGTGCGCGGGGCGGCGACATGAGCTGCTTCCTGGGGCCGCTGGACATATCGGGCCGCGTGCCTCCGAAGCAGCAGACACGCGTCGGGGCGTTTCTGATCTCGGCGCACGGCGCTCTGATGCGGCAGCTAACGCTGGCCTTGGCAATGCCGTCGGAGCGAAGCTGGCTCGCCGAACTGAACGCACAGCTCTTTCGCGAAACGGAGATCGTGTCGCTCATGCTCCAAGCCACGCGCTGGGTGCCGGACCTCGAGCTGCTGGCTCTCTGTCCGTCCTGGGAAGCCGCTTGGCTCATCACTCCCGTCCCGAACATTCCGGATCAAACCCAAGGCTGGATCATCGACCTTGCCGCCCTGGGCCATGCGATCCACGGCGCTATCCGGCCGGCTGCGGTGCTTCCTGATGGCACGCCGCGCGACGACGCTTTCGCAGAGGCGCTCCGGAGAACCGAGTTCGAAAGCGGACGGCTGATCCAGGCGCAAATCCTGTTCCTGAAAAGCCCCGAGTTCGTCTCCATGCGGGACGCTGTCGGGGCCGCTGTCGACAGGCGGCATGCGCAGGTCCGCAGGCTCTGGCGGGAGGTGCTCGCAAGCATCGGAGTGGCCAGCGAAGCATCGGCCTGAGCAGACAGCCTTGTCTCGCCGGATGCGAGATAGGGACCATTGATACAGATCAAAGGAAACGCCCGCCTTCGGTTGCCACTCTACCGGACATCGCAACGGCAAGTTTTGATCGGAGCCGCCGCATGAAACCCATCTCTTTGGAAGAAGCCGTCGCCATGATCCCGAACGGCGCATCTGTGATGGTCGGAGGTTTCATGGGCGTCGGTACGCCGGAGCGCCTGCTCGACGAGCTGGTCCGACAACACAAGACGGAATTGACCCTGATCTGCAACGACGGCGCTGTGCCCGGTCGCGGGGTCGGAAAACTGTTCGACGCCGCACTCGTCTCAACGCTGACAGCCAGCCACATCGGCCTCAATCCGAAGGTCCAACAGCAGATGATGGCCAAGCAGGTGTCGGTCGACCTCGTCCCCCAGGGGACGCTGGTCGAGCGGATCCGTGCCGGCGGCTGCGGGCTCGGCGGCGTGCTGACCCCGACCGGCGTCGGCACCATGGTCGAAGAAGGCAAGCAACAGATCAAGCTCAACGGCAAGACCTACCTGCTCGAGACCGCGCTTCGATCCGACTTCGCGCTGATCCATGCCTTCCTGGCGGACTATCTTGGCAACCTCACCTATGCGCTGACCGCGCGCAATTTCAATCCCGTGATGGCGATGGCGGCCGACACCGTGATCGTCACCGCCGAGCACGTGGTGCCGGTCGGCGTGATCGCTCCGGATCACGTCGCAACACCCGCGCCCTTGGTCGATTACCTCGTAGCGAACGGATAAGATCATGGACCCACAAACGCTGATCGCTCGCCGTGTCGCGCTCGAACTTCGTTCGGGATATCTGGTCAATCTCGGCATCGGCATTCCGACCCTTGTTGCCAACTACGTTCCGGCCGGACTGAACGTGTTCTTTCAATCCGAGAACGGCTTGATCGGCACAGGGCCGATTCCGGAACAGGGCATGGCCCATCCGCTCTTGACCGACGCCGGAGGCCGCCCGATCAGCGCGCTTCCGGGAGCATCGACATTTGACAGCGCAATGTCCTTCGGCTTGATCCGCGGCGGACATGTCGACATGACGGTGCTGGGTGGGCTGCAGGTCGACGCTGACGGTCATCTCGCCAACTGGATGATCCCAGGCAAGATGGTGCCCGGCATGGGCGGAGCCATGGATCTTGTCGCCGGCGCCAAGCGGGTCATCGTTGCCATGCAGCACGCCGCGAAAGGCAAGTCGAAGATCGTCCGGAAGTGCAACCTGCCACTGACCTCGTCTCGACCGGTCGATCTCGTCGTCACCGATCTCGCCGTCATCGGCTTCCCCGGCGGACGCATCACGCTGCTCGAGACCGCACCCGGTGTCCGCGTGGCGGAAGTGCTGGCCGTCACCGAGGCAGACCTGATGATCCCGACCGAAGTCCCGGAAATGAAAATCTAGAGCATGATCCGGAAGAGTGTGAAGCGGCTTTCCGAAAAAGATCATGCTCAATCAAAAACCGAGGCAAACACGAGCGACGTGTCATGAAAATATTCGACGGATTCGATGACATAAAAGCGGCTGTCGGCAAGGAAATCGGCGCAAGCGAATGGGTGGAGATCACCCAGGATCGCATCAATCGCTTCGCGGAGGCGACATGCGACGAGCAATGGATCCATGTCGACCAGGAGCGAGCCAAGCGTGAATTGCCGGGCGGCCGGACTATCGCGCACGGCTTGTTGTCGCTCAGCCTGGCGCCAATGTTCATCCGCTCGGTGATGGGGCTGAAGGGCCTGCGCAACACCCTGAATTATGGCGCCGACCGCATCCGCTATCTTTCGCCCGTTCCGGCGGGATCGCGGATCAGGGGCCGTATCACGATCGCAGAGGCCGAGGATGTCCCCCCTGAGGGATTGCGGGTCAACTATCACATGGTGATCGAGATCGAGGGCGGACAGCGCCCGGCCTGCGTGGCCGAGCTCATCGCCCTGCACTATCGCTGACGTCAGTCGATGATGTGATAGCCGCCATCGATATACATCACATCCCCGGTGATGAGTTTGGCGCCGTCGAGCGCGAGAAATGCCGTTGCAGCCCCGACATCATCGATGCTGACCAGGCTCCGCGTCGGTGCCTTGCTCTGCGCCTTGTCCAAGAGTTCATCAAATTCCGGAATGCCTGAGGCCGCGCGCGTCGCGAGCGGTCCGGGTGAAATCGCGTGAACCCGAATGCCCTTGGGACCGACCTCCGCTGCGACATAGCGCACCGCAGCCTCCAAGGCGGCCTTCGCGACGCCCATGATGTTGTAGTTCTCCACTACCATCTGGCTGCCATAGTAGGTCATGGTAAACATCGTGCCGCCATTCTTCATCAGCGGCTCCGCCAGATGCGCCATCCGCAGGAACGACCAGCAGGACACGTCCATGGTCTTGAGAAAGCCGTCGCGACCGACGTCGATGACCCGTCCGTGCAGCGCTTCCTTCGGAGAAAAGGCAATCGAATGCAGCAGGAAATCCAGCCGCCCCCATTCGATTTGAATCCGCTCGAACACGCCTTCGAGCTGCCCGGCCACATTCACGTCAAGCGGCATGAAGATCGGCGCTTCAAGGGCCTTGGCCAGCGGCTCGACATATTGCTTCGCCCGCTCATTGAGATAGGTGACAGCCAGTTCGGCCCCCAGCGCGCGGAAGGCCTTGGCACAGCCCCAGGCGATCGACTGATCGTTCGCAATACCGACGATCAGGCCCTTCTTGCCCTTCAACGCGACCTTCGTATCAGGATACACCGGAATGTTCATGATGCTCTCTCGCTATTTGCATGTGAGCGCGCGGTCCAAAGCAACGACACGGTATGCTCGGCGATCATTCGCTCTTCGTCGGTCGGGATCACGTAGACAGGAATCCCGCTGTCAGGGCGTGATATTTTGAGAGCGTTCCTTGCGTTCTCGGTTTCATCGAGGCTGACCCCGAGCCATTTCAGCCTGTCGCCGATGCGGGTGCGGATCGCGTCGGAGTTCTCGCCGATACCCGCTGTAAACACAAAAGCATCGAGACCTTCCAGCGCGGCGGCCAGGAAGCCGGCAAAAAGCCCGATCCGGTAGACGAAATATTCAACTGAAAACGCCGCGTGGGGATCGTGGCTGACCAGGAGCTCGCGCATATCGTTGCTGGCCCCGGAAAGCCCCTTCAGGCCACAATCGCGATAAAGGAACGTCTGGACCTCGTCAGGCGACATTCCCTTCGCCATGATGAGGTAGAGCACCACGCCAGGATCAAGCTGGCCCGGCCGTGTTCCCATGGCAAGCCCGTCAAGGGCCGTAAAGCCCATCGTGCTCTCGATGCTGCGACCAGCGCGGAGGGCGCACATCGAGGCGCCGCTGCCGAGATGCGCGACAATGACGCGACCGCCCGCCACGTCAGGTGCGAGCGTCGGCAGTGCTCTCGCGATATACTCATAGGACAGCCCGTGAAAGCCGTAGCGCCTGACGCCCTCCTCATAGAGGCGATAAGGAATCGCATAGCTATCCGCGACCGCGTCGTGCCGGCGATGGAAGGCGGTATCGAAGCAGGCAACCTGCGGGAGCGCAGGATAATTGGCGAGCAGCGACTTGATCGGCGCGAGATTATGACGCTGGTGCAGCGGGGCCAGCGGTTCAAAACGTTCGAGGCGCGTCACAACACCATGGTCGACGGCGACCGGCTTGGCATAGTCAGGACCGCCATGGACCACACGATGCCCGACGGCCAGCGGCGTGATGCGAAGCTCCTCCCGCAACCATGAACTCGCGACCGCGAGCGCCGCGGGAACGTCCATGATGGCCTCGACCGGATAGGCACGGTCCGCGAGCGTCTCACCGCTGGCCCTGGTGGCGCGCAGCCGCGGCCGGCTGCCGATTCCATCCACCTGCCCCTTCAGAACGCGGTCAAGACGCGCATTCGCATCCACCGCGAAGATCTGAAACTTAACGCTGGAAGACCCGGCGTTGACGACGAGGATCGTGTCCATGACATCCCTCCGTCATGCGGCGGCCACGGGATGGAGTCGTCGCCGCGCGTCGGCATGCAAAACAGCGATCGCACAGGATGCCATGCGGGCTCGAACGCTGTCGGCCCGGGACGTCAGGACGATCGGCACGCGCGCACCAAGCACAATGCCGGCCGCGTCCGCCTTGGCAAGGAACGTAAGATTCTTCGCCAGCATATTGCCGGCTTCGAGGTCCGGAACGACGAGGATCTGAGCGCGTCCGGCGACCGCCGATTTGATTCCCTTGATCTCTGCCGCCTGCGGGTCGATTGCGTTGTCGAACGCCAGCGGGCCGTCGAGCAAGCCGCCCCTGATCTGGCCGCGATCCGCCATCTTGCACAGCGCGGCCGCCTCGATGGTCGATGGGATCTTTGTCGTGACCGTCTCGACAGCCGAGAGCAGCGCCACGCGGGGATGCGAGCCGAGCCCTATTTCGACAAAGAGGTCGATGGCATTCTGAACAATGTCACGCTTGGCATCGAGGTCGGGGAAAATGTTGATTGCGGCATCAGTGATGAACAGCGTCTCCGCGTAGGTCGGCACATCCATCACGAAAACATGGCTGATCCGCCGATTGGTGCGCAACCCGCCGGTGCCGGCGGTGACGCATTTCATCAATTCGTCGGTGTGCAGGCTGCCCTTCATCAGCAGTTCGCCCTTGGCCGAGTGGATCAGTTCGACCGCTTTTGCCGCCGCCGCCTCGCTATGCGGGGCGTCCACGATCTCGAATTTCGAGATGTTCAGCTTATGACTTTCCGCCGTGGCCTTGATCTTGGCCGCCGGCCCAACGAGGATCGGCTTGATGATGCCGAGCTCGGCGGCTTCGCAGACTCCGGTCAAGGAGGTTTCGTCGCAGGGGTGTACGACGATGGTCACCGCCGAAGGCACGTGCTTGGCGGCCGTGATCAACCGATCATATTTCGGACGGGGCCGCCCCTCGCCTGTGTCACCCTGTAAGCTCATGGTGGCTCTCCTCTAAGATGCTTTCGCTCGCGTATTGTCCTGTCCTACCACGCCGAACAGGTCCGCGACGCGCCGCAAACGCTTGGCCGTCTCGCCCGATGGCTCGCCCGCGGCGGAGACCACGTCCTGAATCACCGCGAAAGCCGCCCGCCGTGCCTCGTGATCCTGTGGCAGCAGCTTGGGAATGGCGGTGACGCTCGCCTCCTCGTCGAGCAGCAGCATGAAGAACTGCTCGCGCACCATCGCCTTGAACTCGGCCAGCGTGAGCCGCGATTCGACGTCGCTCGACCTTGCGCGCCGCAAAGCCTCGATGCTTCGTTCGTCCACCATGCCGCGCGTCATGCCGATGTAAAGCAGCGCGCGAATGAAAGCCTCGCGCAGCGCCCCGGTTCCGATTCGCGCCTTGAGCTCTTCGATCCGGGCGTTGAGGCGCCGGCGATGCTCGTCCGACATCTCCCGCCGAGGCGACGGGTTCGATTGCGGATCGATACCGACGGCGGACTGGAGCGCCGGCGAGCCATAGATCGAGAGGAAGGCCGTCTCGCTCAGTTGTTCGGTTACATCCCGCCACAAGTCGAGAGCGCGCACGATGTTCTGCGAGACGGCTTCCTGCATCGCGAGAAATGGATTGTCGCCCGCAGCCGGCTTGCGCTCTTTCCGAACAGTGTTCGCCGCGGCTTCGATCGTCTTCGCGACTGGGCCGTCCCCCGAGCACGCCTCATATTGAACGCGCAGCGGATGGGTGCGCCGGGTCCACTCGCCCAGTGCTGGCGTCGCAAAGGCCCTGACCCAGGGCTGCACGAAATTTCGGTAGGCTGCGAGATTGATCTCCGACACCCGCGCCGCCGTCGCGAAGCGACGCTCGTCATCGACATTATTGCCGCCCATCGCACGCAGATCATCCAGCGTGCGCTGCTCGCAGCGCATGATCCAGGCCCCCGTCAACAGGTCCGGGTTGACCGTATCAGCAGACCTTGCTGTGAACGTCGCTTCATACAGACCCGGTGGCAGCACATCGATCAAGTCGATATTGCTCGAAAACTCGCTATGTTGTTTCTTGGCGACGCCGGCCGAAACGAAGATGCCGAGATGACCGACGGTTTCGTGCACGGTGTACACGATGGTTTGCCCGTAAGCCCTGATCTCGTCGACATCATTGTAGAGGTCGAGAATCCAGCCGAGCGCCTGTTGCGGCGGGGTGATATTGTCGCCCTTCGAGCAGAACACGACGATCGGCGAGCGTATGTTGCGGAGATCGACGGCCGCGCCGTCCGACATCTTGATGCGGCCGGCCGCGAGCTTGTTGCCGACGAAGAGCTCATCGACGATGAACTGGATCTCTTCGGCGTTGAGATTGACATGCCCGCCCCACCAGCGCTCAAATTCAAGATAGCGGGGCGCTTCGGTATCGATTTTCGAATAGACGTTGTATTGCTTGGTCCAGAGCGTGTTCGAGGGATTCATGTTCTCGAAGTTTTGCACCAGCCAGGCGCCGTCGAATTTCCCACCCCCAAGATCGCTGGTCAATGCCGCCAGCCAGCTTCCGCCCAGCAGACCGCCGGTGTATCGCATCGGATACTTGCCGTGGACGCCTGCCCAATAGGATAGCGGCGCGCCGGCGATGATAATCGGGCCGAACAGTTCCGGTCGCAGCGACGCCAGGATCATCACGGCCCAGCCGGCCTGGCAGTTGCCAATCACACAGGGTTTACCGTCGGCGTCGGGATGCAACGCTATGACTTTCTCGAGGAAGACTGCCTCGGCCCTTGCGATATCCTCAATGGTCTGCCCCGGCATCGGATCAGGCAAGAACCCGATGAAGTAGCAGGGGTGACCGGCCCGCATCGCGACGCCGATCTCGCTGTCTGCCTTGAAGCCTCCGATTCCTGGACCATGTCCGGCCCGCGGATCGACCACCACAAACGGTCGGCGCTTCAAGTCGATCTCGACGCCTTTTGGCGGCGTGATGCGCACCAGACCGTAGTTGACGGGCTTTTGTAGAGTCCGCCCGTCCATGACCAGTTCAACCTGATAGTTGAGGACGTGTGGCGCATTTTCCGCCATGTGCTCACGGTACTGATTGCCGCGCTGGCGCATGACGTCGAGGAAGAGGATGCTGCGTTGGCCGGCGTCGACCAGATATTCGACGGTGGACGCAAAAAGGCTTGAGGCGCCATCGCTCGGGATGATCGGCTTGTCGGTAGACATGCTTGGCACCTCCTCTTCGGTATCTTCCCGCTCAGCTTCGCGTGGCAGCGAAGCGGACCATTGACATAGGTCAAGGGTAGCAAATGGGGTTTCGAACCGGCCGCTGTCCGCTCTGCCCATAACCTTGCGCATGGCAATTCAGATCTCGGCGGAGACTTCCTCTGCAGACCGAGGCAGCTCTTGCCGCTCATCGCTGCGGATCCAGGCCATCATGATCTGCCAGCCCACGGCCAGGATGATCGGCCCGATGAACAGGCCGACAATGCCGTGGGCGATGGTTCCGCCGAGCAGCCCGATGAAGATGACCGGCATCGGAGTCTTCAGTCCGCGTCCCATCAAAAGCGGCTTCAGGACATTGTCGGCCAATCCGACGATCACAAGATAGATCGTCATGAATAGCGCGATCGCAAATTCCTTCGTGGTCCAGATCCAGACCAGGCAGGGAATAAGAATGATGGCGGCGCCAAGCTGCAGGATGGACAGGATCATCGCCCCGAAGGCCAGCAGACCGGCATGGGCGATCCCGGCGAATTTCAGGCCGATTCCGATCAGGATCGACTGAATCAGCGCGATGCCGATCACGCCTTGCGACACGCTGCGGATTGTTGCGCCGGCGAGCGCGACAAGGTCCTCGGTTCGCTGCGGCAGAATGCGCGCCATGATGCGACGGCTGGCCTCAACGAGACGCGGCGCCGACGGGAACAGAAAGCCCGCGAGAATGATCGCGGCGAGAAATTTGAGCGCGCCGAAGCCGACGCTACCCAACATGCCGATGATCGAACGAAGCAGGGACTTGAGGTGCGGCAACAGCGGCTGGACCAGCGCCTCGATGTTGCTCGACGCGTTGCTCCAGACGTCGTATAGCCTCTCGCCGATGAGCGGCCAGTCGCGGATCGCCTCGGGCGGCGTTGGCAGCTTGAGGCTCTCGGTTCCCAGCTGTTCGGCCAGGCTTTTCGCCCCCTCGGCAAGACCGACCCCGATCCAGGTCACCGGCCCGATCATCACTGCTAGGCTGATGAGGGTCACAATGGCTGCCGCGAGTTTGGGACGCTTGCCAAGGCGATCGACGAACCAGCTGTACAGCGGATACAGCGCGACAGCCAGAACGACCGACCAGGCCAGGATTGGAATGAAGGGTCGCGTCAGGATGAAGCACCATGCCACCAACAGCACGAGCAGGCCGAGGCGTATGGCGAATTGGAGCATCTCTTCGCCAGACCAGCTTTGACGAAACACGCGCAGCGGCATTTTGCCCGTCCATGCTCAGCACGCAGAGGCCCGCTTGGCGCGGAGCCGACGGTTAGGACCTAGTGATGCGCCTGCGGAGAACGGTTGATCTAGATCAAGCGATCCGGCCCGGCTCGGCGATTGCTACACGCATGGGAGATGTCGCTACCTACTCCGCTTCCGAGCGCCTGCGCGACGGCAGCACGATCCACATCCGTGCTCTGTGGCCGGCTGACCGCGACGACATGCTCCGAGCGATCGGCCGGACCAGCGCGCAGTCGCTGCGACGCCGCTTTTTTGTTCCCAAGCGCGGCTTCTCGGACCGGGAAATCGCATTCTTCATGAACATCGACTTCGATAGCCATGTCGCGTTGGTCACCGAATTGGACGAGAACGGACAACGCGTCATCGTCGGCGGCGGCCGCTACATCGTGAGCGAGCCTGGACGGGCCGAGTTGGCATTCGTGGTGGTGGACGCCTATCAAGGCAAGGGTATCGGCAGCGCGTTGCTGCGTCACCTCATTTCGATTGCGCGCAAAGCCGGACTGCAGGCATTGACGGCAGAGGTGCTGCCGGAGAACGCGCCGATGTTGAGGGTATTCGAGCGACTGGGGTTCGTGCCCCGCCCGGCCGGCGATCCCAGCGTCAAACATCTGGAGCTGAAACTGTCTTGACCATCGGGCCCGAGGATATCACGTGCACAAGCCTCGAACCGTTGCGCAGCCCGCCGCAGCTTTGAATCTTCTTGCTCGGAATTGATGTCGCTCCGGCCGTGCGACCGACGACGCCTGCCGGAGCTTAAGCAAAAGCTCAGCCGAACTTAACAGTGCTCTAAGGATTTTCGGCCGCGCCTCGCCCAGGATGCCGAGCCCGGTGCTCGGAAACGACGGGCCCATTCAAGCCGACCAACTTGCTCACCGAAGGTGCGCGATCTAGGATTTGACCCGCCGTTCGGCCGCTACAGCCTGCGCCACTATCTGGGTAAGCCAACCGGAGATGTACGCCATGTCAGGCGATCGGTATCTTCGCTACGATCCCTCGATTGAACAGCCGCAGCCGGACGAAGCGGCGATCATCGAGGCCATTGTCTCCTCGATCGGACGGACCAGCGCCGCCTCCTTCAACACCTACCACCATGGGATCCGGCAGCAACATGCCAAGGGCGTGGGCTATTTGCGTGGCGAACTGACGGTCAAGGATCATCTGCCGGATCATTTGCGCCAGGGGCTGTTTGCAACAGCGTCCCGCTATCCCATCATCGTCCGCCTCTCCACCGCGCTGGGCGCAATCAAGAGCGATCGCATTTGCGTGCCTCGGGGCATGGCGATCAAGGTGCTCGGCGTGTCGGGACCAAAAGCGCTGGCCGACGACAATTCGGCCAATCAGGATCTTCTGCTCGTCAATCACTCGAGCTATGTTTCGGATGCCAAGGCTTACTTGAGTTTACAGCGTGACGTCGAGCGCAGCTTGAACACGCCGGATGTCGTGTTGAGAGGGCTTGGAATTGGGGCTCGTGTCGGGGTTCCACTGGCGGAGAAGATCGGCATCCCCGTCCCTCTGGTCCTGAAGGGGCTCAGCGATCCCGGCAACAATCCTCTCGGCGAAACCTTTCACACCGAGGGAGCGCTCCGCTTTGGAGACTACGTCGCAAGACTTCGGGCGGTGCCCGCTTCCGAAGCGTTACGCAGGCTGACCGGACAACCCTGCAACGACGGCGACGATGTCGTGCTGGACTCGGTCGCCAGATTTTTCAGAGAGAATTCGGCCAACTACGACATCCAGGTCCAGCTCTGCATTGATCTGCAACATACGCCGATCGAGGACTCCTCGATCGACTGGCCCGAAGACGTCTCACCATCGCAAACTGTCGGCAGAATCACGATCCCGTCGCAGATTGCAGACAGTCCCGCCCGTCGCAGCTATGCAGATGACTGTCTGTCATT
The DNA here is from genome assembly GCF_051167795.1 of Bradyrhizobium sp. HKCCYLS1011. Taxonomy (NCBI): domain Bacteria; kingdom Pseudomonadati; phylum Pseudomonadota; class Alphaproteobacteria; order Hyphomicrobiales; family Nitrobacteraceae; genus Bradyrhizobium; species Bradyrhizobium sp. HKCCYLS1011. The sequence goes on along the minus strand of NZ_JBNPTT010000005.1, from coordinate 49,882 downwards.
CGATCCCTGGCGATGCCTCGCCGACCACCAGCCGCTGGGCTCCATCATGCGCCTGCGCCGGGACGCCTATCGCATGTCACGAACCCTCCGCCATCAGCAGAACAAGACGCCAATGATCGAGCCTCGCGGCATCTCGGAGTTACCGAACTGAGTTCACTGAAGCCATCCCGACGAGATCCGCTGGCCGGCTGCGCTCGTCTACGTTCAGGAACGGAGCGGAGCGCAGCGGATCGTCAGGAGGCAGCGACTTGGCCAGCAGGCTGATCTCACGTCGCGAGCGCTGGCGCCACTTGGCAGCCCGACCTGTCTCGCCGAGGCTCTCGTAGAACGAAGTGACCGAGCCGTAAACGCGCCAGGCCGCATGCGGCAACCTGGCGCGACGGAGGACCGAAACCGCGTCGAGCAGATGCCGCCGGGCCGATGGCGTGTCGCCTTGGCGCATCGCAAGCCTTGCCATGACCTCGTAAGACAGCGCCAGAAACGGCAGATCGGGCGCCGCCGCCACGAATTCATGGAATCGCAACGCGGCGCTATGCGCCTGCTCCATATCTTCTGTCGCGATGAAGTAGTTGCATCGGTTCAGCAGATATGGCGGGAACACGGACGTCTCCATCGGCACGCCGTCGACCTCGAGCCGCTGCTCCACGGCCGCAAGATGCTGGCGCGCCAGCGGCAGGTTGCCGAGCGCAATATACGCCCTCGCCAGCAGGTTTCGACCGATATAGAAGCTGGTCGGGTTGGACTCGATCGCCGCGTTCAGCGTCTCCTCAGCCATCCGGACCGCGCGATCAAATTCCTGGGCTTCGGCATACAGCCAGCCGAGCGTCAGCTTGCATATCGCCGTCGCCTGCGGGTTCGCGTTGCGCATCGATATCTCGAGCGCCGAATTCACGACATCTTGCGTACCGCCCCATTCTCCGTAATAGAGCAGCGCAAATGCCTCGGCCATCGTGAAGATCACGAAAATGTAGACGTCTCCGATCAGGCGGATCACGGCCTTGCCGCGCCGGGCGGCTGCGCAGCAGGCTGGATAATTCGCGCTCGCTATTTCGAGAACCACCTCGATCGAGCAGCGCCGCAGCCGCATGCTGAGGTCCTCGGAGTCACCGATCAGCTCGGCAGCCTGGCGGGCGAACGCCGCGTCCTCCGCCGTCCATCCCTTCAACATGATGCGAAGATTGGCGGCGTTGCCCCGCACCAAGGCCCGAAATGCGGGATCATCGATCGCAAGGCTCTTTGAGAGCGCCTGCTCGGCCAGCGGCACCGACTGTCGCGGATCGAGATAGAGCACGAAGCGGGAGAGGTCCACCATGGCGTTGACCTCTTCGCGCAGCAAGCCGTTGCCGGCCGCATGGGCAATGATGGCGCCCAAATCCTCGATCGAGCGGACAAAGTTTCCGCCCGCGCGCCAGGCCCAGGCTCGCAGCAGCAGGAGCTTCAGACGCGTTCTCACCTGCATGTCGTCGGACAGATGCGATACAAGCTCCAGCGCCCGGCTCAGATAGTTGGCTGCCTCGGGCGGGCTGAACCGGCGCGAGGAACTTTCCGCAGCCATGGTCAGATAGCGCACCGCCTTGGCGAAATCCCGCCCAAGCTCGAAATGATGCGCCAGCACCGAAGCGACCTCTGTCGCCTGCGGCCCATAGCCTTCTTCAAGGCTCGCCCCAAGGCCGGCATGGGTCTTGACCCGGCGCGCCGGCGCAAGGCGCTGATAGAGGATCTCCTGGTAAAGCGCATGCTGAAAGGCGTAGCGGCCTGACACCTCTCCGTTCGGCCATTCGGTGATGCCGGCGGCAACGATGACCCGGCCTGCCCGCGCGAGGTCCTCATACAACGCCTCGACATCCAGGACATCAAGCCCAAGCGCATGAGCGACATGGACCGCCGAGAATTCCGCACCGGCGGCACTTGCGACTTCAAGCAGGCCACGCTCCTCGGCCGTGAGATGATCGATCTGCCGCGCGATCATGCCCTGCAGGTCCCGCGGCATGCTGTCGTGTGATGCAGCAGCACCGCGCTGGAGCCGCCACTGACCGCTATCCTCAACCAGCGCTCCCTGCGCCACGAGGTGATCCAGGAGCGACGTCACGAATAACGGTTGCCCACCGGTACGCCCGAACACCCGTTCGGCCAGCTCGCCTGCGAGCTCGCGGGATCTGAACCGCAAGACGAGATAGCGCTCGACCTCGGCCGGGCTGAGGCGATCGAGCGCGAGTTCGGTGCATTGCCCGTGGATCTGCAGATCCTGATGCAAGGTTCGGATCGGGTGGCCGCCGGCCATGACGTCCGCCGGCCGATAAGTGGCAAGTACAAGGATCGCGGCCTTTCGCTCACGTCGCGCCAAACGCGACAGCACGTCCACCGTAGCGAAGTCGCTCCAATGCAGGTCTTCGAGAACGAGCACCCATGGCCGCCTGGCGGCGAGACTTTCCATGAGCTCGCTGAATTCGCGCAACATGCGCTCGCGCGTGGCGCCAAACACCTCCTGCTGGAAAGCACTCCGCTCTCCCTCGCCGAGGAGGTTCGGCATCTGCACGAGCCATGTCGCCGCGTGATCGCGGATCGCCTTCAGCAGGGATGCGCCGTCGGGCCCGCGGCACTGCTCATTGAGCGCCTCGATCAGCGGCAGAAATGCCTCATGTGTCCCGAACAACTCGTTGCACGCGCAATGGAGCACCCCTACCCCGTCGCGCTTCACCCGATCCAGAGCCATTTGCACCAGCGTCGTCTTGCCGATGCCCGCCTCGCCCGTGATGAAGACGACCTGCCGTTGTCCACTGCCTGCGTGATGCAAGATGCTGTCCAGCATCTGCAACGGCACCGCGCGCCCGACCCGCCAGTGGCGACGTGGATCAACCGCGTCGTCGGATGCCTGAGCTTCCGCCTCACGCGGAACGAGCGCGGACGATGGCGACGGGACGACCGACGCAATGAAACGATAGCCGCGCCGGGTGACTGTCTCGATGTAGCTCGGCGATTGCCTGTCGTCACCAAGCGCAGCACGCAGCGCGTTCATCGCCACCGTGAGGCTGGCATCGCTGACATGGAGATCGGCCCAGACCGTGTCGAGCAGTTCGTCCTTGGTGACGAGTTCACCGGGCCGCGCGACCAGGCGGCAAAGCAAGGCGAACGGCTTTGGTGCCAGCGAGATGCGTTCCTCACCCCGCCACAGCAGCGCGTTGGCGCGATCAAGCCGGAACTGCCCAAAGGCAAGCTCGTCCATTCTCACGGCCGGCCCTCCGGATGCGCATTGATCTTAAGGGATAGCTCGGAAAAATGTAAAGCGGCCGAAGAGCACGCCGGGGTAACGGCAGACCTCTTCGCACCCCTTCATCATGAAGTTCGTCACGATCCGCATTTGCACGCGCACGCCTGCGCCAATCTACAGCGAGGTCGCACAGAACACTGTGGCCTGGTTCACAGGCCCGCGTCACCGACCTCTGTTCCAGCTTGCCGACTGCATTCCCGACCCCTGCTTCTAACCTGCGAGTCGCACGTACGACCGCAGCAGCGGTGCGATCCGGTCCTGCACCACGGTCGGCTGTAAGAAAACCATCAGCGAAATGTAAGGGCACCGTAAGGACTTTCGATCTCCGCACGCACTACGTTACGCGAAGCAATTTCCGGATAGCCGACGGCAGGATTCGTAGATTCCGTCATGCTCAGCTCACGAGCACTTTGATATTTTAGGAAGTTCATCATGACAATTTCAGAGCGCACAACTCCTCAGCCATCTCCGACCTGCAGCTACGAGCGCTGGATCATCTGCGGTTACGTGATGTTCAGCGTCGTCATGATCGCCACGATCTATCTCGCCTCGCCGGCGCCGGATGCGGCTGATACCAGCGTCGCCATTACAATGACGCTGCCGTGACCAGAGATCAATTTCGGCTCGTGGCGTGGTGTGCCGGACTATCGGTTCTCATCGCCATGTGCGTCTGGAGCCTGCTCGGCCCGCCAGAGCGGGACCGCACCCTCACATCGTGGCATTTCCGAGCGCTGACCGCAGGCCTCCCTTGAGGGCGCGACTTCACGCGCAAGTTACTTTTTGAAATATGGAGCCTTTCAATGTTCTTTTTTCGTTGATCAGCTGGCGTTATTGGCGCTCTGGTGGTGCTGGCTGCCGACGCAGCAGCGGCGGATCTACCGCTCCATGACGTTGGCGGGTTTCCGATTGCGCTACACCAAATTGCGGTGCTGGGCCCGACAAACACGGAACCGAACATTTCGGCTGTGACGGTGGCCGACCCACCCGCTTGGCCAGGTCGCGGTTCCCATACCTCGACCGAGGCTTCCTCGGCTGCACGCGTCCGTCAAGCCACAAGCGAGGAGGTCGTGTAGGTGGCGCGGCGGTAATCGCCGCCCTGTCACCCGAGCACATTCTCAAAGCATAGTAGCCGCGATGTTCTCGAACGGACAGCGATCTTGTCCCAATTCTGCTCCCAAGAACCGACAGAGGGCCGACAGAGGGCCGGCATGACGCCGCAACCTCCTCCCTGTTCGTTGACATTCATCTGCCTTGAGGAAGCTGCTCGGCATATATTAGCGCGACGAACGCTGCCCACGTTGATACCAATAACGTCTTGGATCTGACGGTTGCAGCGCCAATCCTCGGCGGCGGAAACCGGACATCAGGCCCGTTTCGGCGCCCCTGGCACGGCAGAGTGCTCCGATCTCATCGACGCAAACGAGGTCCGGTTTCCATGAATCTCACCGAGATCGAGCGTCATTTTCTGGCTCGATTGGCTTCCGAGCCATGGACCAGCTCGCCAACGTTCGATCACGAGCGCGTTGCGAGACTGGTCGAACTCGGGCTGGTGGAGGCGGAGCCGCTCGCCTCAGGTGAAGTCGAATACAGGATCACGGAGGCCGGCCGAGCCGCCCTGTGAGGCGAGCAGATGACGACCGCATTGATCCGGGCTCGCGCGAGCTCATTCGGGCATCATCTCTCCGGAGCCGCCAAACTCCGCCGGGAAGTCCCTGAGCTTGGGTAGACCATCGCGCATCGGCAGCACGGTCTCGGCGTAGTTGACGTGAACAGCGGGCGCGAAAGCCAGCGTCGGAATGGTCGCCGTGAACACGTCGACCAGTCCCAGCGTCGGGTGATTGGTCATCAGATGACCACCGCATGTCCTGCAATATTGGCGCTCGCTCAACGGCGACTTGGAAAAGGACGCGACCTGCTCCTTTCCGGCCGTAATCCGAACGGCTTCAGGCTTCCATAGGCTGAAGGCGTTGACCGGGCCGCCGGACCAGGAGCGGCAAGAGCGGCAATGGCAATAACCCATCGCCTCCGGTTCCCCGGAAATCTCCAGTTCGACCGCGCCGCAAAAGCAGCTTCCAACATGCTTCACGATTGATTCCTCCTCATGGGTTTATGTGATCAAGCCGATTTGCGCCAAGGGATAAGCATGGCGACGCGCTGCCTGTAGGCACGATACTCCTCCCCGAACTGCTCGACGAGATCGCGCTCCTCCAGGACAATGCCGAGAACAATATAGGCCGTGCTCACCGCCGCGAACAGCAAATGCCCGGCCGTCATCCGGGGAGCCGCCCAGAACGCGATGATGAAGCCGAGATAGATCGGATGGCGTACAAACCGGTAGTAAAGCGGCGTCCTGAACTGTGGCGCCGAGGCGGCGCGATCGGCCAGGCTGTTGGTGACCTGTTGCAGCCCGAACAGCTCGAAATGATTGATCAGGAAGGTCGATGTGAACGCGAAGCCCCAGCCCAGGAGCGCGATGACGGCCACGATGGCTGCGATATCGGGATTGTCGATCTGCCAAACGACCGCCGGCATCGGGCGCCACTGCCAGAACAACAGCAGCAATAACAGGCTCGCGAACAGGACGTAGGTGCTCCGTTCGATCGACCGCGGCACGAACTTTGTCCACCACGCCTTGAACTGCCTGCGTGCCATCACGCTGTGCTGGACGGCGAACAACGACAGCAGAAGCAGATTGACGACAAGCGCCTCGACATCAGGCGATTCAGCGCCGGTGTCGATCGTCTTGGGCACGAAAACGCCCATCACAAAACCGATGGCGTAGAGGATTGTGAAAGAGAAGGCGATATAGGCGGCAATGCCGTAGAGAAAGGCGATGAGCTTGACTATTCGAAAACCTGGAATGCCCGGGTTGGTGGATTGAAATTGCGACATCTTCATCTCCGATACAACGCAATGCACGAACTCAGTCCGCAGCCTGCGCCCACCTGGTCCAATCGCTGGCCTGGATACGCCCAATCAGTTTGTAGCCGCCCAGCCGATCCGGTTCGAACACCGATGCTTCACCCTCGCGGACGTCTGACCAGTCGCTCCCGAACGCCGCGACAATGTTCGGCTTGTGCGAGACGATCACGACGTTGGTTCCGGCCGGCGGGGTGGTGGCAGCGAGCTTGCGAAGTGCGAGCGCACGCTGATTGCTTTCGTCGGGAGAGGCGCCTTCGGCAAGGTCAGGTGTGGCGGCCACTGCGCCAAAGCCGAGCAGCGTCGCAGTATCCACGGCGCGCTGGATCGTGCTGGTCACGACCATGCCCACCGGAATCCTCAGCTTGCGCATCGCCTCCCCGGTCGATTTCGCCTGCGCGCGTCCCTCGGCGTTGAGCTGTCGCTCTGCGGGCACGTTTTTCCGGCTCATGGAATCGGTGTTCGACTGGTCCGAGACGGTCGCGCCGTGGCGAAGCACGATCACGTATCCGCCGTGGTGCAGATCATCGATCCAGGCAGGCTGCGTCAGGGACGGCTGGCCACCGTTCGCGGCGGGCAAGATTGCAAACAGCAGGTACAACAAAGAAAATCGAATGCTGGACATGGACGTCTCCTGTCGTTGCTTGTTTTGATCATCTTGGACTGAACGATTTGTAGCGGCCGGCCCGCCTGATGCGGAAGACTTAGGTCGGTGGGTTGAGTCGAGCCCAAATGGCTGCCTCGAGCTGTTTTGGCACTTTCGCAAACCTATCGGGCGATCGCGCCGGATGGCCCCAGCGCTCCCGACATTCCTTCGCTGTCATGACGGATGACGGGAAGAATAGCGCAATGACTGCCGGCAACGGCTCATCGGCGGGGTGGCGCGCGGCTCACGAATAGGTGTAATGGCCAACAAAATTATTCAACTAAAAATCGCAAGAAAATGAGCTCTCGACCGACGCCCTCATAGGTCGCCATATCGGCCCAGAAATCGGCCGAGGATGCAGTCCAAGAATCGACAGGCAACTGTGCTCTCCAGGATTTGATTATGAAAATGTGAGCGGCCTCATCAGATGCGAGGCACCTCACGTGTCACGGTTGCGCCGTTGCAGACCGTCGACGGCTCTTCATGCGAAAGCCGCGCTGAAGATACAGGATGCCGCGGGCAACAGGCATTGTGCCGAGCTTGATTTTCGCGCGAGCTGCGCTTGATTTTTGATCGAGAAGGCGTTGTCGTCCGGTGGAATTTCTCTTTAGTGATCATGTACTTGATACTGATCGACGCGAGCTGTGGCGCTCGGGCGCGCAGATTGCTGTCGAGCCTCAGGTCTTCGATCTCCTGACCTACCTCATCCAGAATCGCGACCGCGTGGTCAGCAAAGACGACCTGTTCGCAGCGGTTTGGGCCGGGCGGATCGTCTCGGACTCGACACTCGCCACCCGTATCAATGCCGCGCGGAGGGCCGTCGGAGACAGCGGTGAGCAGCAGAAGCTGATCCGCACGGTCGCGCGCAAGGGTGTTCGTTTCGTCGGTGCCGTACGGCTTCGGGCAGCTGCCGGCCAGGCTGCGCTGTCACCCGATCAAAGGCCGGACAGACAGCTGACGGCGGCACGGGCGCTGGCGTCATCGAAGCGGCCGGCCATCGCGGTGCTTCCCTTCGTCAATATGAGCGGCGAGCCGGACCAGGATTATTTTTCCGACGGGATCAGCGAGGACATCATCACGGCGTTGTCGAAGCTGCGCTGGTTCTTCGTGGTCGCACGCAACTCCTCTTTCGCTTACAAAGGCAAGTCCGTCCATATCAAGCAGATCGGCGACGAGCTCGGCGTCGGCTATGTGATCGAAGGCAGCGTGCGGAAAGAAGGCGCGCGCGTTCGCATCACCGCCCAGCTCAACGACGTCACAACCGGCAGCCATCTATGGGCGGAGCGCTACGATCGCGAGGTCGCCGACGTCTTCGCCGTGCAGGACGAGATCACCGAAGCCATCGTTGCCACCATCGAACCGCAGCTCTATGCCGCGGAGAATTTTCGGGCGCGGCGCAAGGCCCCGGAGAGCCTCGATGCGTGGGACCTGGTCATGCGCGCATTGTCCCATTTCTGGCGCATGACCCGCGAGGACAATGTTGTGGCTCAAGAGCTGTTAGAGCGAGCGATAGGCCTCGACCCCAACTACGCACAGGCGCTCGCGGTGCTCGCGGTCAGCCATATCTTTGGTGCCCAGATGGGCTGGGAAAACGCAGCGGCCGCCACGCCGATCGCCGAACGCGCGAGCTTAGCTGCGATTCATGCGGACAGCGAAGATGCCTGGGCGCACCTCGCGCGTGGCTCGGTCAATCCCTATCTTGGACGCCTCGACGATGCACTGGCCGCGTTCGCGGTGGCGCTGCGACTCAATCCAAATTTCTCGCTGGCCCACGGCTTCTACGGCTTGGTCTTGACTTGGACCGGCCAATCCCGCGAAGGCGGCGAGGCTGCGCGCCGGGCCTTGCGGCTGTCACCGCGCGATCCGTTCTCTGCAATCTATTATGGCGTCGCGGGCTATACGGCGTTCGTGGAACGCGACTATGCGGAAGCGATCGGGCTATGCCGCGAAGCAATTCGTCAGCGCGCGGATTTTGCCGGCGCTCACCGTGTCCTGACCGCGGCGGCCGGCATGGCAGGCGAAGGAGAGTTCGCGGCCGCAGCACTCAAGGAGCTGCGCCGTGTCCAGCCCAACATTTCGCTTCACTGGGTTGGAACCCAACTGCCGTTCCGGTTCAAAGAGCCGGAGCTCTCCCACTTTTTGGATGGTTTGCGCCGCGCAGGGCTGGATTAGCGAGACGTGATGCGATTGCACCGCTCCAGTTCGGATCGCGCATATTCATCTTAACGCTGATGAGCACCCGATCAGAGGAGTTCAAGCGAACTCAGCATCAGCGGCCGCCAAACGTTGCCGCCCTCACTTGAGCCTGCAAGCGCGGTCGCGCTTGCTCCAGGTGAAGCCTGTTCCGCACGGCGGCCGTGCTTGAATTCCGGCTGGGCATTCGTTCCACACCGGTGCGCCTCTGTCCCATCCGTCCACCGTGCAGCCGCCATTGCTAGCCAGGTGGCAACCGGGCCCACAGCCATCGGCCGCCTGCGTAAAGTCCACGGGCACAACAAACGCAGCCACGAACAGAGCTGCAAGGAAAGGCTTTGCCATTGTTTCCTCCTGAGGCCGACATCCGAAAACGATAAGCCTGAGCAGCGGCTCGACTCGCAATTCCGAGCCAGCCCGCTCGGTTCCGATCAAACCTTGGCACTGCTGCAACCCGGGGAATAGCCGGCGCCGCTGGCCCGTTGCACACGCGCCGCCTCTCGGCTAGCTCTGGGCCATTAGTGAGAGGATGGGAAGAATGCGTTGGCTGTCGATGAGCGTGGCGCTGCTGCTGTACACTGGTGCTGCGAACGCCGCCTGCACCTGCCGCTGTGTCGATGGCCAGGTCCAGCCAGTCTGCGACAGGACTGGCGACCTGCCCCATCCATGTCCGGCGACGCTCTGTCCCCTCCCGGCACCGCAAGTCGCGCCCCTTAATCGACCGACCTTGCCGCCACTTGGGACGTCGCAATGCCGACAGGCTCAGGTATGTGGCGCGTCCGGCTGCGGATGGCAAACGCTCTGCCGCTAGCGGCGCGATCGTCGAAAAACCAAGGCTGAGATCGCCGATCGGTTCCTCGCCTCAGAAGCCGCCGTGCCGTTGTCGCCTGTCGGTCAAGCCGGGAAACCTAAGGGCGATCGCCGATCAACTCATCTGCAATGCAGACTGCACCGGTTACACCGGGATGTGAGTGTGGCGTGTCCGAGCTCCCGTGGTATCGAGGAACCTGCCTGCGGATTTCGGGTTCTTGTCGTGACGGCTCGAAGTCAGAGAGTGTCAAGAGGATTATCGCCATGTCTCGCAAACTTACGCCGCGGCAGGTCATTGCCCGCTCCTACCCTACCTGGGACTATGCGATGGCCGATCGACTGATCGCTTGGCTCGCCGATTGTGGTTACGAGATCGTCGAGAAGAATTCAGCCCACGAGGACGCGAGCCTGGTCCCTGCGCAATCCGAGCATCGGGATCACGCGAAGCTGGAGCCGGCGCACTGAGTAGAGCTTCAATTCTGAAGCCCGCGTCAGTGCGCACCACGTTGCGTGGAATCCGAGGCGCGCCGGGACCGAGAGATGCACTCGGCATCCCTGATGCCTCAACCTCGTGATACTGGCGCGGATCTTTGAGAGTTCAAGCCAGGAGCTGCTTCTCGATCTCGTAGACCGGCATTTTCACGAGGTCCTTATGAACTTCGCCATGCAGGACCCTGCGCACCGCATCGGAATAGTCCGCGCGAATCATGCCGAGCGCACGTGGCGATGCCACGACGGTCAGCGCTTTGGTTTCGCCGGCGAGAACCGCCTGGTGCAGCCGCCCGGCCAGTCCTTTCAAGAAGACACGCTCCGATTCGTCGTGCCAATCGGTCTGTTCGATTGAGCTGCGAGCGGTACCAATGGACGGATGCACCGAACCGGGCGCATCGGTGCCGACGTCGGAGGTGCGCTCGTCGGGGTGTTCGTGCACTTCCTTCATGTGTAGGTTCGGAAACATGCCGTCGCCGATGTTCTCCAGGATCAGCGCCTTGCGCCCGTCACAAACGACGACCCAGTCTCCTGCCCCTACTTTGATCTTGTCCATAGCATGCTCCTCTTGCACCGCGCCAACAGCCTGTCCGATCGGGGACGTAGGTGTGCGAATGTTGGCGTCGAAGTGTCTCCAGATAACTAATCGATGCCGGTAGAGCTTTGGATTTGACATTCGTATCTTGGTGTGCGGCGCGCCGCAGCTGGCGAACGTCAAATCCGCTGCACTAGATGCTCTCCTCAAAATCCTCCAGCGACAGACCGAACTCCGACAAGGCTTCCTCAAGGTAATCGCCGAGCATCGGGGTCTCGATCAGATAAGCGGCCGTGCGGTTGTTATGCGCTTGAGCGGCCTGTGCGCGCAGTTCGTCCCAGTTCTCCAGCCCGCCGTCACCGCGTCCGAGCCACATCAAGGCGACCAGATCAATCTGCTCATCGACGTTGAGCCCTTGGATGAAGCTCGCCAGTTCAGCGCGATCCGTATTCGCGCCGCGTCCCCCCGACGAACCATGGACCGTATCATCGTCGGTCAGGTCGGAGAGCAGCTCGGGCTCGCTCGATTCCATCTCGTATTGGTGGACCTTGTTGACGACGAAGGCGACCTTGTCCGGCGAAATCGACAGGTTTGGAATTGTTGGCATACAGCATCTCTCTGAACGACCGGGCAATGCCCGTCAGTGTCGACAACCGCACGCTAGGCGGTTCGAGGGAGCCGTACTTTGCGCAGGATCAAGGCCGCCGCGGGGCATCCATCGTCGATGAGATCCGGCCCGAACGGGTCCGGCTATCGTTGCGACCTCACCAAAACTCACATGATCGAGAGCGGCTACCCTGCAAGGCACGCGCGCCCTTGCCGGACGAAACTGGCCGCGTAACATCTGCCGGTCGGTGACACCGGCGATCGGCATCCGCAACATCGATACAGACTGAAATGGTCAAGAGCATAGCAGCGGCAGCTGGAGTTGCCGCTCTTCTGATCTGTGCGGCGATTCTCCCGGCATCCGCGCGGAGCCGTCACGGGACAGGCCACGGCTTTGGCGGTCACGGGTCTGTTCGCGAAGTCCACGCTGCGGGCCGTACGCAGCTCGCAACAGAGGGCCGGGACGCCGACGGCCGCTATGTCAAAGCCACCTCCCATGAACTCGACAGGCTGCTCGACACCAGGATGAAGAGCATCTGCCGCGGCTGTTAGGCCCGGGAGAACGGGCAGCTTACCAGGTCGAAGCGAACCAGCCGAAACGCGGCTGCTGTGCGACGATAATCATCGGTCGTCCGGGATGAGTCCTGGCGCTCTTCCGCTTGGGCTGCGGTCTTGGTTCGGTTGGTTTGGCCGTCGTCTCGGCAACCCGGGTTGGCGCGGGCACCGCTGCCCGCTGCACTTGGCCAACCCCAGGCTTCACTTCCTTGGCCGGCATCTGTGCCAGCGCGTCGCGCACGTGCGCTATCGCCGGCGCGGCGGTAACCGGCTCGGCCGCGGCCACCTTTGCCGGCGCCGGCGTTGGGATCGACGTGTCGATCACGACACGTTCAGGCCATTTGCTGTTTGATCGAATGCGAATGGCGGGCAGTTCGTAGCCGGCGCTGGACGGGGTCGGGAGCGGAGCGCTCGGAAAGACCGCATCGCAGACGAACAACAGCGCGAGCAGGGCTCCACCGACGAACACGAAATAGCGCAACAGAGGCATAACAGTACCACTCCGTCCGCGATAGACGCGGACTTATCGTCCTAACCGGGACTACAAGAATATGTTCCAGACAGAGCCATAGCGGTTCAACGCGCCTGCAACTTTGCGCAGAATTCCTAGTTTTTGCTCGCAGAGACCAGAGTGCAGTTCGCCTTGCTGGCGTTAACGTTGACGAATCCGACATGGACCGCCGCGAAGGTTTTGCGGCTCTTCTTGTCCACCTCACCGGGAACCAGCCGGCTTCGATCGGTCAGGTGGCTGCCATCTCGCCGGCTAAAGGCACAGGAGATCTCGACATCCTTCACCGCGTAGAGATTGCTGTTGCGCAGCGTAAAGGTCACCAGCGCCTTGGAACCGAGGCCACCGCGGCGCCAGGATTGCGAGCTGATCCTCAAGCCATCCAATGACGGTTCGACCGCGCCGGTCGGTTTGTCGTCAATAGCCGGGACGGCCGGGGTTATGCTGGCTTGGCTCTGGCTGGCCGGCGCAGGCTGCCCTTGGCCAGCAGGCGAGGCTGGTCGCGGATCAGAGGACATGGCGGTCGCGACTGAGCTGTCGTCCGCCGAATTGTCGCCGGTCAGTTGCGTCACAGTGCTGTCCGCGCTCTCGCTGTCATCGACCGACATGACGAGCCAGACGGCAGCACCGACCAGCAGGATCGCAAACACTGTCAATCCGATGAACGCTGACTTCCATGGCAGGATGGGCTTCGCCGCGCGGGCGCCGAACGATGGCCCGATTCCACCGAACCGGCGCCACAGCAAGCGGTAGAGCCCTGCGCTCATGTCAGCACCATCGACGGCCCAGTCAGCCGCGCTCCAAGATCCCAATGCGCAGCGGCAATATTGGTTCCACGTAAAGCCGACGATTGGAGGGCAAGCTTACTCCCGGACATGATTCTCCGCTGCCGGCGGGGATGGCCTTGGTGCGCTCCGCTCGCTAACATGATCCCCTCACCATCCTTTCTCCGCGAGAGCCGCCGAAGCGCGGTCACATCACGAAAGACGTCGCCCATGCCCGAGGTCACCTGGGACCACATTCACCTGCGCAGCCCCGATCCCGAAGCGACAGCGACATGGCTCCACGATATTCTCGGGGGCGAGATCATCCGCAACCCAGGCCGCATCGACGTCAAGTTGGGCGGCGCCAGCGTGTTCATCGCCAAGGTCGAGCCCGGCGACGGCGTCGGCGCGCCTCCCGTGACGCCGCATCAGGGGCTCGATCATTTCGGCCTCACGGTAAAGGACATCGATGCCGTGGCAGCCGAACTCAAGGGCAAGGGCGTGACGTTCACGACCGCGCCCACCACGATCCGGCCCGGCGTGCGGATCTGCTTCATCCGCGGCCCGGAAGGCATCTCGGTCGAGCTGCTCGAGCGCGACAAGAAATATGCGTGAACAGGCTGCAGCGACTTGCTGCAACCTGCGCCACCTACGTCATGCTGCCCGGCATGAAACAGCGAATCGACACGCCCTGATAGCCGCGCATCGGCCACACCATGGTGCGGCCGACCCGGTTCGGTTCGGTGATTACGGCATCATCCGGCACGTCGATCCATTCGCCGTCGATGCGTACACGATAGTGACCATTCCGCGTTTCCCAATCCACGTCGCTCACCGCCGAACCGTCGGCATCTGAGCAGCACGGCCCCTTGCCGCTGCGCAGACCGTCAAACCAGGCCTTCATCTCCGGCGACGAGTTGACAAACTGGCCGCGGTCGCGCGCTGAGCTGGGCGGCGCAGCAAGCGCGATCAGCAACGCTGCACCCGTCACTTGAAAGCATGGCTTCAAGCGCCTCACCTGCTGCTTTCGATGCTCGTTACGGGGGGACGCGTCACCAACTTGCCGCGGCGCATGGCCGCCGGAAAACATCCAGTTGCTCATATCGATCTAGCTCCTGCACCACCCCACGGTGCGTTGAAGAATATGCATCAACTGGGCCAGAATTAGATTCGTTCGCGGCTTCGTGACAGTCAAGACGCAACACTACGGGAAAATGCAGTGCCATCCGTTCACAGCAACGCGAGTTCCGAGTGAGCTGAAAACAGCGCAGCTCTTGCTCCTACTCCGCAGCCTGCTCCAAAGGCGCGATGCGCGGCAGAATAATCTGAATGCGCGTGCCGCCGCCGGGCTCGGAGTCGAGATCGAGCCGGCCCCCGAGTCGGTTGGTGATGATGTTGTAGACGATGTGCAGTCCGAGCCCGGTGCCACCCTGGTCGCGGCGGGTGGTGAAGAACGGGTCGAACGCGCGGCGGCGCACATCGAGGCTCATGCCGCAGCCATTGTCGGAGAAGATGACCTCAACATTGTCCCGCCCGGATTCGCGAACCTGGATCTCGATGATGCCAGGCCGGCCGTCGGGAAACGCGTGCGCGACGGCATTGAGAAACAAGTTGGTCAGCACCTGGCCATACGGACCGGGATAGCTGTTCATGACCAGATTGGGCTGGCAGTCCACATTGAGCGTCAGATTGTGCTTGCGGAGGCTTGGCCGCAGACTCATGACGACCTGTTCGGTCAGATCGGCGAGGTCGAAGCTGCGCTGGTCGGAATAGTTGCGGTCGGCTGCGACCTGTTTGAACGATTGGATCAGCTCGGCAGCACGGTTCAGGTTCGCCACGAGCTGTCCCGCTGCATTGCGGCTGGTCTCCAGGAAGTCGTTGAGACTGGAGCGGCGCAGCTCGCCGCGCGCGACCTCCTCGCCAAACCGCTCGGTCTTGCGTTCGAGGGCGGAGGCCACGGTCAGGCTGATGCCGACCGGGTTGTTCACCTCATGCGCGACGCCGGCAACCATGCGCCCGAGGGCGGCCAGCTTCTCCGCCTCGATCAGTGAGGCCTGCGTCTCGCGGAGATTGCGCAGCGCCGTCTCGGCCGCCTCCTTGGCCTTGCGCATCTCATGCTCGCTCTTCTTGCGCTCACAGATGTCGAGCGCCACCGTGACGATCCGGTCGACCTCACCGTCGGCATCCAGGATCGGCATCTTGTTGACCAGCCATTGCCGCATAGTGCCGGACGAGTCGAGATACTCTTCCTCGTAGAAGCCGAGACCGGAGTTGGTTGCGAGCACGCGCTTGTCGTTTTCGTCGGTCTTGTTCGCGCCATAGCGCGACATGAGTTCGCCGGTGGTGCGGCCGAGCGCCTCCTCGGGCGCAACGTTGAAGATCCCGGCCATATAGTGGTTCATCAGGACGTAGCGCAGATTGCGGTCCTTGACGTTGATGACGGCGGGTACGGTGTCGATGACCTGCTGCAGGAGCTTGCGCGCTTCCGCGATCGCATCTTCCGCGCGCTTCTGATCGGTGATGTCGCGCACGATCCCCTCGTAGCGCATTACTTCGCCGTTCTCGTCGCGCACCACGGTGGCGCTGTCCGAAAGCCAGCGAATGTCGCCGTCGCGCCGACGCACCTGGTATTCGAACTCGCGCACCATGCCGTCGCGCCCCATCAGCCGCTGATATTCTTCGCGCGCCGACGCATGCACATAGATGGTCTCAGCGATGTCGTTGACGCCGGTGATCAGCTGACTGGCCGAGTCGTAGCCCATGATCCTGGCGAGCGCGGGGTTGGCGTCGACGACCAGGCCGCCGGGCGTGGTGACGTAGATGCCATCGATGGACGCCTCGAACAGCTTGCGATAGCTCTCCTCGGCAAGGCGCTGTTCGGCAAGTGCCCGCACCGCCGCCTCGCGCGCGGCATCGGCCTCCTGCAAGGTGCGACGAAACACTTCGGCCGCACGCGCGATGTCACCGATCTCGTTCTCGACCTCGGTCTGCGGGATTGAGGTGTCCTTCTCGCCCGCCGCCAGCGCCCGGATCGACCCCGCGATGGAGGCGAGCGGCCGCACTGTGCGGCGAACCACGAACAAAGCAGCAAAGATACCGATCAGCACACCGGTCGACCCAAGAATGATGCTCTGCCACTTGGTCTCGGCGAGCGTGCGAGCGAAGTCGCGTGACAGGACCCGCCCCTGCTGGGCACTCAGCGATCGCAGCAGCTCAGTGACGCGTCCGATCAGCCGCCCCTCCGTCCCCAGCACCTCCTTGTCGAGCCTCGCGATCTCGTCCTCCGTCCCGGCGATCGCGACAATGGAGTCAGCGTAGCTATCGGTGGCCGAGCGCAGAGCCTGGTCGTCGATTTGCAGCGCCCGCATGCTGCGCGCAGCCTGCTCGGCGCCGGCGGGATCGCGCGCGAGCAACGCGGCTCCCACCTGGTTCTGCAAACGGAACAGCGCCCGCGCCGTCGACCGCTCCGGTATCTGGGCGATCGCCACCTCGAACTGGACCCGCGCCGCCGGCAGCGTGGCGAGAAGCTCGGCGCGATGCGCGATCAAGGCGCTGATCCGATCGATGCCCTCGCGATAATTGGCGAGCCGCTGCGCGACACCGTCGATCGTCGCCTGCTGCTCGGGCGCAAGCTCGAGCCGGGTTTTCTTCAAGAGCGCCCCGAGCTCGGTTGCCGCCTGCCCGACCCGATCGGAGCGTGCGCCGGGGTCGGTGACGAAATCGCGCGCCGCGAGTCGGAGCTCGTTCATGCGTCGGTCGATCTCTTCGGCGAGATCGCCGACGCCTTGCAGCCGCTGCAGCTCGGCAAAGGTCGCATCGATATGGCGGATCGCGATCACGCTCGCCATGCTGGTCGCGGTGATCACCGCGAGCAGCAGGAGAAAGCTGCCAAAGGTCAATTGCCCGATCGATAACGACTTCAACCGAATGAATTTTGATAATGCCGCCAAGGCTGCTGGCCTACGCATGGGGTCCGCTTTTCGGACCCGCACTATATACGACCGGAGTCCGGAATATCAGAACAGATTACGAACAAAACCGCTTTCGTGCCCCCGGCACTAAATACCGCCAATCAGCCGGCCGGCCCAAACGCGAACACCTCCCCATCATAGCCGGCCTCACGCGGGATGCGCAGCTGGCGCCCGCCATCGGCCGTCTTGGTCATGACCGGCATCACCGTCACGACCTCCATCTGCTGTGCGACAGCCAGCGCCGTAACAACATCGGGCTGCTTGCCCAGCCGGATCAGGTTGCGCGTGGTCGGGAACGGCAGCTTGAAGCGGCCATCGTCGCCGCCTGCGAGCGCCTCGCGCGGCGAGACCCAGATCGAGTCGGTCGATTCCTTGCCGTCATGGGCGCCGAGCTGGTCCGGCGGCGCCGCGGCCAGAAAAAACCAGGTGTCGAAGCGCTTCGGCATGCCTTCCGGCGTGATCCAATGCGCATAAGGGACGAGCGCGTCGAGCGCGAGCACGAGGCCATTGCCGGCCACGATATCGAGAAAGTGCGTGTTGCCTTCGCACAGGGCGGCACGACTAACGGCCTCGATCTCCCGCGCCTGCGTCGCGCTGATCAGCGCGTTTGAGCCTTGCGGCCGCGCCAGCAGGATGCCGCTTTCTTCGAACGTCTCGCGGATCGCGGCGATGCGGAAGCCGAGTGCTTCCTCACCCAATCCCGCTCCACCCGAATACAGCTCAGGCCGCGCCGCGATCTCCTGGTCCGTCCGATCGACGCTACCGCCAGGAAAAACCAACGCGCCCGAATTGAACTCGATCTGATGGTGACGCACCATCATGAACACCTCGATTTCGCCGGCACTCGCGCCGTCGCGCAGCAGCAGCACGGTCGAGGCCGGACGGATGGCGGCAGGTTCAGTCATGACTCACCCCGCGGCACTTGATTGCGGCTGCAAATTGGCGCGGCGATCATAGCGCGCCACCCGCGACAGCAGATAGTCGACCTCGGCCTTTGCGGCGGCGCTGATGCCCGAGGCCGGCTTGCGCTGCGCGGCGGAGGCAATCGCGCCGCGCTTTTGCAGCACATATTTGCGCACGGCGAGACCTGCGCCCGGCTGCTGCTCGTAACGCACCAGCGGCAGATGTGCATCGAACAAATCGTGCGCGGCATCGCGCTTGCCGGCCTTCGACAGCTTGACGATGTCGACCAGCATTTCCGGGAAGGCATAGCCGGTCATGGCGCCATCAGCACCGCGCTCCATCTCGAAATCCAGGAACAGCCCGCCATTGCCGCAAAGGATCGACAGCGGCCGGAGCGAGCCGTCCTTCTGGAAACTTCGCAAGGCTGAGATCTTCTCCAGGCCCGGCCAATCCTCGTGCTTGAGCATCACGCAGGACGGGCTGTCTATGACGATCTTGCGGATGACGGCTGGCGTGAACACGACGTTGAGCGTGAGCGGATAGTCCTGCAGCACCCACGGAATGTCTTCGCCGATCGCTTCCTGCGCCTGCTTGAAATAGCCGGTGATCTGGTCGTCGGTCCGCAAATGCGGCGGCGGCGCGATCATGACGCCGGCGGCGCCCGCATCCATGGTGGCGCGGGCGAGCGCACGCATGGTCGCAAAGCCCGGCGCGGAGACGCCGACGATGATCTGCATGGTCTTCGCGCGTTTGACGAAACGCACGGCCACCTGCTCGGCCTCGGCAGCATCGAGCTTGGGTGCCTCGCCCATGATGCCAAGCACCGTGATGCCGTCACAGCCAGCCTCGGCATAGAAGTCGACCAGGCGGTCGATCGAGGCCTCGTCGATCCGGCCGTCATCATGGAACGGCGTCGGCGCGATCGCAAAGGTGCCCTTGGCATCGGCGGTGAGTTTCATATCCTGTCTCCTCATTTGCTCGTCATTCCGGGGCATCGCGAAGCGAGGGGCCCGGAATCCATACCCACAATCGGGAGTATGGATTCCGGGCCTGCGCCTCTGCGCAAAATGGCTTCGCCATTTTGTCGCGTCGGCGCATCCCGGAATGACGACCTGAATACATCAAAACCGTCGCGCAGACTTCCTGATCTCCTCTTCGGAGAAGAATATCTCCTCTGCATGGACGGCAATATCCTCCGCTTTCCAGCCGGTGAAAGGCGGCTTCCAGCCCTCCATCTCCATCATCCGCATCTCGCGTACACCGCGCGGGCCGGAGACGCCGAGCACCTTGCCGGTCTGGTCGCCGGAGAGCTCGCTGACCATGTAGAGCACCGCCGGGGCGATGCCCTCGGGCGTCAGCGCCGCGCCGGGATTCTCCTTGTAGCGCGGCAGGTCCTCGGTCATCCGGGTCAGCGCGCCCGGCGCCAGCGTCCAGACCCGGATGTTGTATTTGCGGCCCTCGATCGCCAGCACGTTCGACAGGCCCCAGATGCCGCCCTTCGCCGCGCCGTAATTGGACTGGCCGAAATTGCCGATCAGGCCCGAGGTCGACGACGTATTGACGATGACGCCGCCGCCATTGTCGCGCATCCAGCGGAACACCGGCAAGGTGCAGCAGAAGGTGCCCTTGAGATGCACCTGAATGACCTTGTCCCAGTCGGCCTCGTTGGACTTGGCAAAGGTCTGATCGCGCAGGATGCCGGCATTGTTGACCAGGATGTCGGCGCGACCGAAATGTTTGATGGCATCGTCGAACACCGATTGGCCGCCGGCCATGGTCGAGATGTCGGCGCGGTTCGCCACCGCACGGCCGCCATCGGCCTTGATCGCGGCGACGACCTTCTCCGCCATCGCCTGATCGGCACTGGTGCCGTCGCGCGGACCGCCGAGATCGTTGACGACAACGGCCGCGCCCTCACGCGCGAACAGCCTTGCGTAGGCCTCACCCAAGCCGCCGCCCGCGCCTGTGATCAGCGCCACCTTGCCGTCGAGCAATCCCATCTGCGCCTCTCCCGCTCTTCAATGTTGCGGCCATGATGCCGCCTTTTCACCTCGCCCGCTTGCGGGGAGAGGTCGAATTGCATCGAAAGATGCAATCCGGGTGAGGGGAGCACATCTGCCACCGTCCTGCTGGAGAGTCCCCCTCACCCCACCCTCTCCCCGCAAGCGGGGCGAGGGAGCCGACCGCCGGTGCCAACCTAACCCAACACCGTCCTGCCGTTCTTGATCACCGTGACCTCGCGCGCTTTCACTCTGGCCTCGAACGAGACCACGTCGCCATCCTTCCAGAGATCGACAGTCACGGTCTCGCCGGGATAGACCGGCGAGGAGAACCGCGCCGCGTGCTGCCGGAACGCTGACGGATCGTAGTCCGCATAGGTCTGCAGCACGGCGCGGCAGGTGATGCCGTAGGTGCACATGCCGTGCAGGATCGGCCGGGGAAAGCCGGCGCGACGCGCGAACTCGGGATCGGAGTGCAGCGGATTGCGGTCACCGCAGAGGCGATAGATCAGCGCCTGATCCGGCCGGGTCGCGATATCGACGCTCATATCCGGCGCGCGGGTCGGCACCGGATGCGGATCGGGGATTCCGCCGGAGGGGCCGCCGAAGCCGCCGTCACCGCGAGCGAAGCGCGAAGCCACCAGCGTCGCGAGCGGCGCGCCGCTGTCGTCGCGCAAAATAGTCTGATGGCGGATGACGGCGCCCTTGTCCTTGCCTTTATCTGACACCGCCAGCACCGTGGAGTCGGCGGTGATCTTGGCGGCTGTGGCCAGCGGCTTGTGAAAAGTGATGTCGCGCTCGCCATCGACGACCAGCACGCGGTTGAGGTTCATCTCGCCGGGGCCCGCGCCCCACGCGGCCACGGAAGCAAAGGTCGGCACGACCTTCAGCGGCCGCGGCTCGGCACAGGCCTCGTTGACGAAGGCGAGTTCCTTCTCGTCCATCGGGTCGGCGCCCATGCCGATGCCATAGGCATAGAGCATCACCTCGCGATCGCCATAGGCATAGTTCTGCCCGAGATTCTTCAGCGCCATCAGCTCATCGTAGTTGATCGGCATCCTCGATCACTCCCCAAACGTTGCGTCAGTCGCAGCGCCGATGACTGCGCCCTCTCCCCTTGCGGAGAGGGCGGCCCCGGCGCCAGCCTCATACTCACTCGGGTGAGGGGTTTGGCTCCACAAGGGCGCTGTCCATGTGGAAAGAGACCCCTCACCCGGCAGCCTGCGGACGATGCTTCGCATCGCCGGGCGGCTGCCACCCTCTCCCACTGGCGACGACGGCTGCGCCGTCGCGCCGAGGGGAGAGGGTCATACCTGTCGCGTGGCAATAGCTACGCGAACATCAAACCAATCGTAGGATGGGTTGAGCGCAGCGATACCCATCACATATCACGCAAATGTCGGTGGGTTTCGCATTCGCTCAACCCACCCTACGATCTTCCAACACCAACTACACCGGCGTAAAGAACGGCAGCGGGGCGCCGTCGGTCGGCTTGAACACCACCCTCACCTTCTGGCCGATCTTCAAACTGTCGAGATCGCAGTCGACGAAATTGGTCTGCAGCGACGGGCCCTCGTTCAAGGTGACATAGCCGATCGCGTAAGGGCCGGTCGGCGACTTCCGCATGATCGAGAAGGTGTAGATCACCCCTTCACCCGCGCTCTGCTCCCACACCGTCTGGTCGGAGAAGCAGAACGGACAGACCGAACGCGGGTAATAATGGGCTTCGCCGCAGGCGGTGCAGCGCTTGATCATGAACCTGCCTTCGGCCGCCGCATTCCAGAACGGCTTGGTCTCGGGATTGGTGATCGGGGCCGGATATTTTTTCGCTTCAGTCATCACACGCGCTCCAGAATGCAGGTCGAGGCGGCGTGGCGAACGCCGAGCAGTCCGCCGGTGCCATGGGCAATGGCGAGATCGCAGTTCGGCACCTGCACCTTCGGATGCGCCTCGCCACGGAGCTGCCTGACAGCTTCGATCACCTTGGTCATGCCGCCGCGATTGACCGGATGGTTGCTGCAGAGGCCACCGCCGTCGGTGTTGAACGGCAGCTTGCCGACGCCCGAAATCAGGTTGCCGTCGGCGACGAACTTGCCGCCCTCGCCCTTCTTGCAGAAACCGAGATCCTCGAGCTGCATCAAGACCGTGATCGTGAAGCTGTCGTAGATCGAGGCATATTTGATGTCCGCAGGCGTCACGCCCGCTTCCTCGAAGGCGCGCGGACCGGACCACACTCCGGCGGAGTAAGTGAGGTCGAGATCCTTGCCGCCGCGCGGACCCTTCATCGCCTCACCGTGGCCGATCAGGCGGACCAGCGGCTTCTTCAGGCTTCTTGCGATCTCTGGAGACGTCACGATCAGTGCGCCGCCGCCGTCAGTGACGACGCAGCAATCCATCCGATGCAGCGGATCGGAGATCATCGGCGAGTTCAAGACATCCTCGACCGTGACGACCTCTTTGAGCATCGCATGCGGATTATATTGCGCGTGATGGGAGGCGGCGACCTTGATCCAAGCAAGCTGCTCGCTCGTGGTGCCGTAGTCGTGCATGTGCCGCATGGCACACATGCCGTAGGCATTGTGCGTGGTGGCCCCGTAAGCCGCCTCGAAATCGGCCTCGGCGCCTGCGGCGCGCGGCGGCATCGGGCCCGTGCGCGGCTTGCCCGCGAGCGTGATCAGCGCGACTGAGCACTTGCCCGCTGCGATCGCCTCGGCGGCATGGCCGACATGAATCAGATAGGAGCAGCCGCCGGTCTCGGTGGAATCGATGTGGCGCACCTTCAGGCCGAGATAGTCGACCATCGGCCAGGCGCCGCCGGGCGCATCCCCCGCGCAGAAATAGCCGTCCACGTCCTGGACGCTGAGCCCGGCATCTTCGATTGCGCCCTTGGCGACTTCGGCATGCAGTTGCGCGGTGGATTTGTCCGGTGCATGCCGGGTCGGATGCTCATAGATCCCGGCGATGTAGGCCTTGCCCTTGATGGTCAACTCGTTCTCCGCTTGGCGTTTCGTCCCTGTGTTGAGGAGATTTTGTGGACCGCCGGATGAGGCTTGGCAAGCGGCGAAAATATTCCGCAGGATGGAGATGGCTGCCAAACACTCAGCCGTCGTCCCCGCGAACGCGGGGACGACACCAGTGATGTTGCGCGATTGTGCTGAATGATCGAATTACGCATGACATCCCATTCCCGCGGCAGATGCTGCCCGAGTTGTGCTGATGTCACTCACCCTCGAAAGGACGGAGGGCGCAGGGAATGCCGGGTGAAGGCCTCACCCATGGCCCGCCTGCGAAAAAAATGCAGGCGGCAGGTACCACAGGTGCAGCCGATCAGCCGGCATTCCCTGCGCGATGGTCTTCACGCTTATACGCAGTCTGCCTGGTGCGCCGGGCTTTTTGGCCACCATTGCCCATGCGATGCGAAGCATCGTCACGAGCGTGACACCAGCATCGGGGTGTCAGCACGCTGCGACTTCACGTCCGCAGCGAAGCCGCTCGTCCGCGCATCCCAAGACACGCTCCGGCTTCATCGCGGCCATCGCCTCCCCGCCTCGCGTGTCGTGACGATCGCGCGCAACGCCCCTCCGTGGTGAGACGGGATGAACCCATCAAACCACGATTTCTGAAAATCGTAAATAGGAATCTGCCCGACAGGCAATTTATGCATGGCGGATATGTCAGCTGCCGTAGGATGGGCAAAGCGAAACGTGCCCACCCTACAGTTTGGCTACAGTCCGTCGCCCTTCGGGCTATGGCGGACAGGTCGCTTCGCTTGGGAAACGCGGGACGACAGCACTCTGCGGCACAGGGGCGGCTGCGTTCAGCCGCCCCTGCCTGTCAATATGCATGACGATGGTCGATTCAGGCCGCGCGCCGGATGGTTTCTTCCATGCGCTTTGTCGCATCCTCGGCCAGCTTGACCGACATGTCGGCCAATCTTCGGCTGCTCTCCAGAACATCGCCTACGGCCTCACGAAACAGATCACTCTGAAGCGCCGCGACGTCCTGCGGCGTCCGGCAATTCCACAACTCGTTCATACGCTGCATTGCATGCTCGATCTGATGTCGAACCAGCGCGAAATATTCCTGCGACATTCCGCCCATGACCTTGCTCGCCGCCGTGGCGGAGTAAAGGATGGTTTGGGCATTGCGCGTGGAGCGTTCGGTTGCCTGTTGCGCTTCGTCCCCGGTCAACCCGAGCGTGCGACCGATCTGCTCGGTCGAACGCCCCATGACTGCCGTTGTCATGTCCAGACCGAAACGGCACGCGTTCTGGAACGTCTCGGCATTTTGCTTCAGGAGATTGGCACCGGCGCGTGCCACCTCCTCGCCGGCCTCTGCGCTCATTTGTCCAATGCGAGCGGTCTGCTGCGCCGCACTTTGACCGATGCGCGTCGCCTGCTCGGTCGTCTTCTCACCGGCCTCCCGAGCTGCATCTGCCATATTCTGGGTAGACCGTTCCTCCTGGCGCGGATTTGCCATCTCTGCTTCTCCTTGGAATGTCCCTGATGTCTTGTGGGCTCGGATCCTGTGCTGGCCCTTACACAGGTCCTGGCGAGCAACGCCATGTTGCCGGTACCGTTCCGCGCCATGCTGAATTTTAGGTAAGGTTTGTGAATGACCGTAAAGCACAGCAGAATGCATCAGCCGGCGCGTACGATGGGTAGCACGCAGCGAACTGCCGCCGTGGCCAAAGCGTAGATGGCTCGACCGATCCTATAGGACGACCGTGAAGAAGAACACGCCGCCTTCGATAGTCGCGCGACGATAATTTGGCGTGACGCAGTGTATCACGCTTTACAGAGGTGGGCATGCTGCGCTTTGCCCACCCTACAGTTTATTGTCGTATCCTCCTACTCCGCCGCCATTTGGCGCGGGGCCGGCGGCGGGTTGGCGAGGTCGGCGGCGAGCTGGGCGTAGCGCGGCTTGGCGTCCTGAACCGCCTTCTCCTTCACCGGGCCATAGCCGCGGATCTTGTTCGGCAGCGACAACAGCTCGACCGCGATCTCGGCGTTGGCCGGCGACAGCAGGCTGAGCACCGTGCCGACGTCCTTCTCGTAACCGGCGATCAGGTCGCGCTCCATTTTCCGCTCGGCCGAATGGCCGAAGATGTCGAGCGGCGTGCCGCGCAGGCCCTTCAGCTTCGCAATCAGACGGAACAGCTTCATCATGCCCGGGCCGAAGCTGCGCTTTTTCGGCCGTCCCTGCGCATCAAGCCCGGAATTGAAGATCGGCGGTGCCAGATTGAAGCTGATCTTGTAGTCGCCCTCGAACGCGTCGTGGAGCTGCTTCTCGAAATTGCCATCGGAGAACAGCCGCGCCACCTCATACTCGTCCTTGTAGGCGAGCAGTTTGGCGTAGTTGATCGCAACGGCGCGCGGCAGCGCCTCGCCGTAGCCGCCCTTGTCGGCGGCCTCGCGGACCTGGTCGATCAGCTTGCGGTAGCGCTTGGCCAGCCGCGCATTCTGGTAGTCCGTCAGCAACGCGGTGCGGTGCGCGATGATCTCGTCGAGCGACATCGCCTCCAGCGATTTCGGTGCCGCGGCCTCGTCATGGCCGGTCATCATGGCTTCGAGACGTGCGGGATCGACCACCGCGAGCCGGCCGAGCCGGAACGCCTCGGTGTTCATCTTGATCGCGACGCCGTTGATCTCGATCGCCTTCTCGATCGCCTCCGCCGAGAGCGGCAGCAGCCCCCGCTGATAGGCATAGCCCATCATCATCATATTGGTGGCGATGGCATCGCCGAGCAGCGCCTCGGCCGGCCTGGTGAAGTCGACGAAATCGGAATCCTTGCGCAGCGCCGTTTCCAGAACGGTCGTCACTCTCCGGTTCTGGAAATTGAAGTCGCGGTTGAGGACGAAATCTGCGGTCGGGATCAGGTGGCTGTTGATGACCCCGTGGGTGCGCTCCGCATCGCACAAGGTCAGCGTCTCCTTCGACCCGGCCACGACCTCGTCGGCCGCGATCACGAGATCGGCGGTGCCGGTGACGATGCGCGAGCAGGTGACGTCGGCGGTATGCTCGGAGAGCCGCACATGGCTGAGCACCGCCCCGCCCTTCTGCGCCAGGCCCGACATGTCCAGGATCATCGAGGCCTTGCCCTCGATATGCGCGGCCATGCCGAGCAGCGCGCCGATGGTCAGGACACCGGTGCCGCCGACGCCGCCGACCGCGATGTTATAGGGGCGATCGAGCAACGGCTTGGTTGCGGGCTCCGGCAGCGCGCCGATCTCGCCGAGCTCGGCCGGCGCGCGCGAGCGCGGCTTGCCGCCGTCGATCGTGACGAAGGACGGGCAGAAGCCCTTCACGCAGGAATAGTCCTTGTTGCAGCTCGACTGGTTGATGACGCGCTTGCGTCCGAGCTCGGTCTCCAGCGGCTCGACCGAGATGCAGTTCGACTGCACCGAGCAGTCGCCGCAGCCTTCGCAGACGGCCGGGTTGATGAAGACGCGACGCTGCGGATCCTCCATCGTGCCGCGCTTGCGGCGGCGGCGTTTCTCGGCGGCGCAGGTCTGCACGAAAACGATGGCCGAGGCGCCCTTGGTCTCGCGCAAGGTCTTCATGACCTGGTCGAGCTCGTCGCGATGTGCGGTCTTCACGCCCGGCGCGATCGTGTCGGGCGGATAGGCATCCGGGTTTTCCGAGACCAGATAGATCTCGCGGATACCTTCGGCATGCAGCTGGAAGGTGATCTGCTGCGGCGACAGGTCGCCGTCATGACGCTGGCCGCCGGTCATCGCGACCGCGTCGTTGTAAAGGATCTTGTAGGTGATGTTGGCCTTGGAGGCGATCGCCTGCCGGATCGCGAGGCTGCCGGAGTGGAAGTAGGTGCCGTCGCCGAGATTGGCGAAGATGTGCTTCTCATCGGTGAACGGCGCGATGCCGACCCACGGCACGCCCTCACCGCCCATATGGGTGAAGGTCTCGGTGTTGCGGTTCATCCACAGCGACATGAAATGGCAGCCGATGCCAGCCATCGCGCGGCTGCCCTCGGGCACCTTGGTCGAGGTGTTGTGCGGGCAGCCCGAACAGAAATATGGCGTGCGCGCCACCGGCGACGTCAGCTGCACCTGCGATGCGTCGCGTCCGTTGAACCAGTCGGCTTTCGCACGCAACATTTGCGCAATCTCAGGATTGAGGTCGAGCCGCAGCAGGCGTTCGGTCAGCGAGCTCGCCAGCGAGGCGACGGACAGCTCGGCGGCGAAGGGCAGGAAGCGCTTGTCGTGGTCGTCCATCTTGCCGATGATGCGCGGACGGACATCGTCGCGCCAGTTGAACAGCTCCTGCTTGACCTGGTTCTCGACGATCTCGCGCCGCTCCTCGACGATGAAGATCTCCTCCAGGCCGACCGCGAACTGCCGAACGCCTTCCGGCTCCAGCGGCCAGGGCATGCCGATCTTGTAGAGCCTGAGGCCGATCTTGGCGGCGACCTCTTCCGTGATACCGAGCTCGCGCAGCGCCTGGCGGATATCCTCGTAGCTCTTGCCGGACGCCATGATGCCGTAACGCGCGTTCGGGCTATCCATCGTGACGCGGTTGACCTTGTTGGCGCGGGCAAAGGCAATGGCGGCAAAGCCCTTGTAGTCCTGCAGGCGGCGGTCCTGCTCGAAGCGGTCGTCCGGCCAGCGCAGATTGAGCCCGCCCGGCGGCATTTCGAAATCGGTCGGGATCACGAACGGCGTCATCTCGTCATTGAGATTGATCTCGGCCGTGGTCTCCACGGTCTCGGTGATCACCTTCATGCCGACCCAGCAGCCGGAATAGCGCGACATCGCAATGCCGAGCAGGCCCATCTCGATCATCTCGTGGATCGAAGACGGATAGAGATAGGGCATCAGCGCGGAGATGAAGGCGTGGTCCGACTGATGCGGCACGGTGGAGGATTTGGCGCCATGGTCGTCGCCAGCAAGGCACAGCACGCCGCCATTCCTGGCCGAGCCCGCCGCATTGCCGTGGCGGAAGACATCGCCGCAGCGGTCGACGCCGGGGCCCTTGCCGTACCAGATGCCGACCACGCCATCATATTTTCCGCCGGGCGAAAGGCTGAGCTGCTGCGAGCCCCAGATCGCGGTGGCCGCCAGGTCCTCGTTCACGCCGGGCTGGAACTTGATGTTGTACTGCTCGAGATGCTTGCGCGCCGAGAACAGCTGCTGGTCATAGCCACCGAGCGGCGAGCCGCGATAGCCGGAGACGAAGCCGGCGGTGTTCAACCCGGCGGCGCGGTCGCGCCTGATCTGCGCCATCGGCAGCCGCACCAGGGCCTGGATGCCGGTCAGGAAGATGTGGCCGGTATCGGCGGTATATTTCTGATCGAGGTTGATTGCGCTCTCGTTGAGTCCCATTCCACCCTCATAAGCCAGCTAGCCAGCTTCATCCTGTTGCGCTTGCAGATCCGGCTCGACGGACGGCGGACCCGCGCGCTTGCTGTTTCTAATCTATGTCGCCTTTCCCACCGCACGCACCAGAAATCTCGATGCATTTGTAATCTAACAGCAAATCGCAATTTCATGGCTGCGGGGGCACGCCCCGTTGCGGTTTCTGTCGCCAAAGCCGGTGCGCGCGAAACGGCGTGACGCTCGCTTTCGCGGCGCACTTCGCTATAACGAGGCGACAGGGTTATCAGCGCATGAAGAGCTGGCGGGGCATGCGGGCGATTCTGCTGGGCGTTTTATTGTGCAGTGCATCCGTGGCCCGCGCCGACCCCGGCGAGGAGATCGCACGCGGCGAAATGCTCGTCACCATCGGCGACTGCGGCGGCTGCCACACCGCCGATCCCAATCAACCGTTTGCCGGCGGAAAGCGGATCGAGACGCCGTTCGGGGCGATCACCGCCCCCAACCTCACGTCCGACCGCGACACCGGCATCGGGGCCTGGAGCGACGATGATTTCCGCCGCGCGCTGCGCGAGGGCGTCGCGCCAAACGGTACGCGCTACTACCCCGTGTTTCCCTACCCGCATTTCACCAAGCTGACGCGCAACGACATCCTGGCGATCAAGAGCTACTTGGCCTCGCTGCCCGCGGTCAGCAACAAGGTCGCAGCCCCGGAGCTGCGCTTTCCCTACAGCTTCCGGCCGCTGCTGCGGCTGTGGAACTATGCCTTCCTCAAGCCCGGCCTGTTCGAGCCCGACCAGAGCAAGACCACCGAATGGAATCGCGGTGGCTATCTGGTCGAAGGCATCGCGCATTGCGGCAACTGCCACACGCCGAAGAACCTGTTCGGCGCTGAGAAGCGCCAGCGGGCCTATGGCGGCAGCCGCATCGCCGGCTGGTTCGCGCCACGTCTCGACAACGCGCCGCGCGGCGGGCTTGCGCGCTGGAGCACCGACGACATCGTCGATTACCTGACGACCGGCCGCAATGCGAAGAGCCATGCGGCAGGCCCGATGGCCGACGTGATCGCGCGCTCCACCTCCAAGATGGACCCGGCCGACCTGCGCGCGATCGCGATCTATCTCAAGGCGCTGCCGACGGGGCGGGAACCCAACGTGTCGCCAGCGTCCGACGCCACCATGATCGCGGGAGAGACCGTCTATGCGCGCGCCTGCATCGGCTGTCACCAGGCTGATGGCAGCGGCGCGGCCGGTCTCACGCCGCCTTTGCCCGGCAACGCGCTGTTGCAGTCGGACGACCCGCTCAGCACCTTGCGCGTGCTGCTCGACGGCGCGCAAGCTGCAAACCTGCCACCGGCCCCGAACGCCAAGCCGATGCCGGCCTATGCGCGCGAGCTCACCGATCAGCAGATCGCCGACGTCGCAAGCTACATCCGCAATGCCTGGGGCAACGCGGCGCCGGCCGTGAGCGCGGACGAGGTGCGGCGCGCAAGACACTGATCCTCATTTGCGCTCCTCTTTGGGCTCTTCCGCGACGAAGACGAATTTCGGCATGTTCCATTCGTAGCGGATTGCGAGCAGCCGGAAGCTCAGCCCGAATACGAAGGTCACGACAGTCCACAGCTCGCCATTGGCGTTCAACGCAAAGCCGGTGGCATAAACGAGCCCGGTCAGCAGCGACACGCTGGCGTAGAGCTCGGCGCGGAACAGGAGCGGCACGTCGTTGCATAGGACGTCGCGCAGCACGCCGCCGGCGCAGCCCGTGATCACGCCGGCGACGATCACGATGCCGAGCGGAACGTTCATCTGCCAGGCCACGTCGCAGCCCGCCATCGTGAACACCACCAGCCCGATCGCGTCCAGCAGCAGGAAGGCTGCGGTCAGCCGATGCACCAGGCGCGCCATCGCGATGGTCACGAACGGCGCAAGCACCGTGAGTGCGAGATAGGACGGTCGCTCGACCCACACCAGCGGATAGTGGCCGAGCAGCACGTCGCGCAGCGTGCCGCCGCCGAGCGCGGTGATGGCACCGAGCAGGCAGACGCCCATCCAGTCCATGCTGCGGCGTCCGGCCGCCAGCGCCGCCGTCATGGCCTGCGCCGCCAAGGCGACCCACGACAACAAATGCAGCACGCTATCCGACGGCGGCAGGTTCCACATCGCGCTCTCCGGTGCTCCGACTCGTTTTGCTGGAACCTAAAGCGCTCGGATCATGCTGGCGAGGGCGATGGAACAGCGCGGGTTCCGGGGAACGGATCAGCGCAGGCGCTGGTTGTCCCGCCACTTGAAAGAGGAGATGGACATGGCCAACGAACGTTTTCCCAACGAGCGTTTCCCAAACGATCCCTATCGTCCCGACATCAATCGTCCCGATCTGAATCGTCCGGATATGACGGACGCCGAGTATAATCGCGCGGCCAGGCTCGACAGCCAGATGCAACCCGATCCGGAGCTGAC
Source organism: Bradyrhizobium sp. HKCCYLS1011 (assembly GCF_051167795.1). Lineage (NCBI taxonomy): Bacteria > Pseudomonadati > Pseudomonadota > Alphaproteobacteria > Hyphomicrobiales > Nitrobacteraceae > Bradyrhizobium > Bradyrhizobium sp. HKCCYLS1011. Next base: position 18,926 of record NZ_JBNPTT010000005.1, on the reverse strand, counting down.
CGAGGGCCGGTCCTCGAGTGGCAGGATTGCGGCCTATGCGCTTGGCATCGCAATCCTGCTGGGCGCGGTGTTCTATGGCTTGAGCAGCTCGAACAACCACGACCAGGCCAGCAATCCGCCGCCAACCAAGTCGGCCGCCACGCAGCCGGCCCCGAACAGCCCCGCGCCGAACACTGCGCCTGGCGTAACCACGGGTGCGGCCAACAAGCAGGCCTCCCCGCCGCCGTCGTCGCAGCAGGGCAGCTCGAATGTGGACCAGTCGGCGCCGCAACCGACCGGACAGAACAACGACACGCACTGACCTCCGGTTCGCGTGCGCGCGCGGCGGTGATCATGTCACCGCCGCGTTTTCTATGCCGTGAGTTAGGACGACCCAAACAGCTTGTTCAGCTCGCCGCCGCCATAGCCGCCCGCGAGCTCGGCGAACGTGCCCTGCTCGGCCATCTCTCTTGCCGCGCGCATGAAGCCGGCCCAGGCCACACGCGCCAGCGACCCACCGACGCTGATGCGGCGCACACCAAGCGCTTCGGCCTGCTCGCGCGACAGGCCGGACGCGCCGATCAGGAGATTGACCGGCTTCGGCGCCACGGCCTTCACCACGGCCTCGATCTCCTCCCGCGTCTTGATCCCAGGCGCATAGAGGCAATCCGCGCCCGCCTCGGCATAGGCGGTGAGCCGGTCGATCACGAGCTTGAGGTCCGGCTGGCCCCAAAGATAAGCTTCGCAGCGGCCGGTGAGCAGCACGTCACCTCCGGCGGCATCGATCGCGCGCCGCGCGGCCACTATGCGCGCGATCGCGAGCTCGCGCGCATAGAGCGGGTTGGCCTTGTCGCCGGTGGAATCCTCGATCGACAGGCCCGCGATGCCGGTGGCGACGGCACGGGTTACATTGGCCGCGACGCCCTCGGGCTCGTGCGCGAAGCCGCCTTCGAAATCAGCGTTGACGGGAATGTCGACGCCGGCGGCGAGCGCCGCAAGATGCGCGAGCACCTCGTCGACAGTGACGCGGTTGTCCGCCTTGCCGATCGACCAGGCGAACCCGGCGCTGGTCGAGGCGATCGCCTTGAAGCCGAGATGCTGCAGCGCTTTCGCCGAGCCGACATCGAACGGGTTCGGCAGCACGAAGCAGCCACGCTCGTGCAGCTTGCGAAAGGTCGCGCGTTTGTCTGCGGTCGAGACCGTCATATCGTCCTCCCTATTGCTTGAGGCGGCAAGATAGCGTTGCTCTCAGTCCGGCACCACCACTTGGCGCAGGAAGCTGCGTTGCTCGGCGAGAATGAGCTTGTGTTCCTGCGCGAAGGTGAAATTCGCGCGCCCCTCTTCGTCGGCGCGCAACATGGCTCGATAGCGCTCATAGGCGGCAAGGCTGTCGAACGAAATCAGGCCGAAGGCGATGTTGTTGGTGCCCTCATGGGGCATGAAGTAGCCGATCAGCTCGCCGCCGCAGCGCGGGATGATGGCGAGCCAGCGCTGCGCATAGTGCTCGAACTTGTCGCGCTGGAACGGATCGATCTCATAGCGGATGAACACGGTGATGGTCATGGGCAGCCTCCATTGAATTGCCGTGTCCGCAATCTAGCCGCTTGCCGCGCATCAACGCTTCGGCTATGATCGAAGCATGAAATCAGGACCCGACATTGCCATGGTCGCCGCCCTGGTCGGCGATCCCGCCCGCGCCAACATGCTGACGGCGCTGCTCTCGGGGCGCGCGCTCACTGCAACCGAGCTCGCCCAGGAGGCCGGCGTCACGCCGCAGACCGCAAGCTCGCATCTCGCGAAGCTCGAGACCGGCGGCCTGATCGAGCCGGAAAAGCAGGGCCGCCACCGCTACTATCGGCTGGCCGACGACGACGTCGCCGATGTGATCGAGCGGCTCGCGGGCTTGGCCGCGCGCGCCGGCCATATGCGAGTCAGGACCGGACCGAAGGAGCCGGCGCTGCGGCGCGCTCGCATCTGCTACGACCATCTCGCCGGCGATCTCGGCGTGCAGATGCTCGACAGCATGACGAACCAGAAGCTGGTCCGCCATCGCAAGCAGGAGATCAGCCTGACCCCGGAAGGCGAACAGTTCCTGGCAGCGCGCCTGCAGATTTCGCCCGACATGCTGGCTCATCCGCGTCGTCCGGTGTGCAAGGCCTGTCTCGATTGGAGCGAGCGGCGCCATCATCTCGCCGGCACCCTGGGCGCTGCGCTGATGCGCCGCTTCACCGAACTGAAATGGGCGGCACGCGATGCGACGCCGGGCAGCCGCGTGGTCAATTTCAGCCGCAATGGCGAGAAACATTTCGCCGAGCTGTTCGGACCGGCCAAGAGCTGACAATCACGCGCAGTTTAGCTGCGCGCGGATGAAGTTGCCCCTATCTGAGAAACGCCCGTCAGCTTCGCGTGTTGATGGGCTGCAACGCTCCCCGATTGCCGGACTCTCAATGACCCGCTTTGTCTTCGGCGCGCTGTGCGCCGCCTTGCTCGCCACCTCCTCTCTACCCGCGTTCGCCGCCGAGACGCCGCCGCGGGAGCCTTACGGCATCAACCTCGAGGGCTTCCCCTACCCTTATCCCGTGCAGCTCTTCCCGGTCACCAATGATGGCGAGCAGCTGCAGATGGCCTATATGGACGTCGCGCCGGCGCAGCCGAACGGCCGCACCGCTTTGCTCCTGCACGGCCGCAATTTCCCATCGAGCTATTGGGCTCCGGTGATCAAGACGCTGACGGACGCCGGCTTCCGCGTCGTGGTGCCCGACCAGATCGGCTTCGGCAAATCCTCCAAGCAATCCGGCGATCTGCATTTCGACACTCTCGCCCGCAACACCATGGGCCTGCTCGATCATCTCGGTATCGCGAAAGCCGAGGTGGTCGCGCATTCGACCGGCGGCATGCTCGCGGTCCGCATCGCGCGCGCCTATCCCGACCGGATCGCGCATCTGGTCCTGACCGCGCCGATCGGGCTCGAGGATTACCGGCTCTCCGTGCCGCCGGTTCCGACCGAGAAGATCCTCGAGGCCGAGGACAGGCTGACCGCGGAAGGCTACCGCAAGCAGCTCGAGACCAACTACGCGTTAAAGCTGCCGCCGGACCAGGTGACGCCCTATATCGAGGCGCGCTTCAACATCAAGGGCAGCGCCGACTATCCGCGCTGGCTGCGCGCCTTCGTCGCCTCCTACCAGATGATCTATCGCGAGCCTGTCGTCCACGAGATCCCGCTGGTGTCGCAGCCGACGCTGTTCATCATGGGTGCAGACGATCACAACGCACCGGGACGTCCCTACGCGCCGGAGGCGCTGCGAGCCAAGATGGGCAAGAATGCCGAGCTTGCGGTCGCGCTGGCCAAGCTGATGCCGAACGCGCGCGCCGAGGTCATTCCCGACACCGGGCATCTCGTGTTCCTGGAGGCGCGTGAGAAATATGACGCGCTGCTGCTGGACTTTCTCGGCAAGTAGCAAAAGATGAGGCCATGATCGAAAGCTGCCAGTGAGAGGCACTGGCAGCTTTCGATCGTCTCTCACGGCGCAGGTCAGCTTACCAGTTGCGGAAGCAACGCTTGCCGAAGGGGCCGCTGTGCCAGCCGGGCGGGCAGCTGTAGAGCGGGCGACAGGCACCATAGGGGCCGCGATGCCAGCCCGGGCCGCAGCCCTGTGCGACCAGAATGATCTCGCCGAACGAGGCCGCCTGATCGATCGCCGGCACGACCGGCGCCAGCGGCGCGGCCTGCGCGCCGGTGAGGCCGAACAGGCCGAGGCCAAGGGCCAAGGCAGAAGCAGCAAGCATCTTCATCGATACGTCCTTTTCTGTGAGCGCGCCGGAAGCGGCGGTTCAAGGGTTAGGTCAGGTGATGGCGGCTTAGGTTCACTGACGCCTGCCGTGACGCAGGCTCACCAATGGCGATGCCAACCATGATGGCGGTGATGCCAGCCCCAGTGACGATGGTGCCAATGATGGTGACGCCAGCCCCAGTGGTGACCGCGGCCATGATAGCCGTGATGGCCCCAGCGAACCTGTTGCGGCGCGAGCTGGCCTACCTCGTCGGCCGTCGTCAGCGCCCGTTGCACGTTACCGGTGACCGCAGCCGGCGCCGTGTCGGCGAGCGGCGCAGGCGACAGCGGCGCTGCGCTCGATGGGGTCGCGACCATTGTGGCGCCTGCGGCGACCACACATCCCAAGGCGATGGCGAGATTTAGAAAGCTCCGACGGTCCATGTCGTCCTCCATGAGATTCCAAGCAGATCGAGAGCAAGCTTGGACGCCACCACCTGAATGCGCGCTGAACTGCGCGGGTCAGATGACAAAGATTTCATGGTTCGACTTGGTACCGTAATCTGGGACCGGATGCCGGAGCATCACTGCCGGATACTGTTAGTCATGCGCCGCCCTGCATCGACTATCTCGAAAACATCTCCGCCACGACGAAGCTCTCGCGCGTGCGCGCGACCTCCGGCCAATCGCTGTTGAAGTCGGCAATCAGTCGCTGCATCTCGGCACCGCCGACGGCGCGCTCCATCGCCGCGACGTCATCGAACTCATAGAGCGCCTGGTGCACTGCAGGATCCGGTGAGGCTCCACAGCCGCCACGCTTTGCGCGCACCAAAACTCTTGACGCGTCCGGCAAGTGAACATCGCGATACCAACGGTCGAACGCGTCACGCTTTGCAGCATCGCTGACGGTCGCGCGAACAACGAAGATGGCGGTGGGCATCGGTCTCCTCCGATCAGTATGAGAGATCATCCAGCCGTGCCGTGCTGAATCGCCAGCGTTCGCCACGAAGCCTGGAACCTGACCAACCGCCACGAAGCGACGATGCGGGACGACCGGCCTGACATGGGCACATCGCGGTGATCGCGACGCCGACGGTCTATCGCTCGATCGACCCGATGAGGTAGAAAGTCTGCGGGAGCGAAATACCGCGCGAAGAGGATCGAACCTCGGCGCATCAAGGGGAGGTACGGACCATGCGTCGGATCGCAACGGCCGCAATCGCGACCGCCTGCCTGCTGCCAACGTCCTTTGTGCCGGCGTCGCTGCGGGCCGAGGTCATCAGGTTCGAGGTTCTCGAACGAATGCCGGCTTTCGTTGGACGCAGCTTCGGAGCAGTCGGCGGCTACGAGCGGATCACGGCAAAGGCCACGATCGCGCTCGACCCGAAAGATGATCGCAACGCGGTCATCGTCGATCTGGCGCAAGCGCCGCGCGACGCGGGCGGCCGCGTCGAGGCCACCGCCGACGTCGTGATCCTGCGTCCTGCCGACCCGAGCCACGCCAACGGCACGCTGTTCGTGGAGGCTCCCAATCGCGGCCGCAAGCTCGCGCCGCAACTGTTCGACGATTCCCCGCAGCCCGGTGCCACCCGCGCCGAGACGCCGGACGACGCCGGCATCGGCTTCCTGCACCGGCAGGGCTACACGATGGTCTGGATCGGCTGGCAGGGCGATATTCCTTCTAAGCTTCCTGGCTCGATGGCGATGACCGCGCCTGTGCTGAAGGGCGTCACGGGACCTGCCCGTGAGGAGGTCGTGTTCGACAACACGACGAACCCCGCTCGCACCACGCTGACCTGGCCCGCCGCCGATCCCGCCAATCTCAATGTCACCGTGCGCGCGGCCTGGGCGGATCCATGGCAGACACCGCCAGGACTTGCGGCCAGGCTGGTCGATCCCGTGACCGTCGAGATCACGAGACCAGAGGGGTTCGACGCAGGCGCGATCTATGAGATCACCTATGCCGCGCGCGATCCGGTGCCGCTCGGCATGGGCTTTGCCGCCGTGCGCGACATCACCAGCTTCCTGCGGCGCGACACCACATCGGCGAACCCGCTGCTCAACGGCCTGCATCCCAGCGTGAGCCGCGCCATCGGCTTTGGCATCTCTCAGTCCGGCCGCTTCCTGCGCGACTTCCTGTATCTCGGCTTCAATGAAGACGAGCACGGCCGGATGGTGTTCGACGGCCTGATGCCACACATCGCGGGCACGCGAAGGATGGCAACCAATATGCGGTTCGGCCAGCCCGGCCGCGTGCCACGCCATCCGCAGGACCCGGGTTGGATGGCCGATCAATTTCCGTTCACCTATGCCACGCTCAGCGATCCGCTCTCCGGCCGCACGGACGGCCTGTTGCGGCGCTGCGCGCTGTCGTCGACCTGCCCGAAGGTGATGCAAACCGACACCGAGCTTGAATGGTGGTCGTCGCACGCTTCTCTCCTGGTGACCGATCTCGCAGGCGATCATCTCGACCTGCCCGACAATGTTCGCGCCTACATGATCGCCGGCACGCCGCATTTCGCCGAGCCCAGCGACCATATGCGGTCCGACAACAAGGCGCTGGCGCTGCCACAGAATCCGATGCATGCGGGCGCACCGCTGCGCGCGCTGCTCACCGATCTGCAGAGCTGGATTTCGGACGGGGTCCCACCGCCCTCGAGCCGCGTGCCGATGCGTTCGCAGGGCACGCTTGTCGCAGCCGAAGGCGCAGTGCCGACGAATATCCCCGGCCTGCCGTATCGCGCCCAATATCTGCCTGACGTGGTCTCCGACCAGAGCGTGCTGCCGCCAAGGGAGATCGGGCGCTATCCCGTGTTCGTACCGAAGACCGATGATGACGGGCTCGCGATTGCGGGCGTGCACATGCCGGCGATCGCGGTGCCGCGCGCGACTTACACCGGCTGGAATCCGCGCGCGCCGGGCTACGGCGCCGGCGCACTCTATCCGCTGCAGGGCGCGGTGGTGCCGTTCGCACCAACCGAGGCGGCGCGAAAGGACGCCAACGATCCGCGCCCTTCGATCGAGGCGCGCTATGCCAATGACGAGGGCTACGTCGCGGCCGTCGGTCGCGAGAGCGCACGCGCCGTGGCCGAACGCCTGCTGCTGCCGGAGGACGCGGAGCGATCCGTCGAGGCCGCACGCAAGGGCACGCTGGCGAAGCTTGCTCCTTAGCGGAAACCGGCGGCCAGCCCGACCACCTGGCCGTCGAGGCCGTTGAAACCGTGGTGGCCGCGGGCCTCGCAGGGATCGCTCTGCTCCGCGCCGCCTGACAGCCAACGCACCCGGGCACGACCGCCGGACCATTTGATGAAGGGATCGACGCCGGCCGGCAGCGTGAACTTGCAGGCGTCATTGGTGTGATGAATGACCAGCGTGCGCGGCAGCGCCGACGGCGAACCGAGGATCGACATCACGTTCGACGAGCTGCCGGACTCCTGGCTGAGAAAGCCCGAGGTCAGCACCAGCGCGTCGGGTCGCGCACCACCCGCGATGCCCTGCGCGGCCCGCAGGGTGCCGCGGCTGGTCGCGATCACCGTGACCGGCCGCTTGATCGCAGCCATATAGTCGACCGCGGCCTTGAGGTCGGTACCGTAATCCGCGACCAGCACGGCGAGACCGCGCGCCGCATAGGCATTCCGCGTGCGGACCAGCTGATTGCCGAGCAGCCCGTGGATGTCGCCGTGATCGCCGACATTGATGGCGCCGTCGCCGCCCGGCAGCAGGATCACACTTGCCCGCACGGCAGCCGGCCTGATCAAGGCCGCGCGGGAGCCTCCGACCGTGACCGTCTCGTCGGCCATGGCGGCCGCGGTCGAAAACAGCAGCAGCAGTACCCCAGTCAGAAAAGCAATCTTCATCGCAAAATTCCCCCACTAGAAAAACAGGTCGACCGCTCCAGAAACCTCAGCCCGCCGGAGCCGGCTTGTCTGCTACCTCCGCCGGCCGCAGCAAGAGCTGGGCTGCGGCCGAAAAGACGCGCCTGCGCATCAGCACGGTGGCGACCAGGCCGGTGATGCCGGACGCCGCCAGAATCATCGCAACGATAATGAACTGATAGATGCCCGCATAGACCGGGCTCGCGCCCGACACCACCATGCCGGCCATGACGCCGGGGATCCAGACCAGACCCAGCGACTTCATCATGTCGAGCCGCGGCAGCAGGCTCGCATAGACGGCGCTTCTCAAGTAGGGCGCAACCGTGACCGCGGGCTCGGCGCCGAGCGACAGCGCAGCCTCGACCTGCCCGACATGAGCGGTAACCTCGGCGCGGAAGCGTTCGATGGCCTGCGCGCAGGAATTCATGGCGTTGGCAATGATCATGCTGCCGACCGGCACCAGCATCGCCACCTGCGAGCGCAGGCTGCCGGTCGCCAGCATGACCGCGAGCACGATTCCCGCCCCGGCTGCGATCGACCAGAAGCAGAGCATCAGCGCGCCGCCCATGCCCTTGATCCGGCCGGCCGCAGTCACGGCCGCGGCGCCCGTCATCAGAAGCAGGATCAGCGCACCGATCAGGAGGCTGCCATTGAGCAGCACGGCAAGCACGATTCCGACCAGCACCATCTGCACCAGGCCCCGCAACAGCGACACCGCCGCCTCGCGCTCGACGCGCACCGCCTGCCAGCGGCAGAGCAGCACGACCGCGGCACACAGCGCGATGGCGCCGGCAGCCTGCGCGAGCCCCACCATCACGTCGTGGCCGATCATCTCGCGCAGCTCAGCCAGCATGCAGCACCTCCGCGGTCGGGCCGATCGTCACCAGTCTTCCCGCCTCCATCAGCATCGTCCGCCCTGCCATGCGCTCGGCCTGCGCCCGGTTATGGGTGACGATGATGCAGGTCATTTGACGTTCGCGGACGATGCTGAGGATCAGCTCCTCGATGCCGCGCACCAAGGCCTCATCCAGCGCCGAGGTCGGCTCGTCCAGCAGCAGCACCTCGGGGGCGTTGGCCAGCGTCCGGGCCAAGGCCACGCGCTGGGCTTCGCCGCCGGAGAGATGACCGATGTCGCGATCCGCAAAGCCGGCGAGCCCGACGCGCGCGAGCAGCGCGACAATATTGTCGTGCGGCAGAACCTGGCCGCGCTGTCGGGGGCCGAAGCCGATGTTCGCGGCGACGGTGCCGGGAAACAAATAGGCCGTCTGCATCACCATGCCGACGCGCCGCCGCAGCTCCTGCGGGGCGATGGTGCGGTAATCGGTGGATTGCAGCAGCACGGTGCCGGAGGTCGGCTCGTCGAGCCGGTTGAGCAGTCGCAGGAACGACGATTTGCCGGCGCCGGAGGGACCGACCACCGCGACGATCTCGCCACGCCCGATCTGCACGCTGACGTCGCTGACGAGACTGCGCCCGCCGACCTGCCGCGACAGATGCCTCGTTTCGAGCGCGCCTGGCGGCTGCGTCTCGCTGCGTTCTGGAAATTGCGCCGACAGGCCTGCGCCACCGGGATCTCTGGATGGGGCGGTTGTCGTCACGCAGCGTCCTTCAATCCGAAGCGTCGGTCGAATACGGCGCCAGCGCGCCTGCGGCCGATCGAGGGCCACGACGGCTCCATTATGCACGGATTGACGCCGCAGAGAAATGGCGCGCGGACAGCTCGGCTCTCGCGCGCAAGAGCCTCGACGACGGGTTTGAAGAGGACGAGGCCCGGAGTGCCTAGGAGTCCGGGCCTCGTCACAGGAACGCCCCGGCAATGCAAGGCGTTCCGTGTTACTTAAGCTGTCGCGATCAAGCTGTGTTGATATGACTCAAGTTGACGCCGCCGGAGCATGCCGGGGGCTTCCGCGCATGAGATCAGTCGGGCTCAATAGCAGCGGGTGATGTTGACGGTGTGCTCGCCGCTCCGTCCCGGCACGGTCACGGTCTCCGTCGGACAGCTCGAGACATAGGGATGATCGGACGGTGTGACATTCGGCGGATAACGGTGCGCCCAGTCCCACGGCACGTCCTCAGTGTAGGTGTAGTGCACATCCGCCGGGCCCTGCGCCGGCGGCACCTCGGCGGCCGGGGCGCCATCGTAAGGACCATAGGCGTAGGCGTCGTCGCCGAGCCAGAACCCGCCATTGACGAAGCCGCGATGGAGGCGAAACGCGCGTGCGCCGTGTACGTGGCCTGCGACATGGGCGGGAGCCCCGCGCGCGGCGCCGGCATTGACCACGCCTCCAGACCGTGCTGCGGCCGCTTCCACCGAAAGGATCAGCGCTGCGGCGCCGAGACAGACGGCAAGTGCCCAGGATGTTCGATACGACGGTCTACGCAACATGGCACACACCCTAACGCTTGTGACTGACCACCCCCCGGGCGGAAACTAGGCCGCCTTGGCCGGGTCCCGCAAATCCATCGTTAAGGAGTGGTTAACGCCGCAAGCTTAGCGCCGGAACAATCGGGGCGCCAGACCATCGTCATGGCCTCGCGAAGCCGCTTCGACCGCCAGACGACGTCTGGCGCTGTCGCAACCGTCAGGTCCGGGCGGCACCGCCCGGCGCCAGCAGATCGTTATAGTCCGGCACTTTCCGCATCAGGCCGCGGATGAAATCGCATTCCACGGTGAGCTTGCGCCCCTGTGCCCTGACCGCATCGAGCGCGGCACGGCCGAGCTTCGAGCCGACGCCACGGCCGCCGAGCTCCGGCGGCACCTCCGTGTGCACCAGCGTGATCGCGCCCGGCGACTTCCGGTAGGTGACGAAGGCGGTGACGCCGTCAACCTCGAGCTCGAAGCGATTGGCGGCCTCGTTGTCGCGAAATGCGTCCATCGTCTTGCACTCCTCCCCCGATATTTGCGGTGCAGACGTTGGCCGCCTGCCCCTTGTTATAACGGCAGATTGTCGTGCTTCTTCGCCGGCATCTCCATCTTCTTGTCTCTGAGCATGGCGAGCGCGCGGGCGATGCGACGGCGGGTCGAATGCGGCATGATAACGTCGTCGATATAGCCGCGTTCCGCCGCGATGAAAGGGGACAGGAACCGGTCCTCATATTCCTTGGTGCGCGCCGCGATCTTGTCGGGATCGGCCATGTCGGCGCGGAAGATGATCTCGACCGCGCCCTTGGCGCCCATGACCGCGATCTGCGCGGTCGGCCAGGCGTAGTTCATGTCGGCGCCGATCTCCTTCGAGGCCATGACGTCGAAGGCGCCGCCATAGGCCTTGCGGGTGATGACGGTCACCAGCGGCACCGTGCATTGCGAGTACGCGAACAAGAGCTTGGCGCCGTGCTTGATCAGCCCTCCATATTCCTGCGCGGTGCCCGGCAGGAAGCCGGGAACGTCGACAAAGGTGACGATCGGGATGTTGAAGGCATCACAGAAGCGGACGAAGCGCGCCGCCTTCCGTGACGCATCGCTGTCGAGCACGCCCGCCAGCACCATCGGCTGGTTGGCAACGAAGCCGACGGTGCGCCCGGCAATGCGGCCGAAGCCGGTGACGATGTTCTTGGCGAAGGCTTCCGAGATCTCGAAGAAATCGCCCTCGTCCACGACCTTCAGGATCAATTCCTTCATGTCGTAGGGCTTGTTCGGATTGTCGGGAATCAGCGTGTCAAGCGACATGTCGACCCGCTCGATATCGTCGAAGCTCGGCCATTCCGGCACGCCGTCGCTGTTGTTCGCGGGCAGGAAGTCGATCAGCCGGCGCATCTGCAACAGCGCCTCGACGTCGTTCTCGAAGGCGCCGTCCGCGATCGAGGACCGCGTCGCATGCACCGAGGCGCCGCCGAGCTCTTCCGCGGTAACGACCTCGTTGGTGACGGTCTTCACCACATCGGGCCCGGTCACAAACATGTAGCTGGTGTTCTTCACCATGAAGATGAAGTCGGTCATGGCGGGCGAATAGACGTCGCCGCCGGCGCAAGGCCCCATAATAACGGAGATCTGCGGGATCACGCCGGACGCAATGACGTTGCGGCGGAACACATAGGAATAGCCGGCGAGCGCGGCTACGCCCTCCTGGATGCGCGCGCCACCGGCGTCATAGAGACCGATGATCGGCGCCCGCGCCTTCATCGCCATGTCCTGCAGCTTGGTGATCTTCAGCGCATGCGTCTCCGACAGAGAGCCGCCGAACACGGTGAAGTCCTTGGCGAAGACGAAGGTCTTGCGGCCGTTCACCGTGCCCCAGCCGGTGACGACACCGTCGCCCGGCACCTTGGTCTTCTCCATGCCGAACTCGGTCGAGCGGTGCTCGACGAACATGTCGAACTCCTCGAAAGATCCCTTGTCGAGCAGAAGCTCGATGCGCTCGCGCGCGGTCAATTTGCCGCGGGCATGCTGCGCCTCGATGCGCTTTTCGCCGCCGCCCAGGCGTGCACCCGCCCGCCGCGTCTCAAGGGTGTCCAGGATGTCCTTCATGCGTCTCCGCCCAATGCCGGTCTCGTGATATTGGGGTGCGTTCTAACACGGCAGTTTCGGAGCCGGAAAGCGGGTTTCGGCAACGCCGCCCCGCATCCCACAGAAGGGAATTGGCAGGAAAATCATGACCATGTCTGCGCAGCCGCAAGCGGTTTTCGAGGCGACAAGAGAGGTACCCGGCGCGGTCCAGGGCGGCGTCAAGGTGCTGTTGCGGCTGGAGGGGCTCGCGCTGCTGGCCGGCGCCGTCACCTTCTACGCGCTTTTCGGCAGCTCCTGGTTGCTGTTCGCGCTGTTGTTTTTCGCACCCGATCTGAGCTTTGCCGGCTATCTCCTTGGGCCGCGGCTGGGTGCGGCCATCTACAACGCCGTCCACATTACCATCCTCCCGGGCGCCCTGCTCGCCCTGGGCCTCGTGCTGGAAGACCCGCTCGCGACAGCGCTTGCGACGATCTGGCTTGGCCATATCGGCTTCGACCGCGCGCTTGGCTACGGTTTGAAATATCAGGACGGGTTTGGCTTCACCCATCTGGGGCGGATCGGCCGCGCCGGAGCGCACCCGTCTTCGTGAGATGCCCGGGCAAGCCCGGCGGGAGCCGCGCCAGCTGCACCCGCGGCGTGGCGATGCGCCCGCCCACGATCCGGAGACCGGCTGATCCGAGATGATGGGCGACAGGTGACACGGCATGACAGTCATAGGCTCGCGATCCCGCGGCGGCTTGCACCCGGGCTTTGCGTCAGGTTGTCCCCTTCTCGTTGAAGAAGAGGCGCAGGGAAGACCGGACCTCGACTGAGGCCCGTGGCCCGCCTGCGAAAAAAATGCAGGCGGCAGGTACCACAGGTCCAGCCGGACGGACCCGGCCTTCCCTGCGCGACGGTTTGAACGGCTTATACGTGATCTCCCCGGGGACCGGCTTGATTGCCCCCGTCACGGACGGATTATCATCCCCGCCCGCTTGGCCTCAGCACCGGGAGACCAGGACCACACGATTTCGCCGTCGCATCGCTCCGTTCGTCCGCCCGACTGTGAGTTCAGGCTACAGAGCCACGCGCCCATCGCATCCCAGGCCCGACGTTCGTGACGATCGCGAAACGCCCCTCTTGGCGGGCCCGGATGCGCGGAAATGTGCCGGTGATTTCCCCGACGCCGCAAGTGATAAGTCCGCGACAAACTGGCACGACGGGCAGTTGGGGCATGGCGTTTATGCGCGGATTGCCCGTCGGATTGTTTGACTAGGCGCTGTCTGGCAAGCGGACATGAACCTGCCGACCCTCCCCGACGAAATCGTCGAAAATGACCCGATGCAGAAGTCGGACTGAGACTGCACCGGGGCAGATGCGGCTCAATCTGAGCCACTGCTTGTCGTTCAGCCAAAACAGCCCTTTGGGCACCGAAGTCCCCGTGCCGAATTAATCCGACGAGAGGGAACCACACACCGTTAATTGGGTACAGACCCTAAGCCCGCACCGCCGGTGGCGCCTGGAGGATAGGAGCAGCCGAAGCGAGCAGATCCTCAGGCTTGCCGCCGCGCGGCGGATAGATTCGCTCGTGATTGATTGTCTGCTTAGTCTGCTTGGCCGACGCGCCTGTCGTGCGGACTTGGCGATCCCATCCGACCGTGTAGAGAGCGCCCCAGGAGCCCAGATCGAGCACGGTGACATACCAGTCGATGTGCAGCGGAAGCATCGGCTGTCCGAACAGATCGGCGACGACGTTGTGTCCGGCAAAGCGGCCCATCGGCCGTGCGAACTGACAGGACATCACCGTGGAATGGACCCCATCGACGACGACGGAAGCTATGTCGCCGGCCGCAAAGACGTTTGTCAGCTCCGTCGCACGCATGAAGTGGTCCACCATAAGGCGACCATAGCGGTCCCGCTCAGCGCGCAGTGTAGCCGCGAGTGGGCTCGCTCGCATGCCTGTGCACCACACCACCGTCATCGTCGGGACGAACTCGCCGGAGCTGAGCCTGACGCCACCTGCATCGAGGGACGTGACGCTCACTTGCAGCCGAGTCTCAATTCCGAGTGCTTTCAAGGCCTCGTCAATGACCGGGCGCGCATTCGGCCCGATAGTTGCACCAACGACAGGACTTGGATCAACGAGAACGATGCGCCGATCGCCCATCACCCGTGCCCGATCCAGCTTTGCGGGCATCTCGGTCGCCACTTCGATGCCGGTGAAGCCGGCGCCGACGATGACGACCGTCGAACGCTCCTCCGATGCGGGCTGGTCGCCAAGTGCAGCAAGATGCGCATCGAGCCGGCGTGCCGAGGCATAGGTATCGACGTCGAAGCTGTGGTCGGCGAGCCCAGGGATCGGCGGACGCACGAGTTCGCTGCCAAGCGTGAGCACCAAGCGATCGTAATCGAACGTCTGCGGCTCTTGGCGCGTTGCTTGACCCATTGCTACCGCAACCTGCTGTTTGGCGATATCGATTCCCTGGACCTCGCCAATCATATGTTTCACCCCGATCGGATCCAACAGTTCGGCTAGTGGGATAGCCGCCTCGCTCAGATCGATCTCGTAATTGCGCACGCGGATATTGTGATAGGGATTGCGGTCGACAACGAGAATTTCGACATCGGCCGATGGTTGACCTAGCTCTCGAAGCTTCCGGGCCGCCCCGATTGCGGCCCACAGACCGGCAAAGCCTGCACCGAGGACAAGAATACGCGCCATGCGCTTCTCCTCTTGTGGTCCAAACTGATCTTGCTGATGGTGCCGAGGTAAATCAAGTGCAATAGATGCGCTGCTGGTGTAGTCCGGGACATGCAATCCTGACCAAGGTCACAGGATGGGACGTTGACGACCCTTGTCGACCGCCATGTTTCCGCAAAGTGGCAAAGTATCTCTCTACGCCGAAGGGGCAGACATGACATTGGCACCACCAACGCCTGCCCGCCTCGCTCCGATGGCGACCACCAATGAGCCAAACGACGCGATCGGCCAACGGCAATGATACGTGAGATCATCCTTTTCGACCGACCTTCGAGCAGCCTCGAAGAGTTAATGCAGATGGGCGTTGATCAATCCGCTGCTGAATTCATGTTCATCCAATCGAAAGTCGATCAGGTAACTCAGTTCGCTTACTCGGCGGCCTAACGACCGCCCCTTCGCAAAGCTGGCCACCTTTCGTGAACTCTCTATGCGCGCGGCGGAACATTCCATACAGAAACCGGTTCCCCCAAGTTCCCGCCGCGCTTGTAGCCCAACAGGCGTTTGTTGTCAGAGGGTCCGCTGATGTCACCGTCCGATCCAGTCAGGAGTGCTCACGATGGTCGTCAACGAAGGTTGCTCATCGTGTTGGCTCTGGGATTTGTTGCCTTTGGCGTCGCCGCGGCCGCTCTCTTCTACGTCTTGCAGCCCGAGACTCTCCGGATCGCCGTTGGACCCGCAGGGAGCGACGACTACCAGGTGGTCCAGGCGATGGCCGACGCTTTCAGGGAGGAAAGTAGGACTGTCAGGCTCTCCCCGATCACGACCGGGGGAGCGGCTGAATCGCTCGCCCTGCTGTCCGCCGACAAAACCGACCTGGCGGTCGGCCGCGGTGACCTTGGCATGCCGCCCGACGCGCAAACCTTGGCCATCCTGCGGAAGAACTACGTCGTCCTGTGGTCGCCCTCGGGGCGACGCGGCAACCAGCCCAAGAAGAAGGCCAGCGGCAAGATCGGAGAGATCGCGCATCTGGCGGGTCACAAGGTCGGCATCATCGGCAGGACCGGGGCAAACGTCGCAGTCCTCCAGACCATTCTGGAGGGCTCCGGCGTGCAGCCCGATAAGGTGGCCACGGCTCAATTCGGGACAGACGAGCTCGATAAGCTTGCGCAGGACCCCACCCTTGATGCGTATCTCGCCGTCGGTCCGCTCGACAGCAAAATCACGGCGGACGCCATCGCCGCGACTGCCCGAGCGCGCGGAGCTCCCACCTTTCTTCCGATCGAAGCATCCGAGGCCATTGCTCTGAAGCACGCGCGCTACGAGGCCGAGGAAATTCCGGCCAGCGTCTTCAACGCGCAACCGGCGTGGCCGGAGGACAAGGTCGACACGATCAGCGTCAACCACCTGATCTTGGCCAAAAAGGAACTGTCTGAAGCCAGAGCGGCCGCCTTCTATCGGCAGCTTTTCGCGATCCGCGACACGATCACGCAAGGCGTGGCCGGAGCTTCGCACATCATGAAACCCGAGACGGACAAGGAGACTGAACCCTCCGTGCATCGGGGCGCCGCGGCGGTCATCAACGGCACGGAGCGAACCTTTCTGGACAAGTACAGCGATTATTTCTGGTTCGCCTTGCTTCTTCTTTCGGGCATCGGTTCGGCCGCCGCCTGGCTGCGCCGCTATCTGAACCGGGACGAACCGGACGACAACAGCAGCTGTCGCAACCGCATTCTTGCCGCGATATCGGAGGTTCACAATGCTGGGTCGGAACACGATCTGCTGACAAGGCAACGCGAAGTCGACGCGATCATTCGCGAGACCCTCAAGTCCTACGACGATGGAGCAATCGAACAAGAGGACCTGGCCGCATTCGGTCTGGTCCTTGAACTGTTCAATCATGCCATTGCCGAAAGGCGAGCGACGCTGCAGAGCGGCCCCGCCGATCAAACATGGACCACCGGTCCAACCCTCGCCTCTCGGCGCTAAGCGCGCCCGGCTCATGCGATCCTCATCGGCCCCTTGGGTCGCTGCGAGCTGCTGCAAGTTTCGGCTTTGCCGGGAAAGGGTTTTCGAACAGGTTGCTTGCTGCATCCGCCCAGGTCAGCAGGTGCCCATGCGGCGTCAGGCATTCCAGTATGACGGTCGGCTGTCTGGGCGAGAGCCGATCTCCGGCGGTTTAGGACCAAATGGCAGCTTGTGACCCAACTCCGACATTCGACAATGTCGCGCCGGATCAGGCCAAATGGCCATTCAAGTTACCTGCTCCGGCTCGGTGAATGATAAAAATGGAGTATTCGAAATCGGAGTAACAAAGTAGCATCATTGATCATCGATCCTTTAGGCCGAAAAAATGAACGAGCGCAGTTTGATAGTCGACGGAATGCTATCGGGGACAGGAATTCGAGATGCAAAAGCGGGGGGGTATATCGATCCCAACGAGCTGGGGCTTTCTCCCAATTTGGCGAAGCGAATTGCGGAGTGGTTGCTCGAATATGAAAATGCACATTACTTCCAGTTTGTCGACAAGGCCAAGAACCAGCAGTTGGATCGGGAGGGAATTGCAATAACGAACCACATCCGAGAAGAGCTGCCAGATGCGCAAGTTGAGTATTTCTCAAACGTCGAAATGCGCAAGATTGCCGTTATTTGACCTGACTACCTCCTCGAACAGTTGCTCCGCCGACGCTGCTCGCGACAGCGCCTGATATGTTTGAATAGGATGCGACTTGCTGCAGTGCGTGAGTCCGGAATTGACCCCAGAACTGACCTGGCACTGATTCCCGCGCTCGCCTGCGCAATTAGATAGAGCCTGGGCGAAGGACAAGGTTGACGCCCGCTGTCGGGCTTGCAAGGTCTCGTTCGTCCTCTGGGTGGGCGCTGCCGAGTTGGGTCCAGGTCGGTTTCGACGGCGGTGCCGTTCAAGCCCAATGACACGGAGGATGCCATGACTCTCGGAATTTTCGTCTGGAACGAGCTGTACACGCGGGATGTCGAGGCGGCCAAGGCGTTCTATGCCGCGACAGTCGGATGGACGTTCGAGGGCATGCCGATGCCGGACCGGGACCGCACCTACTGGATCGCCAAGGCGGAGGGCAAGCCGGTCGCCGGCATCCTCGACATGCGCGGAATCGTTCCCGATGGCGATCCGCCGCACTGGTTGAGCTATCTCGAAGTCGACGATGTCGACCGGCGCATTGCCGAGATCGAGAGAAATGGCGGCAGGATCGTCCGGCAGCCGTTCGATGTCCCCGATTTCGGGCGCATTGCCATCGGGGCGGACGCGACTGGTGCGTTCATGGCCTGGGTGACCACGAAACGCTGACCCGCGGACTCCGAAGCCGCCCGTCAAAGCTGCCAATTGAGGCTCTCGGAAAGTGTGACTGCCCGAATGAGCTAGGTGCGGCTTGTGCCCGACGAACGGATCGAACACGCCGCAATTCGTTGCGATGCATGCGTCCGGAAGTGGCCCCGTGGCTGACCTCAGCTCGGAGCGGTGTGATATCCGCTTCCGAGAGATGACCCGACCAAGGGCATGTTGCCTGCTGAGGGCAGCCTTTGACCCGAAGCCGACCTGGCGCCGATGCTGCCGGAGGCGCGGTGCGGGCTCGAAAATAAATTCTTAGAGCACGTCGTTTTGGCGGTCCGCCGTTCGACTGGTGTCGGCGAAGCCACCTCGGTTGTGGCTGGAGCTCACAATGTGGCCGGATCTTACGGAGGTTGGCAATGACGATATCGTTTCGATTTATCGAGACAAATGGCATTCGAATGCACCTGGCCGAAGCAGGGAGCGGCCCCACCGTGCTTCTCTGCCATGGCTTTCCGGAGTGCTGGTATTCGTGGCGGCACCAATTGGAAGCGCTCGCTGTTGCCGGATATCGCGCCATCGCGCCCGACATGCGTGGTTACGGGCAGACCGACAAACCTGATGCGATCGATCAATACACTCTATTGCATTTGACCGGAGACATGGTCGGATTGCTCGACGCGATCGGCACGGATCAAGCAGTCGTTGTCGGACATGATTGGGGAGCGCCGGTCGCCTGGCGCTGCGCTCTGTTCAGACCGGATCGATTTAGGGCCGTCGTTGGCTTGAGCGTGCCGTTTCAGGTGCGTGGTCCCAACCGACCAAGCACCGTCATGCCGAGGACCGAAAAGCAGCGCTTCTATCAACTGTATTT